>NZ_JANTYT010000001.1:0-1294150 GCF_024808825.1 Rhizobium sp. BK661 | reverse complement strand
TTCGCCGTTAGAGCAGCGTTCCCTGCCCCATCCCCATGTTTCAAGAAGTCGGACGATCAACCGCCCTCGCTTCCGAGGTTGAAAATACAAGACCGGGACTGTCACGCAATCACCAACTTGTCCGTTTGGGGTGTTTGCGACAGCCTTCCGCATGCGCTGTTGCTGAAAGGTCACAAATGCGGCATCCGCCCCTGCCGTTTCTTTATACTTTATTAAGAAACCCCTGATTCTGCGGGAGTTTGGCTGCAGTGAGGCGCGGTGCCGGGCTGTGGATTGTGCCACATTGGAACCAGTTTCTCGCCGGATTCGCGTCTTTTGTTGAAGAAGGAGAAGGCCAAGCATCGACGCCCACCTCAGGCCATGGGCGCAATTGACGAAGAATCAGTTTCCCTGACGAAGGATGATTCTCGGTTCGATTCTGTTGACGCGAGATTCGGCGCGCTAAGCGCGCAGGTGGCAGCGGTCACTACGACAGCGCGCTGCGGGTGATGATGGTCGAAACAGATGGTGGGAAAGTTGTGATGGCGGAGAAGATGGGAAGCTCCGCCGCTCACCTCTAAACCGCTGATACTATTGATTTCCCTAAGCAATCTCGTGTAAATTTGGCACAAATCATTGGCACAAATGCACAGGATGGGCTTTCATGGCGGGATTCAGGGGCAAACTAAACAGGCATATCCGGCTGAAAGGGAAGACCTACCAATTTAAGATAGGCATTCCTGCGGAGTGTCGGGCCTACTTCAAGGGCCAACAGAACTACGTGGAATCCACGGGCACCGGAGATCTCGTCACGGCCCGCAAATGGCGCGATAGACGCGAACGGGAATTGCAAGACCTCTTTGCGGATATCAGAAGTGGACGCGTGGTGTCCGACGACCAAGCCAAATGGGCAATGGCCGGTCAAGTCGCTAGGGAAGCATTCAGGGATTCTGAGGACGAGGACGAAAGGTTCCTTATCGTCACCAACGCTAAGGACCAGAGCGAGGACCTAGAACGCAAGCCCAAGTTACAGGCTGCGTTTGATAATGCATGGCTAGGCAGGGAGGATGTCGACACGCAGCTTGAGACATGGCTCGGCCAGATCAATCTCGCACCAAAGTCAGTCATGGACTACCGAGGTATCATCAACAGGCTTGCGGCATGGTGCAAGGCGAAACAGTTCGTGGCATCTGACATCGACCGCAAGAGGGCCGGTCAGTACGTGGAGGGTGAGCTTCTCAATCCCGACAGGATGACGCGAGTGACCGCGAAGAAGCACCTCGGGGCTATCGTCGGATATTGGGATCATTTGAGCCGCCGAGGCCATCTATCGAAGGCTAGCGTCAATCCGTGGCTGAACCAGATCATTCCTGAACGGGGCAAGCGTGGTGTCGTGGAGGAAACCGAGCGAGCGTTTGAGGACGTCGAGCTGGCCAAGGTCCTCTATCTCGATACGCCGGTCAAACGCGGCGGCAAGCCGATGTGGGAGGACGAGCTTAAGGAGCTGGCTCTCATATCCACACTCAGCGGCATGCGCATTTCCGAGATTACAGATCTAACGGTAGGAGCATGTCAGGGCGGGAAGTTCGACCTCAGGAAGGCCAAGACCAAAGCTGGTATCCGCGTGTTTCCTATCCACTCAGCGCTTGCGGACCTGATCGCCAAACGGTGCAAGGACCGTGACGACAAGGATTTGCTGTTCAAGGAGTTCGACGAATTACCCAATGCGCCTGACACCCTGTCTAAAGCCTTCACACGGCGGAGGGTCGCCCTGGGCGTCAATGAGAAGCGGGAAGGCAAGCGGCGCAGTCTGGTCAACTTCCACAGCTTCCGGCGCACCTTCGCCACCAAAGCACGCCATGCCGGTATACCGCTGGGCACTATCGAAGACGTAGTCGGGCATGACACTGGCGAGAAGAAGACCGTGCTGCGGGAGAGCTACGCTAAGGATTCAAGCTGGCAACAGAAGGTGGATTGCGTGGAGGCCGTGAAGCTACCAGCAAATCCCCTTCGTTCCATACAGACAACCACAAGCTAATAAGGAGAAACATGGGATACAAATATAAGACCCCGGAAGAAGCTAAGGCTGCGAAGGCGGCACAAGCCCGAGCGTACAGTCTCAAGACACGGGGACCAAGAAAGACCGTAGATAGGCGCGGGATGACCGAGGCCGAACGCGAGGCGCATGACTTGCAGGTCTACCAGCGCTGGGCAACCAAGCAGGCCGAGGCAGCGGGAAGGACATACGAGCCGCGACGGAAGTTTACCGACGAGGAGCGGGAAGAGGGCCGTAGGCTGGCCGTCCAGCGCTATACCCAGCGACGCAGGATAGAAATGGGCGTGGCGGAACGTATCGAGCTACGTCTCAAGATCCGGCAGGAACGGGAGGCAACGAAGGCGGCGCGTAGGGCCGAACGAGCGGAGCGACACAAGCTCTCCGCCAAAGAACGTTGGAAGCTCTACTTCGCCAACGAGACCCCAGAGCAGCGAGAGCGGCGCTTGTATCTCAAGGCGGTTTATAGGGAGACCGAGGTTAACCCTAAGGTCCGGGAGATCGTCGAGCACATCCTCTATGACTTCTCTAAGGCCCAGAGCAACGCGACCAAGGCCGAAGTGGCCGAGGAATGGTATGGCGTGAGCCTTTCATGCTGGCTGACTGAGAAGGCGCTGTGGTACGCAGACGTGCACCGCCTCATGGAAAAGCATCTCACCACCGAGGACGGCGGTTCACTTTAGGCGCACAACCCAACCTCGAAGCCCCGACACCGGGGAGTATTAGGCCGACTGATACCTTCCAAATGTTTTGGTGCAGCCATCTGAACCGGCATTATTATATAAGCACCTGCGCGGAAATCCCCCGGTGGGGGTGCCTTTCTCAGAGGCTTGCCGGGGAGTACCATTGGTGGCTGGGATGGCCCGTCGTTTGAATTTCGGCGCGGCGCTGGAAATAACCTCCCCCCTAGCTGAACACATGGGCACATCAATTCCACCCACCACACTAGGAACACGGTGACAGACCGGAGACGGGCAGGCACTCTCTGTCTCAATTGTAAACTTTTGAGACACCCCCTATTGACGTGTCTCAATTGCGTCTCTAAACATATGTCTACATTCACTCTTAGACATTTGGAGACAGAGACATGATTATTGGATATGCCCGTGTTAGCTCGACAGGTCAGAACCTCACCGCTCAGATCGATAAGCTAACGGCTAGCGGCGCAGAGAAGATCTACCAAGAGAAGCAATCTGGCCTCGACAAAGACCGCCCCGAGCTAGCCAAGGCTTTGGAGTTCGCACGTGAGGGTGATGTATTGGTCATCACCAAGCTTGACCGTCTCGCCCGCTCTGCAGCTCATCTGCATCAGATCGTGGAAATGCTCGACAAGAAAGGCGTTGGCTTTCGCGTCTTGGACGATGCTTCGCTCGATACCACGACACGGACTGGTAAGCTCGTGTTTGGCATCCTCGCCTCTATCGCTGAGTTCGAAACCGCCCTGAGGAAAGAGCGGCAGATGGAAGGCATTGCGAAGGCCAAGCTAGAAGGCAAGACCGGCGGAAGGCCAAAGACCGTGGATGAGGACAGGATAAAGGCCATGAAAGAGGAAGGCCTTTCAGTCCCCCAGATCGTGAAAGAGACCGGCATCAGTAGGGCTGCGGTTTACCGGGCGCTGGCGGAGTGACACCAAGGTGGCCATGGGGTGAGGCAAGGCAATAGCCCACCCCCTAGAATGAAAGGTTGCCCCCTAGTTACGTTATGGTGTTCTAGGCCCAACCATCGGGCCAAAGATGAAGCAGTAGGTGACGAGAGCTATAAAGGCGAAACCGAGCCACCCCTTCACGTCTTCGAGCTTGTCACGGAACGACTTGGCCACCCACGCTGCCCGTCGCGCCCTCGCCTGATCTTTCCGCATCTGATCCCAGTCCATACCCCGGCCCTCTGTAGTTGCCCGTTCCCGTTGTCAGCAACCTGGACGATGGGCAGTGAACAATCAATGAAGAAATAGGGTGACCAATAGCACGACATGGCTGGATTAGGGGCACCAATAGCACGACCAATCCGCTGAAATCTTCGATGCCGCGTGTTTCGTCATCTATGTTTCGGGACTTGAGTTCACCCCACGCAGCGACCGTAAGCAACCACAGCAACCCAACGAGGACCAATGACAGCCCATAGACTACGAGAGTGCATAGCTTGACGGAGGCAGGTCCCGTTGTCCTCGCCCTGAGTGGCCTCCTCCTTCTCGATAGCAACCAGATACGGGAGAAGACCGAACGCGGCACCATAAGCCGCTATGCTGAATTGATGGCTGGCGGTACGGCCTTTCCGCCGATCAAGGTGGCGCTTACTGATCCGACCGACGCCACCAAAGGTTACACCTTGGTAGACGGTTGGCACCGTGTCCGGGCTGCGCAAGAGATCGGACTTGGAACCATTGTTGCCGAGGTGGTGACCGCTCAAGCCCATGAGGTTCCGTGGCTAGCTTACGAGGCCAATCGTGGGCATGGGTTGCCGCTGAAGTTGACCAGAGTGGAGCGAAGGGAGATCTTCCGGGCCTATGTCCAAGCTAAACGGCACCGCACAGGACGTGGCCGTGCCATCAAGAGCGCCAATGCAATGGCCAAGGATCTCGTGGGTATCGTCTCTGCCCGATCCCTTCCCGGCTGGATGGCCTCTGACTTCCCGGCGATCTACAGGGCGATGAACATGGGCGGACTTGATCCTTACGAAGACCAAGGTGGCGTGAAGGACAGGGACATGGATGCTGCTTATGCCAAGGAGGCCCGAGCCTGCCTTGATAACTTCATGGCCTGCATGCGCTCCCTCCGAGATAACAGACGGTCCCTCGCAATCCTCAGGAAGGCAGTCGCCTGTGTCGATGAGGTCAGCGAGGCGGTCACTGGTAAGCGGGAGTGGCCTAAGGTGACCGAGGATCTCTTCTGACCAGCTATCTACTTTCCTTGGACATATGCAATAAAATCAAGTGGATAGCGACTGAAGTTCGCATCTGCGCACCTTAACTGCAGATCACACGCCTCAAAACCTTGCTGAGCAGGGCTTGTAGCGGTCCCACCTCAATATCTCACCCTTCACATCACGGCATCAATCACGGCTCGGAGCAATCCGGGCCTTTTCCTATTTCTCGAAGAAAGGACAGTACCCATGTGGTCTGGAAACCGAATCAACAAAGACGCTACAACACGCCGCATACAGCCCAATTGGCTTTTGGAGTGCTGCAAGGCGGGTATCCCATACAGCGCCCTTCCTACGCCTCCGGCACCCGACGCCAGCCACAGTGACAAATGCAAATACACATGGGCTCTTCGTAAGCTCTGGGCCCAGCGGACGGGGAGAACCATAGAGCGACTGACGCCACCGGGGTACGCCGAGAAGCTCAATCAAAAGAAGCAGGAGGCCCGTTCGCTCCGGGAAAGCGCCGGTAACGATCTCATAGACCAGATTCAAGCAGATGACCTCCGTCACGAAATCCGAGACCTCCAACGGGAAGCACGACAGGAGGTGGACGCCGTCGTTGCCGAGGAAATCCGGCAGGCCGAACCGTTTACCCAAATTGACACACGAGCGGGGCAGGACAAATCTTGGCGAATTTCTTCAGTCTCCCAAACGGTCAAGGAGGGATACCGCTGGGTACCTGACGAGGATCTCAGTGCCGAGCAGGTAGCAGCGCGTAACGCGTCAATCATCCGGGCCTACACCCGATGACCTCCACCTACGTACCAGCGACACCACCAGTACCAGAGGACACCGCCCACCTCTTCAGAGACACTGGGGGTCCCGTCGAGAACCCACATGCCACCGCCACCGCTATCATGGCGGCGATGGTTACCTACGAGCCTTCCGACTGGGAGACCCTGGCAAAGCATCTGGGGACCGACGAGAAGACGCTATACAGCGTTTCGGAGCGGCTCGCGTTGATCCATCGGATGACTGCGGTTGGCCCGGGTGCCATTGGGGGCAAGCTTGAGGCCATTGCGGAATACTGGTCTCGGTACAATGCCAAGGCCATCCGTCAAAAGGCTGACGCGATGTATCGGGCGGGACGGGATGAGCAAGGCTTCGCCCTGCCCCGACAGTCTGAGCCACTAACGACACCCTCAGGGCACGGCGGTTTCGTGTGGCCGTCTGACGCCCTCGAACCAAACAAGCCAGATGAATTTGCCGCAAGCCTCATTGCCGCAATCGAGGAAGCGAAAGCCGTTTCCTATGACACCCTCGCAACAGCGCTAGGCTGTGGCATAGCCGATCTCATACAGGCCTGCCGCAACCTCTCAATGAACCATGGCTTTGACAGACTGTCGGGCCGGTCCCTCCACTTCTACTTCGAACATCATTCCGACCGTCTCGCCGCCCTAAGCCGCGACACATCTAACCACGCCTAACGAAAGGGCTATCAACATGGGTAACTACGTCTCCTACTCTCCGACCGACGACACAACCACAGCAGCCTACGATGCCGAGCGTCTCCGCCAGCAGGCCGTTGCGCTGCATCAGGAATACCGACCGATCTACAAGCCGTCTTACGTCAGCAGCGACATGGCCGACGAGATGCTTGCCGCTCACAACCCCAATTCCGTTGACGTAATCGTGGACGGTGTCGCCATGACGGCTGAGCAGGCCCGAGGCATGTACGAAACTTGCACCATTTCCCGCGACCAGTACGCACGAGGCATGGAGGCCGGAATGCATCGCATGGGCAACAAGGGTTGGAAGGTTCGCGAGGACCGTAAGCGCCAGCGCTAAGCGCCTCAGGACGTCGATAGGCAGCGTTTGGGATGGTTGGAGACCGCTCACCCCTCCCGTGTCCTTACGCTGCCTATGGACTCCACAGACGACCTAGAATCGAATCATCAAAGTTAGGAACCACACATGCGCATTTATCGCGTAACCGACCGCGAAGGCCGGGGACCGAAAGAATCCGGGCTGATGTTCACATACATGGCGGGTGTCGTTGAGGCGGAGAGCCAAGGCCTAGAAACACCCATGGATGAGGCGGAGATGCTCGCACATCCTGGCTACGCTTCCCGGTTCGACGGCTTAGGGGCAAAGCTTCATCCAGACCGCCGTTTCGGGTGCGAAGAGCTAGGCGACCTACGCCGCTGGTTTCCATCTCCGGCAGGGTGCAGAGCCATGACCGCGGACGGTGCCATCATTTCAACGTTTGAGGTGCCGGAGAGCTGCGTGATTGTAGGCCGCCATCGGGTACTGTTCATCCTTCGGGCGGCACGGCTGATCAACACAAGGCCTGCCCTCGTGACGAACATGGTGACTCCGGCGCTCAATTGGGGTCCAGCCGGTGGCGTTCCGATCGCCTTGCTGTGACTGGTACACCGATGAGACTGACGCGCTCTACGGATTCCACAGCCACCGTAGAAACCGAAACAAACACGAGAGAGCAGCCAATGCAGAATAGCGAATCGATCACCCAACTTAGCGACACTTGGCGAATCCGCCATTCCGCCAAACCGAAGCAACGATGGTGGCTTGAGCGCCGCGTTAAGAGCAACTGGCATATGCTTGGGGTATTCGTGTCCCGTGAGGCCGTGACCTCGCATGTGCGCCGAATGTTCAGAGACCACCCAGATCTTGGCATCCTCAGCGCAGCGGCAAAGCTGGCCTAGCCGTTACACTGTCGAAATCATTGCAATAGTGCATTTAACTATTTGATTCTGTTGCAAAATACCATCTAGACAGATTCGAGCGAAGCGCTTAGCAAGTCATCCGCACCCGATGAAGGGTGTTCATTTCATGACATAGGGACTGACATGCATATTAATACGAAGCGCTTCGAACTCGAAATCCACCGTGACAGCATCTGGGTGCGCGTGTCGCTGTTTGGGAGGACCTTCCAGACCTTCCGTGACTTCTCTGGGCAGGGTCTAAGCGCGACTAATTGGATCAAGGACGCGGAATATCCGACTGAAACCGAATCGCGATCCACCCTCATCTGACTAATTGGCACAATTAATTTGGCACAAATACTTGGCACAAATGGTTTCTGTGCTGTCGCCTAACTGGCTGATATGAAAGGGATAAATAGCACTTTGCAAGGAATGGCGGAGAAGATGGGATTCGAACCCACGATACCCTCTCGGGTATACTCCCTTAGCAGGGGAGCGCCTTCGACCACTCGGCCACCTCTCCGGTGGGAGCCCTGATAGAGTCATTCGACAGGTGACGCAAGCGCTTTTTCGCCTTTTTCACCTGATGCCGGGGCCGTCGGCCTCAGCTCAGCAGTTGCTTAAGATCGGTAGACGCGTCGGCGATGATCGCCCTGTCGGGATTGATCCCGGATTCCAGCATCTTCTTGCCGCTGACATAGGCCTTGGCATCATTGATCGCATCGACGGCAATGAATGAGCCGTTCTTGAAATACCAGATCGAGTGCGCGCCCTCGCGGGCGCCCGGGCGCAGGACCGTATCGTCGTATCCCATATTGAAGCCGGCGATCTGCAACTTGACGTCATACTGGTCCGACCAGAACCAGGGCTTGGGGTCGTATGCTTCTTTACCGCCCGCGATGATGGCGGCGACCGCCTCTGCCTGATCAACGGCGTTCTGCACCGATTCGAGACGAATCCGCCCACCCTGCCACGGGAGAACCGCACAATCGCCGGCGGCAAAAATCGACGGATCGGATGTGCGGGCAAATTCGTCCACGATGATTCCATTGGCGACCTCGAGCCCCGCCTCTTTGGCGAGCTGATCGTTTGGAACGACACCGATGCCGACGATGACGAAATCCACGTCGATCGTGGATCCGTCGGAGAGCTCCGCCGCGACGACCCTGCCCTCGTGACCTACAAGGTGCTTGAGCCCGGTCTTTTCCCGGATGACAACGTCATGCGTCTCATGAATCACGCGCATGATATCGGCGGTCTCCTTGGCAGCGACGCGCTGCAGGATTCGGTCGGCCATCTCGATCACGGTGACCTCAAGGCCGCGATGGCGAGCAACGGCAGCCGCTTCAAGGCCGATATACCCCCCGCCAATGATGAGCACGCGACGCCCCGGGCGCATCTCCTCGGCCAACAGATCGGCATCGCGCTTATCGCGGGCCACGTAGACGCCTTCGAGATCTCCGCCGATCGCAGCCGGCAGCGCTCGCGGCGTGGATCCGGTCGTCAGTGCCAGTGTACCGTAGTCGAGCACCGAACCGTCCTGCAGGAGCACCTGTTTCTTGTCGCGCACAATCTGCTCTGCCCAGGTGGAAAGCCGGATTTCGACATTATTGTCAGGGTACCAATGCTCCGGCCGGAACAGCAGACGATCGAACGTCATCTCGCCGAGCAGATATTTCTTCGTAAGCGGCGGACGCTGGTAAGGCAGCGCATCTTCGGCACCGATGATGGTGATTGGGCGCGTATCCTTGAGCGCACGCAGTTTCGCGGCCAATGCAAAGCCGGCCTGCCCCGCGCCGATGATCACCAGTCTGTCCGTCACGTTCTCACTCCCAGCCCGCAGCCGCGCGTTCCAGCAAAGGCCTACCCCCTGCCCCCAGCGCCGTCAACCGGAAGGGGTCGACCTCAATCGATCTCGATCCAGCGGCGCTCGTGGAATGACTGTGCCATGGCGTGAACAGACTTCTCTATCCTAAGACCGTCTTCGAATGTCACGATCGACGACGGCTCGCCGGAAATTGCACGGATCAGTTCGCGGCATTCGATGATCTTCAGATCGTTGAAGCCAAGACCATGACCAGGCGCCGGAATGAAGCGGTCGTATGGGCGATGCGCCGGGCCGGCCAGCACCTTGCGGAAGCCCTGTTCTGAGCCGCGGCCCGCCGCCTGATAGAGTTCGAACTCGTTCATGCGTTCCTGATCATAGGCGATCGAACCCTTCGCGCCGAAGATCTGCAGCGCGATTCGACCCTTGCGCCCCCAGGCGGCGCGATTCGCCATCAGGACAGCGGAGATCCCGCCACCAAGTCGCATCAGGACGTTGGCGGCGTCGTGATTCTCGACGTCGCGACGCCCGCCTTCCTTCACCGGACGATCGGCATAAGGCTTCACCATATCGGTAATAACCGCCTCGACATGACCGAATAGATACCAGAGCAGCGACAGCGGATGCACGGCGAAGTCATCAAGCGCGCCATAGCCGGCGGAAAGCTCACTCTTCCAATAGAAGAACGCGTCGGGATCGGCCATGAAGTCCTCGTCCATTTCGACGCGGATGTGATTGACGGCGCCTATCGCACCTTCCTCGATCAACGTCTTGATGTGGCGCATGACCGGATTCTGGATGTAGTTGTAGCCGAGAACTGCGACCTTGCCCGCAGCCTTTGCTGTCTTCAGCATACGCTCGGCATCGGCATATGCCGGCGCCATCGGCTTCTCGCACCAGACATGCTTGCCCGCTTCGAGCGCAGCAATTGCCATCTCCGCGTGGAACTGGTTCGGCGTGGTGACCGACACGACGTCGACCTCAGGATCAGCGATCAGCTTGCGCCAATCGGCGGTTGCCTTTTCGAAGCCGAATTCGGAGGCGCGCTTGGCCGCAAGGTCTGCATTGGCCTCGGCCAAATGAATCAGGCGTGGACGCTCGACGTCCCCGAATACCGTCTTCACTGCGTTCCATGCCAATGCGTGGCATTTGCCCATATAGCCGGTGCCGATCAGGCCAATTCCGAGTGGCTTCATCTTGTCTCCTCCGCGTTCCTCGCCGATTTTTTGGAATATTTAGATCATTTTGACAAGCGCCGTTGATGGCCACTTTTCGCCGCACGCTTGGTTTTTTTGACCAAACCCCTTAAATTCCAGCGAAATAAAAACAGTTAGGCACGCGGATGGAAATCATTTATGGTCCGAATTATGGAATGTTTATTTCATTCACCGGATCGTGCCTATGGATAGTGACACCAAGACGCCCATACGCGTGCCGCGCGACTTCGAGAGTCTACGCAGCACGATTATCGAGCGCAAAGCAAACATGCCGAAGCGGCTGGCACAGGTCGCCGCTTTCGCCCTCGGCAACCCCGACGAGATCGCGTTCGGCACAACGGCGAGCATCGCTGCGGCCTCTGACGTGCAGCCGTCGACGCTGGTGCGTCTCGCGCATCATTTAGGCTACGAGGGGTTCTCCGATCTGCAGAGCATCTTTCGCGAGCGCCTGCGCGATCGGACGCTGAGCTATGAAGAGCGCCTGGTCACGCTGGAGCAGGCCAGCGGCGATGACGAGGATGCCAACCTGCTTTCCGGCTTCATTTCGGCTGCAAGCCAGTCGGTCAACCGACTGGCTGCCACTGTGCAGACCGATACCTTCACCAAGGCGGTCGATATTCTCGCGGCTGCCGAGACGATCTACCTGATCGCCAAGCGCCGCTCCTATCCGCTGACAGCACACATGACCTATGCCTTCTCGAAGCTGAACATCCGGCACCAGATCGTCGCGTCGCCAAATGGCGTCGATCCGGAAATGGTGCAATTCGCGACTCACAAAGATGCGGCAATCGCGGCGAGCTTCTCGCCTTATGCCGCCGACAGCCTGAGCCAGGCGGAAGCGCTCGCAGATCGAGGGGTGCCCGTTGTTGCTATTACCGATTCGGCCTTCTCGCCGCTCGCCGCCCGCGCCACCTGCTGGTTCGAAGTGGCGGAGGCGGACTTTGCCGGTTTCCGCTCGCTCTCAGCGTCGATGGCCCTGACGATGGCGCTCCCGGTTGCGATCGCCGAGCGGCGGCGGAAGCGAACCCAGGTAAAATCGACAAAATCAAAAATGGAATAAACATTCCGAATTGACAACAATACGGAACCGATGTTTCATTACTCGCAATCAGCAGGCGCCAAGCCGTAGCTAAAATCTAGCGGGAGGACATCATGGCACAACCGAACCCGGGCTCGCAGCCGGAACCGTCGCTTGACGTGATCACGATCGGCCGATCCTCGGTCGATCTCTACGGCCAGCAGATCGGCTCGCGGCTTGAGGACATCGGCTCCTTTGCGAAGTCCGTCGGCGGCTGCCCTGCCAACATCGCAATCGGAACGGCGCGTCTAGGCCTCAAGTCAGGCCTGATCACCCGGGTCGGCGACGAACAGATGGGCCGCTTCATCATCGAGCAGTCGGCGCGTGAAGGCGTCGAGACGAAGGGCATCAAGACCGACAAGGAACGTCTTACGGCACTGGTGCTGCTCGCCGTCGAGGCCGAAGGCGTCTCGCCGATGATCTTCTATCGTTCGGATTGCGCCGACATGGCGCTCGACGAGGGCGACATCGATGAGAGCTTCATAAAATCATCGCGCGCCGTGCTGGTGTCGGGCACGCATTTCTCCCGGCCGAATACGGAAGCCGCACAGCGCAAGGCGATCCGCATCGCCAAGGCCAACGGCCGCAAGGTTATCTTCGACATCGACTATCGGCCGAATCTCTGGGGCCTTGCCGGCCACGCGGAAGGTTTCGAGCGCTATGTGAAGTCCGATCGCGTCTCCTCCAAGATGAAGGAGACGCTTCCCGATTGCGACCTGATCGTCGGAACCGAAGAAGAAATCCTCATTGCCTCAGGTGCCGATGACGTGCTCGGTGCTCTCAAGGAAATCCGTCGCCTGTCGCCGGCGACCATCGTTCTCAAGCGTGGTGCCATGGGCTGCATCGTCTACGATGGTCCGATCAGCGACAATCTGGAAGACGGCATTGTCGGCGAAGGCTTCCCCATCGAGGTGTTCAACGTGCTCGGCGCCGGCGATGCCTTCATGTCGGGCCTGCTGCGCGGCTGGCTGAAGGACGAGCCGTTGAAGACCTGTGCCACCTGGGCGAATGCCTGCGGCGCCTTCGCCGTCTCCCGCCTCCTCTGCTCGCCTGAGTATCCGACCTGGGCCGAGCTCGATTTCTTCCTGAAGCACGGAAGCCAGCATCGTGCGCTGCGAAAGGACGAGGCGATCAATCACATCCACTGGGCTTCGACGCGCAAGGGCGATATTCCGCTTCTCATGGCGCTTGCGATCGACCACCGTTCGCAGCTCACCAGTGTCTGCGATGAGCTTGGCGTCGACTACAAGAAGATTGTGGCCTTCAAGCGCCTTGCTGTGGAAGCTGCTGCCCGCGTTGCCGATGGCCGCAGCGGCTACGGCATGCTGATCGACGAGCGCTTCGGACGCGACGCCTTCTTCGATGCGGCAAGCAAGAATTTTGCTTGGATCGGCCGCCCGGTGGAACTGCCAGGGTCCAAGCCGCTGCGCTTCGAGTTCAGCCAGGACATCGGTTCGCAGCTCGTCGAGTGGCCGCTCGATCATTGCATCAAGTGCCTGTGCTTCTATCACCCGGACGACCCGGCAGCGCTGAAGAGCGAACAGCAGGAGAAGTTGCGTACGCTCTTCGAAGCCGCACGCAAGGTTGGCCGCGAACTGCTGATCGAAATCATCGCCAGCAAAAACGGGCCGCTGACCGACGGCACCATTTCGACGGCAATGGAAGAACTCTATGCGCTCGGCATCAAGCCCGACTGGTGGAAGCTCGAACCTCAGGCTTCGACGGCCGCCTGGAAAAAGATCGAGGCCGTGATTGCCAAGAACGATCCATGGTGCCGCGGTATCGTGCTCCTCGGTCTCGAGGCTCCGGCGGACGAACTGGTGAAGGGCTTCGAGGCGACGCTCGCTGCTCCGTCCGTCAAGGGCTTTGCGGTCGGTCGCACGATCTTTACCGAAGCGGCCCGCGGCTGGCTTTCCGGCAAGCTGAACGATGAGGAAGCGATATCAGACATGGCCGGACGCTTCCGCCAATTGACCGACGCCTGGTTGAA
The DNA here is from genome assembly GCF_024808825.1 of Rhizobium sp. BK661. Lineage (NCBI taxonomy): Bacteria > Pseudomonadati > Pseudomonadota > Alphaproteobacteria > Hyphomicrobiales > Rhizobiaceae > Rhizobium > Rhizobium sp. BK661. Next base: position 1,280,423 of record NZ_JANTYT010000001.1, on the reverse strand, counting down.
AACCCGCGGCCTGAATTAGTTAAAGCATTTGGGAGGTGCCCCATGGGCAAGACTGTACGATTGACGATGGCTCAGGCCGTCACGCATTTCCTCAAGAAGCAGATGACCGTGGTCGACGGCAAGAAGGTGCCGATCTTCGGCGGCGTCTGGGCAATCTTCGGGCACGGCAATGTCGCCGGCATCGGCGAGGCGCTCTATCAGGTGCGTGGCGAACTGCCGACTTATCGCGCCCATAACGAGCAAGGCATGGCGCATGCAGCAATTGCCTATGCCAAGGCGAATTTTCGCCAGCGTTTCATGGCGTGCACGACGTCGATCGGTCCAGGCGCACTCAACATGGTGACGGCAGCCGGTGTTGCCCACGTCAACCGCATCCCGGTTCTCTACCTGCCCGGCGACGTCTTCGCCAATCGCGCGCCCGATCCGGTGTTGCAGCAGATCGAGGATTTCGGCGACGGCACGGTTTCGGCGAACGATGCTTTCCGTTCTGTTTCCCGGTATTTCGACCGCATCACACGGCCGGAGCAAATCATCTCGGCGCTGAAGCGCGCCATGCAGGTGCTGACCGATCCCTATGATTGCGGCCCGGTGACGCTGTCATTGTGCCAGGACGTGCAGGCCGAAGCCTTCGATTATCCCGAGAGCTTCTTCGAGGAGCGTGTCTGGACCACGCGCCGCCCTCGCCCGGATGCCGATGAGTTGGCAAGCGCCATCGCGCTCATCAAGAAATCAGAAAAGCCGGTCATCATTGCCGGCGGCGGCGTGCTCTATTCGCAGGCCACCAAGGAGCTCACGGCGTTTGCCGAGGAACACCGGATCCCCGTCGTCGTCACGCAGGCCGGTAAGTCGGCGATCGACGAGCGGCATCCGCTGGCGCTTGGCTCCGTCGGTGTGACCGGGACATCGGCCGCCAATGCCATTGCAACGGAAACGGACCTTATCATCGCGGTCGGCACACGTTGCCAGGACTTCACGACGGGCTCTTGGGCGCTTTTCCAGAACGACAAGCTCAAGATCCTCGGCCTCAACATTGCCGCCTACGACGCAGCCAAGCATGACGGCCAGACGCTGGTGGCCGATGCCCGCGAAGGATTGAAGGCCGTTTCGAGCGGGCTTGCCGGCTGGAAGGCACCCGCTGGGCTCACCGAGAAGGCCGAACGGGAAAAGAAGGTCTGGATGGACGCCGCCGCCAAGGCGATGGCGAGCACCAATGCCGCCCTACCCTCCGACGCCCAGGTGATCGGCGCTGTTACCCGTTCGATCGATCTCGAAAAGGCCATCGGCCTATGTGCTGCCGGCGGTCTGCCGGGCGAGATGCACAAGCTCTGGCCGGCGACCGCGCCCGGCAGCTACCACATGGAATATGGCTTCTCCTGCATGGGCTACGAGATTGCCGGCGGCCTTGGCGCCAAGATGGCGCATCCTGAGAAGGAAGTCTTCGTCCTTGTCGGCGACGGGTCCTACATGATGCTGAATTCCGAGCTCGCGACGTCGGTCATGCTCGGGCTGAAGCTCAACATCGTCCTGCTCGACAACCGTGGTTATGGCTGCATCAACCGGCTGCAGATGGCGACCGGTGGTGCGAACTTCAACAATCTGCTGAAGGACGCGCACTACGAAGTCATGCCCGAGATCGACTTCCGCGCACATGCCGAGAGCATGGGCGCCATCGCGGTCAAGGTTGCGTCGATCGCCGAGCTGGAGAAGGCAATTGCCGACTCGAAGAAGAACGATCGCACCTCGGTCTTCGTGATCGACACCGATCCGCTGATCACCACGGATGCAGGTGGCTACTGGTGGGACGTTGCCGTTCCCGAAGTCAGCCCGCGCGAGCAGGTCAACAAGGCGCACGCGGCTTACGTCAAGGCGCGCGCCGCCCAGCGCATCGGCTGATCGACTGATTTCATCTTCTGGAAGAGCGGCGACGCTCTTCCGACAATGCTTTTGAGGAGACTATTGATGAAGGCCAAACTTGGCATGTCGCCGATCGCCTGGTGGAACGACGATCTTCCCGAGCTCAGCGACGACGTATCCCTGGAAGAATGCCTGCGCCAGTCGCGCGGCGCCGGCTTTACCGGCATGGAACAGGGCCGCCGCTTTCCGAACAATCCGGCCGAGATGTTGCCGATCCTGCGCGCCGCCGACGTGACGCTTTGCGGCGGCTGGTTCTCTGGCACGCTCGTCGACGAGGAGCTCGCGGCCAACAAGGATCGCATCGCGCCGATGATCGAGCTGTTCAAGGCTGTCAACGCGCCCTGCATCGTCTATGGCGAAGTTGGCCGCTCCATCCAGGGCGACCGCTCCATGCCACTCGCCACCAAGCCGCGCCTCTCGGATGACGAGATGAAGGCCTATGCGCGCAAGGTCACGCAGTTCGGCGAATGGTGCGCCGAGCAGGGCATGCCGCTTTCCTATCACCACCATATGGCCGCCGTCGTCGAGACCGAGCCGGAACTCGACGCCTTCATGCGCAATTCGGGCGAAGGCATTCCGCTCCTGCTCGACGCTGGGCACCTGGCTTTTGCCGGCGGCGACGTTTTGCGCGCCGTCGACAATCACCACGCCCGTATCAACCACGTTCACGTCAAGGACATCCGCAAGTCGGTCGTCGATGGATTGGACCGTAGCAAGCAATCCTTCCTCGACGCGGTGGCGCTCGGCGCGTTTACCGTACCGGGCGACGGTTCGCTCGATTTCGGCGCCATCGTCAAGCGGTTTGCCGGTTACGGATACGAAGGCTGGTTTGTCGTCGAGGCCGAACAGGATCCGCGCAAGGCGCCGCCGCAGAAGATGGCTGAGATCGGTCATGCCGAGCTGATGCGGGTGATGACGGCGGCTGGCTATACGGTCGAGACAGAAGGTTTCCCGAAGGGGTGACGAGAGGTGCTCCGTCTGAGGACGGGGCACCAACTTCTCCCCCTATGGGGAAATTTGCAGGCAATGGAGAGTACCGATGCCAAACCTGAAAGTGAAACCATCCAGCACGCATGGCCGCGTCACTCATGTGACGCCTGAAAGCGCGGGCTGGACTTACGTTGGCTTCGATATGCATCGGCTCAAGCCTGATGAAACCGTCTCAGGCGAGGCAAGCGACCGCGAAGTCTGCCTTGTCTGGGTGTCAGGCAAGGGCAAGGCAAATGCCGCAGGCGAGGATTTCGGCTCCGTCGGCGGGCGTATGAGCCCGTTCGAGGGCGCGCCACACTCGCTCTATGTACCGGCCGGCTCCAGCTGGTCGGTAACGGCCGAAACGGACCTCGAGCTCGCCGTCTGCTCTGCGCCTGGCGGTGGTGACTATAAAGCAAAGCTGATTTCGCCCGGCGTGCACCCGCAGTTCCAGCGCGGCAAGGGCTCGAATGTGCGTCTCGTGACCAACATCATGCCCGAAGACGACAATTCCGCCCATTCGCTGCTGGTTGTCGAGGTCATCACGCCGAGCGGAAACACCTCGTCCTATCCGTCGCACAAGCACGATCAGGACAATCTTCCGAATGAGAGCCTGCTGGAAGAAACCTATTATCACCGCATGAACCCGCCGCAGGGCTTTGCGTTCCAGCGTATCTACACCGACGATCGCTCGCTCGATGAGGCGATGGCGGTGGAAAATGGCGATGTGACGCTGGTGCCGAAGGGCTATCACCCCTGCGCCACCATTCACGGCTACGACCTCTACTATCTCAACGTCATGGCCGGGCCGAAGCGTGTGTGGAAGTTCCACAATGCGCCGGAGCACGAGTGGCTGCTGAAATAAGACGACGTAGAATCGCTAAATAATCTGACAGCGGGCGAGCCGTGCGGATGGTTCACTGCCTCCATCGAAATCAACCGATGGAGGACTACCATGCACGGCTCAACCACCATTCTTGCGGCCGGCAGCCGTTCGGCCAAGCCATCGCGGCTCCCAACCGCGCTTCTCTCCTTTTATCACTGGACGGCTCACAAATTGAGACAGCGGCGCGACCTGAACGCTGTCATGGAGCTTTCCGACGAGCAGCTGAAAGATATCGGCCTGTCGCGCTATCAGACCGAAAGCGATGTGCACGTCTATTGCCGGGACTGAACTGTGCTAGGATGCCGATAGCAGGCTTCATGCATGCAACTTCCGGAACCGTCATGACGCAATTCTCGACCGAGCTGCTGCTGAAGACGAAGACGGTCACGATCCGTGACGTCATCTGTAATGGCGCGTGCCGGCATAAAAGCGACGAGGAATGCGCCCACAGGACGAGCCTGGTCTATCCTTACCGCGGTGTTTTCATGCGTCACGTCGGGCGCAACGACACCGTGGCGGAGGCGAACCAGATGCTGTTCTTCAATACCGCGCAAGGCTATCGGATCAGCCACCCAGTCGAAGGCGGCGATGCCTGTATCGACCTATCCATCGACGAAGCATTGCTTGCCGAGCTGGCGCCGAAAGATCAGATGCAGCCGGGAGAGCTTTTCGGCTTCCGCCGGCAGCGGCGGCGGATCGACCCACGGGCGCAGGCGCTCGTGGCGCTGTTGCGTCACGGCCTGCATCGCAAGGCTGCCGAGACATTGGAAGCCGAAACGCTGGCATTGACGCTCGTCCGCCGGTCGCTCGGAGAACGAACATCACATGCAGCAGGTGCCAGCGTCGGGCGGCAGAAGCTTGTCGACCGGGCAAAGCTCGCTCTCTCCTCGGATCTCGCGCGGCGGTGGACGCTTGCCGAAATTGCCAGCGAAGTCGGCGTTTCGCCGGTTTATCTCACGCAGGTCTTCCAGCAGGTCGAGGCCACCCCGCTTTACCGCTACCAACTGCGGCTCCGCCTTGCCAGAGCGCTCGACCTGCTCGGACAATACGACGACCTGACGGCGCTCGGCCTGGAACTGGGCTTTTCCAGCCACAGCCACTTCACCTCCTCGTTCCGCCAGAACTATGGTCAGACGCCCGCGGAATTCCAGCGCGCGGCGCGGCTTCGGCGCTGACAAGTTGCTAAAGAATTCGACAGCGGCGGCCGCGGCGAAAGTGCTCTGATGGTCCGGTCCCAAATGGGACATGAAACCGGAGGATCATTGCCGTGAAGAAAACCACCTGTGCCGCCTGCGACTGCGAACTCGGGCCGGATGTCATCAGTGTCAAGCTCGGCGGAAAGACCGTCGAGGTGTGCTGCCAGGAATGCGCCGAGGCGCTCAAGGAAGCCGATGCTGCAGCGACCACGGCCAGGCGAGCAACAATGAGTGAACAGGAGAGCCGCGCCCATGAGGCGCGGCTCTCGTCTTTCAGGCGGGAAGCAGGCCGTAGCGCCAGCCCCTGCTTTTCGCCAAGCGAACAAGCACCCAGGCAGCGAGCAGCAGCATGCACAATTCCGCATAGACCGGCACCATCCAGATGCCCATCTCGCCGAAGAGATGCGGCAGCAGGAAAGTCAGGGGCAGCGTGAAGAGATAGGGCCTTGAGAGGCCGAAGATCGCCGCGCGCTTTGCATCCCCGATCGACTGGAAATAGCCCGAGAGCACGATCATCTGGCCGAAGAGGAAATAGCAGCCGACCGTCCAGGGCAGGATGCGCGCCACCTCGCTCACCACAGCAGGATCGCTAACGAAGATCGCCCCGAACCGTCCGGCCAGCAATTCGACGACCAGCTCGATGGATGCGCAATAGACGAGCGCCGAGACCATCGCGATCCGCAGGCTGCGGCCAACTCGATCGGAGAGCCCTGCCCCGAAATTGTTGCCTGAGATGGTCTGGAAGGCGACGTTGAGGCCGAGCAGCGGCAGATAGGCGAAGGTCATGATCCGCGTGATGATGCCGTAGGCGCCGATCGTCGCCACGTAGTCGGACCTGCCCCAGAGCGAAAGATTGAAGATCACCGCGGCCGAGCTCAACGAAATCCCGATGAAACCGAGACTCATGGGCATGCCCAATGCGAGGATGGTTTTCCATTCGCCAGCCGCGCCGCGACCTGCCGGTCGCAAGGCGTCTGCCTTGAGCCAGCGATAGGCGAGGATTGCGGCAAGGCAGATCGCTTGCGCCGAGACGGTGCCGATCGCGGAACCGGCAACGCCCCACTGCATCACCGCCATGAAAAACCAGTTGGCTGCGATGTTGAGGAGCGATGCGGCGAGCGTCACGGCGGTCATGAAGGCGATCCGACCTTCGCAGCGCAGGGCATCGATGTTCAGCGACAGGAAGAAGGCGATGACCGCCGAGCCGATCATGATCGCCATGAAGAGCGTGGCGTTCGCGGCCACCGTCGCGTTGCCTTCGGCGGCCGCCTCGACGATCCGCCAGCCGATACTCCAATAGACGAGATTGAGTGCGGCCACGACTGCGATCGCCAGGAGATGCGCAGTGGCAAACGTCCGGCGCGCGGTCGGCCTGTCTCCTGCACCGAGCTGGCGCGCAAGGATGCTTGCCATGCCGTTCGATACGAGGGATTGCAGGGCGATGACCATCATCAGCCCGGGAAAGATGAGCGTGACTGCCGAGAGCGCTGCCGGCCCGACATAGGCACCGAGAAAGTAGGCGTCGACCACGGCGAAGAGCCCATTGATCGTGGTGATCATGATGATCGGCGCTGCCGTCCGCGCGAAGACGACGGCAAGCGGGGCGGTCAGAAACGTGTTCTTTTCAGCATTGTTTTTCATAGGGATACCGAAGAGCTACGGCACGCGGCTGCGGGCCGTGTGGGACGGAAAACCGGGAACGGCTCAGATGTCGAGAACGAGGTGGGGAACGCCGTTCGACGTCTTGCGCGGCGACACGCCGTTGCCGTCGACCTGTGCATTGATGCGCTGCCGGAACGCCGAGAAACTCTCGAAGGTCACGACATCGACAGGCTCGTCGAAGTGGATGGTGATCTTGTGGAGCCCTCCACCGTGCGCCGAAAGCGCCAGGATCTTGCCGCTGAACGCCTGGTTCAGATACCGGCCGCGGACTTGGGCGCCGACGGAAAGCGCGGCGATCGGCTCTTCGTTTGGCCGCGTCGCAAGCGCGGAAAGCGTGTTCCAGTCACGCAGGCCGTGCTGTTGCGCGACAAGCTCAAGGGCGGCGCTGTGGGAGATCGCGGTGCCGCGTGTTTCCATCGCCTGACGAAGACGCTTCGCCTGCGATTTCAGTTCTTCGATCGTTGGATATGCAGTGGTCACGGATTCAGCCTTTCGGAAGGCATGCCATTTCGACCGTTACAAGGGAGCTCGCATTGCCTGCAGTCAGCATGCACCAAATGGCTGTGACTGAATCTTGCCGAGGACTTCACCATGGACTTTTCGTCCGCGAGCGGCCGGCGCCTCGAGCCATGTCCGATATGCTTGAAGGGCGACGGACTGTCAAGCAGGCCCGTCTTGCCCAAGAATGAGCCATTTTGCTCTCCAGACAGGCATAAGCTTCAGATTGTAGGGAGATTGTTCAGAAGTTGTCAGCAATCTTGCGCTAATCTCGAAGCGTACAACAAGCGGAGGCTACCGTGGCCTTTCAGATGCACCTCGACACAGAACACCCGCAGCCCGAACAGGCCTACCGGGAATTTTCGCTCGATCGCCCCGGCAAGATCATCTTTGTCGGACACCACCTCAGCACGGGAACGCAGGTCCGCTGCTTGATCCGCACCATTACGCTTGCGGGCGCGGTCATCGAGGTCAACCCTAACCTCGAGGTGCCGAATCATTTCTTCCTCGAGATCCTCGGCATTCACGACGAGATCGGCTCGACGGTCGTCAAGCGCGAGGGCGACCTCGTGACAATTAGCTTCAACATGCTGATCAACCCGGAATTCCTGCATCACGTCTTGCGACTGAATTTCGAAGCGTAGCCGGCGTGCGACCGCTCTCGCATTCCGCTCGCGACAACGCCGCTGTCCTGGTGGCACTGCGTCTCGCGGCCCGCCAAACGAAGAGCCGCACGATCAGCTGAAGGCTCTGCCATTCCGGGCCTTCGAGCGGATCGCTAAACCGATCCCGGTGAACTTTTCGATTGCGATCCTGAAAGACACTCCAGAGAACCACCCAGTTGAGATCCATTGCTCGGGCCTCCATCTATTGCTGATGTGACTGAGCTAAGTCTCCCCGCACTCTCGATGTAGATGCATGGGAGAAAGAGGGTTTTCATCCATGAAAGATGCGAACTGGGACGACCTGCAGTTGTTCTTCCATGTGGCGACTGGCGGTGGGCTTTCGGCTGCGGCAACGCAAACCGGCCTCAGCGCACCGACGATAGGCCGTCGCATGCTGGCACTGGAGCGTGCGACGGGACGCGCGCTCTTCAACCGCGGACCGACGGGATACCTGCTGGCAAACGACGGAGTTGCGCTTCTCGAGCGGGTTCGCTTGATGCAGGACGCAGCCCAATCCATTGCGGATTGGCGAGGCGAAGTGTTGACGCTTCCCATCGTCTCGATGGCCGCCGACAGTTGGAGTCACGCTTTGTCGCCTCCCACCTTGCAGCCATCTGGACGCCGAAGGACGCCTTTCGGATGTGCTACAAGACCTGCGACGGCGGCGTCGACTTCACCTACCGCGAGGCCCACATCGCTATTCGCCATGACCGCCCCGACACCGGCAACGTTGCAATTCGGCGATCCGTCGGCGTTGCACATGCCGTTTACCAGGCGCGCAGCTTCGACGATCGCAACCGCAACTGGATCTCACTCGGCACAGACATCGCCATCACGCCGGCCGACAAGTGGACCTTCGAGCATCCGGACTACTGGATCACCGGCTGGACGAATACGCCGCATATGCTCTTCTATCTCATCCGCGGCGGTGCCGGACGCGGCGTCCTACCGTGCTTCATCGGGGATTCTGACCAGAGCCTCGTTCGCGCTGGGCCGCTTATCGAAGAGTTGACTTACGAGATGTGGGTCACGGCTCACGACGACGAGCGTCAACGCCCGGAAGTGCGCACCGTCATTGACCGACTGGTCGGGCTTTTTTCCGAGAACGAAACGCTCTTTGCCGGTGAGGCGCCGGGACCATAGAAGCCGCCGGCGCAGATCCGGGTTTGGCGATAGTGTCTCAAGCAGCAAGGTGTCGCTCTATCTGGTCGACAGGCAGATTGATGTAGTCCTTCGGCACTTCAGCCGAAATCGCAGCCTGAACTTGAGGTGTCAGGCTGCTCCGCAGGGTGCCGAGTGCCTTTGGCGGCGCGACCAAAATGATGTTGCGAGCATTCTTTTCGCGCACCAACAGGTCCATTTTCACGGCAACCTGTTTCAGAAACTGTGCCTCGGCCTGCTCATGCCAATCTGTTTGCTCGACGGCACTAACGCTCTGCCCATTGGCCGCGTGCGTTCGACCCGGTTTGTCGGCTCCTATTTCGCGATCCGGCTCATTGGGCTGGCTCAAGGTTTCCTCAACCTTGAGGTTCATCAATTCTATGTCGCCTGCGTTCTGCAGGATCAATGCCTTGGCACCATCGCAAACGACCACCCACGATTTCGACGGAACTCTGACATCAGTCATTGTGATTTCCTCGCTTTGTAATTTTGAAGCGCCATCGGCGCCCCCGACAATCAGAAAAACGTGCAGAGTCGAAAAGAGTTCGATGACTTTTTTACGACAATTGCGGCGCATCGCGGTGCTCGCAGCCCTGGCCGCTCGATCTGAATTCGCGTCTTCCAAGGTGGGACGCCCGGAAAACGACTGCGTCGTTAAAATTGTATTTGGTTCCTTGACAATTGAGCAAAGCATTCGTGTGAAGCTCCAGTCGAAGAGGACCGGGACGACCTTGGTTCCAGGGAGACACGCGGAAATGTCGATGCTTCGCGCCACGCACCTTGCGACCGTAAAATCTGCGGTTTACGAGACGCGCTGGGAACAGTTCAGTGTTAGACGCCCTGCGCGTATCATCGCGGTGCGGCCCTGCCTTACCGGTATCTCCATCCGCAGCGCAGAGATCATCGACATCTCGCGCGGGGGTGCCACGTTTGTCGTTTCATCCACAGCGGGCCTGCCAAAGCACTACTACCTTAGTATTCTTGGCCTTGCCTATCGGATTGGTTGCGCCGAGGTCTATCGCAATAACGAGCGCATTGGCGTGCGGTTCATCAATACAATCGAGCCGGAGGTTCTACGTCGCGTCGTGCGTGCGGATTTCATGGCCGGCAACGTGGAAGCACTCGAAGCCCGCGGAGCTGTACGCATGTAAATCGCGTTCACCGCGGAATAATGTTTCTTGCCTTGGCGGCAGCAGAGCCTATTCTCGGTCCGATTTTCCACAGCATCCAGGAAACTGCTCCAGCATGTCCGCCTTTTCGCGCTTCACGCCGCTTGCTAGCGCCCTTCCCTCCACCGTTCCCTTCGTCGGTCCAGAAGCGATCGAGCGCCAGCGCGGCCTTTTGGTCAAGGCGCGTATCGGCGCCAACGAGAACGGCTTCGGCCCAGCCCCATCCGTGCTTGCCGCCATGCGCGAGCAGGCTGGTGATATCTGGAAATACAACGACCCCGAAAACTATGCACTCAGGGAGGCACTCGCCAGGCATCTGGGCGTCGGAATCGACTCCATCGCGATCGGTGGCGGCATCGATGAATTGCTCGGTCAGATCGTGCGGCTCGTGATCGAGCCTGGGGCGCCTGTCGTGACCTCGCTCGGTGGCTATCCGACCTTCAACTTCCACGTTGCCGGCTTCGGCGGCCGGCTCGTCACCGTGCCCTATGTCAACGATCGCGAAGACCTCGACGGCCTTCTGGAGGCCGCTAAGCGCGAGAACGCGCCTCTGGTCTATTTCGCCAACCCGGACAATCCGATGGGAAGCTGGTGGGATGCCGATAGCATCGTCGCCTTTGCCCGCGCGCTCCCGGAAACCACGATGCTGGTCCTCGACGAGGCCTACAGCGAAACCGGGCCGGCCGGATCTCTGCCAGCGATCGAGGCGCTCATCGACCTTCCCAATATCGTGCGCACGAGGACATTCTCGAAGGCCTACGGCCTAGCTGGCGCCAGGGTCGGCTATGTCATCTCGACACCAGGCACCGCACGCGCGTTCGACAAGATCCGCAATCATTTCGGGATGAACAGGCTGGCGACGGTGGCGGCTCTGGCGGCACTCAAGGATCGGGCCTATCTTGCCGAAGTCGTGAGCAACATCCGCATGGCACGCGACCGGATCACCGCAATTGCCAAGGCGAACAACCTGGTTCCACTTGCGTCCGCGACCAACTTCGTTGCTATCGACGCCGGACGCGACGGCACTTATGCCCGCGCCATCGTCGACGGGCTGATGCAGCATGGTGTCTTCATCCGGATGCCGGGTGTTGCTCCACTCAATCGTTGCATCCGCGTCAGTGTCGGACCGGAAGCCGAGATGGCGCTTTTCGAAGAAGCACTACCGGAAGTGCTCAAGGCGCTGGGCTAGCGCAAAGCAAAGAACCGCGCCGGCCTTGTTCCTGCCGGTCGCGGTTCATGTTCGTGGCATCGACTTCTTCAAAAAGCTCCCGCCGCCCCTCTTTTGAGGTTGTTATTGATTCTCGCTCGCGTGTTGGCGGCCAGCCGGTTTTTAGTGGATCGTCATCCACTCGCGAGCGGCCCGGAGCGCCTCGACGATCTGCATCTTGTCCATGTTTGCGGCGACATCGGCGCGAAGCTCGGCGGCGCGGTCGTTGCCCTTGATCGCCGCAATGTTCAGCCACTTGTGCGCGGCGACCAGATCGACGGCGCAACCGCGACCGGTCGCATACATCAGACCCATCTCGCAGAAGATATCGGCGTTGTTTTCGCCACCCATGGTGGCCATTTCAGCATTGTGCATTTCAAAGCGTGCCATCGGTTTATCCCTGTTTAGCCTGTTGTCGACTTACCCTGTTTTACCTTCCGGGCCTTGCCGTCTATCGCGGCTTTAAGTGCCCTTCGGTTCGGCGGGTTTGCCCCGCTCGTTTGATAGCTCCACTATGCCAATACCTTTTCAAAAAACGCCTAAAATGCATGATTAATTTGAAACAAACAAAGTGCAAACACTTGGTAAAATTGGATTTTTGTTAAACATCGCGATGCCTGCCGATTAAGGATTTTCGACACAATTTTACGGAATATTCAGATCTCGAAATCAACCTTCCGTTCACCACGAAATCAGCATCGCATGTCTGAAACGGAAGATTTTGTCGCCTCTGGCTCATCAAACGCGGTTGTCGCGAACCACAAGAAACAGATTTACGTTTACGTTCGCGTCATATATTTTCCCGCCGGGACATTAGGGAGGAACGAATGATCCGCACGCTTATTTTCGCTGGAGCGTTGGCGCTTGCTACCGGGACGGCCTTTGCAGACGAACCGATCGTCGGCAATTGGAAAACGGCTTCCGGTGACACGGCGCATATTGCATCCTGCGGCGGCAGCTACTGCATCGTGCTGAAGACGGGCAAATATGCCGGCAAGAAGATCGGAACACTTGCAGGCAGCGGCGTGAGCTACAGCGGCCAGATCACCGATCCCGCCAACGACAAGACCTACAGCGGATCGGGCAACGTTCTCGGAAACTCACTGAAAATGAAGGGCTGCGTCCTCAACGTGCTCTGCAAATCCCAGACCTGGACGCGCCTGTAGCAAGATGAATCGCGAAAAGAAGCGCCCGGACGATGGCCGGGCGCTTCTTATTTCATCGGGCGCGCTGATTGAAGAGGATCTTCTGTGCTTCCTTGTCTTCGGCAAGGTTGCTGCGTTCGCGCTCTTCCTTGCCGACCGCCGTCCCGCGGATCACCGCCGGACGCGCCATCATCGTATCGAACCAGCGCTTGAGGTGAGGAAACTCATTGAGGTCCTGCCCCTGCTTCTCGTAGGGAATGACCCAGCCGATACTGGCCATATCAGCAATCGAATAGTCGCCGGCGAGATATTCACGATCCGCCAACCGCTTGTTCATCACGCCATACAGGCGGTTTACTTCGTTGGTGTAGCGGTTGATGCCGTATTCGATCTTCTCCGGCGCATAACCGCGGAAGTGGTGCGCCTGTCCGGCCATTGGGCCTAAGCCGCCCACCTGCCAGAAAAGCCATTCCTCGATCTGCACGCGTATGCGCTCGTCCGTCGAATAGAACTTCCCGAACTTGCGGCCGAGGTACTGGAGAATAGCGCCGGATTCGAACACAGAGATCGGATCACCCCCAGGACCATCCGGATCGATGATCGCCGGCATACGGTTGTTTGGCGCGATCTTCAGAAACTCCGGCGCGAATTGCTCGCCGCGTCCGATGTTGATGTATTTGACCTCGTAGGGAACGCCGAGTTCCTCGAGCATGATGCTGATCTTCCAGCCATTCGGGGTGGGCCAGTAATAAAGCTCAATCGGTGCCGTCATGAAAATCTCCTTTGGGGACTCAAGAGATAAGCAGTGGTAGCCACGCTTCAAGCTCGCCGACTTCCTGAACGGCGGATGAACCGGGATCTCAGCACCGGTTCAGCCATAGCGTGGCAAAACTGTCTCAACGCTAAGGCGATACCGGGGCAAAGTCATGGATATGCTCATTTTGGCAAGACGTTTCACCATCATTACACTGTTTGCTGCGGTCTTCGCCGTCAGCTTCTCAGCGGCCGTCAGCCGCAAAGCAGGCGGCGGTGCGCAGTCTCACTTCGGAGCCAACTATACGTGCTTCGACACCAGCACCCCGTTCTGCAGGACAATCCGCTAATCCATCGGCGCGAGTGACATCGGCCGCGCCTCAAACCTGTGCAGCCCCCTCCGATGCGTCGTTTGCTTGTTAAAAACAACACCCTATAATGGCGCATGAGCAAACGAATCTCTTCACCCCTCGACATTCTGTCCCCGTCCCCCTTCGTTCCGCAAACCTTTGACGATCCGGTCAAGGCTGTCGATGTGCTGACGGAACTCTATGAGCGCAATACCAACTTCCTGATCGAGAGCTTTGCCAGCCTTGCCAAGGGCGCGCCGATCACGTCGCGGTATCGTGCCTTCTATCCGCAGGTGAGCATCGAGACGACCAGCTACGGCCACGTCGATACGCGGCTCTCCTACGGCCATGTCACCGCTCCCGGGATCTACACGACGACCATCACGCGGCCGCAGCTCTTCCGTCACTATCTGAAGCAACAGCTCGGCTTGCTGATGAAGAACCATGACGTACCGGTCGTCGTCTCGGAATCGGCGACGCCTATTCCCCTGCATTTCGCTTTCGGCGAGGGCGCGCATGTCGAGGCATCGGCTGCAGCGTTCCTGGACATTCCGATGCGCGATCTGTTCGACACGCCGGATCTGAATACGACGGACGATGAAATCGCCAACGGCGAATACATTCCGCCGCCCGGCGAACCTTCGCCGCTTGCTGCCTTTACGGCTCAGCGCATCGACTACTCCCTCGCCCGGCTTTCGCACTACACCGCGACCAGCGCCCAGCACTTCCAGAATTTCGTGCTGTTCACGAACTATCAGTTCTACATGGACGAATTCTGCCTCTGGGCACGCAAGCTGATGGCCGAAGGTGGCGATGGATACACGGCCTTCGTCGAGCCCGGCAACATTATTACGCATGCCGGATCCAGTCGGCCGGAGACGGACGTTGCGCTTTCACGCCTGCCGCAGATGCCCGCCTACCATCTGAAGAAAAAGGGGCATGCCGGCATCACGATGATCAACATCGGCGTCGGCCCGTCCAATGCCAAGACGATTACCGACCACGTGGCCGTGCTTCGTCCGCATGCCTGGCTGATGCTCGGCCATTGCGCTGGTCTGCGCAACAGCCAGCGTCTCGGCGATTATGTCCTGGCGCATGCCTATATGCGCGAGGACCACGTTCTGGACGACGACCTGCCGGTCTGGGTGCCGATCCCGGCGCTCGCAGAAGTACAGGTCGCGCTTGAGGGTGCCGTCGCAGAGATTACCGGCTACGAGGGCTTCGAGCTGAAGCGGATCATGCGCACCGGTACGGTTGGTACGATCGACAACCGGAACTGGGAGCTGCGTGACCAGCGTGGCCCGGTGAAGCGTTTGTCCCAGGCACGTGCCATCGCGCTCGATATGGAATCGGCCACGATTGCTGCAAACGGCTTCCGCTTCCGCGTGCCCTACGGCACTTTGCTTTGCGTATCGGACAAGCCGCTGCACGGCGAATTGAAGCTGCCGGGCATGGCCACTGCCTTCTACCGGACGCAGGTCAACCAGCATCTGCAGATCGGCATTCGGGCGATCCAGAAGCTCGCAGCAATGCCGCCGGAAGCGCTGCATTCACGCAAACTCAGAAGCTTCTTCGAAACGGCCTTCCAATAGGCCGTTTCCTTACTGGCGCGTGGCGGCAACCGCGATGGCGAGTTGCTGCTCGTAACGTTCGCCGGCGGTATCCAGCGCCAGGATAGCGACTGAAAGAACGACAGCAATCGCGGTGAGCCGGGTGATTATGCTCCGCTTCGTTGACGTCGTCGCACCGAGGCGTTGACGCTTGTCCTGTAGGCGAGTCGCCGTGATGCAGTTCGCCAGTGCAATCTCGAAAAGATTCATCGTCGTCACTCCTTGTTGTTGACGACACTTTGTCGAAGCTGGCCGGTTCGTTTCGACGCGACCTCCCCCAAAAAGATTTTTTTCGCTTGCTGTCGAAATCGCCCTAGGCTGGCCGTCTAGTGATTGACGCAGCCAACGGAGAGCCAACGATGAAATATCTCTGCCAGGTCTGGTTCGAGCCTGTGACGCTTGAGACCATGACCGACGACGAGAAAAGGAACCTCGACAAGGCGTCCCTTGCCTACGACGATGATCTGATCGCGAGCGGGCACATGCTTGCCGCCCACGCTCTGCAATCGCCAAGGAGCGCCATGACTGTCCGCGTTCGCAACGGTGAGATGTCTGTGACGGACGGTCCCTTTGCGGAAACAAAAGAACAACTCGGCGGCTTCATTCTCATCGAAGCAAAAGATCTGAATGATGCCATTCGCGTCGCCGCCGGCATTCCACTTGCGAAACTCGGATCGATCGAAGTCAGGCCGATCTACGACATTCCAGTTCACAAATGAGGGAGACGTCATGAAATATCTCTGCCAGATCTGGTTCGACACGGAAAAGAGCAAACTCGTCCTGCAGGAAGAGTGGGATGCGCTCACGCAGGAGTGCATCGCAAGCGACAATCATTGGGAGGAGCGAGGGGTCTTCCAGGCCGCATTGGCGTTGCGCGCGCCCGAAACGGCCGTCACTGTCCGTAGCAAGCAAGGCGTCACCACCGCAACCGACGGCCCCTTCGCCGAAATCAAGGAACACCTCGGTGGCTTCGTACTGATCGAAGCTGCGGATATGGAAGAAGCCAAGACGATCGTCTCCACGCTTCCGATACTGAGGTATGCCTCGATCGAGATCCGTCCCGGCTATTCCATCAAGGACGGGAGATGATGCTATGCGCTTTGTTTGCCTGATCTACAATTCAGCTGATGTAGATGGTCGCCAGACGGTGGCTGAAACGGAGGCAGTCGTTCGTGCTCACTTCGGCTTCGACGAAGATTTGCGCGATCGTGGGACGCTGATCCACGCCGATGCCCTCGAAACGCCCGACAAGGCCGTTGTCCTTCGGGTGCGCAACAATGAGATCAGCATGACGGACGGCCCGTATGTCGAGACCAAGGAGCATCTGGCCGGTCTCTACGTCATCGATGCCTCTGATATGAGTGAGGCAATAGCCATTGCCGCTGGAATTCCCTGCGCCCGAATTGGAACTGTGGAAGTCCGCCCCGTGAGGATTTTGACACTGCGGGAGTGAAGGTTGGAACATCTGATCGAGGATATCTACCGGACGCAGTCTCGCCGGGTGCTTGCGACCCTCATCCGTCTCCTCGGCGACTTCGACAGGGCCGAGGAAGCCTTGCACGACGCGTTTGCAGCCGCCGCGCGGACGTGGCCACGCGATGGCGTACCGGCGAACCCCTTCGGCTGGCTGGTTTCGGCGGGGCGGTTTCGCGCGATCGATCATATCAGGCGCCGGTCACGATTTGATATGTCGGTGAAGGACATCGAGGACAGCCTCTATGGGTCTTTCGACGAAACGGAGATCGGCGACGTGGAACTGATCGAAGACGACATGCTCCGCTTGATCTTCACGTGCTGCCATCCAGCCATACCAGCTGACGCGCAGATGGCGATGGCTCTTAGAGAAATATGCGGGCTTACGACCGAGGAGATCGCCCACGCGTTTCTCGTCCCCGCCCCGACTGTGGCGCAGCGCATCGTTCGTGCGAAGAACAAGATCCGGTCGGCGAAAATTCCCTACGAGGTCCCCGAACGGGACGAATTGCCGGAACGGTTGGACCGGGTGTTGCATGTCATCTACCTCGTCTTCAACGAGGGCTATTCCGCGTCCTCGGGCGATGAGATCGTCCGGGCAGATCTCACCTCGGAAGCCATCCGCCTTGCGCGGTTGCTCGCGGGGCTCCTGCCACATCCTGACGTCTCGGGGCTGCTTGCCCTGCTCCTCCTGCAGGATTCGCGTCGTGCCGCCAGGCGAAGCCCAGGGGGAAGTCTCATTCTGCTTGCCAATCAGGATCGCAGCCTTTGGGATCATGAAAAGGTTCGTGAAGGTCTTGGACGTCTCGACGGTGCCATGCGGAATGGAGAGGTCGGTATCTATACGCTGCAGGCAGCCATTGCCGCGGAGCACGCCCGGGCCGAGGCGCCGGAGAAGACAGATTGGCGACGCATCGTCGGCTACTACGATCTGTTGCTCTCTGCCCATTCGTCGCCGATTGCTGAGCTTAATAGAGCCGTTGCGGTGGCGATGGTCGAAGGACCAGAAAAGGGACTGCAGTTGGTCGATGCGATTCTGCAGGCTGGAGAACTGGAGAACTATCACCTCGCGCACTCTGCCCGCGCCGACTTGCTGCGGCGGCTCGGCCGGAAGGAGGCCGCAATTGCGGCCTATGAGGCGGCGTTGCGCCTGTGCCAGCAGGCGCCGGAGCAGGCCTTCCTGAGAAACCGCATCTCAGAGCTTTCGGGTGCGGCCCAGAGGTAGCGAGATCGCCGTGCCGGTCAGGGCCGAAACGATGATCAGCAGATGTGCGTTGATGCTTGCTTGTGCCAAGGCAGCGAGGGCTGTCTTCTCGCCGGATGCGCCAAGGGCGACAGCCCCGGCTGTGATCCCAGCGGGATACGTCCCAACGCCGCCTGGAGCATGCACTGGGAGCACCGAGGAAAGCTCGCCGCCAAGCGCCCCTCCGAAGCTCGCGGCCATCGGCAAGACGCCCATCAAGCTGAGCGCCCAGGCGAGCACCAGAACCTTCACGAGCCAGTTGATGACGGTCATCGCCCAAGCACGCCCAAAAGCAGCCGCGTCGATGGGAAGGCCCCTCTCGATTTCTATGACGAGTTTCTGAGCCTTGACTGGCAGGAGCCTGCCGGCAAGCCGAAGCAGCGGCCGCCTCAGAGTAAAAGCAACGACTGGAATCGCCAGAAACGCTGTCCATATCATCCACGCAATCACCTTGTGGGGTGATGCGATTGCGAAGCCTATGCCGGCTGCCGCCAGCAAGGCGTGCAAGTCAAGCAGACGCATGACGAGGAGCGCCGAGGTGCCACGCGCCAGAGGGATGCCGAACTCGGTGCGCATCAACACCGGAAAACTCGTCTCGCCAGTTCGAAACGGCAGCATGATGTTCAGGAGATTGTGGATCTGCGTAATGCGGAAAAGCACCTTGAAACGACCCGCCGTCTCGCGCGGGAAATAATCGTAAATGCGCCAGGTCCGGAGGAAGTAGGTGCTGGTAAGCATGACCAGAGCGCCGACAACCGGGATTACCCCCACCTCGGCCCATTGTCCGAGAATGACCGGCCAGCCCCAGAACCACTGGATGAAAAGAGCATAAGCCACGACGATTGCGATCGTCAGCAACGTCATTCGATTGCGGATAAACCAGGATTGTCGGCTGGCAACAACCGGAAACTTCATATAGTAGGCTTTCCTGACTATCGCGGCGAAAGCCGCCTGCGGCCGTGCGCCTTGTAGGAGAAATCAAACGTGCAGACAACGGTAGACTCGCGTCAAGGCCTCGCGGAAGCGATACGGCCGGTCGAATTGTCGCTGGTGGTGCCCGTCTTCAACGAGGAGGAGAGCGTCGGCCCACTGATCGATCGCATTTGCCTGGCAATGGCAAATTACGCTGATGGCTGGGAGCTCATCCTGATCGACGATGGCAGCACGGACGCAACGCTCGCCAATGCACGCAAGCATATCGGCCGCGAGGGGCTTACCCTGAGGATTGTCGAGCTGCAGCGCAATTTTGGCCAGACCGCCGCAATGCAGGCCGGCATCGACGCCGCGACCGGGCGACTTATCGCCACGATGGACGGCGACCTGCAGAATGATCCGAAAGACATTCCGTCGATGGTCGCCGAACTCGAACGCCGCCAGCTTGATCTTCTCGTCGGCTGGCGCAAGAACCGGCAAGATGGTCTTCTGCTGCGCAAGATCCCATCATGGTGCGCCAACTATCTCATCGGCCGGATTACCGGCGTGAAGCTTCACGACTACGGCTGCAGCCTGAAGATCTATCGTGCCTCGGTCATCAAACAGGTGAAGCTGATGGGCGAAATGCACCGCTTCATCCCGGCCTGGGTTGCCGGCGTCGTACCGAGCTCGCGTATCGGCGAGATGGTCGTAACGCACCATGCACGTCAGCACGGCCAGTCCAAGTACGGCATCTCACGCACATTCCGCGTGATCCTCGATCTGCTCTCGGTCATGTTCTTCATGCGGTACAAGGCACGGCCGGGTCACTTCTTCGGCTCGCTAGGTCTTGGCCTCGGTGCAATCTCAGTCCTTGTCATGCTTTACCTGCTCTTCGACAAGTTCGTCATGGGTGACGATATTGGTACACGTCCGCTGCTGATGGTTGGCATCGTCTTCATGCTTTCCTCGGTCCAGCTGATTACGACCGGCATCCTCGCCGAAATGATCGCCCGTACCTACTACCGCGACGACACGTCACCGAACTACATCGTCCGCCAGATCTTCGATGGAAGTGAGAATGCGTAGTCTGCTGGCTCGCAAGCCGGACACTGTTGTCCTACTGCTGGCGGCATATTTTGTTATCAGTTTTGTCGTTCGCCTGCTCGTGCCAAACGGGCTGCGAGTGGATGAATCCCAACAAGCGTTCTTCTCTCAATGGCTCGTGGCTGGATACGACACTCAGCCGCCGCTCTACAACTGGTTTCAGGCCATCGTCGTGTCGGCGTTTGGGCTGTCTGTCGTAACGATTGCCGCAGCCAAGAACCTGATCCTGTTTTTTCTTTTCCTGAGCTACTACAAGCTCGCAAAACTCGTACTCGACGATCGGTTGTTTGCCGCCATCGCGACGCTCTCGCTGTTCGCGATTCCGCAGGTTTTCTGGCAAGCTCAAAGGGACCTGACCCATACGGTCGCCCAGATGCTGATGATCAACCTGCTGCTCTACAGCATCATCAAGACGCTGAAGGCACCGTCGCTGCTTTCCTACGCGATGATCGGCGTCACGCTTGGCCTCGGCATGCTGACGAAGTACAACTTCACTCTCGTCGTGCTCGCAGCACTGGTTGCGGTATTCCTGCATCCGGTCGGACTGAGGCGACTACTCGACTGGCGCTTCCTGTTGTCGGTGGCGATTGCGGGCCTCATCTTCCTGCCACATGGCCTTTGGCTGATCGACAATCTCGGCCTGGCCGCAACCCGCACGCTCCATACCATGGCACAAGAAGCGCCGACCAGTGCGCTCGCGAAGCTGATCAAGGGGCCGACCGAGTTCTTTGGTCAGGTCCTGGTGATCTTGGCGCCGCTCGTCGCGGTTTATGCAATCATCTTCGGCAAAAAGTTTCTCCGCAGCCTGCGACCGACCACCGTTTGGGCTCACTTTTTCGACACCATATTCCTGGTGATTGGCTTGCAGGTTCTACTGCTGGTCTTCGCCATCGGCATAACATCCATGCGCGACAGGTGGGTGCTGCCCCTTCTCTTCCTGATGCCGATCGCCTTTTGCCTCAAGATGCAGGCACGGGATATTCGGCCGGAAGACTTCGCAAAACGCTTCTTTATCGTCCCGCTCGCGGTGATGATCGTCGTCCCGTCGCTTATTTTAGTCCGAGCGCACGCACCGACGCTGTTCGGTCGACCTGAGGCCTACAACGCGCCTTACGAAGAGTTTGTCGGCAAGATCGTCGCGGAGGAAGGCAAGCGCCCGGGGCTGGTGTTGACCGATGGGTGGCTCGCTTCAGGAAACCTGCGCCTGCAACTGCCCGATGTTCCGACACTATGCACGTTCTTTGGCAATCTGCTTGTTGACTACGAGTGGACAGCTGACAAGCCGATCCTCGCTGTTTGGCTCCCATCCCGGGAGACCACCACGCCGCCGCCGGAACTGGTTGAGTGGATCCAACAAAACCTTGGTCCGCAATACGGTACAGTCACCGTGAAGAACACGAGCATCGGATACATCGGCGGGCGACCACAGGACCAACGCCTCTTTGGTTACGCCTGGATTTATCCTCGCTGACGTCTGCGCTTAGCTGCGCAGTTCCCGCCATGCTGCATCAAGCGCGATCTTCGCGATGCGCACCATTTCGTCCACCTCCTCGTGGGTGATGACAAGCGGCGGCGAAGCAAGCATCCTGTCTCCCGTGGCGCGCAGGACAAGTCCACTTGCGAGAGCATGATTGCGGACCAGCGCGCCAATCGCATCCGGCTTTTCGAAGCGGGTGCGGCTTGCCTTGTCGGCTGTCAACTGAAGCGCTCCCATGAGGCCGACATTGACGGCCTCTCCGACGAGATGGTGCTCGCCAAGCGCTCCCCAGACCTTGCCAAAATAGGGGCCAATGTCGCTTCGAACGCGTTCGACGAGCTTTTCATCCTCGATGATACGGAGATTTTCGAGGGCTGCGGCGGCACAGACAGGGTGGCCGGAATAGGTAAAGCCGTGGTTGAAGTCTCCGACCTCGTTGATCAGCACCTTAGCGATGCGGTCACCGACGAGGACGCCACCAATCGGAAGATAGCCCGACGAAAGCCCCTTGGCGATCGGCGCCAAATCAGGCTCGACGCCGAAATACTGGTGGCCGAACCACTCCCCGAGACGGCCGAAGCCACAGATCACTTCATCGCAAACAAGCAGGATGTTGCGTGACTTGCAGATGCGGGCGATCTCCGGCCAATAGGTCGCCGGCGGGATGATGACACCTGCAGCCCCTTGGATCGGCTCTGCCACGAAGGCCGCGACATTCTCCTCGCCGAGTTCGTCGATCTTCACTTCCAGCTCGCGGGCCACCTTGAGGCCGAACTCAGCCGGTGAGAGGTCACCGCCCTCGCCGTACCAATAAGGCTGTCCGATATGGACGATGCCCGGTATCGGCAGGTCGCCCTGTTCGTGCATGTATTTCATGCCACCGAGGCTAGCGCCCGCGACGGTCGAACCGTGATAGCCGTTCTTACGAGCAATGACGGCCTTCTTCGAGGGTTTGCCGACCGCGCTCCAATAGACGCGCGCCATCCGGAACCATGTGTCGTTTGCCTCGGAACCCGAACCGGTGAAAAACACGTGATTGAAATGCGGCCCGGCATGGGATGTGACTTTTTCGGCAAGCAGCGTCGTTGGTGTCGTCGTCGTGCCGAAGAACGTGTTGTAGTAGGGCAGCTCGTTCATCTGCCGTGCGACGGCGTCGGCGATTTCCTTGCGGCCATAGCCGACGTTGACGCACCACAATCCGGCAAATCCGTCCAGATACCGTTTGCCCTGATTATCCCAGATGTAGACACCCTCGCCGCGTTGGATGATGCGCGTGCCGTCAGTATTCAGCTTCCGCATGTCCGAGAAAGGATGGAGGTGATGCGCCGCGTCGATGGCAGCGAGGTTTGAGCGTGCGTAAGTATCGGACATGATTTGCAAAACACCTTCGGAATTGAAAGCCTCATCTCAATAGGCTACGAGCTTGGCCTTCTCCGAGGGGATTTTCAAGATCATGGCAGAGGACACGGATCACGGTACAGCAGCGAGCGGTAACGCGCGCATCGAGCTCCTGCTCGTCGGCATGAATGGCGACCTGCGCGGCAAGCAGATTCCACTCGACGCCCAGAACAAAATCTGGGCCGGCGAAGTCCGCCTTCCCTCCTCCACGCAGTCGCTCGACATCTGGGGCGATGACAACGATGACATCACTGGCCTCTCGCTTTCCGTCGGCGACCCGGACGGCAATTGCATTCCGGACGAACGCAGCCTGACGCCAATGCCATGGGCGCCGGAAGGGTCAATGCAGGTCCTTGCAACGATGCATGAATTCGACGGCACGCCAAGCTTCATGGACCCTCGAGCGATTCTTGCCTCAGTGCTGAAGCGGTATGATGAGCGCGACCTCACACCGGTTGTGGCGACTGAGCTGGAGTTCTACGTAGTCGATCCGAACTGGCGTGAGACTGGCCGCCCCTCGCCGCCGGTCAGCCTCACCTATCAAGGGGAAGCGAACGGCTTTCAACTCTACGACATGAGCGCTGTTGATGCGCTCGATGACTATCTGCAGACCGTGCGCGCCTATGCAAAGGCGCAAGGGCTGCCGGCCGATGCGACGACGGCGGAATTCGGCCCCGGACAGTTCGAGATCAACTTGCTGCATCGACCAGACGCGCTCGCGGCAGCCGACGACTGCATCTATCTGAAGCGCATTGTGGAACAGGCTGCACGCAAGCACGGGCTGAAATCCACCTGCATGGCCAAGCCATACTCCGATCATGCCGGCTCCGGCCTTCATGTACATGCCAGCGTCATCGACAAGGACGGACGGAATATTCTGGATGCCAAACATGGTGAACCGCGCAAGCTGAAATCCGTCTGCGCCGGCCTGCTTCAAACCATGCGCGAGGCGCAGCTCGTTTTTGCGCCGTTTGCCAACTCCTATCGCCGCTTCCAGCCCGGCTCGTTCGCTCCCGTCGACCTCACCTGGGGATACGGCCATCGAGGCACCGCTGTCCGCATACCCGATCTGAACGGCCCAGCCGCTCGTATCGAACACCGCGTGGCAGGCGCCGATGCAAATCCCTACTTGCTGCTTGCCGCTATCCTCGGGGGTATATTGCTCGGCATCGATTTCGAGCTTGACCCCGGCGAGGAGACGACGCCATCCCATACACCTGGACACACGGCACAACTGACGCACGACTTCCTGACGGCAGTCGACGCTTTCCGTCTCTCGCCGTTCATCGCCGACATATTCGGCGAGCCCTATCAGAAACTCTACGGCGACACGAAGCGCAAGGAGGCCATCACCTACCTGCGCACAGTCTCGGATTTCGACTACCGCACCTACCTGTCTCGTCTGTAATGGTCACCCCTGGAAGCGGGCCGAGGGTTCATTTGAACCGACCGCAAGGCGGCCGACCCGAATCCGGCAGATGATTGCAACTGCTAGGGAGCAATCTCGCGTCGCTCGGCCTCATCAACCTGCGCTGCAAGTCCTTGCCGGACCAATACCTTGAGTTCGCCGGGATGCAGTTTCAGCGTGACGTCACGCTCTAGCGGACGCAATTCGCCATCCATCACGCAGTTCGCCTTTGAAGGCAGCTTCGGAAAGTGCAAATGCACCTCCGCGGGATGCATGACCATGACGTCTGCGTTCTCCCTCACCTTGCCTCGCAAGAGGTCAACCGCGAGACGCGCGACGCCGATCGGTTTCAGCGGCTTGGCGGTATAGAACCCCAGTTCGCCGCTGGTGAGGCAGTCTGCATAGAGCAAGGCGTTCTGACCGAAGGGGTTGTTCGAAATCGACACCGCGGAAACTCGGCGACGCTCATAGACGCCCCCCGCTGCAAACTCCACCTCGAATTCGGGCGGATTGAACACGACGCCAAGAGCGGCACGAGCGCTTGCCCCGATCTTTCCAAAACGCGAGCGGTAGGTATAGGAATTTCGATAGCGCACCATGCGCGCATGAAGTCCGGCTGAAAATTGGTGAATGAATGGCCGACCATTCGCGCTGGCGATGTCGACGTGATCGACTTCGCCAAAGGCCAGCGTCTCCAACGCCATCCAAATGTCGAGCGGAACGCGCAGCGAGCGTGCGAAGAGGTTCATTGTCCCGGCCGGCACGACGCCAAGTGCAATTCCATTCTTCCAGGCTATCGAAGCTGCCGCGGAAATCGTCCCGTCGCCGCCACCGGCGACGATGCCATCGATATCGTCACGGCGGGCGGCCCGTTCCATGGCTGGCACGATCTCCTTGCCGGAAAAGACGATCGCATTGAAATCGTGGCCGGCCTCCCTGAACACGGCTTCGGCCCGGTTTTCATAGGCTTCCATATCGGTGGTCCTGAAAGTCCCGCCATCGCGATTGAAAAAGCCAATAAGTTTCATATGGTTCCCGTTGTCCGCAGCAAGAAGCGACGACCTGTCCAGCGCTGCTAAGAGATGGTTCTTACACCCACGATTTCAAGCTAAAGCCTGTTTTACGAACGCCGAGATCGGTAGCAGCACCGCCGAATTTGCAAGGGACGTATGCATATCGGGCGACGCTGCACTGCAGAAAATGCACTCGACGCCTGGCGGTCAATCATCGATAGATGGGATAGTGGAGGATGCCTCCATTTCCCTTCATCTCTGGCCGACCGGTTCTGGCTGCGCCCGCGCCTTGTCCGTACGTCACGCATCGAATGCCAAGGAGTGCCTCTTGAGCCAGGTCGCCGTAAACGATTCCATCGACGTCAATCCGGTAGACACCGCCCCGTCGCCAATGGCTATCGCGCTCGTGCAATTGGCGCTTGCTTGCGGCGGCTTTGGTATCGGCACCGGCGAATTCGCGATCATGGGCCTCCTGCCCAACGTTGCCGACACCTTCGCGGTCACGACGCCGCAGGCAGGCTACGTGATCAGCGCCTATGCACTGGGCGTCGTCGTCGGCGCACCCATCATTGCCGTGCTTGCCGCGAAGATGGCCCGCCGCTCGCTGCTCCTGCTGGTGATGGGCATCTTTGCGATCGGCAACATCTTGAGCGCGATGGCGCCGACCTTCGAAAGCTTCACGCTGATGCGCTTCATCACCGGCTTGCCGCACGGAGCCTACTTCGGTGTTGCAGCGATCGTGGCGGCCTCGATGGTGCCGACGCACAAGCGCGCCCGCGCCGTCGGTCGCGTCATGCTCGGATTGACGGTTGCGACCCTGCTCGGGACACCACTTGCGACCGTGTTCGGGCAGTCACTCAACTGGCGCCTTGCCTTTACGATCGTCGGTATCATCGGCCTTCTGACGGTCGCCCTGATCTGGTACTACGTGCCGCGCGACCGCGTCGCCGAAGGCGCAAGCTTCAAACGCGAGCTCGGCGCCTTCAAGCGCCCACAAGTACTGCTAACGCTTGCGACGGCATCCGTCGGTTTCGGCGGGATGTTTGCCATGTTCAGCTACATCGCGCCCACAACGACACAGGTCGCCATGCTGCCCGAGAGCATGGTCGCCGTGATGCTGATCATCTTCGGCATCGGTATGAATGTCGGCAATGTCGTCGGCTCCTGGCTGGCCGACAAATCGCTGATGGGCACGATCGGCGGCAGCCTCGTCTTCAACATCGTCGTGCTGACCTTGTTCTCCCTGACCGCCGCCAATCCGTTCATGCTGGCGCTCTGCGTCTTCTGCATCGGCTGCGGCTTTGCCGCTGGTCCTGCCGTTCAGACCCGCCTGATGGATGTCGCCGCCGATGCCCAGACGCTCGCCGCGGCATCGCATCACTCGGCGTTCAACATTGCGAACGCGCTAGGCGCCTGGCTGGGCGGCCTCGTGATTGCAGGGGGCTACGGGTTCGCCGCGACCGGCTATGTCGGCGCGATCCTGTCGTTCATCGGCATCTTTGTGTTCGCTGCGTCCCTAAGCCTTGATCGCCGCAGTCGTTGAGTCGGCCGAGACATCCCGAAGATAGCGACCATCGGGCAGGCAGAAGACGTTTTCCTCACCCCAGACGGCAAGCGCCTTGATGACAGGCTTCAACGTCAGGCCAAGTGGCGTCAACGCATAGTCGACGCGCGGCGGAACGACCGCAAAGACCGTCCGCGAAACAAGGCCCGAGCCCTCGAGTTCACGCAGCTGCTTGGTGAGCATCCGCTGAGTGACGGAGGGCAATTTGCGGCGCAGCTCATTGAAGCGCAACGTCCCGCCCATCAGATGGAAGAGGATCACCCCCTTCCACTTTCCATCGAGAAAACTCAATGTCGCCTCAACCGGGCAACCCGGAAAATTGCGGGTCAGCTTGGCGCGGGGAAGCGACATTTGACAGTATCCTTTTTGGTACTACGTACAGAATTTGTGCATTCTTGCAGGTATCGAACATAAGACGCATCTAGCCTCTGTGCAAACGAACACAGGAGTTTCCCATGCGCGCAGTCGCCTACAAGGTTCCCCAGCCTATTTCCGCTGAGACCTCTCTGATCGACGTCGATCTGCCAGTCCCGGAAGCGAAAGGCCGCGACCTCCTGGTCGAGATCAGGGCGGTTTCCGTCAACCCGGTCGACGTGAAGGTGCGCGCCGGCGTGGCGCCGACCAGTGAGGAACTGAAGGTGCTTGGCTGGGATGCTGCCGGCGTCGTGAAGGCAATCGGCCCAGAAGTGACGCTTTTCAAGGTAGGCGACGAGGTCTTCTACTCCGGTGTGATCAGCCGGGCCGGCACCAATGCCGAATTCCATCTCGTCGATGAGCGGATCGTGGGGCATAAACCGAAGAGCCTTGGCTTCGCGTCGGCTGCCGCTTTGCCCCTGACGTCGATCACCGCCTACGAGGCGCTCTTCGACCGGCTGAGAGTGCATGATCCGGTTCCTGGGGCCGCTCGTGCCGTTCTCATTGTCGGCGGCGCCGGCGGCGTCGGATCGATCGCAATCCAGATCGCACGCGCCCTGACCGACCTGACCGTCATCGCGACGGCGTCCCGTCCCGAGACGAGCGCATGGATCAAGGAACTCGGCGCTCACCACGTGATCGATCATGCGCGGCCGATCGCGGCACAGGTCGCAGCGCTTGGCCTTGGCGATCCCGGCTTTGTGTTCTCAACGACGAACACCGACCAGCACATCAAGGAGATCGTGGAAGTGATCGCGCCGCAGGGCCGCTTCGTTCTGATCGATGATCCGAAGATGCTCGACATCATGCCGTTCAAGCGCAAGGCCGCATCGATCCATTGGGAGCTGATGTTCACACGGCCGCTCTTCGGCACCCCCGACATGATCGAGCAACACAAGCTGCTCGAGAAGGTCGCCGAGCTGGTCGATGCCGGCAAGATCCGCACGACGCTCAGCGAGACACTTGGCCCGATCAACGCCACCAACCTGAAAAAGGCGCATGCAATGATCGAAAGCGGACGGACGAAAGGAAAACTTGTCCTGGAAGGTTTTTAACACCGGTCATCGACCGGCGGAGAGTGCCAAACGGGTGCCGCGCCGAGGGTGCGGCATTCTGGCACCAAGCACCTCAAGCGCTTGACTTTTTTGCCGATTGAGACCACCTACAGCCTTACGCGGATTACGCCCGTTTTCCGCGGATATCAACGGAGCCATCATCACGATGCCAAGCGACAGTAGCAGTCGATTGCCTTTGCCGTACGCGGCCCTCGTGCGCTGACCTGACTCTGTCGGGCTCGCCCGTTGGACGCTACGGCGGATCGACGGAAAGGCGAGCTTATGAACATCAATCGCTTCCCACTGCGGGCGGGCCATGCCGCTCGTTTCTTCAGCAGCGATCACCTCGGACCGATCACCACGGCGGAGCGTGTCGAGCAGCTGAACACACTTGAAATATCCGAAGCCGCAGCAATCCTGGTTACGCTGCCGCAGCAAAAGGCCGTGCGTATCCTGGGCCGACCCGAGTTGCATCACGCAGCAGCAATCCTTGCCGACATGCCGGTCGAGCACGCCTCACGGCTGCTGAACGCTCTTGCGAACGACCGTGTTGCCGACCTCTTTCAGGAAATGAACGAGGAAGCTCGGGCCCATCTCTTTTTGCGGCTCGACCGCACGACCTGTCTCGCCGTCCAGCACCTGATGGCCTACCCGCCCCGCACGGCTGGCAGCATCATGACGACGGAGTTCGTCAGCGTGCCGGACACCTGGACGGTCGAGCAGACGCTGGAACATGTGCGCAAGGTCGAGCGGTCGCGGGAGACAGTCTATGCCATCTATGTGCTCGATGCCGTCAGCCGCGTGCTGACCAGCGTCGTCACGCTCCGCCGCCTCATCACCGGCGATCCCGGTGCATCCGTGCTGACTGTTGCGCAGAAGGAAGGGGTTGTGCGTGCCGATCCGCTGATGACGCAGGAAGATGTCGCCCGGCTGATCCGCAAGCATAATCTGCTCGCCCTGCCCGTCGTAAGCGATGACGGCCACATGCTCGGCATCGTCACGGTCGACGACGTGATCGACACGATGATCGCCGACCAGACAGAAGATGCCCAGAAGTTCGGCGGCATGGAAGCGCTTGGCAAGCCGTACATGAAGATCGGCTTCGCCGGGATGATCCGCAAGCGTGCTGGCTGGCTCTGCGCCCTGTTTCTCGGCGAAATGCTGACGGCAAGCGCCATGCAGCACTTCGAAGGCGAACTGGAGAAGGCAATCGTGCTGACCCTGTTCGTGCCGCTGATCATGAGCTCGGGCGGCAATAGCGGGTCGCAGGCAACGTCGCTGATCATCCGGGCGCTGGCGCTCGGGGAGCTCAAGCTCTCCGACTGGTGGCGTGTGCTGCTGCGCGAACTGCCGACCGGCATCGTGCTCGGGGCGATCCTTGGCCTCGTCGGCTTCGTCCGCATTCTGCTCTGGCAGAATATCGGACTCTATGACTACGGCGAGCATTGGGTCCTTGTCGGTGTAACGATCTTCGCTGCATTGATCGGCATCGTCACTTTTGGTTCGCTGGCTGGCTCGATGCTGCCCTTCGTGCTGCAGAGGCTGCGGCTTGATCCGGCAAGCGCTTCGGCTCCGTTCGTCGCGACGCTCGTCGATGTGAGCGGGCTGGTGATCTATTTCTCGGTCGCGCTGCTGATCCTCAGCGGGACGCTGCTGTAAGCATGAAGCGGGGCCTGATCGGCCCCGTTTCTTATTTCGGCTCCGGCAACTTCAGCGCTCCGTGGGTTTTCATGCTTCGAATGGCGAAGTTCGAGCGGATGTCGCTGACATTCGGCAAGGTCAGCAGCGTGTCGGTCAGCAGCCGCTCATAGGCCGCCAGATCCTCGACCACGACCTCCGCCAGGAAGTCTGCCGTTCCAGAAATCAGAAAGCAGGAAACCACTTCCGGGATGGCGAGCAACGCTGCCTCCTGCGCCCGCGCGTTCTCGCGGCTGTGGTGGGCGACCTTGAGTTCGACGAAAACCGTCAGGCCGAGGCCGACTTCCTTGCGATCGATGTCGGCGCGGTAGCCGCGAATGACGCCCGTCTTTTCGAGGTTGCGGATGCGACGCAGGCAAGGCGACGGCGAGAGATTGACCTTTTCGGCAATATCCACGTTGGTCGCTCGCGCATCCTCCTGCAGGCACTTGAGGATCGCCAGATCGAATTTATCCAGATTTGGCATGCTCGATAAAATCCTTATGGAATTTTGGCAGATAGTTGCTCACGCTAACCTTCTGAGGGCAGAGATAGCAAGGACATGCCTGACCATTTCCGCCTAATCTTCTCTCAACCGGGCCACCTCCGGACGATCATGAGAGGAGACATCGATGAGTGCCGTAACCTTTGCCAACAACGAAAAGGCCACCTCGACGACGGTCGGATATGCCGGTGCCGTCGTCACGGTTCTGATCTGGGCTGCATGGATCCTCGCAACCCGCCACAGCGCAGCAACGCAACTTACCACGATCGATATTGGTCTAATCCGCTACGGCATTCCGGCATTGGTTCTCGCGCCTGTCTGGTTGAAGACGGGACTGCTGCCGAAGGGCGTGCCGGTCGGGCTGCTCGTCACGATGGTCGCCGGCGCGGGCGCGGCGTTCTTCCAGCTGACCACGTCCGCCATTCACTCCACGCCGGCTTCGGCTGCCGGTATCCTGCTCGGCGGCTCGATGCCGCTCGCCACCGCGCTCATTGGCGTCCTTGTCTTCCGGGAACGGCCGGACCCCATGCGTGCACTCGGTCTTGTCGCAATCGTTGCGGGCGTGGCCATCTTGCTGGTCTGCAGCCTCGCCGGTGCGGCTCTACCCTGGAGCAGCTTTGTCCTCTTGCCGATGGGAGCAATTCTTTGGGCAAGCTACACTCATGCCTTCCGCCGCTCCGGTCTGACGGCACTGCAGGCCAGTGCGCTCATCGCCATCTGGTCCTTCCTGATCCATGTCGGCTTCGCGGTCATGTTCGGCACCTCGATCGCCAGCGCTCCGTTAACCGAAGTCGGCCTGCAGATCCTGAGCCAAGGCATCCTGTCCGGCCTTGTTGCGACTGTCGCCTATGGGCTTGCTGTTCATGCACTGGGCGGCACACAGGCTGCCGCCTTTACGGCGATCACACCGGTGCTCGCAACGATCGGCGGCGGCCTGCTGCTTGGGGAGGAGATCGGTATCGCAGAGATTGCAGCTGCCGTTATCACAGGCCTCGGCGTGGCACTCTCGACCGGCATCGCTTCGCGCCGATAGCTCGGCCCACGGGTCGGCGGTCACTCCGCCGACCTGTTTCCAGTTTTTGGCAATGCATTGCCTCTTTGCGCTGGTGATTGCCGCTTCAAAGCGCAAGAATCATGGCAACCCGCCGTTCCGGATCCATCCCGACAGCGAGTTCGTGATCCAGCTTTTTCTGCAGGAACTGCGGCACGGCCTCCACCTTCGGCAACGTAAAGCCGAGGGAGGCGTAGAAGGGAGCATTGAAGGGAACGTAGCGATCCGTTGTCAGCGTCAGAGCCGGCAGCCGGCGCGCCTCGGCGATCTCGACCGCAGCCCCCATCAAGCGCCGCCCAATTCCCTTACGCTGCGTTTCCCGGCAGACGTCCAGTTCGATGACATAGAGCGTACCTTCGATCTCCTCCGCCGCTAGAAAACCGACCGGACGATCACCATCATCGACGGCAACGAGCAGCAGGCCCGCATCGAGCGACCCTCGCAGCACATCCAGCGGTAGCGTGTGCGCTTCCCCGACCACGCCAAGCGCCTCCGCCAGCGTTGCGAAGGCGTCGATTTCGACCTCCGTCAAGCGCGGCAGTTCATCGAGACGCGCCTGACGTATGATGCAGGCGCTGCCCATGCCGGCCTCTTACATATTCGGGTAAACAGGGCCCTCGCCGCCCTGCGGCGGCACCCAGTTGATGTTCTGGTTGGGATCCTTGATGTCGCAGGTTTTGCAGTGGACGCAGTTCTGGGCGTTGATGACAAAGGTTTCCTTACCGTCCTTCTCTACCCACTCGTAAACACCGGCCGGACAGTAGCGGGTCGAGGGACCGGCAAAAATGTCGTGCTCGGACGAGACCTGCAGCGCCATGTCCTTGACCTGCAGATGCACCGGCTGATCTTCCTCATGATTGGTGTTCGACAGGAACACCGAGGACAGACGATCGAAGGTGAGGACACCATCGGGTTTCGGGTAAGCGATCGGCTTGTGCTGCGAGGCCGGCTCCAGCGAGGCCGCGTCGGTCTTTCCGTGCTTCAGCGTGCCGAAGATCGACAAACCGAAGAGCTGGTTCGTCCACATGTCGATCCCGCCGAGTGCGACGCCGACCGCCGTGCCGAACTTCGACCACAGCGGCTTGACGTTACGCACCTTCTTCAGGTCCTTGCCGATGTCGCTTGAACGCCAGTCGTTCTCGATCTCGACAACCTCATCATTGGCGCGACCAGCGGCGATCGCCGCCGCGATGCGGTTCGCCGCCATCATGCCCGACAGCACGGCGTTGTGGCTGCCCTTGATGCGCGGCACGTTGACGAAACCCGCCGAACAGCCGATCAGCGCGCCGCCAGGGAAGCTAAGCTTCGGCACCGACTGATAGCCGCCTTCGGTGATGGCACGCGCGCCGTAGGAAAGCCGCTTGCCGCCCTCGAAAGTGGTGCGAATGGCCGGATGCGTCTTGAAGCGCTGGAATTCCTCGAAGGGATAGAGGTAGGGATTCTTGTAGTTCAGGTGGACGACAAAGCCGACGGCGACAAGATTGTCCTCGAGGTGGTAAAGGAAGGAGCCGCCTCCGGTCTTCATGCCGAGCGGCCAGCCGAAGGAGTGCTGCACCAGACCCTGCTTGTGGTGCTCAGGCTTCACTTGCCAGAGTTCCTTGATGCCGATGCCGAACTTCTGCGGCTCACGATCCCTCGACAGATCGAACTTGGCGATCAGCTGCTTGGCGAGCGAACCACGCACGCCTTCGCCGATCAAAACGTATTTGCCAAGCAGTGCCATGCCGCGGGTATAGTTCGGGCCGGGCTCACCGTTCTTCTCGATGCCCATGTCGCCGGTGGCAACACCGATCACCGCACCTTCGTCATTGTAGAGGACTTCGGTTGCGGCGAAGCCCGGATAGATCTCGACGCCGAGTTCCTCAGCCTTGGTGGCCAGCCAACGACAGACATTGCCGAGCGAGACGATATAGTTCCCATGGTTGCTCATCAGCGGCGGCATCAGGATGTTCGGCAGACGCACAGAGCCGGCCGGACCGAGCACTAGGAAGTGGTCGTCTGTCACCTCGGTCTTGAACGGATGGTCGGCTTCGTTGCGCCAGCCGGGCAGCAGACGATCGATGCCGATAGGATCGACCACGGCACCCGACAGAATGTGCGCGCCGACTTCAGCCCCCTTTTCGAGCACGACGACCGACAGCTCCGGATTGACCTGCTTCAGACGGATCGCAGCCGACAACCCCGCAGGACCACCACCGACGATCACCACGTCGAATTCCATGCTTTCGCGTTCGGGCAGCTCAGTCGTATCGGTCATGCATCCATCTCCGCTTGGCCGACATTGCGGCCATATTCCCCTTGATGGGGTTATCTCTTGTCAAAACAGGGGCGTATTGTCGAGCCGGGAAACGACAGCGAATCCCCCAATTCGCGCAACAGCATTTCTAGGATCAAATAATTATATACCGTTTACGTAAACGTCAAATGATAAACAAATGACCGACACCGCTTTCGTCTCCGGTCGCAGCGCCGTATAGAGAGAGGAGCGATTGGAGGAATTTGGCATGGATCTCGGCATCAAGGGTAGACGCGCGCTGGTGCTGGCGTCGTCGCGCGGATTGGGTCATGGCATCGCCGTGGCTTTGGCGCGTGAGGGAGCACACGTTCTCCTGTGTGGCCGCAGCGGCGAGACGCTGGAGGCGAACTGCCGCGCCATCAATGCTGAAGGAAACGGCAAAGCCGATTGGATCTGGGCTGACCTTTCCGATGAGAATTTCGTGGAAACAGTGACCGCCGCGGTACAAGCCAAGCTTGGCGGGGTCGATATTCTAGTCAACAACACCGGCGGCCCAACTCCGGGGACGACGCAGGATATGACGTCCGAGAAGCTGGAAACCTATTTCTTTTCGATGGTTCTGCGGGTCATTACCCTCACCAATGTGCTTTTGCCATCCATGAAGGAACAGGGCTGGGGACGTATCCTCACCGTCGCATCATCGGGTGTCATTGAGCCCATTGGCAATCTGGCCCTTTCAAACACCCTACGCCCCGCCCTCGCCGGCTGGAGCAAAACGCTGGCAACAGAGGTCGCGCGCTTTGGAATCACATCGAATCTCCTACTTCCCGGGAGCATTCTGACTAGCCGGACCGATGACCTCGATGGAGCCGCCGCCAAACGGACTGGCAAAAGCCTCGAAGAAATCCGCGCCGCAAAGCAAGCTGCGATTCCCGTCGGCCGCTACGGAACGGTCGAAGAGTTTGCGGCAACCGCCGCTTTCCTCTGCAGCCAGCAGGCGAGTTACATCACCGGCAGTCTTGTGCGCTGCGATGGTGGGGCGGCGCGATCCGTCTGATCGAAAAGAAGAAATTGCAAAAGCGCGGGCAGCGGCACATCGCCGATGCTCAATAAATGTCATTCAGCACATTCTTTCATTACAAAAATTTAAGCCATTATAACCACTTAGTGATGGTCGGTTCGGCAATTGTGTCTTTTTTGCGCCGTAATAAGCGTGGTTCAATAGAGCCTCGATTTCCGCGCAATTTGCACCAACCCGGTCTCGCTTATGAAGAAACTATTTGTCACGGTCTGCATCCTCGCTGCTGCCAGCGTCGGCGCATGGCAATACAGGGAGCGCATCCCTTATCTTTCGCAATTTTTACCCAAGTCACAACAGGCCGATACCGCCGATGGTGGTCGCCAAACGACAGGCGATGCATCGCAGAAGTCCGGTGATCAGAAGAACGGCGGCAAAGGCCGCAATCGCAACGGCGGACCAACATTGGTCAAGACGGTCGCAGCGGTGAAGACTACCCTGCCCCGGGACGTAACGGCTTCTGGCTGGGCCGACGCGGATGACAACACGACGATCGCCGCCCAGGAACAGGGCATTGTTACAAAGATCCTCGCGTCGGATGGAGCCACCGTCAAACAGGGAGATCTGATCGTCGAGCTTGATGCCCGCACCGCCCAGGCAACGGTCAACAAGGACAGCGCCATGGTCGTCCGTGACCAGGCAACCCTGGCGGAATCCGAAACCGCGCTGGCACGCGCCAACGACTTGCTGACGTCAAAGGCCGGCACGCAGCAGAGCTATGATCAGGCAAAGGCGGCACGCGACACGGCAGCGGCTACTGTCGAGGCCGACAAAGCAGGACTGGCCGCCGATCAGGTAATGCTGGAGCATACGGATATCCGCGCTCCGTTCGACGGGCGCCTCGGCGATATCTCGGTAAGCCCTGGCGCCTTCGTGAACGCCGGCTCGGCGATCGTAACGATCGCAAAATATGATCCGATCTATGTGAAGTTCCACCTGCAGGAGCGCGACCTCCGGCAACTGAAGCTTGCCCTCGCCGCAGGGCCAGTGGACGTCAGCACAGTTCCCCAGTCCGACAAGGCAAAACCGCGCCAGGGCCATATCAGCTTCTACGACAACACCGTGGATCCGGCATCTGGCACTATCCTTGCCAAGGCAAAGTTCGAGAATGCTTCCGGTGCGCTGTGGCCCGGACAGTCAGTCAACATTGTGGTCCACTTCAACAACAACGAACAGCAGGTCGTAGTCCCGACCGTTGCGGTGAGCCCCGGTGCGGACGGCTTCTTCGCAATTGTCGCCCGCGATGGGAAGGCACGCGTGACGCCTGTCACCGTGGCGCGAGCAAACGGCGGCTTCACGGCAATCTCGGATGGCCTCTCGGAAGGCGACCACGTCATCATCGAAGGACAGGCGCAGCTCGTCGATCAGCAGCCGGTCAAGGAACAATTCGACGACAAGGCATTGAACGTTGCTTCGGCTGATCAAGCCGCAGGCAAGACCGAAATCATTACAGCGGGCACGGAAGAATGATACCGAATTTCTGTATCCGACGTCCTGTCGCAACGACGCTGATTGCCATCGGCGTCGTGCTTGCCGGCCTTGCCGGCTATCAGCTCGTGCCGGTGGCAGCACTGCCGCAGGTCGATTTCCCGACGATCAATGTGTCGGCCGCGCTGACCGGCGCTTCGCCGCAGACGATGGCAACGTCGGTCGCCACGCCGCTGATCAAGCAGTTCCAGACCATTCCCGGCATCAGCGAGATCAGTGCCACCAACTCGCTCGGCAACACCAGCATCGTTCTGCAGTTCGACCTCAACCGCAACATCGATGCAGCGGCGGCAGACGTTCAAGCGGCGATCTCGCACGCGACCCGCCAGCTACCGGATAACATGACGACTCCGCCGAGCTATCGGAA
The DNA here is from genome assembly GCF_024808825.1 of Rhizobium sp. BK661. Lineage (NCBI taxonomy): Bacteria > Pseudomonadati > Pseudomonadota > Alphaproteobacteria > Hyphomicrobiales > Rhizobiaceae > Rhizobium > Rhizobium sp. BK661. Next base: position 1,243,772 of record NZ_JANTYT010000001.1, on the reverse strand, counting down.
AACGAACCCTGCCGACGCGCCGGTCATGTTGCTTGCGGTGCAGAGCGACACCATGCCCCGTAGCAAGCTCGACGAGATCGCCGAGGACATCATCTCCCCGTCCCTTTCGACGCTTCCCGGCGTCGCTGAGGTTTCGGTTTTCGGCGCGCAAACCTACGCGGTGCGAGTTGAAGTCGATCCCAACAAGCTTCTCAACCGCGGCATCGGTATCGATACCGTCAACAAGGCGCTGGTCGCGGCCAACAGTCAGGTTCCTGTCGGCTCTCTGCAAAACGATACACAGAGCATGACGATCAATGCGAATACGCAGCGGACCAATGCCGATGAATTCCGGACACTCGTCATTGCCAACCCGAACGGCGCGCCGATCCACCTCGGCGATGTCGCCGACGTGCAAGACAGCGTCGAGAACCAAAATACCGGCAGCTGGTATGACGGCAACCGCAGCATCATCCTCGCCATTCAACGCCAGCCCGATGCCAATACCGTGGAGGTCGTCGACGCAATCAGAGCGAAGCTGCCGGGTCTGCACGCAGAGATTCCCGCCTCTGTTTCAACAAAGGTCATGAACGACTCCGCCCAGCCGATCAAAGATGCGATCAGCGACGTGAAGTTCACTCTGATGCTGACGATCGGCCTCGTCGTCCTGGTCATCTACCTCTTCACAGGCCATCTGACGGCGACGATCATTCCCGGGCTCGCCGTGCCGCTGTCGCTGATTTCCACCTTCGGCATGATGTACGTGCTCGGATACAGCATCGACAACATTTCGCTGCTCGGATTGACGCTTGCGGTCGGCCTCGTCGTCGACGACGCGATCGTCATGTTGGAAAACATCCTCCGGCATGTCGAGGAAGGCATGCCGGTTCTCGACGCGGCGATCAAAGGTGCCGGCGAAGTCAGCTACACCATCATTTCGATGTCGGTGTCTCTGATAGCCGTCTTTATCCCGATCCTGTTGATGGGCGGTGTCGTCGGCCGCATCTTCAATGAGTTCGGCATGGTCGTTGCAATCGCGATTGTTGCCTCTGCAATCGTTTCGCTCACGGTGACACCGATGCTGGCGTCGCGGCTAGGCAGCGGCCACGATCGGCCGCCCTTCTTCATCCGCTGGTTCGATGCCGGCTTTGAACGAACCCTCAGAGGCTACGAGCGATCGGTCGGTTGGTGCCTGAAGCATCGTCCCGCCATCCTCACCCTGTTCGTGGCGTCGATCGGCCTGACCGTCTATCTCTTCATGACGCTGCCATCGAGCTTCTTCCCTACCGAAGACATCGGTCGCCTGAACATCTCGACGCGCGCTCGTCAGGATATCTCCTATCCCGCGATGCAGGCATTGCAGAACCAGGCGGCGGAACTCGTGAAACAAAACCCTGCCGTCAACCATGTCATGTCGATCGTCGGCGGCAATGCGCGCAGTCCACTCAACAACGGCACCATGTACGTCGAGCTCAAGGACAAGGATCAGCGTCCGCCGCTTGACCAGACACTGCGGGAATTGAGGACGAGCATCGGGAAGATCCCCGGCCTTCAAGCGTATATAACGCCGCAGCAGAGCCTCCGCTTCGGCGGCCGCCAGACCGCGAGCCAATATCAGCTGGTCGTTCAGGCGCTCAGCGCTGATCAGACAAACGTTTGGGCGAACAAGATCCAGCAGGCGATGCATGCCGATCCGCGCTTCACTGACGTCGCTTCGGACGCGCAGAACAACGCACTGCAAGCCAATATCGTTGTCGATACGGAGAAGGCGGCGGCCTTCGGCATCACCGATGGGCAATTGCGGACGACCCTGCAGGAATCGTTTGGCGGATACACCGCCGCCCAGATCCAATCGACCGGCGACAGTTATGACGTGATCGTGGAATACGACACGAGTAAGCCGTGGGACGATCAGAAGCTTCAGGAAATCCGCGTCGCTTCAGACAGCGGCGCTCTGGTTCCCCTGTCGAACTTCGCGAAGGTGCAGCGCACGACGGGGCCGGTGACGATCAACCAGACCGGTCAGCTGGTCTCGACGACCATCTCCTTCAACCTGCCGGCGGGCGAAGCGCTCGGCGACGCCACAGCTGCGATCGACCAGATCAAGAAGGATATCAATATGCCAGCGGACGTCTTCACGTCCTATGGCGGCACCGCGCAGATATTCCAGCAGTCCCAGGGCAACACCCCGCTGCTGATCTTGGCGGCGGTACTGACGATCTACGTTGTGTTGGGTGTCCTCTACGAGAGTTTCATCCACCCGTTGACGATCCTTTCCGGCCTACCGGCTGCGGCACTCGGCGCGTTGCTGGCGCTGAAGGTGATGGGCTTCGATCTTTCGATCATCGCGCTCATCGGCCTCTTAATGCTGATCGGCATCGTCAAGAAGAACGCAATCATGATGATCGACGTGGCGCTTGAGAACCTGCGTTCCGGTAACGGCATGTCGCCATCGGAGGCGATCCACGAAGCCTGCGTGCGACGCTTCCGGCCGATCATGATGACGACCTTCTGCGCCCTCCTCGGCGCGCTTCCGATCGCGCTGGGGACCGGCGCAAGCTCGGAACTGCGTCAGCCGCTCGGCATTGCCGTCGTCGGCGGTCTTATAGTGTCGCAAGCGCTGACGCTGTTCATCACCCCGGTCATCTTCGTCGAAATGGGCAGGCTAAACGATTGGCTGCTCAGCCTCGGAGGCAAGAAGAAGACCGAGCACGAGGAAGAGATACCTCAGGCGTTGGCCGCCGAGTAACAGAAATGCGGGCGCCAATGGCGCCCGCAGCATTTTTCGTTGCAAGCCTTGAATAACGACGCCCCCTGTGGCATCACGCGCCTCCTTGAATTCGGGCGCGCCATTTCCGCGCCTTTGCGGAGGCTGGCCTCCGATCTCAAAACACAATCGGCAAGATGAGGTGCGAGCATGGCTCAGGCGCTGGGATTCGACTTCGGCACAACGAACACGGTATTGGCCACGGCCGACGGGCAGACAACACATTCGATGGCCTTCACCAGTGCCGCCGGCAGCGACGACAGTATGCGCACCGCCCTGTCCTTCATGAAGGATCGGCAACTCGGCGCGTCCGCCCTGAAGGTCGAGGCCGGCCACGCGGCAATCCGGCAATTCATCGACAATCCTGGTGACTGTCGGTTCCTCCAGTCGATCAAGACCTTTGCGGCAAGCGCACTGTTCCAGGGCACGCTGATCTATGCGAAGCGTCACAGCTTCGAGGATCTGATGGAGGTGTTCATCAGGCGCTTGCGCAACTATGCCGGCGACAGCTGGCCGTCCGAGGTCAAACGGATCGTTACCGGTCGTCCCGTGCATTTCGCCGGTGCGAATCCCGATCCTGCGCTGGCGACCGAGCGTTACAACGAGGCGCTATCGCGCTTCGGCTTCCCGGAGGTTCACTACGTGTATGAACCCGTCGCTGCCGCATTCTACTTCGCGCAGAATCTCAAGTCCGACGCCACGGTTCTCGTTGCCGACTTCGGCGGCGGTACGACCGACTATTCGCTTATCCGGTTTGAAACCGTGGCCGGCAAGCTGACCGCCACCCCGATCGGTCATTCGGGTGTCGGGATCGCCGGCGATCATTTCGACTACCGCATGATCGACAACATCGTTGCCCCGCAGATCGGCAAGGGGAGTCATTTCAAAAGCTTCGACAAGATCCTTGAAGTTCCAACCAACTACTATTCAAGCTTCGGCCGCTGGAACCAGCTCTCCATCTTCAAGACATCACGCGAATTCGAGGATCTGAAGAAGCTGGTGCGCACAGCCCTTGAGCCCGAAAAGCTCGAGACCTTCATCGATTTGGTCGACCACGACGAGGGTTATCCGCTCTATCAGGCCGTATCGGCGACGAAGATGGCGCTGTCGGCCGCGGACGAGGCCGCATTTGATTTTGCACCTCTCGGTCGCGGTGGTCACCGGACGATCCGACGGGCTGACTTCGAAAGCTGGATTGCGGATGACCTCGCAAGGATCGAAGGTGCGCTCGATGACGTCCTGGAAAAGACAAACACGACGTCTGATATGATCGACAAGGTGTTCCTCACCGGAGGTACGTCGTTTGTGCCCGCCGTGCGCCGCATCTTCACCGAACGCTTCGACAAGGGCCGGATCGAGACCGGCGGTGAGCTTCTGTCCATCGCGCACGGCCTGGCACTGATCGGCGAACGCGACGACATCATGCAATGGACGGTGCAATAGCTCGGCTTGCGGCCCGCGTGCTCTTTCATTGACACCTTCGCTTCGCTAAGGTTGGCGTCATGATCTCCGTCAACGAACTTTCTCCAGGCGAACTCGCGGCGCTCCTGCATTTCCATGCGGAAGCCGGCGTGGAATGGCTGCTTGAGGAGGAAGCTGTCGACCGCTTTGCCGAGTTCGATGCGATGAAGGCGGCACGACGGAACGCAGCCGCCGGCACGCAGTCCGAATCACGGGAGGCCTCGCCGCGTGCCACTGCTCAAACGGCACAGAAGAGCACCCCTGAGCCGGAGCGCCCCGCGCCGCGGCCGCAACCTTCGATTCCCGACGGCGAGGCCGTGCAGCAGGCACGCTTTGCGGCTGAGAGCGCCCGCTCGCTGCCGGAGCTGAAAACGGCAATCGAGGCATTCAACGGGTGCAATCTCAAGCACAGCGCCCGCTCGACGATCTTCGCCAGCGGAGACGCGACAAGTGGGATCATGGTGATCGGTTCGGCACCTGGGGCCGACGATGACCGCGAAGGACAACCCTTCGCCGGCCGACCGGGGCAACTGCTGGACAAAATGCTCGCGGCGATCGGCTTACAGCGGGATGCCATCTTGCTGACGCAGGTTATTCCTTGGCGCCCCCCGGGCAATCGCATTGCGTCCACCGCTGAGATGGATATCTGCCGCCCGTTCATCGAGCGCCAAATTGCGCTTGCCGCACCGAAGGCAATTCTCGTGCTTGGCAATTTTGCAGCGCGGGTGTTTTTCGGCGAGAGTGACACGATTCACGGGCTGCGCGGACAATGGCGGGAGATCGCGGCCGAAAACCGCACTATCCCTGCGATTGCTACGCTGCATCCGCAGGATCTACTGACGGCACCAGTCAACAAGCGATTGGCCTGGAACGATCTTTTAGCTTTTCACGCCAAGCTTGCCGAACTCTAATATGCTTTCAAAATAGGCAAATCTAAATCTTTTATGAAACAACCCATGCGATTTTCACATACCTGTTGTTCATTCTAATCCATTGAAAAGCTCATGCTGCAGTGCAATATTTCAATGTGTCTTGGGAGGAATCAACAGGAACCAAGGCAATGACTACACGTTTTCGTCCTATCCACTGTGGGTTTGAAACCCTTCGCCTTGCCACCGAGCAGGGCCGCACAACGCAAAGCTACAGCCGCATCGGCTTTGCCACAAACGAGCAAATGGTTGCTCGCGGCACTGGTGCGAGCGGACGCATCGCCCGTCCCGCCGCGATCTTTGCGGATTTTCAGCAGTACTAAGGTCGAGGCTGGCATCTGCTGGCCTCGTGCACTGCTGTCTGACGACGAGGCTTTTCGTTAGCCCTTCGCAGCAGGTCGCGACTTATTGTGTCTACTGCGTCGCCCAGTGGAACGCCTCATCGACATACGCGAACTTGATGGCCTGCCACTGGCTGTACTGCTCCAGGAACGAGCGCGAGATCCAAAGCCCGGGCCTTTTGGCGCCAGCCTCCCATCCGAGGCATCCCTGCTGTGCTGCCTTCGCAAGAAGTCGCTGTAGGTGCGTGCGCGAGATCAGGAAATCGGCTGCCAGGGCGCGGCTGTCAACATGACCAATGACCAAACGCTCCGTATCATCTCCCGCCAGATCGATACGTGAAACAAAGTGGTCGACGATCAGCCCGCCAGCATCGTTCCACAGGAAAAGCGCCACATGCTCCGCGGGCTCCCTCCATCGCGAATCCTGAAGGCAGTTGCGCGCGATCCGCGGCTGAAGAATCCGAATCAATTCCGGACGGGCTTCAACATGCGCCACCCGGCTCCCACCATCGAGCAGATCAAGCCCCCCCAGGTTCGATAGCAGCCACCCAAACATTGCCTGATGACTGATTTCCGCCGGCTCGAACTGGCGGGGCCGCCGTCGCTCCGCACCAGGCTCGTAGGCGATGAAGCGGTACGTGAAGAGTTCGTCGATGAAGCTCAACACAGTGTTACGGCTCGCTACCTTGCGGGAGGTGATCTCGCGCGTCAGCCGGACAGCGGTAAAGCCAGACGTCGAGTCCGCAGGATCTCGCTCCATTGCAAGGGCGTAAGCAGTTTGCGTCAGCAACCAGCGCTGTTGGGACGCGAGCAGTCGCGCCACTCGCGGACCGGCGTCGAACATGCCGCGCATGCGCCCCGCGTGAAAGCGGATGGCGTCAATGAATTTCGGGTTCGCGACCAAGTCTTCTGCACTGAAAGGCATTTCTCTCCCGACGCATGCTCATTCGACGTCGTCACTGCTCAGGACAAGGCAGGACGGTCACTTCGTAACATGCGCATTCGCGAATAAATGAAGATTCGTCAAGTTCATAACGTACGATAAGCGTTCGAATAGCGTTCACTATTTCGTTGAATTTCTCGCGCATGGCGAGAAAATCTCAGCTCGGCGGCCGCAATGCTGAGACGAAGGTCCTCATGAACCGGCTTGCCGCGCCGCCCTTCGCTCCAGATTGAGCTGGTGTTCGCGGTAGATGATGAATATCCCCGCAGCGACGACAATCGCCGTGCCAAGCAGCGTGGCGCCACTCGGCACATCACCAAACACAAAATAGGCAACAACGCCGCCGATGACGATTGATGTGTACTCGAATGGCGCAACCGTCGAGACGTCCGCATGCCGATAGCTCTCGGTCAGCAGGATCTGCGCTATGCCACCGCAAAAGCCGGCCGCAACGAGAAACAATTGCGGCCTCATATCAAGAACCTGCCAGCCGAACGGAACCGTTACGAGTGAGAATACCGTGGCTGTGATCGAAAAATAGAGAACGATTGTTGCCGTTTTTTCTTCCTCGACCAATCGCCGCACCTGAATCATCGCCATGCCGCCGAGTACCGAGGCCAGCAGAACGGTGATCGCCCCGATCGCCTGTTCGGCGTGAATGCCCCCCTCGCGAAAGAGCGTGAGCTTCGGCCAAGATATGATGGCCACGCCCACCATACCGAAAAGTACTGCGCTCCAGCGGTAAATTCGGACAGTCTCCCCGAGAAACAGCGCCGCAAAAATCACCGCGACCAGCGGCATTGCATAGCCGAGTGCAATCGCTTCCGGCAGTGGCAGGTGCAACAGCCCGTAAAACCCTAGCCCCATCGATATGATGCCGAGCGTTCCCCGCTTCAAATGTCCGATAGGATTGGCCGTGTAGAACGCCGACCGCAACTGCCCTTGATAGGCGAGGTATCCCATGATCGGAAACAGCGCGAAAAACGAACGGCAGAAGGTCACCTGCCCCGGTTGGATGTCGCTGCCGGCAAGCTTGATGAAGGTCTGCATTGCCAGGAAGACGATGACCGAACCGACCTTGAACGCAATGCCCCTCATCGGGTTTCCGATAGCCGATCGCATGTCTTGAACTCTTGGATTGCTAGTTTGATGCAGGAGGACGCGCCAGACTCGACGCACCGAGACTGTGACAGCCGTCGCATTGAATGAACAGACAGAAAATTGGAAAACTTGCGAACCTCCCATGAAGCCAATGCCCTGCGACGCCGCGCTCGCGCCCGTAGTGACCTCAAAATCCCGTTTGTCGATTCGCCCAAATTTAGCCGGTTCCAGCGCCTTCAAATCTTCCTTTGCCGCGATTTCGCTTTAAGTTTGGTTCAGACTTTAATGTAATCATGCCCGTCAAAATTTGTGGCGGAGTACTTACTCTGCATACGAAGCACTCACCCGCTCAAGGCCTTCAGGGAACACCATGCGTACAGATACCGGCCAGGTCATCAATCTGGCAGACTACCAGCCCACCGACTTCGTTCTGGAACGCGTGGATCTTACCTTCGAACTCGATCCCACTGAAACCAAGGTTGAGGCGCGACTGATTTTCCATCGCCGAGAAGGCGTCGATCCCAAGGCGCCGCTGGTACTCGACGGTGATGAGTTGACGCTCTCCGGGCTGCTGTTCGACCAGATGGAAATGCCGGCAGATCAATACACTGTCACGCCTGAAAGGCTGACCGTCCGCGCCCTGCCGGCATCCGAGCCCTTTGAACTGACGATCACCACGATCATCAACCCCGAGGCCAATACCCAACTGATGGGTCTCTATCGCACCGGCGGTATCTATTGCACCCAGTGCGAAGCCGAAGGGTTCCGGCGCATCACCTATTTTCCCGACCGCCCCGATGTGCTCGCGCCGTTCACCGTCAACATCATTGCCGACAAGGCCGCCAATCCGCTGCTGCTGTCGAACGGCAATTTCCTCGGTGGCGCCGGCTATGGCGAAGGTAAGCACTTTGCCGCCTGGTTCGATCCGCACCCCAAGCCAAGCTATCTATTCGCACTGGTCGCTGGCGATCTCGGCGTCATCGAAGACACATTCACGACGATGTCCGGCCGCGAGGTAGCCCTGAAAATCTATGTCGAGCACGGCAAGGAGCCGCGCGCCGCCTACGCAATGGACGCATTGAAGCGCTCGATGAAGTGGGACGAGGAGGTCTTCGGACGCGAATATGATCTCGACATCTTCATGATCGTCGCCGTCTCCGATTTCAACATGGGCGCCATGGAGAACAAAGGTCTCAACGTCTTCAACGACAAGTACGTCCTGGCCGATCCGGAAACGGCCACCGACGGGGACTATGCCAACATCGAAGCGATCATCGCCCACGAATATTTCCACAACTGGACCGGCAACCGAATCACCTGCCGTGACTGGTTCCAGCTATGCCTGAAGGAAGGCCTGACCGTCTATCGCGATCACGAATTCTCGGCCGACCAGCGCTCACGCCCCGTCAAGCGCATCGCGGAGGTCCGCCACCTGAAATCCGAGCAGTTCCCGGAGGATGCGGGTCCGCTCGCTCATCCGGTGCGGCCCACGAAGTATCGCGAGATCAACAACTTCTACACTACCACTGTTTACGAGAAGGGCAGCGAAGTCACGCGCATGATCGCGACGCTGCTAGGCAGGGACACCTTCAAGCAGGGTATGGACCTCTATTTCGACCGGCACGACGGCCAAGCCGTGACGATCGAGGACTTCGTCAAATGCTTCGAGAACGCCAGCGGGCGCGACCTCACACAGTTCTCGCTCTGGTACCATCAGGCCGGCACGCCGCTCGTCACGGTATCGGGCGCCTATGATGCGGTCGCGAAGACTTTCAGCCTTTCGTTGGAGCAGATGATCCCGGCGACGCCCGGTCAGTCCGACAAGAAGCCGATGCACATACCGTTGAGCTTGCAGCTCTTCGCTGAGGACGGAGCGGCGATCACGCCGACTTCCGTCGACGGTGCGGAATATACTAGCAGCGTCCTGCATCTCACAGAGCGTACGCAAACGTCAGTATTCCACGACATCCAGACGCGGCCTGTAGTCTCGATCAATCGCAGCTTCTCGGCGCCTATCAATCTCCATTTCGATCAGTCGCCTGCCGATTTGGCGCTGCTTGCCCGCTACGAGACGGACCATTTCGCGCGCTGGCAGGCCCTGACTGGTCTTGCGCTTCCGAACCTGCTCAACGCCGCACGTGATACCCGAGAAGGAAAGTCAGTCAGTTCCGAAACAACCTTCATCGACACGCTCGTCGCCGCCGCCGCCGACGAAAGCCTTGAGCCGGCCTTCCGCGCCCAAGCCCTGGCCCTGCCGAGCGAAGCCGATATCGCCCGCGAGCTTGGAGGCAACAACGATCCGGATGCGATCCATGCCGGGCGCCAGGCGGTGATGAAGCAAGTCGCTGACGCCGGACGTGATACGTTCCTCGCGCTCTATGACTCCATGACAACGCCGGGTGCCTTCAGCCCAGACGCGACCAGTGCCGGTCGCCGCGCTTTGCGCAACGCCGCGCTGACCTACCTGTCATATGCAGAAAGCTCACCGGCACGCGCGAAGACTGCTTTCGATGCTGCTAACAACATGACGGATCTGTTGCATGCATTGACGCTTCTTGCGCATCGCTTCCCGGACAGCCCGGAAGCTGCCGAAGCGCTGTCGGCCTTCAAGGATCGCTTTTCAGAGAACGCACTGGTGGTCGACAAATGGTTTTCCGTCCAGGCCACCATACCGGGTGCCGACACGCTCGACCGAGTGCAAAAGCTGACGGAGAACCCGCTGTTCAAGAGGACCAATCCCAACCGCGTCCGCTCGCTGATCGGCACCTTTGCCTTTGCCAATCCAACCGGCTTTGGCCGGGCCGACGGCGAAGGCTACGCATTCCTAGCCCGTGAGATCCTCGACATCGACCGGCGCAACCCTCAGTTGGCGGCCCGCATCCTGACATCGATGCGTTCCTGGCGCTCTCTGGAGCCAGTTCGACAGGATCACGCCCGCGCCTCCCTGTTGGAAATTGAACGGACCGCGGAGCTCTCGACCGACGTTCGCGACATCGTCGAGCGCACCCTAAAGGGATGATTTGCCGTCGGCTGCCGCTGCGACGCTCTCAGCGGCAATCTGGCCGCTATAGAAAATTCAGCATCTTGAATCAGTTAACAAATTTTTACCTTTTCCTCTGGACAAGGCGAATCACCAGTGATTCATTGAGTTAGTTCCAGCGAGCGGCGCTGCGAATCACACGAGGGATCAAGGCTGAAGAGATGATGAACGTGCGGCGGGCAACCGCAGCCGAGGGACGGCTGCGTGTCGATTTCGACGGCCTCCTGGCCTGGCGGGACAGCTTTTCAGCTCGACGCTCCACCGTTTCCTCCTCGTCCTCGCGCAACCTATCGCAGGTCGAAATCGTCCTGAAGCGAATTATTCCGATCCTGATCGTAGCCTTCCTTACGGTTGTAGCGGCATCGCACTTCTTCGGAATGGTTTCCGAATACGGGCGCACGGAAGCCGCCGCCCGCCATTCCACAGCGCTTGCCGCCGCAACCGCTGCTGCGGCTTTCGCCGACGCCAACCAGATATTCGAAACTGCGGATGTGATGCAGGCGCAGGCGCGCCTAGCACGTTTCCTGCCGCAGGACCGGCTGGACGATGATGCCTTCGTGCTGCTGGTTCAGCCAAGCGGCAAGGTGTTTGCGGCAACCGCCGCCGGCTCGGCTTACCTCGGTGCCAGCGTCGGTGATTTCTTCTCCGAAGTCTCGGCAGTTCGCCGGTTTGGCGATCGCGCCGGCGTCATCGAGACAACGATCAGCGGGCTTCCGCACTATGCGGAAATCACCCTCATCGGAAACTCCGGCGGATATGTCATCGCGGCGACGTCCCTTGAACGGATCAGCCAGCTTTGGAGAGATGAGGTTACGCTCAATGTAACGCTCTTTGCCGGCATCTCGTCGATTCTGCTCGTCATTCTCTACGCCTACTACATGCAGGTGAAGCGTGCCCGCGACGCCGACGACATCTTTCTGGAGTCGAATCTCCGCGTCGAGACGGCACTGTCGCGTGGCCGCTGTGGCCTCTGGGACTTCGATTTCGACCGCCGCGAATTCTACTGGTCGCGCTCGATGTACGAGATGCTTGGCCTTCCCGGCTCGGACCGAACGATGTGCTTCAGCGACGCAGCCCGCCTGATGCATCCGGATGACGGCGGCGTTTACGAAATTGCCCGGTCGATTGCTCGCGGCGATGCCGGTCAGGTCGACCAGATCTTCCGCATGCGGCACGCCGGCGGTCATTACGTCTGGATGCGCGCCCGCGCCCAAGTGATCCGCACCAATTCTGGCCGCGTCCACATGATCGGCATTGCGATGGACGTGACCGAGCAGCATCGTCTCGCGCAGCGTTATGCCGAGGCCGATCAGCGGCTGGCGGACGCCATCGAGTGCACATCGGAAGCTTTCGTTCTCTGGGACAAGAACGACCGCCTTGTCATGTGCAACGCGCACTTCCAGCAGGCATATGGCCTCCCCGATAGCGTCCTGGTTCCCGGCACCGAGCGCAGCGTCGTCAACGCCGCCGCCGCGCGTCCGGTGATCGAACGCCGCATCGCCGATGCGGATGGCTCGGGCTACTCGCGGACGACCGAAGTGCAGCTTGCCGACGAACGCTGGCTGCAGATCAACGAGCGCCGCACGCGCGACGGCGGCATGGTTTCGGTCGGCACCGATATCACGCTATTGAAGCGCAACCAGGAACGCCTGCGCGATTCCGAGCGCCGGCTCATGGCAACGATCGGTGACCTCTCCTCGTCCCGCCAGACTCTGGAAAGCCAGAAAGCCGCGCTCTCTGTCGCGAACTCCAACTATCTGGTCGAGAAGGAACGCGCCGAAGCGGCCAACCGCGCAAAAAGCGAGTTCCTGGCAAACATGTCCCACGAGCTTCGCACGCCGCTCAACGCCATCCTCGGCTTCTCGGAGATACTTCAAGACCAAATGTTCGGCCCGCTCGGCTCATCGAAGTACAATGAATATGCCCGCGACATCCACGACAGCGGCAAACATCTTCTCAACGTCATCAGCGACATTCTTGACATGTCGAAGATCGAAGCCGGTCATATGAAGCTCGAGTGTGAAACGATCGATCTTGCGCCGCTGATCGAGGAAAGCCTTCGTTTCACGGCAATCCCTGCCGCACAGAAGAACATCTTCGTCGAACAACGCATTTGTGATGGCATGCGCCTGACCGCCGATCGCCGGGCCATGAAGCAGATCCTGCTTAACCTGCTTTCCAATGCAGTGAAGTTCACCAACGAAGGCGGTCGCATCGCCGTGCGGACGCGCCGCACCAACAGCGGTGTCATGCTGACCATCGCAGACACCGGCATCGGCATCCCCCGCGCCGCGCTTGGCAAGATCGGCCAGCCTTTCGAGCAGGTGCAAAACCAGTACGCGAAGAGCAAAGGCGGCTCTGGCCTCGGCCTTGCGATCTCGCGGTCGCTGACGACGCTGCACGGGGGCAAGATGAAAATTCGGTCGCGCGAAGCGATCGGCACCGTCATTTCCCTGCACATCCCGAATGACGGCCGCTAAGACTTCACTACCGTCTGGAATATCTTCCTGACGGCTTTCGAGAGCCGTTTGATCTCTCCCTCCAGCGTCTTGATATCAGGGCAATCGCCTGCCCGGGCGACAAGATCAGTGAGGCCGGCCGGTGCCTCCTTCGGGTCGAACAGGCCGTCGATGCAGAGCCGGATGAGCTGCGAAATATCCGTGTAGAGCGAAAGCGCCGCGAGGCAGAGTTCCATGTCATCGCGGTCCATCAGCTCAGCGCCGATGAGCTTCACTTGTCCCGCCGTATTGAAATCATCGTCCTCAATAGCGATGCCGCTCGTGGAGGCCACCAGCCGCAGATATTGCGCGATGAATTCGATATCGATCAGCCCCCCCGGAATAAGCTTCAGATCCCAGATACTCGCCGGCGGCTTTTCCTGCTCGATTAAGGCCCGCATTTCGGATACGTCCTTGGCGATTTTCTGCGCGTCGGTCTTGGAAAGCAGCACGTCAGCGATAATCCGTTCGGCTTCGCTGATGAGTTCCCTGTCACCGCACACGAGGCGGGCCCGGGTCAGCGCCATGTGTTCCCAGGTCCACGCCTCTTCCCGTTGATATTTTTCGAACGACTTGATGCGGGTAGCAACGGGCCCCTTGTTTCCCGACGGCCTGAGGCGCATGTCGACCTCATAGAGTACACCCTCGGCCATCGGTGCAGACAGTGCCGAGATCAACCGTTGGGTCACACGCGTAAAATAGCGGGTTGCATCGAGCGGCTTGGGGCCTGTGGATTCGGCCGCCTCATCGTCGTAGTCATAGAGCAGGATGATATCGATGTCAGAACCGGCGGTCAGCTCGAAGCTGCCGAGTTTGCCCATGCCGACGACCGCCACGCGGCCACCCGGAAAGTCGCCGTGAGCCGTCCTGATCTCCCTCATGACGGCATCGAGCGCCGCTTCGACGACGAGATCGGCGAGATGCGTGAAGGCGCGGCCAGCCATGGCGCCGCGGATCGCACCGGTTAGCAGCCGGATGCCTATGAGAAAACGCTGTTCGTCGGCGAAGATGCGCAGCCGATCGAGCACCTCTTCATAGTATCGCGCGGGCGCGAGGAAGCTGCGGATGCGTTCGGCAAGGTAGGCGCGCGTCGGCAGTTCCGCCATCAGACCGGGATCGAGCATGCCGTCGAAGACATGTGGCTTGGCGGCAATCACTTCCGCTAGCTTCGGAGCCGAGGACATGATGTTGACGATGAGCGACAACAGCGCCGGGTTGCTGCCAAGGAGGGAAAACAGCTGAATGCCTGCGGGTAGGCCCGAGAGAAAGCTGTCGAAGCGCAGGATCGCCTCATCGGCGCGTTTACTTTCGCCGAATACGCGGAGCAATTGCGGCGTTAGTTCCGTCAACCGCTCACGCGCCTCAACGGACTGCGTCGCCTTGTAGCGACCATAGTGCCATGTGCGGATAACCCGGGAGATGTCGGACGGTCGTTCGAAGCCTAGATTGCGTAGTGTCTTCAGCGTATCGGGATCATCACCCTGGCCGGTGAAAACCAGATTGCCGGTTTCCGTGGAAAGCTTGGTCTCCTGTTCGAACAAGCGCGCATAACGCCGCTCGACCGTCTTGAAGACCTCAACCAAGCGGGCGGCGAAACTCGACGTATCGTCGAACCCCATCATGAAGGCGATGCGCTTCAGATCAGTCTCGCTCTCAGGGAGGAGATGCGTTTGTTCGTCGTGCACCATCTGAATCCGATGCTCAACGTCACGAAGGAACCAATAGGCCTCGGTCAGTTCGTCGCGCGTGTCCTCATCGATCCATTTAGCCTTTGTCAGCTCAGCCAGCGTCTCTTCGGTGCCACGGCAACGCAGCGCCACCATCCGGCCACCGGCGATCAGCTGTTGCGTCTGCGCGAAAAACTCGATCTCTCGGATTCCACCGCGACCGAGCTTGACGTTGTGCCCCTTCACCGCGATAGCGCCATGCCCCTTGTGAGCATGAATCTGCCGCTTGATGGAGTGAATGTCGGCGATTGCCGCGTAGTCGAGATATTTGCGAAAGACGAACGGAACGAGCCCGCGTAGAAACTGCTCGCCCGCCTGGATATCGCCAGCCACGGCGCGCGCCTTGATGAAGGCGGCGCGTTCCCAGTTCTGCCCCCTGCCCTCGTAATAGATCATCGCCGCGTCGACTGGGATTGCAAGCGGCGTTGAGCCTGGATCAGGCCGCAGTCGCAGGTCGGTGCGGAAGACGTATCCATCCGCTGTGCGCTCCTGCATGATCCTTACCAGCCGTCGCATCAATCGCGGGAAGATCTCGATCGCGTCGTCGGGATCCGGGACGATCCCTGCCTGTTCGTCGAAGAACACGACCAGATCGATATCGGAGGAATAGTTGAGCTCAGAGGCTCCAAGCTTGCCCATGCCAAGGACGATTACCCCTGACCCCTCACTCGGAGCGGCGACATCCTTGAGCGTGACCTTGCGGCTTTCGTGAGCCGCGAGCAGGAGGTGGTCGATCGCCGCAGCAACTGACGCCTCCGCAAGCCGGCTCAGCCACGCGGTGGTCACCCGACCGTCGAATATCCGGGCGAGATCCGCGAGGGCGACAAGAAACGCGACCTTGCGCTTGATGATCCGCAAACGGCTCATCACGTCGGCTTCGGTCGGCAACTCACCAGTTGCTCCCGGCTTCCAGCAGGCCCTCGCTTCAGCGATCAGCGCTTCGATCTCGGGTTCCAGAGGTTCCGAAATCGCGGCGGAAAGGATCGCGGTGTCGATATTCGCAATGTCACGCAGATAGGGAGACAGGGTGAGCGCGGCTGTGATGAAGTCGCGAAGGGCGCCGTCCGCTTTAAGGATCTCGGCCACGCTAGGCTCGCTTTTGCTGATCCGCTGGAGATCAGCCTGCGCGAGCTTAAGTTCGCTCTTGTTCAGCGGCTTCAAGAGCCCTTCGGCGACATCAACGAGGCTATGCCTGGAACTCGTCAGCATGCACCCTCCTGGCGACCAGATCGGAAAAACGCCGGGGAGAATCACAGCAACTTCCGGCAATTACGATCTAAGGTAGGGCCTGCGGAGGCGATGGCCAACACCGAATTCGATCCGCAGCGGTCGTGCTCCGGTGATGTTACTTCGCTGGAAAGATCATGCTAACCGTGAGACCTCGCCTCTCCTGATTTTGCGGATCGGTATCGGAGAGTTCCAGCTTCCCGCCATGCAATTCCATAACGGCTTCGACCAGGGAGAGGCCGAGACCAGTGCCGGGCTTGGAGCGACTTTCATCCAGCCGCACGAAGCGCTTCAGCACATCTTCCCGTTTCTCCGCGGGAATGCCTGAGCCACGATCCGCGACGGAAAGGCAGATGCCGTCGGCACGGCGGAGTAGCTTCAGCGTGATATCGCCGTGGCCGTCCGGATCCGAGGAATACTTGATGGCATTGTCGATCAGATTGAAGATCGCTTGTCCGATCAGTTCGCGGTTACCCTTTACCTCGATATCGGCCTCGATCGATGACGTCAGTGCCAGCCCCGCCTCGTCGGCGACGGGTTCGTAAAGTTCGGCGCTATCTGAAACGATGGCCGACAAGTCAACAGCCGACATTTCAGCGGCGACAGAACCGGCTTCGACGCGCGAAATCATCAGCAGGGCATTGAAGGTGCGGATCAACTGATCGGACTCGGAGATGATCCCCTCAAGCGCGACACGTCGAACCTCGCCGTCCGTGGTGTCCAGAGCGTCGGCGGCCTTGTTGCGCAGCCGGGTCAGCGGCGTCTTCAGGTCATGCGCAATATTGTCGGATACCTGCCGCAGGCCTTCGTTCAGCTTCTCTATCCGCCCAAGCATCGCGTTGAGTGAGGCCGACAGGCGATCGAACTCGTCGCCGGAGCCGCCGACGGGAAGACGCTGCGAGAGATCACCGGCCATGATCTTCTTGCTCGCATCGGACATGCGGTCGATCCGCTTCAGGGCGTTTCGACCGATGCCGAACCAGATGATGATAGCGCCGAGACCCATGATCGCCAGCGCGATCATCAGTGCTTGCCGCACCAACCCGCGGAAGGCTTCCGGCTCGCCGAGGTCGCGGCCGATCAGCAATCGCAGTCCATTGTCCAGCACGAAGATGTTGGCGACTGCCATGTGTCGTCGGCTAAGACCGCTCTCGGCGTAGCGCTGGTACATGAAGGGCAAGGATGTCCACCCCTCCTCATCCAGCACGCCAGGCTGCACGGATGCGACGTTGCCGGCGAGGATATCTCCGGAAGGGCCGGCGATGATGTAGAGATTGGCGCCCGGCTGACGGGCCCGACGTTCCATCGTGCGCAGGAGGAGGTTCATACCGCCGGCGTCATAGGCCCGCTTCACCTGATCGACTTCCTGCTGAACTGCTTCGCGGATCTGATTCGTCAGAAGCCGCTCGGACATTGCCGTGACATAGAAGACCAGCGTCGCGGCGCAGATGGCGAAAAGCAGGATGTAGAGTGCCGAAAGGCGGACTGCCGTGGACTTGAAGAGAAACCAGAAACGGTTCATCCCTCGTCCTTGATCATATACCCCGCGCCGCGAATGGTCTTGAGAAGCGGCTGGCTGAAATCCTTCTCGATCTTGGACCGCAACCGCGAAACGTGGACGTCGATGACGTTGGTCTGCGGATCGAAGTGGTAGTCCCACACGTTCTCGAGAAGCATCGTGCGAGTGACGACCTGGCCGGCGTTCTTCATCAGATATTCGAGAAGACGAAACTCGCGCGGCTGCAGCGGTATTTCCTTGCCGCCGCGGCGAACCTCATGCGCAAGCCTGTCGAGCTCAAGGTCACCCACACGATAGATAACGTCCTGGTCCGGTGTGCCCTTGCGGCGACCGAGCACCTCGACCCGGGCGAGAAGCTCACTGAACGCGTAGGGCTTTGGAAGATAGTCATCACCACCAGCTCTCAGGCCAGTCACACGGTCATCGACCTGACCGAGGGCAGAGAGAATGAGAACGGGCGTATGGATGCCCTTACGGCGCAATTCGCTGATGACGGAGAGACCATCCCGACGCGGCAGCATGCGATCGATGACGATCACATCGTAGGTGTTTTCCGAGCCCATGAAGAGCCCGCTTTCGCCATCGCTTGCGTGATCGGCCACGATGCCAGCCTCACGAAACGCCTTGGTGAGATAGACCGCTGCTTCCAGGTCGTCTTCTATGATCAGAATCTTCATGCGGCCGACATTACCTGCCGGTTGCGTTTCGGCAAGGCTCAAAGCTTCTTCCTGTTGTACAGAGGTCATTGCAATCATCCCAGGGATATTGGCGAAAAGAGCCGCGCCCAGAAGGCGCGGCTCCCACTCTGTCAGGGTTGGGAGGATTAACCCTGGCCGTTGATCGGGAGAGCAACGAAACGGCTGCCGTCCTTCGACTGGATCTGGAAGAGTGCCCGCGTGCGGCCATCCTTCTTCGCCTGGTTCAGGACCTTGACGACGTCGTCGGCATTCGAGACTTCCTGGTTGTTGACCGAGGTGATCTTCTCGCCTTCCTTGATGCCCTTATCGGCAGCGTCGGAGTCCGGATCGATACCGGTGATCTGCAGGCCCTTGCCATCGTCGGAAGGACCGACCGTCAAGCCGAGATCAGCAAGTGCCTTTTCCGAAGCAGGAGCCTGGCTTTCCGGTGCCTGATCGCCGTCATCAGCGGAAGCATCCTTCTGTTCAGCAGGCAGAGTTCCGAGTTCGACCGTCAAAGACTGGGCCTTGCCGGATCGCCAGACGGACAGTTCGACCTTCTTGCCTGGCGTCATCGCACCGATACGGCGGCTGAGATCACGGGCATCCTTGATGGTTTCGCCGTTGACTGCCGTCACGACGTCGCCTGCCTTCATGCCGGCCTTCTCACCCGGCGTGCCAGCCTGAGCGGAAACCACGAGCGCGCCGTTTGCCTCGGAAAGGCCGAGCGAGTCAGCGATGTCCTTGGTTACCGGCTGGATCTGGACGCCGAGGTAACCGCGGGATACCTGGCCGTCCTTCATCAGGTCAGCAACAACATCCTTGGCCGTAGACGCCGGGATGGCAAACGCAATACCCACACTGCCACCGGACGGCGAGAAGATCGCGGTGTTGATGCCGACGACTTCGCCATTGAGATTGAAGGTCGGGCCACCGGAGTTACCGCGGTTCACCGCAGCGTCAACCTGCAGATAATCGTCATACGGGCCAGAGCCGATGTCGCGACCACGGGCCGAAACGATACCAGCGGTCACCGTACCACCGAGACCGAACGGGTTACCGACCGCGACAACCCAGTCGCCGACGCGAACGCCGTCGTCATTAGCCCAGTTGACGTAGGTGAACTTGCGGCCCTTCCCATCGACCTTGAGGACGGCGAGATCCGTACGGGGATCCTTGCCGATCAGCTTGGCATCGAGTTCGGTGCCATCATTCATGACGGCAACGAATGCCGCGCCGTCAGATACGACGTGGTTGTTGGTGACGATGTAGCCATCTTCAGAAATGAAGAAGCCGGAGCCCTGGGCAACCGGACGCAGGCGACCCTTGCCGTCCTGCGGGCCATGATGGCCCTGCGGACCGCGGCGGCCCTGCTGGCCCTGCTCACCGAACTGGCGGAAGAACGGCTTCAGGGCATCCGGAAGATCATCCAAGCCGCGGCCGTTGAAATCGAACGCGAAGCCATTGGCGTCGTCATCGGACACCGGGTTCACACGGTTTTCGACACGCACGGAAACGACTGCCGGCGAAACGGCATCGACAACATTCGCGAAGCTCGGAACGGACGGCGCCTGAACCTTTACGGCCTCTGCATAAGAACGTGTGATTTCGAGGGGAATACCGGTCGCAAGCACCGCAGCGGCAAGACCCGCGACGGTCGAAGCCTTCAGCGCGGTATTGAGCGACGGAGCTTTGATATTCTTGAACATGAGTGGCACCTTCTTTGACTTCAACATCTACAGGATCGTTAGTGATCGGATCGGTTGATGACCAAAGATATAGGACGACACACCTTACTGCGAACTGTCCGAGCGATGAAAAATTCGTAATGTGCAACAGAGGCGCTGCAATCGGCAGCAGCATTCTCGCCCTCGACTAATGCGCGGGAAGCCGATAATCCTCCTTCCCACAACCGGGGAGGACGAGACAATGGCCCATGTGGTCACGGTGGAAGATTTTGCGCCGGATACCGCCGCGCTTGCCGCCGTTATCTTCGGGGTCACTGCGTTTGCCGTTGCGCAGGGCCTGACTTATCCCTTGATTTCCCTTGTCCTTGAGCATCGCAATGTTTCGCCGAGCCTTATCGGTTTCAACGCCGGTTGTTTCGCGGCGGGCCTTGCAGTTGCAACTTTCGCGGTGACGTGGCTGTCGCGAAAGGTGCGCGGCGATCGCCTGATCGTCGCAGGACTGATCGGCTGTGCCATCAGCCTCGCCACCTTCGCGACTTTCGATATTTTCTGGGTGTGGTGCATCGCCCGCTTTTGTCTCGGCTTCTTCGTCAGCCTGATTTTCATGTTGAGCGAAGCCTGGCTGAACACCGCCTGCCCAGATCGCCTGCGCGGGCGCGTTTCCGGTCTCTATGGCGCGGGCATGTGCGGCGGTTTTGCAGCCGGCCCGCTCGTGATCCCCATCTTCGGGACGGAACAGGGTTTTGCCTTCGCGCTGCTTGCCGTTTACGTCGCCTGTGTCGCCTTCCTGACCATCATCCTCACTCGGAGAGCCCGGACGCTTCCCGAGCAGGCCGCATCGGGGGCGCTCTTCACCTTTGTCAGAACCGCGCCAATGCTCATCTGCATGGTGGTCGCATTCGCATTCGCCGATATTGCCGCAATCGCGGCTATGCCCGTCTATTTCGTCCGCCTCGGCTATTCCGAGGCGTTCGCCGCAATCAGCGTGACCGTGCTTGCGCTGCCGACCGCCCTTGCCCAACCGGTCGTCGGCTGGTTTCTCGACAAGACCTCGCGCTTCGGCGTCGCCATCTGCTCCGGCTTGCTGGCGGGGTTAACCTTCATCGCGATCCCGTTTCTTCAGTCGCAGGCAGCGATTTTGGTGATGTTCGGCATCATGGGCGCGGCGAGCTTTTCGCTCTATACCTGCGCCTTGACGATCCTTGGCGAGCGCTACGCCGGCGATACGCTTGTCGCGGGAAGTGCGGCCTTCGCCCTTGCCTATGCCGTCGGTAGCGCTGCGGGCTCATCGTCCGTCGGCGCGGTGATGGATCTATACTCCCCGTCGGCCGGGCCAATCGCGGCCGGCTGCGTGGTTCTGATGTTTACCGCAGTGCTTGTTGCGTCCGTAGTGCGCAACCGACTCCGGGGACGGCTCTAGGTCATTCGTCGAGCAATTGACTCAAGCGGGCCTGCTCTTCGGCGGTCAGCTTGGAACCTGTCGGTCTGCCTGCCCTCTTCCGCGCGAAGACGATCAGCGAGATGCCGCCTGCGACAACAAGCAGGATCGGCGCGCCCCAAAGCAGGATCGTTTTCGTTTCAAAGCGCGGCTTCAACAGCACGAACTCGCCGTATCGCGAGACGATGTAGTTCACGACCTGCTCGTCGGTATCACCACCGGTCAGCCGCTCACGCACCAGCAGGCGCAAATCCTTGGCAAGCTCGGCATTGGAGTCGTCGATCGACTGGTTCTGGCAGACCATGCAGCGCAGTTCCGCCGAAATCGCGCGCGCCCGCGCCTCCAGCTTCGGATCGGCAAGAACCTCATCCGGATTGACGGCAAACGCAGGAACGGAGGAAAGAAGCACTGCCAGCACGAGGAGGATAGCCCGGATCATTCTGCCGGCTCCATCGCCGGACGCGCGGGCTTTGCTCTTCGGCTCGGCGCGCCGACGCGCAGTCGCCGATCGCTCAGCGAAACGAACCCGCCGGTCGCCATGATCACCGCGCCGCCCCAAATGCAGAGAATGAAAGGCTTCCACCAGATGCGCACCACGATGCCGCCATCGTTCGTCACATCGCCGAGGGACATGTAGAGTTGGCTGAGCCCAAAAGTTAGGATCCCGGCCTCGGTCGTCGGCATCTGGCGCGCCGTGTAGACGCGCTTCGACGACCAGACATCAGCAACCTCGACACCGCCGCGGCTGATGGTGAAGTGGCCCCGCTCTTCACTGTAGTTTGGTCCTGTGGCTGGCTTCATACCGTCGAAGCGCACGAAGTAACCACCCGCCTCGACGCCCTGGCCGGGCTTCATCTCGATGACATGTTCGGTTTCGAAGGTGGTGACCGCGACGATGCCGAGGACCGCAACGCCGAGCCCGGCATGAGCGAGCGCCGTCCCGAACGCCGAGCGCGGCAGGCCGGCCAGGCGTTTCCAGGCAACGGACGCAGCGACCTTGCCCACGCCAGCCCGATACCAAAGATCAGCAATCGCCCCGAAGACCAGGAATAACCCTGCGGCCAGCCCAACCACGGCAAGCACAGGGCCGCCGTGCTCGACATAGAAGAACGCGACTGCCGCAATGAAGGCCAGGATCGCGACCAGATAGAGCCGCTGCAGAACAGCGAGCAAATCACCGCGCTTCCATGCCATGAGCGGGCCGAAAGGAACGATGACCAGCAACGGTGCCATCAGCAAGCCGAAGGTCATATTGAAGAAAGGCGGTCCAACCGAGATCTTATCGCCGGTCAGCGTCTCCAGCAGCAGCGGATAGAGCGTGCCGGTCAGGACGGTGCCGCAAGCGACCGTCAGAATGAGATTGTTCAGGACAAGCGCCCCTTCGCGAGAGATCGGCGCAAACAGGCCGCCCGCCGAGAGCAGCGGCGCGCGGAACGCGAACAGTGACAACGCCCCGCCGATGAAGATCAACAGGATGCACAGGATGAAGACGCCACGCGAAGGATCGCTGGCAAAGGCGTGCACCGAGGTCAAAACGCCCGATCGCACAAGAAAGGTGCCCATCAGGGACAGCGAGAACGTCAGGATCGCGAGCAGGACCGTCCAGATCTTCAGGGCCTCGCGCTTTTCCATGACAAGCGCCGAATGCAACAGCGCCGTCCCGGCAAGCCAAGGCATGAACGATGCGTTCTCGACCGGATCCCAAAACCACCAGCCGCCCCAACCGAGTTCGTAGTAAGCCCAGTACGAACCCATGGCGATGCCTAGCGTCAGGAACGTCCACGCGGCCAGCGTCCAGGGTCGCACCCAACGCGCCCAGGCGGCATCGATGCGGCCTTCGAGGAGAGCTGCCACAGCAAAGGAGAAGCAAACCGAGAAGCCGACATAGCCGAGATAAAGCAGCGGCGGATGGATCGCGAGACCGACATCCTGCAGGACAGGGTTCAGATCCTTCCCCTCGGCCGGTGCAGGATCCAGACGCATGAACGGGTTGGAGGTTAGGAGGATGAAGAGAATGAAGGCCACCGAAATCCACGCCTGCACAGAAAGCACATTCGCCCGCAGCGTGTCGGGCAGGTTGCGCCCAAAGGCAGCCACCAAAGCGCTGAAGAGCACCAGGATCAGCAGCCAGAGCATCATCGAGCCTTCGTGATTGCCCCAAACCCCGGAAAACTTGAAAAGCAACGGCACCAGCGAGTGCGAATTTTCCCAGACGTTCGCCACCGAAAAGTCGGAGACGACGTGAGCGTAGGTCAACACGGCGAAGGAGAAGGCCACCAGCGCGAACATTGCCAGGGAGCCGACGGAGGCCACATCCATCATCGCGCGGTCAAGGCGCCTTGCACCGATAATCGGAACGACGGAAACGACAAGTGCTGTCGCAAGCGCCAGGATGAGCGCGTAGTGGCCGATCTCGATGATCATTGCACTGCTTCCCCTTCTTTCCAAAGGCCTTGCGCCTTCAGCTTGTCGGCGACTTCCTTCGGCATGTATTTCTCGTCATGCTTGGCGAGGACCGTATCGGCCGTGAATACGTCGCTGCCGGTTTCGAAGCGGCCCTCGGTTACCACTCCCTGCCCCTCGCGAAAAAGATCCGGGAGAATGCCGGTATATCGCACCCGGACGAGATCGCCGGTCGCGTCGGTCACGGCAAACTGCACCGTCGATCCGGCGCCGCGGATGATGCTGCCCTCACCGACTAGACCGCCGAGCCGAATCCGGGTTCCC
The DNA here is from genome assembly GCF_024808825.1 of Rhizobium sp. BK661. Classification (NCBI taxonomy): domain Bacteria; kingdom Pseudomonadati; phylum Pseudomonadota; class Alphaproteobacteria; order Hyphomicrobiales; family Rhizobiaceae; genus Rhizobium; species Rhizobium sp. BK661. Next base: position 1,219,710 of record NZ_JANTYT010000001.1, on the reverse strand, counting down.
GGCGGCACCGGGTTCTTGGCTATATCTGCCGGCATATAGAAATAGGCCACGGACTGGCTGAAGGCGAACATGACGAGCAGCACGGCGGCAATGATGAAACTCATGCCGCCAGCGATGATTGCCAAGCGCTTCTGCTTGCGCGTCATTCCGTCATTCCTTCTGTCGCGATGTCGAGCTCTCGCGCCACCGCCAGCAGCTTCTTGCCTTGCTCGCTGCTTGCGGGAAACGCTGCCAATCCGCGTTTCAGAGCTCCAACCGCACGATCCTTGTCCCTCAATACGGCATAAGAGCGAACGAGCCGCAACCAGCCCTCGAGATTGTTCGGGTCTTCGGTAAGCTTGGCATCAAGGCTTTCGACCATGCCCTTTATCATTTGTTGCTGATCGCCGGCGTTCATGCCCTCGGCAGCCGCAACGTCCGCCGCAGTTGGGTTGCCTAGTGCGTTCGGTGCCGCGCCGCCATTCTTGGCAACGTGCTCGGCGACCAGCGGCAGCCATGGTGCATCGGCCGGCGACTGCTTGGCGAGCGTCTCGAAGGCCGCCTTGGCATCAGCAGTCCGACCGGCCTGCTCCAAGCCGAGCGCCAGATAGAAGCTTGCCTTTGGATTGTCCGCCTGCAACTGAAGCGACTGCTCCAGCACTTTGCGCACATCCTCGGTGACGACACCGTTCGAGGTCGCCATCAGCGTCTCGGCGAGCCCATCGAGGCGTGCGGCGCTCGGGCCAAGCAGCCGGATCGCATTCCGATACGCGTTCTCTGCGTCGTCAACGCGCATGGTGTTGAAGTAGATCGGCGCCAGGACGTCCCAGCCCTTGCCGTCCTCAGGATTCTGCGCCAAGTGGCGCTCGGCCTTGGCGACGAGGATCGCCATATCGTTGCCGGGGTTCTCAAGTCGAGCTTGCAGCGGCTGTGACGGCAAATCCGGCCGCCCTACCAGAATGTAAAGACAGAGCCCCAAGATCGGCAGGAGCAGCAGCACGAAGGCTTCGGACAGACGGTGGTGCTTGGAAACCTTCCGATCGGCGACAGGCGCGGTGGAGACTGTAATCAGGCGCCGGCCGATTTCGGCCCGCGCATAATCCGCTTCGTCGGCGGAAATCAGCCCGCCGGCGAGGTCGCGATCGAGTTCTCGCAATTGATCGCGATAGACCGCGGACTCCCCGGCGCGCGTGTCATCAACCGCTCTTGCGCCACGCAAAAGCGGGTAAAGCAGAATGGCGGCAATTGCCGCCGTCAGAACGGCCACAAGAATCCAGAAAAGCATAGCCGCCAAATACTCGAAGCAAACGTCTATTCCAACAAGCAAAGCCGCAATGACGATTATTTGAGGCGTTTGGCCGCAACATTTCGCCGGCGGTCAATTCTACGCAGCTTAGCCGAGGGGCGACCAACTGCCATTGTCGTTTCGGCAGGCGGAACCGCGCGCCACCGTCTCCTTGCCGTCGATCGTGACGCTGTGGGTATACTGACGGCAATTCTGCGAGCCTACCTGGTAGGGCGCAGCCGCCACCACTCTGCCGCTGACGTTGCGTCCGCTCCAGACAACCGGCTGCCCCACAGCGGCACCTTCCAGAGCACGATATTCCGCCTCAAGTGCACGCTGACGGTCGCTACTGCTGAGTTCCACACCGCTGCGACCGATGATACCGCCCTGCAAAGCAGCAATGTATGTAGCCGAAGCTGGCGGCTTCCTCGAGAAAAGACCGCCCGAGCTGCTTTTCGTCGATTGGCACCCGGAAAGCGTCATGGCGACGAGAAGCGAGGAAACGATCATGCCTTGCGAACGTAGCATCATTCAGCCGAACCAGAATCAGGTGTCAATCAACGCAGCCACACACGCACCACGCCGTGTCGGCAACAAGGCAAAGCATGCTATGCAAACGCCTGGGTCTATGTGACATCAAGCAGTTGCTCACGCAACATCCTTTGTGATGCCTGGCAAAATAAGGCGGGCCTTCAGTCCCTGCCATTCGCCGCGGGACAATTCGAGCCGCCCTTGGTATTCATTGGAAATCTCCGTCACGATCGAGAGTCCGAGCCCCGTGCCGGGCTTGCTTTCATCCAGCCGCTTGCCGCGCTTCAGCGCCTCGCGAATCTGATCGGGCTCCAGCCCCGGTCCGTCGTCCTCGACGACGAGCTCGACCCAATGGCGACGCCCGCTGCCTTCCGCGCCCTTCACCTCATCGGGCGCCTCTGAAACGGAGAGGCGAACCTTGGTGGCAGCAAAACGAGCGGCGTTCTCAAGCAGGTTGCCGACGACCTCTTCAAGGTCCTGCTGTTCCATCGCGACCGCGAGGTGCGGCGGTGTCACGGTCAGTTCGAATTCCTTGTCGACGTTCAAACGCCGCATAACGCGCACGAGCCGTTCGAGAGCGGGCTCGGCATCGGTGCGGGCGAGCACGGATTCGCGCTGCGCGGCAATGCGGGCGCGGTTCAAATATGATTGCACCTGCCCCTGCATCGCCTCAGCCTGGTTGCGCACGAGATCGCCGTGCGAACGTTCCAGCACGCGTGCCTCGTTGAGCAGCACCGCGATCGGTGTCTTCAGAGAATGCGCGAGATTGCCGACCTGCATGCGCGCCCGCTCGACGATACGGCGGTTGCTGTCGATCAGAGCATTGACTTCGTTGGCGAGCGGCAGGATTTCGCGCGGAAAATCGCCTTTCAAAGCCTCGCTCTCACCGGCGCGAATGCGCTCAAGCGCCGCGCGCGCCTTGTCGAGCGGCTTCAAGCCATAGAGAATGGCCAAGGCGTTGACGATCAGACTGCCGACGCCGAAGCCAGCCAACGCCAGATAGAGACTGTGGGAGAAATTGCGGACGTCATCCTCGACCACGTCGACGTTGCCGCTGACGCGGAAGCGCGCGGCACGACCGTCGGTATCCAGCACAACCTCGGTTTCAGCAACCTGGATCCGGTTCCCCGAGGCATCAGTCACCTGATAGTAGCGCTCATAGTTCTTGTCGAAGGGCGCTTCGAGAACGGACGGAACAGGGATCGAAGCCGAACCAAGCGAGGGTGAGACCAGCGGTTGCGCGGTATAAGTGCCGAGCGGCTCTACGAGCCAATACCAGCCGGTCTTTGGCTGCGCGAAGCGCAGGTCGCCGAGCTGCGGACTGCCGTTCAACGCCCCTTGGTCGCCGATCGTCACCGAATTGACAACATTATAGAGCTGGGCGCGCAGCAGGTCTTGAAAGCCGCGCTCAGCGCTTTTCCGGTAAAGCGTCGAGATCAACAACCCGATGACGACAAGCGCGACGGTCGACCAGATCGTGGTCAGCAGTAGAACGCGTGCAGTAAGCGACTTAATTCGCATTTTTCGGCGCTTGGATGCGGTAGCCAAGCCCGCGCACCGTTTCGATCAAATCAACGCCCATCTTCTTTCGAAGGCGCCCGACGAAAACCTCGATCGTATTGGAATCGCGATCGAAATCCTGGTCGTACATGTGCTCGACCAGCTCGGTGCGCGAAACCACTTCGCCCATATGGTGCATGAGATAGGAAAGCAGCCGGTATTCGTGCGAGGTGAGTTTCAACGCGACGCCATTGACTGTCGCCTTCGAGCTCTTGATGTCGAGGCGCACCGGGCCACAAATGATCTCGGAGGACGAATGCCCCGCCGCACGGCGGATCAAGGCACGGATGCGCGCCAGCACTTCCTCGACGTGGAAAGGTTTGGTGACGTAATCGTCGGCACCGGCGTCGATGCCCGCGACCTTGTCGCTCCAGCGGTCGCGCGCGGTGAGAATCAATACCGGCATGCCGCGCCCTGCGCCGCGCCACTTCTCGAGCACCGTCACGCCGTCCAGTTCCGGCAGGCCGATATCGAGAATGATCGCGTCATAAGGCTCGGTATCGCCAAGGAAGTGGCCCTCCTCGCCATCAAAGGCCTGATCGACGACGTAACCGGCTTCCTTCAACGTGTCGCTGAGCTGCCGGTTCAGGTTGACATCGTCTTCGACTACCAGAATGCGCATCGGTCCGCTTTGCTCCGCTTGATTTCTTCGGCGTCTAGATAGGGCGATTCTGCCTACATCGGAACCTTGACGGTTACTTTGCGCGGGCGCTGTCCGTTACCTTGGACGAGGACGGTGATAATGCAGCTATCGCCCAGAGGCTGGACGGAAAGGAGCTGCCCTCCCGTTTTTTCCACAACCTCGCGTGCGGCCTCGCTGCAATCGCCTGCAACGCGCACCGTCAGGGTACGCGGATTATCCGGTGAGGGCGACGTTACCGCCAGCCCTGCGGCTAGCGCTGCGACGCTCAAGGGAGAGGCCATGTGCAATGCTTTCAATGGATACCAACTTGGCCCAGACTATGTACTCAAGCCACCTGAATGGCAAATGAATGCCTTGTAATCCCTGATGTTTAGAACAGTTTTGAATTCGCGCCACGCGTGTTCAAAACTGTGGGTCGGCGAACGATGTCTTCCGCTCGCCGCGCCGGCTTTAAGGGGCGGATTTGATCGCCGCCTTGGCAGTGACACGCCCGTAAATGGCAAGTAGGCCACCCAGCGCGCCGGCTATGTTGACGACCGAGTCGACCAACTGGCTCTTGTCTGCCGCAGCAAGGTCGATACCGGCAAAATGCAACACGGATGCGACGATCGAGATCAGCGCGCCCCAAATGGTCTTCGAACTGTACCAATCCTTCAGATCTATCATCTTCTCTCCTTCACGATGAAATTTAGAAAGCACATGTCACGCGTGCAGGAATGCCGAGCGGCACGCGTTCGCCCAGTTGCCGAATACGCAGGCTGAGACTGTTTTGCGGTTGTCCGAAATCGGCAAGTTCGTCGGCGGACGGATAGATCCACTGCGCTCTGTCGGATTCGTTCGCTCTCAGAACGACGTCGCCATCCAGAATTTCGACACGATACCGCTCGAACGGCTCGTCGAGGGGAATATCGGCTGCGAGCCAACTGTCGGCGCTGTCGCGCCCGCGCCTGATCCAGGTGATCTTCACGCCGTTGTCGCCGCGTGCGCATCGGATGTGGACGGGGGCAAGCGGCGTCTGCGCCCGCAACCCGCCCTCGAAGGCGAAGGGACCTGTCTTCCCCGTCGATGAGGCCGTTTCGGCAATCCAATTCAATCGCAGGCCCATTTCGTCGCTGCCGAGGCCAAGCGGTTTCACCGCCTCGTCGAGCAGCACAACGGCCGATCCGACTGCTGCCCCCGAAAACATCGCATCCTCCGTGCCGGCAAGCCCCCGCAGCAAGCCGCGCAGCGCCCAACGCCCGCGCGATATCTCCTCGGCCTCTCGGAACGCCAGGACTTCCCAGACATTGCGGACCGACAAGACCGCCAGAAGGTTGGCGCCGTTCAGGACTGAAGTCGCAGGTGCCGAGGCGAGGCCGCCATAGGACAGATCGAGTTCAAGCGGTCGCGACCAGTCGAAGCGGCCGATAACCCCTGCCGCAAGCGCACTTGTCAACGTGCCGATCCGCGCCGGCCGATCGAGCAGCACCCTACCCTTGTAACCTTCGCTCGTGGGAGACGACGACAGCCCGACCGTCGTCCACGGTTTTGCAAAGACTGCGCCCCGGGCATAGCTCGACGGATCGTTGCCATCGAACCGCGGCAGGTCAATCAAGTGGACGATCGGGGAAAACAGGTTCGAGCCGCCCTCGCCGCTCGGCTTTCCGGCGGCAATCGTCCCCGCCGTACTGCCGACAGACGAGGCGAATTCGCGCGCCTCCACCCGGCGTGCCTCACCATCCTCGACGCGGCTGATCAGGAACCGGCCCGGTGGTCCGGGCAGCGCAATTACGTCGCCAGTCTGGATACGCACCTCATTCGGCGGAAGCGAGAACCGGATGGACCGCCGGGCAACGCGATTGTCGCGCAGCAATGCCTCGGCGGCGGCAAGCGCCGTCTCCTCGGGCATGACGGCATTGAGGTCCTGCTCAATGATCCGATTTGTCGATTGCGACACGCGATGGGAGCGAGCGCTTGCCTGCTCGTAATCGAGGTCGGGATTGTAGAAGCTCAGCAGGGCTTCAGCCGCAAAATCACTGTCATGACCACGCGTTTCCTGCCATAGCGGCTCGTCTTCGCGGTCCACAAGAATGTCGACCGGCAGCGCCGGCAGGCTCGCCCACATGCGCGACCGGAAGCGCAGACGCCCCGCATCCTCGATCGCATCGATCTGAAACGCTTCCAGGAGCGGCTCGATCAGCCTGCGCGCGGATGCGATATCCCCCTGCACATATCCCAACAGATCGCCGCTCACCTCAGACACGTCGAAATTGTCAAAGCCGTGATCTCGCAGCAGAGCAGCCACCACCTCAGCCAGCGTGCCGCTGCCGAGCCTGCCGTTCAGCCAATGTCCGATACGCCAGTTGGCACCGTCGTTCCATGTCGAGGTATTCTGCGGAAAGGCAGGAAAGGGCCGCGCGTCCCACGACCAGACGAAAAGGTGCGCCGGATCGACCATTCCGGCCAGAGGACCGCCACCGCCCCACCACGTGTGATGGGCCTCCAGAAAACGCCGCTGCATGGTGTCGGCGCGCGTACGGTTGGAAAAGTAGGGAACAGCACTTTCCGCGGACTTGGGATCGGCAAAGATGTTCGGTTGGTTTGCGCCCTTGTCGATGGCACCGCAGCCTAGTTCGGTGAACCAGACAGGCTTGCTGCGCGGAAGCCACGATGTCGGCGTCGGGATTTCCACGCCGCCGATCCGCTCATGATGCTGATCGGACCACCAACCCGCGATATCCTTGTAGCGGAAAACCCAAGGCTTTCCGACAAGCTCGTCCGAAATCGGACTACGCTGCCTCGCCCGGCGAGCCGCATCGCTCGCGTAATACCAATCGAAACCCTCGCCTGCAGTGATCGCGGTGGTCAACGCCCGGAAGTCATCGCCGGTCCGGAAACCATCAGGATTGGCGTTCGCGAGATCGTCGTCCCGCCAGTCCGCCAGTGGCATGTAGTTGTCGATGCCGATGGCATCGATCGCCGGCGACGACCAGAGCGGATCGAGGTTGAAATAGACGTCGCCGCTTCCATCCTGCGGATGGTAGCCGAAGTATTCGCTCCAATCGGCACCGTAAGTCAGTTTCGTCGCCGGCAGGAGCGACTTCACATCGGCTGCGAGAGCCGTCAGCGCCGCGACGAATGGAAAGCTGTTGGCTCCATCGCGCACCTGCGTCAGCCCGCGCAATTCCGATCCGACAATGAACCCGTCGACACCACCCGCCGCCTTTGCCAGTTGCGCGTAGTGCAGGATGAAGCGGCGGCAACTGGCCTCGCCGCCGACATAGGTCACACGCTGCCCGTCAACGAAAAAATCGGTTGCCTGCGCCGCCCCGGTGAAGGCGGACAGTTGGCCTGCAGCCTCTGCGGTCCGGTCCACGGTTTCCACCTGGCCAATCGCCGGATAGCAGGTGATCCGCCCTCGCCAGGGATAGGAAGGCTGAGCCGAAGCCCCATAGGGATCCGGGAGGCTGTTGCCGGCTGGAATATCCATCATCACGAAGGGATAGAGGTAGACCGCCAACCCACGCGCCTTGAGATCGGCAATTGCCGAGACAACACTCGCGTCGTCGGGCGTGCCGCCATAGGCGGGACCGCCGCCGCTCCTGCTGACAAGGTGAGCGGTTCCGCGCAAGTAGCCGGAGACCGACCATGGGCTGCTTTCGTTGCGCGCCGACACTTCCACGCCCGGCAGGATCTGACATTCGCCCGCGCGCAGGTCGGTCCCGAACCATGAGACGACAAGCGCAACACGCTCGAGATTTGGGCAGAGCGCCGTCAGCTCGTCGATCGAGACCTCCCAGTCGGTCAGCCCCTGCAGGCTGTTGCGGTTCAGGACTCGCGCGCTGCCTGCCCCGGTGCTTTCGGAGACGGCGACCGTGCGATAACCATGCTCGGTCGCGCCGGGAATGATGCAGACAGCCTTGATCTGGTTTTCCAGCGTGCCGATCGGGCGGATCACCTCGAACTGCAGCAAAGGAATGCGGTTACCATAGGAATCCAACGGCAACCGCTCGAAGACGACATAGGCAAGCCCGCGATAGGCGGGCGCCATGCCCGCTCCCTGCTTCGCCTCGATCAAGGGATCCGGCTGCTGATCACGATCCCCGGGATAGAACCGCATCTCGATCTGCGTCAGGTCGAGCTCCTTGCCATCAGCCCAGACCCGGCGAACACAGGCGACAGGTCCCTCGCTAAGCCCGATCGCCAGATTGGCAAAGTAGCGGAATGTCTCGACCCGCGCGCCACTCGACGACTTTCCGCCCCTGCGCTCGCTCGTCACCTGCTCCTCGAAGCGTGTCGCCCAGATCAGCGTTCCGCCCACGCGTGCCGTTCCGTAAACCCTGTTGATCGCCGTCCCTTCGTCTGCGCCGGGGATGCGCGCCGTCGAAAGGTGCGCCCCGCGAACCGTCGAGCTGCGGGAAAGCAAGGCGTGATCGACGACGCTTCCGGCGAGCGCGCCGGCTGCGCGGCCGATGACAGCGCCAACCGGGCCGAAGACACTGCCGAGAGCAGCGCCGGCCGCTTGAAAGAGAAGTGTTGCCATGAACCACCGGAAAATGAAGAGGAATTGCCGGCTTCAGCCGGAAACGGAGCAACGTTCGGGAAAGCGAAACACAGCCACAATCCGCCTGCGCCAACTCGGCACCAGCGGCGAACAGACGACCGAAGCCTGCTCATAGGCATGGATGAATTGCCGTTCGCCGGCGAGAATGCCGGCATGCTTCGCCGCCATATCCGGCCGCCAGCGGAACAGCAGCACATCGCCCGGCTGCGCTTGCGTCAGCGGCAGCGGCGTTCCGAAGTGTTTCAGCGCCGCAGCCATCAGGCGGTCCGTGCCGCTGCGCTCGGCCCAGTCAGGCGCATAGGGCGGCGGGAGTTCCGGTTCGTCGCCATAGACGTCCCGCCACACGCCACGGATCAAGCCGAGACAATCGCACCCGACGCTTTTGGTCGACGCCTGGTGGCGATAGGGCGTTCCGATCCAGCTCTCGGCAGCGTTCAGCACCTTCTCTGCAAAGGGTCTCATTTGAACAGCGCGCTCCCGTCGTGAACGGTCTCGTCATCGGCGTAGGTGTACGCGAAGTCTGCACCTGGTATGTGCGGAAACCCTTGAAAATTCAGTTGGTTGGAAAACTTTGTTCGGCAGGTGGCAAAAGCCTTGTCGCATCCGGCCGTCAACCGGACCCGGTCGCCGATCTCAGGCAGGACGGTCAGCGGCAGCCACAATGTCACCTCGCCTTCCGTCTCAGAATACGACTCGGCGATCCCGCCTTGCCCCTCGGCTACGCCATCAAGAAAAGCCAGTTCCCCGAAACGGAAGAAGCCGTCGCCCAAGCTGCCGATACCGGAAACCTGGATATGGCTTTCATCACGCACCAGCACCACGATGCCTTCAGCGCGAAACTGCGGCTGGGCCAGATCGACACCGCACCTGCCGTCCCCAAGCGCCGCATCACAACGCCTGCCGTAGACGCGCCCCTGCGGCTGGTTCAGGCGATGGGCAAAGCTTCGAAGCTCGGCACGAAACTGACCGGCATCGCGAACGACCTCGCCGATTTCCTGCACCTTGATCAGCAAGTGCTGCGCGGGCACCGACCAGTTGACGAGGAAAACCTCCACGCGGGCGCCGTCATAGGCGCCGCGTTGAAGGTCGTCCTCGGTGATCGCATCGCTGGAGAAGCCGCCCGCAACGTCGCTGGTCGCCTCCGGGAGACCGGCCTCCTCCTCGGTCGCACTTGCAGAGAAGCCACTGGCAGCGGTGAAGCTGGTATCGGCGAAGGCGAGGTCGTGGTCATGCTCGGTAAAACCGAGGACGACGCCATCTCGCCTCATCACTCGCCAGGCATGGCAAAGTGTCGTCGCGTCGCAATCGAGATGCATCGCCAGAGATGGGTCGATGGTTCTCACGGTACAATCTCCGTCAGCGGAATTGTCGGGATCCGTCCGGTGTTGAAGGCCGACAGATTGACGTCGATCCGACCCGTCGCGAAGCGAACCGGCACATCGAATTCGAAGCCTGCGGTAATGGCAGCACCCGCAGCAGGAATATGACCGGCAGCAAAGCTGACGAGGCCAGTCGCGGCATCGCAGGCAAAGGCGGAAGGGCCTTGCTCGACGCCATCCACGGCAACGATCACCGAGTCTGCCGCCGGCTTGCGGATGGTTCGAACGGTGCTCGCGGCCGCGTCTCCGTAGGTCTTGGCAAGCTGAAAGCTCGCCGTCGTGCCGTCTCCGGTGCCGATAAGCTGATCGAATGCCGTCACCGGCACATCCGGTCGCCCAGTCGTCCAATCGACCGGATCGCGAAAGCGAAACCCATAGAGTTCACCGCTGCGCGCCTCGAAAAACTCCAGGACCTCATAGAGATCGGTGAAAGAGCGCAGCCCAGAGCCCGCATCGTAGCTGCGCCGCGCATCGCGCCAGCGGCTGTTGCGGCTTTCGCGGCCGTTGGAAAGGTTGACGATGTCGGTGCGCCTGACAGGGCCGCCGCTCGTCGAGAGCGACAGGCGCAGCGGAAAGCGCACCTCGTGGAAGCCGTTTGCCATGATTGCCTCAAAGGTTGCGCTGGCCGCGCATCGCCGTGCGCGCCAGCATCGCAGAGATCTGCGCTTCGCTCTTCTGAAAGCTCTGCGCATCCGAAGTCGTGACGTTGAAGACGATCTGCGGGCCGGCCGATCCGCCTGACGCAGCAACGCCGAGCGCACCATCGGCGCCCCGTTTCAGCGGCAGGATCGCCTCGCTGCCAGCCTCGCCCATCAGGCCCATGTTGCCGCCCATCGGGAAGTAGGTCGGCTGCGAAACCACGCCGCCATCGGCGAAAGGCAGGAGCTTGCCGAAACCGCCGAGAAGGTTCGACGCAGCGCCCGAGATCATCGTCTCCAGCGGCTTCAATCCGGCCGACAGCGCGATATCGGCGAGCCGATTGCCGAGGCTGCGCAGCACATCATCGAGGCCCTTGCCGCCATCGGCAGCACTGCGCAGCGCGCTCGACAGCGCCGAGCCGAACGAGCGCGAGCGGGTCTCTAGGCCATCGAGCGTACGTTGCAGGGTTTCGGCCTGCACGGCCATGGCGGAGAGGTCGGCGTCGTCAGTCTCCATGATCGTTCCTTCGTTTCGAGGGTGTCAGGCCGTCCGGAAATTGCGCCATCAGCGCGCCGAGATCGGCCCGGGCGACGGCGCTGCGCGGCGCCAATCCACCGGCAACGGCGTGAAATTCGACGGGTGTCATTGTCCAGAAGATTGCGGGAGGCAGCCGCAGCAGACAGAGGCCGACGTGGAGGACGCGCGCCCAGGGGAAAGGCGTCGCGCGATCGGCCTCGATATCTGCTGCGGCTAAAGGGGGCGCGCGGCAATCTCCGCGCTCTCCCCGATGAATGTCGCGGCAAGCAGGTTGCCGACGACAACAGCGCAACCGGCAATGCCGCCATCGATGCTGGCCTCCGCCACTTCCTGATCGGAATAGAGATTGCCGCCGCCGCGAAGGCCGGCGCCGATGATGCGGATCATGTCGGCTGCCTTCAGCTGTCCGCGCGAGAAGCGCTCGGCCAGACCCACGAGATTGTCCGCGGAAAACGCTGTCTCCAGTTCCGCCAACGCGCCGAGCGTCAGGCAAAGGATCCGCTGTTCACCATCGATGACAGCCTCGATCTCGCCGCGGCGCCGGTTCGCCCTTGCACCCGCCGCCCGCGTCAGAGCGCCTCGAAGCTGATGGCGCCGGCCGACTCCAGCGCCAGCTCGAACATCACCTCGCCGTTATACTGGCCGGAATATTCGAGCGCGCTCGCCTGGAACGGTCCCGTCACCATGCCGAAACCGGGGACGATGATCTGCCAGCTCAGGATCGACGCGTTGAAGAAGGCATTCCGCACCAGGCCATCGGAGGCTGCATCCTTGAAGATGCCGGCGCCCGAGACCGACGCGCGCTGCACGCCGGCGCCACCCAGCAGCTCACGCCAGCGCCCGGCGCTCTCGGCGTCGGTGACGTCGACGGTTTCAGCGTTGAATGCCAGCCGTTTCGACCGCAGCCCTGCTACCGTTTCGTAAGCCGTGCCGTTGAATATCTTCAGGAGCAGGTCCTTGCCCTTCTGCGCCACCATCGTCCGATCCTTTCGACATGGCGCCCGAAGGCGCCGTCGTGCAGTTCCAAATGGGAGCCTCGCTCCGGTGTGTTGTCCCTTACAGCCACCATTCGCGCAGGCGCGGATGGCGCCGGATGTCCTGCTCACTGCAGTAGGCCGTGCCGTCCCATCCCGCCTGCGCCGCCAGCGCTACAATCTCGGGCTGATCGTCGAAAAACAGCGGGCGCTCATCGCCGGAAATCCCCAATGCGGCGTTGATAGCCTCGAAGAAACGGATATCCTTTTTGGGATGACCGATCTCGGCGCTGTAGAAAATGCCGTCGAAGAGCCTGGAAAGGCCAAGGTCGTTCCACAAATATCGTGCGCGGAAATGTTCCTGGCCGGTTGCCAGATACAGCTTCATATCGGCTGCCCGGCGCAGCTCGGACACCAGCTCAATAACCGATGCATTGAGATTTGAATCTTTTTCAAACCAATACGGCATGAAAGAGCTCACGCTGCCGGCATAGCCAACCTGCGGAAGCACTTCGGCAAGCGCTGTCTTCAAATCGCTTTGCCCAGTCACGCATGCAAACATCCGGCTTTGGGAGCGATCGCCAGGCGTTCCGAAAAAGAGCTGTTGGAACGCATCGCGATCCACACCCAGATCGTCTTCGATTGTCATATCCCAAGGCTTGCGCAGTTCCGGATTGGCGTGCCATCCATCGATCAGCACACCGTCGACATCGAAGAAGATTTTCACCGCCCACTCGCTTTGTTGAATCGCAATCCAACACAACTTACGCCAATAGTACCGCCACGCAACCACAATGGTCGATTGTGCTCGACGCTGCGATCGGTTCCCTCCTGAGCGGCAGCTCCGACAGAGAAAACAGGCGCAGCCGGCGCCCGTAGGTGTCATCCACTTGTCACTTTCAACCAGTCGGCGAAGCTGCTACGACCTTGCCCGCCCCTACCCCATTCGCGTCAAAGCCCGCCTCATGTCTCGATCCATCCCCCTGCGCTCGGTGCAGACGATTGCCGTGCTTGCCGTCACGCAGCTGATTGGCTGGGGCACCACCTTCGACATGCTCGGTGTCATGGGGCGCGTCATCGCGCCGGATCTCGGCTTGCCGAACGAGGTGGTCTTCGGTGGGCTCAGCATCATGATGGTTGTCAGTGCCCTCGCCGGCCCGACGACCGGCCGCCTGCTCGTCCGACATGGAGCCGCGCGCGTGCTCGCCGCCGCCTCGATTACCTTCACGATCGGCCTGTTGCTGTTGTCAGCCGCGCACGGCATCGTCCTCTATGGGCTTGCCTGGATCGCCATCGGCGCCGGTGGCGCCTTCGGCCTTTCCGCTCCGGCCTATACCGCCGTCGTCGAGCGCGCCGGCCCCGACAGCAAACGGGTGATTGCCATCCTGATGCTGTTCACCGGCCTTTCGAGCGCGATCTTCTGGCCGATCCTCAGCCAGCTCAACGCGACCGCCGGTTGGCGCATGACGTTTCTCATCTGCGCGGCTCTGCAGCTCTTTGTCTGCCTGCCGCTGCATGTTTTCGCCCTGCCGAAGCCGATCGCCTTCACCGCCGACGGCGCCGCCGCACAGGAAACGCCGGTGCCGCTTTCGCCAGCGGGACAACGCAAGGCCTTCCTGCTGATTGCCGCCGCAACGACGATATCGACTTTCGTGACTTTCGGCGTATCGCCATCGCTGCTTGAAATACTGCGCCAGTCCGGCGCCTCACCGGCGCTGGCGCTGCAGCTCGGTTCGGCGCGCGGCGTGATCGGCGTCTCGGCCCGCTTTCTGGACATGCTCCTCGGGCGTCGCGGCAATCCGATCCTCAGCGCCGCGATGGGCGTGAGCCTGATGGTATCGAGCTTCCTGATGATGCTGGTGATACCGCCCTCGACGCCGCTTCTGATCAGCTTCATCCTGCTCTACGGCTTCGGCTCCGGTGTCATGACCGTCGCCCGCGCGCTGCTGCCGCTCGCGCTGTTCTCGCCGCGCGAATTCGGGCTGCAATCGGCCCGCCTGTCGCTGCCGCAGAACCTCGCCAACGCCATCGCGCCCGTCGTTTTCACGGCGATCCTCGATCGCGCCGGTGCCGGAACCGCAATCGCCACCTGCGCCGCGCTCGCCGTCATCTCGCTGGGCTTCGTGCTGATGCTGGCTGCACAGGTCAAAGCGGCGACCAGGGTGTACCAACCGGCCTGAGTGATGAAGGCAGCTGCCGCAATGGACGGGACATTTGCAGCCGCCACTCCATCTTCATTGCAAGGCGGTCCACCGCCTGATCGTGGAGGAGAAGCAACATGGACCGTTTCACCGGCGGCTGCCGCTGCGGCAATGTCCGCCTTGTCGCAACCGGACGCCCCTATCGGGTCGGCATTTGCCATTGTCTCGACTGCCGCAAGCATCACGGCGCGCTTTTCCATGCATCGGCGATCTTTCCCCAAGATGCGGTGACGATCGAAGGCGAAACAGGTGCGTACGACGGGCGGTTCTTCTGCCCCCACTGCGGCTCCCCGGTTTTCGGGCGCTCCGGAGATGAAGTCGAGGTGAACCTCGGATCGCTCGATGCTCCCGACCAGTTGCAGCCAACTTACGAACTCTGGACCATCCGCCGCGAGTCGTGGCTGCCACCTTTTCCGTTGTCGAGACATTACGAACGCGATCGCGACGCCACGAGCCGTTTCGAGGAGTAGCCCGCTACGCCGTAACGGCGGCAATCGGCTCCGTGACAGCCCGAAAGCGCAGTTCGGCAACATACAGCTTCGTCTTCGGTTCCCGCCGGCTCTGTGTCCTGACATGCAACAGGCTGACGAGGTGGTGCTCGCCAGGATCGAGCGCCGCATCCTGCAGCAGGGCGTGGAGACGCGAGGCCACCAGCTGCGCCTGCCTTCGCCCACCCACGTCGACCCAGATTTCGAGCGACAACAGATGCTCCTCGCCTCTCTCGGTCGAGGTCGAATAGTCGTTGCTGACGAGTTCTCCAATCAGCACGCAAGGAAGCTTTCGTCCGGTCACCAGCCGATCGCGGATACCGTCCTCACCGATCATGCCGAGAAGCTCGGCATCGCCGGTCAGGCGTGCATGGATCGCCGTCAGCAGTTCATTGGCTGCGCTCATCGCTCCCACCTCTCTTTGCCCGCGGCCTTGCGGCACCCCCCTCGCGACAGCCGCGCCAGGATCTCCGCCAAATCGCGGAGTGTGATCGCCATGGCGGTGTTCATCGTCCTTCCTCCTCGCAGAGGCAGCAGAGATAGCGGCCGGTTTCATCAGGGTCGCGCCAGGTGCCTATGGCGAACAGCCGGTCGCCCTTGCGCAGTCGCATCCCGGCCCTTATGTCGGTGCGGAACCGTAGCCAGATGCGATGTGTCAGCGTGAAGACATCTGAACCGGCCCGCTCTTCCCGTACTTCGGCCAGCGGCTCGATCCGCGCCCACACCGAGGCAACAGCGGTAAAGGCAACGTTGGCACCGCCCTGTCCGTCCGGCGCTTCTTCCGGTGCCTCCAGTTCAAGCCGAGCCGTCATCTGCCCCGGATCGAAGAAGACGGATCGCATCAGAGCCTCCGGATCAAGAACGGTGCGACCAGCCGGTCATAACCGACAGGAATGTCCGCCGGCTGATCCTCGACTGCCACGGCACCCCTGAAGGCGAACATCTGGGCGACATGCATCAGCATCGCCCGCTTCAGCGTATCAGGCACCTCGGCACCGCTCTCGCCGAAGCCGGCGGAAAAATCGATCTCGATGCCGTTCGCGGCGATGGCAGAATCCACATTCCGATCAAGCACCAGACGCGCCGGCCGGGCATTGCCGTCGAGCACATGGCCGGTCGCGGGCAAGACCACTTCCTCGCCCGCTTCATCGTAAACATTCAGGCTTTCAATGGCTTGCACAGGCCCCTTGGCAATCTGAATCACACGATCTTCATGTATCGATTCAAGATGGAGCCGCCAGACCTGCGTGATCAGGCAGAGGCCCGTCGTGCGCTCCAGATGCTCGCGGGCGACGCGGATCAGCGAGGCCAGCAGCGCGTCTTCGCTGCCGTCGTCGAGCCGCAGATGGGCCTTCACTTCGGCAAGCGTCAGCGCTTCCGCGTCAGGCGGGGTAATCAGTGCATAGGTCATTGACGATCCTGGATTGGTGTGGCGCAGGCATTTTCGGCAGGCGGATGCGGGCAGCCGCACCCGCCTTGCCTAGGATCAGCTCACGGCGAACTTGATGAGCTTGATCGCCTCGAAGTTCTGCACCCCACCACCGACACGCTTGGTCGTGTAGAAGAGCACATAGGGCTTGGCGGAATAGGGATCGCGCAGCACGCGAACGCCGGTGCGGTCGACGACGAGATAGCCGGCGCGGAAGTCGCCGAAGGCGATCGACAGCGCATTGGCTGCGATATCGGGCATGTCCTCGGCCTCGACAACAGGGAAGCCAACGAGCGAAGCCGCCTCGCCCGCCGTTGCCGGCGGCTGCCAGAGATAGCGGCCGTCGCCATCCTTCAGCTTGCGGACTTCGGCCTGCGTCTTGCGGTTCATGACGAAGTTGGCGTTCTGGCGATGTCCGGCCTTCAGCGAGTAGATCGTATCGATCAGGGTGTCGGAGGCACCCGTCGTCTTGAAGGCGCCCGCGGCACCCGTCGCGATATAGCCGAGATTGCCCCAGCTCCAGGCGCTGTCGGCGACCGCGGTATAGGCGAGGAAGCCCTTCGGCTTGTTGGTGCCGTCGCCATTGACGAAGGCCGTGCCCTCCTGCTCGGCAAAGACGGTATCGACCTCGCTCGAGATCCAGGCCTCGATATCGACGGCGACATCGTCGAGCAGCGCCTGCGTTGCCGCCGGCATGGCGTACAGTTCCATGGTCGGGAAGGAGAGTTCGGCAAGCTGCGCGCTTGATGTCTGCGGGCGGGCCGCCGCTTCGGCCACCCAGCCGGCCGCCATGCCCGAGGTCGCGAACGGCTTCTTCAGAACCGAGCAGGAGACCTGGCGGACGGTCGCAAGCGAGCGGATCGGCGAGACGACGGAGAGGCGACGGCCGATCTCGGTGTCCGTCTCGGGCGGCACGAAATAGCCGCCGTCGCTCCCTGATCCCGCCGACATCGCCTTGGCCTCGAGCTCGCGCAAGCCGGCCTCGTCGCCGCGGCGGATATACTGCTCGAACGCCGCCTTGTGCTCGTTGGCCTCGACGCCGTTTGCGCTGCCACGCCCGAGCGGCGGCCGCGCCTTCTTCAGCGCCAGCTGGTCGAGCACCTTCTTCTGCTCGTCCATCGCCCTCGTGATGCGGTCCATCTTGTCGCGGGTGACGACATCGGCCGTCAGCTTTTCCTCGATCTCACCGAGGCGGCGGTCATTGGTATCCTTGAAGGCTTCGAACGCCTCCATGAACTCGTCGAAGGCAGCCGTCATCTCAGGCGCCGCCTTGATCTCCGGCGCGATCCGCGAACCTGTCTCATGCATGTCGGTCATGTCCCGTTTTCCTATCTGAAGGTTTCTGTCAGCATCATCCGGGCGGCCCGGCGCATGGCGCGGACAAGCTCGGTCTCCTTGTCGCGGAACCACCGCGCATTCTTGATGTTCTGGACGCGCGCCGAAGGCAGCATCGGGAAAGTCACAACAGAGATCTCCCAGAGGTCGGCTTCGAGGATGCGGCGCACGCCCGACTTCGCATCGGTCTTGGCGCGCACGGTGCGGAAACCGATCGAAAGCCCGTCGAGCGCGCCGTTCTTCAGGAGCTGATGCACCTCGCGTGCCCGGGAGACACCCTCGGCGAGCATGCCCTCGACATAGAGGCCGCGGCTGTCCTCGCGGATCGTCTTCCACGCGCCGATCGGTTCGGCCGGGTCATGCTGGAAGAGCATACGCACCCCGCCCGCACCGCGCTCGGCCAAGGACTTGCGAAAGGCGCCGCGCTCGATCGCATCCTTGCCGAGATCGACTTCGCCGAAGACGCTGGCATAGCCGGAAAAGCTGCCGTCGCGCTTCAGCCCCCTGAGCTCCAGATTGGCGAACTTGCGCGTATCCGCGCCCATGGGTGATCGCGCCAGCGCGCGGCTTGCGGTCATGATGCTCTCCTCGTTTGTTGGAATGGGCTTGCGGGCTAGCGCCCGCGGGCACCGTATCGCCCGGCGATGCGCGACAGGATGCCGAGACCCCACCAGGCGCAGAGGCTTGCCGCCGCTGATCCAGACAGCACGATCTCGGAGGCCGAGAGGCGATCCGCCAGCGCCAGCCTTTCGGCAATCCAGATACCGGTCGGCCCGCCGAAGATCGTGCCGCAGGCAAGGCCGGTGAAGAAGCGGCTGGCGGCCTCCCGCCGGCTTTTCGGCAGGAGGTAGACGAGCGACACCGCCGCCCCCGCCGACGCACCGAGCGCCCTGGTCGCCCAGAGCCCGGCATCGTTGGAAAGGTCTGTCATCGCAGGGATCCTTGGTTGAAGGCAGGAAAAATCAGCCGCAGTCGCGACTTGGCGCCGCCGATTTCAGCGTGTCGTCCCCGCATTTCAGCGAATCTTTTGAACCGCTTGGGTGGGTTTGTTTGAATATTGAGTCCAGGCGCTCAGAGTTTGATTCATGCGCCGGCGCAGGCGTTCAGTACCCCACTGCCTGCCGCTTCTCCTCGTCGGTCAGGAAGGCTGCGCTTCCCACCCGCGTCCACAGCTGATCGCGCTCGGCCGCCAGCCCGGCGACCTTGTCGAGATCGGGCTCCAGCCGCAGACGATCCTCGTAGTGGCCGGAGAGCCAGGCCGAGAGCGAGGCGGCGGTGCGCGTCAGCATCGGCAGCACTGTCAGCCGGTAGAAGGCGCGGTTCGCTTCCTGATAATTGGCGTAGGTGTTGTCGCCGGGAATGCCGAGCAGCATTGGCGGCACGCCGAAGGCGAGTGCGATGTCGCGGGCGGCGCCATTGCGCGCCTCGACGAAATCCATGTCCTTCGGTGACAACCCCATCGACTTCCAGTCGAGCCCGCCTTCCAAAAGCAGCGGACGTCCGGCGCGCATCGGGCCGGAATAGCCCTCGTCGAGTTCCTGTTTCAGCCGCTCGTACTGGTCGGGCGAGAGATTGCCGCCCTCCTTCGGCTGGTAGACCAGCGCGCCTGACGGGCGGGCCGAATTATCGAGCAGCGCCTTGTTCCATGTCGCGGCTGCATTGGAGAGATCGAGCGCCACCTGAGCCGCTGCCAGCGGCGGGAAACCGAGATGATCGTCGAGCGGATGGAAGAGCTTCAGGTGCAGCAGACCCAGCCCTTCCGTCTCGGCCGGAAATCGGCGCACGGAACCGCCGGCACGATAATCATAGGCCTCGGGCCACCCGTCCCTGCCTTCGACGATGCCGATGCGATCAGGCCGCAGCAGATGCAGTTCGCGCAGGCTGCCGCCGACCAGCAGCGGCTCGACATAGGCGTTGCCTGACAGAAGCAGATGTCCGTAGAGCGCCTCGAAGAAATCAGGCCCACTCATGCGCCCGTTCGGCTGCCCAAGCAGCGACTGCACCGCATGATCCGGTCGCTCGCGATCGCCCTCGTAGAGCAGCCACGGCACCGAGGCGGCGGCTTCAGCAATCAGCCGGACGCTGCGATGCGCGACCGGGTTCTTCATGAAGCCCTCGCGCGACAGGGCGGCGTATGAGCGGCCAGTCCAGCTCGCCCGCCCTTCCGCGGTCAACGACATGAAGCCGCCCGCGGTCTTCGTCTCAGGCACGGCTTTGCGACCCGCCGCGGAGCCCCACGGCAGCAATGATCTCAATCTCATGGTTGGTATCCTGGAGTTAGGCGGACTCTCGAGCCTGTGGCGTGATGACAGCCAATCGCAGGTGAAGCCCGATCAGGCCTTGAAGGCGACTTCTATGGTTTGCCGGTCCTGCGCCACGATCCGGCATTTGGTCTCGAAACCCTCGCCCTTGATCATCAGGACGAATTCCGGAGGTATGCCAGCGGAACTGGAGACGGAGAGCCCCGCGCTGTCGGTGCCGAGCGACCTTATGGTGCAATCGATCGTCGAGCGGCGGTCATTGAACATGATGGACCCTGCTTTCAGAACGCGACGGCGAGAGCCGGTCGGACCATCAGCACCGATGGAGTTCCACGACACGCATCGGTTTCGACCGTTGTGCTTGGCGTGGTACATCGCGGCATCGGCCTGAGCCAACAGCGTCTCGATATCCCTGGTGATGATCGAAAGCGCCGAAACGCCGAAACTTGCCGTCACGTTCAATTCGCCGAAAGCTCCTCGGATCGGCAGGCACGCGATCGCCATCCTTACCTTTTCGGCGACGGCGACTGCCCCTTCGCGATTGATATGCGGAAGGAGAATGGCAAACTCCTCGCCCCCGAGCCGGCCGAACAGATCTCCCACCCGCAGGTTCGCCTTGCACGTTTCAGTGACCGCATGAAGCACCTGATCCCCCACGGCGTGGCCATGGGTGTCGTTGACGCTCTTGAAGCGGTCGATGTCCAGAACAATGCAGGACAGGTCATGCTGATGTCTCAAGGCAAGCGACAGAAGTTGATCGGCCTCCTGCCGGAAGGCGCGGCGGGTAAGCGTGCCCGTGAGGCTGTCGGTTGCTGCCGACTGCAGCAGCTCGATCCGGTCCATCGCGACGCCCGCCAGTTCGTGGAGAACAAAAAGGTCCCTGGAACTGAATGATCTGGGGCGGCGATCGATCGCACATACCGTTCCGATAACGTGGCCACCCTTGGTTTTCAAAGGCACGCCAGCGTAAAACCGAACGTGGCTTTCTCCCGTTACGGCCGGATTGTGCGCGAACCGCGGATCGCGCGTAGCGTCCTGCACGACAATCGGCTCCTCGCGGTCGACCACGTAGCGGCAGAAGGTATCTTCAAGCGGAACCTCGTCCGCCGCCAGACCGGAACACGCCTTGTACCATTGCCGATGCGCGTCGATGAGAGACACCAGGCCGATGTCGACCGCGAAGATCTCCTTTATCAGGCGCACGATGCGCTCGAAGCCTTCGTCCTTCGGGGTATCGAGGAGGTCAAGCTGCTCCAGCGCCGCGAGACGCTCGATTTCCCGCTTTTTCGCGTCCAAGGACGATGTCCCGAAAGCCCTCACAACCACCATGCAGCATCGCTCCTAGCCCAGCTGAGATAGCATGCGTCTCATACATTCGTGAAGAAATTCAATACCGCTTTCCCCATCACAATATCGATGGCTTGTCAGAGTGGGACGGGAGAGGCAGGCCTGCCTGCTTGCCGTCCGGGACGCCATAGCCTCGCCAGATTTGCGCAAGACGCCCACGCCCTTTCGCGCTATGAAGGTGACCCTGATCCCGCCCGTCACCTACTGAGGTCCCCACATGGCTTTGAATGTTCTTTTCATTGGCGGCACCGGCCAAATCTCTTACCCGTGCGTCGAGCGCGCCGTTGCCGAGGGTCATCATGTCAGCATCTTCAACCGCGGCCTGAGACAAGACCCCTTGCCTGCAGGCGTGACCTCGATCGTCGGCGAACTTGGGTCGCCGGAATACGCGGAGCTCGCCAAGGCCAACTACGATGTCGTGTGCCAGTTCATCGCCTTCACGCCCGACCAGATTGCGCGCGATATCGAAGTGTTTTCAGGCCATTGCGGCCAGTACATTTTCATCTCCTCGGCCTCGGTCTACGAGAAGCCGGCTCGTCATTACGTGATCACCGAGAAGACGCCGGCGATCAATCCGTACTGGCCCTACAGCCAGGCCAAGATCGCCTGTGAGGAATTGCTCAAGCAATCCGAGAACCTCGCCTGGACGATCGTTCGCCCCAGCCACACCGTCCGCACCGGACTGCCGATCATGATGGGCGATAGCGACGTCATGGCAAGACGCATGCTGGACGGCGACCCCACCATTGTCGCCGGCGATGGCCACACGCCCTGGACGCTGACCCGCTCTGTCGATTTCGCGGTACCTTTCGTCGGACTTTTCGGCAAGCAGGCCGCACTTCGCGAGATCTTCCACATTACGTCCGACCGTGCGCACATCTGGAACGATATCCAAAGGGCGATCGGCAGACTGCTCGGCGTCGAGGCCAAGATCGTTCACGTACCGACCGAGACCCTGATCAAGTATAATCCGGCCTGGGAAGGTCCCCTGATCGGCGACAAGGCCTGGACTGCGATCTTCGACAACTCCAAGGTCAAGAAGGTGGCGGGTGACTTCACCTGTGCCGAAAGTCTGGATGAGATCCTTGCGGAACCGATCATGCACCTGAAGCAGCGCCTCGCCCAAAATCGCCCGCCGAAGGGTGAACTCGATGTTCTGATCGACAGGATTTGCGCCGAGCAGAGTGCTCTTGGCTAGGCTCGTTTGTTGCCTTCCGCCTCTGTAACGTGAAGAGCAGGCCGCAGCGGCATTACCGCAGCGGCCGCTTCACCGCCGCGTCGCTCTCGTAATCCGCCGCCATCCGCATTTCGCGGATCGGGCGCACGAGGTCGATGGAGCGCTGGTAGTCTGGATGCGCCTTGTAGGCTGCAAGCGCGGCTTCATCGTCGAATTCGCCGTAGACCACGAGGTCGACGTCAGTGCCGAGCTGGTCGGTCTTGATGTTGGTTCCGATCTCCAGCAGCCGCGCATGCGGGATCGCCGTCAGGATCGACAGGCCGGCGCGCACCTTTTCCAGTTGCTCCGCGGGCGCTGTGAAGAAGACGATGTGGCGGATCACGCGGAACTCCTGTCAGGGTCTAGCCGAAGACCCGCGCGATAGCACGCGGGAGCCAGCCCTTCAACCGCGCAAGCCATCCCGCCGGCTGTTCGTGGCGGATGGCAGCAAGGAACGTCTTGCCGTAGCCGGCGAGCTTTTCCGCCCTATCGGTGCCATTGACGATGCGGCGGGCATTAACCCAATCATCCGTCGTCTCGTTCAGGTGGTCGGCGAGCTTGTGATTGGCAAAGGAGCCCCGCACCATGCCTTCGATCAGGATCGAAACGGCGGCATCCATCTCCATCGCCCGGTCCGGCTCCGCGACCAGGTCGATGCCTGTCAGTTTGCTCATGGCCTCGTAATTCCGCTTGTGAGTGAGCTGCACCAGGCCGCGGCCAAGCCAGCTCTTGCCGTCCTCGTCAGGGCGCCAGTAAGGCGTCTTCACCCAGGAGAGCTTGCCTGACGCATAGGCGTTCTCCAGGATCTCGATCGCCCGGGCGTCGGTAGCCGCCAGTGTCTCGCGCACCGGCTGCATCGTAAAGGCCGTCTCGTGGTAGGCCGTCGCCAGGATGTAGGCGAGCCAACGCGGATCGGCATCCGGCATCCGCGATTCCCAGAAATCGAGAATCGCCGTCATCCCCTCCACCTGAGGCTGATTAAGCGTTCCCTTGAACAGCGCGTCGCGCACCGTGTCGAAGAAGAAGGGCCTGTCGATGTGGATAACCATAGTAACCGCCTCAAAAAGTGGTACGGCGTTGTACGCCTCAATCGATTAAAATTAATTCAATCGTTTAAAGTGTTTAAGCGCCTGATTTACACGCAGTTTAAGCCGTGCCAGTGATTAACTCACCGTTAAATCAAGCCCTTGGAGGAGAGCATGCAGCAGCCGGCCAACAGCAATCAGCCGACCATTCCCCAGCATGTCGTCGACCAGCTCGAAAACGAATGGCGTCAGGTTCGCCCGGAGCAGCAAGCGCCGCGCCCGGCACAACAGCAACCTCAACGCTAGTCCTTCAGACGCCCCTCACCCGGGGCTCTCCATGTCCCTCCAGCATCAGTGCCGTCAACGCCCAGACCAGCGCGTCCAGCCGGTCTGGCGAACGGCCCGACGAAAGCCCGTCCGGACCAAAGTCGCACATCTGGTCTTCCAGCGCGACAAACCTCCCGGCATGGGCAACCCGCCCCTGCTCGTAGAGTGCCGCGACTGGTTCAGCCCTCAAGTATTTACCGCGCGTCGCGCGCACGGTCGAGACCGGCAGGCTCTCGTCGATACTCCTTAGCATCGATGCCACCATGTCACCGCCCTGGTTGATTTCGGCCACGACCCGGTCCGCCGAAAAGCGCCTGTAGGCGCGGACCACCGCGCTCGCCCAACCGGCCGGGCTTGCGCCCTGAACCGAACAATCGGCAAGCACCACCGCACGCCCCGACGCCTCCAGCCCCGCCACGACAATGCCGCAGCAGGACTGCGCGCCGGCCGCCGCCGGCGGATCGACCGCCACCACGACACGTCTCAACTCTCCAGTGAAGCGGATCGTGGCAGCCTCGATCATCTCGCGCCGCCACAGCGCGTCTTCGCGATCCTCAATCAGTTCACCGTCGAGTTCCTGACGCCCGAGCCGCGTGCCGCCGTAGCGGTGCGCCAGCGCATCGATAAAACCCGGCGCCAGATTGGCCGCATTGGCAAGCGTGCTGATCCGTGTCAGCCGCGTGCCTGCATCAGCGATCAATTCCTTCAGCAGCGGCACCGGCCTCGGCGTCGTCGTCACCAGCTGGCGCGGAAAACTGCCGAGGCGCAGGCCGAACTGCAGCATGTCCCATGTCTCCTGCCCATGCTTCCATTTCGCCAGCTCGTCGCACCAGGCAAAATGAAACTGCGGGCCGCGCAGACTTTCCGGATCCTCGGACGAGAAGATCTGTGCCACCGCGCCATTCGGCCAGACGAGCCTGCGCCGGGAAATCTCGAACTCCGGGCATCCCCGCCGCGCGATTCGGCAGATACCGGAGACACCATCGATCATCACCTCGCGCGCGTCGCCGAGCGTTTCGGCAATCAAGGCGATGCGCAGATCGGAACGCCGTTCCGCGCTCGCCAGCGCATGAATCCATTCGGCCCCTGCCCGCGTCTTGCCGGAGCCGCGCCCACCGAGGATCAGCCAGGTGCGCCAGTCGCCCGCCGGCGGCTGCTGTTCGAGACGGCCGGAAAAACTCCAGAGACCGTCGAGCGGGTTCCAGAGCCCACGCTCGTCGGCAAAGCGAACCAGGGGGTCATCCATGGGCATCCGCTCCGCCGGTCCCGCAGCCCCGTCCAGCCGATCAACCTCGGTCGGACACGAGGGCCCGGAGGTTGCGAGCGGCATCGCCGCTGGGCTCATCTCCGTCGCCAGGGTCGCGCCCTGCTGCACACCGGCCGCCACGACCGTCCGAACCGTTGTCCGTTCCGCTGCGATGAAGGTCATCTCCTTGCCATGCCGTGCCATGGTTTTCTCAAGCCGGCGCCGGAGAGACCGCGACACTTGACCCTTAGCCGGTATCGGCTTGGCGAGCGTCGCCGGCAGCGGCGTCACCTTGACCGGGAGGACCGGTAACCTGCCACTCGGCAAGCAGTTGCCGCGCCCGCTGTTCCGCCAGCTCGTCGATGCGCTCAAGAAACCGCTTCTTCGCATCTTCAAGCCCCATCGCAGCGTCATTCTCTTCCGCGGCCAGCTCGCGGTCGCGCGCGGTCTGCCGCTGCAGCTGATCGACCTTCTCCAGCGTGCGCACGATCAGCGACATCGCATCGGTCGCCGCCTTCAGATCGGCCCGCGCAAGCTTTGCCGCTGCCTCGTCGCCGCCTGAGCAAGTCGCTTCCGCAGCCCGTCGCAATTCGCGGAAAGCGATGAACTGGTCGCGCATCTCCGCCGTCATCTCGTTGAGCAGGACCCGCAGCTCCTCGGCAGGTGAGGCCGGACCGGACTTGATCTCAAGGAAATAGGCCTCAGCCGCCGCCCTCGCCTGGGCGTCATCCGCTTCATGATGCAGCAGATCGCCATAAGCACGTCTCTGCGGCCAGAAGCCGTAAAGCTCTGGTTCGAAACTCTCGATATCGATCATCGGGACCCTCGCTGACGGCTGCCTGGCGGCCAGAAATACAAAAGCCGGGTCGAACGCCCGGCTTGCAGATCCGGAAAGCTTGGGGCCAGCACTTCGCCGCGCCCGCAACTTTCCGACTATGCCATAACCCTATCAAGCGACCGTCACGCCGTCAAGGATTATTTTCCTATCTGCTGAAAATTTTCCGAAAGTACCGGCTGCTTGAGTTTTTCTGATTGGTCTGCCTCCATCAGCATGTGCTAATTTTAACGTCATGAACCAGGAAGAGCTCATTTCCTTTGCGCTCAGCCTGCCGGAGGCGGTGGAGAGCACGCATCATGGCACCCGCGATTTCCGCGTGCGCAGCAAGATATTCCTGACGATGCCGGAGCAGGACTACTGTGTCGTCCGCCTGACGCCGGACCAGCAGCATATGACGTTAGCGGTGGCGCCCGACGATACGGCCGCCGTCCCGGGCGGCTGGGGGCAGCGCGGCTCGACCCGGCTCTTCTACGGCAAGGCGAGCGACGAACTGGTGCAGGATCTGGTACGCAGGTCGTGGCAGAACGCGGCGCCGAAAACGCTGCAAAGACAGTTCGTTATCATCCCCTCCGGCTAAACTGATTCAACGGTAGCCGGTGGCGTCGGCGGGTTTGCCCGCCTCCATCACCTCTTCCATGTAGCGCCAGCAGTCCGGTCTGGAGCCGTCCAGGTCGTCAAAGCCGTAGACCTTCGCAAGCCCGCCGCTCGACAGCGACTGGCCGTTCCAACGCGCGCGTTCCGGATCGGCGGCAAGGGCTGCCACCGCCCGGCCAGTGAAGCGCGGCGTCTCGGAGATGACGAAATGCGGCTGCACTGATGTCGCGTCGCGCCAGTTCTCCTCGGTGACGCTGAAGATATCGAGCATCATTTCCGAACGCATCCAGCCGGGCGTCAACGCCACCGCGGTTGCGCCATGCGGGGCGAGATCCTTGGCGTGCGCCCAGGCCATGCGGATCACGCCCGTCTTGACGAGATCGTAATAGGGGCAGAGGCGGTAGTGGGTCGCGTTGTATTCGGCGGTGCCGTCGGTCAGTTCGACCAGCACCCCTCCGGGACGCTCGATCATCAGCGCCAGCGCAAAATGCGCGGTGATCAGATGCGTGTCGATCGCCAGCCGCAGCATGTGCAGCCCCTTGTCCAGCGAGTGCTCCCAGACCGG
Source organism: Rhizobium sp. BK661 (assembly GCF_024808825.1). Taxonomy (NCBI): domain Bacteria; kingdom Pseudomonadati; phylum Pseudomonadota; class Alphaproteobacteria; order Hyphomicrobiales; family Rhizobiaceae; genus Rhizobium; species Rhizobium sp. BK661. The sequence continues at coordinate 1,192,768 of NZ_JANTYT010000001.1, read as the reverse complement.
CTTGTTCCATTCCGTCAGGTGCTCGCCGCCCCAGATATCGTTGACCAGGATATCGAGCCAACCCTGTTCGCGGCGGATGCGCTCGACCAGCATCTCGACCTCGGCCGGCACGGTATGATCGACGCGAACGGCGATCCCCTCCCCGCCCGCAGCGGTCACCATCTCCGCCGTCTCCTCGATCGTCTCCGGGCGGCCATATTCCGACTGCTGTGCCCGCGTCGTGCGGCCGGTAACGTAGACGGTGGCGCCGGCGGCGCCGAGTTCCACGGCAATGCCGCGACCGGCACCGCGCGTGCCGCCGGCCACGAGGGCAATCTTTCCTGAAAGCACTGCCATTGCTTGTCCTCCACACCAGAGCACGCCACTGGATTTTCACCATTCAGCTTGAATATAAACGAACGTTCGTTCATATTCATCGTGAACGCAAGAGGAAACTTCATGCCGCGCCCCCGCACGCTTTCGGACGAACAGCTTCTCGACATGGTGCTCGGGCTCGTCCATGCGGAAGGCCCCGATGCGGCAAGCTTCGGCGCGGTGGCGAAGATCAGCGGTCTCTCGGGCTCGACGTTGGTGCAGCGCTTCGGCACCAAGGCAGCAATGCTGCGGGCCTGCCTGTTGCGTGCCTGGGACCGGCTGGACATGGAAACGGCCCGGCTGGTCCAGTCTGTTCCCCAAACGCCCGAGGGCGCCATCGACCTGCTCGCCGGACTTTCCAAGGATTACGGCGAGGATGCCGCATCTTACGCGGAAGGCCTGCTCGTCCTTAGGGAGGATCTGCGCGATCCCGCGTTGCGCGCCCGCGGCGCGGCCTGGGGAAAGACACTGGCCACAGCGCTCGACCGATGCCTCGGCGCCCAAGGTAAAACTCGTGTTGGACGGCTGATGCTCTCCCAATGGCAGGGCTGCCTGCTCTGGTGGGGTTTCGAGCCACAGGGCTCGATCGAGGACTATGTGCGCGGCGAGCTAAGGCGATTTCTTAGCTCGCTCACCTAGCTCGGTGCTACTTGGCAGTCTCCGGCGCCTGCGCTTGCACTTCGTCGCCCACCGTCAGCGGCCAATCCACCACGTAATCCTCGAAGTCGTCGACCTTGACCTCGGTTTCGCTGATCGTCCGGCCTCGCGCCGAAATACCGGCGGCATGCACGGTCTCGGGATCGCCCGACACCAGCGGATGCCACCAGTAGAGATCGCGGCCCTCGTTGATCAGCCGGTAACCGCAGGTCGGCGGCAGCCAGGCGATCTCGTCGACGTTTTCCTTGGTGAGCTGGACGCAATCGGGCACGAAGTCCCACCGGTTCTCGTAGGACGAACAGCGACAGCTTTGATCGTCGAGCAGCTTGCAGCGGATCGAGGTGAAGTAGATATCGCCGCTATCCCACTCCTCGAGTTTGTTGAGACAACAGAGGCCACAGCCGTCACATACGCTCTCCCATTCGGCCATCGTCATCTCGGCGAGCGTCTTCGTCTTCCAGAAGGGTATTTCGTCCATCATTCCGTTCTTGCAACAGCTCCGCGCAAAATCGCGTGAGAGCTTCCATTTCTCTTGTTCTTGTCAGGCAAATCAACCAATGATTCACCAAGCTCCGGTTACTCCGGGGCACTGTCGGCAGATTTGCCATAGTCCGGCGTCAGGTTCGTCCGGCGTCGAACTGATCGGGCGGGAATATAAGACGTGACGGATCCGGACAATCCAGAAAAACGGCCGCGCAAGCAACGCCACCTGCTTTTGAAGATCGACTCGTGGATCGATTCGACCATCTGGAACGCCGGTTTCCGCTCCGCCGAGATCTGGGAAGACATCACCATCTTCTTCCGCCGCTTCCGCGTTCGCGGCTGGAAGCGCATCGTCTTCGAACTGGCCGGCGAAGGTCTGACATGGGGCTCCGTCGGCGCCGTGCTGATGCTTGCCCTTGCCCAGCCTGCCTTCGAGGCTACCAAGGAAGATTGGCGCAATCGCGGCGACTACGCCGTTACCTTCCTCGATCGCTATGGCAACGTCATCGGCCATCGCGGCGTCATCCACCAGAATTCCGTGCCGATCGACGAGTTGCCTGACGCGCTGATCAAATCGGTGCTTGCAACCGAGGACCGGCGCTTCTTCGACCATTTCGGCATCGACGTCATCGGCCTCTTCCGTGCGGTTGTGACCAACGCCCAGGCCGGCGAAGTCGTGCAGGGCGGTTCGACGCTCACGCAGCAACTCGCCAAGAACCTGTTCCTTTCCAACGAACGCTCGATCGACCGAAAGATCACCGAAGCCTTCCTGGCGCTGTGGCTCGAAGCCAACCTTTCCAAGAAGGAGATCCTCTCCACCTATCTCGACCGCGCCTATATGGGTGGCGGCACGTTCGGTGCGGCGGCGGCGGCGCAGTTCTATTTTGGCAAGAGCATCACCGACGTCAATCTGGCCGAATCCGCCATGCTCGCCGGCCTGTTCAAGGCGCCGGCCAAATACGCGCCGCACGTCAACCTGCCGGCAGCGCGCGGCCGCGCCAACGAGGTGCTGACCAACCTCGTGCAAAGCGGGTTGATGACCGAGGGCCAGGTGATCGCCGCCCGACGCAACCCGGCGACAGTCGTCGACCGCAACCAGGTGGAATCGCCCGACTTCTTCCTCGACTGGGCCTTCGACGAGGTGATGCGACTATCGCCGCGCTTCCACCAGCATTCGCTCGTCGTTCGGACCACGATCGACATGGGCCTGCAGAGCGCGGCCGAAGATTCCGTCGAGACGTCGCTGCGTGAATATGGCGAGAGCTACCACGCCAAGCAGGGCGCGATGGTCGTGCTCGAGAACGGTGGCGCTGTGCGCGCCATGGTCGGCGGCCGTGATTATGGCGAGAGCCAGTTCAATCGCGCCACCAAGGCGCTGCGCCAGCCGGGCTCGTCGTTCAAGGTCTATACCTATTCGGTGGCGATGGAGAGCGGCATGACGCCGGATACCATCGTCGTCGATGCGCCGATCTACTGGGGCAACTGGAGCCCGCACAACTACGCCAACAAATATGCCGGCCGCGTCACCATCGCGACCGCCATCGCCCAGTCGATCAACACCATTCCGGTGCGGCTTGCCAAGGAGAAGCTCGGAATCCAGCCGATCCGCGCCATGGCGAAGAACCTCGGCGTGGAATCGCCGGTGCGTGACGACGTGACCATCCCGATCGGCACCTCCGAGGTGACCGTGCTCGACCAGGCGACCGCCTATGCCGTCTTCCCGGCAGGCGGCTACCAGTCTCGCCGCCACGGCATCACCCAGGTCCTCGACTACGGCGGCGACGTTCTCTACGACTTCGACCGTGACGAGCCGCCCGCCAAGCGGGTGCTCTCCGAAAAGGCCGATACCTACATGAACCAGATGCTGTCGCGGGTGCCCTATGTCGGCACGGCGCGAAAGGCCGCGCTCGACAACGGCATCCTCACCGCCGGCAAGACCGGCACGACGCAGGCTTATCGTGACGCCTGGTTCATCGGCTATACCGGCAACTACACGGCCGCCGTCTGGTTCGGCAACGACGACTACACCTCGACCAACAAGATGACCGGCGGCTCGCTGCCCGCCATGACCTTCAAGCGCGCCATGGATTATGCCCATCAGGGCATCACGCTTCGGCAGATCCCCGGCACGCAGCCGCTGCCGCCCGACAAGAACGCCAAGACCGTTGCCGCAGCCAAGCCGGAGGAAGGCAGCCCGGCTCCCCTCGTTCGTCCGCGGATGCTCTCGGTCGAGTCAACCCGCATTATCAAGGATCTTGGGCAAGCGCTGAAGACGGCCCCGCCGCTGGCGGCGCAGAAGGTGGCGAGCGCCGACTGAGATCCACTGGCTTGACCTTAGCCGCCGCCGGACAATCCGGAACACGCGTCTTGCGCATTGGGGCCTAGTGTCGGCGTCGCACTTCAATCTGGCGGCGAAAGTGAAGATATGCGATATTCGCGCCCGGGACGGTTGCCAACACTCAGGCAAACGCCAGAGCGAGCATTTCATCGCTAGCCATTGACGTTTCGATGGCGGGTGGGCCTCTCGTCACCCTATGGCGAGCAATCAGAGCTGCATTCACACAACTCAGCATATCCCGCTGTGGCGGCGTCGTGCCGCGCAGTTTCACAAACTCAGATCGTCACAGGCATGAGGGCACCCTTTTGCTGTGAGAAAACAATCGCGATTAGATCAGTGAAACGGAGGGCATCAATCATGAGTAGCACGAGAAACCTTTGCTTTGGTCTGCTGGCTTCCGCGTTGGCGACCGCGCTGGCCCCGCCAGCAGTTGCGCAGCAACAGCAGCCAAAGCCGAACATTGTCGTCATCATGGGTGACGATGTCGGCTGGTTCAACCTAGGCGCCTATCACCGCGGAATCATGTCCGGAAAGACCCCTAACCTCGACAAGCTGGCGTCTGAGGGCATGATGTTCACCGACTATTATGCGGAGGCGAGTTGCACTGCCGGCCGGGCGAGCTTCATCACCGGGGAAATTCCTTTGCGGACCGGCCTGACGACCGTCGGCCAGGCGGGCGCCGATGTCGGCATGCCCGACAAAGCTGCCACCCTGGCCACCGTGCTGAAGGCCGAAGGATACGCTACCGGCCAATTTGGAAAGAACCATCTTGGCGATCTGAACAAGTATCTGCCGACGCTGCATGGCTTCGATGAATTCTTTGGCTACCTCTATCACCTCGATGCGATGTCAGACCCCTATTGGTATTCGTTTCCTAATGACCAATCGTACCGAGATAAATTCGGGCCGCGCAATTTGGTCCACAGCTTTGCAACGGACACTGACGATACAAGCGAGCTGCCCCGTTGGGGCAAGGTCGGCAAGCAGCGGATCATAGACGAGGGTCCCCTCGCACCATATCCCGACATGTCCAACGTCCCGAACATGCATGACATAGTACCCAAGGCCAAGTACGACATGGGCACATTCGACGAAGTGCTGGTCAAGGCTTCGTGCGACTTCATGGACAAGGCCAAGACCGACGGAAAGCCGTTTTTTGTCTGGCACAACACGACGCGCATGCATGTCTGGACCTATCTGTCGCCCAAGTACCAGGCCCTCATGAACAGCGACACCAACTATGGTCTTGAGGAAGCCGGCGTGGCGCAGCTCGACGACAGTGTCGGCGCCCTCATGAAATGTGTCGAAGACGCAGGCCAAGCCGATAACACCATCGTCGTTTTCACGACCGACAATGGGGCGGAGGTCTTTACCTGGCCGGACGGTGGCATGACGCCATTCAAGGGCACCAAAGGCACAGTCATGGAGGGAGGCTTCCGCGCGCCGGCCATCATCCGCTGGACGGGGAAGGTCAAGCCGGGATCAGTCGAGAACGGCATTTTCTCGGCCCTGGATTGGTTTCCGACGCTAGCGGCAGCAGCCGGCAATACCGAGATCACCGACCAGTTGCTCAAGGGTGTGAAGCTCGGCGACAAGACCTACAAGAACCATCTTGATGGCTACAATCAGTTGGACTTGTTGCTGGGCAAATCACCCTCCGCACGACATGAATTCTTCTACTTCGGTGGCCCTGCCCTGGGGGCAGTTCGCCTCGATAACTTCAAGTTCCAGTTCTTCCAACAGCCGCAGGGCTGGCCCGGCGGCAAGGTAACGACTGACATGCCCACCATGGTCAACATCCGTCAGGATCCGTTCGAGCGGACACCATCGATTGGTCAGCAAAGCCTCAATGATCAAGGTGGAGGCTACATGAACGACTTCTTTGCGCGCGAGTTCTGGCGGTTCGTCAGCGTTCAGCAGGAAGTCGCCAAGCTTGCTCTCACGGCGGTCGACTATCCCCCGATGCAGGATCCGGCCTCGTTCAATCTGGATGCTGTAAAGCGGCAGATCGACGCTGCGATCAAAAACAAGCCGGGCAACTGATCGACCCTGCTCAAAAGGACGGGTGGCCCCAATCAGGCTACCCGTCTGTATCCGAGCAGACCGGACGGCATCCGCGAGCACCCATTTCTTGTCAAGGAATTCCTTGGTCGGGCCACAGGCGCGGAACATCAGCTCGAACTTCCTTTTCGGATCAGTCGGGACCCAGTTGGCCTCTTTGCCTTTCGGCGCGCCTAGGGACCAAAATAGAGATCGATGGAACCGTCCGCTTTCCGTGGACAGTCATGTCCGTGTCGTCCACCTCGACGCCGTCGTTCACAAGAAGGATGAGGGCTCGATGGAGGTGGAGATCGCCACTTACCACTTGTTGACTCACCCGCAGTTGAACAATAATTTGCTAACTCAGTCGTTAGGCTTGTCCTCACATGACGGATCAATCTCTTCAGCGTCGCCTTGCCGCCATCGTCGTTGCCGATGTGGTGGGATTTTCACGCCTGATGGAGGCTGATGAAGTCGCAACGCTGGCGAGCCTCAAGGAACTTCGTTCTGGCGTCATCGAGCCGGCGGTGATGCGTAACAACGGTCGCATCTTCAAGGTCATGGGCGACGGATTCCTAATCGAATTCAGTAGCGCGGTGCACGCGGTCGCTGCAGCATTGGAAATGCAGCGGGCCACCTCTGCTGTTTCCGGTGACCGGCGCTTGCTTTTGCGTGTAGGCGTCAATCTGGGAGATGTCGTTGACGACGGTTCAGACGTCCTCGGCGACGGCGTCAATGTCGCGGCGCGCCTCGAGACGCAGGCCGCACCGGGAGGTATCTGCATTTCAGCCAACGTTCACGGCGAGATTGTCGGCAAGATCGGCGATCGGTTCTTTGATGGAGGCGAACGCTACCTGAAGAACCTGACCCGCCCGGTCCACGTGTGGCATTGGCCGGATGCGCTGCAGAGCATGTTGCCGCTGCCCGAGTGTCCCTCGATCGCTGTATTGCCTTTCACGAATACGAGTGGGGATGAAGCGGACGCGCCTTTCGTCGACGGCTTGACCGAAGACCTCATCATCGACCTTTCCCGTACGGCTGGCCTGTTCGTCATCGCGCGCAATTCCGTGAACGGCTACAAGGGCAAGCCGGTTGATGTACGGTTGGTCGCCCAGGAGCTCGGCGTCCGCTACATCCTTGAGGGGAGCGCCAGACGTGCAATGGGCCGTGTCCGTATCAATGCCAAATTGATCGACGCGCTTGGCGGCCAGCAATTGTGGGCCGACCGGTTTGACAGGACGGTGGAAGATGTTTTCGAACTACAGGATGAAGTTAACGCCAAGATTGTTGAAGCCCTCGTCGGCCGGCTGACCATCCCGGCGCAGCGTAATCGGCCGAAGAACTTTGAGGCCTACGATCTATGCGTGCGCGCCCGCCGCCTGACGGAAGAATCGCCGCAAACCGAGCGTGAGGCCTATATGCTGCTCCAACGCGCGGTTGAGCTCGAGCCATCATATGCTGAGGCCCTCGGCCTGCTCGCCTATAACCGTTGGCTTGCCTGGACTCATTTCGGCGAGCCCGAAGATCCTAACCGTCGGATGGCGGCGACGTTCGCACAGGAGGCGGTCGAACTAGATCCCAACGATGCCGGCTGCCGTTACGTTCTGGGGACCATTTTGGCTTATGAGCAGCGATGGGAAGAATCGGAGGCCGCCTTCGCCAAGGCCCTGGAGCTGGACCCCAACCACGCCGACACCTGGGCCGCCATGTCGGACGTGTCCGTGCTGGACGGCAGGGTTGCCGACGGACTAGCGCAGATCGAAAAAGCTCTGCGGCTCAATCCCCATCCAACCTGCTGGTATCTCTGTCATCTCGGGCAGGCGCAATACGCCGCGCGTGACTATGAGGCGGCAGCCGCTACACTCCGCAGGGAAGACACGTATCGTACCAACTCACGCAAATTCCTGGCTGCGACGCTTGCGCAGTTGGGCCACCGTGAAGAGGCGCGACGAGAAGCAGAATTGTTCCTGATCGCCCACCCTCATTTCACGATCAGCCATTGGCTCAACTCCCAGCCGCTACGCGATGCATCTGTACGAGACCACTTTGTCGACGGCTTCCGAAGGGCCGGCCTGCCGGAACGGTGACAACAGGTGGCCCGAACGGGCCGCCCGTCAGCGCTCTTGGGTCTGCGCATGCATTACCGCAAAGCATCCGGCAGGCGTTGGCAAAACTTCGGCGGAAAGGGCGCCGCCTCAGGGAACGCCCGTCGCTGCCCGCTTCTCCAGTGCCTTTCTGATCGCCGTATGGCTGCTCTCATTTCGCTGCACCATCAGCGACGTTGCCGCTGCGCTTGCCTTGTCGGGATGGCCCGCGTCAAACGGGGGTGAAGGATCATATTCGATCCCCAGCTGAATGGCCTGGGCGACCTCGGGCCCGGCGACTTCCGCAACGACACTGAAAGCGAAATCGATCCCCGCCGTGACACCGCCTGAGGTGACAACGTTGCCATCGCGCACAATACGCCCTTCTTCGTGGATCGCGCCGACCAGTGGAAGCAGGTCGACATAGGCCCAATGCGTCGTCGCCCGCCGCCCCTCCAGCAATCCGGCTGCGCCGAGCAGAAAGGCGCCGGTGCAGACCGACGTTACGTAGGTTGCCTGCCTCCCCTGCCGCCCAACGAAATCGACCAGTTCGGAATCCGCAAGCGCCTCCATGACGCCGGAGCCACCCGGCACGCAAAGCAAGTCGAGCGCGGGGCAAGTCTCAAATGTGTCGGTCGGCAAGAAAGCAAGACCGCGATCACTCGAAATCGGCTGCAAGGTCTTTGCGACAACGTGGGCCTTAACGTCAGGGAATTTGCTTGGGACTGAAAGCGAGGGCGGAGTTCCGAGCCTGCTCAAGACCTCGAACGGCCCGGTGAAGTCAAGCTGCGTAATCCCGGGAAAGATCACGAAGCCGAGGTTGAAATCGGACATGCTGCATTCTCCCCCCATAGGCACATACAATGGCGATCATAGCACTCTACACACGCCTGCAACCGCGGAGAATTAACCGCTCCCCAGCCATGACATTTGGTGCGCCAGGGCAACCGCGCCCACGCCAGACCGTTCGAAGAGGGCCCGACACTCACCGCCACGGTCGGGCGGCCCCGTCTGTGTTAGACCCGCGCACAGGAGATGAAGAGACCAAGTCCCCATTTTGCGAACCTGAATCCATTGGTCATGCATCCATCCTCCAAGCGAGGTGAGCCATCCGCATGCCTTGAACGACACTATTTGTCCACGCGGACGACATCCGCCAGTACCCATTTCTTGTCAAAGAACTCCTTGGTCGGGCCATAGGCGCGGAACATCAGCTCGAACCTCCTTTTCGGATCCGTCGGGACCCAGTTCGCCTCTTTGCCTTTCGGCGCCTTGGGACCAAAATAGAGATCGATGGAACCGTTGCCGTTCTTGGCAAGCTCGGGAATTTGCGACGAGCGGCTGGCACGCGACACGTTCTTGATCAAGGCGTGCGTCTGCCGGTCATAGGCCGTCACCGACCAGTACTGCTGAACAGGGACATGCGGCGGGACGTTCAGCCGATAGGTGGCGCGACCGTCGAACTCGCGGCCATCCTTGTCGCGGATCGAGATCGAATAGAATTGCCCCGCGCCAAGCCGTTTGAGACCGATATAGGCGTAGCTGTAGGCGACGCCGCGATGATCGACCGGATAGGCATTTTCCTCGTCGAAGCCACGTCCGCCCGCCTGGATCAGGTCCGGATAGGTTGGAAAGGTCCAGCGGCTCTTGTCGCTGAAGAACGGTGGAAATCCGGCATCATACTTTGCTTCGAGCAGCAACTGCGCGTCCTTCATGCCCTTGCTCAGCAGCGATTTCATATGCTGATCCGGTTCGAACGGTTTGCCCTTCTCGATACCGAGGGATTTCAGCTGGTCGATCATCACGCGATCGCGCACGATCCATGGTTCTTCCTGAACGACGCGGTTGAGGTTCTCGAAGAAGCTCGTATCCCATTTGATCGTGGAATCGAACAGAACATCCTTTACGTCGCTGAAGACCGTTTCCGGCGGATTGCCGGAGGCCGACAGCGGATAGATTTTCAGCTTCTTGCCATATTCGATTGAAGCCTGAACATCCGCATCGGCGTGGCTCGGAAGGTTGGAGCGAAGCAGCATGTAGCCGCCGTCCACCTCAGACTGAAGCGGAATGAACCCGTCCGGAAGCTTTTCCTTGTAGCCCGGCGGCAGCACCACGAACTTCCCGCCCTTGCCCTTGTCGATGCCGAGCAGGCCGGCATCCTCCAAAGGCAACTGCCATGCCGTAACGATGTTGGCGTTGAAGGATGCTTTGGCCTCCGCAGGCGGCAGATCCAGAACCACCGGGCCATCCTTGGTGGTGAAGAACACCATGAAGTAGAGCGCGTCCGGATTGGGGGTCAGGGTCTGGTTCCGCCAATCCAGCGGGCGACCCCAGTAGATGACCTGGCCCACCTTCCCCGGTGTCTTGGCCAGCATTTCCTGGCGCATCAGGTCATAGTTGACCACAGGCATACCCCAGACGACCGCCTGCACGGCCTTTCGCTCGATCTCCCTGTCGAACACCTGCTGCGTGGTTCGGTCCGCTGCAATGGCAGGAACCCCAAGCAGCAACAGGCACAGCAACGCGACGAATCTCATGGCGTCATTCCTCCAGCACATGTTGCGGGTGACGGATGTTGCCATCTATCCCCGCGCGGTCGTGACGACCCGATCAGCTATTGCATTGCCTTTGGGAACTGCCACTTTCCGTCCAGGATATCGGCGCTCGGCCGATACAGGCGAACCATGTAGTTCCAGCCTTCTGTTATCGGCAGGCAGTTGGCGGTCTTTCCGTCACATCCGCCGAACTGAACATGCACGGAGCCGTCATCGTCCTTCTTGGCGGTGACATTGTTGAGCGTGTAGGCGTTCAGCTTGTTCGGCTGGTAATAGCCTTTCTCGTTGTAGACGCTGATGGACCAGAATCCTTCAACTGGCACATCCTTGACCTCGAGCTTGTAGATGGTTTTGCCGTCGTTCTTCTCGGGCGTGACATTGAGATAGGTCGCATCCTTCTGTGGATTTCCGCCCCAGGCCGAAGCTGCGCCGATAAGGCGTCGAACCGGGTCAACGTCTTCCTTCGTCCCAAACATCCGGTTTGTGTCAGGCAGCGTGGCAGCCAGTTCCAGCAGCGCCTTTCTCACTTTCGTCTGGCTTGCCTGATCCCAATGGGGAACCTCGAAACTGCCAGGTGACTTCTGTTCCACCTTGATCGCGTCCTGGAGGGCATGCGCCTGTTTTACGTCTTCGGCGTCATGCGGATTTACAAGCGTCCGAACGGCGACAACCACATATCGCGTTCCGATCTTGTCCTTGACGAGGGTGTAACTCCCCGGTTCGTAAATGACATCATGCGTGTACTGATCTTCATCGATGACCTGCATCGACATGAAGCGCTTGCCGGCGCCCGGAAGTGTTACCGTTACTGGCCCGGCACCGAGATCGAAGACAGCGGCCGAATAGAGCGTGTCGCGGTTTGTCCGGATGACGAGCTGATGATCGATCGGACTGAGTTCGCGATGATGCTTGAACTTTGCGAAACCGTCGTCCTTGACGATGTTCCCGAAATAGAGATCAGATTCAGCCCGCGGGAAGTTGTCGGGCGTCACCGGAACGGCGTCCTTGGTAGCGGCCTGCGCGAGAACGCCGTTGGTGCCCAGCACCAAAAGCAACGCCGTGATGACTGCCTGCTGCCCCATATGTCAGTTCCTCCATTGGTTCTTCACTCGGAGCAAGCCTTCCACCGAGATAAGGGAATTGGAAGTACGTTACGGTAAATTCGACGCAACAACCTCAAGGGACCATTCAGCCACGCCGCGCAAGGGCAGCCCGCCAGTTCGTTTTGGCTGGGATATGCCGCCCCGTTCCGCCTGCGGCATTCCGCATAGCTAGAATCAGTGGTAACCCTTTCAACTGATTTGTTTCTCAAGGGCGCATAGTGTTTCGGTTTCCTCTCTTCATAGCGATGACGCTGATTATCGCCTTTGGTGGCGGGATCATGATTTCGCTCTACGCGCTGAACGCGACGGCCGGTTTCGGCGCGATCAAGCTCGGCGCCTGGGAGGCTTTTCCCGAACTGCAAACAGAAAGCGCCGACCCCTATGCGAAGTCGCACCGGGCGCGTGCCGGGCGCCTGCTTTATGGAAATGCCGAAGGCCTGATGTTCACCGCCAAGGTCGACGATAACGGCGACCGGCTGAACGCCGCCTGCAGCTACCGCATTACGGGACAGACGCCGCCCGCCCGTATCTGGACGCTGTTTACTGCCGACAACAGCGGCAACCCGGCGTCGCTGCGACCTGGGCTTCCGGGTGCGATGAATTCCTGGACGGTACTGCGGCAGGCCGACAGCAGCTTTACGGTCGAGATATCAGCGCATGCGCGCCCTGGAAACTGGCTGGCGCTGCCGGCCGCGGGCACCTTCCAACTCGTCCTGACCCTGTTCGATACCCCGACCGCCGGCAGCTCCGGTGTCATCGACCTTGCGATGCCCAAGCTAGAGAAGACCGGGTGCGGTAATGCTTAGGATCTTGTTCGCCATCCTTGCGGGACTTTTCGGGGCGGCGCTGCTGCACCTGGTGATCATCCTGTCACTGCCGCACTTTACCGGCAAGGACGCCGCGACCCGCGTCGCCTCCGAGGGCGACCTCGACAAGTTCTACCTGCTTGGCGCCACCGATGACGCCGCGGGCCTTTCCAACGACGATCCCTTTGTCCGCACCGCCGTCTGCTCGTTCGACATCGAGGAGGCGCCGGTTCGGCTGACCGCCAGAGGCAACGTGCCGTTCTGGTCGATCGCACTCTATGATGGCGCGTCGAACGAGGTCTTCAGTATGAATGACAGGACGTCGGTGGGAGGCGCGCTCGATATTCTGATCGGAACGCCGATCCAGCTGACCGAGCTTCGCAAGGCTTTGCCGCCGGATCTGCAAAAGACCATTCTCGTGGAAAGCCCTCGCTCAGAGGGCTATGCGGTGTTGAGGACGTTGGCGCCCCAGACGAGCTTCGATGCAGCCGCGCGCAACTTCCTCGCGGAGGCCGGCTGCGACGAATATGCCGGCTCCTCGAACTGAAGCAATCTAGCTATTTCTTGACTCGCGAAACCCGATCTCCGGACGCGCGCTTCGAACTCTCGGTCAGGCGCTCGTAGCGAACGCCGGTGAAAAGCAGGATCTGCGCCTCGACTGGTTTTCTGCCCTTGCGGCGGCGCGTCTGGGACAGACGGTCCGCCAATGCGACGACTATTGCCATTCTCGTCTCCATGCACGGCCCGAGACGGATGAACTGCGAAATCTCACCCTGCCCGCCTATGCGAGCCAGCGCGTCCTATAAAGCCCGATCAGGCCCCCGAGGCATCCGCGCCTTTCTCACGGCACTGTTCGAAATACCGTGATGTGAAACTCGACGACCGAAGCACTCGACCGCCGTGTTCATTTCCGAATTGAGACATATGACGGTTAACAGATGGTTAATTTCATGCGTGAACATTAGCTTCTTCTACGACACGATATAAACGCGCTGTGCCGTGTTTTGGTTTCAAACGTCGCACAAGAAGATTCGGTCCACAACGGCGCAATGATATTAGCATTAATTCATATACTTAACGCAGGTTGTGCCGGCAAGGCCGGTTCGACCTCCGTCGACGGATTCGTGTCACGAAAATATCAATTGCGGTCGCCGGCAATACCGGTATGGTTGTGGCATCGTCGGCAAATCTGAGCCGGCCGGCTGGGCACTGTTCCATTCACAGCGAACAAGGAAGGGGCTGAAATGTCTTTGCTTATCGGTTCGACATTTTCCCCCGAGGACCTGGATGTGCTTCGCCATGCACTCGATGCCTGGTGCCTGGAGAAGCGGATCGACATCAAGAGCGCCGAAGCCCAGTTGGCAGCATCCGCGGCACTGGACCTCTATCAGTCCGGAAATAACAGCGCCGAAAGACTTCTGGCGGCGCTTCGCGGGCATAAGGGATTGTAGTTTCCCTCAGATATCGAACCTAATGAAGGCCACTGTCGCGCGCCGGACGACGTGGCACCTTCTGGCACAATTTTAATAAAGTCTTCAGTAACCATTAACCCTGCCCGTGTAGGATTTGTTCATAACCTATGTGGGGTAAGGGGCGTCCCTCCGCGTCCAGTCCTGCGACATCCCTTTTTGCGTTTCCAGGGTGTGTTCTTGTGCGTGACCGGTTCAGAGACCTAGAGACCCCCTCCGCCAGCCGGAAGAAGGACGTGGTGCTCATGGCGACAGTCAGCAGCTTCGAGGGCTTGCAGCCGCCCACCCGTTCGGAACTGCGCCAATTCGCCGAACTCTTCACGCCACTGTTTCAGGCTTCCTCCGACGAGGCGCGGCGGCAGGCAGTGGCCGCCCTTTCGCAATGCCCGCAGATTCCGGCAGCCGTTGCGCTCTTCGTTGGCTGCCAGGCGATCGATATCGCCGCGCCTTTCCTCACCTCCTCGCCGGCGATTGACGACGAAACCCTGATCACGATTGCGCGCACGCAGGGCAGCGCGCACATGAAGGCCATCGTCAGCAGAGAGGCTCTCTCCCCGCGGGTCATCGATGCCCTGGTCGGGCTGCGGCAAGCCGAACAGCGGCTGGCGGCCCCGCCGGAAGCCGAACCACCCAGTGTGGCGCCGGAACCACCGGCTGCGACCTCGCTCGAGGATATCGAAGCTGCCGCCCGCCGCGCCAGCGAAGAGGAAATGCGCAACCGGATCCGGGAGCTCGCTCGTCACGTCGCCAGCCCTGAAGGCGATCGGCTCGGACTGCGGCACCTCTCCCCAATCCAGGCTGCCCTCCTCGTCCGCTTTGCCCGCAACCGGGAGGCAACGCTTTTCGCCAAGGCGCTCGCCGATGGGCTTTCCGCCAGCCGCTGGCTAGCCGAGCGCATCTTGCTCGATATCTCGGGACAGCAGCTTGCGACCACGCTTATCAGTCTCGGCATGGATTTCCTCGACGCCGTCTTCGTTCTCGAGAAGCTGTATCCGCACCTCGCCGAACCGCAGCATGGTGTAACGCGGGCCTGGATGGTGCTGGACGGACTCGATCCGGAAGAGTGCAATGCCCGCGTCGAAGCGTGGCGCCGCGCAGACAGCTATACCTACCTGCCGGACGAGGCAGAAACGGCCCGCTCGGGCCACGAGGTTCCTCCCACCCGCGACCGGCGCGTTATCGGCCGCACCCGCTGATCTTGGCTATAGCGGGTTCTCGCGCCCGCCGGCGAGTGGGACGATATCTCCGAGGTCTTCGGCTTCAAGCTCGACAATCCAGAGATCCGGGTCGAACTTCCGTTCCCGCTCAAGCATCTCCCTCACCTTATCAGGCTCAGCCCGCATCAAGCGCTGCTCGAACAGTCGCTCACCGCTCGTTTCGTCGTCGAAGACGCTTTGCGGCGCCGGGCCATAAAGCGTTTCGAGTCCATCGCGAAAATGCTGGCGGATAAAAACGGCGCCTGCCTCGTCGGCGCCCTTTGCCTCGACAGCGGCGAAGTCGCCCTTGCCGAACACACGACGCACGAGGGCGGAAACGAAGATGTCGGTGCGCAATCTCATTCGCGAGCTATAGCAGACAAACCGCCGGCCGCAATGCTGCGACGGCCCTTCAGAGTGCTCCGATTTCCTTGAGCTTCTTCAGAACGGCCTCGCTTGGCTCGCCATTCTCCGGCAGGTTGTAGTGCTTCTGGAAATGCCGGATGGCGGTGCGGGTCTGTTCGCCGGGCACGCCGTCTACCCCGACGTTGGCGTAGGCCATGTTGCTCAGACCCTTCTGGATCTTCAGCACGAGATCGACGGTCGACAGCTCGGCCGACTGCGCCATTTTCTTCGCCGGTGTCGGAGCGGTCTTGATGGTCTTCTCGGCGCTGCGGATGGCAGCGGCGACCGGATCCTCGGCCGACGCTTTCGACGTGACGTCCGCGGGCGGCTTTTCCAGCGGCACCGCAGAGGGCCCGACCGAGTCGGTCCTGAGCGCTGCCAGCACCACGGGCGTCGCATCGCCCGTTTGCGGCATGCCGACGGTTTCCTCGAAGAACAGGATCGCCGCGCTGGTGCGTGGACCGATGACCCCATCCGGCGTGCCGTTGTAGAGTCCTCGCCGCACCAGCTCAGTCTGGATGTCCATGACGATCTGGCTCGGTTGCTGACCACCAGGCGCTACCGGCGTCGCGTTCGTCTGCGTGGCGTCGGCCTCGTCCTGTCGTTCGATCTTGAAGGTGGTGACGTTGCCGCTGTGCTCCTCAACGGCCGGACGCGCGCCGAGCACGTTCGGGAACAGCGGATCGCGTGTGCGCAGAAAGGGGTGTGGGTGCGCGCCCGGCTGATACCAGAGGGCGTTGGCAGCAACGAAACTGAAGATGACCAGGAAGGCTGCGGTGCCGCCGGCGACCGACGGGTTGCGGCCAATCACGCCGCCAAGCGCGCTTGCGCCCTGCAGCCCCAATCCGCCAACGACGGACGCCCCGGTGAGAAGCAGGCCCGGCCGTTTTTGCCGGCCCCGCCTTCCCTTAGGCGATTTTCGCTTGCTCGTGGCCATCGAAAAGCCCCTCTTCCAAAACACCGACCGACGTCGGTGCAGCCTTCAGTCGCGGCGGGAACTCGACAAGATCGTTGCGGGCCGTGCCCGCAGCCGGAATGCCGGATCCGTCCGCTGCAATCGAAATCGTGATGATGGTGCCGGCGCCCGGCGTGCTGGCGATTGCGAAGTCGCCGCCATGCAGCGCCACCAAGCCCTTCACCAGCGACAGACCGAGCCCCGTCCCTTCGAATCTGCGGCTATAGTCGTTCTGGATCTGGACAAAAGGTTGGCCGAGCATTTCCAGCTTGTCGCCCGGAATGCCGATGCCGGTGTCGCTGACGCAGAGGTTCAGAACGCCGTCGCGCATCGACGCATCGATCGAGATCGCACCGCCCGCATCGGTGAATTTCACGGCGTTGCCGACGAGATTGATGAGGATCTGCTGGATCGCGCGCTGGTCCGCGATCACCTCGTCAAGACCGCGCTGGACGCGGCTCGTCAGCGATACGCCCTTGGTTTTCGCCTGCAGCGCCAGCATCGCCTCGCAGGAACGAACGACCGACGCAATGTCGAACGGTTCGAGGCAGAGTTCGTAGCGACCGGCTTCGATCTTGCTCATATCCAGCATGGTGTTGACGACCGAGAGCAGATGCGCGCCAGAATCCCGGACAAGGCCGACATACTCCCGCTGACGTTCGTTCTCGAACTTGCCGAAATACTCGCCGAGCAGGATGTCGGAGAAGCCGAGGATGGCATTGAGCGGCGTGCGCAGTTCGTGGCTGACGGCGGCAAGAAACCGCGATTTTGCATCGTTGGCCGAGCGGGCGTCGGCGGCGCGGTTCTGCGCCTCCTGCCGCAACTGCTGCTCCAACGAGACATCGCGCAGCTGGGCAATCACGCTGAAGAGCACGCCGTCACTATCCTGACGCGCTGTCAGGTCGATACGCAGGTAGGCAAACTGTCTGTTGTCGCGCGAAACGGATGGCCGTTCGAGGCGCACGTCGACGGTCGCAGCCTCCTCGCCCTGGCGGAGCTGGTCCAGCGCCTGCAGAAAGAGGATGCGGTCGGAGACATGGATCTGATCGACAAAGCCCTTGCCGATCGGATCGCGCATCCAGGCGAGATACTCCCGCTTGTCGCGACCGCCAACAGTGGTGACGTTGCCCTGCGGATCCATGAAGAAGGCAAGACCGGCGATTGCCTCCATGAAGAATTCTTCGGCAACGGGCGCGGCGGCTGCCGCCGTTGCGGTGCTCTGGCGCGACAGGGCAATGCTGCCCACAGCGGAGAACAGGAAGGCTGCGCAAACCGTCGTGACGCCGACAGGCAGCGCGATCGCGGGACTGGTAACGAAGGAGAGTCCAAAGGGCGCCGCAACGAGAGCGGCCGACGAGAGCAACGCCAATCGGCGCAGGATCATCAGTTCGCGCTGGCGCGCGGCTGCACCGCCTCCCGTCCGGGAGAGCCAGCTTCCAGCCGCCCGGTCCACGAGGGCTGCCGCCCGCTCTGCGATCTTACTCATTACACGCACGCAATACCCGCCCAAAAAAGGCTCTTTACCAAGGCGGACAATAGGCCTTGGGCGCTTAAGGAAAGGATAAGGGAAAAGCCGCCTCCACACCTCAAAAGGGCGAAATGTCCCGTTTTCGAGCATCTGGAGGCGGCTTTGATTTTTACGGTTAACGGGCGGTAAGCGACGGATTTCGCTCATATTTCAGCTCGTCGTTAACCTTTGTGGCAGCTTCGCCGCAAGGTTTGCCTGCAATTACAGGAGGTGGCCCGTTACATGCTTAACGAGGGTCGCTACAATTTGACTGAAATGCGGCGCAAATCCCGTTCATTAAAATTCGAGCTAAATTTGCCGCAAATGCCGACGAGTTTCGAAAACTGGCATTCGCAACTCTGCTCTAAGGTCAAAGCACACCGGAAGGCCGGACCGATTCGGCAGCAAGACCGAACGGGAAAACAGGATGGGCAACGACGATGTGGTTTCTGATCAAAGGATCATTCTGGTTCGGACTTGTGCTCGTGCTCTTGTCGTTCTTCAGCGGCGAAAGCCCGACCAGCTCGCAACCGAAATTGCAGTTTTCCGACGCCTTTGTCGCTGCGACTGGCGCCTATGACTACGTGACCGGCATGTGCGGCGAGAAGCCGGAGGTCTGCGTCAAGGGTGCTGAGACAATGGCCGCGCTCGGTCAGCGGGCCCGTGAAGGCGCCCGTGTTGCCTACGAACTCCTCGACAGCCGCTTTGGCGACGACACGACCTCCAAGGCTGCTGTCGCTGCGAACGCCCCGGTCGCTCCTGTCGTGGCACTGGCGCCGTCGCATACGGAATCGCAGGTGCAGGAACGGACGGCAGCGCTGAACCAGCCGATGCCTTACCGCCCGCCGCTTGACGATGCCGATGAAGGCCTTTCCGACACCGTGACGACAGGCACGATTCCGCTGCCGACACCGCGCCCGGCCACCTGAGAATTTCGCGGGCTTTCCCGCAACCAAGCTTGCACCGGCGATCCGCGAAGCTGCGGAAAGTCCCGTGCCTGACGTGCCTGCCCTGTTTATTTTCAGCTTTTGCTGCGCCGCGAGGATGCCCATCCTTCGCGGCGTTTCTTTTTAATGGTTCAAATCTGGCTGCGTTTCACCTATATGAAATCCTGATAACGAAAGGCCAGAATGCATGACGTCCCTCGAGCAGATCCTCGAAGATTTCTCCTTCCTCGACGATTGGGAAGACCGCTATCGCTATGTGATCGAGCTCGGCAAGGCGCTTCCCGACCTTCCCGACGACAAAAAGACGTCGGCCAACAAGGTGATGGGCTGCGCCAGCCAAGTCTGGCTCGTTACGCACACCGATGGGGACCCTGATAATCCCCTCATGACCTTCGAGGGAGATTCCGACGCGCATATCGTGCGCGGGCTGGTGGCGATCGTGCTGGCGACCTATTCCGGCAAAACCGCCTCCGAGATCGCCGCGCTCGACGCTTTCGACGTGTTCTCGAAGATCGGCCTTGTCGAGCACCTTTCCTCGCAGCGCGCCAACGGCCTGCGCTCGATGGTCAACCGCATCCGCGAGGAAGCGCGCGTGCGCGCGGTGGCTTAAAGCATGCCTCCCGAAAGTGGTCACCGGTTTCGGGATAAGACATGCGAGAAACAACTGGCTGAAGCGCATGAGCGAATCCGA
The DNA here is from genome assembly GCF_024808825.1 of Rhizobium sp. BK661. Lineage (NCBI taxonomy): Bacteria > Pseudomonadati > Pseudomonadota > Alphaproteobacteria > Hyphomicrobiales > Rhizobiaceae > Rhizobium > Rhizobium sp. BK661. The sequence goes on along the minus strand of NZ_JANTYT010000001.1, from coordinate 1,173,178 downwards.
AAGATCGCGACGCGCTTTAGCTGCGACCTCCTCATCACGAATAGAGTTCGGGTCGATATCCCTCGGCACCCCAATGCTCCACGCGGGCCCGGCGTGCGGGCATGGGCGGATTGTAGTGCCGTGAGAGCACCATCAGCGCGGTGCGCAGCATCAGTTTGGCGGAGCGTGCCGGCCACTGACGCTCTCGCTCCACAGTCTCCAACCCCTTCATGAAGCAGCAGACATCGAGTGCCACTCCGGCAAGCTCCGGTCCCATGGCCTCGAGCGCACGATTGACCGCGACCCGCGCGGCAATTGCACTGTCGGTCAGATCAGCCATGCCGCCACGCTCTCCTTTCGCGCGGCTTGCGTGGTGCGGTTCCCAGGAAGCGGTGACCCGCGGCTGCAACTGACCGCGCGTAAAATCCGCAAGCAGCCGCTCGCCGGCGGCGAGTGCCGCCGCCGACAGGAAAGGCCCGCCGGTCTTTTCCTTCAACCGCGCAAGGCCCGATAGCGGCGATTCCTCCCGATTGATCCGTACTGGCTGCCGCCGTCCGTCGCCGACCTCGGCCACGGCATGGTCGATTGCGCCGTGTTGTTCGATGAAGGCTTCCTCTCTCAGGGACGCGGCCCGCCTAAGATAAGAGCGCGCGGCGGGGGCGAGGCAAATCCAACCGCCCGTCCGGCTAACGAGCCCTGCCGACACCGCCGCAGCCAACAGGGATTGAGACACGATGTGAAGCGCGCCATCGCCCAAATGCAGCGACAGGGCCGAGCCCTCGCATGCCTGCTCACGGGCCTCGCCACGCGCAAGGAACCTCAAAAGCTTCACCATGGCCTTATGCGCATCACTCATTTCCAAACACTCCATTCGATCGGAAAACAGAAACGACCGTCCGTTCGACGACAGCGACGAATTCATCGAACGCCGGATCATCACGACGATCCTCGACCACGTGGCAGGCATGACCGACCGTCGTGCGGTCGCGTCCGAAGGCTTTGGCGATCTCGCAAAGGGGGATCTGAAGGGCGACGTGGCAAACATACATGGCGATCTGCCTGATATGGCATAGCGTGCGGCGGCGATCCCGACGCATCTGGATGCGATGGCTGGCAAGCATGACCATCTCGGTGGTGATCTGTGCGCAGATGCGGCAGACAATACGGACCGGCACCGTTGCGGGAGGGGGAACGAAACCGGAAGCGCTTTGACTTGTTATCGCCTCGGGGAAGGACGGCGCAGAAGCGCCCGGCAAAGTGAAATTGGCAATCGGCATATGAATACTCCCATAAAATAGGAATTAATTCATACACCTTACACGGCAACGAGAACGAACAAAAGCGTTATCGCGCAACTTTCTGTTGATCTTCCTCGTCGATTTCCTTAAGGGGCGGAATAAATAGGATTATTTTCCACATTCATTCCCATCCCAAAAGCACAAAAGCCGGGCTTCCGCCCGGCTCTACAGGATTAAATCAATCCTTGGCAACGATCAGACGCGGCCGCGCTTGCGGCGCTGGCCGAGCCCCATTTCCTTTGCGAGGCGCGAACGCGCTTCAGCATAAGCTGGAGCTACCATCGGGTAATCGACAGGAAGTTCCCACTTTTCGCGGTACTCTTCGGGCGACAGGCTATGGTGGGTCATCAGGTGACGCTTCAGCGACTTGAAGTTGCCGCCGCATTCCAGGCAGGTGATCTGCTCATCCTGAACAGACTTACGCACCGATACCGCCGGCTTCTGCTTTTCGACAATGGCCGTTGCAGGTGTTGGCGCCGACGTATTGCTCAGTGCTGAATGCACATCCGAGATCAGGTTAGCCAGATCGCCAACTGGGACCACATGATTGCTGACATAGGCGGCAACAATATCTGCGGTAAGCTCCACCAGCAATTCCGGCCCGCTACCGGCTGCAGTATCCGTCATAATACGTTTCTCCTGTTTCAATGCTCCAAAGGTCCAAGCCTCGTCAGCCAAGACCGTCATCGTAGAGCCAACAGCAAAAAACTCAGGCTACGGCTACCTGTTTCGAAAAACTGAAATCCACCCCTAGATTCCTGAGGCCGAAACCCGTTTCTTATACTGCCCGATTTCGAATTAGTACGTTGTCACGCAGGCTACTTCCTCAATTAAACAGTGAAATGCAAAGCCAACGAGGAAATAAGCAACGTGATTCTAATTCAATATCAGAACTCTACTTGGACATCCAAATATCACCGTTTTGCGAAAACGCCAATTATTATTTCGTATATATCTACCGAAAAATGCCCAACTCGCAAGAATTGTCTGCACAAGACCCAAACATTAACCATTAAGAAATCTGCAAAAGGGTGCAAAAATCAACTTAAAATACTGAATCGGAAGCGCTCTCATCTTTCAACTAGATCATCACGCACCGATTGAGGCCCGAGACGGTACCCTGTTTGATGTGCTGCCTTCGCCAGAAGATGTGCGGCGACCGGTGCCGTTAACAGAAAAAAGACGAAACCGGCCAGCGCTCGCGCAAAGACTGCAACCTCGCCCGAGGCGATCCCCGCAGCAACGAGCAGCATGCCGGAACCGACCGTTCCCGCCTTGGAAGCGGCATGCATCCGCGTATAGAGGTCGGGCAGGCGCACGATGCCGAGAGCGGCGACAAGTGCGAAAGAGGAGCCGGCAAGCAGCAGGAATGTGACGGCAAGTGCTACCGCATAGTCCATCATGCCCTACCCTTTCTTCCGTTCGCGCGGCTGCGTTTGGCTGCCACTTGGGGCTTTTTCGGGGCACGTACCGTTTTTTCGCTGTGCCGTCCTGCAACAGTGCCGCGAGACATCACGAAACGCGCAAAGGCGACCGTCGCCAGAAAGCCGACCAGACCTAGCGAGATGGCGATGTCGATGTAGAGGCTGAAGCCGGTCTTGACCGCCAATACAGCGATGAAGCCGATCGCCGTGCCCGAGAGCGTGTCGAGAGCCAGGATCCGATCGGGCAGTGTCGGGCCGGCAACGACCCGCCAGCCCGCCAGCAGAAAGGCGACGCCGAGGATGATGAGGGCGATCGCGGCGGCGGTAGAAACGATGGCAACAGGGGAAATCATCGGAACGCCTCCAGGATCCGCCGCTCAAAGCCGTTGGCGATGTCGCGCTTGGTTCCCTCCGGATCTGAGCAGTCCAGCGCGTGGACGTATAGCGTCTTGCGGTCGTCTGACACATCGACGGACAGCGTACCCGGCGTCAGCGTAATCATGTTGGCGAGAAGCGTGATCTCGAAATCGCGGTCGACGGTGAGCGGAAAGGCAAAAATGCCAGGCTGCAGCCGCATAGTGGGCGTCAGCACCGTAGCGGCGACCTTCAACGCCGAGATCGCCAGTTCCTTCAGAAACAGCAGGCCGAGGAGCATGATCGACCGTGAGCGGCGAAGATACCCCCGGCTGCCGTAGGGTTCGCGAACGACAGACAGGCACAAGGCGGCCACAACAAATCCGAACAGGAGATTGTGCGGCGAGGCACTGCCGGTGACGGTAGCCCAGGCGATGGCCAAAAGGACGTTCAACAGCAGGGCAATCATGGCATCCCTCCGTCCGGGAAGACCGATTGCAGATAGGACGTCGGGTCAATGAGGCCGGTCGCTGCGGCCTGTGCCATCTCCAACAACTGCTCGGGCAAAATGCCGAAAGCGACGACAAGAGCGGTCAGGATGATGAGCGGCAGTCCCGTTTGCCAGCGGATGGAGGCTGCAGCCGGCGGTGCCGTTGCCGGTCGCCAGTAGGCGAGCAGGAAGACGCGTCCGAATACGACGGTCAGCAGGAAGCCGCCGATGAGGATCGCGGCGGCCAGCCACCAGGCGCCGACGTCGATCGATGCTCTGACCAAAATCACCTTCGGCCAGAAGCCGGAAAAGGGCGGCAATCCGCACGCGGCGACGAAGAGGATGAAAGAGATCGCCGCAAAACCGCTACTGCGACGGTAGAGGCCGCCGAGCCCGGCCAGCGAGAAACCGCCGGCAAGGGCGGCCGCCTGTCCAGCCAGAAGGTATAACGCCGTCATCAGGACCATCGAATGCAGCGCGTAGAAGATTGCGCCGGACAGGCCGCCCGGCGTGCCGAGCGCTATCCCGACCAGCATGTTGCCGATGCCCGAGATCACGACGTAGCCGAGGAGCTTGCGGATATCGTCCTGCGCCAGCGCCCCAAGTGCGCCGACGACAATGGTCGCTGCCCCGGTTGCCGCAATCAGAAGGCTCAATTGTTCGCGCTCGATCGGCAGCAGCATGACCATGACGCGAATGAGGGCGTAGACGCCGACCTTGGTCAGCAGACCGGCAAACAGTGCCGACACGACGATGCGCGGGGTATGATAGGAGGCCGGCAGCCAGAAATTGACAGGAAAGGCAGCGGCCTTCATGGCAAAGGCCAGCAGCAAGAGGGCCGACAGGGTCATCAGCGGCGCGGTGTCGCGCACACTCTCCACCTTGCCAGCGATATCGGCCATGTTGAGCGTGCCGAAGACAGCGTAGACGATGCCGACCGAGATCAGGAACAGCGTCGTGCCGATCAGGTTCAGCACCGCATATTTCATGGCTCCATCGATCTGCCCGCGCTCGGAGCCGAGGATCAACATGCCGAAGGACGAAATGAGAAGCACCTCGAACCAGACATAGAGGTTGAAGACGTCGCCTGTCAGGAACGCACCGGAAACGCCTGCCATCAGAAGCAAAAGGAAGGGAAAGAAACCGTATCGGCGGCCGCTTTCGGTCACGTCCTTCAGTGCGAAGAGGCCGCCGGCAAGCGCGGCGATGGCAGCGGCCAGGGCCATCAAAGCGCCAAAGAGATCGACCGTGAAGGCGATGCCGAACGGCGGAAGCCAACGCCCCATGACCATGGTCAGCGGACCATGCGCGACGACCTCTGCCAACAGCGCGGCATCCAGCAGGACCAGAACGGCGAGGCCCGGAATGGCGACCTGCGCCTGCAGCCGCAGCGAACCGCGCATCATCAGCAGCGCGGCGCCGAGTGTAATACAGAGCGCCACGGGTGCAATGACGAGCCAGCTGGCGAGCGGCAATGGTGCCGTGACCATCGCAGCCGAGAGATCGGTGATCATGCTTGACGGAGCCGCCATCTAGTACCCCATCGGCGGCAGCGGTGGATCGACGGGTTCGGCGACACGCATTTCGTCGGTGTTGTCGGTGCCGATGTCCTGATAGGCGCGATAGGTCAGCACCAGCAGGAAGGCGAGGAAGGAAAACGAGATGACGATCGCCGTCAGGATCAGGGCCTGCGGCAGTGGGTTGGCGGCGCCGTCCGGGAGCGTATCGAGGTTTGCCGGGATGATCGGCGGCACCTCTCGCGTCAACCGCCCAGCCGTAAACAGCAAGAGATTCACGGCGTTGCCGAGGACGGCGATGCCGAGCATGATCCGGATCGAGAATTTCGACAGCATCAGATAGATCGCGGCAGCGAAGAACAGGCCGACGAGAATTGCAAACAGCGGCTCCATCACTCGACCTCCCTTTCCTCAAGCGCCAATGCGATCGACGTGATGGCGCCGACGACGACCAGATAGACCCCGATATCAAACAGCATGACGGTCGAGAGCGGTACTTCGACACCTGCTATTTCAGGATAGATCCAAAGCCCGGTCATGAACGGCACTGCAAAGACGATCGACAGCAGGCCGGCGCAAGTCGCCATAAGAAGACCGGCGCCCGATATCGACAGCGGATGGAAGACGATGGCGCGGCGCACGGCGCCGACACCGCGGGCAATGCCGAAGATCGCCAGCGCCGAGGCGGCAATCAGCCCGCCGATGAAGCCGCCGCCCGGCTCGTTGTGGCCGCGCAGCAGGACGAAGACGGAAAACAGCAGCATCAGGGCCGTCAGCACCGGCGCGATCGTACGGAAGATCAGCGTGTTCATGGGCGCTCGACTCCGAGAGCCTCAGGAGCATCAGGATCGTTTTCGGCAAGCTTGCGCTCGGTCTGCGCGCGGATGCGAATGAGGGCGAGGATCGCAAGGCCGGTGATGGCAACAACGGCGATCTCGCCCAGCGTGTCGGTACCGCGGAAATCGACGATGATGACGTTCACGACGTTGGCGCCGTGAGCGATGGTCTTCGAGTAGGTGTTGAAGAACTCGGTCAGCGCATTGTTGAACGGTGTCTGCGTGGCTTTCATCAGGAGCAGCGCGAAGCCGGAGCCGCAGGCAATCGCGATGCAGCCGTCGAATATCTTCTGGCCAAGCGGTCTCCGGTCGGTCGGCGACAATTGAAGGCGGGTCATGACCAGCGCCAGGATGACGACCGATAGCGTCTCCACCATGAACTGCGTGAAAGACAGGTCGGGCGCGCCAAACAGCAGGAATATAATGGCGACGGAGAAGCCCTGGATGCCGAGCGAGACGATCGCCGTCAGCCGGTCGCGCGCGACAACGACGCTTAACAGACCAAGGACGGCGAGCAGGAAGATCGCCCCTTCGTGGATCTGGACCTCACGTGGCCAGACAGGCAACGCCGGCATTTCGCCGTAGAGCCAGAGCGGAACGAGCAGGATCGCGGCGAGGCAGAGGAAGGTGCAGGTGATGTAGAGTTCAAGCCGGCCCGGCTGGATGAACCGCGTTACGCGAACCGCCAATCTGGTCAGGCCGGTGATAAAGGCGTCAAACCCACGATCCGGTCCCGGTCCGAGCTTGCGCAGTACACTCGCCATGAGCAGACGCGCCTGGTCTATCCGGCAATAGACAAGAGTGCCGAGCGCGATCGTTAGAACCGACAGAAGCAACGGCACACCGACATGCGGGATCAGGGAAATCTCGATCACGCTCGCCGTTCCGCGAACGGCGGATGCCGTCGGAGACGAGATGTAGTGATGCGCAGTCGCGGAGAACACCGCGGCCATCAGTCCCAACAGCGCCAGCACGACTGGGCCGACCCACAGCAACGGCGGTGCCTCGTGCGGATGTTTGGGCGTTGCAAGGACCGGCCCGAGGAACGGCTTCAGCGCCACGGCGAAGCCGATCGCAAACATCAGCGTATTGCCGCTTACCGCAACCACTGTAAAGACGATCGACCGTGGGTCCGTATGTGCCAGGGCGGCATAGATTTCCTCCTTGGCGAGGAAGCCGAAGAACGGCGGCAGACCGCCCATGGAGATCGCCGCGGCAAGTGCGGCCGCAAAGGTCAGCGGCATCGCCGTCCGCAAGCCGCGCAGCTTTGTGATGTCGCGCGTGCCGGTTTCATGGTCGATGATGCCAGCAACCATGAACAGCGCGCCCTTGAAGAGCGAATGCGCCACGAGGTAGAGCGCTGCGGCCTCGACGGCATAGGGCGCTCCGAAGCCGGTCAGCAGCACAAGCAGCCCGAGCGAGGAAACGGTGGTATAGGCAAGTTGCAGCTTGAGATCGGTCTGGCGGATCGCAAGCAGCGTACCGACGATCAAGGTCACGCCGCCGAAGAGCGGCAGCAAGGTCTCCCAGGCCGATGTCCCGCCCATGACGGGATTGAGCCGCATCAGAAGATAGACGCCCGCCTTCACCATCGTTGCCGAATGCAGGTAGGCGGAGACCGGCGTCGGCGCCTCCATCGCGTTCGGCAGCCAGAAATGAAACGGAAACTGCGCCGATTTGGTGAACGCGCCGCCGAGAACAAGGATCAGGATCGCCAGATAGTATGGATTGGCGCGCAAGAGATCGCCGGACTGCAGCAGCGTCGACAGGTCGGTCGCGTTTGTCGTGCTCCAGATCAGGAGCAGGCCGGCCAGCAGCAGAAGGCCGCCACCGCCGGTGACGACGAGCGCCTGCAGGGCGGCACGACGGGCGGCCTCGCGCTCATGGTCGAACCCGATCAAGAGGAACGACGTGATCGACGTCAGTTCCCAGAAGATGAAGAGCATCAGCAGGCTGTCCGAGACGACGAGGCCGAGCATGGCGCCCATGAACAGGAAGATAAACGAGAAGAAACGCCCCTGATCCGGGTGCCCCTTGAGGTATCCGCCGGCGTAAAGGACGATGAGCGTGCCGATCCCGGTGATCAGCAGCGCGAAAGTCAGCGAAAGACCGTCGAGCAGCCAGGAAAAGCGGAGGTCAAAGCTTGGCACCCAGGCATAGCCGCCTGTTATCACCTCGCCGCCCGCGATGACCGGCAACAGGCTGGCGAAGTGCGCAAAGGCGAGCAACGGCGCAAGCGCCAATGGCCAGGCGGCGTTTGCACCAAAGGCGCGGACGGCAAAGGGAGCGAGGACGGCGCCGAGAAGTGGCAGACACAAGGCCGCAAATGTCAAAGCCGTGACACCGGCCATGTGCCCTCCCCTGCTGGCAACGCTTCGTGGAGCCGGCAAACGCCGGAAGTCCCGTCAGGTGTACGAGAACAGCGGCGCGGTCACAAGTCTTGTTCGACCGAGAGCCGCCACCAGCGGTGGATACTCACAGGGAACCGCTCATCCGTGTCCATAGACATCGCTTGCAGCGTCCTCGAGGCATTTCTTGAAGCGATTTCACGCTGGGCGGCACAGGACGCTTTAGGCCTTCGCGCACGACCGGCCCTCTTAAAAGCAACAAAGGGATTGCCGTTTCGCTAGGCCGGGTGCCGCTTTACCGTGATCCGCATCCCCTTGATCCAGCCGGCATTCCGCACCACATTGCTGGCGAAAAAACATGCCGTCCCCCAGGCGCGAAAGGATCAAACCATGGCCGATACGACAATCGCCAAAGTTCACAAGACCGACGCGGAGTGGAAGGAACAGCTGACGCCCGAGCAATACCGGATCACCCGGCAGCACGGTACCGAACGTGCCTTCACCGGGCCCTATTGGGATTCGTTCGAAACCGGGCTCTATCGCTGCGTTGGTTGCAATTCACCGCTGTTCCGCTCCGATACGAAATTTGACGCCGGTTGCGGCTGGCCAAGCTATTTCGAGGCGGTCTCGCCCGACGCTGTAACCGAACATCGCGACACGACCTACGGGATGGTCCGCACGGAAATCCGCTGCGGCACCTGCGATGCCCATCTGGGCCACGTATTTCCCGACGGCCCGCCGCCGACCGGCCTGCGGTACTGCATCAACGGCCACGCGATGGTGTTCGAGCCGGACAAATAAGGCGCAGGCCCGAGGGTCTGCCTCCACTGATCCTCCTAGAAGCGTTCGACGACCGCGCGGACGCTTTCATCTAGCGACAGGCGCGATGTATCCAATATCGCGCATTTTTTCGCCAAGGCCTCGCGGCGGAGGAAGGTCGCCCAGATCATCATTTCGGCGTTGGCAAGCTCCGGCTGCCGGCGCTCGACTGACAGGCGATGCGTTCTTGTTTCGTCATCGCAATCGATAAGCAGGGGCAAATAGGCAATGCCCGTTGCCGTCGCCGCCTCTTCCAGAAATGCAAGGCGCATCTGGCCTTCGAGCAGTTGATTGCGGCCGGCGTGCTGTGCCTCCGCGAGGCTCTCAAACCACTTGAAGGTCATGGCCCGCTGCCAGCCCGCCGGCGAGCCGTAGTCGGCCGTCATCCGGGAGAGCGGGGGGACGCCGATGTCATCAAAATGGTAGACGTCGATCTCACCCCGGTCGGCGACCGCCTTGGAGATCGCCGTTTTGCCCGATCCGGAAGCGCCTGTGAGAACGATGAGGCTCACTTCGTGACCCTAAGCTCCATGCAGGTCAGATCCAGCCAGCGGCCGAACTTCGTGCCCACCTCCAAAAAGGTTCCGGCAACGCGGAATCCCAGCTTTTCATGCAGCTTGATGGAAGCGGCGTTCTCAGCCTCGATGCCGGCGATCATCACGTGGATGTTGGCCCCGGCCGCCCGCTCGATCAGCCCCCGCATCAGCATTTCGCCGATGCCGGCACCGCGGCAATCCTTGTCGACGTAGACCGAGTGCTCGACCGTGTGGCGGTAGCCGTCGAAGGTCCGCCAATCGCCATAGGAGGCATAGCCTGCGACCTTGCCATCCCTCTCCGCTACGATGACCGGAAAGCCTCTTGCCTTTCGCGCCTTGAACCACTCGACGCGGTTGTCAAGGTCAACCAGCATCTCGTTCCAGATCGCCGTCGTGTGCTCGACGGCGTGATTGTAGATATCGCGGATGACAGGGAGATCGGCTTCGGTGGCGTCGCGCACGAGAACGGCGTCGGTCATATCAGGTCCAGTTTCAGTTCGGTTCCGCCAAGCGGCATACGCCCCGCAATCGGCGTTGTAAACCGACGAAATCGTGCGACCGAAACCATCCCTCCCGACCGGAGTGAGGCGCCGCTGTCAGGGGAAACCCGTTGATATTGGCTCAGAGCCCGGCGTTCGCCATGCTGAAGCAGGTAAGCACGGCCGAATAGTGCACGGCCGCCGCGGCCACCACGAAACCGTGCCAGATGGCGTTCTGGAAGCGCAGCTTTTCCCAGACGTGAAAGATAACGCCGAGAGAGTAGATAACACCACCAACGACGATCAGCAGCATCGATACGAACGGGATACGCTCGGCCACCGGTCCGGCCACGAAGATGCCGCTCCACCCCATCCCGAGATAAAGCAGGATGGTAAGCTTGTCGAAACGACCGGGAAAGGCGCATTTCAGGAGGATGCCAAGCGCCGCGGTCACCCAGATCCCGATCAGCATCCCGAACAGAAGCGGACTATCGGCGCCGCGCTCCAGGAAAGGAGTGTAGGTGGCGGCAATCAGGATGAAAATCGACGAATGATCGAGGCGGCGAAGGTACCACTTGGTGCGTGAAACAGGCCAAGCATTGTAGGAGAAGGAGATACCGATGGTCAGAACAAGTCCGACGCTGTAGATCCACGCGGCGGCGAGTTCGCCATGGGAACTCCAGACCGTGGCGCAAAAGATCAGAACGGTTGCACCGATAAGCGCGAACGCCAAGCCGACACCGTGAACGACGCCGTCGGCGATCAGTTCGTACTTGTCGTAAGCCCAGCGGATGCCGTTGAACTCTGCCATGCCGGGAACCCCTCACCTCTCCACCAGATCGTCGCACTGAACCGGTCTCCGGGCAACACAACAGCGATGGCACGCCGTTAAATCTTCGTGAGCTTCCGACGCCTTCCGGTTTCAATGCGGAGATATACAGACGCGAAGGAAAAAGGTAGTCCCAAAGACGGCCATCCCTTGACGACGTGGCAGACAAATCAGCTCATGCAATCCTCGCAAAGAGGGGCGTACGGCACCGCGCCGAGACGCTGTTTGGAAATCGGCTCGCCGCAGCGAACGCAGATGCCATACGTGCCTTTCGCGATCCGATCGAGGGCGGCGCCGATGGCGCGCAGCTCTTCCTGGCCGGCCTGCCCAAGCCCTTCCAGCACTTCGTCGTTCTCGCTCTCGGTCGCGCGGTCGTCGCTGTCCTGCTCCTTGGTGCGTCCGAGATCGACGTCGATGCGGGTCAGCCGCGATTCAAGCTCGCGCTGGCGGTCGCGTAGGATCGTCTCGTAGGTCTGCGTGTCAGTCATGGAAATTCCTCCATCGGTCCTGTGCCATCTTTCTCCTTAGCGCTGCCTGTCGACCAGCACAGAGCATTTGGCATGCCTGACGACACGGTCGGCGGTGGCGCCGATGAAGTAGTTGCTGAAGTCGGGGATATGCGAAGCGACGATGATGAGATCCGCATCATGCGCTTCTGCGGCGGCGAGGATGCTGTGCGCCGGGCGGCCATGACCGATTTCGATGGATGCAGGTATGCCGCTGGTGCGGATCAACATGCCAAGCTTTTCCTCGGCATCATCGATCGCGTTCTGGATCAGTTCAGCGGGCAAATCGATCGCAACATAGGTGGGAACGTCCTCGACGACGTTGAGCAAAACGATCTCGCCGCCCGTATCAAGGAGCGTGGATGCCTTGCGGAAAGCCCGCTCGCCACTGTCCAACGCGCCTATTTCGATCGGAACGATGATTTTCTTGTACATTCAGGCCCTCCAGCATAACCGTTTTCAACGGCCACATCCTCTCAGGAGATAAATAAGGCACTTTGATCAAGATCAAGATCGCCGCGGATTTCGTCAACAATCGTCGAACGCTGAATCGCCAAAATAAGGACTTCTGTGAACAATTGGAATCCGCCATATAGAATTCAAGTACAGCGACCGGGGGGACTTCTGAGGAAAATGGACCGGCGCAAATTCCTTGGTTTCGCTACGGGCGGCGCTCTTGCCGCCACCGCCGGTACGCCTCGCCCATCCACGGCAGGAGATAGACACATGACCACCGAAACGTCCTACGCCCTGACACGCCCTGCCTATGTCGACCAGTCGCATCTCGTCGTCACCGACCTGCCGCTGGTTTCCAGCTTCTATCAGTCCATGCTCGGCCTTGATGTCATCGAGAAGAGTGCCAGCGGCGAAGTCCTCGGCGTCGATGGCACGCCGCTTCTGACGCTGACGACGGGCAAGGGTGTCCGCGTCGCGCCCCGCAATGCCGCGGGCCTCTTCCATACGGCCTTCCTGATGCCCAGCCGCACCGAGCTTGCACGCTGGCTACGCCACGCTGCACACCACAACGTCGTCCTGGAAGGTGCATCCGATCACCTCGTCAGCGAGGCAATCTACCTCTCCGACCCCGAGGGCAACGGCATCGAGATCTATGCCGACCGACCGCACGACGAGTGGAAGTTCCACCCGGATGGCCAAGTGGAAATGGCGACGCATCGACTGGATTTGCAGGCGCTTTACAACAGCGCGCCCGATGATGCCTGGAACGGCATGGCTGACGGCACCGCAATCGGCCACATCCACCTGCAGGTCGGCGACATTCCGGAAGCGGACGCCTTCTACCGGGATGTGCTCGGGCTGAAGCTGATGGCGCGTTATCCCGGCGCCAGCTTCTTTGCGACGGGCGACTATCACCACCACGTCGCTGCCAACATCTGGAACAGCCGCGGCGCCGGAACGCGCGCCGACCGCATGACCGGGCTTTCGGACTATACGCTTCGCTTCAACGACAAAGCCTCGCTCGACAAGGCCGTCGCAAAGCTCGACGAACTCGAGATCAAGAGCGAGAAGCGCAATGGCGGGACCTTCCTGCACGATCCCTGGGGCATCGGTCTGACACTGTCAGCCTGACGCGCGAACAGCAGCTGGAATTAAGCCGACCGACAGGGCCGCAACGGAGCCCGCCGCAAGCGATCCGAGAAGCGGCCCTGCCTCCCCGCCGAACATCCCCCAAGATGCAAAAAAGATGCGGCGATATCGGGGCAAGGCCAAGGGCTGCCCTACGGAACCTCAATCGCCTCTTGTGCGTTGTTTGCGCGAAGCATCAGGGCTTCCGGGGGATCGTATTTCCATGGGAATTGCCAACGGCATCCGCAAGAAGGCAAGCAAGATCGCAATGGGCGAGCGCCATGTCAGCGCTTGGGCCGAGAAACTGACGCAGGCGACAGAAGAGCTGCCACCGCAAGCGCCGGTCCGCCGCCTCGAAAAGGACGGTCTTGATATCAGCATGGCCTGGGCCGTGATCGGCATCTTCGGCGTGCTCGCCTTTTCGGCCATTTACATGATGTCGCTGATCCTCATTCCGGTAACGCTTGCCATCGTCGTCGGCATGATCCTCGGCCTGCTCGCGGAAAAGCTCAGCAAGCTCGGCGTGCCGCGCGTCACCAACGCGGTGATCCTGTCTACCGGTGTCGCGCTCGTCATCGCCCTCGTTGCCAATTCACTTTCCGGGCCGGTAGCGACGCTCGTCAACGAAGGGCCGGCCTTCGTCGAAAAGACCTTCAGTCGCCTGATGCCGTACCTCGAGCGGATCAAATGGCTGCACATCACGCCCGAAACCTTCCAGAGCGGGCCGATGTCGACCGACAAACTCCTGGAGAATACCGGCAACGTGCTGCACCTGGTCAGCGCCAATCTGACCCCCGCGCTTGTACAAGCGCTGATCTTTTTTGCCGCGCTTCTGCTCTTTCTGGCCGGGCGCATCACCCTGCGCAAATCGATCATCATGGTATTCCGGTCGCGGTCGCAGCGACTGGCGGCCATCCGCGTGATCAACGGCGTGGAACAGGTGCTCGGCTTCTACTTTGCGACGGCATCGTTGATCTACGCCTGCCTTGGCATCACGATGATGATCATCGCATACGTGGGGGGCCTGTCGGCTCCCGTGCTTTGGGGCTTCTTCGCCTTCCTGTCCAGTTTTGTCCCCTATCTCGGCATCACGATGATGACGCTGGCCGTCGCGATCGCCGGCATCATCACACACGACAGCCTTGTATTTGGCCTGATGCCGGCTGCGGCCTTCTTTATCGTGCACCTCGTCATGGAAAACCTGATTTTCCCGGCGGTGATGGGAAAACGATTGGAAATCAATCCCTTCGTCGTGTTCCTCGCAATTCTGTTCTGGACTTGGATGTGGGGCGCGGTTGGTGCTATGCTGGCGCTACCACTATCGCTGATTGTCATGACCATCATCGATGAACTTTTCATCGAAGAGAGACTGCAACCGCAATTGCCGAAATAATTGAGGTAAGACGCGTCAGATGGCAGAAATCGATCTTGCAGAGTCCCGCCAGAACCGGCTGAAGAGCGGCATCCCCCCTTGGAGCCACGCCGGGCCGAAACCCACCTACCAACCACTTCAGGACAATCTCAAAGTCGACGCCATGGTGATCGGCGGCGGGATTACCGGTGCGTTGATGGGCCAGCTCCTTTCGGAACGCGGCCTGTCCGTGGTCATCGTCGACCGCGAGACGCCCGGTCTCGGCAGTACGGTTGCGAGCACGGCCATGCTGCAATGGGAAACCGACCGGACGCTGGGCGAACTCGAGCACTTCTATGGCTTCGAGCGCGCCGTCGGTATCTACAGGCGCAGTGCCGCCTCGGTCGCCGGTCTCTCCAAACTGATCGTCGCCAACCGAATCGCCTGCAATTTGCTGCCGCGGCAATCGCTGTTTCTGACCAGCAACCAAGAAGGCGCTGGTGATCTGCTCCGGGAAGTCGAGCTTCGTCGCCGGGCGGGCCTGCCAAGCCGATATCTGGAGCACTGCGATCTCTTCACCGAGTTCGAGCTCGATCGCGATGCGGGCATCCTGTCGCGCGGCTCCGCGGAGGCCGATCCGCTGCTCCTGACCTGGGGGTTGCTGGACATTGCCGTGAAGCAGGGCGCACGTCTCATCGGAGCCTCGGCGACTAAGCTCCATTGCGAAGGCGGGCATGTGACGGCCGAGACCAAAGGCCCGTTCGTCATCGAAGCGGAAACGGCAGTGCTTGCCACCGGCTACGCCATGCCGGGCATCGACATGCCGAAACTGCACCGGACGACGTCGAGCTGGGCTCTGGCGACGATCCCACAAGATCCGGCAGCACTCTGGCGCGACCAAGTGCTGATCTGGGAAGACAGCCACCCCTATCTCTACATGCGGACGACGCCTGATGGGCGGATCATCGCCGGCGGCGAGGATGACGACACCGTCGATCCAGCCACCCGCGACGCCAAGCTTGCCGCAAAGGTCATGACGATCCGGGAAAAGATGAAACGGCTCTGGTCGAGGGCCGATACGAGCGTTGCGACGGCATGGTGCGGCACCTTCGGCGAGACGTCGGACGGACTGCCGCTGATCGGTCCGGTTCCCTCCATGCCGCAGGTCTATGCCGCCTATGGCTACGGCGGCAACGGTATCACCTTCTCCTATCTTGCAGCCCAGGTCATCGGTGCAATGATCGGCGGCGTATACCGCGACTGGTTCGATGATTTCGCCCTCGATCGCGACGCACCGGCGTTCCTTGAACGTCCGATCAAGACCGACGAGCGCCGGCAAAGTGCCGTGAATTAATTCGTTCTGTCCCGCAAGCCCTCGCCGGAGCTTTGTCCCGCCCGACTTACTGCGTTGTCTGGTCGTCGCCCATGTCCTCGACATCCTGCAGCCGGACGAATTCGACGCCCTTGGCCTTCAGGTCGAGGATCGCCTTGGCGACGCCCTCGCCGGCCGCGTGGGTCGGCTGGTTGATGTGGGAGATGACCACGTCGCCGTCCTTGGCCGACGCTATCCGCTTTTCCGTGACGTTAGCGCCGAGTAGCGAGCCACCGTCGCCGTTCACCGAGTAGCCGGCTATGCGGTATCCCATTTCCCGAATCTGCACGATCGAGGAACGGTCGTATTTGGCTGTCGAGCCGCGGAACCAATGCGGTGGAGCAATGCCGGCCGCGACCATTGCGTCGGCGCCGCCCTGCACTTCCTGGCGAACGGCCTCCGGCGAGCCGGCTGACGGAATGCCGTAAATCGATACCGGCTTATCGACCGCGGGAACATGGTTCTGGCCGTGGTTCTCGAGTTCGAAGAGATCGGGATTCTGCAGGAAGACCTGCAGTGCCTGCGGATTGTGCTTCAACCAGCGGGCGGTAACGAAGATCGTCGCCGGAATCCGCTCGCGCACCAGCACCGAGAGAATGCGGTCGTCGGCCTTGCCCATGCAGGCATCGAAGGTCAGCGCCACGCGTGGATGACCCTTGAGGCCCGAACTGGCGATGCGCAGATGCGGCTCCACCAGCCTCGGTCCGGCCGCCGTCCCTGGTGCCTGCACAACCTTCGAGGGCGTGGTGGCCGGAGCATCCTCAAGCGGAAGCGCCGCAGCTGCGGCTAGAGAGGCAGAGGCGATCAGCAACGCCGGAACGAGAAAAAGACGATTCATACCAAAGAGAAGCCGTTCGTGGTTCAAGCGCTGCATAATGCACGTGGCGTTCGGACGCCATGTGGTTTGATGCCGCTTGCGGCCGCTTCTGCGATTCGCCGTCGGCTTCACCCACAGAGCTGATGCCCGAGGACTAAGGCCTCACAAAGGCAACGCCTGCAACCCCTGCCGGCTTGGCCTCGGATCAATCATAGAGATAGTATTTTTCCCACTTTTCACGCGGGACCTTGTCGCCGATCTTGTAGGAAAGCTCGCGGACATTCATGTGCTGCGGACCGGTAATGCAGGTATAGGAAAGGTGATACCAGTCGCCCTTGCTGCGGAACACCGCGCCTGGCGCCTCCAGCTTGTCATCGCTGGGAACCGGATCCTTGAACGTGTAGGCAATGACTTTGTCGGGCTTGTAACCGGTCGCGTCCTTGTTGATTCGGCTCATCGCCTCGGTGTCGCAGCTCTGTTCGAGACGGGTCGCGGGATCGAGCTTTTCGAGTTGCTTCTTAATGGCGGGATCAACTGCGAAGGCCGGAACAGCAAGGCTAAATGCGGACAGAAGCAACACGAGACGTTTTGGCATTACGGTGGGATTCCTTTGCATTCTCATTCCGGAATCACCTGTGAAGAACCGAGGTTTTGACGGTCGAACAAGGTGCAAATTCCGGGCGACGTAGCGGACTTTCTTAAACAATATGGTGACATCAAGGCAACGTGAGTATTCCTTCGGTTTTGCCGCAGAGCTGTCTTCGGCGCTTGATCCGGCGCATGCGCGCCTCTATCTCTTGCCGACCTGACATCACGTTTCCGGAGCCTTCCTTGACCGTCTTCAAGAACCTGCCGAACCCGCCCGTCGCCGCCAAGAAGCCGATCTCGGATACGCGCCACGGCATCACGCGCACCGATGACTACGCCTGGCTGCGCGCCGACAACTGGCAGGCGATGTTCAAGGATCCGTCGATCCTCGACCCCGCGATCCGGCAACATCTGGAAGCCGAAAACGTCTACATGAACGCGGCGATGGAAGACACCAAGGCGCTGCAGAAGACGCTGTTTTCGGAGATGCGTGGGCGCATCAAGGAAGACGACAGCTCCGTGCCGATGAAGGACGGCGATTACGCCTACGGCACCTTCTTCGTCACCGGAGGCGAACAGCCTCGTTATTTCCGCATTCCGCGCAATGGCGACGTCAAGGACGAGACGATCCGCACCGTCCTGCTCGACGGCGACAAGGAGGCCGCCGGCAAGGCCTATTTCCGGCTTGCCGGCCTCGACCACTCGACCGACCACAGCCGCGGCATCTGGGGCTACGACGACAAGGGCTCCGAGTTCTATACGCTGCGCGTGCGCGATCTGGCGACCAGCGAGGATATGGCCGACGTGATCGAGAACACCGGCGGTGGCGGTGTCTGGGCGCCCGACGGCAAGAGCTTCTTCTACTCGGCGCTCGACGAGAACCACCGCCCCTCGAAGGTGTTCCACCACATTCTCGGCACGCCGCAAGGGCAAGACCGGTTGGTCTATGAGGAGAAGGATGCGGGCTTCTTCATGGGCGTCGGGGGTTCGCTGCTCGACGACTTCATCTACATCGACATCCACGATCACGAGACCTCGGAATACCGCCTGCTCTCTACCAAGGACCTGACGGCCGAGCCCAAACTGGTGGCCGAGCGCGAGGAAGGCATCGAATACTCGATGACGGAAGGCGGCGACGTCTTCTACATCCTGACGAACGACGGCGACGCCAAGGATTTCAAGATCATGGAAGCGCCGGTTGAAAACCCGGGCAAGGCGTACTGGCGCGAGGTCGTGCCGCACAAGCCGGGCACACTCATCATCAGCCACATGGCCTATGCCCGCCACCTGCTGTGGCTGGAGCGCAAGGACGGCCTGCCGCAGATCATGATCCGCGACCGCAAGACCGGCGAGGAACACGCGATCGCCTTTGCCGAGGAAGCCTATTCGCTCGGCCTGCAGGGTGCCGCGGAATACGAGAGCGACATCATCCGCTTCTCCTACTCCTCGATGACGACACCGAGCCAGCTTTATGACTACAACATGGTGACGCGCGAGCGCACGCTGTTGAAGACCCAGGAAGTGCCTTCCGGCCACAATCCGGATGACTACGTCACCCGCCGCGTCTTCGCGCCCGGCTGGGACGGCGTTGAGGTGCCGGTGACCCTGCTCTATCGCAAGGACACGCCGCTCGACGGTTCCGCGCCCTGCTTGCTCTACGGCTATGGCGCCTACGGCATCACCATTCCGGCCGGCTTCAACACCAACTGCTTGTCGCTTGCCGATCGCGGCTTCGTCTATGCCATCGCCCATATCCGCGGCGGCAAGGACAAGGGCTTTGCCTGGTACGAAGACGGCAAGATGGAAAAGAAGACCAACACCTTCAAGGACTTCATATCAGCCGCTGACTATCTGAATCAGCAGAAGTTCACCTCCTATGCCAACATCATCGCAGAGGGCGGCTCGGCAGGCGGCATGCTGATGGGCGCCGTTGCCAACATGGCGCCAGAAAAATTCGCCGGCCTGATCGCCGCCGTTCCTTTCGTGGATGTGCTGAACACCATGCTCGACGACACGCTGCCGCTGACTCCGCCGGAATGGCCGGAATGGGGCAACCCGATCGAGAGCAAGGAAGACTACGACCACATCGCCGCCTATTCGCCTTACGACAATGTCGGCGCGAAAGCCTATCCGCCGATCCTGGCGCTCGGTGGCCTCACCGATCCGCGCGTCACCTATTGGGAGCCGGCAAAGTGGGTTGCACGGCTGCGCGAAAAGACGACGGGCTCCGCGCCGATCCTGTTGAAGACCAACATGGATGCCGGCCACGGCGGCGCCTCGGGACGCTTCCAGCGTCTCGAGGAGATCGCCTTCGAATATGCCTTCGCGATCAAGGTCGCGGGCAAGATGTAACGGTTGGGAGGAGCCCGTGACGGTCTATGTGGCGCTCCTGAGGGCGATCAATGTCGGCGGCACGGGCAAGCTGCCCATGGCGGAGCTGAAGGCGGTCTGCGAAGGGCTCGGCTTCAGCGATGTGAAGACCTACATCCAGAGCGGCAACGTGCTGTTTCGCGCCGACGAAGCGGAAGCCGACGTCGAGCAAAAGCTGGACGACGCACTCGGAAAGTTGCTCGGCAAGGAACCCGGCGTGATGCTGCGCAGCCGCAAGGAACTGGAAGCGATCGCCGCCAACGCGCCCTTCCCTGACGCAAAGCCCAACTATCTCCTCGTAAGCTTCCTGCCGGAAGCAGCGCCCGATGACGCTCTGGACAGGATGGTCGCGCCCGATGGCGAAGAGGCGGTTGTCGCCGGGCGCGAAATCTACGTCCACTTCCCTATCGGTTCCGGCAAATCTAAGCTCAAGCTGCCGGCTTTGAAGCCGGGAACGACGCGCAACCTCAACACGGTGCGCAAGCTCGCCGAAATGGCTGGAGCAATGGAGGATGGGGGCTAGCGGCTGATCACTGGCGGACGATCGGCGGCTGAAACAGGAGCTTCACAAAGCTGCGCAGCACAAGGACCTGATCGGCGAGCCCCTGCGGTTCCTTCAGCGCCTTGGATAGCACGATGCCGCCTTCCAGCACCGTCGAGACCATGTCGGCCAGCTGGTCGATCTCGATCGGTTCGCGCGGAGCGTAGACCACCATGATCTCCTCGAACATGCCGCGGAAGCGCCGGCGCCAGGCGAGCACTGCCTGCTTGTTGGTTTCCTGGATGTCGCGGTCGAACAGGCGCTCATAGTAGCAGACGGTGGCGACGAGGCAGCCGGGGTGGCCGTTCGGAAGGTCTGACAACAGTTCTGCGAGCAGCTTCAGGCCGAGCAGGAAGGATTGCAGCGGATCGTCGGCGAGTTGGTGGGCGCGGCTGAAGATCTCGTCGTAGATGCGTTCGTCGTTTTCGATGTAGCGCTCGAGCAGCGCCTTGGCGAGCGCGTTCTTGTCCCGGAAATGGTAGAAGAAGCCGCTCTTGGTGATGCCTGTCTCGGCGATCAGCTCTTCGATCGAGGTGCCGCCGAAGCCCTTCTGCAGGACGGCGGCTTCGGCCACATCCAGGATGCGGGTTCTTGTCTCCTCTCCCTTGCGCATTAGATCCCCTGTACCGCCAGTACGGTTTTCGTCCGCCCGCTCTGATCTCGATGGAGGCCGTCTCATCAACCGCTCCACGGAAGCGGTTGAAAACAAAGGCAAACATCATGCGATGCCGAACTATACCGCAAGTCGGCTAGTTTCGCAGCCCGGAAGCGGAGAACTTGTTCATGAGAATTGCTCGCAAATAGAGGGCCCCGAAACAGGGGGATCGTCATGGCCAAGTACAGACATAGCCTGCCGCAGCTCAAGGGCGGCACATTCGTCACCGACGGCGGCATGGAAACGACCTTCATCTTTCACGACGGACTGCAGCTTCAGCATTTCGCGTCCTTCGTGATGATGGCGTCCGAAGAGGGCCGCGACCGGCTGCGCGCCTACTACCGCCGCTACCTCGACATTGCCCGCAAGCATGGCGCCGGCTTCATTCTCGACAGCCCGACATGGCGGGCGAGCCCGGATTGGGCGGAAAAGCTCGGCTACACGCCGGAGGCGCTGCATGACGCAAACGTTCAAAGCATTGCCCTGCTTGCAGGCCTGCGCGAGCGGCACGAGGAGCCGGGGCGGCCGATCGTGCTCAGCGGCGCCATGGGGCCACGCGGCGATGGGTACAAGGCCGGCCGGATGAATGCGACTGAGGCCGAGGACTATCACAGCGTCCAGATCGGCAGCTTTGCCGAGAGCGATGCGGACATGATATCCGCCGTCACGCTGAACAACATCGACGAGGCCATCGGCGTCGCGCGGGCCGCCGCTGCCCGGGATATGCCCTGCGCGATCTCCTTCACTGTCGAGACCGACGGCAAGCTGGTGACCGGCCGCAGCATGCAGGAGGCGATCGAGACGACGGATGCGGCGACCGGCGGCTCGGTGGCTTATTACATGATCAATTGCGCGCATCCGACGCACTTTGCCGAGGCGCTCGATCACCACGCCGAGTGGACGAAACGCATCCATGGACTACGCGCGAATGCCTCAAGCATGAGCCATGCAGAGCTCGACGAGAGCGAGACACTGGATGCGGGCGATCCCGTCGATCTCGGACAACGCTACCGGCAGCTGATGTGCAAGATGCCGCAGATCAGGATCGTCGGCGGCTGCTGCGGCACCGATCATCGGCATGTGGCCGCGATCTGCGACGCCTGCCTGCCGGCACTTCCGAGTGCCGCCTGACGGTCAGTGCTCGGAAGCGTGCGCGGCCTTGCCGGCATCATGGCCGCTGATATCGGCGCCGGCGCTTCTGGAGAAGCGCAGGTTCCAGAACGTCGCGGTGATCGAGATCGCGGTGACAAAGAGGAAGGCGGCGGAGAAATCGCGCAGCTGTGGCGTCTCGCTGCCGTTGAGCGTCATCGACGTGTGCAGCGCCAGCGCACCGACGCAGATGCCGAGCGACAGCATCAGCTGTTGGAACGTCGTGTAGAAGCTGGTGGCCGAGCTCATGCGGTCGCGGTCGATCTCGTCGTAGGCGACGGTGTTGTAGGCCGTGAACTGGAACGACATGAAGAAGCCGCACATGACGAGGATCGCGAAGATCAGGCCGAGCGGCCAGTCGGGCCGGAAGGCGGCACAGAGGGCATAGCCGAAGGTGGCGATGATGCCGTTCGCGACCAAGCTGCTGCGGAAGCCGAAGCGGCGCAGCACCCGGGGCGCTACGGCTTTCATCGCCATCGAGCCGAGGGCTGCGGCGGTGACGAGCTGACCGGCCTTGGCCGCGGACAGGCCGAAGCCAAGCTGGAAATAGAGCGGCAGCAGGAAGGGCTGCGCGCCCTGTGTGATGCGGGTCAGCGAACCGGCGATGACCGATGTGCCGAAGCTCGGCACCTTCATCAGCGAGAAATCCATGATCGGCGACGGATGGCGACGGGCGTGCCTGAGATAGGCGACGCCGAAGAGCAGACCGACGGCGATCAGGAACAGCGAGAACGCGCCCTCGCCCGGTCGGCTGGAGCTTTCGAAACCGAACAGCAGGGAGCCGAGCGCAATACCGGAGAGGATGAAACCAATCGTATCAAACCGGCGCTTCGCCTCGCCTTTGAAGTCTTCGATGAAGATCGAGACCAGCGTGAAGCCGATGATGCCGATCGGTACGTTGATGTAGAAGATCCAGCGCCAGTCGAGATAGGTGACGATCAGACCGCCGACCGGAGGGCCAAGGATCGGGCCGATCAGCGCCGGCACCAGCAGCCACGACATGGCGTTGACCATGTCCTTGCGGGAGACGCTGCGGAGCAGCACGAGGCGCCCGACCGGCAGCATCATCGCGCCGCCTAGCCCCTGCAGCAGTCGCGCCAGCACGAGACAGAGGAGGTTCGGTGACAGCGCGCAGAAGATGGAACCCGTGACGAAGACAGCGATCGCCGAGCGGAAGACGGTGCGCGAGCCGAAGCGATCGGCAATCAGGCCGCTTGCGGGAATGAAGATCGCGAGACTGAGGAGATACGAAGTCAGCGTGATACTCATCGACGGGGCGCTGACGCCGAAATCCCGCGCCATGGTCGGCAGCGCCGTTGCCAGGACGGTGGCGTCGAGTTGCTCCATGAACATGGCGCTCGCGACGATCATCGCTATCACGCGGAAGTTCGGCTTGGCGCGCCCGATGGCAGCCGCCTGGTAGATCTGATCCGACATCGTCAGGGATCACTCGCAGTGGCGTGGCCGGCGCGGAAGCGATGGCCGCGGTATGGTATGGCGTAATGCCAAAAGGGGATTAGAGATCTTTGTATACGCCCGCAAATGTGGCGTCGTTATGCTGATATGGCAGGGCAGCCGTGCCGCCAGGGAATGGCTGCGGTACTGGAGCGCCACACGACCAGCCGAAAGGCTCACGGGCAAGCGGCCTCAGCTTGCGTCATGCGCGCCCGAGCCCTACCTAAAGCTTATGACCTTAGCTTCGAACGCCTCCAGCTCCCGGCCCTTCTCCTTCGACAACAGCTATGCGCGGCTGCCGCAACAGTTCTTTACGCGCCAGGCTCCCTCGCAGGCCGCCGAGCCGTGGCTGATCAAGCTGAACGAGCCGCTTGCGGAAGAACTCGGCCTTGATGTCGAGGCGATGAAGCGTGACGGCGCGGCGATCTTCTCGGGCAACCTCGTGCCTGAAGGCGCCGATCCCTTGGCGATGGCCTATGCCGGGCACCAGTTCGGCTCCTTCGTGCCGTTGCTCGGCGACGGGCGGGCGATCCTGCTCGGCGAGGTGATCGATCGCAACGGCCAGCGTCGCGACATCCAGTTAAAGGGTGCCGGCCAGACGGCCTATTCCCGCCGCGGCGACGGCCGCGCCGCGCTTGGTCCGGTGCTTCGGGAGTATATCGTCAGCGAGGCAATGTATGCGCTCGGCATCCCGGCGACCCGGGCGCTTGCTGCGGTTTCGACCGGGCAACCCGTCTATCGCGAAAACATTCTGCCCGGCGCTGTGTTTACCCGTGTTGCCGCAAGCCATATCCGTGTCGGCACCTTCCAGTTCTTTGCTGCGCGCGGTGATACCGACGGCGTGCGGGCACTAGCCGACTATGTGATCAACCGGCACTATCCGGAACTTAGGGACAGAGACAATCCCTACCTCGCGCTCTACGAGGCCGTCTGCGAGCGACAGGCGGCGTTGATCGCCAGGTGGCTGCACATCGGCTTCATCCACGGCGTCATGAACACCGACAACATGACCATTTCGGGCGAGACGATCGATTTCGGCCCCTGCGCCTTCATTGATGAATACCATCCCGGCACCGTCTTTTCCTCGATCGACCAGGGTGGCCGCTATGCCTATGCCAATCAGCCCGGCATCGGCCAATGGAACCTGGCGCGGCTCGGCGAAACGCTGCTGCCGCTGTTCGATACGGATGCCGAAAAGGCGCTCGAACTCGCCAACGCGGTGATCCAGCAGTATGGCGAGCGTTTCCAGATCCATTGGCTGCGCGGCATGCGCGAGAAGATCGGCCTCGCGACCGTCGAGGATGGCGATCTGGAGCTCATCCAGTCGCTGCTTGCCGCGATGCAGGCGCAACAGGCCGACTTCACCCTCGCCTTCCGCCGTCTTTCCGACGCTGTCATTGCCGGTGATGGCGAGGCTTTGTTCCTCTCGGCCTTCCGCGAACCGGATGGCGCGCGCGAATGGCTTGGCCGCTGGCGCGACCGCCTGACCCGCGATGAGGGCCGGACCGAACCCGACCGTAGAGCGGCGATGCGCGCGGTCAATCCCGCCTTCGTTCCACGCAACCATCGCATCGAGCAGGCGATCAGCGCGGCCGTCGAGGAAGCGGATTTTTCGCTCTTCGAGGCACTCCTTGCGGTTCTCGCCAAGCCCTATGAGGACCAGCCCGCATTTGCGGCGTACATGGAGCCGCCGAAGCCGGAGGAACGTGTGCTGCAGACCTTCTGCGGCACGTGATCGGGTGAAACCCTCCCAAGCCTGACACCTATGGTCGCAGTTGACGCTGACTGCGGTCGCTCTATCTCGCTGATTAGCAGCGTTTTCCCGGCACCATCGGGCGCAATCCCCGAGGATCGCACGGCACCGACGCAGCCGATCTCCGACCTCACTTTCTCGCCACCGCCGCTGCAGGAGAAGGACATGTGGGGCTGACGCTGCTCGACCAGCTCGCCTGCCGCATCGATTTCCATCGATACAAGTACGAGGGCTGCTACACGCCGCCGTCACTGGTGGGGTCGATCATATATCCCGGTAATTTCGGCACCTTCAACTGGGGCAGCCTCGTGGTCGATCCCGAGCGGCAGATCATGTTCGGCATGCAGACCTATCTCGCCTTCGCCTCGCGACTGGTTCCGGCCGTACCCCGCCGAAGAGCAAGGATGAGAAGGGCAGCGAACAGGGCCTCAACCGCAACGACGGCGCTCCCTACGGCGTGTTCATGGGACCGTTCCTCGGACCGCTGAAGATCCCCTGCCAGGCACCGCCTTGGGGCTATGTCGCCGGCGTCGATCTCCTCACCAGCAAGACGGTCTACAAGCTGAAGAACGGCACGGTGCATGACATGACGCCGCTGCCGCTGCCCTTCAAGGTCGGCGTGCCCGGCATCGGCGGCCCGATGCTGACCAAGGGCGGCGTCGCCTTCCTCGGCGCCGCTGCTATGTGATCGGCTACGCGCTTCCCTGAAGCCCTGCCGGATGGCCGCCGTTGACGACGGCCATCCCAGTCCCGCTTCCGCAAGCTCCAGGCAGGACTGCTGCGCCATTCTCCTGCGCATTGTTTAAAGGAGAAATTTTCATGAAGATCGGCAGCAGCATTTCCAGCACCTACGGACTGAGCAACCTCTTTTCCCAGTCGGGCCAGCGCAACAAGCAACAGACCAGTGATACCGAGGTCAGCGTTCGCCAAAGCGGCGCGGCGCTGCAGCCAAGCAGCACGCCGACCTCGATCTCCAGCACGATGTGGGCGCTGCAGGCAAGCGGCACCGTGACCATGGACGGCACGGAAGATCCCGCGAAGGCACGCCATGACGCTGTTGTCTCCGAGTTTACCGATCTCGCCAACAAGACTCCGGCGGAGCGGATCCGCGACAGCATTCTCAAGAGTCTTGGGATCACCGAAGATGAGCTGGCGTCAATGCCGCCGGAACAGCGCGAGGCCATCGAAAAGCAGATTGCCGATGAGCTGAAGCGGCAGCTGACCGGCGATGACAGCAAGGACAAGCCGAGCGCCGATACAATTGTCAGCGCCTAGACCGTTCAGGGTCGAGAGGCGATCGACTCGGACGTAGCTTCGAGTTCCCTGTGCCGATCGCTTCGGCCTTGTCGAAAACACAGATGGCACATGCCGTGAAGGCGGCATTGGCCCGATGCAGACGTTGCCTTGCAACTTCGAGCCCAAAGCCCATCTGGGCGCCGGATCCCCTCTATTCAAGGTGCCTTACGTTGACGCGGGGGGGACGAGGGACACGGAATGTCTGCACCGCTGCTGAGGGAACTGTCCGCGATCACAGCCGCTTGGCCATCCAAAGGTGCGGCTGGCCCTCGTCCTGGTAATCGACATCGCTGATCCGCGTATAGCCCTGCTTGGCGTACAGATCGTGCGCGTACTCCTGGGCATGCAGCTTCACCAGTTTGGCGCCGACCTTGCGCGCCGCCTCGTCGCTCGCAGCGACGATGACACTCGCCAAGCCCCGGCGGCGAAACGCCGGCATCACGGCTACGCGGCCCAGCAGGTACGTCTCCCCTGCTGTCACGCCCTCGTCGAGGATGCATGTGGGCGACTGCGGGCTCTCGGGCGCAAGTGCTCGCTCCACTTGCTCGGGGAACAGGCGTGAGCAGCCGGCAAGCTCGCCATCGATATAGAGCGTCACGTGCACGCAGGCGGGGCTGTCGTCGATGCCGTCGAACTCATTCTCATAGCCCTGCTCGTCCATAAAGACAGCGCGTCGCACCGCAAAAGCATCGTCGCGCGCGTCGGTCTTGATCTGCGGAGACATACAGGGCCCTTTTCCACCGGTTCAGCTGCGCACGATTATATAGGCAGGCAAATCATGATTGTATCGTTTGGGCGCGCCTAGTCACTTCGTATTTGTCCGCGTCTGGCGCAAGGGCGGTCGAGCGAAGAGGGGCAGCTGGCGGCCCAAAGGAGCCATGAAATCCGGGCCGATATGCCGGCAACAGATGTAACATTTACCGTAACGTACTTACCGGTGCTTGAAAGGAATGGTGTGCTCGGTCGGCGAGCATTGTTGCCGTTCGCCTTCGAATTGACCGGAGCCCATCATGAGCAGGACACCAGATAGCCTACTACAAGTCACCCGCCGAAACGCCATGAAGAGCAGTATTGGAGCGGCGGCACTAGCTGCCCTGGGGACGCGGGTGGCAGCACCGGTGGCCTTCGCAGCAGCACCCATCATCGCCACAGCAGAAAGCGTCCAAGCTCAGTCGGTTGGCGCGGCTCCC
Organism: Rhizobium sp. BK661; assembly: GCF_024808825.1. NCBI lineage: Bacteria > Pseudomonadati > Pseudomonadota > Alphaproteobacteria > Hyphomicrobiales > Rhizobiaceae > Rhizobium > Rhizobium sp. BK661. Next base: position 1,145,642 of record NZ_JANTYT010000001.1, on the reverse strand, counting down.
GATATCACCATGCCAGCCACCGGGGTTCTGATGCAGCCGGGGTACGCCAAGACCATTGCGCAGATGGCATATGTCTGGGGTTGGCCGATGGTCAACATGCTGAACCGCAATGCCAAGATCACGCAGGCTCCATATCCGGGCCTGTTGGGCGGCATCCTGCCAGCCGCTCCGCGCGGACAGGTGGGCATGCTTCACGACTACATCGAACCGTCCGAAACCTTTGTCACGTGCCCCAATCAGGATGTCGTCTATGGCCTCGGCTTCTTTTCGCTCGACGATGAGCCGGTGGTCGCACAGGTACCTGACTTTGGAGACCGCTTCTGGGTCTACGCCCTGTACGACCACCGCACCGACCAGTTCGGTCATGTCGGCAAACCATATGGAACGAAACCGGGATTTTATCTGCTGGTCGGCCCTAGATGGAACGGCCTGAAGCCGAATGGAATTACTGACATCATCCGTTGCCCGACAGCACTGGCAAACGCCATACCGCGTATCTTCCAGGACGATACGCCCGAGGACAAGAAAGCGATCCAGTCAGCAATCGACCAGGTCGTATTCTATCCGCTGAAGGACTTCAGCGGCGAGATGAAAACGATCAAATGGGCCTCAGCCAAGGAAATTCCCGTGCCGCAGTCGTCCGACCCTGATGGCGGTGGTGGGGAGACGAAATGGGTCATTCCGGAAAAGTTTTTCGATCAATTTGGCGAAGTCCTTGCCAAGGTCGATCCTCTTCCGGGCGAAGAGGCGATGTACGGCCAGTTCCGGCTACTGCTTGATACAGCGGACAAGGATGCGGACCTAAAGAAACTGCTCGTGGAGACAGCCGTTGAGACCGAGAAAAATGTCATTGGCCCATTCTTCGAATGGAAGCACAATGGCCGACCGGCAGGCAACGGATGGAACCGTTCGACCAACAATGCGCAATTCGGTCTCGACTACTTCAACAGGACCGGAACGTCGAAGTCGAACATGTTCGACAACCGGCCAAGCGAGACGCAGTATTTCTACACCGACTATGACGCTGCCGGTAAACAGCTCTCCGGGAACGGCAGTTATTCCGTCACCTTCGCGAAGGGACAGGAACCTCCGGTCAATGGCTTCTGGTCGCTGACGCTCTACAACGACAAGCATCTGTTCCATGCAAATGATCTCAAGCGGCATTCTCTCGGCACCAAGAACAAGAACCTTAAGCGAAACAGCGACGGTTCGCTCACGCTCCACGTTGGTGCGAAGTCTCCAGGCAAGGACAAGGAAACCAACTGGCTCCCGGCACCGGACGGAAGGTTCTCGCTCTACATCCGCGCCTATTGGGGCAAGGAAGGCATTTTGGACGGTTCATGGCAACCGCCAAAGATCGAAGCAGTGAAGACCTGATAGCCCGCCTTTAGGCGGTGTGGCGGGTACCACTGGTGCCTGCCCCTTAGGCTTCGCAAATGACCGCTTTTGGCGCTTAGCCACCGTCCGCCAATGTCGGCCTTCGGCCCCAAGCAGTCTTCCGTCTGTCATGGCACTCGGGAATCCATTTCAGGATAAAGAACAACGCTCTCCTGCGCAGTTGGTTCGTTGCGCGCCCCGACAAATACGGCTGGTTCGGCTCCCCGATTGACGGCCACGTGCAAAACGTTGGCGGGGATGTATAGATAATCTCCGGGGTGCATCAGATCCCTATGCTGTAGTTCATCGCCACTCCATAGCTCCAACTCTTCACCGCTCAACATGTAGAAAGCACTCTCGTGGCGCTCATGCACATGCGCCTTGGTGCGTCTCCCAGGCGGGATCGTAGCGATCCCGAGCCACAATGCGGCTGAGCCAACTGACTCCGCACTAATGCCGGGCAGGTAATCAGGCCCCTGTTCAGCTTGGTATCCCGCGTCCCCTTTGGATATCGAGGCCTTGCCCCGCGAGAAGCCCAGACTTGCATCGGTTCGTTCTTTTGAAATCGTCATTTTGATCTCCTCTGTGCTAGCTTGGCGACCTAGGCAAAAGCATCACAAGAAGACCGACTGGAGTCCTTAATGGGAGGCCAAAAAGTCCCGAATTCTTCTGAAGAAACCGTGGCCGCTAGCGTCGTGCCGCAACTGTTCGCGTTCGGGGCGTTCATCCTCGACATGCAGCGCGGCGCACTGACTTGCGAAGGACGGCGGGTGGCAATTGGCCATAAGGGCTTGTTGCTGCTGCACGCGCTCGTGCGGGCCTCGACGCAGGTCGTGAGCAAGTCCGCACTGATGGAAGCTGCCTGGTCCACCGCGATCATCGAGGAGAGCAATCTCTCGGTTCAGATCTCGGCCTTACGCAAGATGCTGGGTCCCCAACCAGAGGGGAACGAGTGGATCGCCACCGTGCCTCGTGTGGGGTATCGTTTTGCCGGCCGGGTCAATAGCCTGCATCCTGCTGCCGTTGATACGCCCGCGGCGTTGCCCGGTTCGCCCGCGAACCCCGGCAGACCATCGATCGTGGTTCTACCGTTTGCCAATTTGAGCAATGACAAGCAGCAGGCGTATCTGGTGGATGGCATCACCGAAGATGTGATCACTGCGCTCACGAGATTTCGATGGTTTCGGGTAATCGGGCGCAATTCAAGTTTTGTCTACAGGGACAAGTCGGTCAGCGCCAAGCAGGTGGGCCAGGAACTGGGTGTCGGTTATGTGCTCGAAGGAAGTGTGCGCCGCTCGGGCAGTCGCCTTCGGGTCTCCGCTCAACTGGTCGAGACCACTTCGGCCAGTGAAGTCTGGGCCGAACGGTATGACGTGGAACTGGAAGAGGCATTCGCCGTTCAAGACGCCATCGCGGAGAGGATCGCGGGTGCGATTGAGCCAGAACTGCTGAAGACGGCGTCACTTCCCGCGGCAGCGCGGCACACGGGAAATATGACGGCGTGGGAGATAGTGCGGCAGGGGACCTGGCATTTCCACCGCGTTGGCCAGGAGACCCACCTAATGGCACGAGAGCTATTCAGGGAGGCGTGCCGGCTCGACCCCGAACTTGCCGAAGCCCATCTCTGGCTTGGTCGGGTGAGCGCAGGCATCGTCGCCTATGGATGGAGCGAGCGTCCTTCCGAAGACATCAGGGAAGGGTTGGATGCCGCCTTGGCGGCAGTTCGGCTCGACGAAAAGAACCCATACACACACTACGCGTTGGCGATCTGCAGCGCGTACGCGAATGCACCCGAACAGGCGGTCCTTGCCGCCGAAAGGGCGATCGAGATCAGCCCGAGTTTCGCCCTTGGCCACCTTGTCTTGGGAATGGCGGAGCTCTTTAGGGGTAGTGCATCCAGTGCCATAGCGCCACTGGAACACGGCCTCATGTTGAATGCCAATGACCCACAGAACTTCGTTTGGCTGAACTTTCTGGCGCTGGCCCACTTGTTTGCCGGCGACGGAGCCAACGCCCTAGCTGCCGCCGTGAGAGCCCAAAAGGTGCGCCCTGCATGGCGGCCGGTCCAAGAAACGCTGGCCTGCTGCTATGCGACCGTCGGGCGTCTTACAGAGGCTCGAACATCGCGCGAATTGATGAGCGAAATGGAGAACCCGCCAGGCGATGCTTTAGAGCCGCTGAGACAGCGGAATCCGCATTGGCAGCAACGATTGGCAGAATTGTTGGCGCAAATCCCGAGTAACCCTCTTCCGACAGGGGCCGCGCAAAAGGCGCTGCGGCAACCGACGCTCGACTAGGCCGTTCCAGATACTGCTGTCCGCAATTGGCGCGAAGCGGCCAAGACTGTTGTCTTGCCCGTCGCAACCAACGCAACCGGCTCGCTTAACGATATTCTGCGGCCGGCTATTCCGGCTTCCGGTTCATCTGCGATCCCGACGGCATCACCCGGGCTTCGCCTATCCAGTTGCGTGAACACCTCGTCGAACCCAAACCGCGGGCTCCAGTTCAACTCGCGGATGGCCGCGGCGGCACAATCCTTAGACCGCGGCGTCCCTATGCGGCCATTTCGCGAAATCGAATTCGCTCGATCAAGGTTCGAGCCCTACCCCTCCGCTGCAGGTTTCTGCACTCGGAGAGTTGCGCTAATATGTCTTGCCCCAGCGGAGATCGACGTCGTTGGACTTCCTTGCACACATGAAGCGTCGGGTATTTCTTGTTGATACGGTGGAATGCTTGGCCGGAGTGGCAGCCGTAGCAACGCTGCCCGCGTGCCTTGCGTCCGAATATGCAAATGCGGCTCAAGTCGCCAATGACGACCCGCGATTGCGCACCGAAAGGGTGGCTCTCGATACGGCTTGGGGCAAACTTGAATGCTATCTTGCCCGCCCGGACAGCACCAAGCTTCACCCCGGTGTGGTGGTGGTTCATGACAAGTTGGGTCTGACGCCGCATTTCGAGGAGGTCACAAGGCGCCTGGCCCTTGAGGGATTTGTCGCATTGGCGCCTGACTATGCTTCGCGTTTTGGTGGGACGCCGGCCGAAGGCGGGCCTGCCCTCGAAACGGTGGGAATGGAGACAAGATCAGACATGGCTGCCGATACCCAGGTAGCCTTGGTCTGGCTAAAATCCGACGGCGTGAGCAACGGGAAGATTGGCGCAGTCGGTTTTGGATTGGGCGCGACTGCGATAGACGACCTGGTCACCAAAGGGACTGATCTCAGTGGCGCGGTTATCTTCTATGGGCACCCGCCGTCGGTTGCCGATGTGGGCCCTATCAAGACGCCACTCCTGCTCAACCTGGCTGGCAAAGACCCTTTCGTAGATCCCGAGATTCCGGCGTTTGTCGACGTGGTGAAAAAGACTGGCGTAAGGGCCGAGATTTTCACCTACGAGAACACGGAGCGCGCTTTTGATGACGACAGCAACAGCGCGCACTACTCAGCCGAAGCAGCGAAGCTAGCCTGGTCGCGCACGATTGAGTTCCTAAAGGCGACTTTAGGTTAGGTCGCCGCACCTTGGTCGGATTTCGCCGAACGTGACGATTGATCGTGGCCGTGTTGCGCATGTTGGGCCGCTCCGGCATTATTCCAAAAGGCCCGCAAAAGGCGTGGTCCGGTCATTTTGCGCCCGAAAGGCTTCACCAACTGATTCAGATCGATGCGACGGAACTTCACGTTTCCGTCGCATCTCTTTGCTGACAGTGATCGCGTGAGTATGGCGATAGAGATGACAAAAGGACTGCTGTTTGCTGCCCTTTGCTGCCGTTCGAGAACGACCCGAGGAACGTGCCGCGTGCTAGAATGGGCCCGAAGACGGAATGCGACACATGCACTGCGAGGGCCAGTGTGATCGAACCGCAATTCGCGCGACCGAGGAGCCGACGTTGTGCTCTTGGAAGGAGACGAGGACGATGCCGACACCACAGCAACCCAGTCTAATAGTTCGACAGAAATCCCCACAGAACATCGAGTTTCCGTTTGCGTCGCTCTCCGATTGGCTGATCCCAACCGAGCTGTTCTTCGTGCGAAACCATTTCCCGTCGCCCGACCTCGATGCGCGAGACTGGAGATTGCGCGTTGACGGGGCGGTGGAGCGGCCGCTCGAACTTGACCTCGATACCATCAAGGCGATGCAGAGCACGACTTTCACCGCCGTCGTCGAATGCGCAGGAAACGGGCGCGTCTACTATGTGCCTCCGAGGGAAGGGTTGCAGTGGCAGAATGGAGCCGTCGGCAATGCCGCGTGGACAGGTGTTCTTCTGCGCGAGATTTTGGAAATGGCGGGCGTCAAGCGAACCGCGTGTGAGGTTCTGCTCGCGGGCGCCGACAGCGGCGTCGTCGACGCGAACAAGAAAACGGCTTCTCCCGGCCCCATCGCTTTTGCACGCAGTTTACCACTTGAGAAGGCCATCGCTGACAGCACGATGCTTGCCTATTCGATGAACGGGGAGCCGTTGACGCGCGATCACGGCTACCCGCTACGCGCGGTCGTGGGTGGCTGGTTCGGCATGGCTTGGGTCAAGTGGATCACGCATATCACGGTTGTGGAGCAACCGTTCCTTGGCTACTGGCAGGCGCGCGACTATTTCCGTTGGGAGCGCAGCCTCGGGGAACCCAGGCTGGTTCCCCTTGCGGAGATGGAGGTCAAAGCGCAGATCGCGCGTCCGGTACAGGGGGCGCGTCTTATCGTCGGCCAACCGTACCGGATTTTTGGAGCCGCCTGGAGCGGAGAGGCTGCGATCCGGCAGGTGCAGGTCTGCACCGGAGATGGCAGGGGCTGGCGCGAAGCAAGGCTCCTCGAAACAGACCGTCCGTTTGCATGGCGCTTGTGGGAATACATGTGGACCCCTGAAGAAGTGGGGCAATATATACTGCGATGTCGTGCGACCGACGGGGCGGGGTGCATGCAGCCCGACCTCCAGCGTTCCGACTGCGAGAGCTACGTGGCCAATTGGATCATTCCGGTGGAGGTTACGGTCGTTCCCGAGCCACAGACATACGCGGAGGAATTCGTGATCTAATCACCCGCATGGGCGAAATGCCGGCTTTCACAAACTGATTCAGATCGATGCGACGGAGATTCACGTTTCCGTCGCATCTCTTTGACGGAAAACACCTATCCGACCATATCGGTCACGATCTTCCCGACTTCGGCGAAGACAGGGTTGATCTCCGACACCGGCGCTTTGGCCTGCGTGACGTAAGCAGCAACCAGGATCGCGCCATGGCCCGGCGGCCAGAGGACGGCGATATCGGCGGCGCTGCCATTGTTGCCGGTGCCGGTCTTGTCGCCGATCTTCCACGTATCGGGCAGACCGGCGCGCAGGCGTGCGCCGCCTGTCGTATTCGACACCATCCACGCTGCGAGCTTGTCGCGCGACGGCTCCGACAGCGCCGAGCCCAGCGTCAGGTTGCCGAGTGTGTCGACCATTGCATCCGGCGTGGTGGTATCCTGCGGGTCGCCGTCCTTGGCTTCGTTGAGCGCCGTTTCCCAGCGGTCGAGCCGCGTCGAGCGATCGCCGAGCGTGCGCAGCCATTTGGTCAGCTCGGCCGGTCCGCCGAAGCTCTCCAGCAGCAGGTTGCCGGCGGTATTGTCGCTGAGCGTGATCGCGGCTTCGCAGAGCTCACCAATACTCATGCCCTCGCCACCGACGTGCTTTTCCGTTTCCGGTGAATAGGTGACGAGGTTGTCCTGTTCGTAGACGACGCGGCGCTGGAGGGTTTCCTGTCCCTTGTCGACCCGCGCCAGCACGAGGCCGGCAGCCAGGATCTTGAACGTGCTGCAGAGGGGAAAGCGCTCGGTCTCGCGATAGCCGAAGGAAATGTTGGTCTCGGTGTCGATGGCCGACACACCGATCCGACCGCCGATCGCCTTCTCAAGCGCTTCCATCCGCCGGTTGATTTCATCATCGCTCTCCTCCGACCATGCCATGCGCGGCAGCAGCAGGGCAGGTGAAAGCAATGCCGAACCGAGAAGGGTCCGGCGGCGGATCGAAAAGCCACGCATGAAAATTCCTCTGCCTCAAATCAATGGCTACAGGGCTAGAGAGTGATTGTGGCCCGGATGAGTCGCGTCAAGCGGCGGCAGCCGACTGCGTTACCTCGACGGTGACGTGCGAGAGGCCGGCAACCGGTTCGAGTTTCGCCTTATAGAAGGCGGGGCTTTCCGGCCGCGGCGTCACCAGAGCGACGATTGCGGCATGATGGCCGGGTCCGACCTGCCAGACGTGCAGATCGGTGATCCTCTCGCCGCCGGTTTCCAGCGCCGAACGGATCTCGTCCTGTAGGTCCGTCTCCCGTGGCACGACATCGAGCAGCACGCGACCGGACGACCTCATCAGCCCAATGGACCACTGCGCGATTATAAGGCCGCCGACGATGCCCATCAGCGGGTCGAGCCAGAGCCAGCCATACAGGCTGCCGAGTAGCAGTGCCGCGATGGCGAGCACCGAGGTCAGCGCGTCGGCAATGACGTGGATATAGGCGGCGCGCATGTTGTTGTCGGAGGAATGTCCCGAATGCGCGTGATCGCCATGGTGGGCATGATCGCCGTGGTCGTGGTGATCATGGTGGTCGTGATGGTGAGAATGGCCGTGGCTGTGGCCGTGATGATGGTCATCCTTCAGGAGCCAGGCACTTGCCAGGTTGACCAGTAGACCGACGACAGCAACGCCGATCGCCTGTGCGAAGCTGATCGGCACCGGATGAGTGATGCGCAGGAAGCTTTCCCAGGCCATCAGCAAGGCGATCAGCATCAGGATGATGGCGCTGGCGAAGCCGGCGAGGTCACCGAGCTTGCCGGTGCCAAAGGTGAAGCGCGGGTTGTGTGCCTGGCGGCGGGCATAGAGATAGGCAACGGCGGAGATCAGCAGCGCGCTCGCATGCGTCGACATGTGCCAGCCATCAGCGACCAGCGCCATCGAGCCGTAGTAGGTTCCGGCACCGATCTCGACCACCATCATGACGGCTGTCAGCGCAATGACGAACCAGACGCGACGAGCATTGCGGTCATGATCGGCACCCAGAAAAACGTGGTCGTGCTCAGGTGTTTCGGTCTGTGCGCTCATCGCACGCTCCTCATGTCGGTTGTCTCAGCGAATATAGGTTCGCAGAACTTCGGATATTTCTTCGACTGCTTCCGCCCGGGCCTTCTCATCGGCGGCATGGAGGACATGCTCGCGCAGATGATCGTCCAGCACCTCGCCGGTCAGGCCGTTGAGGGCGCCGCGGATCGAAGCCAGCAGTTGCAGAATCTCTCCGCAAGGCTGCTCCGCCTCCAGGGCGCGCTCGACGGCCTCCAGTTGGCCTTTCAGACGGCTGACACGAGCCATCAGCTTTTTCTTGTGATGCGTGGTGTGGGACATGGCCTCATCCATTTAGTATAGGGGGGTACCCTATATCAATAACTCATTGGCGAAAAGTCCCCTCGCCGTGTTCGGCCCGCCAGCTCGCGCTTTCGATGTCGAGAACGACATGGCGGACGCTGCACGCGCGGCCTCTTCTGGTACAGCGGCTTCGAGTACCGACGGCGAAGCACGGGATGGCGGCTGACCGGCCGACGCTGTGCGCTTCCCGGCGCCCGCGCGTAAACCCCATTGACAAACTGCGCGTTCTGGATGATCTATCGGCACATGATCAAGAACGCGCACATCACCAGCTCGTATTTTTGGCTGTACCTGTAAGGGGCGGCCGGACAGATCATATTGTCAACAAGCCGCCGTCAGGCGGCTTTGTTGTATCGGCAGCGTCCTGACGGCAGAACACCACACAAGGACGCGAAGACCATGGTTGAAATCGAAGATAGCGAACTCTCATTGATCCGCCCGCCGGTGATCAATATCCGCGCCGCCAAGCCGCGCGATCTCCCCGAACTCAGCGAAATGATTGCCCTGCTCGCCAAACATCACGGCGATCCGTCCGCCTCGAACCCGGAGCAGCTCGAGCGCGACCTGTTCGGCCCGGTGCCGTGGATCAGCGCGCTGATTGCCGAAAGCGATGAGGGCCTGATCGGCTACGCCATTCTCGTGCCGCTTTACAGGGCGCAGGACGGCGCGCGCGGCATGGATTTGCACCACCTCTTCGTGCGTGACGGCCATCGCGGCCACGGCGTCGGCCAGCATCTCGTCAACCGCGCCCGCGATACCGCCCGCAATGCCGGCTGCGGCTACCTCTCGGTCAGCGCCGCCACCGGCAACGTGCAGGCCCATCGCTTCTACGAGAATATGGATTTCGTTCCTCGCCCGGTCACCGGCATGCGCTATATGCAGGCTTTGGCATGAGCGGCATTGGCCGCCCCGGACAGCCTGCAAGGAGAAACGGATGACCCGACTTGCAATCGTCCTAACCGATGGATTCGCCGACTGGGAGGTCGCCCAACTGACGGCCTCTGCCCGTTCCTATTTCGGCTTCGACGTGGTGATCGCAACGCCCGATGGTGCTGAGGTGCGCTCGATGGGCGGCATGCGCGTCGCCTCCGACACCGCCGCGGAAAACCTGCATGCCAACGCCTTCGACGGGCTCGTGCTCTGCGGCGGAACGATCTGGGAAACGGAGAAAGCGCCCGATCTGAAGCCTGTCATCGACGACTTCGTCGCCCATGGCAAACTCGTCGCGGGAATTTGCGGGGCGACACTCGCGCTTGCCCGCGCCGGCGTGCTTGATGCCACCGACCATACCAGCAACGCCGCCGATTTCATCGCCAGCGCGCCAGGCTATGCCGGCCACGCACGCTACAAGGACAGCCCGCAGGCCGTGCGTGATGGAAAGCTGGTGACCGCGCCGGGCTCGGCACCGATGACCTTTGCGGCGGAAATCTACCGCGCCCTCGGGCATGCCGGCGACGAGTTGGACCAATACGTCCTGATGTTCGGCGCCGAGCATCAACCCAAAGCGGCCTGAGGCGGCATCTGCTTATCGCAGCACCGGTTCGCCGTGGAAGCGGCGGCGCGAGGGCTTGGAAACGCCGAAGCCCACCTCCATCATCAGGCGCGGCTTGGTCGTGGCAACCGTGCCCATATGAAAGCCGAACGGATCTTCCACGAAGCCGAAGCCTGCCGCTCCGGTCAGTGTCGTCACGCTGTCCTTGCCATAGAAATCCAGGATCTCGTGGGCAGGATGGCCGACCAGAAGGGTCAGCTGATGTTTGATGCGCCGCTTGTTGTGGCTGCCCCTGACATAGACATGCGGACCGGTACCTTCGTCGACGTCGACGAGATAGAAGAAGAATTTCAGCATCCGCCAGTCGTCGAGATCGAAGTGGAACTTGTCCAGCGACGCAAGGCTGCGATCGGCTTCGCTCGCCCGCGTCGGAAAGCTCCACCAAACGCGGGTGGTGATGAGGCGAGCCTGCGCCCCCAAATAGCAACGGGCAATCTCCGACAGAACAGGGTCGCGCTGGACGGTCCGAACGGCCGGGCAATCGAGCGCTCGCTCGAAATGATGACCGCTTAGTATTGGCTTCCCCCACTCCTGCTCGGCGGCGCGGTGATCGGACGCCTGAAACTCGATCTTGCGATCGAAGTTACCGAAGCATGGGGTGGCGCTGGCAAAGCTCGCGATTTCGCGGGTGATCGTTTCGGGCAGGGTCAGCTCTGGAAATATCCCATCCCGCCTCAATGCCGCGACTGCGCTTGTGTGATCCACACCCTTGAAGAGCGTCGGCAACTTCTCGATCGCGCCGTTGCTGCGACGTGCGGTCAGCCAATGCACCTTGCGCGCCGGTATCGTTCGCGCCAACAGGAACATCGGCAGCCAAGCCGGGTTTTCACGGATATCAGCCATATAGGTCGGTATCCGCACCGCCATGCGCCGCAATTTGCCGCCCTTGCGGGCAACGGTCTCGAGATCGTCGGCAGGATCTATCGACGTGCTGTGCATGCAGCTGTCCTTTCGGAAGACGTTTTGGTTGCGTCATTCGGAAAGCGAACCGGGGTTCGCCACAGGGTTATCAGTGCGCGGCGTCAAGTGGAGTGCTGCAATGCGGCATTTTTGAGATATCGCTAATATTATCGGTTGGGAACCGCCTTCAAATAGGCAGCGATCGCCTCGAGCTCCGGCTTCGGCAGGTGCGCAAGGTTTCGTTGCACTTCCGCCATCGAGCCGCCGGCCGAATCGAAGTCGGGCGTAAAGCCGGTCTCGAGATAGTTGGCGATATCCTCCTGGCTCCAGGAACCGACGGTTTTCGAGCCCGGCGTGATGTTGGGAATCCTGCCCTGCCCTTCCGGATTCGGCGCACCCGCGAGCCACTGGTCTGCCTCAAATCCGCCAAGGCGATCACGCGGCGTATGGCATTCGCCGCAATGGCCAGCACCTTCCACCAGATATTGGCCGCGCTTGATCTTGTCGTCGGCATTGGCCGGAAGAGCGACGCGTGGCTCGTCGTTGAAATAGAGGAATTTCCAGCCGCCCAGCGCCAGCCGGATATTGAAGGGGAACGGCAGTTCGTGCGGCGGGGCGACATTGCCGCTTTTCGGCAGCGTCTTCAGATAGCCGAAGAGATCGTTGACGTCCTTGTCGCTAATCCGGGCGTAGGAGTTGTAGGGGAAGGACGGGTAGAGGTGCTCGCCGTTCGGCGCCACGCCCCGCTTCATCGCATTGCCGAATTGCGCCAGCGTCCATGTGCCGATGCCCGCCTTCTCGTCTGGCGAGATGTTGGGTACATGGAAGGTCCCGAAGGGGCTCTTCAAGGCCAAGCCGCCTGACAGAGTGAGCTTGGCGTCGCCTTCCGATCCGGGAGCGGCATGACAGCTGACGCAGCCACCGGTCCAAAAGACCATTTCGCCGTTCTTCAGATCGGGTTCGCCGAGGTTGGCCCAGTGACTTTCAGGAAGTGGATTCGGTGCGGTGATGAAATAGAAAACCGCTCCGCCAATGACGAACACTCCGACAAGACAGAGCAAAAACCGGACGAACCTGCGGACCATTCACCGCTCCTGTGCCAATCGCATCATTGCAAACATAAAACGATCCGCCCCAGCGGCAAGGCTGACGCGGATCGTTTGACTGAAAGGTCAGGATCGCTATTCGGTCTTTATGCGGAACTTCTCATGACAGCCGCCGCAATTCGCGCCAAGCGCCTTCATGGCGGCGCCAACACCGGCCGGGTCCGCCGGAAGCTGAGCGAGCAGCTTGTCGGCGTCATCCGAAAGCTTCGCCGCACGGGCCTTGAAGTCTGCATGATCTTCCCAGATCTTCGGGCTCGCCGCCTTGTCACCCTTTTCGGTGCCAGGCTTGAACTGATCAGGGAAAACTTTGGCGGTTTCCGCAATGGTCATCAACGACGCCTTAACTACCTCGGCGTCATAGGGCTTTTCGCCCTTGGCGATCGCCGCCATGGCACCCGCCGCGCCGCCAACCTTCTTCATCAGCGCAGAGCGTGCTTCGTGCGTGCCATCCTCCTGCGCTGCAATGGCAACGCCCACGACCCCCAGACCGGCGACAAGCACTGCCGCGGCTATAGCTTTCAGTCTCATGTCTCCACTCCTCTTTGATAACAAGATCCGCGAAGCCCGGCGCCTCGCCGACGGGCGGCATCATGGCAAATTTTTTCGCCCCAAAAAGTAACAAGTGGGTGAGATTTCAGGAAAAATAGAGTCCTAAATCGTTTCGTATTCGCGCCTCACGCCGGCACGCGCCAGCCGTGCCATCCGGTGAGGATCGAAACGGCGATGAGGAGCGCCCCGGCGATCCGTCCGACCAGGATCGTCGCCTTCGGATTGGACACCAGCAGCGTGCGGCTTCGCGCCGCCGTCAGCGCCAGCGTGCCGTAGACGGCGGCCTGCGTCGCCATCGTCATGACGCCCATGACAAGACCCTGCGCCCAGATGGGACCGTAGATCGGCTTCAGGAATTGCGGGTAAACCGCGATCATGAACAGGTACGCCTTTGGGTTCATAAGGCAGGTTGCTGCGCCCTGGCGAAAGGCCCGCCAACCCGAATGCAAGCCGCCTGCCCCGACCGTATCGACGGTGATCGAACTGCGGATCAGGGTGTAGCCGATCCACGCCATGTAGGCCGCCCCCGCAAAGAGCAGCGGATTGAACAAGGTCGGCAGGAGAACGGCGAGCACGCCGACCCCGACCGCGCCATAGAGCGAGTGCACGGCGCCGCCGGCCATGATGCCGGCGGTCGCGGCGATGCCGGTGCGCCTGCCGCCGGTCAGCGAATTGGCCAGCACGAATAGCATATCCATGCCAGGGACGATGATGATGCCGAAGAGAAGCGTGAAGTAGAGCCAGAGATTTTCGCTGTAGGTCATGTCAGTTGTCCGCTATCCAATTCAAGGTCGATTTCAAAGACCATGTTGATTTTCAATTCGATAGCGAGTGCTATACGACGGCCCAACTGACAGTGTATTGTCAGGAGCATAGGCTGAAGGAGCCGAAAAATGCGCAAGGCCTCACGGCTTTTCGAGATCATCCAGATCCTGCGGCTGGCGAGCAAGCCGATGACGGCGGCCCGTATGGCGGAAACGCTCGAGGTGACGGTGCGCTCGATCTATCGCGACATCGCCGCCTTGCAGGCGATGCGCGTCCCTATCGAGGGCGGCCGCGGCATCGGCTACATCATGCGGCCGGGCTTCGACCTGCCGCCACTGATGTTCTCGGTCGAGGAAATGGAGGCGATCGTCTTGTCGCTGGCGTTGCTCGACCGGACCGGCGACGAGGAACTCAAGCGGGCGGCCAAGGGCGTCAACCAGAAGATAACAGGCGCCGTCCCGGCGCCGCTGCGTCAGGCGATGGAACGAAAGGCGCTTTACGCCTGGGGATCGGTGGCTCAATCCCCGGTCGGGCTCGATCTTGGTCTCGTTCGCCGCGCCATCCGCGACGAACAGAAGCTGCTGCTCGACTATCGCGACGAACTCGGCCGCGCGACCGAGCGCAGGATCCAGCCGATCGCCCTCATCTACTATTCGCAGACCGCAAACATCGTCGCGTGGTGCGAGCTGCGCCAGGCGATCCGCAATTTCCGCAGCGACCGCGTCGAGCATTGCGAGACCGCCGACGCATATTTCCGGGGCGACGGCGACCGGCTGCGACAACTCTGGACGAGTGGGTGGACGAACCCGCCGGTTGCCGCGGCGGGTTAAGTCAATCAGAGGTGCGTGCCGCCGGAGACTTCGATGCGCTGGCCGTTGACCCAGCGGTTGTCGTCGGAAAGCAGCGAGGCAATCATCGGGCCGATATCGTCCGGCACGCCGGCACGGCCGAGCGCCGTCGCATCGGCGACCATCTTGTTGTAGGTCGGATTGTCCCGCACCATGCCGCCGCTGAAGTCGGTTGCGATTGCGCCTGGTGCAACCGTATTGGCCGTGATGCCGCGCGGGCCGAGTTCCTTGGCGAGGTAACGGGTGAACACTTCGATCGCCCCCTTCATCGACGCATAGGCGGAGATACCCGGGACGGCGAAACGGGCAAGGCCGCTCGAGACGTTGATGATGCGTCCGCCATCGGCCATCAAGGGCAGCAGCTTCTGCGTCAGGAAGAAGACGCCCTTCAGATGCACGTTGACGAGTTCGTCGAATGCCTCTTCCGTCGTTTCGGCAATTGTTGCGTGATAGCTGCTGCCGGCATTGTTGACGAGGTAGTCGAACCGAGTTTTTCCAAGACCCTGCAAGGCATCTCTCACCTTGCCCGCAAAGGCCTCGAACTCGGCGACGCGACCGGTGTCCAGCTGCAGGGCGATGGCTTCGACGCCGAGTGATCTGATCTCCACCACAGCGGTCTCCGCTTCTGCCCGATTTGCACGATACGTGAAGAGGACGTTCACGCCGCGACGGGCAAGGTTGATTGCCGTATTGCGGCCGAGTCCACGGCTACCGCCGGTGACGACGGCTACCTTAGATGCTGAATTTGCTTGTGTTTCGTTGGGCATGGTCGCTTCCTTTGCTGGATTTTATGCCCTTACGGTACGCCCGTCGGTGCCCGAAGTTGAATGCCGAAACTCTCGAATTTCTTGCCTGATCCTCCAAGCAACTTGCAGACTAGGCGATACGGCGCTTATCTTGAGCTGGCGCCGAACGACGAGGAGACGCTGGCGATGCTCGATACCCTGAAGCAAGTCATCCAGACCTATATCGACCGAACGGCCGGCGACGCCGACGGGCGTTTTGAGACGCCTGTGCCGGCGCTCTCGGTGTCACGGGTTACCCAGCCTGTCATGCCGAACCACATGATCTACCGGCCGACGATCTGCATTGTCGTCCAGGGGGCAAAGGAAATCATGGTCGGCGACCGTGTCCTCAAGTATGGGGAGATGCAATCGCTGATCGTCACCTTCGAGGTGCCGGCCCTAGGGCAGATCACGAAGGCCAGCAAGGAGGAGCCGTATATCGGCCTCAACATCGATTTCGATGTGGCGATCCTGCGCCAAGTGATGGAGGCAATGGAACAGCCGCCACGACCGGCCAGCGATAGCGCGGCCGGTGTTTTCGTGCAGAATTTCGACGGCGTGCTGGCCGATTGCGTGCTGAGGCTTGTGCGCCTCGCCGACACGCCGAAGGCCATTCCGGTGCTCTATCCAGCGATCATGCGCGAAATCTGCTACTGGCTGCTGACAGGACCGAACGCGGCGGAGGTCAGCAAGCTGGCGCTACCCGGCAGTCATATCAGGCGCATGACCGACGCCATCCATCTGCTGCGCGAGAACTTTGCTACGCCCGTGCGGATCGAGCAGCTTGCGTCCGTCGCGCACATGAGCCCGTCTTCCTTCCACCAGCATTTCAAGCAGGTGACCGCCATGACGCCGTTGCAGTATCAGAAGAACATGCGGCTGCTGGAGGCACGGAGACTGATGGTGTCGGACGGTGCAAGCGTTGCGACGGCCGCCTATCAGGTTGGGTATGAAAGCGCCTCGCAGTTCAGCCGCGAATATTCCCGAATGTTCGGCACGCCGCCGAAGCGCGACGCGATGGAGCGGAAAGAGCTGCCAATGGTCACGGCTGCCTGAGCGGATGCCGACAGAGACGAGGCAAGGCACGCGGCCTCCTCTTCTTCCCCAGCCTGTCACGGCGTGTCGTCGATTCGAAATCCGACCTTCATCACGACCTGATAGTGCGCGACTGCGCCGTCCTTGATATGGCCTCGGATTTGATCGACTTCGAACCATTCGAGATTGCGCATCGTTTTCGAGGCTCGCGCGACCGCGGTCTCGATCGCCTCGGTGACAGACACCTTCGAACTCCCAATGAGTTCCACTTTCTTGTAGACGTGATCGCTCATCCTATCCTCCTCCAATTTTGCCTAGGCTGTGGGCTTTCCTGCTAGGGTTTCTGTCCGCTGGCATGACTAGGGACAATACGGGCCCGGCGGATTTGCAATAAAGTCGAGATCATAACGGGCGACGTCATCAGAACTCGTCTCAATAATACTCAGCTTTGCGAGAAGCCGCCGAACGTCGGCCTGCATGGCGATCATGTGCGGTGTCCGCCGATGGAACTCGTGCGCCTCGGCATCACGAAAGCCTTCGATCAAAACTACCACATCCTCGTCATCCTTATGCCGATGATACTCGAAAAATACGCAGCCCGGCTCGTTGAGCGTGGACGCGACATGGGGTTCCATGGCGAGGAGGAACTCCTCGCGCGTTCCCCGCCTGCAGGTCAGCCAACCCGTTATGAACTTCATCGGACACCTCGAATTGTCTGTTTCATCCCCGAGCGGTGCTGCTTCGCAGACCATCCGTTATCCTTGCTCATCGTCCTCGCGCCGGGGGATATCGAGTTCGATCATCACGGGAGCGTGGTCGCTCGTGTGTTCCCAGCTCCTCGGCTTCCTGCGCACGCTCGCCGATCTCAGCCATGGGGCGACCATCGGGCTGAGCAGGAAGTGGTCGATCCGAAGGCCGGCATCGCGTTCGAACGAGTTTCGCCAGTACTTCCAAAAGGTATAGATTCGCTCGTTCGGATGCAGATGTCTTATGGCGTCGGTCCAGCCCTGTGCGACGAGGTTGGCATAGGCCTTGCGGACTTCCGGCCGAAAGAGGGCGTCATCCCGCCATCGCTCCGGCTTGTAGACGTCAAGATCCGTCGGCATGACGTTGAAATCGCCGACCAGGAGGGTCGGAATGTCAAGCGCGTGCAGTTCGGCGGCATAGTCGTGGAGCCGTCGGAACCAGCGGAGCTTGTAGTCGAATTTCGGGCCGGGCGCGGGATTTCCGTTCGGAAGATAGAGGCATCCGATGAGAATACCCTCGATGGCGGCCTCGATGTAGCGGCTGTGCGTGTCGTCGGGATCGCCGGGAAGACCGCGCCGCGTCAGGATCGGCGTCGAGCCTTTTGAGAGGATCGCGACGCCGTTCCAACTCTTCTGTCCATGCCAGATCGCGCCGTAGCCCACCCGCTCGAGTGCGCCGCGTGGAAACCGGGCATCCTCCGTTTTCAGTTCCTGCAGGCACACGACGTCGGGCTTGTCCTCCTTCAGCCAGCGAAGAAGATTTTCCAGGCGCCCGTTCACGCCGTTGATGTTGTAGGTCGCGATCTTCAAGAGACGAAGCACGCTTGGATGGGTATCGATCGGAGGAAAATGGACGTCGCCTGATAAAGTTCAAGGAACCTCCGCGACGTTAGAGGCTTGAAAGAGCGATCGGATTCTCCCGTGGCGGCCGTCCGCCTGCCATTTACACCAATGTTACCGTAACGTGCTTCCAGCGAGCCGATTTTTGCGCAAAGCTGCTTCGTGGATTTGCAGATCAACGGTCTTGGATCAAAGCAATGGGGGCAGCCATGCAACTCACGAAACGTGAATTCACCAAAGGACTGATCCTGGCAACCGGCTTCGCGAGCCTCTATCCGGCGAAGGGCATTTCCGCTGACATCAGCGCGACCGAGGCACGCGCGATTGCCAAGGAAGCCTACATCTATGGCTTCCCGATGGTCGACAGCTACCGCATTCAATACGCCTATTTCGTCAACACCAAAGACCCTGAGTACAAAGGCCCCTGGAACCAGTTGGTCAACATCCCACGTGTCTATACGCCGGCCGACACGGCGGTGCAGACTCCGAACTCCGATACGCCGTATTCAATGCTCGGCCTGGATCTCCGAGCCGAACCGATGGTGCTGACAGTGCCGCCGATCGAGAAGGACAGGTACTTCAGTATCCAGCTGATCGACGCCTATACCTTCAACTTCGACTATATTGGCAGTCGCGCGACCGGCAACGACGGCGGGAGCTTTCTGATCGCCGGCCCGAGCTGGAAGGGCGAGACGCCAAAAGGCATCAAGAAGGTGATGCGGTCGGAGACCGAACTTGCGCTTGCGGCCTACCGGACGCAGCTCTTCAATCCGGCCGATCTGGACAACGTGAAGAAAATCCAGGCCGCCTACAAAGCGGAGCCCCTGTCCAAATTCCTCGGCCAGCCCGCCCCGGCCGCGGCGAGCGCGATCGATTTCGTCAAGCCTCTCACGCCAGACGAAGAGAAGACGTCACCCGAGTTTTTCAGCATTCTCAATTTCGTCCTGCAATTTTGCCCGACCAATCCATCCGAAACCGAACTGATGGCGCGCTTTGCCAAGATCGGCATCGGCGGAGGCAAGACCTTCGACGCGAACAAGCTGTCGCCTGAGATGAAGACTGCCTTCCAGCAGGGAACGGCCGACGCATGGGCGGAAATGGGGACAATGCGGAAACGCTTCGATACCGGCGAAGTGACCTCCGGCGACGTGTTCGGCACACGTGAATATCTGAAGAACAACTACCTCTACCGAATGACGGCTGCCGTCCTCGGTATCTACGGCAACTCGAAGCAGGAAGCGATATACCCGGCTTACGCCGTTGATTCCGACGGCAAGAAACTCGACGGCGCCAACAGGTACACGGTCCACTTCGCTCCCGGCACGCTGCCACCGGTGAACGCCTTTTGGTCCCTGACCATGTACGAACTCCCCCAGAGCCTGCTCGTCGCCAACTCGATTGACCGTTACCTGCTCAATTCACCGATGTTGCCGCAGTTCGTGAAGGACGCCGACGGCGGGCTGACGTTCTATGTTCAAAACGAATCGCCTGGGAAGGACAGGGAGCCCAACTGGCTTCCTGCACCGAAGGGGCCTTTCGTCGTTGCGATGCGGCTTTATTGGCCAAAGCCGGAAGCCCTCGACGGCACATGGAAGCATCCGCCGATGACAAAAGTTCAATGACGGTGGAATATAAGATTGTAATCGCAGGCGCGCATGTAGGGCACAGAGCGGCAGGCGTTGGACTGGCTATGTCTTAGTTAATAGCCGTGCTTCGTCGCGGGCGGTACAATCAATCATCGGTCGGCATTTAATGGCAACGGCCGCTTGGGAGTTTTGTGCTTCTGCCTGAGCGGAGCATCGAACCAAATGACCGTCCTATCAAACTTAATCTCCTTCACAGACGTCGACGTCGTATTCGAGGCACTCTCGGAATGGTGCCACCTGCACAAGAAAGATCCAATCAGCATCGAAGGTTGCCGGGCAGCCTCGATATTCTTCGATCTCTTCCAGGATGGCTACGACACAAAGGATCGTCTCCTGAGCGCGATTGATCGAAACGATCCTGCTGAGCAGGTTGAGTAACTCTTCCCCTTGGATTGAAAAGCGGCGCGTGTCCGGCGGCCCCCGAAACTGTTGGGCATGTGGCGAACCCAATGGGCGGGTTGCCATACCGCACCTTGCCGTTTTTTCCCGGGCGCGCGGGCGCGTTCGGTGATACGGTGGCGACCCGAACGCCCTCGCCTGTAAATCCAAAAGTGGGAGGATCAGATGCCGACAATGTTCGTAAGGCATGAGGTTTCGGACTACGCTGCATGGCGCAAGGTCTACGACGCGTTTGCCGCCGTGCAGAAGGCAAACGGCGTTACCGCCGAGGCCGTTTACCAAGCCGCCGACAATCCCAACGACGTGACCGTCACCCATGAGTTTGCCACGGTCGAGGCCGCGCAGGCCTTCGGCAAGCTGGAAGAGTTAAGGGCGGCGATGCGCACTGGCGGCGTTCTGGGCGCGCCAACGGTTTGGCTCACCAACAAGGCGTGAACCCACCCGGATTAATCGATCCGCCGACAGGCTCAGACGCTCAAGTACCGCCTAGTGGTGCTTGAAGTACTGTACCTCGCGCTCGTGTTTCTCGGCCGCTTCGCGTGATTTGAACGTGCCGAGGTTTTTGCGCTTGTGGGTCTTGGGGTCGACCTTGCGCGAGTAAAGACGATATTCGCCGGACTTTAGTTTTCGAATCATGATGGCCTCCTATGAGCTTGATAATCCTCATGGGAGCATGTCGGTTCCACGCGGGGTGGCGGCGCGCAGAGATGACACCCCTAGCGACGGAGCTTCAGCGTCCGGCTGTCCTCTCGTCCGAAACCACGAACCTCGATATGGTCCGCCCGGATTTCGACGATGGCGAAGGTATTCTGGCTCTCGGTATCAACCATGCCCTTGAAATTCAGGAAATGGCATCCGTCGAGCGTGCCGGAATTGCCCGCGTGGTTATGTCCACTGAAATAGGCGGCCACATGGCCGTGCGCAGCCAGTAGCGCGATCATCCGTTCGCGGTCCCAGCCGTCATGCTCGTTCGGCGGATAGACTGGGTAGTGGTTCATGACGATGACGCGCTCGCCCGCGGCACCGGCGTCCTCGATCTGGCCGGAAAGCCAGGCGAACTGCTCGTCACCAGGCATGGCGTTCCAGTCCTGTGCGTTGGCGGCGCCGGTGGCCCGGAGTTCGGCCAGCCGGCGAGCGGCAACCTCCCGATCGGCATGCCCCTCCGGCGGCGCAAAGGTGCTGACCTCGTTGCCATTCAATGCAATGAACCGCCAGCCCTGCCTGACGAAGCTGTAATAGGATGACGCCAGACCGACGCGGCTGGCGACATCGGCCAACCGGTCGGCGGCTACCGCAAAATCATGATTGCCAAGCAGAAAGTAGTTTTCGTGCTTCAGCCTGTCGTAGACCGGCAAGATGTCGTCGAAGCTCTCGAAATCCCGGTCGATGATGTCGCCGAGTGTGATGACGAAGCTCAGCTCTTCGCCATTGAAGACTTCGATCGCCTCCGACAGCTTGGCGAGGCTATTTGCATAATGGCGGTCCATCCCGACATGCGGCTCCCTCGCCGCATATTGGGGATCTGCGACGACGCCGAAGCGGAGAACGGGAAAATCGGAAAAGGACGTCATGACAGCGATTTAGGCGCGCCGCATGACACGCCTGTGACGGTCTCGAAACGAAAACACCCGGCGTTTCGAGGCGCCGGGTGCTGACATCTGTTCTGTCGAACCGCTTACTTGGCAGCGGCTTCGTAGCGCTCCAGGACGTAGTCCCAGTTGATCAGGCTGTCGACGAAGGCTTCGAGGTACTTCGGACGCGCGTTGCGGTAGTCGATGTAGTAGGAGTGTTCCCACACGTCGACACCGAGGATCGGGGTTGCGCCGTGCACGAGCGGGTTTTCGCCGTTCGGGGTCTTGGAGATTTCGAGCTTGCCGTTCTTGACGGAAACCCAAGCCCAGCCGGAGCCGAACTGCGTCGTGCCGGCCGCAATGAAGTCGGCCTTGAACTTGTCGTAGCCGCCGAGATCGGAATTGACCGCAGCTTCGAGCTTGCTCGGCAGCTTGTTGCCGCCGCCGCCCTTCTTCATCCACTTCCAGAAGTGGACGTGGTTGTAGTGCTGGGCAGCATTGTTGAAGAGGCCGGCATTGGTGCCGAACGACTTCTTCACGACGTCTTCGAGGGAGAGATCGGAAAGGCCTGCCTCTGCCGCAAGCTTGTTGCCGTTGTCGACATAAGCCTTGTGGTGCTTGTCGTGATGGAATTCCAGGGTTTCCTTCGACATGAAGGGCTGAAGCGCTTCATAGTCATAGGGAAGTTCGGGCAATTCGAAAGCCATTGCGGGTCTCCTTTGGCAATAGTTTGCGTAATCGGCAGGTGAGGCGGAACATAGGAGCGCAAGCATGGAGAGGCAACCGGCGAAATATCAAAAAAGACGGACGGAGAGGAAAAATTGCCTTCGCCAAGCACTTGGCTTTGCAGCCCTAAATCGCTGATCATGGGCGCGTTTCGCAACAGCAGGAAGACGGGGCTCTTCAGATGCAGAGGAATAAAATCCGCTTTTGCATGTTTGCCATCGCAATCGCTGCGGCGGGGACCGCCCGCGCCTCCCCAGGCGACGCCTGGCAGCAGTTCGCGACCGAGGTTGAAGGAAAGTGCAAACAGGCGGCGCGAGCCTCGATCGAGTTTCCGCATGCCGTCGTCGACCCGTTCGGCAGCGAGCACTACGGCATCGCGCTGGTGACCGGCAAGCCGAAGGGTGCGAATGGCTTCGTCAGCTATTTCTGTGTCTATGACAAGCAGACGAAAGAGGTCGAGTTGGGCAGCGAAATTGAGACGGACGAGATGCGGATTCTACCCGACGAATAAGGTCGTCTGCCGTTGTTGCACAAACATCACAGGTACGCCCGTCAAACCTGTTGATTGTCATGTTGCGTATTTTGACACCGACACATAGCCGTTTCTAGATGCACGCGGAGCATGCGTTTACGGACTCACGGCAATTTTCGATCGGTCGCTTAATTAGCTGAAATCCATATTTCGCCGGCGTTTTTGGCAAGTACTTTTGGGGCACAAGTCATGGTCATGAACTTTTTTCGTCGCGCAGAAGACGGCGGCAAATCGCTGTCGACGACAGGATACCGACCCGCATCAATTACCGATGAGCGCCCGGCCGATGAGCCGCTGCGTTACGCCATTCCCGACGTCAACGACTTTGCAGCCTTCGGCTCGGCGCTGGAAGAAAACCAGCGGACGTCGGAGGATCTCATGTCGAGCCTCGCATCACTGCAGGAACGCGTTTCCTCGCTGCTCGGCACCCACAGCCAGTCGCTGAACGAAACCGGCGCGCTCCGCGCCGAATGCGCGCGAATCAGCTCGCTTCTCGACTACGAAAGCAACGCGCGCCAGAAGGCCGACCAGGACAACCTTCGCCTCGGCGCCGAAAACAAGGATTTTCGTGCCGACAACACGCAGCTTCGCTCTGAGATCGAGGCGTTTCGTGACGAGCTGACGAAGCTGCAGGGCGTGCATCAGGTCGCTCGCGAAGAATTCACGATCATCGAAAATCGGCTGCTTGACGCCGAGCGAGAGCTGACGGATCGCGCCATCCAGTTCGACGAAGCCTCGACGCTGCTGAAGCGCGCCCAGACCGAGCTCGACCAGCGCAGCCGCGAACTCTCGGCCACCCGTGAGAAGCTCGACAACGAAGCGACGGCACACCAGCTGCTGATCGAAACGTCACGTCGCGAAAACGGCGTCCAGACCCGCGAAATGGCCCGGCTCAACGAGGAACGCAGCCATCTGAAGTCCAGCCTCATCGAACAAGAAGCCCAGGTGCGCAACCTGCAGATGACGGTTGCCAATCTGAAGCAGGACCTTTCGCTCGTCGAGGAGCGCCACAAGAGGCTCGAGGTCGAGCATGAGACGCTGCAGGCGTCCTCGGCGCTGGAGATCGCGCACCTGACGACGAAGCATGAGGCGATCGGTTCCAAGGCCGAACTCGTGGAAAAGCTTCTCATCACCGCGAACGGCCGCAACAAGATGACCGACGAGGAGCTGCAGGCGGCACGCGCCGATCTGAAGCGCGTCAAATCGGAACTCGCCACGTCCCTCTCCCGCTCCGAGCGACTTGCCGAAGAACTGCAGCGCGCCCGCACGACCGGCGCTGAAAGCGAGGCCGCCCGCCGCGAACTCGCGACGCAGGCAAATGAGCTGACCCTGAAGTTGCGTGAAGCCGAAAGCCTGCGCGTGCGCCGCGACCGGGATGCCGACGCACTGCGCCGCGACATCGACACACGCATGGATTCTGATCGCTACGAAATCGGCCAGCTGCGCACCAGCCTTGAGATCGCCAAGTCGGAGATCCGGCAGCTGCGCGCGGAGCGCGCCATTCTGACCGGCCAGCTCGAGGTCGCGCGCAGCGAACGGGCTGGTGGTCTTGTCCCCGCCGCCCCTCTTGATGAACACGACGACGTCCGCATGCCGGCGGCAAGCTTCACGCCAATGATCGACATCTCCGAGAAGTCACTGCGCGCACCGTCGACCGATGGCACGCCCGCCGAATGAGGCTTGACGGCGTCGGGCCACGGCCTGATGCCAAGTCTTGCTTTTGCCTGTATTGTATTGGTTTCTTAAGGAGCTAAGGCGGATCGCGTGAACAAAGACTTGCGCGACCTGCCTTAGGTCTTTGTTCTTATGCATGTCCTCGCCTCGAAGCGGCTCGCTTTCGGCAGGCATGCATTGGCCAGGAGGAGACCATGGCGCTCGGCACGTCGCATCGCTTGCAGGATGGCATCGAAGCCGTCGAGAGCATGACCCGCTTCGCGTTCGCGATCCTGGCGCTTGCCTCCGGCGTTTACACCTACCTCGGGGTCCGAAGCATCCTCGACGGATCGGCAACGGCTGTCTTCTTCGCGGCGCTTATCTATTCCAGCGCCGTTTCGGTGGCGATCTATGCCTTCTGGACCTACATGGCCCGCTTCTATCCGCACGTAACCAGCGCAGGCGGCCGCGCAGCGATGCTCGGCGTCATGGCGCTCGGCTGCGCGATGATCATCGCCATGTCGAGCTGGCTGAACGCGGCCGCGCTGGCGGGCTCCGCAGCACTCGAACAGCATCTCGCCGAAACGCTGGAAGACTACACGGCCGACCTCGACCAGGCGCACCAGAACGCGCTTGCCGCCCAGAGCCTGCTGCCCGACATCCAGCGTACGCAGGAACGGTTTCAGCGGCTAGCCGATCAGGAGCGGGAAACCGGCGCACTGACGGGAACGACGGGCGCCGGCAGCGTCGTGCAGCTTCTGTCACAAATGGCCTCGCAGCTGACCGAACTGGAAAACGGAATCAACGCCTCGCGCGAGCGGGTGACGACGCTGTTTGACGAGGGTCGCAAGCATCTCGAAACAATGCGGACGCTGGTGTCGGCGCCGGGTGCGATCAACCCACGTGCCGACCAGTTCGCGGCCGAAGTCGTCGGGCTTTCTGGCGTCATCACCTCGCTGGAGCAAACCTCGATCGCACCGTCGGTCAAGCGCGCGGCGGAAGACCTGTCGCTCGGCTTCATCGCGCCGGTTGCGGATGGGCGCGAGGCGGATCTCGCGACACGCCAGGACCAAGTGATGGAGACGATCCGATCCTCCGTTGCGGCGCAATCCAAGGTGCTCTCGCAGGCGGCCGATCAGATCCTCGAACGCAAGCCGGTGGCTGAACGGCGGTTTGTGCCGCTCTCCTCGGCGGAGGCCGTGCTGCGCTATGCCGGCGATTTCATTCCGAGTTGGGCCGGCGCCATATCGATCGACATCCTGCCGGCGGTGCTGATCTTCATGCTGTCGATCGTCCATTCGACGCTGCGCCGCCAGGAACAGCGCCTGCCCTTCGCCGAGCGGATCACCGCCGCCGAGCTTCTGCAGGCGCTGGAAGTGCAGCGTGAAATCCAGCGCCACGGGGTTAACATCGAGACCGCCGTTGACGCGGCGGAGCGCACCGAAACGGCGGACCAATCAAACGTCGCGAACTTCGACCTGTCGGGCAAGGGACCGCGCAAGGGACCGCCCGCATGAGACTGGAAACGGCGGGGCAGAAGTTGAAGAACTACGTGCTCTCCGCCGATGACGGCAGGCTGATGCGGCATGCCTTCCACGCGCTGCTGACGATGGCCGCAATCTTCGTGGTCATCGACTGGCATGAAATCAGCGCCGGCAACACCGACACGCCAGCCTTCGATCCGGCGATGCCGGGCGCCCTCCCCATGCTTCCGCCGGCTCTCACCGAGGGCAAGCCACAAAGCGCACCGGCCGAGATCACCACAGACCCCGAGCTCCTCAAGAAGGCGATCCGCTTCGAACTGCAACCTGACGGCGTGCTGCTCGCGCAAGGCACGATCGAACCGGGCGCGGCCGCGCGTTTCGAGGCTGAGATCAAAGCTCGTGGCGAGTATGTCAGAACAATTTCGCTCGACTCACCGGGCGGGTCGATCGGCGACGCGATCGCCATCTCCACGGTTATCCGCGAACGCAAGATCGCAACCAGCGTTGCTGGCGGCGCACTTTGCGTCTCCTCCTGCCCGATCGTCATGGCGGGCGGCGTCGTGCGAATGGCGGAGAAGGACTCCGTCATCGGCGTGCATCAGATTTTCAATGGCACCAGCGAAAAGCTGTCGCCGGAACGTGCCATGTCGGAAGCGCAGCGCACCACCGCTGACGTCACCCGTCATCTCGACGAGATGGGCATCAAGCCCGGCCTCTGGATTCACGCGATGGAAACGCCGCCCGACCAGCTCTACTATCTCTCGCCCGACGAGATGAAGGACTTCGCGCTGGTTACGCCGACTGCCCCGGTAGCTAAGAAGACGAAATAGTGGCAAGTTCGGAAAGCTGCGCGGAGCTGCCGGCAAGTCAGCAGGGGCTGAGAGAATTGCTGGTTAAAGCTCGCAGCACGGCTTGACTGACGTTGGTAGCTTAGGGTTGCGTCGCCGCTTGAGCGGGACACACGCCGCAATTCCTCTCGAGCTTCTCCAGGGCGCCGGCACCGGCCCATCCTTCAAAGCGATATTCGATAACGCGTTGCTTGATGAGGCAGCAGTCGGCGCGACCGGTCAAGGCCGGCTCAAGTGGATCATCGGTCCAAAACCTTTCTGCAGGCTTCCAGTAGCCTAGAACATCGAGCAGCGACACGCCGAAATAATATTCGTCCGCATAAGAGTCCCCGTAGCCGGGGTCATGCCGATAGCTGCCGTCTGCGTTCAGAGTGTTCTCGAGCGACCAGCGCAACATCTGGCGAATTTCCTCGCGGGCCATCCCGCGCTCTTCCTCGCTCATGTGCGGCCAGCCGAACTTGAAGATCGAAGCCACATCATAGAGGTTGTGGTTGGTAAACTTCCCGCCGCTGCGCCACCCGAAAGGATATGGATCGTCTTTGATGGCAAGCGTCGTCTTGATGATCTGCGGCCAATGCTCCACGTCGCCCTTGCTGTAGCGCACGACATGAAATGTCATGCTGAGATCGGCGGTCTTGCGTATCTTGCCATCGATCACGTACCAGGCGCCCCAATAGCCCGTTTCGGTATCCTGTGCGCCGTGGATGAAAAACCAGGCAGCTTCGCGCAGTTCATCCCAGGCGATGCTCTCGTCGAGTGCTACGTAGCCGGTAAGAATATCCTGCAGATCACGTTTGTAGGCTGCCGTTGAATAACTGGTCATCACGCTGCTTAGTTCGCCACGGTTGTCGACACCCGTGTTTTCGATGTCCGAGATGAGCAGGCTCTGCAGATAATTGATGAGTTCCCGGCCGGTGCGGAGCCTCGGGCGCAGACGGTAGTGGGGCGGCTCCCCTTGGCTTGTAAGAAGGCCGATCGCCGCCGCTGTCGCCCCCAGTCGCATGAACCATTGCTCGTAGCAAAGCCCCCAGAAGCCATCGACCGCCGATTGCTCGCTGGCAAACTTCTGATCCTTATCCTTCAGGCTCCGCTCTATGCGATCCAGCTTGTCCTCCAGCGCCTTCCAGTTTGCCGTGTAGCCAAGCAGCCATTTTGCCTCGAGATAGAGCTGTTCCGAGCATTGCAGCGTATTGCCGGCGGCTTGTTCGGCGGCGATCCCGGCGGCGAGCGCCTCGAGACGCTCCGTGTATTGCTGACGACGCTCTCGATAGTTGGGGTCGAACGCCTCGAACTCGCGCACAATGACGTCCCGCATGTCGGTCTGGCCCGCGAGCGCGGCTGACGGGGAGCCACCGAATACGACGAGTCCCGCGAGCGCCAGCCGAAGACCTGCGGCAATGCGGTGACTGAATAGCGTGTCCACCATGGTCTTTTCCACATCCACCAAGACTGGTTGGTCTTCGAGACGGTCACATATGCAGGGCGTCAATCAGCTTTGCGTCTTTGTGGGCCTCGCAGGCGTTGTTGATTGCCACGAGCAGATTGCCCTGGCTGAGTTTGCCCAGCTTGGGATCGTTCTTTAGCGCCTGGCGCACCGTGGAACCAATCTCGACCATGCCGTCGTGGCTGGCTGCATTATAATCCTTGCAGGTCACCGTGGTCGGATCGATCGCGACGGCGCCAAGCGTTGGCAAAGCGGCGGTGGCGAAGACCAACGAAAGTGGAAGGCGGCTAACCATCGATCTTCCTCCCTCGGTTAACTTGCTCCGCAACAACACGCGGCCAAGACAGTCTAGCAGAAATTGAAAACCCAATCGCGCATGATGTCCGCTTTCGCTGCTATCGCTGCGACCGCCACGGTTGTACAGTTCGCCGGGATAAGCGAGTGTCGTGCGTCGGAGCACGCTCTGTAAAGGGAGGATGCCTTGCCTAGATCGTTGTTCCTGTCGCTAGCGCTGGCTGTCGGCCTCTGCGTCCCAACAATATCCGTGCCGACCGAAGCAAGTGCACAGACCAATATAACCATCAACATCGGCACCAATCTCAATAGAGGCCGGGGAATTACCTGCAGTGAGGGCGAGAGGCTGCTCCGCAACCGCGGTTTTAGGGATGTCAGGAGGATCGACTGCCGCAGTCGTTTCTTCGTCTATCGTGCCTGGAGAGGCGGTAGCCGCTTCGAGATTGCCGTGCGGCAACACGATGGGCGCGTTGTCGATATGCGACGCATCAGTGGAAGGCGATAAGCCCCCAAAGCGGGCATCGGCTCTGTCATAACGGTCATGCCCCCGAACGGACTGGCGAGAATGCCAGCCTATGCGACAAGACGTGCGGCAATCAATCCGAGCAGCGCCACCAAGACCAGCCCGGTGGCTACGAGGACCTCACGAAATTGCGGACCTACCTGTCGCCTCTGATAGCGTCCGGCAATGATGTCGCGCTCTTTAGTAAGATAATGGATTCCGTATCGACCGAACATTCCTGTCTCCATCAGACACATCAATGGAATGAGCGTCGCATGGTCCGGCGTATGAAATCGATACGGTGACGAGCCGCCAAAAATAAGTGTCGCATAAGCGTCGCGTTCAGAAGCAGCGCCACTATGAGATTTTGATTTCCGCGCGCTCGCGTTCGTCTGGAACCCTAACACGCCTGCAGCCATCTTCTTGCCACAGCCGATTTTTGAGAATTGGAGCACGAAGATGTATTTCGAACTCAAGGACGCTACCGCCGACATCCTCGCCAAGAGCCGGCGCCGCGAGGACCCCTGCGATCTTCCATTGAACCTGATTGCCTCGGAAAAAGAGGCCTACGACATCCAGGCGATCGCGCAGGACGCCCTGGGCTTCGCACGAAGGGGCTATGCGCTTATCGGGACAAGCGACGAGTCGTTGCGGACATTGGGTTTGACCAAGCCAGTCTATTCCGAGATTCCCGCCTTTTCGTTGCTTGAGGGCGTCAAGGAGTTCAGACTTCCGCCGGAGACGATCGGCGTCCAATGCGAGTTCGTGTTCACGATGCGCCGGTCCTATCCGGAGGATGGCGAGCCTATCGACACCAAGACTGCCAGCGACGCCATCCTGGGCTGCCGGCCGGCCATTGGGATCGTCGGCCGCCGGACTCGCCGGACATTCGTCGGCGACCATGCGGCGATTGCCGACTTCGGCCTACATGTTGCAACGATCTGCGGCGACCCGGTTCCGCGCATCTGGCCTGGCGAAGTCGCCAAGATCGAGGTGACGACCTTTCTGTTCAAGCAAACCGTTTTTTCGGGAAGGGCGACGTCGGTCATGGGTGATCCACTGAACGCCGTCGCCTGGCTTGCGGCAGAGCTTGCGGCAAAGGGCCGACGGCTCGAGCCGAACGACATCGTCGCGACTGGCTCATGCACGAAAATTCTCCAGGTCTGGGCGGGCCAGCACCTGGCAGCCGACTTCGGTCCACTTGGCCAAATCGAGTGCGTCTTCACCTGATACGGGCTTTGGGCGGCCCATTCGAAAACGGTGCCTCTGCATGCTAAGTGATGTCCACGGGCACGCGGTTCATCAAGCGAGACGGAATGGGTATCAGGAACTTTTTGATCGAAGGCGTGTCCGGCACTGGCAAGACCTCAATTGCCACCGGATTGCAGCAGCGCGGCTATCACGTCATCCACGGTGATCGTGAACTCGCCTATCAAGGCGACCCTGAGACGGGTGAACCACTGGATGGCTCAGCGTTAAAGCGGAGCGTTCTGGATGCCGCCTTCGGCCACAAGCACCATCTTTGGGACATCGACAAAGTCAAATCTATGGTGGCCGATCAAAGCCACTCGATCTCTTTCTTCTGCGGCGGTTCGAGGAATTTTCATCAATTCATCGACCTGTTTGACGAAGTCTTCGTCCTCGACGTCGATTTGGACACCTTGAAGAGGCGGCTCGCCAGCAGACCTGAAGGCGAGTTTGGCGCAAAGCCCGCCGAACAAGAGGTGATCATGCGACTGCATGCGACGAAAGAAGACGTTCCCAGAAACGCGACCGCCATTGACGCCACCGCGCCGCTCGCCTCCGTTATCGACGATATCCTGTCGAGGTGCGGAGAGACCAGAACCGTGATGGCTGCCTTTGGTTCTGTGCGGCCCTGAAGTATCGGCTGCAGCTTGTCCATTTCAGTCCTTCGGACAGCCGAAAGGAAAACGGCTTCCTGCGATCTATGGTATGACTTCATTTAGTCCCCTCTCCAAACCGAAGCAGGAGGAGTGCGATGCCCTTTAACGACAGGTCAAAGCATATTACCGAGGGGGTGGCACGCTCGCCCAATCGCGCGATGTATTACGCGCTCGGTTATGAGAAAGCGGACTTCGACAAGCCAATGATCGGCATTGCAAACGGGCACTCGACGATCACGCCCTGCAACGCAGGACTACAGCCGCTGGCGGATGCGGCGATCGCATCGATCAAGGCGGCGGGTGCCAACCCTCAAGTCTTCGGAACGCCGACGATATCTGATGGTATGTCCATGGGCACTGAGGGCATGAAATACTCACTGGTTTCCCGCGAAGTGATCGCAGATTGCATCGAGACGGCGGTCCAGGGGCAATGGATGGACGGGGTCCTCGTCATCGGCGGTTGCGACAAGAATATGCCGGGTGGAATGATCGGCATCCTTCGAGCAAACGTTCCTGCAATTTATGTTTACGGCGGGACGATCAAACCGGGTAGATGGAAGGGGCAAGAGCTATCCATTGTTTCCTCCTTTGAGGCCGTAGGCGCGTTCATGGCGGGAAACATGAGCGAGGAAGATTTTGTCGGGATCGAACGCAACGCCTGCCCCTCAACTGGTTCGTGCGGTGGAATGTACACGGCGAACACCATGAGTTCGTCGTTCGAGGCGCTGGGTATGTCGCTACTCTATTCTTCCAACATGGCAAACACCGACCAAGAGAAGATCGATAGCGCCTCTCTATCCGCGAGCGCGCTGGTCGAGGCCGTCAAAAAAGGCATCAAACCTCGCGATATCGTTACGCGCAACGCTATCGAAAATGCGGTCGCCCTGATTATGGCTACAGGTGGCTCCACCAATGCCGTCCTCCACTATCTCGCGATCGCACACGCAGCAGAAGTCGAATGGTCCCTCGACGATTTCGAGCGGATACGCAGGAAAGTACCGGTCATCTGCGATCTCAAGCCGTCCGGAAGATACATGGCGGTTGATCTCCATCAAGCCGGAGGCATTCCTCAGGTGCTGAAACTTCTACTCAATGCGGGCCTGTTGCACGGGGATTGTCTCACCGTCACCGGCCGTACTATTGCCGAAGAACTCAAGGGGTTGGCAGATCAACCTCGTGCGGACCAATCTGTCATTCGAACCTTGAATGCCCCGCTTTATAGCGAGGGCCATCTTGCAATCCTCAAAGGCAATCTGGCCGAGGATGGGGCGGTCGCAAAGATCAGTGGTTTGAAAAAGCTTGCAATTGCCGGCCCCGCGCGTGTTTTCGAAGATGAGCAATCGGCTATGGATGCCATTTTGGCTGACAACATTCGGCCGGGCGACATACTGGTTTTGCGCTATCTCGGTCCGAAGGGCGGTCCCGGCATGCCTGAAATGCTGGCTCCGACATCTGCGATCATCGGTCGTGGACTTGGCGACAGCGTGGGGCTTATCACCGACGGCCGGTTCTCGGGTGGGACCTGGGGAATGGTCGTTGGCCACGTTACACCTGAGGCATTTGTCGGAGGGACAATCGCGCTTGTTCAAGAGGGCGACATGATTACCATCGACGCGCATCGTAAGCTGCTTCAGCTTGAGGTGGGCGAGGATGAAATCGCGCGACGGCGCGCGCTTTGGAGACAACCCAATCCCAGGTACACCAAAGGGGTGCTCGCAAAATTTGCAGCGCTCGCCAGACCGGCTAACGAAGGAGCGATAACCGGATAGTTTCAACTGGCTGCGTTTGGCGCAAAACGGCATGTCGATTGTCGGCCCAAGCGCACGAGCGTCTGATCCGATTGAACTTCAAACTGAACCCCGCCATCAGCGGTCAAATCCTTCCCGCCCGATGACCTCAAACATGCTTGACGAATGTCGGAGATGCCATGCCTTCAACGTCGGAGGCTGCTGGCGGCGGCGAGCATTTCCGCCGCGTTTGGAAAGGTGCAGAGGCTGTCAGGCCCGTCGCGCGCTTCAATTTGCACCCAGCGAACGATGCCATCGCCGTCGATGAGGAAGTGTCCGACAAGCTGTGTGGGGTGGCTTGCGAAGATGGCATGGTCAACCTCAGTAAGCTCGAAGCCGTCTTGGGCGTTGAGTAAGGCGTTGGCCGCCATCGGATGAAGCGCGTCCGGCAGTTCGCCCGTCGGGTTGATGCGAGCGGCCTCGAATTGCTCCATGCTTGCCCGATAGGGCCATACTGGTTTCTCGGAGCTGCCCTCGGGCAGGAACTCCCCGTACGGCACACCAAAGGCCCGGTGCGTGGAGCAATCCTGGTCGCATAGCAGCACGGCCGGCGTCGGCCGGTGGTCGAAATATACGCGGGCGCGCTGCACCGGCGTGTTGATCACGGCAACCGTTTCCACCCCCGCGGCGTGCAGGGCAGGCTGTAGACTACCGAGTTGTCCGACCTGACGCCGGCAGAACGGACAGTGCAACCCGCGGAAGAAGGCGATCAGAAACGGGTGACCGTGAAGGCTGGCAAGAGAAACCGTTCCCTCTTGATTTGCCGACGGAAGCGCGAAGGCGGGTGCGTATTCCCCTGGTTGGAGCGGGCGCATCTGGTCTCGCATGGCATCTGTCCTTTGCTAGGAGTTCAGTTGGCTGCTGTGCTTGATCCAAGTGCAACACCTATCACGCCACGGCACCACTCGCTATGTTCACGGGTGCAATCGGCTGGAGCGCGAAGCTTCAGGAGCCTTGCAGCGCAAACGGGCGGTCGGACAACGGGCAAGTCCCCGGAACAGTCGAGATAGCGGCGAAAACCTAAATCGGGCCTGACCTGCCGCTTGGAAGAGGAGAGAAAATGAAACGCATCGACATGGAGGTGAGCGGCGGCTGCCAATGCGGTACGGTGCGCTACCACGCAAAAGCAATGCTCGACAATTCGCATCTCTGCCATTGCCGCATGTGCCAGAAAGCTTCGGGGAGCATCTTTGCCGCGCTCGTCGCCGCACCCGACGATGCGCTCACCTGGACACGCGGCAAGCCGAGCGTCTGGAAGAGCTCGGAGCTTGTCGAGCGCGGCTTCTGCGCCAATTGCGGAACGCCATTGTTTTTCCACCACCTTAAAAACGGTCGCACCAACCTGATGATAGGTTCGCTTGACGATCCGCACGCATTCCCGCCGCTTGCCAATACGTGCACCGAAAACATGGTGGCGTGGTTCGATACGATCACGGGCATCGAAAACGCCGGTGTGACCGAGAACAACGGCGCCGACTGGGCCGCAGCAATCAAGGAGAGCAACAACCAGCATCCCGATCACGATACCACCTCATGGGCAGTGAGGGCGCGCGATCGCTGAGTTCGGGCGGCTGCAAGCGATTGCGGCTCTGCCGGGCGCGGCGTTAGAGAACAAGGCTTCAGGCAGATTCAGCGACCGGCTTTGCTTCGCCGAACCATCGCGAGGCGGCCTGTGCGGCGTCCTCAAGATCAGGGGCAGTGTCCGAGGCCCAGGCGACGACTCCATCCGGGCGCACGAGCAAAGCACTCAAACCCAGCCGGTCTTTCGCGGTGCCCGCGACGTAGGTCATGCGTTCACTCCAACCGTTTGCCAAGGCTTGAAGGGGAGAGCCAGGGCCAAAGTCCAGCAGCAGGCCTTGCCCACGCCTGAGGCGTTCGCCGAGTTTCGTCCCGTCGGCGAGCTCGAAGTCGGGCGCGCTACGACCGACCAGCGGATGGCTGCCGCCTAGATCCTGGCGGAGAGAAACGCCCGATACCCGCTCCGCGAAATATGTCGCCCCGTCTCGAGTTTCGATCAGATCACGGATGATGGCTTCGAGCGCTCGCGAACTGCGGTTCGGCCGCATGAGCGCGACCTGGGCGCGCGACCAGTCGAGGACCTGAGCCCCGACAGGGTGCCGCTCGCTTGCATAGGTGTCGAGCAGGCCGTCCGCCGCATCGCCGCGGATGGTGGCGGCAAGCTTCCATCCGAGGTTCATCGCGTCGCCAAGCCCGAGGTTGAGGCCTTGGCCGCCCAGGGGGGAATGGACGTGCGCTGCGTCGCCGGCGAGCAGCACTCGGCCGTTGCGGTACTCTGTCGCCTGATGGGCGCGATCCGTCCAGGTGGTGGCAAGCTGGAGTGCTGTTATCGTCACGTTGGCATCTGAGATCCGGTGCAAAACCGCCTGCACATGCTCGAGCGTAATCGGTTGCGTGCGGTGGAAAGCGCCCCCGTCAAACTCGACCATCGCGATCGTCCCGGGGCGGGAGTACGTGTACATGCCCGTCCGCGTATAGTGACGGCCGAGCTGGAGCTTGTCCGGATCGGCCATTTCAACCTCGACGGAATAGCCCGTGAACTCGGGATCGGTACCGACGAATTCAAAGCCGGCGGCCTTGCGCACGGTGCTGCGGCCACCATCGCAACCGACGAGCCAGCGTCCCTCGAAGGTTTCACCACCGGCGCGGACGCTGACGATTTCGCCGGACTGCTCGAGCTCCTCGACGCTGAAGCCGCGCCGGATCTCGACGCCCATTGCGGTTGCGCGGGCGGCCAAGACGGCTTCGAGGTGCTCCATCTCGATCACCATGCTGGTGCCGGCCGGACTTGGCAGACGATACTGCCACTTCGCGGTGTCAACGTTGTCTTGGTAAAATTGGATACCGGCGAAATGGCCAGCCGGCCGGCGCGCCTGTTGCATCCAATGCGCGGATGCCGGAGCGCTTCGGTTGCCCGGGTCGTCCTTTGCAGGTTGCGGAGCAGTGATGTCGTCCAGCATTCCGCGACGGTAGAAGGCTTCGATGGTGGGAGCCGAAAGGCCGCGCATTCCGAATGGAAGGCGCTTCAACGGCGAAATCGGGTCTTCGGCCTGCTCCAGCACCAAGACCGAGAGGTCCACAAGCCGCAGCTCGCAGGCGAGAAATAGGCCGACAGGGGCCGGCGCCGGCGATCACGACGTCATAGATGGTCGATTGGCTGTTGTGCATGAACTGCTCCTTTGTTGGTGTTCGACCCGGAGCGGTTCATCGACGCGAGAACCACACGGACGAACAATCGGCACCGCCTGAGCGGCCCGATGCTCGTCGTGGGGGATCTCATGCGCGAGGCAGGAGGCCAGAGCTTTCGTTTCCAAAAGGACTTGGGCTTACCAAACCAAGTCTGCCTTTTCCGACGCAGGCTGTATAACGGATTGACGACCGGCCTGCAACGCCGGCTGCGGCGCGAGCCCGATCGAGGCTGCAGCCGCAAGAACCCGTCGACCCAAGCTGGCGCTAGGGCATTTCGAGGGTCGGCCGCGTATTCGCCGAGTTGTTTTCCAAGCGCTAGACGTTGCGACCGAAGAAAACGTCCACGGAGGCGACCTTGTCGCCCCTGAAACGTAGAACCTCCATGTTGCGGAACGCGCCGCCGTCATGCTTTTCGGCGCGGTAGCGGACCACGGCCTCGTCGCCCGCAATCTGGAGGTATTCGATCTCCATGTCGCGAAACGGTGGCGGCTCTGGCCAACAGCGGCTGAAATATTCGATCCGATCGATACGATCGTCGCGTGGGCTGGAGAAGCTGAAGTCCTCCGTCAGCATTGCACCGGCATCATCCTTGCGGCCCTCGATGTAGGCAGCGTAAAGGCTGCGAACGATGCCCTTGCGTCGTGTGTCATCGCCTGCCATCGCCCGGTCCTTCGTTTTAATTCCGATTGCAATTTGCAATCAGTTTATAGCAGAGGGAACCACCTTGCGCAACCGCGGCCGGGAATCGGCTGGCGAAGGGCTGATGGTGACGGCCTGCGGCGGGTTGCATCGGAGACCAATGGAACACCACGGCGCCGACAAAACGGCTTCGAAGCCGCCTTGATGGATGGTCCGCGAGGGAGCTATATGGGCGTGTACCCACCCCGGAACGATCTGCGCATCCACTGCCGGGCAACCGCCCATGCGCTCGACACCGACCGGCTCCCGCTTCCCGACGCCTTCACCCGCGCCGATTTCCTTGCCGCCGCAAAGGGACATGCTTGCCTCCCGCGCGGCTGAACTGACCTATACGATCAATGCAAAGGCCATGAAATGACCGATACCAAATGGGAAGCCGCGGTCGTCGACAGCGGTTCGATATACTGGAAGCGCAATCTGGTCATTTCGCTGCTCGGCTCGTTCACGACGATCGTCGCAATGACGCTGCTGCTCCCCTTCCTGCCGCTCTATGTCGAGGAGCTGGGCGTCAGCGACCATGCGGCGATCGTGCAATGGTCGGGCATCGCCTATGGCGCGACCTTTTTGGCCGCCGCATTCGTGGCGCCGCTCTGGGGCCGCCTCGGCGACATCTATGGGCGCAAGCTGATGCTGGTGCGCGCCAGCGCCGGGATGACGGTCGCGATCTCGCTGATGGGCATGGCCGACAATGTCTGGCAGCTGGTGGCGTTGCGCCTGTTCGTCGGCCTTGCCGGCGGCTATTCGTCCGGCTCGATGGTATTGGTTGCCACGCAGACGCCGAAGGACCGTTCCGCCTGGGCGCTCGGCATGCTCTCGTCCGGCATCATGGCTGGCAACCTTGTCGGGCCGCTGATCGGTGGCGCGCTGCCGCCGTTGATCGGCATCCGCAACACCTTCCTCGCCGCCGGCGCGATGATATTCCTGGCGTTTCTCGCCACCACCTTCCTGATCAAGGAAGAGAAGTCCCCTGCCCGCAAACAGGCCGCAAAGGCGAGCGGCGGCTGGGCCTCGATCCCGGACAAGGGACCCGTCATCGCGATGCTCGCGACCGGTATGCTGCTGATGCTCGCCAACATGTCGATCGAGCCGATCATCACCGTCTATGTCGCGCAACTGGCGGAAGACCCGCGCAAGGTCACGATGATCGCGGGTATCGTCATGTCGGCCGCAGCCCTCGGCAGCATCCTGTCGGCCTCGCGGCTCGGCAAGCTTGCCGACCGGATCGGTCACTGGCCTGTTATAGCGGGCGCGCTTGCCGCTGCCGGCGTGCTGTTGATCCCGCAGGCATTCGTGACCAGTTCCTGGCAGCTGATCGTCCTGCGTTTCCTGATGGGGATCGCGCTCGGCGGGCTTCTGCCCTGCATTTCCGCGGTCATCCGCCATAGCGTACCGGACAGTGCGGCTGGCAGCATCCTCGGGCTTTCGGTATCGTCGCAATATGTCGGCCAGGTCGCCGGCCCGGTGCTCGGCGGCTTCATTGGCGGCCATATCGGCATGCGGGCGGTCTTTCTTGGAACCTGTGTGCTTTTGATTGCCGGTTCCGCCTATGCCTGGCTCGTGCGACCGCGCGCCGTCACGGCACGCCGCAGATAAGATCGACGGCGGAGCGCGCCAGCGCTTCCAGCGCCTCACGGGTTTCCCCGGCCCGCGCCCGCACTGCCAGCGAGTGCATGATGGTCGAGGCCAACCGGGCCAATGCCTTCGGATCGGTCTTCTCCGGCAGTTCTCCGCGTTCGATCGCCAGGGCGAGGCGATCTTCTATCGCGCGGTCGAAATCAGCAAGGCTGCGGCCCAGCACCTCGCGCACCCGCTCGTGCCGGACGGCTTCGACGGTCGCGGTGCTGATCAACAGGCAGCCACGCGCAGCTGTATCGCCATGAAGGTAGGTGGCAAGGGCGCGATCATACATCCGGGCTAGATTCTCTCGGACCGGCAAGGACGGATCCAGCGCGTCCTCGAGCGCAACCATGCTGTCGGCCCGGTAGCCCTCCAGCGCGTCCAGATAAAGATCCTCCTTGTCGCCGAAGGCATTGTAGAGGCTTGGCCGGTTGAGGCTGGTGGCGGCGCTCAGATTGTCCAGCGACGCCGCGGAAAATCCCCGGTCCCAGAAAACCTCACGCGCCTTGCCGATCGCGGCGCTCGCATCGAACGCGCGCGGACGGCCGCGCTTTTTCTCATCCATCATATTTTTGTACCGCTTCGCATTAAATTCTTGACGAGCATATTTTTATGCGAAACAGTACAAATGTCCAATGAATTGATGCCGGCACGCCAATGCCGGTCTGCGGAGGAGGAAATCCAATGAAACTTTACATGCGTGCTGCCGCCTGTTCGCTTTCGCCGCATATCGTTTGCCGTGAACTCGGGATCGATGTGGAACTGATCATCGTCGATCCTGCGACCCACCGAGCGGAGAATGGCAACGACTATCTTTCCATCAACGGCAACGGCTATGTGCCGGCCCTGATTCTCGACGATGGCAAGGTGTTGACCGAGGGGCCGATCATCGCCCAGTTCCTTGCCGATAGCGCGCCTGAGGGAACATCTATGCTGCCGGCGGCCGGTACCTTCGAGCGCAACCAGGTGCAATCCTACCTGAACTTCATCGCATCGGAGCTGCACAAACCGATGGTGATGTTTTTCGATGCAGCCTATGCCGGCGCCCATGACCAGATCCACGCCCTGCTCGTCAAAAGGCTGGAATGGCTGAGCAACCATATGAAAGGGCCCTACCTGACCGGCGAAAATTTCACCGTGGCCGATGCCTATCTCTTCGTCTGCCTGAACTGGTCGCCATGGATCGCTATCGACCTCAGACAATGGCCCATGCTTTCCGCTTTCATGAAGCGGGTTGCCGAGCGGCCAAGGGTGAAAGAGGCGCTACAGGCCGAGCAGCTGCTGGCCTTCGAACAGGACGGCGTCTTTTTTGCCCCGGAGGTCTACCTTACCGCGGCCAACCGGACCGGCACGCCTGTCCTGCCCTGACTTCTGTCGACGCGAGGAAGCGCCGCAGAGCTTACATCAACAGGTAGTCCACCGGCACCGGGAGAGGCGGCAGATCCGTCTCTCCCAGCGCTTCGCGCAGATTGATCTCGATCGTGTCGGCAAGAGCGCCAATCGGCAGCGCGTTCGGCTGATTGCCGAAGGGGGCTTCCAGTTCGTCGCCCAATGCGTCTAGGCCGAAGAAGGTGTAGGCGACCAGCGCGGTGGCAAACGGCATGAACCAGCCGAGAACATCATCGAAGCCGAACGGCAACAGCAGGCAGAAGAGGTGCGCCGTGCGGTGCAGCAGCAGCGTGTAGCCAAATGGCACCGGCGTCCAGCGGATACGCTCACAGGAGGCCTGCGCCAGCGTCAGCTCGCCAAGCGTCTTATCCAGTATCTGATAGGAGATGTCTGACAGCATGCTATTGGCGCGCAGATCGGCAAGCTCTCGCGAGATTTCCAGCGAAATCGCCTCCGGCGGCGTGCGGCTAGCGTGATAGCGCGCTTTCAGTTCGGGCGGCAGCAGGCGCTCGACCTTTTCGCGGCCGCTGCCGGCGCGTAAGTGCGGCACCAGCGACTGAATGAAGGCGATGACGAGTGTGACGAGGCGTTTGCGCGCTTCGGCACCGGCTTCGCCCTGCCCCGTTTCGAGGATCAGCGTCTGCCGTGCGAAGTGGCGCGCCGAAAAGATCAGTTGCCCCCACTGCTTGCGCGCCTCCCACCAGCGGTCATAGCAGGCGTTGTTGCGGAAGCCGAGGAAGATGGAGATTGCGATACCGAGCAGCGCGAAGGGAGCGCCGTTGAAGACCGGCAGAACCCCGGGCCAGACGGTGTGGACAAGGACCACGATCGAGGAGATGAAGCCGGTCAGCAGAATCTGCGGAAAGACCTGCTTGATGATCGAGCCGCGGAGAATGAAGAAGAGCTGAAGCAGGCGGGGACGGGGGCGCACGATCATGACGCGGGCTTCTCGGTCGTTCGATTGATGAAATCTCGGCCCTTCCTCCCTACAGCCGACCGAATGGCCGCGGCAAGCGCGACCATTCCATTCAGATCCGAGACAACAGACTTAGCTGTCGCTTTCACTGCGACCGAAAGCCCAGTCCATGTAGAGCTCGAACGCCTTGCGGGTGACCGGCCCCGGCTGGAAGTCGCGGCCGTCGAGGCGGCTGATGCCGACGACCTTGGAGTAGTTGCCGGTCGTGAAGATCTCGTCGGCGTTCATGAAATCCTCGACGGAGAGCGTCATTTCTCGGACCTCAAAGCCCGCCTTGCGCAGGAGGCCGATGACCCGGGCGCGGGTGACGCCGGCCAGGAAGGTGCGGTTGGCGATCGGGGTCGAGACGATGCCGTCCCTGACCATGAAGATGTTGGAGGATGCCGTTTCGGCGACGTTGCCGCTCATGTCGCGCATCAACGCGTTGTCGAAGCCGCGGCTCTTGGCTTCGGCAATGGCGCGACCGCTGTTCGGATAGAGCGAACCTGTCTTGGCATCCGTCATCGCCGTTTCCGGTGATGGACGGCGGTAGGGCGAAACGGTGAGCGAATTCGGCGCATGATTGCCGAGCGGCGCTTCGAAGAGGCAAAGTGCGAAGCGGGTCGATTCACCGTCAACCGTGACCACACTGCCGGCCGAGCCATGCTCGCCCCAGTACATCGGCTTGATGTAGATCGGCGTCTTGCCGTCGAACTTCTTGATGCCTTCCCAGGCCAGCGCCTCGATTTCCTCTGCTGTCTTGACCGGCTTCAGGCCCATGTTGATCGCGGAGCGATTGACGCGCTGGCAATGCAGGTCGAGATCAGGCGCGATGCCATCGAACCACCGGGCGCCGTCAAAGACCGTCGAGGCAAGCCACATCGCGTGCGAGGTTGGACCGATCAGCGGCGGATTGCCGGGAAGCCACTCTCCGTCAACGTAGGTCCAGGTGGTTGAACGGGGCGATGTATCGACGGCCATTGCGTTCTCCTTGAAAAGTCAGAAGAGCAAAATCCCCCTGCAGAGAGGCGGTCAAGGAGAAATCCGCGCCCCGGAACCCTACGCAAGAAAATGGCGAAGAGCGTTTGCAGGGAGTAATATTCGTGCGCGACCTGTTGAACGCCATCGATGGGTCTATCACTGAAAATCATGGATTGCGCGATTGGAAGCAACGCAGGCGCCGTGCCATCATGCGCCGCGAACGCTGCGACCGACGGGGAGTGATAGCGATGAAAGCCATGTTCTACGACGCCTTCGAGAAGGCTCCGGAAATTCGCGCCCTCCCCGACCCGACGCCCAGCGAGGACGGCGTCGTCATCGCCGTCGGAGCGTCCGGGCTTTGCCGCAGTGACTGGCATGGCTGGATGGGCCACGATCCCGATATCAGGCTCCCACACGTGCCGGGCCACGAGTTGGCAGGCAAGGTGGTTGCGACAGGCAAGGGCGTCATGCGCTTCAAGGTCGGCGATCGCGTGACGGTCCCCTTCGTTTCCGGCTGCGGTCATTGCAGCGAATGCCATTCCGGCAATCAGCAGGTCTGCCCCAACCAGTTCCAGCCGGGCTTCACGCATTGGGGTTCGTTCGCGGAATACGTGGCGATTGACTACGCCGATACCAACCTCGTGCATCTGCCTGACAGCGTCGACGACGCGACCGCAGCAAGCCTCGGCTGCCGCTTCGCGACATCATTTCGGGCGGTCGCCGACCAGGCACGCACCGGCCCCGGCGAATGGATTGCCGTGCATGGCTGCGGCGGCGTCGGGCTTTCGGCCATCATGATCGCCAGCGCGCTGGGAGCCAACGCGATCGGCATCGATCTTTCCGATCAGAAGCTTGCTTTTGCGCGCGAATGCGGAGCCGTGGCGACGATCAATGCCAGCAACGTGGTCGATGTGGCGGAAGCCGTGCGCGAAATCACCAAGGGCGGCGCGCATGTCTCCATCGACGCGCTCGGCCATCCCGTCACCTGCTTCAACTCAATCAAGAACCTGCGCCGGCGCGGGCGGCACGTGCAGATCGGCCTGATGCTCGGCGAATATGCGACACCCAAGATCCCTATGGCGCAGGTGATCGGCCACGAGTTGGAGATCTACGGCAGTCATGGGATGCAAGCCTGGCGCTACGATGCGATGCTGGCGATGCTGACGTCGGGCAAGATCGCGCCGCAAAAGCTGATCGGTCGGCGCATCACACTTGAGGAGGCGATACCGGGCCTGATGACGCTGGACCGTGCGGAGGGGGTCGGGATCAGCGTGATTACGCAGTTCTGATTTGGTTGTACACCCTGCTCTCTGCGGCCGGATGAACCTGCGTGGAGGGGCGCCCGCGACGAGATCGCCAGGCGCCGTGCAGACCAACGCAAAAGTCAGCGCCGCCGCTTGAAGGGTGGCCCCCACGTCTACGCCCGCAGCCTATTCGCGCTTTGCAATCGCCAGACCCAGAGCCAACGTCGCATCGTTGACAATTCCGAGGCGGGCCTCGATGACTGCAATTTTTTCGGGCGTATCGGCATTCAGCGCCTCGATGTCTATAAAGAGCTGCTCGCAGCCTCCCGGCGTAACTGTCCCGAACATCTGGCCCGGCTCGTCGCTGATATTCCGCCAGCTGTGCTGAACATGCGGCGGCAGAACGACCACCGTTCCAGGCGGAGCATCGAACTCATCGTCCCCGCATCGAATGCGGTATAAGCCACGGATGAC
The DNA here is from genome assembly GCF_024808825.1 of Rhizobium sp. BK661. NCBI lineage: Bacteria > Pseudomonadati > Pseudomonadota > Alphaproteobacteria > Hyphomicrobiales > Rhizobiaceae > Rhizobium > Rhizobium sp. BK661. The sequence continues at coordinate 1,102,399 of NZ_JANTYT010000001.1, read as the reverse complement.
GCGGAAGACTTCAGTTTCGCGCGTGTGCGTGTGGGGCGCCGGGCCTTGTCCGGGCGGCGTGAAGGTTTCCCACATTCCGAATGCGCCACCGGTCTCGGCGGCCGTGGCGTGGATCACGATCCTGGCGCCGAAGGGCGTCCGAGCGACGCGCTCGCGCCCCGGCAAAGAGACAACTGCACTTCGAAAACCGGACATGGCCGCCCTCGCTTGCTGATTGTATTCACGATAGCACACGGCCAAAGCCGGGTGAACGCCGGGTCCTCGGACGGGAAGGTCCGCGATGCGGCGGTACGACGCGCCACCTTGATACCGACAGGATCACCACCCAAATGCCGGTCGGCGCTGCAAGCGCCAATCGACGAACTTGAGCGGGTTGCCAATGACCTCGGAAAGGTCTAACGGGCTCGCCGCCAAGAACAAGAAAAGCGAGACATGATGTCCAACTCATTTGTGAAAGCGCCTGCCCCGGCGAGCGCGAAGGTGTTCTTCGTGCTGGGCGATCGGATCGAGCGACGGGCTCGTCTGCAGGGAGCCTGGCTCAATATCTTCGACATTACCGTGCCGGCGGGTAGCCGGACGCCGCTTCACCGACACGCGAGCCCGGAGGTCTTCCGGATCATCGAGGGCCGGCTGACAATCCGGCGCGCGACCGAGAACGGCATCGAGGAATTTCAGGCGACAGCGGGCGATATCGTCCGCATCGAAGCGAACCAGCCGCACGCCTATTCCAATCCCGGTCCTGACGCCGCCGTGTTCTCGGCGATCGTCGATAGCGACATGGCGGACTTCCTGGAAGCTGCCGGTTCGCAGGAGCCGCCAAAGGCGACACCTTCCACCGAGACAATGGAACGCATGAAGGCTGCGGCCAATGCGCACGGCATCACCATCCTGGCGGCATGACCTCGACGCCCGAGCTGCTTGTTCGGGCGATCTCTCCTGTCTTAAAAATTGCTGTCATATGAGGACGGTATGGCGGTTTCGGGCGTTACCCCTGCGCCCGTCGCGTTTCCTCGACTGTATTCGGCGCTCGCCTTCGCCGGCTATCCGTGGGCAAAAATTTGCCCTTGAGCTCGCCAGGCGGGGTCGCCGCAACATCGACAACGCGCGGCGTCGAGCGTATCGAGGAATGCGTAATCAAGGAGACGTTTCATGGCATGGTCTGCCAGCCAATATGTCAAATTCGAAGATGAGCGCACGCGTCCCGCGCGTGATCTGCTCGCGCAAGTGCCGCTCGAGCGCGTGCGCCATGCCATCGACCTCGGCTGCGGTCCCGGCAATTCGACCGAACTGATCGTCGAACGCTTCGGCGCTGAGGGCGTTTCCGGCCTGGACAGCGATCTCAACATGCTGGAGGCCGCGCGCAAGCGGATGCCCGGCACGGCCTTTGTCGAGGCAGATCTTGCCACCTGGCACCCGAGCGAACCGGCAGACCTTCTTTTTGCAAACGCCGTGTTCCAATGGCTGCCGAACCATCTCGACATTTTCGATCGCCTGATGGACGGGCTGGCGCCGGGTGGCGTGCTTGCCGTGCAGATGCCTGACAATCTGACCGAGCCGACCCATCTGCTGATGGAAGAAACCGCTCATTCCGGCCCGTGGAAGGCGGCCTTCGAGGCGAAGAGCGTTCGCCGCAAGCCACTGCCGCCGGCCTCAACCTACTACAGCCGGCTGATCGCCACGGCGGCGCGGGTCGACATCTGGCATACCGCCTACAATCATCCAATGGCGGATGCTGCCGCGATCGTCGAATGGGTGAAGGGTACGGGCCTCAGACCTTATCTCGATCACGCAGGCGAAGATCATCGCGACGAATTCCTGGCAGATTATCTCGGCCGCGTCGAAAAGGCCTACCCCAAGATGTCGGACGGTCGCGTCTTGCTGCGTTTTCCGCGGATCTTCATGGTTGCCGTCAAGGGCTGACAACGGCGCGTCCATCTTTGGGGGCGGTACGGCCTGATCCCTCTGACATCGCCTTGCAATGGTCGGTCGGCATCCTGCTTGCCGCCGAACCAGCGCGCACTATAGTCGTGACAAACAGCGAGGAGAGAGCTTTATGGACGCCGCCCCCATTCCGCCAGCCACCCTTGTTATCTTTGGCGCCACGGGCGACCTGACGCGGCGCCTGCTGATCCCGGCAATCATCAATCTGACGCGGAGCGGGCTGGTCGGCGACGACCTGAAGATTCTCGGCGTCGGCATCGAACCAGGCGATGACGCCTCTTTGGTGGCACGGCTGGACAGCTTTCTCGCCACCCTGAGCGAACCGATCCGGCCGGAGACCGACGATGCATGGCGTCGGCTGCGCCAACGCATTTCGTATATCTCAGGCGATTTCACGCAGGACCCCATATTCGTCGAGATCAAGAAGCACCTGACGAGCTGCAACGCAGCCTTCTACTTTGCGGTGCCGCCGCAGTTTTTCGGACCGCTGGTCGAAAAGCTGCATGCGCATGGGCTGACCAGCGAGGCCGAGGGATGCTTCCGGCGCATTGCGATCGAGAAACCTTTCGGCACCGACCTAGCCTCCGCCCGTGCGTTGAACGCGCATATCCTCAGCAACATCTCCGAGAACCAAGTCTATCGTCTCGATCACTTCCTGGGGAAGGAAACGGTGCAGAACATTCTGACGGCCCGCTTCGCCAACATGATGATCGAATCCCTCTGGAACAACAATTACATCGATCACGTGCAGATTTCTGCGGCGGAGATCGTCGACGTCGAAACACGCGGCAAATTCTATGACGCGACCGGCGCCCTGCGCGACATGATTCCCAACCACCTGTTCCAGTTGCTGGCGATGATCGCGATGGAGGCCCCGAACGGCTTCGGCGCCGAAGCAATCCGCACCGAAAAGAGCAAGGCGCTGAGCGCCCTGCGCATCTATACACCGGAAGAGGCTGTCTCGCACGCGGTTCGCGGCGCCTATGCGGCCGGCACGCTCGACGGACGCGACATTACCGCATTCCGCGAGACCAAGGATGTCTCGCCGGACAGCAACACCGAGACCTATGTCGCGTTGAAGCTCTATGTCGACACCTGGCGCTGGGCCGGGGTGCCGTTCTACCTCAGAACGGGCAAAGCCTTGAAGGCGCGTGATACGGAGGTCGTGATCACCTTCAAGCAGGTGCCGTTCGCGCAGTTCCGGAAGAAGGACGTCAACCGCCATTTGCCAGCGAACAAGATGGTCATCCAGGTGCAGCCGGATGAGGGGTTGAGCGTCGAGATCTCCATCAAGTCGCCCGGTCTTTCCGTCGATACCGTCCCGGTCTCGCTCGACTTCCGCTATGCTGACGAGTTCGATATCGGCAAGATGACCGGATACGAGTCGCTTCTCTACGACCTTTTCATCGGTGACCAGACGCTGTTCCAGCGCGCTGACGGCATCGAAGCCGGCTGGGCGGCGGTCCAACCCTTCCTGGATATGTGGGCAAAGAGCAGCGAAACGCCGGAGGCTTACGCGCCCGGAAGCAGCGGCCCATCCTGTGCTGACGAGCTCATCCGACGCGATGGCCGGGAGTGGCATCAGCTGGGCGAAGCGCCGCACAACCAAGGCCAAAAGTAACTTAAGAAATACCCGCCCAACTAAAGTAAAACCAAATGGCATTTCTATGCCACTCTCGCATAGCGAGCATAAATATCGATTCAGAGATGTTTAGACGCGATCGCCGACAACATATTTATGGTACGCTATACAAAATATGGATGAATTGACCCCTTCACCTGGCACAACGAAGATTCCTTTGCTGACCGCGTTGCTTTTTCCGGCGACAAAGAAGGCGGGGCTCGTCCAACCCCGACGGGCCCTTCTTATGTTTTTCTAGCATTTGGCGAATAAAGCATATATTAGTCGAAATTGTTAAAGCTCGATTAATATATTTACTTGCGCTCTTATGCGGCCTTGCTAAATCTATCCTCAGGGTTTTGGGGTATTGACATGGTAGATACTCAATTGGCTAAGAATCGTTCGACTTCCGATCAGCGTATGGAAACCTGCAGGTCGGAGTTCGAACCGCTCCTCTTCGAGCTCATTCGCAATGGCGAGAAACGGGGTTGGAAGGCAGCAGAAATCGCAATGGCGCTGGCCGACGCGGCTGACGACGTGATCCTCAAGCTGGCGAGAGAAACGAAGAGCAAGCATTGATCCGCTTGCCTCGCCGATCCCGATACAATGGCGCTTCAGAAGTGCTCCTTTAGCAAGTAAAGAAATCCTTGAGCTTGTCTCGTGTGATTCGTTTGCGCTTGCGCCAAGCAAAGGGGCCCTATGTTGCAGTTCATTGCCGCAGCTCTTTTTGCCTGTGGATGCGTCAGCCTCGCCGAGGTTGCCGACTGGGCGCCAGCGGACAGCTATGTGCCGAAGGTTAGTTGCCGTCAAAGCGGGGCGGCCGCGCGCTGCGAACAGATCCGCGCCGACTGGACCGGCCTCTACGCCGATGCGATCGGCGGCCGCATCGAAAGCCAACGGAAAGTCTCCCTTTGCCTGAGCACCGGCTGCGACCGCGGCATCGTGGTCGAGCCCGTCCTTGGCTGCGCCTGGCGCGAGGTCATCGCAGCCTCTCGCAACCCTCAGATCACCGATGCCGATCGGCGCAATGTCGAGCGCTATTGCGGCCCTCATGTGCTTGACGCGACCGGACGCGCTGCCGCCAGTGACCAGTCTCGAAACTGGCTCACCTTGCTCGGCATAACGCCGTAGCCACAAAAGCAAGCGGGCGGGCCAGGCCCGCCCGCTGAAAGCTTGACTCGTCCGCTTAGACGAACTGGCTGAGACCGGGAACCGAGCCGACAACCTCGTCAACCACTTCCTTGCCGGCATGCTGCTCGGCAATCGCGATGGTTTCCTTGGCAAGCGTGGTGATCTCGCCCATGCCGAGGCCTTCCGACATCAGCTGCTGGCCGAGCGCCATGATGCCGCCACCGCCGAGAGCGCCCATGATGCTGCCGAGGATGCCGCCGCCGCCAGTCGCGCCCTCGCCGTTGTATTTGGCAACGAGGTCGGAGGCGCCCGGAATGGCTTCGATCATCTTGGCGACCGGACCGTCCGCCGCTTCGCGCTGCAGGAAGCCGAGCATCATGCCGAGCGCCTTTTCGGCCACCTCTGAGGGGATGCCCACACGCGCGGCGATCTGGTCTACGATTTCATTCATTGTCAGCCTCCTATTTTTGACGTTAACGTCAACGTTAATCGAACTTTCGGGGCAACTCAAGACGCCTGCCACGAAAGCGGGCTTTATCCTAGTTTTCCTTTTAATGCAGACAGTTGTCCGCACCGGGCTCCCTGCTTATAACAGGCAAACGATATTACAATGACCGTGCGGAAACGTTGCTCCGCATTTTGACGCAATCGGCGCCGACAGCCGCAGGGAGAATTTTCGAAATGCTCGAGGATGGCAAGATTTTCGTCGGCGTCAGCCGCAATCCCGATGACAGCATCAACAAGCCGGAATATCTCGACCTGAAGTTCGGGAACCGCCACGGCTTGGTGACGGGCGCGACCGGCACCGGCAAGACGGTGACGCTGCAGGTGCTTGCCGAGGGGTTCTCGAGGGCCGGCGTGCCGGTCTTCTGCGCCGACATCAAGGGCGACCTTTCCGGTATCGCCGCCAAGGGCGAGCCGAAGGATTTTCTGACCAAGCGCGCCGAGCAGATCGGCTTCGACGACTACGAGTTCGACCAGTTCCCGGTCATCTTCTGGGACCTGTTCGGCGAGAAGGGCCACCGTGTCCGCACCACCATCGCCGAGATGGGACCGCTGCTGCTCGCCCGGCTGATGGATGCCTCCGAGCCGCAGGAAGGCGTCATCAACATTGCGTTCAAGATCGCCGACCAGGGCGGCCTGCCGCTGCTCGACCTCAAGGACTTCTCCTCGCTACTCAACTACATGGCAGAGAACGCGACGGAACTCTCCAGCAAGTTCGGCCTGATCTCGAAGGCGTCGGTCGCCTCGATCCAGCGCGCGATGCTGGTGCTGGAGCAACAGGGCGCCGAGCATTTCTTTGGAGAGCCGGCGCTGAAGATCACCGACATCATGCGGACCAACAACCGCGGCTACGGCCAGATCTCAGTGCTTGCAGCCGACAAGCTGATGATGAACCCACGGCTCTACGCGACCTTCCTGCTGTGGCTGCTTTCCGAACTCTTCGAGGAGTTGCCTGAAGTGGGCGATCCCGAGAAGCCGAACCTCGTCTTCTTTTTTGACGAGGCACACTTGCTCTTCAACGACGCGCCGAAGGTGCTGCTGGAGCGTGTCGAGCAGGTCGTTCGCCTCATTCGTTCGAAGGGCGTCGGCGTCTATTTCGTGACGCAGAATCCGCTCGATGTGCCGGAAACGGTGCTCGCGCAGCTTGGCAACCGGGTGCAGCACGCGTTGCGCGCCTATTCGCCGCGCGAGCAGAAGGCGGTGAAGACCGCTGCCGATACTTTCCGCCCCAACCCTGCCTTCGACTGCGCCACCGTCATCACCACGCTCGGCACCGGAGAGGCGCTGGTGTCGACGCTGGAGGCAAAGGGCTCGCCCTCGATCGTCGAGCGGACCCTGGTCCGCCCGCCGTCCGGACGTGTCGGTCCGCTGACTGATGCGGAGCGTCAGCAGGTCATGGACAGGAGCCCGGTGCTCGGCGTCTATGATGAAGACCTCGATCGCGAGTCCGCCTTCGAGATTCTGGCGGCACGCGCGAAGAAGGCGTCGGACTCCGATGCCGCCAAGCAGGTGCAGCCGACAGAGCCGACCGAGGGCAGCGCCTCGGGTCGCTGGACCCTGCCGGGCTTCGGTGACGACGACAACGAGCCGCAGGCCAAGAGCCAGGGTCGCGCCCGCTCCTCCGGCTATCAGCGTGAAACGGTCGTGGAAGCCGCGATGAAAAGCGTTGCCCGGACGGTGGCGACACAGGTCGGTCGGGCGCTGGTGCGCGGTATTCTCGGCAGCTTGAAGCGCTGAGGGAAAGGGCGTTATCGCCCTTCCGCCCGACGACGGGCACACCACCTAGCGCTTGCGGACAAATTCCGTGCGCAGCACAAGGCCCTTGATGGCGTCGTGGCGGCAATCGATCTCTTCAGGATTGTCCGTCAGCCTGATCGACTTGATGACCGTGCCCTGCTTCAGGGTCTGATTGGCGCCCTTCACCTTGAGATCCTTGATGAGGGTAACGGAGTCGCCACCCCTAAGGACGTTTCCGGAAGCGTCCCGGACCTCGGTATTTCCCTGCCCTGCGGCGGCCAATTCGGAAGCCGGACGCCATTCACCCGTCACTTCGTCATAGACGTATTCGTCGTCACCGCCTGCCATGGCGCTTCTCCTGGAGTTCAGAATTTTACCTGTCGGGGCCGCTTACAACAACCAAGCCGCCTTGCGCAAGTTGGCCTGCGTCCGCCTACTGAAGGCCCGGATACAACCGCCTCGATTGCATTTTTTCCTGCCGGATGGTATTTCGCCTATGCACTCAAAGAGAAAGGAGGGTCGCGTGCAAAATTACTATTTCCGGTTCAACCGGCAACGTGGCCCCGTCAACGCCCTGCAAATGCGTTTGCAGGGCTGACCAGAGACCGTTTCTCACAAACTTTCTTCCTGGTCTGCCTCTCGTGGCAGCAGTTCGGGCATTCGGCTCGTCTGCAATTCCTCATCCACCGAGCTTGAGCACACGCACGCGATGACGGCTGCACGCCCTCGCTCGTGTGATCGTTCGGCAAGACCAGAGCAAGATCATGACCCTTATCAATATCCGCAATCTCGGCGTCACACTTAGCGCACCGCTTTTCGCCAAACTCGACCTCGTCATCAATCCCGGCGACCGTCTCGGACTCGTCGCTGCCAACGGCCGCGGCAAGTCTACCCTGCTCCGCTGCATCTCGGGGGCACTGGAGGCAACCCAAGGCGACATCACGCGCTCGCGCGGGCTGACGATCGGCTATGTCGAGCAGGACGTGCCGGCCAAGCTGCTTGATGTAGCTTTCCACGATGCTGTCCTGCAGGCGCTGCCGGCAGATCAGCAGGCGAACGAAAGCTGGCGCGTCGACATCGTGCTCGATTCTCTCGATGTCCCGGAAGCCTTGCGCAGCCAGCCGGTCGGGCAGCTTAGCGGCGGCTGGCAGCGACTGGCGATGCTGGCGCGGACTTGGGTGATGGAGCCGGATGCGCTGCTGCTCGACGAACCGACGAACCACCTCGATCTCGCCAAGATTGCCGCCCTTGAGGATTGGCTGAATGCCCTGCCCCGCGATGTGCCTGTGATCATCTCCAGTCACGACCGCGCCTTTCTCGATGCCGTCACCAATCGTACGCTGTTCCTGCGGCCGGAGCAGTCGCAGGTCTTCTCCCTGCCCTACAGCCGGGCGCGGGCCGCATTGGACGAAGTGGATGCGGCCGACCGGAGGCGCTACGAGCGCGACATGAAGACGGCCGAGCAACTGCGCAAGCAGGCGGCGAAGCTCAACAATATCGGCATCAACTCCGGCAGCGACCTGCTGGTTGTCAAGACCAAGCAGTTGAAGCAGCGCGCCGATAAGCTGGAGGATGCGGCCAAGCCCGCTCACCTCGAGCGATCGGCGGGTGCAATCAGGCTCGCCAACCGCGGCACGCATGCCAAGGTGCTTGTGACACTCGACGACGCGGAGGTCCGTACCCCGGATGGCATTGCGCTCTTCCGCACCGGCAAGCAGTTCATCTGCCAGGGCGACCGGATCGTCCTGCTTGGAGAGAACGACGCCGGCAAATCGCGGCTGATCGCGATGCTTCGGAAAGCGATCGCCAACGCAGAGACGGCACAGGACGGCATCAAGGCCACCCCTTCATTGGTGCTCGGCTATAGCGACCAGGCGCTTGCCGACTTGAAAGACAGCGATACGCCGATGGAGACGATCATTCGCCGCTTCGATGTCGGCGACCAGCGGGCTCGCGGGTTGCTGGCGGGCGCCGGTATGAGCATCGACATGCAGGCGCGTCCGGTCGGGCGGCTTTCGGGCGGCCAGAAGGCGCGGCTCGGCATGCTGGTCCTGCGGTTGGCGGAGCCGAACTTCTATCTGCTCGACGAGCCTACCAACCATCTCGACATCGACGGACAGGAAGCGCTGGAGGGCGAACTGATGGCCCATCAGGCGAGCTGCCTCGTGGTTTCCCACGACCGCAGCTTCGTGCGCGCCATCGGCAACCGGTTCTGGCAGATCGAACGCCGACGGCTGATCGAAGTGGAAAGCCCGGAGCCCTTCTTTGCGGCTGCACGGCCTTAGCGTACAGGCTCGTTGCAAGAAGGCGGTGGCGAGGCATGGCAACCCTCGCCCAGCGGCGAATTGCGAGGAGAGGCGATAGAGAGTACAATTTTCGACAGTCATTCGACTGGGGGACAAGGCAATGAGCAGACTGTTGATCCTGTCGGCTGGCGCCATCCTGGCACTGGCTTCCGTGGCGTCCGCCGCACCGGCTATGCAACCGCTGAAGATTTCCAAGGAATGTAGCCAGTACACCGGCCAGACGCCGAGCTTCTGCACGATTACGGAATCGAACCTCGCGGCGATCCCGGCGGGCACCAAGATCTTGTACTATGGGCCGGTGACCGGTAGCCCTCTTTTCGGCAGTAGCACGGCGGTTATTGCCGTCGGAAACGGAGACACGGCGGTCGGGTACTGCGTCACCTACGACACCGCCAGCCCGATGCAGGGAACCTGTGCGTTTCATGCCGGTAGCGGAACGCTCGCCGGTTTCCAGGCGGTCGTCAAGGTGACCGTCGACGACAAGCAAATCTATCACTGGGACGGAGGCTACCTGCTTGGCGCCGACGAGGCCGCCAAGTGAGAGCAAACGCAAGTCTGGCCGTTAGACGTGAATTCGTGCCCTGACTCCTATTTGATAGGTGACGGTGGCGGGAATCTCCGTGAGGGCTGGATTCTCGGGCGATCGGCCGCCTCTCAGGAGGGGCTGGCGTGCGAAAGCCTACCGTTATGCCGGGCAAAGGATACGCACCTGCCGGCCTATTCTCGATGCGCGGACGCCGGATGATAGCGGATTTATCCTTGGATTGATGACCCAGGAATGCGGCTATCAGAACGAGGCCGGCGTGGCGCCGAGCAAGGTGAGCTTGCCGCCGCTGAGGGAATAGAGGCTCATCTTCCGCTCCACGGTGCCGGTTGGCATCAGTCGGAAGAGACCGGTCACGCCGCGGAATCCGACTTTGCTGGTCAGGTTCTGCGCGTTCACCCCTTCCGGCCCCTTTGTCCGGACGATGCCCGAGGCGACCGCCACGGCGTCATAGCCGTAAGCCGCATCGGTGGAGAGCGTCCGCTTGTAGTGACGCTGATAGCGCTCGGCGATCATCGTCGCGCCCTCGGGCTCGACCATGGCGATCACGGTGCCGGCGACGGAGGGATTCGAGTGTGTCTGCGGCGGCCAGGCATTGGTGCCGACGAAGGTCACGTTCGTCTTGCCACTCGCCTTTACGGCGCCGGCAATGGTCGTCGTGATGACCGTCTTGCCCAGGACGAGCACGGTGTCGGCATTCTGGAGGTTGGCAGCGCTCCTTTTGACGGCGTCCGCAGCCGCAGCATCGGTCAGATCGTAACGGGTGAGCCCCAGATATGTGCCGCCGCCGGCGCGGATGGCGCTTGCCAGACGTTCCTCGCCTGCAGCCGGAAAATCAGTCTGCGCAAAAACCACCACCTTCTTGTGGCCGCTGACAGCGGCTGCCCGCACACCCTCGATGGCGCTGTCGATCTCATCGGAAATGAAGTTGTAGACATTTCCCGATGTTGGCGGCACGGGCGCGCCGAGGTTGAGCAAAGGCGGCCGCTGATCGGCAGGGATCGCGGCGACAGCCGCGGTGACGGCCGGCGATGCATAGCTAACGAGAAGCACAGAACCACGCGCCTTGGCGGCGCTCACGGCCGTCGCGGCGGCAGGCGCGCCGGAGGCTACGTCGACGACCTTCACAAAGACCTGGTTGCCGCCGAGTTCGCCGACGCCGAGGCCGGCGCCGTCACGCACGTCACGCGCAGTGCCCTCATAAATACCCGCCGTGCCCCTCGGCAGCAGCAGCGTGATTTCCGCTCCGGTTTCGCCAAAGCTCTCATCAACCTCGCTCGAAGGTGCCTTGATGTCATTAGTCTTGACGTTCTTGGCGATGCCATCGACGTCGGACTGGCATCCCAAGAGCGCACCGCAGGCGACGACGATCGACACCGCGAGGACGGATTTGATCAGTTTCAAGGGGCCGGCGCCTTCCTGAGGCGGCGCTCGCCGTGCCGCGCGTAAACCATGCGCGCGTTGCGCCTGCTCGATCGAATGCACCTTCACCGTTTCCCCACTCTCTCAATCACGGCCTTTTCCGGCCTTTTGGCAGGGGTTCATATCTGCACAAGCGACCCGCGAAAGCAAACCCTTCGCCCAAACTTGGTTGATGGACACACTAAACTTTTATGTTCTTTTGAACGGATAATTTATCCCAACCTTATCTACGCTTAAATACCTGATTTTTATAGCTGTTTTGTACGTTGTCCTCACCCAAGAAGAGGCGACGACTTCATGAAGCGCAGTATAAAAACAAACAACATTGCCGCTTTTACTCTGGCTGCATTTGCGGCCAGTGTTGCACCGAGTCTTTCCGGCGCGTCGGTCCTGCCTTCGCCACAGATTTCGGGCGCGATGTACACCGCCGATTTCGCGGCCGATGCGGCGCGCGCGCTGACCTTTGGCAGTGTTGCCAGCCTCGTCAGCCTGGCGACGAACGATATCGCAAAGACCATCGCCGCCATCGATGTGGCCGCACTGACCCGAACGCTGCAGCCCGAGCCAGCCCGCTGGGTCAAGGAGAGCGTCGCGCCGGAACAGCCGGTCGCGCGCGCGACGATTGCCGCGCCAACCGGCACTGCCGCGTTCGGAACCGTCGCCATCCCTTTCAAGCGGCTCGCCGCATTAAAGAAATTCGCACCTTCGCTGTCGGAAATGACTGATGGGACCGCCATCGACTGCAACGCGGCTCAATGCTCCGAAACGACGACGGCGATCAAGGTTGCCTTTGCCAAGACGTCGCAGTCCTCTATCCGCGACAAGTTGAACGCGGTCAACGTCACCATCAACCACACGATCCGCTACAGCCGCGACATCGACACCTACAAGGTGGCCGATTACTGGGCGACGCCGGCCGAAACCCTCTCGCGCCAGCAGGGCGATTGCGAAGACTTTGCGATCCTGAAGATGGCTGCTCTGCATGCCGAAGGCGTCGACCTCAAGGACATGTCCGTTGTCGTCCTTTTTGATCAGAGGCGTCACTTCTACCACGCGGTACTTTCCGTCGCGGTCAACGACAACCGCTTCATCCTCGACAACATGCGTGACGAGGTGCTGCCGGACACGAAACTGCCTGACTACGTTCCGCTCTATTCGATCGCGGACGGCAAGGGCTACCTCCACGGAACGCGCACCGGCGCCAAGCAAGTGGCTTCGGCCATGCCGTTGGAAAAGATCGCTCCGGGCGAAGGCATGGCGTTCTGAAGTAACCATGGCTGGGGCACCGGAAAGGCGGCTGAATTTCAGCCGCCTTTTCCATGTCCGCATTTAGCGATCAGTAGCGCGAGACGTAGCCAATCAGCATCGGCTTCTCGTGCGTCGGTGCGAGAGCCAGATTGATCTGGCCTTTCATCGAGGCCGCTCCGACGGCAATCGTGAAGCCGGTGTTCAGTGTCCTGCCTCTGTTGCGATAAAGCGTGGCGATCGCCTCGTCGATCTGTGTATCGATCGAGAACCGCAAGGTCTTCGTCAACTGCGCCGCATCGCCAAGCGGCAGGCGCTGGCGGAGCATGGTCAGGAAGGGATCGTTGAAGAGCTGGATCTTCTTTTCCTGGGTCAGCAGGATTGTCGGCGACGGCGACGCCTGAATGATGGCGTTGACGTTAGCCATCGATGAGGCGTCCTCGACTGTATCCAGCCGACGCAGCGCCCATTTGAAGCTGAGCACACGCAGCAGCGACGCAAGGTTTCCGGACTCCGGCATCTGCGAGGCGGTGTAGTGCACGAGGTCGGCAGTGCTCATCTTGCCCGCCGACGACATGCGGCCGAGGCCATCCCAGTAGATCCCCTCGAGACGGATGCCGCGACGCTCGCCGCCCCGACCGACGACCGCCCGGAAGCGCGGCTCGATCTCGTCGGCGGCGATGGCAGGCAATGGCTCTTCAATCGGCTCGAGTTTGGAGAGGGCATTGCTGCTTGGCTTGACGATCAACATCTATCGCTCCGTCAGCGCTTCGCTGCGCGCCTTGTTGATCGGTTTCATCAGGTAGCTCAGCACCGTCTTGTTGCCGGTCATGATCTCGACCGATGCGACCATGCCGGGGATGATCGGGTAGGACTTGCCGTTGCGCTCCAGGGCGGACTTGTCGGTCTTGACCTGCACCAGATAGTAGGTCTCGCCCTTTTCCTTCTCCACAAGACTATCGGCAGAGATGTTCTCGACGATGCCCTCGAGGCCGCCGAAGATCGAGAAGTCATAGGCGGTGATCTTGACGACGGCCGGCTGGCCGCGGCGCACGAAGGCGACATCGCGCGGCGAAATCTTCGCTTCAACGAGCAGCGTATCAGCGGTCGGCACGATGCCAGCGATGACGCGGCCCGGATCGACGTAGGCGCCGATGGTATTGACCTCGAGCGTGTTGACAATGCCGTCGACCGGCGAGCGGATATCGGTGCGCTTGACGCGGTCGGACGCGCCGCGGATCGTCTCGTCGACGACGGAGAGTTCGGCCAGCGCCTGCGCCTTGTCCGTCAGCGCCTGCTGGCGCAGTTCGAGGGCAAGATCGCCGAGCTGCAGCTTGGCTTCCTGCACCGCGGCCTGCAGGCGGTCTATGCTTTCCTGGTAGACCTTGAGCTGGCCTTGCTGATCGGTGAGATCGCGCTCGGTCTTCAGCACTTCCGTCTGGGCGACCAGCTTTTTCTGGGCCAACGGATGAATGAGGTCGTATTGGCGCTGCGCTCCTTCGATATTCTGCTCCAGCCGATCGATATTGGCGTGCGCTTCGCTCAGTTCGTTCTCGCGCTGGCGGACGCGTTCCTGCAACACCCCGAGCTTGTTCTGGTAACTCGCGCGATCAGCGGCGAAGAGCTTCTCCTCGTTGCTGCAGACGTCCTTGGCGACCGACATGATTTCTTCGGGGCAGACGAACGCGGCGTCGTATTGGCCGGCCTCCTCGAGCTTCAGCCGTGCAACCTTGGCACCCAGAGCCCGCGCCTTGGCAACGGACTCGCCAAGCGTGGATGTCGTTGTGGTGTTGTCGAGTTGAACGAGCAGCTGGCCTTTGCGAACCACCTGACCGAGGACGACGGCGATCTGCTGGACGACGCCGGGCTCCGAGGACTGGATGATCTGGGTCTTGGACACCGGAATGACCTTGCCCTCACCGCGGGCGATCTCGTTGATGTCAGCGATTGCCGCCCAAGCGATGAAGCTCGCAATGACGAGAGCCACCAATGCCAGAATGCCGCGGGCGAGAAGCGGAGGATTGTCGTGGCGATTGCTTGCGAGGCTCATGGCTGCGCCCCCGCTGGCTTACGCTGCATGGCTTCGATGACCGTATTCTTCGGCCCGTCGGCGATTATCCGGCCCTTGTCGACGACGATCAGGCGATCGACAAGCTCAAGCATGCTGTAGCGATGGGTGGCAATCAGAAGTGTGGTGTCGCGGCTGATCGCCTGCGACAGGCGCGCAATCAGGTTGCGCTCGGTGGCCAGATCCATGGCGCCGGACGGCTCGTCGAGAAACACGATCTTCGGTTTCGTGAGCAGCAGACGAGCGATCGTCAGCGCCTGCTTCTGGCCGCTCGACAGGTTCGTGCCGCGTTCGCCGACCGGCATATCGAAGCCGCGGGGATGGTTGCCGACAAACTCGTCGACGCCGGTCATGCGAGCGACCTCGAGGAGTTCCTCGTCGGTTGCGTCGGCACGCCCGATAAGGAGGTTTTCCTTCACCGTTCCAGAAAAGAGATCGGAAGACTGGCCAGCCACGGCGACCGCCGAGCGAACCTCGGCCATGTGATACTGACGGATGTCGACGCCGTCGATCAGCACGCGACCGCCCGAAGGGCAAAACAGCCCGTCGAGCAAGCGACCGAGAGTGGTCTTGCCCGAGCCGATGCGGCCGATGATGCCGATCCGCTCGCCGGGCTTCACGGTAAAGGACAGCTTGTTGATGACCGGATAGTCCGAGCCCGGATACTGGAACGACACGTCCTGGAAACTGAAGGCGCCGCGGGTGATCTCCCGGTTGACGAAGCCGACAGTCGACGGGCGGTCGTCGGGCTGCTCCATGATCTTGTCGAGGATGCGCAGTGACATCGTAGCCTGGCGGAAGCGCGCCAGCGTCATGGCGATCTGGCCGAGCGGCGCGCCGGCGCGGCTCGCCAGCATGACCGTCGCGACGATCGCGCCCATGGCAATCCGCCCCTCCGAAAACTCGTAGGTGCCGGCAATCACGATCAGGACGCTCACCATCTGCTGGATGAACATCGTCAGGTTGATCGCATTCGTCGAGATATGCTTGATATCCTCGCTGGTGCGGCTCGAATACTTGGTGAGCTCCTGCCAACGGCGTAGCATCGTCGCTTCGGCGCGCAGGCTCTTCAGCGTCTCGATCGTCGAAATCGTCTCCACCAACAGCGACTGGCGGCGCGATGCCTCGTTGGCGGCGGTCGCCATGCGCTTGCCAATCGCTGCTTGCGCATAGAGGCCGATGACAACCGACAAGACGAACGCCACGGCCGGGATAACCACAAGCCAGCCGGCGATCAGATAAATGACGCCGAGAAAGATGAAGACGAACAGGCTGTCGATCAGCACGCCGATGGTATTCGACGTGAAGAACTCGCGGACGAACTCATATTGCGTCACGCGGTTGGCATATTCGCCCGTCGACATCGGCCGCGAAGCGAGCGTCGAATTGAGCACCTTGTCGAAGAGCAGCTGCGAGAGGCGCAGGTCCGCCTTGCGTCCCGCATAATCGATCAACGAGGAGCGTGCGGTTTTCAGCAGGAAGTCAAAGATATAGGCGAGCGAGATGCCAGCGGCCAACACCCAAAGCGTCGGGATCGCCTTGTTCGGCAGCACCCGATCGTAGACGTTCATGGTAAAGAGCGGCGATCCGAGCGCGATCAGGTTGATGAACAGCGCCGCGACCATGACGCGGACATAGGTGCGCCAGTACGGCGCAAGCGTCGTCGCCAGCCAATGCCGCTTCTCGATCTCGACGGCATTGCCGACGAGCGCCTCTTCCGAGGCGTTCTGATAGTAGAGCGTAAAGGCAAAGGCCAGTTGCGGCTTCAGCGCCAGAAATTCTTCCCGCGTCAGGCGGATCGCGTTGCCGGCAATCGGAACGATATCCGTGACATAGGAGCCGTCCTCGGCGATCTCAAGCAGCGGCAGCACGCTGCCATCCGCAAAGGCGACGATCGCCGGGCAATCGAAATTGCCCTGGCGGCATTCACGCTCCTGATGCTTGATCACCTGCAAGCCGATGCGCTCGGCCATGCGCTCGACATCATCCAGCTCAAGCGACTCGGTCACCTCATCCGGAAGACCGGAGAAGAGGACCGTGTCGGAGCTTGGTCGGCCATAGAACGCAGCCACGGACTTGAATGCGGCTTTGAATGTCTGCAGCGGTGTGCTGCTGGAGGTCTCGAGCGCTACGTTCAGCATTGTTCCATGGCCATGTCGACTACTGCTGTCGAATTGGCGCTAGGAGGTCCAGGGGCATGCCGGCTTTCTGATGAGAATCAAGCTCGACGTATCCGGGATTCGCGACGCCCGCGGGGACAACAAACTCTTCCCGCGCATAAGGTTTGGACTGCTCGACCGGCTTCAGCTTCATCGTCTGAAGCAGATTGCCCGAGGCCGCCAGGATCTTGTACTCGGCAAACTGCGACGCGACGCGCGCGGTATCGGCGAGAACCTGTGTGTTGAAGCGGGTGTTCTGCGCATCGAGCACGTCGAGCAGCGAACGCTGGCCGACCTTGAACTGCTCGCGATAGGAACCGACAAGCTGGTTGTTGATCGAGGCCTGCTTGTTGAGGATACCGGAGAGCTCGCCACGGCTGACGCGCTCATTCCAGGCAGAGCGGACCGACTCTTCGACTTCGCGCTGCACCTGGGCGAGATTGTAACGCTGCTCGCCGGCACGGCGAATCTGCTCCTGCTCGCGAGCAACATCGATGCCGCCGCGATAAAGGTTCCAACGGGCAACGACGCGAACCTGATAGTCGTTGGTGTTGCCTTCGTCGCCGTCGATATCGTTGCCGACGCGGGCAGTGCCTTCGAGGTTGACCTTCGGCATGTAGTTGGCGCGCGCGCCGCGAACGCCGGCATCGGCCGCATCGACATCAGCATTGGCCGAATAGATGCGCGGACTGTTCTTGGCGGCGACGAACACCGCATCGTTCAGTGTCTTCGGAACGTACTTGGCGACCGATGGCGGCGTCTGCGTATTGGTGATCGGCTCGCCGACGACCTGGAGGAAGCGGATCTTCGTCTGCTCCAGCTCTTCCAGCGCTTCGCGCAGGCGCGCCTTGGCGGCCTGCAGACGCTCGCTGCCCTGGAGGCGGTCGGCATCCGTCAGGGCGCCGCCCTTGATGCTCTCGTCGATATCGCCGACCATCTGCGAGTGGAAGGCAACGTTCTGCTTTGCAGCTGCAACGATCTGGTTCTGGAGCACGTATTCCAGGTAGTCCTGCGTCACTTCGAGGGCGAGCGACTCAGAGCGTTCGAGGACCCGAAAGGAAGCGCCATCGACGCGCGAGGCCTGCTGCTGCACCTGAGCGCGACGGCTGCCACCATCGTATAGTGTCTGCGAGATCGTCAGACCAACATCGCCCGGAGACAGATAGTCACTATCATCTCGCAGCGACCCGGAGCTGGCGTTCGACAAGCGACGTCGCCCGATCCCGCTCTCCAGATCTACGGAAGGCAAGTATAGACCACGCGCCTGGCGCAGTTCAAACTCGACAGCTTCACGATCCTTCGCAGCCTGCAAGATCTGCGGGTTCGTTTTCATCGTCTTTTCGATGGCCTGCTGCAGAGACATTGCATTGGCATCAGCATAAAACGAAAAACTTAAAGCAACCGTCGCAGACAATGCTGCAAAAATTCTTTTGGCCTTAAACAAGATCGATGCCCCTCAACATCAAAGATTCACACGGCGTACCCGTATACCAAAGACTGTTCTTCGGCAAATAAGTAACACCAATCTTTCCACATTCCAATTACGACCGCGAGCATTCGTCCCAAAACAGTTAATCGCGGTGGACAACTGCCTAAAGCAAGAATTTTACAGGATTTTTTAACGGGGGTTTTGCCCGGACCTGTTTATCTGGTACTACTTTCAAACGGACATGACCGCGATGAATCTAGGCCAGCGTTACTCTTCAGCCACAATCGTTTCAGCTCTTCG
Organism: Rhizobium sp. BK661; assembly: GCF_024808825.1. NCBI lineage: Bacteria > Pseudomonadati > Pseudomonadota > Alphaproteobacteria > Hyphomicrobiales > Rhizobiaceae > Rhizobium > Rhizobium sp. BK661. Next base: position 1,083,992 of record NZ_JANTYT010000001.1, on the reverse strand, counting down.
GATCGCCACCCTCGGCGCTGTCTGCTTCGCGGCCGGATCCGTCGGCGTTTTACTTATCTTAAACCTTCTCGTGCCGGATCGACCAATTTTGGTGGGATTTGTCGGCGCAAGCGTAATTTCGCTTTTTGTTGCATTTCCGCTGCTCTTGATCTTGCAGTTCAAGGTCGCCGAACTCAAAAAACTACAGGAAACCGTTAACTATACTGCGCGCCACGACGCCGTAACGAAGACGCTGAACGGAACGGCCTTTGCCGCGGCCGTCGAACACTACATCGACCGACGCAAGCGAATCGCCACCGACGCCGGCGGCGTGATGATCGCCGTGGTCGTCGATACGCTGGACGAGATCAGCCGGCGCTACGGCCCGCAATGGGCCGATACGGTCATGCAGTCGCTGGCCGCCATCATCCAGTCCTCGGTCAGAAAGGGCGACCTTGTGGCCCGTCTTGCCACCAACGAACTCGGGGTGTTCCTGCCGGGCGCTACCGTCGAGAACGCCCAGGATGTCGGCACCCGTATCCGCCGGCGGGTGGCGGAAGCGTCCTTCTCTGACGAAGGCACCCCAATGAGCATCGGCATCCGTCTCGGCGGCGCGGTCTTCGAGGGGCCGACGGATTTCAACCACATCCGCCAGCTCGCCGACGAAATGGCCATGCAGCGCGGCGGCGACAGCGACGAGGCGATTCCGATGTCACGACTGCCGGCCGCTTGAGCTGATCGGTCCACGGCCAACAGTCCGGGGCGCCGACAGGGCGCGCCGGACTGCTGACAGAGCCGTCAGCTCGATTGATTTCCGGAGTTAGTCATTGCCGTCATACCGGCCTGGTGCCGGTGTCCAGCGTGACCAAGCCCTTGATCGCGAAGGGCTCTTTAGCCGCGCAGACGCACGACAGCTGGAATCCGGCTTAAGGCCGGAATGACAGAGAAGCAAGGGTGTCAAACAACAAGAGGCTGTCAGCAGCGTGGGGTGCCGAAAGGACGCCTTTTTGTTGCCGGCTTCGGAATCAACGAATGCCGGCTGTCGCCCATAAGCTACCGTTCAAGACACCGGTTCTCGACCACATCCGCCGGCCCATCGCAGTTTCTCTAGGTAGAGTAATGCCCGCGACGGCAGACCGCCGTGGCAACGAACCCACCGACTTCAGGCACACGCGCACATCGAGGATGAGTAGCCAAGCAGCCTAGCGAGCGATTCCGGTGTCGCGGTCGCGGATATCAACTCATGACGGCAGCCACTCGAGGGAAGAGCCGAAGCGACTTTCTCTGCTTCAAGAGCTGAGAAGGCGTACTCGGCCGTGGACCGCTGACGGATAAGCCCAGAATGCAGAAAAGGCGCCAAGCGGCGCCTTTTCCCTCGCTGGTTCATACAAGCATCAGCCGACGTGCGGGGCCGTCGTCGTATCGTGCTTGTCGTCGTACAGGATCTTGACCGCTTCGGTGGTGTTCTGGAGAACAGCCACATCGTGCCAGCCGCCATTGGCGTTGACGCTGACCACGGTATCCGCACCTGATACCGTCGTCTTGACGCTGGCGAGCGCCTCGGCTTCGGTGGCCTGATGACCGAGCAGGCTGTCGAGAAGCTTCGACACATCGAGCGTATCGCCTTCGCTGGCCTTGTAGTCGGTGATCACGTCGGCGAGCTTGACGTCAGCAAGGGCATCGGCGTCGAGAACAAAGGTATCAGCCCCTGCCCCGCCGGTCAGCGTGTACATGCCTCCGGCGCCCGACAGGATGTCGTCGCCGTCGCTGCCGATCAGCGAGTAGGCATTGCTGCCGCCAAGCGTGGTGTCGAAGGCAACCTCGACAAAGTGACCGGTCGAGCCGTCCGTCAACGTATAGCTGCCGTCGGCAAGGATCGACTGGCCGTTGATCTCCGAGTTTGAAGCGTTCGCATCAAGCGAGATGCTGCTGATCGAATGATCCGAGAGGCTCGAGAGTTCGCCGCTGTCGGTGATGCCGTTGTGGTTCAGGTCCTGCCAGACGGTGAGCTTCGAGAAGGCTTCGTCGGCCGCATCGATCTTGCCGTCATGGTTGCTGTCGAGAGTCGCTAGCGCCGCCAGGCCATCGACGTAGCTGCCGCCGGCGAAGTGCGGCGAGAAGATCTCGCTGCCATTGTCGATCTTGCCGTTGCCGTCGACGTCGAAGGCCAGGATGCCATCACTGCCGGCTGTCCAGGCGATCTGATCCTTGTGGCCGTCGGCATTGATGTCGAACTGGACGCCGTGATCGAGCGTGGTCAGGGCGACGCCATTGTGGTCGAGGTCGAGGATGATCGGGTCGATGGCGAACGTGGCCGCGGACCCCATGCTCGCATACACGTTGGCAAGGGTGACGCCAGAAAGTTCGACCAGCGTGCCGCCGGCAGTGGCGCCAGTCTGCTGGTACACGTAGGTGTTGCCCATCCCCGTGAATGCAAGCGTTGCGCCCGCATCGCCAATATCACTCGCCATGAGGTACTGGACGACCGCGGCCAAGCCCGAAGTCGACGTCACCGACAAGGATTGAGTGAAGTTGTCGTTACCATAGAAAGTGGTCATTCCAGTAGTGGTATTGACACTGTGGGACTCGACAGTGTCGCCGCCAATAGTCAGCGCAGAGTCTGAACCGTTCACAGAAGCGAAGGCCTTTACCGGGGCTACGGAGAAATCCAGCTTGTCGGCAGTGCCGCCCGCTCCCCAATCCGTGATCTTGTCGTATCCGCTGATCGTGCCGTTTTCATTCCTTGTCGCAGTGTTGCCGGTGCTACCTGCAGCGGCGATAGGCGTGGATTCACCTGAGGCGATCACGAATGTATCTCTACCGGCACCACCCGTAAGGACATCGGCGCCAGCACCCCCGTTGATCCTGTCTTCTCCAGAACCGCCGGTGATCACGTCATTGCCGCTAAAGCCGGTGATCGTGAGCCCTTCGGACTGGTGCGAGAGGTTGAGGGTACCCGAACTCGCCATCACCACGTTTTCTATGCGAGCGAGCTGAGCGTCGTTGCTGTCAGTAAAGCCGCCGGCGATCTTCAGCGTATCAGCGCCGTCACCTAGGTCAATCGAAGTGAAGCCGGAAAGCGAATTGCTGACTGTGACCGTATCAGCACCGGTCGACCCAGTTACCTTGGAGGTTTCGATACCGACAAGCGTCGCGCTGATAGCCGAAAGATCGGTCGTCCCGGCGACGTTGACCGTCAACGTGTCGTTGCCGCCCTTGAGATCGATGCTGTCGAAGGCCGCATACTGCTGGGCACTGATGGTCAGGTTGTCGTTACCGGTCGAACCGGTGATCTTCAACGTTTCTACGTTCGAGATCGTCGGCGCGGAGGAGGAGATATCGGCTGTTCCGTTTACGCTTACGGTCAGCGAGTCGCTGTTGCCGCTGCCGAGGTTGATGGAGGTGAAGCCGGTAAGCTGCTCGGCCGACATCGTAACCGTATCACTGCTTGAGCTGCCAGTCAGCGTTTCGACATTGCTGATCGTGCCGGTCGTGAAGTCGACAGTCGTGGCGCCGACAAGCGTAATTGTATCGCTATCAACTCCACCGTCGATCGTCTCGCCAGCAACCCAATCGTTATTGGCCAACAGGAAGTTATCATTGCCCACGCCGCCAGAGAGCGTATCCGCGCCGCCGTTACCGTCGAGCGTATCGTTGCCATCACCGCCAAACAGCCAGTCCGCACCGGAGCCGCCCGTCAGGGTATCGTTTCCGCCGAAACCATAGATGGCTGTGGGGGTCGAGCCAGAGGCGGTTAGCGACGAGTTGGTACCGTTGGTGCCGAGGATGACGTTGACGACGCTATCAGACAAAGCCCCATCGCTGACAGTCAGCGTGCCGCTGACGACGCTGGCCTGTGCCGTCGGCGTCAGGGTGTTGTCGCCGACATGGAGGCCGGGGTTGCTGCCGAATGCGGTGGCAAACGGCGAAGCAAGCGTGAAGCCGGAGCTGTCCGGATCCGCGAGCGTGAACTTGATGCCGCTCTCGGTGACGACGAGGTTCGAGACCACCGGCGCATCGTTGACACCCGTCACGTGGACGATCGTCGTCGCGGTGTTGGAGTTGAGGCCGTCGTTGACGACGACCTGGAAGGTACGGTCAGCGCCGTTCGGGTTTTCCGAGCTGTTCGCAAAGCGGACGGCTTCGATCGCAGCTTCGTAAGCAGCCTTGGTGGCAGAACCGGTGAAGGTAACGGTGTTGCCGCTGATGCTGTAGGCGATGCCGCCGATCGTGCCGGTCGTGGTTGCCTGGCCGGCGATCGAAAGCACGTCGCCTGCCTGGCCGTTGGTCAGCTTGACGGTGGCCGAGCTCATGTTGGCGTCGGCATCGGCAATCACGGCGTTGGTAACGACCGCAACAGCCGAACCGCCTTCGATGAACGTCGGCGTCGTCGTGTATTCGATCTTGACGTTGTCGATGAAGACCTTGTCGCCGTCATCGATATCGTCATTTGAGTAGAAGCGGATCGTGGTCGCGGACGAGATGTAGGCCGAAAGATTGACGGTTACAGTCGTGAAGCCTGCGTCATCCTGACCATTACCGCTGACGGTCGCCACCTCCACCCAGTTACCGTTGCTGTTCAGCACCTGCACATGGATGGCATCGCTAGACTCCATGCTGACCCGCTTATAATCGAAGGTCAGCGTCGCCTGGGTCGCGCCCGTAAGGTCAACTGTGCGCTGGACAAAATCGCCGAAGGTGTCGATCTCTGCATCCGTATCGGTAAGAAGCAAGGCGCCATTGCTCACCCGGACATCGCCGGTCGTAGCAGCATTGCCTTCGTTCTCGCCGTACTCGATCCAGTCCGTCTTCCAGTTCGCGGTACCGTCGTTGCCGTTATAGGCCTGCTGGTTGAACTGATCGAGGACATAAGCGCTATTCGACAGAGTCAGGACCGGCGCAACGTTTTCCTGGAGATCCTTGACCGTGACATTGAGCGTCTGGGTGTCGGTCTTGTTGCCGTCGGAAACCTGAACGATGACGTTATAGATGTTGTTCGCGCCATTATCGAGCGGATGCTCGAAGTCCGGCGCGTCCTTGAAGCTCAGGTTACCGGAGCCGTCGATCTTAAAGAGGTTCTGGTCGTCTCCGCCAACGATCGAATAGGTCAGGTTCGCTTGCGAACTGTCCACGTCCGTTGCTGTCACAGTCGTGACGGCGCTTGTGTTCTCGTCGATCGTAATGGCCGCGGTATCGCCACCGCCGTTGGAGGTGATGACCGGCGCGTCGTTGACCGAGGCCACCGCGATCGTCGCCGTCGCCGGCGTGCTGTCGGCCAGGCCGTTGTCGTCGACTGCTGCGTAATGGAAGCTTGTCGTGCCGTTGTAGTTCGCGGCCGGCACAAAATAGACCGTCGAGCCGCTTACCGTGTCTCCAGCATGAAGTTCAGTCGTCAGACCGGCATCGCTGTAGAGCTTGCCGTTCGCCGGCAGGTCGCTGATCTTGTAGGATGCGACCGTGCCGTCGATGTCACCTCCCGACAGAGCGACAGAGATCGAGGATGCATCCTCGTTGCCGCTGCCCGATGCCGCGTTGGTTTCCGGCGCATCATTGGTTCCGCCGATGCTGACCGTCACCGTCGTCGTTGTGCCATCTGCCGAGGAGACCGTGAAGACCTCCTGATAGGTGTGGCCCGCCTTGAACTCGTCATGCGCGGAATTGGCCGTATAGGTCCAGTTGCCGTTCGTATCGATCGAGAACTTGCCGTAGCCGCCGGGGTTAGAGACGTCGCTCTGTGCCACGAAGCTGGCCGGACTGTCCGCGTCGGTGATCGTCAGCTGTCCGGATGCGCTAATCACGGCCGCAGTGTCACCCTCCGTCAGATTGGCAACGACCGGTGTCAGGACCGCCGCGTCGTTGGTGCCGAGAATATCGACCGTCACCGTCGTTGTCGTGCCGTCGGCGGACGTCACCGTCACGCTGTCGGTATAGTGCTGGCCGGCGACGAACTCGTTGTGGGCTGTGTTGGCCACATAGGTCCAGGCGCCGTTCGCGGTGATCGTGAACTTGCCGTAGCCGTTCGTGCCGGCAACGTCCGTCTGCGGCACGAAGGTCGCAGCACTGTCGACGTCGGTGATCGTCAGCTGTCCTGATGTGCTCAACGGCGCGTCGGTTTCCGTCAGGTTGACGGAGGTCGTGCCGCCGATGACCGCCGCGTCGTTGGTGCCGAGAATGTCGACCGTCACCGTCGTCGTCGTGCCGTCGGCAGAGGTCACCGTCACGCTGTCGGTGTAGTGCTGGCCGGCGACGAACTCGTTGTGCGCCGTGTTGGCGACATAGGTCCAGGCGCCGTTCGCGGTGATCGTGAACTTGCCGTAGCCGTTCGTGCCGGCAACGTCCGTCTGCGGCACGAAGGTCGCAGCACTGTCGACGTCGGTGATCGTCAGCTGACCAGACGTGCTCAACGGCGCGTCGGTTTCCGTCAGGTTGACGGAGGTCGTGCCGCCGATGACCGCCGCGTCGTTGGTGCCGAGAATGTCGACCGTCACCGTCGTCGTCGTGCCGTCGGCAGAGGTCACCGTCACGCTGTCGGTGTAGTGCTGGCCGGCGACGAACTCGTTGTGCGCCGTGTTGGCGACATAGGTCCAGGCGCCGTTCGCGGTGATCGTGAACTTGCCGTAGCCGTTCGTGCCGGCAACGTCCGTCTGCGCCACGAAGGTGGCCGGGCTGTCGACATCAGTGATCGTTAGCTGTCCTGATGTGCTCAGCGGCGCGTCGGTTTCCGTCAGGTTGACCGAGGTCGTGCCACCGATGACCGCCGCGTCGTTGGTGCCATGGATGACAACGGTAATCGAGGATGGGGTCGCGGTCGTGCCGTCGCTGACCTGGATGTCGTACTTGATCGTAATCGTCTGGCCAGCGCCCAGGAAGTCGAGGTTCTGTGCGCCCGGATGGTAGCTCCAGTTGATGAGCGAGACGCTGCCGTTCGAGATCGGCGACGATCCGAAGGTCAGGGCAGCTGTGTTGGTAAGGGCGGCCGCAAGCTCCGGCGTCAGGACACCGCCGGTCCATGTTGCCGTAGCGCCGGTCACGGAGGGCGTTTCGGTATCGCCGACATCGAAATCGGCAACCAGCAGCTGTCCTTCAACATTGACAGCCTGGGCATGGGCATCCGGCAGCTCATTGACGTCGTTCCCAGGCGAGATGACCCCGACAAGCGGAATATTGTTATCGCCCGTGACGTGAATGGTCAGGGTTGCCGTGGACGTCAGTCCGGACGGATCCTTGACCGTGTAGGTGAAGGTATCGTCGACCTGAGCACCCTTCGGAAGCACCTCGGCGGCGAGAGCGTTCGCCGTGTATTGGTAGGTGCCGTCAGCCTTGATGACCAGATCACCATACTTGCCATGGCTGACAGTGCCGGCTGCCGTGACGGACGCGGCAACGCCGTCATTGAAGCCCTTTATGGCGCCGACCGCCAGGTGACCGGTATCGCCGGCATCCGGGTCTGTATCGTTGGCAAGCACGCTCTGGCTCGAAACGACGGTCTTGTTCTCCAACACCGCGTTTTCGTCATTGACGCCGACAGGCGCCTCGTTGACGTTGTTGATAACAAGCGTGAAGTTCTTCGACGCATCGACCGAACCGCCGACGGCCGGATCGTCCACATTGACCGTGACGTCGTAAGACGACTTCGCCTCGAAGTTCGGCGAGGTGCCCACGTAATAGAGAGCGCCGTTCTTTATCGCGAAGGACGCCGCGTCGGCGCCCGAAAGCGAGTAGCCATTGGTGCCGAGCGCATCGTCGACCACGCCGAGCGTCGCAACCTTGATACCGTCGGGACCGACTGCCGTGTTCTCGTTGATCGATGCGACGACATTCGAGAAGGTCACCGCCGTCGGCGCTTCGTTGACATCGTTGACGTTGAGCGTGAAGTTCGCCGAAGCGTCGACCGAACCACCGACAGTGGGATCGTCGACGTTGACCGTGACGCTGTAGGACGACTTCGCCTCGAAGTTCGGCGACGCACCGACATAGTAGAGGTTGCCGTTCTTGATCGCGAAGGAAGCCGCGTCGGCGCCCGAAAGCGAGTAGTTGTTGGTGCCCTGCTCGTCGTCGACAATACCGAGCGTCGCGACCTTGATGCCGGTTCCGATGACCGTATTTTCGTCGATGGAGGAAATGGCGCCCGTCAGGGTGACCGCCGTCGGGGCGTCGTTGACCGGCGTGACGTTGACGGTGACTGTTGTCGTCGCGGTGCCGCCGTGGCCGTCGTTGACGGTGTAGGTAAACGTATCCTTGCCGTTGTAGTTGGCGGCAGGGTTGTAGGTGACGACACCGTTGTTCAACGTTACCGTACCGCCGTGCGCGGAGGTGCCGCTGACGCTGACGAGGTTCAGCGTGTCGCCGTCGACATCGCTGTCATTCGCCAGCAGGTCGGCAGCCTTGATCGTCAGCGCGGTGTCCTCGGCGGTCGTGATCGGGCCGCCGCCGGTCGATGCGGTGAAGTTGTCGTAGGCAATGCCGTCGTCGTTATCATCAGTATAGACGCCGTACCCGCCGAGAGCCGGAATTTCGGAGCTATGGAGCACCACAGGCTGCCCGTTGCCTTGCACCGTGACATTGATGCCGTCGCCATCCACTTCGACCTTGAAGTGGATCGTGTTGGGACCAAGGTTGGCCTTGTCGACCATGTCCAGAACCGTGACCTGGTTGCCATCCACGCGCTCGAGAACGAGATCGCGGTGGGTGCCCTGGTTGGCGTAGTCGGTGCCGAAATCCTTCCAGTAGACGCGGTAGTAGTGGGTCGAGTCCTGATAGCCGAAGACCACGCCAAGCGCCTGGTTGGACTTGGGGTTGCCATTGCCGGTGTTCGGATCGCCATCGACCTCGATGGTGTAATACTTGCTGCCGGCCGGCAGGCTGTTTGCCGGTGCGAGCGCGATGCCGTTGCCGTCATTGGAGGACGAGTCGGTCCGCTCGACGAGGCTGCCTCCACTCATCGACCAGCTGGGATTGCCCGAGAGCTTGACGAAGGTCCAGCCGTCGGTGCCGGAATTGTTGAAGTTGTCGCTGTAGGTGGCCGCAACGCCGCCCAGGGTCGTGTCGTCGACAGCCACCGGGTTGTCGTTGGAGCCCTGGACCGTGATGGTCGCGCTCGCCGTATCGCTGCTGCTGCCGTCGGAAACGGTATAGTTGAACTTGATGGTCGCGGTTTCGTTGACACCCAGCGCCTTGAACGGATCCTCACCGTTGTCGGACCAGATCTTGACGTCGCCATTCGAGCCGACGGACATGTGGGCGTCGCCGAAGTTCGTGGCGATCTTGTAGACGCCGTTTCCTTCGCTCGCCACAGAAAGCGTCAGGCCAGTGCCGCTCGCGGTATTGACCGTCACGTTCGAAATGCCGGTGACGTTCAGGCTGGCGCTGTCGACATCCGTGTCGTTAGCGAGAACGTTGCCGACAACGAGCGGGTTCGCCGACGAAGCATGAGAGGAAACGCCGTCTTCGCTTGCCGTGAAGGTATCGTCGTTGGCGACCGGAGCATCGTTCGTTCCGCGCACCGTGATGGTGACGGTTTGGGTGTCGGTCGCGCCGTGGCTATCGGTGACCTGAACCGTGAAAGTTTCAAGCTTATTGTCGCCGTTCTTCAGAGCCTGGGTTGCCGGCAGGCCGTTGTCGAGCGTGTAGGTCCACTTGCCGGCCTGGTCGACGGAAAGCTTGCCGTAGACACCTTTCACCGAGGAGCCGTCTTGAGTCTGGTTGCCGGAGGCCACCACCGACCAGCTGTCGTTGCCGCTGTTGTCGTCACTGTCGACGTCCGTCTTGGTCAGCGTGCCGCTCTCGATCGCATCACCATTGGTGCCGGCGCCGGCCTCAACGACCGTTGCGCTCGTCGTGCCGCCGGTAATGACTGGCGCATCGTTCGTGCCGGTAATGGTGATGACAACGTTCTGCACATCCCTTTCGCCATGGCTGTCGGTGACCCACACCTGGAAGGTCTCGGTGACAACCTTGCCAGCGGACAGGCCCTGCGTATCCGAACGGCTGTTGTCGAGCGTGTAGGTCCACTTGCCGGCCTGGTCTATCGAAAGCGAACCATACTTGCCGTTGTCTGTGGTCAGCCAAGGGTTGCCGACACCCCAGAAATCGTTGGTCGCATTGTCGTCGGAGTCGACATCCGACTTCACCAGGGTATCGGAAATCGTCGCAATGCCGTTCGTGCCGACACCCCCCTCGATGACGCTGCCAGTTGTATGGGAATCCGCGATGACAGGCGCGTCGTTCGATCCGAGGATATTGACGGTGATCGTCTTGGTGGCGGTCGCACCGTGGGTGTCCGTGACCGCCACATCGAATTTCTCGCTGGCCGTCGCGTCGAGGGCGAGGCCTTGCGTCGAGGCCAGCGTATTGTCGAGCGTGTAGGTCCATTTGCCATTGGCATCGACCGATATCGATCCGTAGAGACCCTTGACGGAGCCTCCGTCAACGACCTGGCCGGCGCGAGGCGTGATCGACCAGGAGTCGTTCGAGCTGTTGTCGTCGAGGTCAGCGTCGGTCTTTGTGAGAGTGCCGCTGGCAGTGCTCTCGCCGCGCGGCAAGCCGAGCCAGTTGTAACCGTGCTCGACCACCCACTCGCTCGTCGAGCCGCCGGTAATGACTGGCGCGTCGTTCGTGCCGTTGATGACGATCGTGACGACCTGGCTAACCTTGCCGCCGTCGCCGTCGTTGAGGAGGACGGTGTATTTCAGCGTGACGTGATCGTTCGCGCCGAGATAGTCGAATGTCTTGTCCGGAGCAGAGAACGTCCACTTGATCTCGCCGGCCGTGCTGCCCGGTGCCTTCGTCACTGAGTCGATCTTGAAGAACGACATCAGGTTGGAGGGCAGACCGCTCTTCGTGTCGGCAGCGTCAACGCCGGTGACAGTGGCTGTGTGGCCGACATCGTTGAGGTCGACATCGGTAAACGTCAGGCTACCGGACGCCTTCTGCTCGGAATTCGAGCCAGTGGTGTTGGGCGCTTCGGTGAGGGTTGCACCGGCGTTCGCCGTCGTGAGCACGGGCGCGTCGTTCGATCCGGTAATCGTTACCGTGACGGTCTGCGTATCGCTCGCGTTGTGGCTGTCGGTCACCTTGACCGTGAATGTCTCGGTCCGCGTCTCGCCAAGCGCGAGACCCTGCGTTGCCGCACTGGAATCGTTCAGCGTGTAGGTCCACTTGCCCGCCTGATCGACCTTGAAGCTGCCGTAGGCGGTAACAACGCCCATCTGACCGGAAGATGTCTGTCCGTTGCCGGCGACAACCGACCAATTGTCGTTCGAGGGCTTATCGTCCGAGTCGACGTCGGTCTTTACAAGCGTATCGGAAACGGAGTTTACGCCGCGGGCGGTTCCCGTCGCGTCCATGCCCATTTCGATCACAGCGCCCGTCGCATGACTGTCGGCGATCACAGGCGCGTCGTTCGTGCCGGTGATCTTGATCGTCAGCGTCTTGGTATCAGTCGCACCCCATTCGTCCTTGATCGTGAAGGAGAATATCTCATAGCGCACTTCGCCCGCCGCCAGCGCCTGTACGGACGCTTTCGTGTTGTCGAGCGCGTAGCTGTATGTGCCGGTAGACGCATCCCAGGTGAGCTTGCCATAGTCGCCGGCAACGCCCGTCGAACCATTGCTCTTTCCATCGACGCCCGCAACCGTCAGGACCGCACCGTGATCAACGTCCGACGCGCCGTTAAGCAGGTTGCCGGTCGCGACGGAGCTATCCGCGGTCGAAATCCCCTCCTTGACCGTATTGTACTGGAAGTCGACGCTCGGCGCGTCGTTGGTTCCCTTGATCTCGATCGTCAGGGTGGTCGTCGAGATGGCGCCGGACGCGTCCCTTACCGTGTAAGTGAAGGTCTCGTGGGCGGTTTCACCCTGAGCAAGACGATTCGTATCCTTGTCGAAGTTGTTGAGGATGTAGGTATATGAGCCGTTCCTGTTGAGCTCCAGGACGCCGTAGTCGCCGTTCTTGACGAAGACGCCAAAGGCATGGATGTCTGCGTCCTTGAGGTCCGAGACGACCTTTGTGTCGCCGGCATCACGGTCCGAGTCGTTGCTCAGGACATTGCCTTCGGCCTTCCAGTCGCCCAACGTCCCGACGCCGGCTTCCTTCACCATGTTGGTGTCGGCGACCGCGACGGGAGTGTCGTTGGTGCCGTCGAGCGTGATCGTCAGCGTCTTGCTGTCGCTGGCGCCAGCACCATCGGTCACCGTCAGCGTGAAGCTTTCCGTTGCGCCATTCTTCAGTGCTTCGATCGCGCCATCATTCGGCACGTAGGAATAGGCGCCCGTCGCGCTGTTGAGGTAGAGCGTGCCGTAGGTCCCCACCTTTTCGATGTTATAGTCACCTGCAAAAGTTCCCGTGACCACACCGGTACCGCTGATGCCATAGGTGGCGGAATCGCCAACATCGACGTCGGAGGACTGCAGCTGACCGACCACGGGCGCAAACGTGTCGTCGCCGGCCGTATCCTTAAAGGTCCAGCCGGTAATCGCGGAGAGCTGCGGCGCGTCGTTGGTGCCGTTGACGGTCACCGTAATCGTCTGCGTCGCGGTGCCGTCAGCGGAGGTCACCGTCAGCGTCTCGTTGAAATGCGCTCCCTGACCAAGCGACTGAGCGAGCCCATTGTTGAGCGTGTAGTTCCATGCCCCCGTTGCCGGGTTGAAGCTGAAAATGCCGTACTGGCCGGCAAGCGACGAAGGCGTCTGGAAATGATTTTCGCCGTGGTCGACATCCTTGACCGAGAGCAAGCCGTTGGCTTGAAGCTGACCGTCCTCGACAACGGCACCGGCAGCAACGCCCGAGATGGACGCCGTATCGTTCACACCGGTAATCTGGATCTGATAGACGCCGGTCTTGCTGTCACCATCGGAGTCAGTCACGGTGAAGGGAACGGTGACGGTGGCGACTTCGCCGCCATTCAGCGAATCGAAGACACCAGCTTTGATGACGATTGCGCCATTCTGATAGAAGTAGTCCTCGGCATGGAGCGTCAGGGCGATGCCTGCCGCCGACGCAACGGTTGCGGTTCCCAGCACCACCTTGCCAGCGCCGTCCGCGCCGAAGTTGAACTGCTCGCCGGCCGCCAGCTTGAAGGACATCACGTCGTCTTCGCCTGCCGCACCTGTGAAGACGGCAGCGGTCGTGCTCCCTGTCAGGCTGACATTTGCGAGGTAGGTGCCGGTGTTGTCCGAGCTATTGCCGACTTCCTTGAATGTCAGCGTATTGGTACCGCCGATCGCCGTAAGGTCGAGATCGATCGACTTCATCGAGGAGGTCGGCGAGTAGGTGTAGACCAGCTTGTTGTTCCAATAGACTTCCAGCCCCGAGGATACAGGACTCGGCGATCCTGCCTGGAAGCTCAGCTTGTAGGTCTGCCCCTCGGCAAGCCCCGATATATCCTGGGAAATCGTTGTGTTGCCCGGCGACGATCCCATGTCCACCATCGGCGCGCCGTTGGATGTCGTCATGCCCAGATAGCCGCTGCCAACGCGTTCAAGCTGCACGCTGCCGGTACCGTCGACCTTCCAGCCGATATCGGCGTTGGCCGCTCCGCCAAGAGGACCACCCCAATCGCTGTGCTGCTCCCAAGTGCCGGCCGCAAAATTGCCGTTGGCGAGCAGGTTGACCGCCTGGACGGCTCCATTGATCGTCGGCACGTCGTCGTGGATATCGACGACGAAGGAACCGCTCGCGGTGTCGCCGTCGGCGTCGCTCGCCACGAAATTGAAATGCAGGTCGAGCTGCGTGTTGCCGATCTCAGAGTTCTGCGGATGATCGAGGGGCTGCAGCAGCGTGAAGCTGTAGGCGCCGTTCGGCGCCGTCGGATCAAGCTTGACGACGAAGACTTCGGTGCGGCCCTCGCCTTCGCCGATGAAGCCGGTCAGCGTGTGGCCGTCGGAGGAGATCGCGAACTGAATCGTCTGGCCATCGGACTTCAGACCGCCGAGCTGGTCCTGCGCTGTCGAGAACGTCAGATCGCGATGCGCGCCGGCGTCGGCGCCCCAGTGAATGCCGAGCGAGACGTCGTGAACGCCTGCGTTGTTTCCTTCGCCGGACAGCAGATCGGACTCGTTGATCGCGCTCGGGCCAACACCGTCGCCGGTGCTCGGACCATCGTCGTTGATGTCGATCGAAGCGACGCCGGTGGCCTGGTCGCCGTCCTTGTCGGTGACGGTGTAGCTGAACTGAAGGCGCAGGATATCATTGACGCCTGCCTCGCCCCTGTCCGGGTGATCGAGCGGAGCGAATTGCGTAAAGGTGAAGGCACCGCTTGCCGCGTTCGTAACGGTCAGGACGAAGACCGGCTGGCCATCGACGCTGCCGGTGATCGTCAGGCCATCGACGGTAATGACGACCGGCTTGCCGTCGGACATCAGGTCAATGTGCGTCCCGTTCTGCGTGCCCTCGACCATGTTGAGCGAATCGGCAAGCCTGACCTCGGTGATCTCCCCGACGTCCGCGCCACCATCGAAGCCGAATATGCCGTTGACGGTTTGCGTCTCGAAGCCGCCTTCTGTGCCTTCTGTTTCCGTCAGGCTGAGGTTTGTCGTCCGGTCAGCGGAAATGGTTGGCTGGTCGTCGAACAGTTCCCGGCGGTCGCCGAGACCCGGATCGGGCTGCTGCGTGTCCGCCAGCAACTGCGCGAGCTGGGTCGGATCGTTCGGATCCTGCTGGATGGTGTCCTGGAAATCGGCGCCGGAGCTTGGTGCGGAGGCACTTGCCGAATAGGAGCCGTCGGGACCCGCGGCGACGTTGATGTTGTTCTGCTCGAGAGCGGCAATCACGGCCTGCTGCGGCAGCTCGACTTCGCCGAGCAGGAAGGTCGGCACATGCAGGGCGCCGTTGACGATCACAATCTCCGTGCCATCGGCCTGGACAAGCACCAGGTTGTTGCCTTCGACGCGGATGTCGTCGATCGACACATCGGCCGGCAGGTGAGCGACGTTGTTCTGATCCGGGACGATTTCGGCTGGATGAGCGTTGGCGGCTATCGTCTGCGGAGCCGCCGGCACGCGGTCGGTCTTCTCGGGCTGTTGGCTATTGTCGACCTGTGCAACTTCGACACCCTGTGCAGCAGAAACGTCAATACTTGCGTCTTCATGAATGTCCTGACGGAAGTCGTGCGAGACGTTTTCGCTTGCAGTAGCGGAAATGCGCGGATCTTCGATAGACATAACAAAACAACCCCAATGAGAAACTGGGGCCAATCAATTACGCAGAAGAGCCAAAATCAATACTTGCAGCCGCTTAAGACATAGCCGGTTATGCATCCACCCAAAAATGTTTTAGGAAGAGTTAACGGTCGAGCCCCGAATATCGCTGGAACCGCTAAAATTCTAATAAAATTAATGAAATACAAACGCCCGGTCGGCGCTAACGCAGAATGTTCCAGCCTTCGATTCGACGCCTTATCTGCCTCCGTCACCTTCCGGCAGCGTACTTGGAGACACCAAATGCGGCTCAGGGCGAGCCGATGTCGGTCGGCTCGCCCTGAGATCAAAAGCGGCATTGAACGCGCCTATCGGGCGGGCGCAACGAGGCAGAAGAATGCGCCCTGCGGATCAATCGCCTGGATGATCCAGCTGTCGCCGGGTACTTCCATCGGGCCGTTCACCACCGTTCCCCCACCTGCCTTGACGCGCTCTATGGCCGCATCGATGGCCGGCACGTTAAAGTAATACGCCCATGCCGGCATGGGGACATTCGGCGGCTTGGTCATCATTCCGCCGATCGGCGTGCCGCGTTCAGCGAAGATGGTGTAGGCGCCCATTTCGCCCATATCCATGTCGTGGTCTTTCGTCCAGCCGAACAGCTTCGAATAGAAGGCGAAGGCTTCCGCACCGTTGCCGGCATAGAGTTCGTGCCAGCCGATATGGCCGGGTGTGCCCATCGGTGCCGGTGGAGGCTGATTGTCCATCGGCAGCGGCGTCATGATGCAGATCACCGCGCCATGCGGATCGGCGACGACCGCAAACCGTCCGACCGTCGGAATATCCTCCGGTTCACGACGGATCGAGCCACCATTGGCGGCAAAGTCCTTGGCGGACTTGTCGACGTCGTCGACCGCGACATAGCCTGTCCAATTCGGCGGAATACCCTTGCCTTCCAACTCTGCCGGAAAATCCATGAGGCCGGCAACGCCAGCGCCGTTGGCTTCGAAGACTGTATAAGGCGGCAGGTTCTCGATCTTCATGTCGTTTGTCGTCCAGCCGACGACCTTGCCGTAGAAGTCGGCGGCCGCCTTGGGATCCGGCGTCATCAATTCGCACCAGATGAATTTTCCATGGGTGTCGGACATCGGGTTCTCCATTTGCGATGCTTCCGTTCGGTTGCGAACGGCCTCGTATCAAACCATGCCGTTCGATCCACCCGCAACTAAGGCTTGCGGGTATAGTGCGCTTCCATGAATTGCTTCCAGGAGCCGTCTGGCTGCCTAGCGGCGGAGTTGAACGTGCGGTGGTCGCGATCATGGAAGATGATCTGCTCGCGGTAATCGGCGAGCTTGTTTGCGTCCGTGAAATCGGGACCCGTCGTGTAGAGGTTCAGGATCTTGCCGTCGTCGGAGACCTCACCCTCGTAAACCCACATGTGGTCCATCATAGTGCCGATCCAGGTGCCAACGTATTTTCCCTTCTCGGCGCTATAGCCCAGGGTGAGCACCGTCGTTGCCGCGCCACCGCCGGGCATCTGGCCGGCGCCCTCGGCGACGAACCAAATGCCGTGAAGCGAGCGCACGATCTCGGTCCACGGCTCCTGCCCCGTCATCTCGGGCGCCGTCACCTCCCAGACACCGACGAGGTCTTCCAGGAGCTCGTGCTCCTTCAGAACTTTCGCTTGCTGCATCGTCCTTCTCCCTTGGAGGATGGTTGCAGATCTCAGTGACAGCTGGATGGCGCGGTCTTCGCCGGTTCGTATTCGTCGTGACGCTTGACGAAATCCATCGTGCTGTCTTCGTTGCGGCCTTTCGGCGCGCGATCGAGGATCATCAAGGTGCCGACTGCTTCTTCGAGACCACGGGCATAGGTGGAATACGTATGGAAGATCTCACCGCTTTCGCTTTTGTAGAACGCGCTGAGACCGGGCAGCTCGTCATGGGCGTTGGCCGGATCGATTGCCTCGAAATTGTAGAAAACCTTGTCCTTCGCCAGATCTTCCGGGCTGAAGGAGACGTGGTAGTCAAAGTTGAAGCTGTTTTCGAAAGATGAAACCCAGGGGAATTTCCACCCCATGCGCTTCTTGTAAGCCTCTATCTTGGCAAGCGGCGCCCGCGAAACCGCGACCCAAGTGACATCGTGGTTGTTCAGATGCGGCAGTGTTCCATCGACATGATCGGATAGGAACGAGCATCCAGGGCAGCCGGCCTGCCAATCCGGGCCAAGCATGAAATGATAGATTAAAAGCTGGCTGCGGCCATCGAAGAGTTCGGCAAGGCTTTTCTTACCCTGCAGCGTATCGAAGACGTAATTTTTATCAACCTTGACCCAGGGCAAGGCCATGCGTTCGGCATTGACCTTATCCCTCAGATGCGTCGCTTCCTTCTCCTTGAGAAGCAGCGAGCGGCGGGCTTCCAGCCATTCTTCACGGGAAACGACTTGGTTCTGCATCACGTGCGCCCTCCTCCGGCGCGATCGGAAGTTGCGTTCTATGCTCCTTTTCCTTGACTAAATACATTGATATCAATAGACATTAGGCATGTCAAACGCGGTAGAGATTCCTTTTTCAACGACGCTTCTGGTGCGCGACACGTGCCTCTGCCTGCATGTGCAACGGGCAGCGCGCGCACTGGCGCGGCTATTCGACGATGCCCTTCGCCCTGTCGGGCTCACCAACGGCCAGTTCTCGCTGATGATGTCGCTGAACCGCCCGGAGCCACCGCCGATGGGAGCGGTCGCGACCCTGCTCGCAATGGATCAGACGACATTGACGGCGGCACTCAAGCCATTGCAGCGCCGTGGTTGGGTAAATGTAACCCAGAATGCGAAAGACAAGCGCCGACGCCTGTTAAGCCTGACGCCGGAGGGAAAGGCGGTGCTTGCGGCCGCAGTGCCGATCTGGGAAAGCACTCATGCGAGCCTTGAAGATGCGCTCCCGGATGGCGACATGGGGCGGCTGCGACGCGACTTGCAGGCGCTGGCTTGAAGAAATAGTTGGCGTCAGTCGCGCGCCATTCGCGGATCGCCGGCGAAATCCTCCACCGAGAATCCAACTCTGACTTTCGGGAAATCACAAAGCGCCTGGACGCCAATACCCGAAAGCCGGATCCTCCATGTCTGGCGCTCGACCGGCTCGCGAGCGACAAATGCCGCTGCCGTCAGAAGCGCGATGTTGCGGCCGCGCTGCGGGTCGCGCACGGATTCATAGAGAATTGCCTGGCAACCGGCCTCGCGCGCAGCGTCGGCGAGAGCCTGGCACGGGCCATAATTATGAGGATCCGTCCATATCGAACGATCGGCGTCGAGCGGCGGCCGCATGAGGTCGATGGCGGATGGCGTGGCTATCGCGGCGGCAAAGGCAGTGTATTCGGCGGCATTGGCGGGAAACTGCGTCGCCGGCGATTCAGAATAGAACAGCAGCCGATAGAAGGCCATTTCCGCAAGCGCGGTTTCCACCCGCTCGGACGCATAGAAGACACCAGCCGTGCGCCCTGCCCGGCGGAAACGCGATCCATGCGGGTAGACGGCACCATAACGGAAGGGCGTTGCAAGTAGGTAGTCGAGGCCGATGCATTCCGGCGGCAGCGCCGGTTTGCTTTCCTCGAGCAAGGTTTCGAGCAACGCCTGCTCGTCGAGCGTGTCGACGAGCTTCAGCGTCGAAATCTGGTGCTGCGCCTCGACCAGGCGCCAGAACCTGCCCGAGATCGGCTGCGCCTCAGACGAGAGCGCGGCGGGCGTCCAGGTAAGCAATGACATCGGTCAATCCGGAAATGCTGACGATCTTTTCGAGTGGCGTCGCGCCGAGCGCCGCGTTGGCGTTGCGCAGCCATTGCCGGGCAACGACTTCATCGCCGCCAACAATCGCGTCGAGCGAGCGAAACAAACGAACGAGCAGGATAGCGAGTTCAAAAGACTTTGAGCCGCGCTCGAGCAGATAGTCCTGCCGTTTCATGCGCGAGATGGTCGCCTCGGACACACCAAGCACCGCCGAAAGGGTTCGGGCGTTGAGGCCGAGATGGTTGGCTGCGTTGACGGCCGCTTTGGTGATGACGGCAGCCTCCGGAGACCTAATACCGGGGATGGTCTGTGCTATAGCCATGCCATATTCCTTTCACTGGAAAGAATATAGCATTTTATTTTCACATGAAAAGAGCGCCGCAAGGCACGGCGCTCTTTTTCGTCCTTGATCAGGCAACGGTAACCGGAACTTCGGTCGACGTGCGCATCGCGTGGCTATAGGGGCACACGATATGGGCCGCAGCAGCCAGCTTCTCAGCGGTCGGCTTGTCGAGGCCAGGTATGCTGACCGTCAGGGCGACTTCGATGCCGAAGCCGGTGCCATCCTCGCGCGGGCCGATGCCGACCTTGGCGCTGACCGTGGTGTCTTCCGGAATCTTGACGTTTTCCTTGCCGGCGACAAATTTCAAAGCGCCGAGGAAGCAGGCCGAATAGCCCGCAGCAAACAGCTGCTCAGGGTTGGTGCCGGTCGCGCCGTCGCCGCCGAGTTCCTTCGGAACGGTCAGCGTCACATCGAGGACGCCGTTGTCGGAAACGGCGCGGCCTGCGCGGCCACCGGTGGCGGAAGCCTTGGTCGTGTAGAGGATGGGCATGTCAGTCTCCTTTGCGTTGGGGTTGGATTTTGTATATCGCGCAATTAAATTGTACGCAAGTGAATTTTGCAAATTGCATTTAGAATTCGAAAAGAGGAGAATTGCCCCTTGGAAAGGAAGACGATGAAAGCGCATCTGGCAAAGACGATGGAAATTCCGGAAGAGGAAAAGCGGCTGGAGAACCAGCTTTGTTTTGCGGTGTACTCGACAGCCCACGCCTTCACCCGCGCCTACAAGCCGATTCTCGACAAGGTCGGCCTCACCTACCCGCAATATCTCGTCATGCTGGCGCTGTGGGAAAAATCCGAGCAGGCGGTCAAGGCGATCGGCGAACAGCTCGATCTCGATTCGGGCACATTGTCGCCGTTGCTCAAACGGCTCGAACAAAATGGCCTGATCAAACGCACCCGAGATTCCCGCGACGAACGCCAGGTCATCGTTTCACTGACCGACAAAGGTCTGGCGATGCGGAGCGAGATCGACACGATCATGACCGCGATCGGCCAGGCGGCGGGCTGCACACTCGAAGAAATGAAGACGATCCGGGGCCTGTTGCGAGGCCTGCGCTCAAACCTTACGGCCGCGGTATAGCGGTTGCGGCCCGGCAATGGGATCGCCAGCACCTTACCGATCCCATAGCGCAGCTTGGTCGGCGTGGTTGCGCGGCAGGTCGAATTCTCTTTGGTTTTCGATGACGGCAGCGGCGCGGTTTTGCGGCAGAAGCTCGCTCTTCAGCCGCTCGACAACCGCCGCTGTTATTTCGTCCTGAACCGCGAAGATCTGCCCGAAATGACGATCGAAGCGGTCCGCCCAGACAATCCCACCGGTTTGCGCATCGACAAGCTCGGTCGTCAGACGCAATTCATGGCCGCTCACGCGAACACTTCCGCTGAGGACGTAGTGCACACCCAGCGCCCTGACCACATCCGGCAGGCGGCCGGCCTTGTCGCGATAGGCGAAGCTCAAACTCTTCGACGTGACAAAGAGAGCGGGAATCTTCGCCAAGGCAGTGATGATGTCTTCGACAATGCCGTCGGCGATCCATGTGTGCCGCCCCCCAGGCACCGCGACGGTGAACGGAAGCACCGCGATCGAGAGCCGCCCCGACGGACCAAACGCTGCTGGCGCCAGCAGAGCCTCGCTGCGCCGCACCAGCTTCTCGTCCAACGCATAGCCGCGGCATGGAACAGTGCGGATGAGCTTTGCTGCGCCCTCACCCAAGGTCCGGCGGATGTCCGTCACGCACTGGCTGAGCGAGCCGTCCGTGACGGCCACATTGGGCCAGACGGCTGAAACCAATTCATCCTTAGTGACGACGCGTCCCGAATTTTCAAGCAGATAAGTCAGCAACGCCAATGATTTGGGGCGCAAACGGACATCCTGCCCGCCCTTGCGCAGCCGGCCCTGTTGCATATCGAGTTGGTGTCCCGCGAATTCGAACATCGACATTGGATGCTCCGAATGTTGGCGCGCAATCTAGCAAACGCTTCCCACCACGACAACGAACCGTATCCAAACGCGACATCGAAACGAAAGAATTTCAGAGAAATTTCAAAAGCGCTTCAGCGGGACTTCACGACAACCACACGGGTAAATGGGAGGCTTTGCCGGTGCAACTGCAACTTGGGGGGCCACCATGACGTTCCTGCACCTACATGGCGTGCGCAGTTTTTCGCCGACAGCCGCGTTTTCGGGAACATGGCACGCGCTCGCGCATCTGATCCCGCATGGGGAACACCATTCGCCAACAGATCACGCTGCGTGCCGGGCGCTGGATCAGCTTGACGACGAGCAGTTGGCCGATATCGGCATCGTCAGACACGACGAGTTTGCCGGTTGGCATGAGTCCGCGAGAGGCTCCGATCCTGACCCGATCGTGTCCCACAGCTATTCATGGCGTTAAATTTCGGCCGGCCAAATATGGGGCGGAGAGACAGCGCTGTCTCCCCCGGGGCGACGCTATTCCCGTGGAAAGATGCTGTCTCCCAGTGAAGGGAGACAGCGAAACGCAAATCGATCACTGCAGAACGACGACCGGCGCCTTGTTCGGCACACGGTCATAGAGGTCGATGATGTCCTGGTTCAGCAGGCGCACGCAGCCTGACGACACTGCCTTGCCGATCGAACGCCAATCCGGATTGCCGTGCAGCCGGTAGAGCGTATCTTCGCCATTCGAGAAAATGTAGAGCGCACGTGCGCCGAGTGGGTTCTTCAGACCCGGCTCCATGCCGCCGTTTTCGATCGAATACTTGGCGAGTTCGGGCTGGCGCGCGACCATCTCGTTCGGCGGCTTCCAGCGCGGCCACCTTTGACGCCATTGGATAACGCCGGAGCCCTGCCAAGCGAAGCCTTCGCGGCCGATACCAACGCCGTAGCGCATCGCCGTGCCGCCGGGCTGGACGAGATAGAGGAAACGCGAGGGCGTATCGACGACGATCGTGCCGGGCGCCTGGCCGGTCGGATCGACGACCTGCTGACGATAGAAGCGCGGATCGATCTGCTGATACGGCACTGCGGGAATGAGGAAGCCACCATCCTCGATCGGGCCGTACATGACCGCCAATTCGGCGTCACCCGGCGTCTGCGGCGCCTGGACTGGACTGCGCATGACGACCGGCTGAGCCGTGGAATAAGGCGGCGGTCCAGCCGTGGATGCACACCCGGTCAGCGCCGAAGCTGCGGTCATTGCCGAAAAGGAAAGGAAGCTGCGGCGGGAAAGGGGTTTTTCGAAGCTCATACGCGGGTCTGGTTTCCTGTTGCGCTGGAAGGACGAACGCCCTTCGCGGAAGGTGGCTCAACGCCGGTGACAAGACAAGAAATCTATCGCCATACGTTAAATAAACCACCACCTCACGAAGTCGTGTCCGCCTACCGCGCGACGATATCACCAGTGCTGTTGCGCGACTACATCACGACGATTTCGGTCTTTGCCGGAACGCGGTCATAAAGGTCGACCACATCCTGATTCAGCATGCGGACGCAGCCCGACGATGTGGACTTTCCGACCGACTGCCAGTCCGGCGTTCCGTGGATGCGGTAGAGCGTATCCTGCCCGTCCTTGAAGATATAAAGCGCACGCGCGCCGAGCGGGTTTCCGAGGCCGGGATTCATGCCGCCGTTTTCCGCGGAGAAGGCCCGAACATCCGGCTGGCGCGCGACCATTTCGTCGGGCGGCGTCCAGCGCGGCCACTTCTGCTTCCACTGAATGACGCCGCGGCCAGACCATGCATAGCCTTCACGGCCGATGCCGACACCGTAGCGCATTGCCTTGCCGCCCGGTTCAATGAAGTAGAGGTGCTTGGTCTTCGTATCGACGACGATCGTACCGGGCTTTTCGTTGCTCGGATAATCGACCTCCTGCCGCAGATATTGCGGGTCGATGCGGCTGACCGGTATGGCCGGCAAAGTGAAATCCGTGTCGCGGACCTGGCCGTACATGGCGCTGTTCACCGGATTGGTGACCGGCAGGCCGTAGGTCCGGCTAAAGTTCGCGCCCGGAATACCATAGGTCTGGTTATAGATCGTCGGCGGCACACCCGGCCGCTGCGGGACCGGCGTATCGATCGGCTTGACCCGCATGGGATCGACACCGGGCGGGTTATAGAAGACGGGCGATGTTTCCTGCACGAAGCGGGCGGGATCGGTGGCACCGGTATCCGGGATGAGGATATTGCAGCCGCTCAGGCAAAGAGCAGCGGCCGCAAGCCCGGCAAATGGCGACACCCGGCTGAGAACAGTCATAAAACACCCTCATCGACAACAGCGAGACGTATAGCTGCGGCAAGGATGGCACTTGCGGCTGGCGCGAGGCTGGTCACCGAGCCAGCCTAATATTTACCGGACGCCGGACCGCGATCAGGCCGCGACGCCGTGGAAGAACTTTATGCTCTGCTCGATCTCCGCCGGCAGCGCCGAGGTGTGGTTGCCGGTCACCGTATCCGTTTCGATGCGGACTCCGCCTGAGCGTGCGCGGCTTGCAAGCAGCCCGGCGCGGTCGTTGAAATGCGCCTCTTCGGTGCCGTGGACGACGCGGACGGGGCATTTGAAGCTCTTGGCATAGCAGAGCGCGCTACGGACCTCGAATTCGTGGGCATTGCTGTCGTCGAAACGAATGTCCTGCGGGTAGCGATTGAAGAAACGGAATGCGTCCGGATTGCCTGATATCGGCGCTGCAGCGCGGAACTTGTGGGTGCTCATTGCCGCCAGCATCGTCAGCGTACCACCGATGCTGTGGCCGGCGACGAACAGGCGGTCGCCATCGACGCCCGGAAGATGCTGCAGCCGGTCGGCGGCCGAAAGTACATCGTCGACCTCGTCGTAAAAGCCCGAGAAGTTGCCCATCTGGCCGTTCTCGCCGCGCAAAGACGGCATCATGACCACGAAGCCAGCGTCGACATAGGCCTTGAGCAGAACCCAGTGGCCAAGCCCCATGGCGTTTCCGCCGTGCAAAAACAGAACGCCCGGCTTCGGCTTGCTGCCACGCTTGTACTTGGAAACCCAGGCGACCAGCTCCAATTCGCCGCCGTAACCCGAGCGATAAAAAATCTTGTCCCCTTCCGGCGGAGCGTCGAGCGGTTCATACTTGTCGGGAGCCGGTCCCTTCTGCAGGAGCCTGGTATGGAAGCGCTTGCGGGCCTTGGCATAATCGTGATCGATCAGCCGCGGCACCTCCGGAACCTCGAATGCGCTTGCCATGCGCGGGAGCAGGAGGGCCCCGGCCAGGCCTGCAAGAACCGTGCGGCGCTGGCGGAGAAAAGAATTACCTTCGTCTGACGTCATTTCACACTTCCATGGTACCCGGCGATTCGAGAATTGCACCGGAAGCGTGCGGCCGCCAACACACGTTGTGTTGAAAACGGTGGCCCTGCGGCGTTTTGCGCCAGAAAAACCTACCGTTCTCCCTTCGCATCGATCATGGCGACCAGCGTCTGGAGGCGATCCGCCTCATAGGACGGTTTGTCGGGGCGCAGCCGGGAAATCCGCGGAAAGCGCATCGCCACCCCCGACTTGTGGCGGGTGGAGCGATTGATGCCTTCGAAGGCGACTTCCACGACGAAGCCGAAATCCCTGTCCGCCCTGACGGCGCGCACCGGACCGAAGCGCTCGGTCGTGTTGTTGCGCACGAACTTGTCCAGCAGTTCCAGCTCGGCATCGGTGAAGCCGAAATAGGCCTTGCCGACTGGCACCAGCTGTTCTCCCTCCGGCGTCTCGGTCCAGACGCCGAAGGTGAAATCCGAATAATAGCTCGAGCGCTTGCCGTGGCCGCGCTGCGCATACATCAGCACGGCATCGACATTGTAGGGATTGCGCTTCCATTTGAACCACGGTCCCTTCAACCGCCCGGCCTGATAGACGCTGTCGCGCCGCTTGATCATCACCCCTTCGATGACAGGATCCGGCGGTGACGACCGCAAGCCATCCAATTCGTCCCACGAAGAGAACTCGACCAGCGGGGAGAGATCGAAGCGGTCGTGTGGGGCTCGGTCGATGACCTCCGCAAGACGCGCACGGCGATCGACATAGGATTGGCCGCGCACGTCCTCCTCCCGATCGAACAAGAGATCGTAGGCACGGATGAAGGCCGGATATTCGTCGAGCATCTTCGTCGTCACCGTCTTGCGGTTTAGCCGCTGCTGCAGATCGGAGAAGGTGCGCGTCGGACTGTTCGAACGGGTGGTCCCACCAACTAGCAGCTCGCCGTCCATCACACCGTCAAAGCTGATCGATTCGACGATATCCGGGAACGCGCCCGATATATCGTCGCCGGAACGCGAATAGATCTTGCGCGTATCGCCGGAGCGCGACAGCTGCACGCGAATGCCGTCCCACTTCCACTCGGCGGCATAGTCGGCGGGATCGAGCTGATCGAGATCCCCCTCCTCGACCGGATTGGCGAGCATCACGGAATGGAAGATTGCCGGCGTTGCCAGCACCGGCTTGTCGCCATGCCCTTCCAGCCAGCGAAACAACGGCTCGTAGGGCGGCTGCAGGCCATGCCACAGCGTCTCGATTTCGGTCACGTCTTGGCCGCCCATGTCGGCAAGCGCCTGTTTCGCCAATCGCGAGGACACACCGATGCGAAGCGCCCCGGTCGCGAGCTTGATGAAGGCGAAGCGCCCTGACGTGTCCAGCTGATCGAGCAGGTCGCGCACGAAACTGCGGACTTCGGTGCGCCCGAGCGCGTTCATTTGCCTGACGACATCTCCAAGTCGCGGCTGGGCAAGTGCCGACCGCTCGATGTCCTTCTCGGCGTCCCAGACGAGCGAGATCGTTTCCGCGAGGTCGCCGACATAATCGTAGGAATAGCGGAAGAGCACCTCGTCCATCCGCTCCAGCACCAGCTCGCGCAGCATGGCCGGCTTCACGTTGCGCACTTCAAGGGTGCCGGCGATGGCGGCAAGGCCGTAGCCGCGATCCGGATCCGGGGTGTTTCGGAAGTAGTCGGAGAGCAGTTTCAGCTTGCCGTTACGGCTGGGGGTGAGCACGAGGCGGTCAAGCAGATCGGCGAACGCTTTCATCAATCAGCCTCGTCTTCGTAGCCGACGAGGTGGAGCGGTCGGGCCTTGATGCCCTGCAACTGGCACCAGCGAACCAGCGCCTCTTCGCGGCCATGCGTCACCCACACTTCCTCGGGCCGCAGGTCGCTGATCGTCTCGGTCAGCTCCGGCCAGTCGCAATGATCGGAGATGACCAGTGGCAGTTCGACGCCCTGCTGCTTGGCGCGCTGCCGCACCATCATCCAGCCCGACGCAAATGCCGGCAAAGGCTCATTGAAGCGTCGCGCCCAACGGTCGGCAAAGGCGGAGGACGGGCCGACGACAATGGCTCCCTTGAAGGCAGACTTGTCGCGGCTCTCAATGGTCGCCGGGCGCAGCTCACCAAGCTCGATGCCCTGCTCCATGTAGTAGTCGCAGAGCCTTTCCATCGCGCCGTGGATATAGATCGGCTGGTCGTAGCCGGTATCGCGCAGCAGGCGGATGACGCGCTGCGCCTTGCCGAGTGCATAGGCGCCGATCAGATGCGTCCGCTCCGGAAATTGCCGCAGCGAGGCGTACAGTTTGCCCATTTCATCGACGGGATCGGGATGATGGAAAACCGGCAGTCCGAAGGTCGCCTCGGTGATGAAGACATCGCAGGGGACCGGCACGTAGGCAGCGCAGGTGGGGTCCGCCCGCCGCTTGTAGTCGCCCGAGACGACAATGCGGGTGCCGTTCTTCTCGATGGCGATCTGGGCCGAGCCGAGCACATGCCCGGCCGGATGAAAGCTGACCTTCACGCCGTTGATCAGGATCTCCTCGCCGAAGGCCGCAGCCTGCTCGCTTGCGCAAAAGCCGTCGCCATAGCGGATCTGCATGATGTCGAGCGTCTGGCGTGTCGCCAGTACGTTTACGTGGCCGGGCCGCGCGTGATCGGAATGGCCGTGGGTGATCAGGGCTCGCTCGACCGGCCGCACGGGATCCACATAGAATCCTCCCTCGGGACAATAGAGCCCTTCGGGGGCGGGATAGAGCAAGGCATCAGATCTCATGCCTGCAAAGATAGCGGGAAAGAACGGAAGGGCCAGTGGGCGACAGGAAGATGCGGATCCGTACCAAAATGAAACAGGCGCGCTGGCACGTTTCCTGCAGCACGGCGGAAATGAAGCAAAGTCCGTTAACCTCCCGTCGTGACCTGTTCCGCCTTGCCGGAGCATCCGCCTTTGCGCTGGTGGCATCGCGCAGCTTCGCGACGACGCGCGACGGCGACCTGCGCGGCGCGATCGACGCAGTCCGTTACAAGACGATACCTGATGCCGCTGACCGCAAGAGCGCCAGCCTGCAGAAGATGATCGATCAGGCCGCGGCGGAGAATGTGCCGGTTTTCCTGCCACCCGGCACCTACGCAGCTTCGAATCTGGTGCTGCGCGACAATACGCGCATCACCGGTGTTCCCGGCGCATCGCGCATCGTCTACACCGGCGGTGGCAAGCTCTTCAGCGCCGACAACGTCAAGCACGTCGAACTCTCGAACATCATTTTCGACGGGCAGAATCGCTCGCTCGGCGACGATGCCGGAGGGCTGCTGCAATTCACCGGCGTCGCCGAGGTAGCGATCGACAATTGCGAGATCACCGGCAGCCGCAAACATGCCGTTCGGCTGGAGCGATGTGGCGGCCGGATCGAGCGCAGCCGCGTACAGGGCGCCGGTCAATCCGGCATCTACGCCGTCGAATCCGACGGGCTTTCGATCACCGGGAACGAGGTTTTCGACTGCGGCAATGGCGGCATTCTGGTGCATCGCTGGACGAAGGCGGCTGACAACAGCGTCGTCAACGGCAACCGCATCTACCGGATCAGGGCCAATGACGGCGGCACCGGCCAGAACGGCAACGGCATCAATATCTTCCGCGCCGACAACGTGATGGTTGCAAACAACCACGTGTCCGACTGCGCCTTTACAGCCATCCGCGCCAACTCGGCCTCCGACATCCAGATCACCGGCAACCAGTGCCAGCGTTCCGGTGAGACGGCGATCTATGTCGAATTCGAGTTTGTCGGCGCTGTGGTGTCCAACAACATGGTGGACGGCGCGGCAAACGGCATCTCGATTGCCAATTTCGACCATGGCGGCAGGCTGGCGAGCGTGACCGGCAACGTCGTGCGCAACCTGACGCTCAAAGGCCCCTATCAGCACGAGGTCGGGTTCGGCATCGGCATTGCGGCCGAGGCAGACACACTGGTCTCCGGTAACATCATAGAAGGTGCTCCACGCTGGGGGATGCAGCTCGGCTGGGGACCGTATCTTCGCAACCTCGTCGTGACCGGAAACATTACCCGCAATGCGCCGGTCGGTTGTGCTGTCTCGGTAGCGGAGGGCGCCGGAACCGCCGTTATCACCGACAACGTGTTTCAGCAAACACCCGGCGGCGCCGTCCTCGGTTTCGAATGGGACAGGAAGGTGTCGGGAGAACTGGCGACCACCGGGTCCTCGCGCTTTGCGCAACTGACCGTCGAGCGCAACCGCATCTCCTGAGAAGCATCAAAAGCTTTCATCGATTCATAAGGCTTGGCCGCTTCCGCTGGGACGCTTCGGCTCCTACCCTGCAGCAACAGAACATGGGGAACATCGACATGCTGACGATCTATGGGGTTTATCGCTCGCGCGCCTCGCGCGTTTACTGGATGGCCGGGGAGCTAGGGCTGGAATTCGAGTCCGTGCGTGTCATTCAGGCGCGGCGCCTTGCCAACCCGCTTGCCGCCGATGCACCTATCAATACGCTGTCGCCGGATTTCCTGGCGGTCAATCCAATGGCGCTGATCCCGAGCATCAGGGATGGCGACCTTGTGATGCATGAGTCGCTTGCCATTACCCTTTACCTTGCGCGCAAGCACGGCGGACCACTGGCCGCTCAAACCGTCGCGGAAGACGGTTTGATGACGATGTGGACCATCTGGGCGGCAACCGAGGTTGAGCCGCATACGGTGAAGATCGTCTATGTCTACGACGACGAGAAGCAGAACAGCGACGAGGGCAAGGCGACGATCAGTGTTGCTGTGCGTTCGCTGAAGAAGGCGTTCGCGACGCTGGAGAAGCATCTGGCAACCAACGAATACGTCGTCGGCAACCGCTTCACGGCAGCAGATCTCAATATTGCGGAAGTGCTTCGCTACGCCCAGACGGAACAGGCGCTGTTCGAGGCCCATCCCCATATCAGCGCCTGGATCAAGCGCTGCCAGTCGCGGCCGGCCTATATCGCGATGCAGGCGACGCGATCGCAGGAACCTATCTGATCAGGGAAAGAGCTTGAGGGTCTCGGCCATTTCCTCACGGATCCAGGCCTTGAAATCCTTCACCTTCTTGGGTTCTCGCGAGCCTGTGGCGGTTACGAAATAGTGACCGAAACCGGTTTTCGCGCGAATGCCGAAGGGCGCGACCAACTGCCCCTGCTGCAGGGCAAAGCCCGCAAGCGTCTGCCAGGCGAGCATGACGCCCTGCCCTGCGATAGCCGCATCGAGGCAGAGCGACGCGTCGTTGAAGACGTGCCGCGTCTCAAGCGTTGCGCCCGACAACCCGGCCTCATGCATCCATACTTTCCAGCTGAACATGGCGCGGCCATCGATCACCGCCGGCACCGACAGGATGTCGGCGAGCTCGTGCAGACGCGCCGCCATCGCAGGTGAACAGACCGGGAAGACCTCCTGCTGCAGCAGCAGTTCTGCCTTCACGTCCGGCCACTGACCGTTGCCGACCCGGATGCCGACATCGACATCGCAGAGCGCCGGATTGACGAGCCGCGTCGTCGCATCCATTCGCAGGCTGATTTCAGGGTGCCTTTCGGCAAAACGATCCAGCCGATAGACGAGCCAGCGCGCGGCGAAGACCGGCGCCACCGAGATCGTCAGTATGCTTTCGTCGCGTTGCCGTGTCGCCGCGACGGCCTGTGACAGCGCGTTGAACCCCTCGGTCAGGCCGGCCAGCAGGCGCGCGCCGGCCTCCGTCGCGACCATGCCCTTGGGCGTGCGCTCGAAGATCAGGTGATCGAGCTGCGCCTCTGCCTTGATGACCTGCTGGCTGACCGCGCCGATCGAAACGCCCAGTTCCTCTGCAGCTGCCTGCAACGAGCCAAGCCGCCCCACAGCCTCGAGCGCGCGTAATCCATTCAAGTGAACCGAGTTCAGGTTTCTCATATAGTTTTTCTATACTCAGACATTGGTAATCTCAATTGAAACCTGCCTGACCGACCGCGATAATCCCTCCGTGTTGATGAGATGCTCCGTTCAGCTCCGTACAAGGAAGCGAGGCACGCCATGCAATTCCTGAAGTTTTTCTTGAGCGTCGAAACGCTCGATCCTCCCTACAGCGCGGATACCAGACAAGATCCGTTGAACCACCCGGATCTCACGCGCATGTCGTTGAGGGCGCTCGCCGATCTGCCGCTCGGTCCGGAACCCCGTAAGCCGCAACCCCAAAGGCCGCAGCTTGCAAGGTGCGCTTAAGAATGAGAGATCTGTTAGTCTGTGGGAGCTTCAGTCCGAGCAAGCCCAATGACCGACAGTGTCGACACGATTTTTGCGCGCCTCAAGCGTCTCTCTGATGAGGCCAACCTTCCTGGCGTCGAGGAGAGCACGTCCTATGGCAACCCGGCACTGAAGGTTGGCGGCAAATCCTTTGCTGCGGTCAAGAACAACGAGACCATTGTGCTCTGCATCTCGATCGACGACAAGGAACGGCTGATCGAGATGGCGCCCGAGATCTATTATCAAACACCTCACTATATCGGCTGGCCCTATATGCCCTTGCACGCAGCCATGATCAGCGATGCCGAACTGAAGGAACGGCTGATCGGCGCATGGCGGTTCCGTGCGCCAAAGAAGCTTGCCGCGAGCTTTCAGGGCTGAGCGCACCGTCTGCTGATTGCCTCCGGCGCTGCTCCGCGATCCGGACGCCTGTTAGGCCTGCTCGCGCTCCAGTGCCCGCTGAACGGCCGGCCGCTCCATCATCTGAGCATAATGCGCCGTCGCTTTCCGGAAGCGGGCCGGATCGACGCCATCGGATCGCAGCCAGCCGGTCATGACGAAGAGGTAGGGATCCGCGACCGAGTAATATTCACCCATCACCCACGGCCCTTCCAGCATCCGCGCGTCGATGAGGTCAAAGCATTCGGTCATGGTCTGCGGGACCTTTGCCTTCATCGCCTCATGAGCAGTCGGATCATCCGCCCATCGACTACCGCGTCGGGCGTGTGCGTGGTTCACATGCACCGTCGAGCAAATGTAGTTGTTAAAGGCCTGCATGCGCGCGAACTCAAACGGATCAAGCGGCGCCAACTGGGCTGCCGGTGCGACCTGCGCGATAAATGCGAGGATTGCCGGCGTTTCGGTGAGAATGCCATGATCGGTCACAAGTGCCGGAACGCGCCCCTTCGGATTGATCTCAAGGTACTCAGGCGAGCGCTGCTCCGCTTCTGCAAAATTCAGCTTTTTCGTCTTGAACGGCAGGCCGGACTCTTCCAGCGCAATCAGGCTTGCGAGCGCGCAGGTGTGCGGGGCAAAGTACAGTGTCAGCATGATCGACTCCCTTCGATCCTGACCTTATAGCGCGGCCGCCTGCAAACGCACAGATCGAGGCCGGCAAGCCGGCCCCTTAAACCAACCCGCCTTAAGCGCAACCCGGCACATCCTCGAGCCGGTACCAGACAGGAATGCCGCGTTCGCGCGCAATGCGGACATCGTTGTCGGCGCCCTTCGATTCTCCTTCGAGCCGAAGCACGCCGTCGCAAAGCTGCAGCAGACGGCCAGCGACGGGGTGAAAGATCTCTTCGTAGAGATCATCGCCGACAGCTTTGCCGCCGGCGGCGTTCCATACTGGGAGCGCCACCCATTCTCCGATCATCGGTACGTGACCGGCCTTGAACAGCCTATGCGATGGCTGCTCCAGGCGCTGCAAATTGGCGGCCATTTTCACAGGGTCGTCGCCGGTTCCGGACCTGTAGGGCCCAGCAATCAAAATCAACATGATCAAGCTCCATTTTCCTCGGCCTCATGCACGAGACGGCAGACAACTGCACGATACTTCTTGAATGTCGAATCATTTCGTGCAATTTCATGCTAATTCGTGCAACTGTAGGATCGAGGCCATGTTCACCAGTCAGCGCAAATCATTGATCCTCGACGTTCTTCGGCGGGACGGCCAGGTTGTCGCCAAGCGCGTCGCCGAAGACTTTTCGCT
The DNA here is from genome assembly GCF_024808825.1 of Rhizobium sp. BK661. Taxonomy (NCBI): domain Bacteria; kingdom Pseudomonadati; phylum Pseudomonadota; class Alphaproteobacteria; order Hyphomicrobiales; family Rhizobiaceae; genus Rhizobium; species Rhizobium sp. BK661. Next base: position 1,051,558 of record NZ_JANTYT010000001.1, on the reverse strand, counting down.
GTCGGAGGACACGATCCGCCGCGACCTCCGGGAGATGGCGGCGGAAGGTTTGCTAAAACGGGTGCACGGCGGGGCAATGCCTGTTGCACCGCAACTTCCCGACTTCTCGACGCGCAAGGGCGTTTCATCTGAGATCAAGGAGAGGCTCGGGAAAAAGTCGGCCTCGCTCGTGCGATCCGGCCAGTTGATCTTTCTCGATGGTGGCACGACGACGGCGGAAATCGCCCGGCAGCTGCCGCGCGAATTTGCCTTTACGGTAGCAACGCACAGCCCGACCATCGCCGCCGAACTGGAACATCACCCGACGGCGAGTGTGATCCTCATCGGCGGCAAGCTCTACAAGCACTCGATGGTATCCGTCGGGTCCGCTGCCATGACCGCGATTTCGCAGCTTCGGCCGGACATCTTCTTTCTCGGGGTGACGGCAGCCCATCCGGTGCAGGGGCTATCGACCGGTGATTTTGAAGAAGCGGCCATCAAGCGTCACATCGCCTCCTGTGCCGCAGCGACGTACGTGCCACTGACGGACGAGAAATTGGACCGCGTCTCGCCTTGCCTCATCCTGCCGATCGCCGGCGTCTCGGGGCTGATCGTTACAGCCGACAGCGCCGCGGCTGCCATCGAGCCCTATCGCAACCTCACTGCCGAGATCCTCGAAGCGTGAACGGTTGGGCAAAACGCGCCTTCAGTTCCGCCAGGTTCTGCGGCAACAGGCTAGCGGCAAGACCGACGACGAAGACTGCAAAGACGACATAGGCGAAGGTATCGCGCCCGCGTCCGAGTGTCAGGAGATCGTTCAGTCCGGGCTGCAGCGCCGCAATCGATGCCGAGAGCCGCATGTCGCCCAAGAGTCGGTCGGGGATGGTGGCAAAGGCTGGCGCCTCCGACAGCGCAAGCAAGGCGCCGTAGACCGCCGAGAAGCGAATGATCATTCGCAGCGCCCGCCATGCTCCGAGCGGCCGCGCGCCGCTGTCTTCGAACGCCCAGCCGATATAGGCGCAGAAGACGACGAGGAACAGGAACGCCACGGGCAGCCCGTCCAACACGGTCTCCGGTTTCAACTGGCCAGTCCAGCCACTGGCGAGCAGCAGCGGGAACGGCGCCGATGCCACGAACCAGATTGCGACGACGACGCCCCAGGCCCAGTTCATCGACAGATAGTGGACGCGGGCAAGCGTAACGACGAGGATGATGGCACCCGCGAGATAGACGCCCGACGGCTTCATCGATCCGGTCATTGTGACGATGATCGGGCCACAGGAGCCAGCGACATGGGCGCAGCCCGAGGAAACGACCGTCAGCCAGGTGACGTAGTCGAAACACATTGTGAAAAAGAGGAAGATCGCGATGGCGATCAACATCCACCAAAGATAGCGGCCCGCAAACATATCCTGCCCTCATGGCGTTCGATGTACTGGGCAAAGGGTAACTCACCCCTCAAAAACCGCATCCGTTCTCGTGGGCTGTAGTTTCACATACATTAGCGAATTCTATTCTTGCGGCGCGACTGTTCCGTTCCGGAACGGCTTAAGCGGTCAGCGCAGCCGCCGCGCGAATGTCGCCAACGTGAATACCGTTCCAATTGTGCATCTGGACCGTCGCCATCGCGGCCAAATTCGCGCGAATCGAATCGTCCTTGCCGAAGAAGCGGCTGAGCGCTGCCGCGACCATCGCTTCTGAGGCACGCGAATGGCCATCGTCGCACTTGATGGCGATCGCGATCCCCTGCTCGGGGATCGCTGCGCAGAAGACACCTTCAGCCCCCGTCTTGGCGAAGATGCGGCCCGGTGCGGCCTCCATCAGCGCAGTGCAGGCACGGCCGGTGCCGGCCACATAGAAGGGCTCGGCCATGCAGGCATCAAACAGCCGCCGGGAGGCCTTGGCGCGAAGCGGCTCGAGGCCATTGCCGGTTGCCATCTTGGCAAAGCCATGCGCCAGGCCGCGCAAGGGAACCGCATAAGTCGGGATGGAGCAACCATCCGTGCCGCAGTTGTCATGGCCGAGCGCTGCACCCGTCAGGCTTTCCATGACACCTCGAATTTCGGCCTGCAGCGGATGGTCGTAGCCGACATATCCCTTCGGATCGATGTCCTGATGGCAGCAGGCGCAGATGAAGCCGGCATGCTTGCCGGAGCAGTTGTTATGCAATGCCGTCGGTCTCTCCATGGCACGCGCCTGGTGGATCAGCACCTTTTGGCTCGAGGACCAATGCGCGCCGCATTCCAGCGTTTCGACATCGCGACCGGCTTTTGCCAGCATGGAGGCGGCAAGCGCGACATGCTCGTCCTCGCCATTGTGCGAGGAGCAGGCGAGCGCCAATTCCTTGTCGCCGAAGCCATAGGCATCCGCCGCACCACTTTCCATCAGCGGCAGCGCCTGCATCGCCTTGCAGGCCGAACGCGGGAAGGTTGGCGCGTCGACGTCGCCGATCGAGAACACGATCTTTCCATCGCCATCCACAGCGACGATGGCGCCGCGATGCCGGCTTTCGACGAGCGAGCCTCGGGTGACTTCGACTGTGACGGGATTGGTCATGGCATAGTCCTGATCATTAGCGCGAATGCGTCACGCATAACGAGTCGCGTCGATAATGCAATTGCCTTTCGGCGCTCCTGCGGCTCGCTACTGCGGTTAGAGTGGCGTGATGCGATAGGCACAGCGGCGGGCGCCAAGCAGGATGTGCTCCTCGCGTTCGACCTTGGCGCCGAGCACGGCTCTAAACGTATCCAGTTCAGAGCGACAGAAGCCGGCGCAAACGCTTGCGGCGGCGCAGATCGGGCAATGGTTTTCGACCAGCAGCAGCGAGCCGTCCGCTTCCTGCCAGCTATCGGCCATATATCCTTCGCTGGTACGTATGGCAGCGAGCTGCCGCACGCGGGATTGAATGTCGGGTGCATCCACCTGCTCGCGATATCGCTTGAGGGTGTCGGCCTCCCGAGCGGAAATGACGGCATCCAGGGCCGGCGTCCCCAGCTGCGCAACCAGCGTGGTCAGGATCGTGGCGGTGAGTTCTGCATGACCATCGGGAAAGGTCTGGTTGCCGGCGGGCGTGAGGCTCCATAGTTGCCGCGGCCTGCCCCTGCCGACCGTGGCTTCGCTGACCGCTTCGACCAACCCCTCCTCCGCCATCTTCGTCAATTGCTGGCGGGCAGCCTCCGAGGAAATGCCGAGCTTGGTCCCAACCGTCGCGGCAAGTTGCGGCCCTTCCGTCTTGATCAGCAGCAGGATTCGGTTAGCCGGCGATTGCTTCATCTATTTTTCCAAGTTGACACTTGCTTTAATAACATGCCGGTGTATTTTTCCAAAGAATAACTTGTAAAAAAATAATGCATATCCCCGGAAGCATGCAAGGCATGAACGCTGATGACCGACATTGAAGAGATTTCTGCAGACAAGCCCTCCGTCTTCCATCTGTTTTCCGCGCCGCTGCTGCCGGCGACGCTGATGCTCGGTGGTGGTGTCACCCTCTACGCCGTAGAGACCTACATCACCGCGACAATTGCGCCGTCGATCGTTCGCGACATCGGCGGGCTCGAACTGCTGTCGTGGATGACGACGCTCTTTGTTGCCGCTGCGGTCCTTGGATCGATCTTCGTCGCAACGCGCCCGCGAGGCATCGGGCTGTGCAGCGTCTACGTCTCAGGCGCACTCATATTCGGCGTCGGCAGCCTAGTCTGCGCGCTCGCTCCAGCGATGCCATTGGTGCTGGTCGGGCGCACAGTACAGGGTTTCGCGGCCGGCATTCTTGCCGGGCTTGCCTATGCATTCATTCGCTACGCCTACCCCGAGCCGCTGTGGCAGAAGGCGTCGACGCTCTATGCCGCCATCTGGGGCGTTTCGACCTTGCTCGGTCCCAGTCTGGGAGGCCTGTTTTCCGAGGGCAGCGCGTGGCGCCACGCCTTCATGCTGCTCGTTCCGCTCTGCGTGCTGATGGCGTCGCTTGCACCGTGGTTGCTGCCGCGCGCAGAGGACGATCGCGCCCACGGCAAGACGCCGATCCTACAGATTGCCTTGCTGCTTGCGGCCGTACTGGTGGTCAGCATCGCCGGAACGATCGACGAAACCAACTTCAAGGCGTTGCTGATTGCAGCGTCAATCGTCATGATCGTTTCGATGCTGACTGTCGAGCGGCGCGGCAGGAACCGTCTGCTGCCGACAGGCGCCGTAACGCTCGCAAAGCCGGTGGCGCGCGTCTATCTGACGATGTTCGTGCTGCTGCTGGTGCTGACAAGCGACATCTATATTCCGTATTTCCTGCAGGTGCTGCACGCCGTAACGCCGCTGGTGTCGGGCTATTTGACTGCGCTTGTCGCCCTCGGTTGGACCTTTGCGGCCTTCTTCAGCGGAACACTCTCGGGACGCCGGGCCAACACCGCCATCGTCGCCGGTTGCGTGATCGAGATGGTTGCGGTCGCGTCCCTGACCCTTTTCCTCGCTGCGGACAACCAATCCGGCAACCTTGCCATTCTCGGCCCTGCCGTCATCGGCATGTTCCTGATGGGCTTTGGTGTAGGCCTTGGCTGGGCGCACCTGGTGACCAAGATCCTGAGTCTTGTCGACAACTCCGAACAGGACAAGGCCTCAGCCGCGATTTCGACAGTGCAGTCTCTCGGCAGCGCCTTCGGCGCTGCGGTTGCCGGCGTGATCGTCAACAGCACCGGACTGGTGAACCCCGGCGGGGTCGCCGGCAGCGTCTCGGCTGCCCATTGGCTCTATGTCCTGATGGCCCTCCCCGGCCTGATCGCCGTCGCCACGTCTTTAACCCTCTCGTCGCCCACCGAACGGCAGGCCCGGTGAGCAACGTGCGAGCGGTCACAAACGCAGCATGATCTTGCCGATGTGACCGCTCGTTTCCATCAGCCTATGCGCGTCGGCGACGTCTTCGAAAGCAAGGACGGTATCGATAACGGGCGCAAGCTTGCCTTGATCGAGAAGCGGCCAGACCTGGGAAAGGAGATCGTCGCGGATCGCGCGCTTTTCCTCAGGCGTGCGCGGGCGCAGCGTCGAGCCGGTGATCGTCAGCCGTTTGACCATGATCGGCGCCAGATTGACCTTTTCCGCGACAGCGCCACCGAGAAAGGCGATGATCGAGAGGCAGCCGTCCTTCGCAAGCGACGCCACGTTCCGTTCAAAGTAGGCAGCGCCGATCATGTCGAGGATGATATCGACCCCATGACCGGTCTCGGCCTTGATGACCTCCGCAAAATCCTCGGTCTTGTAGTTGATGGCCCGCTTTGCGCCGAGCTTGACGCAGGCATCGCATTTTTCCTGCGAACCGGCCGTTGCGTAGACCTCGGCGCCGAAGGCCCGCGCGAGCTGGATGGCGGTCGTCCCGATACCGCTCGAGCCGCCATGCACGAGAACCTTTTCTCCTTCCGTGAGCCCGGCCATCTGGAACATATTGGCCCAGACCGTGAAGTAGTTTTCCGGAAGAGCGGCCGCCTTGATGGCATCGTAACCTTTCGGGAAGCGCAGCGCCTGGCCGGCGGGCAGCAGGCAATATTCGGCATAGGCGCCGCCGTTGGCCAGGCCGCAGACTTTGTCGCCGACGGCAAAATCCCTGACACCAGCACCGATGGCGACGATCTCGCCTGCCAACTCAAGTCCCAGAATGGGGCTGGCATCCTTTGGCGGCGGATAAATGCCCTGACGCTGAGCGACGTCGGGCCGGTTGACGCCGATCGCCGCGGTGCGGACAAGAAGCTGCCCCTCCGACGGGATCGGCAATGGTCCGGAGGCAATCCGCATCACTTCAGGCGCGCCGAAGCTCGGCAGGTCGATGAAGCGCATCTGCGTGGGCAAAGACATGGTCCGGTCTCCTCGTTCCGAAAGCAGTGAGATAGTTCAGCGCTTCGGACTTGAGAAGGCAGGAAGAGCGGGTGGCGTCAATTCGTCTCGCCCAGAAGATGGAAGACGAGCCCCTCGTCGCTTTCCTTCGCCTCGGCCTTGATGTGGGCGATTTCGGCGCTGACGCGATTGATGTCGTCGATGACCAGACCTTCCGGCAATTCGAGCACACCGATCGAGCAACGCATCAGCGGGAACAGCGCCTCAACACCGGCGCGGTCATGGCCGCGAATGCGGCCAGCGGCGCGATCGGTGTCGGAGTAGAGGCCGAGCACATCGTCGTGAAAATCGCTGATCAGCCGGTCGAGAATCTCGGTCAGCTCGTCCTTGGTCCAGCCGCGGACGCCGATGAAGAAATCGTCACCGCCGACATGCCCGAGGAAATGACGCTCGGCGAAGAAATAGCGGCGCATCAGCGCTGCAAAGAGCGAAATCGCGTGGTCGCCGAGGTGGAAGCCATAGGCATCGTTGAACGGCTTGAAATTGTCGAAGTCGCAATAGCAGAAGTGACGCTTCTCGTCGCCGTCGAGGCTCGCTTCGCGCATGAAGTCGCGGATCGCCCTGTTGCCCGGCAACCCGGTCAGCGGGTTCTGGTCCTGAGCGGTCTTCAGCTTCTTCTCGTTCATGACCTTGATGAGCGAGGCGGCCGAGACGACGCCCGCATAGCGCATGTTGTCGGTCAAGAGCAGGCAGTTCGTGCCCTCCATGTTGGCGAAGATCGCCATCAGCTGCTCGGTATCGGAATCAAGGCCGACGATCGGCGCCATCTCGACGAAGTGAGAGATGGTCCGCTCGTAGACCTTGTTCTTCAGGAGGTCACGCCCGAAAGGCTGGTAGATGTATTCCTTCAAATGACGTTCGTGCAGGATGCCGCGCGGCTCGCCGTTCGCGTTCAGCACCGGGAAAAACGCCTGTTGGGGATTGCGACGGAAAAGCTCGAAGACGCTGTCGATCGTGTCGTTCTCGTAGACCGTCGGCAGCATCTCGATCTGCTTGCGGATCAGGATCTCGTCGAGCGATTGCGGATTTCGCTTGCTCTTGCCGAGCTCCAGAAGGTGCGGAAACGCGGGCTGCAATTCAGTGACATGGGTGGTCGGGCGGGAGACGAACCAGCCCTGGACAAGGTCAACGCCGAACTCGCGGCATGCGACGAACTCCGCCTCGGTCTCGATACCCTCGGCGATGACCCGGGTGCCAAGGACGTGGGCAATGTGGACGATGTTCTTCAGAAGGTGGCGCTTGCGCGGGCTGCTGTCGATGTCGGCGATGAAATGCCGGTCGATCTTCAAGTAGTCGACCGGATGGTCGCAGAGCAGCTTCATCTCGCCGTGGCCGACGCCGAAATCGTCGATCGCGAGCTTGAAGCCGGCCCTGCGCAACAGCGATACGAGCGCTGCAAACTCGGGCACGCTGGTATTGTCGAAGCGCTCGGAGAACTCGAAACAGATCGAGGACGGCGGAATATTGGCGAGCTTCAGATGCTGCAGCAAGCCTTCCACCAACCGCTCGCCATGCGGGATCAGCCGGACATCGAGATTGAGGAACAGCGTCGAACTGGAGAAGTGCGGGAGCGTGGCGAACTTCGCAAGCGCACGACTGGCCACCATCTGCTCGAGTTGCAGAAGCTGCTGGTTCTTATGCGCCTCGTCGAGGATTTCGACCGGAGAGTTGAAACCAATGCGCTCCTGTCCTCGCATCAGGGATTCATAGCCAAATACGACACCCGTCCCTGCCTCCACGATGGGCTGGAATGCATTCTCGATAACGAGTTTCGCAAGGGTCACGATCTGATCGCTGGCGTAACGACGAACAAGCGCCGGATCGACGGTGGCAGCCAAAGACATGCCAATCTCCACTGTGTCTTATTGTTTTGCGCAGGGACACTGGCGGAGAAGGATCAACGAACCCTTTCCCGAATGTGAAACTTTTGTGAAAGCCGGCCGTCTTAGATCGAATTTTATCGATCAATCAACGACTTGCTCAGGCAGTGCGCCGGTGCTCGGCCTCGTGATCGGCAAACATGTCGGCCACACACCGGCCGCCACGGGGAGCCCTACTCTGATCGAACATCTCTTCGTGGTATCCGCCGAGTTTGCGAGCGGCGTCCCACATGCGAAGGGCCTCGCGCACGACTTCGCTGCTCGATGCGTAGCTGCCGTCGTCAACGGCGGCCCGGATATCGGCAGCCTGCAACGGTGAGATGGATACGGTGACCATCGGCATGAGATTCCTCCCTTTACCTCGTGGGCACGTATGCCCGGTCGGGGGACGGTTGTCCCGTCCACGGCATTACCGACGCGCGCCGCCGCCTCGGGCCGCCTCTTGATGGGGAAATTTTAGTCCTCCCTCACATACTTGTCAAAAAAAGAAACAGTCCGTGATGGGAGCCTGTGAATTGCGGGCATAATTCAGCTGCGGACGGCAAGACCGAAAGCAAGCATGGACCAGCCCTGAATGAGAAGGTCGCAGGCGAGGAAAAGGCCCAGGATCCAGAGGCTGTTGACGGGCCATCCGGTGGCAATCACAACCCCGGCCAGCGCAGTAATGATCCCGCTGACAAGAACCCAGCCCCAACCCTTGACCGGACGCATGCGCAAGCCGACCCAGGTACGGAACACCCCGGCGATCAGCAAGGCGATCGCAAGAAACAGCGTCAACACCGCCGATGCCAGAAGGGGATTCTCGAAGGCAAAAAACCCGGCCAGTACATAGAGAACGCCGCTCAGCGCCCAAACCAGCACCTGTCCCCAGGTCCTCACCTGAAACGCATGGACCAGATAGACGATCCCACCGATCAGCATCAGCACGCCGACATAATAGACGGACACAACGGTCGCGAGCATGACATTTGCCAATGCGATGATGCCGCAGGCGATCAGAAGCACGCCCAGCGCGACGAACCAGCCCCACTTCGATTGCAGCGACGAAAAGCTCAGTCGATCAGACATATCTGCCATGGCACACCTCCTGGTTGGTAACCGAGTATGCCGCAAAAACACGGAATTGGAAGGGGTTAGCCTTTTCAAGCCCTTTCAGATTTTTATTGATTGATCAGTCAATCAAAATTATGATGAGGCATCTTCATGGAGTGATGCGATGCCCAAGGTCGGAATGGAGCCGGTTCGCCGAAAGGCGCTCGTCGACGCCGCGCTGCGCGTGATCGGCGATCACGGCTCGCTGACCGTCACCATGTCGGAAATTGCCCGACAGGCCGGTGTATCGCCGGCACTGGCGCATCATTACTTCGGCAGCAAGGAACAGCTGCTGATCGAAACCGTCCGCTCTCTCCTAAAGCAACTGCGCGACGACGCGGTGACGGCATTGAAAGCGGCGGATGCGCCGCGTGCGAAGATTTCCGCTGTCATCCGTGTCAGCTTCCAGGCCGACCAGTTCGCGCCGGCAACGATTGCCGCCTGGCTCGCCTTTTATGCCGAGGCTCAGCGCTCCGAAGAGACGCGGCGCTTCCTCGTCATTTACGCTCGCCGTCTGCGGTCGAACCTCGTCGCCAACCTGAAAGCGCTCTGCCCCGGCGATGCCGCAGAACGCATTGCCGAAGGCGCGGCTGCGATGATCGACGGGCTCTATATCCGCCAAAGTCTGAGGTCTGCGCCTGTCAGCATCGAGGCATCGATCTCGCTTACCGAAGACTACATCAATTCACAGCTTGCCGCCCTTGCGAAAGGACAGATCCAGTGACCCTCAGAGCCCAGCCGAAAGCCTCCCATTTCATCGACGGCGAATACGTCGAGGATGAAGTCGGCAGCGTCATCGAAAGCATCTATCCGGCGACCGGCGAGGTCATCGCCCGGCTGCACGCGGCAACGCCCGCCATCGTCGAAAAGGCAATCGCATCGGCCAAGCGCGCCCAGCCGGAATGGGCGGCGATGAGCCCCACGGCGCGCGGCCGCATCCTGAAGCGAGCCGCCGACCTCATTCGCGAGCGCAACCGCGAGCTGTCGGAACTGGAAACGCTCGATACCGGCAAACCGATCCAGGAAACGATCGTCGCCGACCCGACATCGGGGGCCGACAGCTTCGAGTTCTTCGGCGGCATCGCAGCTGCCGGCCTCAACGGCTCCTACATCCCGCTCGGCGGCGATTTCGCTTACACCAAGCGCGTGCCGCTTGGTGTCTGCGTCGGCATCGGCGCCTGGAACTATCCGCAGCAGATTGCCTGCTGGAAGGGCGCACCGGCGCTTGCCGCCGGCAACGCCATGGTCTTCAAGCCATCGGAAAACACGCCGCTCGGCGCGCTTGCCATTGCCGAAATCCTGCACGAAGCGGGCCTCCCGAAGGGACTTTACAACGTCATCCAGGGCGACCGCGAAACGGGACCGCTGTTGGTCAACCACCCTGATGTCGCGAAGGTGTCGCTGACGGGCTCGGTGCCGACCGGCCGCAAGGTCGCGGCGGCGGCTGCCGGCAGCCTCAAGCACGTCACCATGGAGCTCGGCGGCAAGTCGCCGCTGATCATTTTCGACGACGCGGATATCGACAGCGCCGTCGGCGGCGCCATGCTCGGCAACTTCTATTCGACCGGCCAGGTCTGCTCGAACGGCACGCGCGTCTTCGTGCAGCGCAAGATCAAGGCTGAGTTCCTGAAGCGGCTGAAGGCCCGCACCGAAGCCATCCTGATCGGCGATCCGATGGACGAGGCGACGCAACTCGGGCCAATGGTATCTTGGGCGCAGCGCGACAAGGTTCTCTCCTACATCGCGAAGGGCAAGGCCGAGGGTGCGACGCTCGTGACCGGCGGCGGCATCCCGAACAACGTCTCCGGCGAAGGCTACTACGTGCAGCCGACCGTGTTTGCCGACGTCACCGACGAGATGACGATTGCTCGCGAGGAGATCTTCGGACCTGTCATGTGCGTGCTTGATTTCGACGACGAGGCCGAGGTGGTCGCCCGCGGCAACGCGACCGAATTCGGCCTCTCCGCCGGCGTCTTCACATCAGACCTGGCGCGCGGCCATCGCGTCGTCGACCAGCTCGAGGCCGGCACGCTGTGGATCAACACCTACAATCTCTGCCCTGTCGAAATCCCGTTCGGCGGCTCCAAACAGTCAGGCTTCGGACGCGAGAATTCGCTGGCCGCGCTGGAATACTATTCGGAACTGAAGACGGTTTATGTCGGCATGGGGCCGGTGCAGGCGCCGTATTGAGGCGGCAAGCGCCCCATCCGGGCAGGTAGCATTCAATTTCGCCTCGTCCCGATCGGCTCTGCGGCCAATCCGAGGATGAGGCGGGGAATCGGAAAAGAAGCACATCATGCAGCAGGCAGATTTCGTCATCATCGGCTCCGGATCGGCGGGCTCCGCACTGGCCTACCGGCTTTCGGAAGACGGCAAGAATACCGTCATCGTCATCGAGGCGGGCGGTTCGGATTTCGGGCCGTTCATCCAGATGCCGGCGGCGCTTGCCTGGCCGATGAGCATGAAGCGCTACAACTGGGGCTATCTCTCAGAGCCCGAACCGAACCTAAACAACCGGCGCATCACTGCGCCGCGCGGCAAGGTGATCGGCGGCTCCTCCTCGATCAATGGCATGGTCTATGTGCGCGGCCACGCCGAGGACTACAATCGCTGGGAAGAACTCGGCGCGCAGGGCTGGGCCTATGCCGACGTTCTCCCCTACTTCAAGCGGATGGAGCACAGCCACGGCGGCGAGGAAGGCTGGCGCGGCACCAATGGGCCGCTGCACGTCCAGCGCGGCGTCTTCCGCAACCCACTGTTCCGCGCCTTCGTCGAAGCCGGCAAGCAGGCAGGCTTCGAGACGACAGAGGATTACAACGGCTCGAAGCAGGAAGGCTTCGGGCTGATGGAGCAGACGATCTTCGGCGGCCGTCGCTGGTCGGCGGCCTCAGCCTATCTGAAGCCAGCGCTGAAACGCCCGAACGTCGAGGTCGTCTATGGCCACGCCCAGAAGGTGGTGATCGAGAACGGCCGGGCAGTCGGTGTCGAGATCGAGCGCGGCGGTAAGATCGAGGTCATCAAGGCCACCCGCGAAGTGATCGTCTCGGCTTCGTCGTTCAATTCGCCGAAGCTCTTGATGCTGTCGGGTATCGGGCCCGGGGCGCACCTGCAGGACATGGGGATCGAGGTAAAAGCCAACCGGCCAGGCGTCGGCGCAAACCTGCAGGACCACATGGAATTCTATTTCCAGCAGGTCAGCACCAAGCCGGTTTCGCTCTATTCATGGCTGCCGTGGTTCTGGCAGGGGGTCGCCGGCGCGCAATGGATGTTCACCAAATCTGGCCTTGGCACCTCGAACCAGTTTGAGGCGTGCGCCTTCCTGCGCTCGGCGCCCGGCGTCAAGCAGCCCGACATCCAATACCATTTCCTGCCGGTGGCGATCAGCTATGACGGCAAGGCGGCAGCCAAGAGCCACGGTTTCCAGGTGCATGTCGGCTACAATCTGTCGAAGTCGCGCGGCAACGTCACGCTGGCTTCGTCGGACCCGAAGGCGGACCCCGTCATTCGGTTTAACTATATGAGCCATCCTGAGGACTGGGAGAAATTCCGCCATTGCGTGCGGCTCACCCGCGAGCTCTTCGGCCAGAAGGCTTTCGACCAGTATCGCGGACCGGAGATCCAGCCGGGCGAGAAAGTGCAGACCGACGAGGAGATCGACGCCTTCCTGCGCGAGCATCTCGAAAGCGCCTATCACCCCTGCGGCACCTGCAAGATGGGCGCGAAGACCGATCCGATGGCCGTCGTCGATCCTGAGACGCGCGTCATCGGCGTCGACGGTCTGTGCGTCGCCGACTCGTCGATCTTCCCGCATGTGACCTACGGCAACCTGAACGGCCCGTCGATCATGACGGGGGAGAAGGCAGCCGACCACATCCTCGGCAAGCAGCCTCTGCCGCGCTCCAACCAGGAGCCCTGGATCAACCCGCGCTGGGAAACGAGCGATCGGTAGAACTGCCGACCGCTATCAGACGAAGCCGATCCAGCGACCGGCAAGCAACGCGGACGTCCACACCGCTGCGGAGAGGCCCGCCTGAAGGCGCAAGCTGAAGGCGGGCGAAGAGCCCGACACGGCCCGTCGCCAGGCTGCTTGCGCATGGACGACGGCCGCGTTCAAAATGCCGAGGACCAACACCCCCAGCTTCGCCAGGAAGGCCGGATTTTCGGCGTATTCGATCGGCTTGACGCTGAAAAGAGCAAAGCCAGTGAGAACAGCTCCCACAAGCCCGACGGCCGCGGCCCGTGACAGGAACGGGCCAAGCACCGCCAGCGGCAGCGAGCCGAACAAGCCCATCAGCCGCAGATCCAGTGGCAGGATCGCCCCGATCAGCAGCCCGATCGAAAGGATATGGGCGGCATTGACTGCCATGTAGACAAGCGCCGAGCGCCGCAGCCCTGACGACAACGGGGTTGCGGCGAGCCATTCCAGGAGCTCGATCGCCATCGCTCAGTTCGTCTGAATCCGTTCCGGATAGATGTCGAAACGCTTGTCGGCGACCGTGATCCGTACCGCCTTCATCCGCTTTTCGTCGGGCTTCTGCGAGCGGTTTCCAAGCACGACGATCGAATCGCCTTTCTTGGCCGATCCTTCGACAAAGCCCGAGCGTTCGGTCTGCCTGGGGTTGCCAAGTTCGACAAGCCAGACGCCGTCGTCGGCGGTCGCAACATCGAGGGTCGGATGCGGGCCTCCCATCGTTATCTTCTCGATGGTACCCCGCAATTCCGTCTGCTCACCCTCGGCCCACGACCAGCCGTGATGCGCGGCGGCTCCCGTCGCCAAGGTGACTACGAGGATTGCACCGACTATCATTCGTTTCGTGTCCATGACGTGCATGTTCGTTTCTCCCTACCTCTGCAAAGGAGCGAATTGGCGCAGCGTCGGGCGACGGAAAGCTATCTCACCGAATCTTGAGGCAGGAGCACAATGCCAAGTGGAGCGGCCAACGGTCGATGGGACCTAGCCCTAGGCGAGCATGCGGGTCACTTGCGCGACCTTTGCCGGAGCAACGGCATCAGCAATCGTGGTTGAGAACAGGACCTTGCGGGTCGCGTCGGCCACCTTGGCGAAAACGTGGCGGATCTCGCAGTTCTGCTCACCATCGCAGTCGTCGCACTTGCGATAGGCAGTGATCGACAGGCATGGAAGCGGTGCGATCGGGCCATCGATGATGCGTAATACCTCGCCGAAGGTGATCATGTCGGCCGGCTTCAGCAGGAGATAGCCGCCCTGCTTGCCACGACGGCTGACGACGATACCTTGATGTTTCAGGTCGAGCAAAATCTGTTCGAGGAATTTCTTCGGTATCTTCTGCTGCGCCGCAATGTCGGAAATCATCACCGGCTCGCCGTCATCGGCTGCCGCCAATACTGTCAGCGCCCTTAGCGCATATTTTGCCTTCTGCGTAATCATCTTTGACCGTCGACACACACATGGCGGGCGGAATCAGGAACCCACCGCAAGCTCTGTCCTGCCTCTATGGCATGCGCCGCATGAACGGAATTTGAACAAGCCGGCGAAACCCTTGAGAGACAAGGTTTTTGGCCTTGTTTTTTCACCCTCGGCCAATAGTCGAAATTTACGCCAAAATGCACCCTAGATGTCATCACTTCACATTTCCGATTGACAGGCAATGTGTTACCCTACTAAATCAATAGACAATTAGTTTGACCGCTGCGAACCATTGCTGGCGCGGCTGCTTTTCCGCATTGCAGCGGCCGGGGAGAGATATTTGCTCCTATCGCCGCCGCTTTCGAAATCCGTTTTTCTGTCCGATCCAAGCCTGACCTGCGATACTCCGGCCAACATCAAGGACAGGATCCCCATGACTGTTGCTGCCAATCCAAACGCTGAAGCGGAAACGCTGAACGCGAAACTCTCAGGCCTTGACCTTGCCGGGCGTCTGTCGTTCGTCGCCGGTCTCGGTGGCCGCGTCGTCTTTACTACGTCCCTCGGCATCGAAGACCAGGTCATCACTGCCGAAATCGGCAATCACCGCCTGCCGATCGACGTCGCGACGCTGCAGACGGGACGTCTGTTTCCGGAAACGCTGGCGCTGATCGACGAGACCGAGAAGCAATACGACATCCACATCAGCCGCTACGAACCGGAGCAGGCCGATATCGACGCCTATGCCGCAAAATACGGCCTGAACGGCTTCTACGAAAGCGTCGAAGCCAGACATGCCTGTTGTGGCGTGCGCAAGCTGAAGCCGCTTGCGCGCGCACTCGATGGGGCAACCATCTGGATCACCGGTCTGCGCCGCGGCCAGTCGGCCAACCGCGCGGAAACGCCGTTTGCCGAGTATGACGCCGAGCGCCACCTGTTGAAGGTCAACCCGCTCGCCGATTGGGACATCGACGTCATCAAGGCGTACGTCGCCGACAACGGTGTGCCGGTCAATCCACTGCATGCCCGTGGCTACCCCTCGATCGGATGCGAACCCTGCACGCGGGCGATCAAGCCCGGCGAGCCGGAGCGTGCCGGCCGCTGGTGGTGGGAGCAGGACGAAAAGCGCGAATGCGGCCTGCACGTGGCTGAAGAAGCCTCGGCGATTGCCGCGCAACAGTAACCCGTCGACTTCGGGATCGGAGCGCGGCTTCCCGCCTGCGCTCCTCGAAGTCTGAAATGCACCTCGTTCCGGATGCCTCCCTTTCTGGAATGATCGAAGTCTGGAGTTAGAAATGCCCGATAGCCGTCCGGATACGGAACTCAGCAATCCCCAGAGCGCCAAGCCGCCGCTCGACCCGCATTTGAAGGCGCTTGAAAACGAAGCGATCCATATCTTCCGCGAAGTCGCCGCCGAATTCGAAAAGCCGGTGATGCTGTACTCGATCGGCAAGGACTCGTCGGTCCTGCTGCATCTTGCACGCAAGGCCTTCTACCCCGGCCGCGTCCCCTTCCCGCTGCTGCACGTGAACACCGGCTGGAAGTTCGCGGAGATGATTACCTTCCGCGACGAGATCGTAAAGAAGTACGATCTCGACCTGATCGAGCACATCAATCCGCGCGGTGCCGCCGAAAACATCACGCCGTTCACCTACGGTTCGGCGCGCTACACCGACATCATGAAGACCGAAGCGCTGCGCAATGCGCTCGACGCCGGAAAGTTCGACGCAGCCTTTGGCGGCGCCCGCCGCGACGAGGAAGCGAGCCGCGCCAAGGAGCGTATCTACTCCTTCCGCACGCCTGACCATCGCTGGGATCCGCGCAACCAGCGCCCGGAACTCTGGAACGTCTACAACGGCCAGATCCGCAAGGGCGAAAGCGTTCGCGTCTTCCCGCTGTCGAACTGGACCGAAGTCGACATCTGGCGCTACATCCAGGCGGAAAACATTCCGATCGTGCCGCTCTATTTCGCGGCAAAGCGCCCCTATGTGGAGCGCGACGGCATGATGATCGCTGCCTCCGATCCGCGGCTTGAACTGCTGCCCGGCGAAACCAAGCAGGAAGATTCCATCCGCTTCCGTACGCTCGGCTGCTTCCCGCTGACGGGCGCGATCCGCTCTACCGCCACCACCCTTGAAGACATCATCGCGGAGCTGGAAATCGCCACGGTTTCCGAACGACAGGGCCGCGCCATCGACCGCGACCAGTCCGGCTCCATGGAAAAGAAGAAGCGTGAAGGATATTTCTGAGATGACCGCAGCCGTAACCGCCGCACACGCCCTCGCCGTGCCCGCCGCAGAACCCGCGACGGCGACCCGCGACTCGCGACCGCTGCGCCTCATCACCTGCGGGAGCGTCGATGATGGCAAGTCCACCCTGATCGGCCGCCTGCTTTGGGACACCAAGGCAGTCAAGGAAGACCAGGCCGCCACGCTGCAGCGCGATTCCACCGGCAAGCAGAACGATCTCGGCCTGCCAGACTTTGCACTCCTGCTCGACGGCCTGCAGGCCGAGCGCGAACAGGGCATCACCATCGATGTCGCCTATCGCTATTTCTCGACCGACAAGCGCTCCTTCATCGTCGCCGATACGCCCGGCCACGAGCAGTACACCCGCAACATGGCGACCGGCGCATCCACCGCCGATCTCGCCGTTCTGCTGGTCGATGCACGCGCCGGCATTCTCGAGCAGACGCGCCGTCACGCGACGATTGCTTCGCTGCTCGGCATCAAGCAGTTCGTACTTGCAGTCAACAAGATCGACCTGACGAACTACGACCGCGCCGGCTTCGACAAGATCACGCACGAGTTCCGCGAATTCGCCCTGTCGCTCGGCGTGAAGCAGATCACCGCGATCCCGATGTCGGCCTTGAAGGGCGAGAACGTCGTCTACTCCGGCGAAGCAGCGATGCCGTGGTATGCCGGCCCGACGCTGGTCGAGACGCTCGAGCTTGCCACCGTCCGCTCGTCGCAGGCGACCGGCTTCCGCTTCTCGGTGCAGCGCGTATCGCGCCCGGGCGAAAGCTTCCGTGGCTACCAGGGCACGGTTGCTGGCGGTTCCGTCAAGCCGGGCGACAGCGTCATGATCCTGCCGTCGGGCATGGTCGCCAACGTCACCAAGATCGTCACCTTCGATCTGGTGCGCAACGCCGCCGTTGCCGGCGACGCGATCACGCTAGTCCTCGACCGACAGGTGGACGTTGCCCGCGGCGATATGATCGTCTCGATCGACAGCCAGCCGCAGGTAGGCCTCTCTTTCGATGCGCAGATCGTGGCGTTGCAGCCTGAGGGCATAGAAGCCGGCAAGCGCTACTGGCTGAAGAGCGGTAGCCGTCGCCAGCGCGTTCAGGTACAGCCGGTGGCACAGCTTGAGCTGAAGACGGGTGCCTGGGCTCCAGTGGACACGCTCTACATGAATGCGATCGGCAAGGTACGCCTCGCCTTCGACGAACAGGCGATCTTCGATCCCTACGAACAAAACCGCGCATCCGGCTCCTTCATCCTGATCGATCCCGACACCAACAACACGGTGGCCGGCGGCATGATATCAGGAAAGCGGAGCGAACTCGGCGGCATCCACGGCGGCGACGCCCGCGTGATCCTGTCTCTGCCGGCCGATCTCGCCGACCAGATCATGGCCAGCGAGCTTTTCGCCAACCGCCGCCACGAGGCGGAGGTGCGGCGCATGACGGCCGCTGAAGCATCCGACCTCTGGTCGAACGCGGCCAGCGACATCTGACGAATGTTTGCCGTGGCCCGCTCCAATCGAGCGGGCCACGAATTCTACATGCTCGCCTGCACCCGATGCAAGTTGGCATAGACCCCGTCATGGGCCATGAGATCCTCATGGGTTCCATGCTCGACGATGCCATCGCCCGTGAGAACCAGAATGCGGTCGGCGTGGCGAACGGTCGACAGACGGTGGGCGATCACCAGCGTTGTTCTCCCCTTCGCCAAACTCAGCAGCGCACGCTGCACCGCGCGTTCACTCTCGTTGTCCAACGCGCTCGTCGCCTCATCGAAGATCAGGATCGCCGGGTCCTTGAGGAAAACGCGAGCGATCGTGAGACGCTGGCGCTGGCCGCCCGAGAGCTTGACCCCGCGTTGCCCGATATCTGTGTCGTAGCCGTCGGGTAACGCCATGATGAAATCATGCGCGTTCGCGGCACGAGCGGCGGCCACCACTTCGGCATCCGTCGCGTCCGGCCGTCCGTAGCGCAGGTTTTCCGCTATCGTGCCGGCGAACAGATACACATCCTGCTGTACGATGCCGATATGGCGGCGCAGCGACGCCAACGTCACGTCGCGAAGGTCGGCACCATCAATGCGGATTGCCCCGGACTGGATGTCGTAGAAGCGTGGGATGAGTGCGCAAAGCGTACTCTTGCCCACGCCTGAAGGCCCCACCAAAGCCACGAACTCGCCCGGCGCGATGGTCAGGGAAACGTTGTCGAGCACGCTGGCGCCCTCGTCAGCATAGCCGAACGTGACCTCGGAGAAGGTGATTTCCCCGTGAGGAACCGACAAAGGCCGGGCTCCGGGCTGGTCCGTGATGTCAGGTGCGATCTCCAGTATCTCCATGGCCCTGACGAAACCGGTGTAGCCCTCCTGCCAAAGCCGTACGAAGTTGGCCAACCGCCTGACTGGGTCGACCAGCACCGCCACGCAAAGCAGGAACGTCAGGAGATCGGCGACGGTGAGCTCCGCCGTCAGGATGCGGATAGCCCCGACGATGATGACAAGGATGGTGATGAGCTGCGCGAAGGTCTCCGTCCCAACGGAGAACCAGGCCTCGCTGCGGTAGCCGTCAGCACGGCTGCGGAGAAAGCCCTGATTGAGATCGGCGAAGCGCTCCTTCTCCCTGGCCTCGTTGGCGAAGGACTGGACGACACGAATGCCCGCCAAGGCATCTTCGACGCGCTCGTTGACGGCGGCGATCTGTTGCTTGCTGGCGTCGAGCGCGCGGTTCATGCGTCGATTGAAATGCAACGCATAGGCGATGGCCAGCGGTGTAAGCAGAAGGATGATGCCGGCCAACGGCGGATCGATGTAGAACAGGACAACCATTGCCCCGCCATATTTGAGCACGGCGATGGAGAGGTCTTCGGGACCATGGTGGAAAAGCTCACCCAACCACAGTGAATCATTGGTGATGCGGCTCATCAGCTGACCGGTGCGCTGCGTGTCGTGGAAGCTGAACGAGAGCTTCTGGCAGTGCTCGAAGAGCTCTTGGCGAACCGCCGCCTCGATCCGGGCACCCATCACATGGCCCTGATAGTCGACAAAGAAGATGGCGACGCTCTGGAGCACGAGGATCGCGAGCATGGCGGCCCCGATAACCAGAATCTCCCCGAAGGCCTGCGGCGTATCGCTCAGCGTCAGAAGATAGCGCGTGACGTAGTTGGCGCAGAGCGGCAGCGCGATCGCCGTGCCGGCAACGAGGATTGCACAAAACAGGTCCGCCAGCAGCAAAGGCAGATGCGGCCGATAGTAGGAGAGAAATTTGCGCCAGCGCGAAGGCCGGCGTTCACGGTCGGCATCGATCTGCCGGGTCCGGAAGACCCAAAGAGAGGATTTATGGCGTGGCGTGCTTTTCCTTGCGCGCGAGAACCGAGAAATCATGAAGCGTCATGTCCTTGTGGTCGATGTTTCCTTTCTGGTTGGACAGGATCGTTTTCATGTTGGTCTCCCGAAGCTGCAGGAATTGAGACCCAAGCATCGCAGACAAGAGCGGTCTTCTCAATATCGCAGCTGGCGAAAGGCGCGAGATGTCATCTGCGCGCAACAGTCGGCGCTGGCGTCGCCAGAATGCAAAACCAGCACCGGGTATGTCAGATCATATGCCGGCGTCCTGCCTGACGGTCCCGGCTTGTCGGCCTCGCCAGCGCGCCTACCACAGCGGCATGTGGCGGTTGACATCCTTATAGAGCAGGTAGCGGAAGCGGCCCGGACCGCCGGCATAGCAGGCCTGCGGGCAGAAGGCGCGCAGCCACATGAAGTCGCCGGCTTCCACCTCTACCCAATCCCTGTTGAGGCGATAGACCGCCCTGCCCTCGAGGACGTAGAGGCCGTGCTCCATCACATGCGTTTCCATGAACGGAATGACGCCGCCCGGCTCGAACGTGACGATGGTGACGTGCATGTCGTAACGAAGATCGGCCGGATCGATGAAGCGGGTCGTTGCCCAGGCATCGTCGGTGTCGGGCATCGGCTGCGGCGGATGATTTTCCTCATGCGTGAAGATCGCCGGCGGCGGATCCTGCCCTTCGACCTCCTGGAACGCCTTGCGGATCCAGTGGAACTTCACGGGCGCCGCGCTCTTGTTCCACAGCGTCCAGCGGGAGCCGGCAGGCAGGAAGGCGAAGGAACCAGGGCGCATTGCATGCGAGGCGCCCTCGAACTCGACGGTCATCTCGCCGTCGACCACGAAGAGCACGCCTTCGGCGCGCTTCTCAGGTTCTGGCCGGTCGCTGCCGCCACCCGGCTGCACTTCCATGATGTACTGCGAAAACGTCTCGGAAAAACCGGTCAGCGGGCGGGAAATCACCCAGGCGCGCGTGCCTTCCCAGTGCGGGAAATAGCTGGTGACGATGTCCGTCATCACGCTGCGGGGGATGACCGCATAGGCTGTCGTGAACACGGCCTTGCTGGACAGGAGTTCGGTCTGCGGCGGCAGGCCGCCCATGTTGGAATAAAAGTTTGCTTTGCTCATTGATTCACTTTTCACGGGCCGGGATTGTCAATCTGCTTTAAGCGCCGCATCTATTCTAGGCAACCTTTAGATTGCCGCCACCACGCGGCAGAATGTCCACAGCGCCTGGCCGCCTGAGGAGAGATGCCATGAGTCTGGAAAAACTTCGGGAAGACTATGCTGAGAAGGTCAAGGAGTACGAGGGCAACCTCAAATCCATGACGGAGAATGATGTGAAGCACTTCCGTGCCGAGGGATCCGGCCCGCTCTCCGACATCACCGAACAGATCCGCAACGAGTATTATCGACATATCGAGAGCTATGCCGCCCTGATTGCCGAGATCGATGCCATTCTTGGGGTGTAAGGATATACGTCAAAACCGGACAATCTCGCCGCCTGTCCGCAAGGTAGGGCGACGCGGATACGTCGAGCCAGACCGGTCTTGCACTCCGATTTCGCGATGAGCGGACGGACACTCAGGCGATCTTGGCAAGTCCAGTATCGGTGTCGTCGGCCAGTATCTCAGCCTGCGCCACCGAAACGTTCGCCGACGCCATCAACAGCAGGCATAGGCCGACCGCGCGCGGCACTTCGGCTTCGCCTGAAGCCCAGCGACGCGACGTGATCTGGTCGACAGCAAACAGCCTTTCGACACCCGCGGCGCCCAGTCCCGTGACGGCAACCGCAGCTCTGTACTCCGAGGCCTTCATGCACTGTTCCTCGCCCGCTCGACGCGCGCTTGTCTGATATATTTTGTGTGAAGGACGGTACTTTAGTCCTCGCTTATATTTATGAATACCGAAAAGCGACAATTAGGCGTCTGTTTGCGACGCCGACGAAGCAGGCCTTTCGGCAAAGCGGTGAGAACAAAGGGCCGGTGCTGCCGCGCCATGACCTGGGCGGCAAGCAAAGAAAAAAGCCCGCTTTCGCGGGCTTTTCGGCTGGTCGGAGTGGAGTGATTCGAACACTCGACCCCCACGTCCCGAACGTGGTGCGCTACCAGACTGCGCTACACTCCGTGACCAGCGGCGCCTCTATAGACCGGCCCATCCTGTTGCGCAAGCACCAAAATTCAAAAGCCGGCGCATTTTTTACAGACGCGGCCAGCCCCCATCTCGGCCGCGTAAGTGGAACAAAAAGACACACTTGCGGCAAATTTTGCGATTGCGAAGGTCGGCCGATTTTCTTTTGCCGGGTTCCGCGCTAAAGCGCTCGGCGGGACAAGCGGAAACCGCTGCAGACCAGCAGTTCCCGCCGTCGAATGCGCGACAACATTTCAGGGACGAAAGAATGAAACTCCGCACCTTTGCCGCGGCTGGGCTTGCCATTGCGCTTGCCGGCTGCACGACGATTCAGACCTCTGCCGATCCGATTTCCAGCCGCTGGGTTGGCCAGTCCGCCGGAAAGTTCTTCGCCGCCTTCGGCCCGCCGATCAACGACGTCGAAAACGGCTCTGGCGTCACCTACACCTGGAAGGGTGGCTACAAGACCGTGCGCGTTCCGGCAAAATATGCGGACGGTGCGGACGGCAAGCGCGGCAAGCAGATCGCGGCGGCCCGCACGCAGTACCTGCGCTGCCAGGCCGAAATCGTCACCAGCTCCGACTACACGATCCGCAGCATCCGCGTCGTCGGCGACATCCCGGGCGTCAGCGGCCCGTCCTATTGTGCCGAGTTCCTGGCACCGGCACAGCCCGCGTAGTAAGAACCGGCACAGCAAGTGGCTTTGGAAGGCGGCCCTACGACGGGTCGCCTTTTTTTGTATCGAGTGGGTGCCACTCATCGCGTGTCGCCACGCGGCTTCGGTCGCAGCTGACATCTGCGCAAGCGAGTGTTTATCATTGCTGGAGTTCAGTGGCTGGGGCGCCAGGATTCGAACCTGGGAATGCCGGTACCAAAAACCGGTGCCTTACCGCTTGGCGACGCCCCACCAGAGCTTGAAAGCGGAGACCGCTTGCCAAATCGACGCCTGCTTAGCAAAGCTCGCCTGCCGTCACAATCATTAAGTTTCGGGCCGTGGCATATTTCTGTGCGCTTTCTGCGTCACCATGCTAGGTCTCGCCTCAGCCGTCCCGGACGATGGAGTGACGATGAGCCAATACCGTGCCCGACCGCCTGCCCTCGCAACGCTGCTGCTCGACGACGCCGTGGTTCGGATCACGCGCTGGGACTTCGAGCCGGGCGCCGATACGGGCGTCCATACGCATGGAATGGGCTACGTCGTCGTGCCGATGACCGATTGCCAGTTCCTGCTGGAGGAGAAGGACGGCAGCCGCAGGGTCGACATTGCCAAGGGCGCCGCCTACCGGCGCGATGCCGGCACCGAGCACAATGTCGTCAATGCCGGCGATCAGCCGATGTCCTTCATCGAGATCGAATACAAATAAATGGCAAGTCCCGAATTCAATCTGGCTTTCGAGCCCGCATATGGCCAAGCCGTGCCAGTTGCCTCGGGCGTACAGCGCATCACGGTCAACAACCCGAGCGCCTTCACCTTCTACGGTACCAACAGTTACATCATTGGGGATCAATCCACGGCCGTCATCGATCCCGGCCCTGAAGACGAGGCACATTTCCATGCCTTGTTGGCAGCGCTCGACGGACGCGAGGTCACCCACATCTTCGTCAGCCACACACATCGCGACCACTCGCCGCTGTCGCGGCGCCTGCAGGCGGCGACCGGGGCACGGATCGTGGCCGAGGGACCGCACCGCGCCGCCCGCCCGCTGTACCAAGGCGAGATCAACCCTTTTGCCGAGAGCTCGGACCTGGATTTCAGACCCGACATCACAATTCGCGATGGTGAAACGATCGCGGGCGACGGTTGGAGCCTGACCGGCGTCCTGACGCCGGGACACACCGCCAACCATGCGGCCTTCGCGCTCGAGGGGACGGGGATCCTGTTTTCCGCCGATCATGTCATGGCGTGGGCAACTTCCATCGTCGCACCGCCAGACGGCTCCATGTCGGATTACCTGGCCTCCCTCGACAAGCTGATTGCGCGGCATGACCGCATTCTGCTTCCGGGACATGGGGGCCCCGTGCACAAGCCGATCTCGTTCATGCGGGCGCTGAAAACCCATCGACGAATGCGCGAACGGGCTGTGCTCGGCCGCATCCGAGCCGGCGATCGCAACATTCCCGAAATGGTAAAGGTCATCTATCGCGAAACGGATCCACGCCTGCACGGCGCCGCCGCCCTCTCGGTGCTTGCCCATATCGAGGATCTGCTGGAGCGCGGTGAGATCGAAACCGACGGGCCGCCTGCCCTGCTCGGGTCATACCGGCCGGCAAAGCGGAGATAGTCCGTGCGCGAGGCCTACAGCTATCGCGCCGATGCCGGCGTGCCCGAATTCGCGGATGACAAGCCTCTCATCGTCTTCGATGGAGAATGCGTGTTCTGCTCGGCGTGGGTCCAGTTCGTGCTGAGGCGCGACAAGGCTGAGCGCTATCGCTTTCTTGCGGCGCAATCGCCACTCGGGGAAGCGCTCTATCGCCACTACGGGCTCGATGGACGCGACTACGAAACCAATATCCTGATCGAAGACGGACGCGCGCACTTCAAGTCGAGAGGGACGATCCGTATGATCGAAGCGCTTGGCTTTCCCTGGTCACTTGTAGGCGTCCTTCGACTGCTCCCGCGGGGGCTTGCCGACAGGCTCTACGAATTCGTGGCGCGAAACCGTCTGCGCATTGCCGGCAGGCGAACCACCTGCTTCGTGCCTAGCCCGGATCAGAGGCGCCGATTCCTAGGGTAATCAATCGGGGACGACTGGTTCCGACGGCTAAACCGAAACGCGACTAGCTGCCGGCGATGCCGAGCAATTCGGAATCCAGAGCCTTCAGGTAGTCCTCGGCAACATCGGCGCTGAGGCCAAGGTCGTGAGGGCCGTAGCGTGAGGCGACCCTGACATCGACAAGGGTGGTTTCGGCTTCTTCGCGCAAACGGATGACGATGTCGAAACGCAAGCCGAGGACCAAGGTGCGGGTTTCGCCCTGGAGCGTGACGCCATTGGCCCGGCGAATCAGCTGCGCGACATCGTCATCATAAGGCCGCGGCGTCGGGATCGGCACGGCTTCCGGTGCCTCGGCAACCGCGCCATCATCCGGCTGCGGCTTGACCGGCCGATCGTCGATATCGCTTGGCTCGTCGTCGCCATCGGCGCGAGTGATCCGAATGCCGCTCTGCTTGGCGACCTTCTTCACGGCCTGGAGCACGCGGTCTATCGCACCGTCGTAGCGACGGCCGGTCAGCTCCGGATAGGCCTCGAGTTGCTTTTCACGGTCTTCCGGCGTCGCAGCTGGCGGGCGCTTCAGCCAGATCTGGTCGGCATTCGGCGTCTTCAGCCAATCCGGGGCGGAGACGAGATCGGTCGAGACGTCGTAGATTGCCGGCAGCATGAAATATCGTTCGGCAGCAATTGCGCCGAGCGCCAGCGGAAGAGCAACAAAAATCAAGGCTTTCAAGGCATCCAGCCCACCTTCGGCCCCTGTCAGCCAAAGGCTGCGGAGGCCGGCGAAGGCAAGCAGCGCTGCCAGCAGTGCGAAGCCCGCAGAGACAATCAGCACCAGCACCAGGTATGGCGTGGCAAGGCCGGCGAAGCGGTGACCGACCAGAGCGGCAAGGCAAAGAACCAGCGCAAATGCCCCGAAGCGCCGCGAGAAGCGGGCGGCACTTGAAACGGGGCGGTCGAAACGGATTGCCATCAAACTTACCGGTTACTCGCAAGCGGCGCGTCCCGCATGAACGCGCAAAATCGCCCTCGACTTGTTTAGTGCAAGATTCGCCTAAATTGAAACTGTTGTGTCGATCCGAGGCACGCAATCCACGGAGAAGACGACAATGGCGTGCGTGAGCATTTTCTGATATTCGTTGATTTGCAGTTGTGTGGTTCGCGCTGCAACCGACCAACAGGAGAAGGGCAATGATTGCACCGGAGCTCGCATCGGGAACCCAGGCGCCGACGCTGGGGGCGACAACCGATCATGCAGATCCGCTTCTGCCGATAGAGCTTCTGGAACTGGAATTGTCCCTCGATGGATATGACGGCAAATCCGACTTCTGCGAGACGGTGCGCGTGGCTTCGGCCAAGGCCGGCGGCGAATTCCTTTTCGACCTTCCCGCCGAGGGATTGATGGACGACTGCAAACGGATCGCCGTGCTCCGCATCCCCTCCTCCAACGAGAAGATGCGTGTCGTTCTCGCTGTACTCGATCACAGCGGCACCGAAATCCGGATGGAAGCACCGGACCCCGCGACAGCCCACCTCGTCCGATTCGCCGATGCCTTCATCAAGGTCCTCGAACGGTTCTGACCTCGAGCTCTTTCAGGGCTAATCGCGCGCCACGGCTGCCTCGGCCACACTGCGAAACGGGAATTTGCGGCCGCATTCGCATATGATCATGCAGGTTTCCTGATGATTGGAGGGGCGCTGGATGAAGAAGCCGCGCGGCAAGTGGTCGACGCTGAAACCCGGATGCTTGCGCTTCGGATCATCGATTTCGGAGGCTTCGGCAAAACCCGTATTGCCGCATTGCGGGCAGGTCAGTTTCTTCGAGAATCGATCGCGCAGTGCCATGCTTGCCTTCCAGTATCGTGCAAGCCGCCTTCTTACAGGCGATCCCGGGCGGGCGAAAGCCGTTCGCGCGCCCGGATCGGTCGACACGCAGCGATCGCAGAACCGGCTCGTAACCCTAAGCCATTCTTTTAGTTGACTGTAACCCGTGATTGGCGTCATCTCATTGCGGGAAATTTTCGTTGCAAAGAAACACCGATGCGTATCCTCGCTTTATCCCTCGCGCTCATCGCAGCCGCCGCAAGCCTGTCAGCGTGCCAGTCGCTGTCGCCTGAGCAGCAGCGCGCCGCTGACGAAGACCAGTGCCTACGCTATGGCTTCAAACCTAGGACCAACGGTTTTGCCGCCTGCCTGCAGCGCATCGATCTCTACCGCCGCGCGCAGTATCGCTATGATAGCGACAGGCTCATGATGGGGATGGCGTTCGAGCTGGACCCGTCCTACTACGGGCGCCCATACTGGCGGCAGTATCGCTACTAATGACGGCCTGCGCGGCGGCGAGGCGGGCGATCGGCACGCGGAAGGGTGAACAGGACACGTAGTCCAATCCGATTTCCTCGCAGAAATGGATGGATGCGGGATCGCCGCCGTGTTCGCCGCAGATTCCAAGCTTCATATCGTTACGCGTACGTCGACCGCGTTCTGCGGCGATGCGGATCAACTCGCCGACACCATCGAAGTCCAGTGAAATGAAGGGATCGTGCTCGATGATCCCCTTGCGCTGATAGGTCGGTATGAAAGCGGACGCATCGTCGCGCGAGATGCCGAAGGTCGTCTGCGTCAAGTCGTTGGTACCGAAAGAGAAGAACTCCGCCGCTTCCGCAATAATATGGGCCCTGAGGGCTGCGCGCGGCAGCTCGATCATCGTGCCGACCAGATAGTCGATCCGCATGCCGGCCTCCGCCATAACGTCGCCGGCAATGGCGTCGATGCGCTCCTTGACGTAATCCAGTTCCGCGCGCAACCCGACGAGCGGCACCATGATCTCAGGCACGACGGCAGCGCCGGTTTCATGGGCCGCCGCGACCGCCGCCTCGAAAATCGCGCGTGCCTGCATCTCGACGATCTCGGGATAGGAAATCGCCAGCCGGCAGCCACGATGCCCGAGCATCGGATTGAATTCGTGTAGGGCATCAACGCGCTGACGCAGCAACGCCGGATCCATGCCCATGGCGGCGGCAACGTCGGCGATCTCCTCGTCCGTCTTCGGCAGGAACTCGTGCAGCGGCGGGTCGAGCAGACGAATCGTCACCGGCAGCCCATGCATGACATTGAAGAGGCTGGTGAAATCGTGCCGTTGCACCGGCAACAAGCTGTCCAACGCGGTGCGCCGGCCGGTTTCATCCTCCGCCAGGATCATCTCGCGCATTAGCTGAATGCGATCGCCCTCGAAGAACATGTGCTCGGTGCGGCAAAGGCCGATGCCTTCAGCGCCGAAGGAACGAGCCGCGCGCGCATCCGCCGGCGTATCGGCGTTAGTGCGCACCGTCATCCGCCGTGCCCGGTCGGCCCATTGCATGATGCGCCCGAAATCGCCCGAAAGCTCCGGCTGGATCATTTGCACGTCGCCCTTCAGCACCTGTCCCGCCGAGCCGTCGATGGTGATGACGTCGCCCTTCTTCAGTGTGACGCCGACGCCGATCAGCCGCTCGTTGCGTACGTCGATGCGCATGCTCCCGGCGCCGACCACGCAGGGGATGCCCATGCCGCGGGCGACAACGGCGGCATGGCTGGTCATGCCGCCACGTGTCGTCAGAATGCCCTCGGCCGCGTGCATCCCGTGAATGTCTTCCGGGCTTGTCTCGACGCGCAGCAGGATGACTTTGCGCCCCTCCTCCGAGGCTATGACCGCCTCTTCGGCCGTAAACACGATCTCGCCGGTCGCGGCACCCGGCGATGCCGGAAGGCCAGTGCCGATGATCTCGCGCGACACACGCGGGTCGATCGTCGGATGCAGAAGCTGGTCCAGTGATGAGGGTTCTATGCGAAGTACCGCTTCCTCTTCGGTAATTACTTTCTCATCGACCATGTCGACGGCGATTTTCATCGCCGCGCGCGTCGAACGCTTGCCTGAGCGGGTCTGCAGCATCCACAGCTTTCCGCGCTCGATGGTGAATTCGATGTCCTGCATGTCGCGATAGTGCGCCTCGAGTTCGGCGCAGATGCGCGACAACTCTTTGAAGGCATCAGGCATCAACTTTTCCATCGACGGTCGTTCGGAACCGGAGCTGATACGACCCTCCTCGGTGATGCTCTGCGGCGTGCGGATACCGGCGACGACGTCCTCGCCCTGTGCATTGACGAGAAATTCGCCGTAGAGCGACTTGTCACCCGTGGACGGATTGCGCGTGAAGGCGACGCCGGTCGCAGACGAATTGCCGTGGTTGCCGAAGACCATCGCCTGGATATTGACGGCCGTTCCCCAGACTTCAGGAATATTGTGAAGCTGGCGATAGGTGACGGCGCGGGCGCTCATCCAGCTCGAGAAAACGGCGCCGACAGCGCCCCATAGCTGCACTTCCGGATCCTGGGGAAACTCCTCGCCCAGTTCCTCCTCGATAATGCCCTTGTAGAGCGAGACCACATGCTGCCATTCGCTGGCGGTCAGTTCCGTGTCGAATTCATAGCCGAGCCTGGCCTTCTCATCCTCGAGGATTTCCTCGAACACTTCATGGTCCAGGCGCATGACGACGTCGGCATACATCTGGATGAAGCGGCGGTAGCTGTCCCAGGCGAAACGGGCGTCGCCGGCATCGTGGCCGAGCGCCTGCACGGTTTCATCGTTGAGGCCGAGATTGAGGACAGTGTCCATCATTCCCGGCATCGAAACACGCGCACCAGAGCGCACCGACAGCAGCAGCGGTCGATCACCCGCGCCAAACCGCCGGCCGGTCGCTTCCTCGATGCGTTCGATGCCGGTCCGGACCTGCGCTTTCAGATCCTCGGCAACCTGTCGCCCGTTCTTGTAGTAGGCGGAACAAGCGTCAGCGATGATCGTCAGACCCGGAGGAACGGGAAGGCCAAGATTGCACATCTCCGCGAGGTTTGCGCCTTTGCCGCCCAAACGCTCAACGTCGAGGGCACTGCCCTCTGCTTGACCGTTGCCAAATGTATAGACCCACTTGGTCATATTCCCCCCAACACCATATCCGGATCAACTTAATCCGTTGGTGTTGAAATGAAAATCGACAAATGCGGCCGAAATGTTGCGTCGCACAACAACTGCGGCAGACTGAAGCGATTGAAGGGAGAAAAAGCTTTGCGGGACTGCAACAAAGTCCCGCAAAGCCTTCTGTCCGTCCAGCCAGGAAAAACCGGACGGGGGGTCTCGTCCATGCGGACAGTCAGAGCGCCAAAGGCCTGCTCCGATCGCGTCGCACAGAAAACTCTGCAGCCGATACCGCTTCGCGGCAATTCGGCAGCGACATGAAGCAATCTCTAATACAAGATCAGTAGAAAAACATCACCCAACGGTGAAGATGTGCCAATTCGGCTCGACTTTTTTTGGGCTTTTTGTCAGCGGCTTGTTTAGGCGATCTCACGCAGTTGTTCAGCCGTCTGCAGATCGACCGACACGAGCTGCGATACGCCCTGCTCCGCCATCGTCACGCCGAACAGCCTGTTCATGCGCGCCATGGTGATCGGATTGTGGGTGATGATGACGAAACGCGTTTCGGTGGAGGCGGCCATTTCGTCCATCAGGTTGCAATAGCGCTCGACATTGTGGTCGTCGAGCGGGGCGTCCACTTCGTCCAGCACGCAGATCGGCGCCGGATTGGTCAGGAAGACGGCAAAGATCAGTGCCATTGCCGTCAGCGCCTGCTCCCCGCCCGAAAGGAGCGTCATCGTCTGCGGCTTCTTGCCGGGCGGGCGGGCGAGAATTTCCAGGCCGGCTTCGAGCGGATCATCGGACTCGATCAGTTGCAGTTCGGCCGTGCCTCCACCGAAAAGATGGGTGAAGAGACGCTGGAACTGGCCGTTGACAACGTCGAAGGCGGCGAGCAGGCGCTCGCGACCCTCGCGATTGAGGCTCTGGATCGCGCCACGCAACTTGCGAATCGCATCGATCACGTCGTCGCGTTCCTTGATCAGCGCCGCGAGCTTGCCGCTCAATTCCTTCTGCTCTTCCTCGGCACGGAGGTTGACCGCGCCAAGGCGCTCGCGCTCCATCTTCAGGCGTTCGAGTTCGCGCTCGACCTCGCGAAGGTCGGGTGCCGCTTGCAGCGACTCTAGTCCGGCAAGTCGAAGGGCCTCGTGTGGCGCGACATTCAGTGCCTCGCGAATTCGCGCCTCGGTTTCCTGCCGCTTTTCCCGCGCCGAGACCAGCCGCTCTTCGGCGCGGCCGCGGCGCTCGCGGCTTTCGGCGAGTTCGGATAGCGCCGTCGCGGCCTTGTGGTCGGCGTCACGCTGCACGACCTCCGCTTCAGCAAGCGCATCGGCCGCATGGCGACGCGCTTCCTCGGCCTTCTGGAGTTCGGTCAACAGCGCACGGCGCTTGTCGTCGAACTCATCGGGCGCCATTTCGAGCTCGGCCGCTTCCTCCCGCGCTTCCTCCTCGCGATCGCGAAGGGTTGCGATATGGTCCTCGGCGCTGGCAGCACGCTGGCGCCAGGTCACGCGCTCCTGCCCAATGGCAATGATGCGGCGTTGGCGGGCTTCGTTTTCGCGGTTCAGGCTTTCATGGCGCGCCCGTGCTTCGGCGAGTGCGCCACGATCGGTCCCGACTTCTGCCTGCTGCGCTCGAAGCCGTTCGTCGATCGCCGTCAGATCAGGTGCATCTTCCAGCTCGATCCTGACGTTTTCTTCCTGAATCGAGAGATCCTCGAGCTGGATCTGAAGCTGGCTGACGGCTTCTGCAATGACATCGCGACGTCGAATGAGATCGCCAGAGGCCCGCTCGGCTGCTGCCAGCGCTTCGCGCGCCTCAGCGAGTTGCCGCGCCGAGATCCGGCTCTTCTCGCGAGCCTCCGCCAGGCGCTGCTCCTGAAGGCGAATGGCATCAGCGGCACCCGCCAGCCGTTCCTCTGCTTCATCAAGCATGTCGCGGGCAAGTGCCGTTTCGCTTTCG
This sequence comes from Rhizobium sp. BK661, assembly GCF_024808825.1. Taxonomy (NCBI): domain Bacteria; kingdom Pseudomonadati; phylum Pseudomonadota; class Alphaproteobacteria; order Hyphomicrobiales; family Rhizobiaceae; genus Rhizobium; species Rhizobium sp. BK661. Next base: position 1,020,022 of record NZ_JANTYT010000001.1, on the reverse strand, counting down.
AGTTCGGCGAGCCGGTTCTTCTGCGCCAGCCGGAGTGCAGCCGCACTCGGCGCATCCGCACCGGTGACATGGCCGTCCCAGCGATAGACGGCGCCCTCTCTGGTCACCAAACGCTGGCCAGGCTTTAGATCCTTCATCAGCGCCGCAGCATCCGAACCGGAGACCAGGCCGATCTGCTTCAGGCGGCGCATCAGTACCGCCGGCGCACGAACATGGTTGGTCAGCGGCGTCGCCCCTGATGGCAATGCCGGATCCGCAGCGCCGTCACCATTGCCGGACCAATGAACCGGCGCCTTGGGATCAAGCGGCGATTCGATGTCGTCGCCAAGCGCCGCACCGAGCGCCGTTTCGAAGCCGCGATCGACGCGAAGCTCATCGGCAACCGGCGCAAATTCGCCTGCGGCGGCGCCGGCCGCCAGCATACGCGAAATCGTCCGGGCTTCCGTTTCGATGGCATTCAGCTTTGCGCGTGCCTCATCGACCGGCGATCGGGAAAGAGCCTCGGTCTGGCGAGCAGCGGCCAAGGCCTGCTCGACGCCCTGGATCGCGGCCTCCACCTCGGCAAGCGCCTGCTCGCCCGCCTCGACCACGGCCCGCTTCTCGTCCGGATCGGGCAGGCCGGAAATCTTCTCGCCGATGGCCGACAGCTCGCGGTTGGCCTCGTCCATCTGCCGTTCAAGACGCATCTTGCGATCGGCCAGATCGCGAATGGCACGCTCGAGCTGGTTGCGCCCGGCAGCGGCCTCGGCGCGCTCGGCGGTCAGGCTCGCGAAGACGCGCTCGCTGTCTGCGAGCTTGGCCGAAGCCTCTTCGAAGGCCTCGCGGGTTTCCTCGGCAAAACGGTCGGAATCGGCAAGGATCTCGGTTATCTCGCCCTCTTCGGCGTCCAGCCGCGCCAGGATCTCGGCGTTGTCGGCAACCAGCCGCTCCTCGCGGCGGATGTCCTCGCCGAGCTGCGCAAGGCGGCGGGTCAGTTCGTCGCGGCGGCGCAGGATGCGATTGGCGTCCTCCTCCAACTGCGTCTTGGCGATCTGCAGGCGCTGCAATGCGGCGGCGGCGCGCGCTTCGCCATCGCGCAACTCAGGCAGCTTGAGGCTTGCAATGCCCTGAACCTTGGCGGCCTCCATCTGCATCTGCGCCTTTTCGGCGACGACCACGGTGGCCTGATTGAGCGCGCTGTCGGCATCGGCTTCCGCCTCCTTGGCCTGCACCCAGCGGATATGCAGGAGCAGCGCCTCGCGGGCGCGGATATCCGCCGACAGTGACTTGAAGCGGCTTGCCTGACGGGCCTGACGCTTCAGGCTCTCGATCTGGCTCTCGAGTTGAGAGGTTACGTCGTCAAGGCGTTCGAGATTGCTTTCGGCAGCACGCAGGCGAAGCTCGGCTTCGTGGCGGCGCGAATGCAGGCCTGATATGCCGGCTGCCTCTTCGAGCAATTGGCGGCGGGCCTGCGGCTTGGCCGAAATCAACTCGCCGATCCGCCCCTGCCCGACCATGGACGGCGAACGGGCACCGGTGGAGGCGTCGGCAAAGAGAAGCTGCACGTCCTTGGCACGGCTTTCCTTGCCGTTGATGCGATAGATCGATCCCTGCTCACGCTCGATGCGGCGCGTAACCTGGATCTCGTCGCTGTCGTTGAAGGCGGCAGGCGCGGTGCGCGCGGCATTGTCGAGATAAAGCGCGACTTCGGCGGTGTTGCGAGCGGGACGGTTGCCGGAGCCGGAGAAGATGACGTCGTCCATGCCGGACGCCCGCATGTTCTTGTACGAGTTTTCACCCATCACCCAGCGAAGTGCTTCGACGAGGTTCGACTTGCCGCAGCCGTTCGGGCCGACGATACCGGTCAAGCCGCGCTCGATGATGAATTCGGTGGGTTCGACGAAGGACTTGAAGCCGACGACACGAAGCTTGTTGAACTTCATGCCGTATCCCCGCGCCTGATATAGCAAAAGACGGGCGCACGGCTTCGGCCGTCGCCCGTCGATCGGATACGGTTCAGATTAGAGCAGGCTGTCGATAAGGGCCGACATGGTGTCAACCGTCATGTCTCCAGAATAGCGCTTGCCGTTGATGAGGAACGTCGGCGTGGCATTGACGCCAAACTCCTTGGAACCCCTTTCCCGCGTTGCGTTCACTTGATCCAACAGCTTCTGGTTCGTCAAGCACTTCGTGAAGCTATCCTCAGTAAATCCAGCAAGTTTGGACATCTGAAGCAGTGCACCGCGGCCATCATCTGCAGCCGCCCAGGTCTGCTGCTGCTTGAACAGCATGGCAACCATCGGGAAATACTGTTCGGCCGTGCTCAATTCTTCCGGCTTGGAAGGATTGCAGCGCGCCAGCATGAAGGCGGCAGCCGCACGCGGATCGAACGGGAATTCGCGGATGATGAAACGCACCTTGCCGGTATCGACGTACTTCTTCTTGATTTCGTCGAAGGTCGTCGTGTGGAAGTGGGCGCAGTGCGGGCAGGTCATCGACATATATTCGACGATCGTGACCGGGGCGTCTTCCTTGCCGAGCGCCATTTCCGGCAGTTCGCCTGGCTTCAGCACGGCAGCCATGTCGACGTCGCCATCGGGCTTAGGCACTTCGACAGCGGCCTGTGCGGTGCTGAAAACCGCAAGCGTCGCAGTCGCGGCAGCCACGCCGCCCAGAAGCTGGCGTTTCGTCAGTTGCATTTCGGAAATCGGCATGAAGTTCCCCATAAATGAGAGTAGTGGCTGACAGTGCGATATAACGGCTCGATGCCCCGAACAAGGCACGCTTCGCCAACTTTCTTCAAAGAATTGTGACCTTGGTTGGACCGCCAGATTAAATTGCGGACAGAATTGCAGGAGCAATACTTGGAAGCGCTAGCGCCCGCGCTTTCCCAACACGGCCGTTCCAAGACGCTTTACCGCTTCGCGCAGCTTGTCGCCTTCGATCCCTTCCATCATCTCGTCCAGTTTTGCGGCTGCCGCACCCTTTAGCGGCGGTGGCGTACGGGAGCGCTTGATCGCTTGATAGACAGGTTTCTGGACGATGCGGATCTGGTGAACGGCGGCGAAGCCGAAGAAGCTGTTGACCCGCTGGATCAGTTCGCCCTGCGCATGCGTCAGAAACAGGGCGCGAGCGCCCTCGCAGGCGATGGTGAGCACGCCGGGGCGGAAACCGCCGTCATCGTTACCCCTCGCCCAGGCGATCTTTTCCGGCCGCGTGCAATCGGCGAACTCCTCGCCGGCGATCTCGTCCCACGAGCCGAGCAGCGCGGTGTTGATGCCGGCGCGCTTTGCGAGCACCGGATCGATCAACCCATTGGTCAATTCGGAGATCTGCTTTTCACCTTTGCGTGGATAACTCATTGAAACCTTCAGATCGCGCTGCGTTCGGGCACCACTGCCTTGATCGCGCGGCATTGCTTCGCCAAGTATAGGGCACTTCCCCTCACGACGGCAAATGATGACATCGACGACACTGGACGCGCCCGCCGCCAAGCCCCTTCTCGACTGGTATGACCGGCACCATCGAGACCTGCCATGGCGCATCTCGCCGCCGATGGCGGCGCGCGGCATCAAGGCCGATCCCTACCATGTCTGGCTCTCCGAGGTGATGCTGCAGCAAACCACGGTGCCGGCGGTGAAGCCCTACTTCGCCAATTTCCTGGCGCGCTGGCCGACCGTGCGCGACCTTGCCGATGCTCCCAGCGAAGACGTCATGGCTGCCTGGGCAGGGCTTGGCTACTACGCGCGCGCCCGCAACCTGAAGAAATGCGCCGAGGCAGTAACGCGCGACCACGGCGGCATCTTTCCTGACAGCGAGGACGGACTGAAATCGCTTCCCGGCATCGGCGACTATACGGCTGCAGCGGTGGCGGCGATCGCCTTCAACCGGCAGGCGGCCGTGATGGACGGCAACGTCGAACGGGTGATCTCGCGGCTCTACGCCATCGCCACGCCTCTGCCCGCAGCCAAACCTGACATGAAGCAGAAGGTGGCTCTTCTCACCCCAAATGATCGGCCGGGCGACTTCGCGCAGGCGATGATGGATCTCGGCGCGACGATCTGCACGCCGAAGCGACCGGCCTGTTCGCTCTGTCCCTTCAGGGGATCCTGCGAGGCGCTGCGCCTGCACGATCCCGAACAGTTTCCAGTCAAGGCAGCCAAGAAGGAAAAGCCGATCCGCCAGGGCGCGGCCTTTATCGCGGTCACGGGGGATGGCGAAATTCTGCTGCGGCGTCGCATCGAGAGCGGCCTTCTTGGCGGCATGACCGAGGTGCCGACGACCCACTGGACGGCGCGGCAGGACGGCGAGACATCGGCTGACGCGGCACCGTTTCCGGCGGCGTGGGAGCCTTGCGGGACCGTGACCCACGTCTTCACCCATTTCGAGCTCAGGCTTTCCATCTACCGCGTCGCGATCCCTTCGCGAATTCAAACGGATAACGGTTGGTGGGAGCCGGTTACAAATCTTGACTCGCAGGCGCTGCCGACCGTCATGAAAAAAGCAATCACCGCGGCTATTCCGCTCGCGTTCAAACATGCCAAGGATTAATCGATGGCCATCGAGCATATTGTTTTCGACATTGGAAAAGTACTCATCCATTACGATCCGAGTATCCCGTTCAGCCGCCTCATCCCCGACGAGACTGAACGCAAGTGGTTTTTCGACAATGTCTGCACCCACGACTGGAACGTCGAGCAGGACCGTGGCCGCACCTGGACCGATGCCGAAGCCTTGCTGATCGAGGTTCATCCGGACCGCGAGGAGCACATCCGCGCCTTCCGCAAGCACTGGCACGAAATGGTCTCGCACGCCTACGATGACAGCGTCGCCATCATGGAAGGCCTGATTGACGATGGCCAGGACGTGACGATGCTGACGAACTTCGCGTCCGACACCTTCCGCGAGGCGCAAGTCCGCTTCCCGTTCCTGACCAAGCCGCGCGGGGTAACGGTCTCCGGCGACGTCGGTCTCATCAAGCCCGATATTGCGATCTACGAAACACACGCCAGGAGCTTCGGCCTCAATCCGGCGGCGACGATCTTCATTGACGACTCCGCCCCCAACGTCGAAGGCGCGAAAGCGGCCGGCTGGGATGCGGTTCTCTTCACCGGCGCCGACAAGCTGCGCGCCGATCTTACAGCGCGCGGCGTGAGGCTCTGACCATGGCATTCGATCCGGTTGAGGAAATCAAACGCTTCCATGGCGCGATCAACGCGCTCGATTTCGATATGATCGAGGACTATTTCGCGGATGACGCGACCTATGTCTCGAATGGCGTGGGCAGCTTGTCCGGGCGAGCCGAGATCATGGTCGCCTTCCGCAAGTATTTTGACGACTACCCAGACCAGACAGCAATCAACACGCTGGTCGAGAAGGTCAGCCCCTATGCCGGCCGTGCCGTTTGGTCGGTTCGCGCGACGCACAGCAAGACGGGCAAGCCCTTAGTGCGGGAAGGCGAAGAGACGATCACCTTCAACGAAGACGGTCGCGTCACCCACGTCGAAGTGACGGATTACCGAGCATTCTGAAAGAACGTCGCCGAGAGATAAAAGGCGAGCACGAAAAAGAGCCACAGGTCGGAAACCATCGCGATGGTTCTCGACCTGTTTCTTGCTCGCTCCAGCAGATGCTTGAGACCGGCAAGACCGAAGAACAGGGAACCGATGATCGCGGCAGGGACGATCCACTGCGGCGCGAAAAGGCTGAGCACGCCAAGCATACCGATTGACAGGTTGCCGAAGCCGATCTCCTGCACCAACGACTGGGCCTTATGATCGGTCACACCAAAGATCGTTTCCGCCGTGAACGCCGGATTGATGATCTGTTTCAGACTGGCCATAAGCAATCGCAAGCCGACGCCCCAAAAGACGAACCATTTTCCGATAAGGAAGACGAGATTGGCATCCGCATTCCAATGCACTTCGGCGACAACCGAGCCCAACGGCAAAACAAGCATCAGCAACAATATGACCGCAAGATACATGGCATTCCTTGCCTGTTTCGGATCATCAGCAGCCGATACATGACACGGAATTGCACGGCCGCGCGAGCCAAAATGAAGAGCGCCCGGGGTGTTGATCCCCGGGCGCCAGGCCTTCTTCCGTAACTGGAGGTACAAAACACCGGAAGAAGGAAGTCTCGATCAGGTCGAGGCGCGCGTCATTCCGCCTTTGCCAGATCACTGCGGATCACGGACCGCAATTCGTCGATCGGGCGCAGGGACTGCCCGTCGTCGAAATGCCAGAATGTCCATCCGTTGCATGCATCAAGGCCCTGGACCTTTGCCCCAAGGCGATGAATGGAACCGGCCTCGCCACCGGAAGCCACCGTGCCGTCGGCGCGAACGATCGCGCTGTAGCGGCGGCGGGCATCGGTAAGCACCTGGCCGGGCTTGATCAGACCGCTTTCGACCAGCACGTTGAAAGCCACGCGGACTTCCTGCTTCTTGCCGGTCATGACGGTGAGTTCAGCCTTGCCGAGCGGCTCGACCGCTTCGATGCGAGCGGAGGCCGCATCGATGTAGTCCTGCTCGCGCTCGATGCCGACGAAGTGGCGGCCGAGGCGCTTGGCGACGGCACCCGTCGTGCCGGAGCCGAAGAATGGATCGAGGATGATGTCGCCTGGCTTCGAGGACGCCATGATGACACGGGCAAGCAACGCTTCCGGCTTCTGCGTCGGATGCACCTTCTTGCCGTCGTCGCCCTTCAGGCGTTCGCCGCCGCTGCAGATCGGGAACAGCCAGTCGGACCGCATCTGCACGTCGTCGTTTGCCGCCTTCATGGCATCGTAGTTGAAGGTATAGCCCTTGGCCTTGGCGTTCGGGCTCGCCCAGATCATCGTCTCATGCGCGTTCTGGAAGCGGCGGCCCTTGAAGTTCGGCATCGGGTTGGTCTTGCGCCAGACGATGTCGTTGAGGATCCAGAAATTGAGATCCTGCAGCGTCGCACCAACGCGGAAGATGTTGTGATAGGAGCCGATGACCCAGATCGTGCCGGTCGGCTTCAGAACGCGGCGGCAGGCGAGCAGCCAGGCGCGGGTGAAGGCATCGTAGGCTTCGAAGGAGGCGAACTGATCCCACTCGTCATCGACGGCGTCGACCAGCGACTGGTCGGGGCGATGCAGCGTACCGCCCAACTGCAGATTGTATGGCGGATCGGCGAAAATAACGTCTACGGAGTGGTTCGGCAGGGCTTCAAGGGCAGCAACGCAATCGCCCTTGATGATCGTGTCGATCCAGGAGCCCGGCTTTGCGGAGGCCTTGAGATCGGCAAGCGGAAATACTGACGCCATCTGGAAACTCGCTCATACACAATTACGCTTTTTACTGTCTGTTATGGTTACTCAGTTTGGTTACCAAAGCCTGAAGGGATGAGCGATTTCGGGAAAATAAGTCGCGACAGGCGTCGGCGCCGAAGGAGCGGGGCAGCGGCCGCACGCCCTTCCGGCTGTGTTATTACGCCGCCGCGTCATGCACCTTGCGGCTATCGGCCGGAGCTTCGGCGCGCTCGTTCATGCCGTAGTCGCGAACGATGTGGCCGATGCGCAGCCGATAGTCCGCGAAGACGCCGTTGCGGCCGGCGTGCTGGGCAGCTCGGTGTGCCTCCACGTTTCGCCAAGCCTTGACCGCCTCCTCGTCGCGCCAGAAGGACAGCGACAGCAGCTTGCCGCGATTGGTGAGGCTTTCAAAGCGTTCGATTGAAATGAAGCCGTCGATCTTTTCGAGTTCACCGCGAAGTTCGCCGGCGAGATCGAGATAGGTGTGGCGTTCGCCCATGAAGGGCAGGACTTCGAAGATAACAGCGATCATGGCATCACCAGCTTTGAATGAGGAAGGGAAGCGTTCTTGAGGAAGATACGATCTTCTTTGAGGATGAAACGTTCGCGTTTGGCGAATTCGTAGTTTTGCCTGCCGAGCGGATCGGCGGCAAGGCGGGCGCGATAAGCTTCGTAGGCGGCGAGGTTTTCAATGTTGTAGACGCCGTAAGCCGTCGTCGCCGAGCCCTCATGCGGCGCGAAATAGCCGATCAGGTCCGCACCGTTGCGCGGAATTGCCTGCCCCCAGTTGCGAGCGTATTCGGCGAAGGCGTCCCTCTTGAACGGATCGATTTCATAGCGGATGAAGCAGGTAATCATCGTCGTCTCCTTGTTGTCTGGAAGCGGTTTTCGCACATTGTCTGACGACAATGCTTCGGTTAGGATCGAAGTATGAAGGAAGGACCCGACATAGCCCAGATCGGCGCGCTGATCGGCGATCCAGCGCGCGCCAACATGCTGACGGCGTTGATGGGCGGCAAGGCGCTAACGGCAACGGAGCTTGCCGCCGCCGGCGGCATTACCGTGCAGACAGCGAGCACGCACCTTGCCAAGCTGGAAGCCGGCAATCTGCTCGCCCAGCGCAAGCAGGGCCGCCATCGCTACTTCACGCTGGCGGATGACAGTGTCGGCAAGTTCCTGGAGAGCATCATGGGATTTGCGGCCGGGCGCGGTCATTTGCGCCACAAGCCGGGACCGAAGGAACCGGCCTTGCGCAAGGCGCGCATCTGCTACGATCATCTCGCCGGCGACTACGGCGTACGCATGCTGGACAGCTTGATTGCTCGTGGCGCGATCGATGCATTCGGTGATGGCCTTGCCGTGACGGAAAGCGGCGAAACCGCGCTCAAGAGTATCGGCATCGACGTCCACGCCCTGAGATCGTTGCGTCGTCCACTCTGCCGCTCCTGCCTGGATTGGAGCGAGCGACGGGCCCACCTCGCCGGCAGTCTCGGAAAGGCGCTACTTTCGAATTTCCTCGACAAAGGCTGGGCGCGTCGCACTGCCGAAAGCCGCTCCGTCATCTTCTCACCAGAAGGCGAACGGCAATTTCTTGCCTTGTTTCCTGCCGCCAAATAGCCGCGAAAGCGATCGTAAGATCGAAGCCGCCCGTGGCACGCAATCCAGCCATGCCCTGCTGTCGGTTGAGCTTCGCCGAGGCATCGTGTAAAGGGGCATCATCCCAAATAAGGCGCAAGTATATGGACGGCTTCGACCTCATCATCTTCGACTGCGACGGCGTTCTGGTCGACTCGGAAATTATTGCTGCGGATGTCGAATCCAAGCTTCTGACCGAAGCGGGCTACCCGATCAGCATCGAGGAAATGGGCGAGCGCTTCGCCGGCATGACCTGGCAGAATATCCTGCTGCAGGTCGAGCGCGAGGCCAGCATTCCGATTTCCGCATCGCTGCTCGACAAGTCCGAAAAGCTGCTCGATCTGCGTCTGTCCCAGGATGTGCAGGCAATTGCCGGCGTCGAAGCCGCTCTCTCGCGACTGAAGCTGAAGCGCTGCATCTGCTCGAACTCCAGCAGTGCGCGGCTCGACATGATGCTCGGCAAAGTGGGCCTGAAGCCGCTCTTTGCGCCGCATATCTTCTCAGCCAAGGATCTCGGTGCCGATCGCGTGAAGCCGAAGCCGGATATCTTCCTGCATGGCGCAAAGCAGATGGGCGTTTCCACAGACCGCGTCGTGGTCGTCGAGGACTCCGTCCATGGCGTTCACGCAGCGCGGGCTGCCGGCATGCGCGTCATCGGGTTTACCGGCGCCTCCCATACCTATCCGGCACATGCCGACAGGCTGACCGATGCCGGTGCTGAAACCGTCATTTCCCGGATGAGCGATTTGCCCGGCATCGTTGCCGCGCTCGCCGAATGGGAAGGCGCCCTGTAGAACGCGCGTTCTTGGCGCGACAGAGCGAACCCATTCGGATACCGGAGTGGTAATCGCCGTCTGATGGGGCTGCTCGTATGAACGTTTCCGTGGAATTGTGCTCTCCGCCCGAACTCGACGACCGGATCACCGTTGTCAGGGCCGGAGACGAAGTTGATGGCATCTTCGTCCGCACCAGGAGATTCAACGTCCTGGTCGACACTCTCGGAACGCCCGAGCTGTGCCGGACGGCGCTGGACCTGCTTGGCGAGGACGTGCATGCACGTCCGCTGCTGGTCGTGAACTCGCACATGGACTGGGATCACTTTTGGGGAAACGCCGCGATTGCAGGAAAGGCGCCGATCATTGCCCATGCCGCAACGCTTGAGCGCTTGCGTGATCCGTCCTCACTTCAAGTCCTGAAAGATAAGGTGCGCGAAGATCAGCGATTTCGAAACGTTGAACTCGTAGCGCCAGACATCACCTTCTCAGGCTCTATGACCCTTCACGGTGGCGATCTCACGCTCGAATTGTTTCACACGCCAGGTCATACGCCCGACCATGTCTCGGTGTGGATTCCTGAAATCCGCGTATGCCTGGCCGTCGACGCGGTCGAGTATCCGATCCCCGAGGCGTGGAGCAGGAGCGCGCATGATCTCCGGCTCCTCTCCTCATCCCTCGAACGAATACGCGACCTTAACGCGAGGTTTGTGATTCCTGCGCACGGCAGAACGCTCTCTCCCGCGACGGTGGACGACAACTTGCAATATTTCAAAGAGTTGGCCCGCCGTGTCGAGAACTTGAGCGAGAGCGACCTGTTGAGTCCCGGGCTCAACAAGGCGGTTGGGTTCCGACTTCAGGATTTCGTCGCCATTCCGGCCGACATGGCGACGGAGGTGGTGGCCTTCTACGAAGGGTTCCACGACACCAATCTCGCCGCGACAATTCAGGCGCGCTTGGACGGCTGAACGACGACACGGCGTTCGTCGTGCGACTCCGCTGGTTCCCTTCGGTATGAATACTCGTCTGAAATTACTAGATTTTCAGGTTGATCGCGCGAGCCAGCATCTCGAACCGGGCCGGGAGCTGACCAGGTCCCTCGCCGTCGCTGTCGATCGGCACCGCCTCCTTGCCTATCGGCCATGCCTCGACGAGCGTGGCGCGATGGATGCTGACGAGCGGACTCTTGAGGTGGCCGCCGCTATAGATGCTGTTCATCAACGACAGCACTTTCAAGCGGCCGGCGCCTCGAATGATGACCACGTCGAACAGGCCATCGCTGATATCCGCATCGGGGGCCACCTTCATACCGCCGCCGAACCAAGCGCCGTTTGCGACGGCAACCGCCGTGATCGGGCCCTCGTAGATGTCCTCTCCATCGAGTCTGAGGCGAATTGTGCGCGGCTCGTAGCGCAGGATCTGAAGCAGGCTATGGAAGAAGAAAACCATCGGCCCCGGCAGGCGCCTGCCCTTGCGTGCCTCGTTGACGGCGCGCACGATATGGCCGGAAACGCCAAAGCTTGCGATGTTGGCGAAGTGACGGGTGACGGTGTCACCGTCCTCGTCGTCGCAAGTGAGCAGGCCGGCATCGATCTGCCGCACGGACGGAGAGTTCAGGCCGTTGGCGATCGTGGTGGGATCGCGCGACATCGGAAAGTTGCGGGCAAAATCACAGCCGGTGCCGGTTGGGATGAAAGAAAACGCTGTACCCGGCCGATGCGATTTGAGGATGCCGCCAGCCACCTCGCCGATCGTTCCGTCGCCGCCGACGGCGATCACCAGATCGGCCCCATCATTCGCCAGTTCGCGCCCGAACCGCTCGGCATCGCCGAAGCCTTTGGTTTCGCGCAGGCTGAGATCGGCAAATCTCGCCTCGATGGCGCGCCGCAGCGCCGACCAGAACAATTTCTTTCCGCGCCGGCCCGACGCCGGATTCAATACGATGCCGATTTTCAAGCGATATCTTCTCCCCGCCTCACCAGCCTGGCGAAGCGGAAACAGGGGCGTTCTTCAGGCCTTCTTCTTTTTCGTCGACACGGGTCCTTGATCGAAACCGATATTGACGCGAACCAGTGCGCCGGAGCCGACCGGCAGCTTGATGCCGTCCTTGCGGAACAGGGCCTGTGTAGCGTTCTGTCCGACATCAACCGGGAAATTCGTCACTTCCGAATAGAGCGCTTCCTGGCCGTCGTAGACTGTGATGCGAACCGGGAGCGTGACCTTGCCGGACGACCCGTTCGGCCCGGCAATGACGCGAAGCTGCGCCACGACGGTCATCGTCAGGTTCGTATCGTTGAGAGTGCATTGGCGCGTGTAGTTGCCGATCGACGCCTGGTAGGCCAGCTTCTCCGCATCGCCGGTCTTCGCTCCGCCGGCATAAGTCCGGAAGATCGCGTCGCTGTCCTTCATGAACATCTGCGGGCAGGCGCCTTGAACGACGGGCGCCGTTGCGCCAGCGGCCGTCTTGGCGGAGCCGATCGATGCGTCGCTGGAGGACGGGTTGGATGGCGCCAACGGCATGATCTGGCCATTGCCGTTCGGCTGGGTCGGTGCCGTTGCGCTGTCTGAGCCACCACCGACGCCGAGCGAATTACAACCGGCAAGCATTGCCGCAAGGGAAGCCGAAACGATAAGACGCGAGACCTTGCCAAGCACGATTATTCCACCCTCTCCACAAAGTTTTTTGGCAGGCCCAATCACTTGATGGCAGGCCTTTCGTGACAGTTTGCGATGGTCTATATCAGCGGCGCAAACAAAAATCGATTGGGTAAGAACCGTTTTGATGCACATTTCGGGATCGCAGGCGAGCATAGCCGACAGCGCAAGCGAGATGCAGCGCGGGGTTTACTTTCCCTCAGCCTTTCTCCGACCGGCACATCAAGGATGACGACAGTGGATTATATTTCGACCCGCGGCGAAGCCCCTTCCCTCGGTTTCTGCGATGCATTGCTGACGGGCCTGGCGCGCGATGGTGGCCTCTATGTGCCGCGCAAGTGGCCGCATTTCTCGAAAAAGGAAATCCGCGCGCTTCGAGGAAAAAGCTATCAGGATATTGCCTTCACCATTCTGTCGCCCTTCACCAACGGCGAGATTGCCGACGAGACTTTCCGGTCCATGATCGATGAGGCGTACGGCACTTTCCGCCACCCTGCGATCGCCCCGCTCGTGCAGACAGGGCCGAACAGCTTCGTCATTGAGCTCTTCCATGGTACGACGCTGGCGTTCAAGGATGTCGCGATGCAACTGCTCGCCCGGTTGATGGACTATGCGCTCGAAAAGCGCGGCGAGCGCGCGACCATCGTCGGCGCTACCTCCGGCGATACCGGCGGCGCGGCGATCGACGCCTTTGCCGGGCGCGAACGCACCGACATCTTCATTCTTTTCCCGCATGGCAAGGTGTCGCCGGTGCAGCAGCGCCAGATGACGACCTCCACTGCCTCCAACGTTCACGCGCTTGCCGTCGAAGGCAATTTCGATGACTGCCAGAACCTCGTCAAGGCGATGTTCAACGACGGACCGTTCCGCGATCGCGTCAGGCTCTCCGGCGTCAACTCGATCAACTGGGCCCGCATCATGGCCCAGATCGTCTACTATTTCACGACGGCAATCGCGCTTGGCGGACCGGACCGTAAGATTTCGTTTACCGTGCCGACGGGCAATTTCGGGGATATTTTTGCCGGTTACTGCGCAAAGCGGATGGGCCTGCCGATCGGCAAACTGGTGGTCGCGACCAACGAGAACGATATCCTCGACCGCACGCTGAAGAGCGGGCGTTACGAGATGAAAGCGGTAAAGGCAACGACCTCACCTTCGATGGACATCCAGATCTCCTCGAACTTCGAACGACTGCTGTTCGAAGCCTATGATCGCGACGCATCCAAAGTTCGCGCGGCAATGAACAGTCTCAACCAATCCAATGGCTTCGAGATTGCGAAGGAGGCCCTGGCCTTCATCAAGAAGGACTTCCGCACTGGCCGCGCCAGCGAGAAACAGGTCGCCCAGACGATCAAGAAAACCCACGCCGAAACCGGCTATCTTCTCGATCCGCACTCGGCGATCGGCGTCTTCGTTGCGGGCAAGCACGAAAAGCCGAACACGCCGATGGTGACGCTTGCCACCGCACACCCGGCGAAATTCCCCGCCGCCGTAAAATCCGCCTCCGGTATTGACCCCGCGCTTCCGACGTGGCTTGCTGATCTGATGCACAAGGAGGAGCGCTTTCAGATTGTGAAGCCTGAGCTCAAAGCCATCGAGACCTTCATCGGCGAGCACGCTCGGGCCTAAGTAACGCAGGCGCAGAAAGATAGCCAATGACAGTTGAGTGCACCCGGCTCAAATCCGGGCTGACAGTAGTCACACAGACCATGCCGCATCTGGAAAGCGTTGCGCTGGGAGTTTGGATCAAATCAGGATCGCGCAACGAGACGACAGACGAGCACGGCATCGCCCACCTGCTCGAACATATGGCCTTCAAAGGCACGGCGCGCCGCAGCGCGCGCGAAATCGCCGAGGAGATCGAGGATGTCGGCGGCGAGGTCAACGCCGCGACATCCACGGAAACGACCTCCTACTATGCCCGCGTCCTCAAGGATCACGTTCCGCTCGCCGTCGATATTCTTGCCGATATCCTGACAGAGTCCGCGTTCGAGGAAGAAGAACTCGAGCGCGAGAAGCAGGTCATCCTGCAGGAAATCAACGCTGCGAACGATACGCCGGACGACGTCGTTTTCGACAAGTTTTCCGAAACCGCCTACCGCGATCAGACACTCGGCCGGGCAATCCTCGGCACACCGCAAACTGTGGTGTCGTTCACGCCGCCGCAGATCCGCGGCTATCTCAGCCGCAATTACACCACCGACCGGATGTTTATCGTTGCAACGGGCGCCGTGCAGCACGACGAGTTCGTTCGCATGGTCGAGGAGCGCTTCGCGAGCCTTCCGACTTCTCCATCGGCGACGCCGGTCATGGAAGCCGCGAAGTACATCGGCGGCAATATCCGTGAAACGCGCGACCTGATGGACGCGCAGATCCTGCTTGGTTTCGAGGGCAAGGCCTATCACGCCCGCGACTTCTACTGTTCGCAGATCCTCGCCAATATTCTCGGCGGCGGGATGTCCTCCCGTCTGTTCCAGGAAGTGCGTGAAATCCGTGGTCTCTGCTATTCGATCTATGCCTTTCACTGGGGCTTTTCCGACACCGGCATCTTCGGTATCCACGCCGCCACCGGTGGCGAGAACCTGCCGGAGCTGGTGCCCGTCATTATCGACGAACTGCACAAGTCTGCAGCGACGATCGAGCAAAAGGAAATCGAACGCGCCCGCGCCCAGATCCGCGCCCAGCTGCTGATGGGCCAGGAAAGCCCGGCGGCCCGCGCCGGCCAGATCGCAAGACAGATGATGCTCTACGGCCGCCCGATCTCCAATCAGGAGATGATGGAACGGCTCGAGGGGATCACCGTCGAGCGCCTGACGGATCTTGCAGGGCGCCTGTTCTTCGACACCGTTCCGACGCTATCGGCGATCGGTCCTCTGGAACACTTGGCTCCTATGGAAGATATCGCCGCCTCTCTCTCCTCGCCCGCCGCACCGCACAGCCAACAAGCGCTCGTTTGATTTCACATCCATCCTGCCGGGAGTGATCGATGCCAAAATCGGTTTTTCGGTTCCTGTCGCGACAGCCGGATTCAGTGGAACTCGAAAACGAGAACTATGTGCTGCGCCTGCCGCGATACCAGGATTTCAACCAGTGGCACAAGCTGCGGGCGGCCAGCCGGCAATTCCTGGAACCCTGGGAGCCGACATGGCGGCGGGATGAATTGACCGAGGGCGCCTACCGCGCCCGCGTCATCCGCGGCAAACAGGAATATGCGTCCGGCCAGGCGATCCCGCTATTCCTGTTCCACAAGGATAGGATGACGCTGCTTGGCGGCATTACGATCGGCTATATCAGGCGCGGGGCGGCACAAAGCTGCATGATCGGATATTGGATGGGTGAGGCTTACGCCGGCCAAGGCCATATGTTCGCCGCACTTCAATTGGTTATACCCTACATCTTCACGGTGCTTGAGTTGCACCGTATCGAAGCAGCCTGTATTCCAGACAATGCTCGGAGCATCCGCCTGCTTGAAAAAGCCGGGTTTCAGCGGGAAGGCTATCTGCGCGGATACTTGAAAATCAACGGTCAGTGGCACGACCATGTGATGTTCTCATTGCTCGCCACCGACACGGATAAAGGCAGGATAACCGACAGCCGATGACCAACAACCGCATGCTGCTCCCATCACCGGCCGGACGATTGATCGCGGTGATCGCAGCTCTCTTGCTGTCGGCCTTCATGCTAGCGGCAGGCAATGTCCAGGCAGCCGAGCCGGTGAAGATCTCCCGCGACGATACCGCGCTCGATCTGACTGCCACGACGGAAATCTACGCCAATCAGGGCGAAGCCTTCCAGGTCTCAACCGCTGCCGGTGCCGATGGCATCCGCCGCCGTATTGAGGTACGTGCCAGCTCGGAAAACCACCAGGGCGACTGGGCCGTCTTCGCGCTTGCCAACGTCTCCGACGAGCAGCTTGAGCGCGTGATCGTGGCCCCGCACTTCCGCCTGGTAAACTCCAAGCTGTTCTGGCCTGACCTCGGCTCGCAGCGCATCATCGCGATCACGCCGAGCGAAGGTTTCGCGCTCGACCGGCAACCGAGTGACGAAGCGGATGTCTTCCGCATTACACTCAACCCCGGCGCCGTCATTACCTTTGTTGCTGAGCTGACGACGCCGGAGCTGCCGCAGATCTATCTCTGGGAACCGGACGCCTACAAGGACACGATCAACGCGTTCACGCTCTATCGCGGCATCGTGCTCGGCATTGCCGGCCTGCTGGCCGTGTTCCTGACCATCCTGTTCGTAGTCAAGGGCACCTCGATGCTGCCCGCGACCGCAGCACTCGCCTGGGCCGTGCTCGGCTATATCTGCGTCGACTTCGGCTTTCTCGGCAAGCTGATCAGCATCGCGTCGACCGACCAGCGAATATGGCGCGCCTGTGCGGAAGTCGCGCTCGCCTCCAGTTTCGTCATCTTCCTGTTCACTTACCTCAACCTCAACCGCTGGCACACGCATCTCGGCTACCTGACGCTCGCCTGGGTGCTGGGCCTGGCGCTGCTCTTCGGCGTCGCGATTTACGATCCGGCAATCGCTGCTGGCATCGCGCGTCTGTCGTTTGCGCTGACCGCGACGATGGGCCTCTTCCTGATCATCTATCTCGGCCTCAACCGCTACGATCGCGCCATTCTGCTGGTGCCCGCCTGGGCCCTGATCCTCGTGTGGATCTTCGGGGCATGGCTGACGATCACCGGTCAGCTCGACAACGACATCATCCAGCCGGCGCTCGGCGGCGGCCTCGTTCTCATCGTCCTGCTGATCGGCTTTACCGTCATGCAGCACGCCTTTGCCGGCGGTGCATTTCAGCAGGGCCTGTTCTCCGATCTGGAGCGGCAATCGCTGGCTCTAACCGGCTCGGGCGACATGGTGTGGGATTGGGACGTGGCGCGCGATCGTGTCGTCACCATTCCTGACGTGTCGGCCAAGCTCGGCCTCCCGCTCGGCACGATGCACGGCGCGGCCCGCAACTGGCTGCCACGGCTTCACCCCGACGATCGCGATCGCTTCCGGGCGACGCTCGACGTGCTGCTTGAGCATCGCCGCGGGCGGCTCAATCATGAATTCCGCATCCGCGCGGAAGACGGCCATTTCCATTGGCTTCTCATCCGCGCCCGCCCGGTCCTCGGTTCGAACGGCGAAATCATCCGCTGCGTCGGCACGATCGTCGACGTCACCGAACAAAAGAATTCCGTCGAGCGGCTGCTGCACGATGCGCTGCACGACAACCTGACCGGCTTGCCGAACCGGCAGCTTTTCCTCGATCGCCTGCAGGCGGTGCTTGCACTGGCGCCCGGTGGCGAGACGCTGCGCCCGACGGTCATGGTGATCGATATCGACCGCTACAAGCTGGTGAACGATACGCTCGGGATCGCCGCCGGCGACAATATCCTGATCGCGCTGACGCGACGCCTGCGCCGTCTGCTCAAGCCGCAGGACACGCTCGCACGCCTTTCCGGCGACCAGTTCGGTTTGATCCTGACGTCAGAGCGCGACCCGACGAAGGTGGCCGACTTCGCTGATGCGATCAGCAAGGCGATCATGGTGCCGATCAACTTCGCCAATCGCGAAATCATCCTGACGGCGTCGATCGGGCTTGCCTCGTTCGTCGACCAGCAGGAAAGCGCCGCCGGCATGCTCAGCGATGCGGAGCTTGCGATGTACCGAGCCAAACGCGCCGGCGGCAATCGCGTCGAGCCGTTCCAGCCAGCCTTCCGCGATTTCGGCGCCGACAGGCTGCAGCTCGAATCCGACCTGCGCCGTGCCATCGAGCGCAAGGAACTGTCGATGGTCTACCAGCCGATCGCCGGACTGGAGGACGTGGAGATTGCCGGCTTTGAGGCGCTGATGCGGTGGGAGCATCCGAAGCGCGGCACCATCCCTCCTTCGGAATTCATTCCGATCGCCGAGACATCCGACCTTATCGAGATGCTCGGTCTCTTTGCCCTTGAGCAGGCGACCAACGACCTGATGGGTTGGGAGAACCAGACCGGCGAGCTGCCGATCTTCGTCTCGATCAACCTCTCCAGCGCACAGCTGCTGAACAACGAGCTTTATGACGATGTCCGTTCGGTGCTGGCGAAAACCCATTGCGACCCGTCGCGCCTGAAGCTGGAGCTCACGGAATCCATGGTCATGGAGAATCCGGAGCAAGCGCGCCTCGTGCTTGAGAAGCTGCGGGAGATGGGGCTTGGCCTCGCGCTGGATGATTTCGGAACCGGCTATTCGTCCCTCGCCTATCTGACGCGCTTCCCGTTCGACACGATCAAGCTTGACAAGGTGATGGTGCGCGATGGCAGTGACAAGAAGGCAACCGTGCTTCGCTCGGTGATATCAATGGCGCGTGAACTTGATATGAAGGTGGTCGCCGAAGGGATCGAGTCGAACGAAGATGCGATTGAGCTCGCAAAGATGGGCTGCACTTTCGGGCAGAGCTACCTGTTCGGGCCGCCGATGGCAGCGGAGTCAGTCCTGCGGCTGCTGAAGGAACGGTTCCCGTTGACGAAGCGCGCTTAACCGACCGCTCAATGTTGCGGCGCAGCGGCGCCCGCTATCAGCTGGTGCATATATTCAAGCTTGGCGACCACCGGCGCTGACAGCACGAACGGGTAGGAATCGCGCTGCCCCATGCTGCGCTGTATCGAGTTGATCGCAACGCTGAGCGGCACCCATTCGTCGACAAGCTGATCGGCACTGGCTGCCCTGTAGGGGTCGAAATCCACCTCCGCCGCCATCTCTTCGTGACCGCGGGGATCAATTGCGATGCCGAAGGCGCGCGCGGTCTCCAAGGTGTCGACGATGTGGAGATAGTGAGCAAAGCATTCGGCGAAGTCTTCCCAGGGATGGGCGCTGGCATAGGCGCTGACGAAGCTTTCCTGCCAGCCGGGCGGAGCGCCATTTGCGTAGTGTTGTGCAAGGGCCTCGCTGTAGTCCTCGCGCTCATCGCCGAACACCGCCCGGAATCCATCGAAGTTGTTCCTGTCTCGCACGAGGCGATTCCACATGAAATGACCCGTCTCATGGCGAAAGTGGCCGAGCAGCGTCCGGTAAGGCTCATCCATCGAGGTACGCGCCTGTTCACGGGTCAGGTCGTCAGCCTCTGCCGCCCGAATTGCAATCAAGCCCTCCTCGTGTCCCGTCATCGCCGGAACAACGCTGCCGTCATCCGTGATGGTGTCTTCGAGGAAGTCGAACACAAGGCCGCCGACGGGGTCCTGCGTGCGGTCCGGATGCGGCAGCCGCCAGCGCAAGAGCGAGTAGAACAGATGTCGTTGTGCCTGGCTGATCCGACGCCACCGGTCCACGCCATCCTGCGTCGCTGAATTGGGCACCAGCCGGTTATGCCGGCAGGCGACACAATAGTCACCCGCGTCGCCATCCTCTACAAGCCAGTTACAGATGTCGAGGCCGGCATTGGCGCAGAAACGCACCAGGTCCGGCTGAGCCACGTATTGCCAGAGATCGCTGTCCTGCTGCTGAACAGCGTGCATGCGCAGGCCATTCGGCTGGAAGCCAAGGCGGTGACCGCACCGAACGCACTGGCGATTGTCGAAATGAACAACCTGGTCGCAGTTGTCACATACAAACAGCCTCAACGGGTGCCTCCCTCGAGATCAGGGGTCGAAAAACCGAAGTGCAAAGTGGACGGCGGATAGTTTCCGGCCGTGGTTTCCATCAAACTTCCCCTGACTGGGCTTTATGGCCCGCGCCAGCAGAGAACGCGCTTCTTTACGGATCGTTCCGCCAACTAGGCGTGCCCGGCCTCGGCCGAAAGCATGGCGGCATTAATGCCCATCGAAGCCAGCGCCCGCTCGTACTTGTCGTCGAGGCTGCGGTCGAAGATCAATTCCTCGTTGGCCGCACATGTGAGCCAACCATTGTTGCCGACTTCGGCTTCCAGTTGACCCGCTCCCCAACCGGCGTAACCGAGCAGCATGGTCGCCCGCTTCGGTCCCTTGCCCTTGGAAATCGCGCGGATGATGTCGAGCGTCGCCGTCATGCAGATATCGTCGCTGACGGGAATGCTGGAATCGCAGAGATAGTCGTCGGAGTGCAGGACGAAGCCGCGTCCGCTTTCCACCGGCCCGCCCGTCTGGATCGGGCAATCGCGGGCGTGTGCGGGGAGAACGATGGCATCCTCATCCTTGATCATTTCCAGGTGCAGGAGAACATCGGTAAAGGTCAGGTTCTGCGGACGGTTGATGACGAACCCCATCGCGCCGGCATCGGAATGCGCGCAGATATAGATTACCGTGCGGGCGAAGTTGCGATCCTCCATGCCCGGCATGGCAATGAGAAACTGGCCATCGAAGAAGCCACGTTCTCTTTTGTTTTTGAGGGTCGCCAACGACATCGTTCCTCCTCTGCCAGACCGCACGAGGCCCGACATCACGAGCATGAGCCAATGTCACAGATCAATCAACTGAAAATGAAAACTTAAATGATGGCGAGTTCTAGCCGAGCATGGCGAATTTCAATAGATCATTGATGCATGCAAACTATTTCACGCGCCACTTGCCAATTCTGTTCCGCTTTCGGTCTGCTCGTCGTGATGCTGCAACTTTCTCAGCCCGCCCGGGCGGAGATGAGCGCCTGGGCCGACAATGAGGGTGGGCGGATGCGGCTGATCGCGCTTCCCCCCGATGCACACGGAAGCATTCGCGCCGGACTGCAGATCGAACCGAAGCCCGGCTGGATCACGTATTGGCGAGAACCCGGCAATAGCGGCATCCCGCCTCAAGTCGGTTTTTCTTCTGAAGGCATTTCGCTCGACAAGATGAGCTTTCCGACTCCCAAGCATATCGTCGACGACAAGGTCGATGAGGTCGCCTACGACACCTCGGTCACCTTCCCGTTGCAGCTGACGGCGAAAGACCCGGCACTCCATGAACTCAAGGCAACCGCCTTCATCGGCATCTGCAAGGAAATATGCATCCCGTTTCAGGCGGAGCTGTCGCTAACCTTCGAACCATCGGCCCGTTCACGCCCCGAAGAGGAAAAAATCCTTCGGGATGCCGAGGCCGCCTTGCCGGAAGCCGCCTCCTCCGAATTCAACGTGAGCGACCATAGGCTGTCGCCCGACATGAAGGAGCTTTCCCTCACCGTGACACTGCCGGAGAGCGGCGAGACCGCCCCTGAGGTGATCGTCGCAGGCCCGAGCGGGCACGTCTTTACCAAGCAGACGGCAACTCACCGCGACGGCCAAAGCTTCACGACGACGCTTTCCGTGGGCAAGCTTCCCAAGGCATACGACATTCACGGAAAGACATGGAGCGCGCTTGTCATCGACGGTTCGCGTGCCATCGAGACACCGCTTGCCTTTGAGTAGTCGAGTTCTATAGTCGCGCGCAAATCGCGGTATTTGCGCCGCCATACATGACAAGGAGAGATGGCCATGACCATCGCAATCGGCGATAAGCTTCCAGCAGCCACCTTCAAGGAAAAGACGTCTGACGGTCCGGTCGAAATTTCGACAGAGCAGCTCTTCAAGGGCAAGCGCGTCGTTCTCTTTGCAGTCCCCGGCGCCTTCACGCCTACCTGCTCGCTGAACCACCTGCCGGGCTATCTAGAGAACCGCGACTCGATCCTTGCTAAGGGCGTCGATGACATCGCCGTCATCGCCGTCAACGATTGGCACGTGATGGGCGCCTGGGCACAATCCTCCGGCGGCATGGGCAAGATTCACTTCCTTGCGGACTGGGATGCCGGCTTCACCAAAGCGCTCGGCCTCGACGCCGACCTTTCGGCCGGCGGTCTCGGCGTCCGCTCGAAGCGTTATTCGATGCTCGTCGAAGACGGCGTCGTGAGATCGCTGAACGTCGAAGAGAATCCGGGGCAGGCCACCGTTTCCGGCGCTGCGACCATGCTGGAGCAACTGTAAGGCTCCCCCAACACCGACCTTCTAAGAGCGGCCCATGCGGCCGCTTTTTTGTTTCCTTATAAAACCTCGCGACGTGCCATTTTTTTGCCTCATTTGTTATAACATAACGGTAATGTTATTACATTTGGTGCGGTATGCATTTCTCGAAGTTTCAAGATTCTCTGGGCCTGATGGCGCTCTCCGGCGGCCGGCGCGTCTTTTATGTCGCCTTAATTGGAATCCCACTCTGGGCAGCAATCCGCTGGGCGACGTTGCTGCCATGAGCGACGTTGCGATCGAGCTTGACGATCTGACGGTCGCCTATGAGCGGCATCCCGCGGTCCATCATCTTTCAGGAACCATTGCGGCCGGCAGCCTGACGGCGATCACCGGTCCAAACGGCGCCGGAAAATCCAGCCTGCTGAAAGCGGTCATCGGCGAACTCCGCCCCTCCTCCGGCACGATAAGGCACCGACTGAAGCGGACGGATTTCGGCTACCTGCCACAGGCAGCCGATATCAACCGCCGCTTTCCGATCTCCGTGCTCGACACGGTTCTTCTCGGATCCTGGCGGCAGGCTGGAGCCTTCGCACAGATCGCATCGCCTGAGCGGCAGAGAGCGCGCGACGCGCTGGCCGTGGTGGGGATGGAAGGCTTTGATCGGCGCGGTATCGGCTCCCTCTCAGCCGGTCAATTTCAACGCGTGCTCTTTGCCCGGCTGCTACTGCAGGACGCGAGCGTCATACTCCTCGACGAGCCGTTCACGGCCATCGATGGCCGCACGACGCGGGAACTTCTGGATATCGTCGCCGGCTGGCATAGCGAAGGGCGAACGGTGCTTGCTGTCCTCCATGATTTCGAGCAGGTCCGCGCCCACTTTCCGCAAACACTTCTGCTTGCGCGCGAAGTCATTGGCTGGGGGGCAACCGCTGATGTCATGACCACGGCAAACCTGACGACGGCGCGGGTGATGGCCGAACGCTGGGACGAGAGCGCCGGCGTTTGCGAGCCTGCCAGATGACCGCCTACGATTTTCTTCTTGCGCCGTTTGCCGACTACGGCTTCATGCGCCGCGCCCTTGTCGCCTGCCTGTGCCTCGGTCTTGGTTCCGGGCCGATCGGCGTCTTCCTGATGCTGCGGCGGATGAGCCTCGTCGGCGATGCGATGAGCCACGCCGTCCTGCCCGGCGCCGCCATCGGATACCTGATCGCCGGTTCGCTGTCGTTGACGGCGATGGGCCTCGGGGGGCTGATTGCCGGGCTGTCGGTGGCGCTCCTCTCCGGCATCGTCAGCCGCGCGACCTCGCTGCAGGAGGATGCGAGCTTCGCCAGCTTCTATCTCTCCTCGTTGGCGCTCGGCGTGCTCATCGTTTCGTTGCGCGGTTCCAATATCGACCTGTTGCACGTTCTCTTCGGCACCATCCTCGCGATCGATGCTCGGGCCCTTTATGAGATCGGCGCGATCAGCACAGCAACGCTGGCGACGCTCGCGATCATCTACCGGCCGCTCGTGGCGGAATGTTTCGATCCCGGCTTCCTCAGGGCCATCGGCGGGCGCGGACCGATCTATCACTTCATCTTTTTGCTGTTGGTGGTGCTCAATCTGGTCGCCAGTTTCCAGGCCTTGGGCACGTTGATGGCGGTCGGTCTGATGATGCTGCCGGCGGCCATTGCACAGCTATGGTCTCGCAGCCTCCCATCGATGATGGCGATCGCGGCCACGAGCGCCACTGCCTCCGGATATCTCGGGCTCGTCGCCTCCTACCATCTCGAGCTCGCCTCCGGACCGACGATCATCATGACGGCGGCGCTGCTCTACGGCTTCTCGATCTTTCTCGCCCCGTCGGGTCTCGCCCGGCGGTATTTCCCTCGCCCGCATCTTAAGGGCTGACAACCGGAGCCTTCCGATGATTTCCCGCAGACTGCTTTTCTCAGTGATGATCCCGGCGCTGGTGGCGCTTTCGACGAGCTCGGCCTCTGCCGCGACCCTCAAGGTGGTGGCCTCCTTCACCGTGCTTGCCGACGTCGTCCGCCAGGTCGGCGGTGATCGCGTAACGGTCACGAGCCTTGTCGGCCCGAACGGCGATCCCCATGAGTTCGAACCGTCGCCAAGCGACGCAAGGAACCTCAATGCGGCGCAGGTCGCCTTCGTCAGCGGTGAAGGGCTCGAGGGTTGGATGGACCGCCTCATTAGCGCCTCAGGCTACAAGGGCAAGCCGGTCGTCGTCTCGGAAGGGATAACGTTCCGGACCATGGACGAGGACGGGCAGACGGTCACCGATCCGCATGTCTGGAACAGCCCCGTCAACGTCAAGATCTGGGTCGCCAACATCGAAGAGGCGCTTGCGAAGGTCGCGCCGGCCGATGCTGCGGCGTTCAAGACCAATGCCGAGAGGTACATCAAGACGCTTGACGGGCTCGATGCTTACGCGCTCTCGGAGCTTGCCAAAATCCCCGAGGACCATCGCAAGGTGCTGACGAGCCACGACGCATTCGGCTACTTCGGTCGTGAGTATGGCGTGAAGTTCCTAGCCCCGATCGGCGTCTCGACAGAGAGCGAAGCTTCCGCCGCGGAGGTCGCCAAGCTGATCGAACAGATCAAGGCCGAGCACGTGAAGACCTATTTCTTCGAGAACTCCAACGATCCTCGCCTCGTCAGGCAGATCGCAGAGGCGACAGGGGCAGAACCCGGCGGCGAGCTCTATGTCGAGGCTCTTTCCGACACCAAGGGGCCGGCCTCGAGCTACGAGAAGATGTTCCGCTACAACGTCGACCAGCTCGTGGCGGCGATGGGGAAAGCGAGCTGACGACAACGGCTGGGCCGCGCAACGGCGCGGCTCGGCCTCAATAATTGAGATCGAAGACGATCAGGCCACCCAAGCCGCCATCCGTTGAGGAGACAATACGCTCGCCGACGCCAACGTGCTCGGGATGCACAAGGTATCCATCGCGTGCTTCCGCGCTTTCGAAGGTGACAGCAAAGCCATCGACGTAGCCCGCATGAAGCCCCTCCGGCGAGACATTCGGGCCGTACTTGATGTCGATGATGCCGGGAATCACCTGCTTCAATGCGACGATCGCGTCAAACAAGGACTGCTTTTCTTCCCCTGTCATGGCTGCCTTCAGCCGCATCAGCACGCAGTGCAGGATCATGTGTTGACCTCCCGGATTCCATTTTCAGGCGAGCATAAGGAGAAACGTCGCAGGGGCAAGTGACAAGGACGTGCCGTTCTGTAGACATCCCCATCTGAATGGCTTCGGTAAGGGCCGGTATGCGAGACGCGACCAATTCGACGCCGTAAACCGTCGTAAACGGAACGGCGCGTCCTACATTCTCGTCTAATCTGTCGGTATCCTGCGCGTGGGGAGAGGAGCCCTGCACGAGGCAGCATTTTCAACGGAGGAGATGGAAATGAGCAAGAACCGAGGCGTCGTCTACATGCGGCCCGGCAAGGTCGAAATCCACGATATCGACGATCCGAAGCTTGAAGCACCCGATGGCCGCAAGATCGAGCACGGCGTCATCCTGAAAGTGATCTCCACCAATATCTGCGGATCGGACCAGCATATGGTTCGCGGCCGCACCACCGCCATGCCCGGCCTCGTTCTCGGCCACGAAATCACCGGCGAGGTGATCGAGAAGGGCGTTGACGTCGAGATGCTGCAGATTGGCGACCTCGTCTCCGTGCCGTTCAACGTCGCCTGCGGCCGCTGCCGCTGCTGCAAGTCGCAGGACACAGGCGTCTGCCTGACGGTCAACCCGTCGCGCGCCGGCGGCGCCTACGGCTATGTCGACATGGGCGGCTGGATCGGTGGGCAGGCCCGCTACGTGACCATTCCCTATGCCGATTTCAACCTCCTGAAATTCCCGGACCGCGATCGCGCCATGGAAAAGATCCGCGATCTGACCATGCTTTCCGACATCCTGCCGACAGGCTTCCACGGTGCGGTGCGCGCCGGCGTCGGTGTCGGGTCGACGGTCTATGTCGCCGGTGCCGGTCCGGTCGGGCTTGCCGCGGCTGCATCCGCCCGCATCCTCGGCGCTGCGGTCGTGATGATCGGCGACTTCAACAAGGATCGCCTTGCCCATGCCGCCAAGGTCGGCTTCGAGCCGATCGACCTGTCGAAGAGCGACCGGCTCGGCGAGATGATCGCTCAGGTGACCGGCAGCAACGAAGTGGACAGCGCCATCGACGCCGTCGGCTTCGAGGCACGCGGCCATTCAGGCGGCGAGCAGCCGGCGATCGTTCTGAACCAGATGATGGAAATCACCCGCGCGGCGGGCTCGATCGGCATTCCGGGCCTCTACGTGACCGAGGACCCAGGAGCCGTCGACAATGCTGCCAAGCATGGCAACCTGGCGCTGCGCTTCGGCCTGGGCTGGGCGAAGGCGCAGTCGTTCCATACGGGCCAGACACCAGTTCTGAAGTACAACCGCCAGCTCATGCAGGCGATCCTCCATGACCGCCTGCCGATCGCCGATATCGTCAACGCCAAGGTCATTCCGCTCGAAGAGGCGGTACAAGGCTACGAGAGCTTCGACCATGGCGCGGCGACGAAGTTTGTCCTCGACCCGCATGGCGAAGTCGCCAAGGCGGCTTAGGTAAAGGCCTCCCTAGGCTCGGCGCAGCGGGTGCATCTTGCACCGCTGCGCCATCCGTAACTCTCATGCGATCTCCAGCAACAGCGCCCGATGGTCGGAGACCTCGGGCTGCTCAACGACGTCGAACGCCACGACGTCTATGTTTGCGGTGACCAGCAAGTAGTCGGCATAGCGGCCTTCCTTGGCGTAGTGCGAGGTTCGCGTATCCGTGTGGCCGCGCGAGGTCACGAGGTCGGTCAAGCCCAATTCGGCGAGCGCTGCGAACATGACGCTTCCGGGGACCACGTTGAAATCACCGCACACGACCAGTGGCTCGCCCTCGCGCCAGATGCGGTGGATGAGAGCAACCAACGCGTCCGCCTGCCCGCCACGCGCCGCCGTGTCGCCCTTGCCGGCAAGGTCGCGCAAGCCGTGCAGCTGGACGATGGTGATAGGTCGATTGGCGCTATAGTCGAAGAGCCTGATGCAATGGGCGTTGCGTGGGCGCGGATGTTCGCCGTAGCCGTCGCCGGAAAAATCGCCGTGCACGAAATCCATCGCATGACCGACGACTGGATAGCTGTTGCGCACGAACGTGGCGAGGCCGAATTCGGACGAGAGCTGTTGTTCGCCATCGAAGAGCGTACCGCGCGCCGTCGGCGCGAAGAAGGCGTCGTGGTGGGGAAGGATCGCCTTGATCTCGTCGAAGAGGTTGGCGCGCTGCGGCAGGATGTGGCTGCCGTCGCGGTACTCCAGCCAGTCCGAGGTGACGCCGACCGAGCGGGTCACTTCCTGCAGGCAGAGAACATCAGGATCGGCATCGCGAAGATACCGGATCAGCGGCTCATAGAGCTTGCCGCCCCAGGCGTTCAGCGAGATCACACGCACCACAACTCTCCTCATGCTGTGATTCAAGCGCTTGCTGCATTGATTCAGGCAAGCGTTTCTTGTGGCTGTTTTTACGCGGTTTGGGTGGACCGCTACCGCTTCTTGAACGGCTCCATGCCCTTGCGCGCAAGCTCGTCGGCTCGCTCGTTTTCCGGATGGCCGGCGTGGCCCTTGACCCAGTGCCACTTGACCTTGTGGCGCTGGTTCGCGGCATCGAGCGCCTGCCAGAGCTCGCCGTTCTTCACCGGCTTCTTGTCAGCGGTCTTCCAGCCGTTTTTCTTCCAACCGAAGATCCATTTCGAGATTCCGTCCATGACATATTTGCTGTCGGTATGGAGATCGACTTCGCACGGGCTTTTCAGTGCCGTCAGCGCCGAAATCGCCGCCAGCAGTTCCATGCGATTGTTGGTGGTGTCTGCCTCGCCGCCAGACAGTTCCTTTTCCACCTCGCCGTAGCGCAGCACCGCGCCCCAGCCGCCGGGGCCGGGATTGCCGGAACAGGCGCCGTCCGTGAAGATATCGACGTGCTTCATGCCACGAGCCCATATTCGGCGGCTGAGCCGATCTGCCGGTGGAAGCGCAGCTTGCGCAGATATTCGAGCGGATCCTTCTTGGTGACCAGCGCGCCCTCGGGCGTCGTCAGCCAGTCGTAGAGGCGCGTCAGGAAGAAGCGCAGCGCCGAACCCCGCGAGAGGATCGGAAGTGCTGCCAGTTCGGCATCGCTCAGCGGCCGCACACTCTGGTAGCCCTCCAGCATCGCCATACCCTTGGTAATGTTGTAGGCGCCGTCCTTCTCGAAGCACCAGGCATTGAGGATGATCGAGACGTCATAGGCAAGCAGGTCGTTGCAGGCGAAATAGAAGTCGATCAGGCCCGACAGGTCGTCGCCAAGGAAGAAGACGTTATCGGGGAAGAGGTCGGCGTGGATGACACCGTCCGGCAGGTCCTTCGGCCAATGGGCGGAGAGGAAGTCGAGCTCGGTGCGGATCTCGTTCTGAAGTCCCTTCTCCACCTCGTCCGCGCGCGCCTCGGACTTCTCCCAGAGCACTTTCCAGCCATCGACGGACAGCGCATTGGGACGCTTCAGCTCGAAGCCTTCGCCGGCGACATGCATCTTGGCAAGGGCCTTGCCGACCTCGCGGCAATGCTTGGCCTCCGGCTTACGCAGCCACATGCCTTCCAGGAACGAGATCAGCGCTGCCGGGCGATCGGACAGCGTGCCGAGCAAGGCCCCGTCCTTTCGCGGCAGGGGAAGCGGGCAGGAGAGACCGCGGGCCGCCAGATGCTGCATCAGCCCCAGGAAGAACGGCAGGTCGTTCTTTTCGACGCGCTTCTCGTATAGCGTGAGGATCAACGGATCCTTGGTGGTGTGCAGCAGGAAGTTCGAGTTCTCGACACCTTCAGCGATGCCCTTGTAGGACAGCAGCGTACCGGCATCGTACTCCGTCAGGAACCACTTCAAATCGTCTTCGGAAATATCGGTATAGACTGCCAATTTACGTCCCGCGAAAATGTTTGATCAGTTAGACCACCGCCCGGACCGGGCGGTGACTGGCGCTGTAATCGTCCCCTCGACGATTACTCCCGCATCACGGGAGGCGCCTTACCCATTCACCCACGCCATATCCTCATGCGTCAACTCGATGTTGCGCAGTTCGCGGTTGACGAGGAAATGCTCGTTTTCCTGAACCGTCTCGGCAAGCTCGACCTTGGCGTCGAAGCGCGCACGGAAGGCCTCGATGATCTCGTTGACGATGACTTCGGGCGCCGACGCGCCGGCTGACAGGCCAAGCGTCGAGATCGTGCCGATGTCATCCCAATCGAGCTCCGAGGCGCGTTGCACCAGGAGCGACTTCTTCGCCCCTGCCCGCAGCGCGACCTCGACCAGCCGCTTGGAGTTCGACGAGTTCGGAGCGCCGACGATGATGAAGAGATCACAGCCGGGGGCTGCCTGCTTCACCACTTCCTGGCGGTTCGTCGTGGCGTAGCAGATCGAGTCGGCGGCAGGTGCCGTCAGATTGGGAAAGCGCTCGTGCAGGCGCGTGATCACGCCCGCCGTGTCGTCCACCGAGAGCGTCGTCTGCGTCACGTAGCCGAGATTGTCAGGATCGGCCGGCTGATAGACGTCGGCATCCTCGACCGTCTCGATCAGGGATACCGAGCCCTCCGGCAGCTGGCCCATCGTGCCGATCACTTCGGGGTGGCCCGCGTGGCCGATCAGGACGACATGGCGACCGAGCTTGTTGTGGCGCATCGCCTGCTTGTGCACCTTGGAGACCAGCGGGCATGTTGCATCGAGATAGAAGAGATTGCGGGCGCTCGCATCCTCAGGCACGGACTTCGGCACGCCGTGCGCCGAGAAGACAACCGGCTGGGCGCGATGCTCTTTCGGGATCTCGTCGAGCTCTTCGACGAAGACAGCGCCCTTGGCTTCCAGGCCTTCGACCACATACCTGTTGTGAACGATTTCATGGCGGACATAGACCGGCGCACCGTAGGATTTCAGCGCCAGGACGACGATCTGGATGGCGCGGTCGACGCCGGCGCAAAAGCCGCGCGGTCCGCAGAGCCTGATCGTCAAGGGAGGTTTCGCCGCAATATTCATGTCTGTTCCGGTTCGTAGGGATAGCGCTGTCTAGCCCAATATAGGCAGGAATTGAAGCGATACTATTGCGCCGGACCCCGCTTACGGAAACGGGCGATCACGGCGATGATGACAAGCGTTGCCGCAAGCCCATACCAGGTGAAGGCATACTGCAGGTGGTTGTTGGGCAGATCGACATCGGTGACCCCGCCGATCGGCAGCCCCTTCGGATTGGGGGTATCGTCCGCATCCAGGAAGAACGGAACCACCTCGGCCTTGTCGAGCCCGACGCTCGACGCCATCACGTCGAGGTCCTTCCAGTAGAAGATATTCTTGGCGACATCATTATCAGGCACCACCCAGGACGGCTTGCCCGGAAGTTTTGCACGAGCAAGGCCGGTCACCGTTTGCTGATCGGTGAGCTGGCCCTGCATGCGCATTTCCGGCTCCTTGTTGTCATAAGGAACGAAGCCTCTGTTGACGAAGAGATAGCGGCCATCGGCAAGCTGCAGGGGGGTGTAGACGTAGAAGCCCGTCTGGCCATGCCAGGTGGCAAAGAAGTGCCGCTCCTTGCTGTTGACGTATTCGCCGCTGGCCGTCATGTGGCGATAATCGATATCGTCGCCCTTTGCAGCGATGCCTTCGATATCGGCAAGCGATGCCGGCGGCGCCTGCCGGCGCTCGGTGATATCGGCGAGTAACTTTTCCTTCCAGTGCAGCCGTTCGACCTGCCAGGTGCCGAGCGACAGGAGGATGGCAAGCGCGACAAGCAGAGCGATGCCGGTGAGTACCGACCGCTTTCGGCTTGGCGCCGAAACATAAAATTCAGTCACGGGAAATGCGCCCTTCACTGGCGTTATGGCGATACTGCATCGCGATCAGGATTCCCTTGCACCAGCGCAGAGCCAGCAGGGAGAGAACAATGGTGAGAGGACCGAACAGCAGAATGTGCAGCCAGATCGGTGGCGCGTAATTGACCTCAAGCCACAGCACCGAGCCGATGATAATGAAGCCGACGATCAAAATGACGAATACCGCAGGGCCGTCGCCGGCATCGGCAAAGGCGTAGTCGAGGCCACAGGCCGAGCAGCGCGGTTGCAGCGCCAGCAGGCCGTTGAAGAGCTTTCCCTGGCCGCAGCGTGGGCAGCATCCCCTGATGCCTGTCTTCACAGGATCGACCGGGGGAAAATGTGCGCTGTCTTCGTTCATGCATCCTTCCAATGGCCTATGGCCAACCGCTCGCTCCGCCATAACTCACCCATAAAGTAATCACAGAGGGAAGGGAAATACCTGCGCTCTTTCGCCTCAGCGATTCGCGCCAAACAGAAGAAGAAAACTGATGACATACGACAGCTCGGCCGGACAGATCGTCATTCTGAACGGCGCCCCGCGCAGTGGAAAATCGTCGATCGCCAACGCGATCCAGGAGCATTTCGACGGCCCCTGGATGAACTTTGGCGTCGACACCTACAACTCGATGACCGCGGAACGCTACCTGCCGGGAATCGGACTGCGCCCGGGCGGAGAACGCCCGGACCTCGAGGAGATGATTCCGTTTTTCTATGCGGCACTCTACGAGTCGATCGCGATCCATGCTGGGCTCGGCCTCAATGTCGTGGCCGACCTCGGCCATCACGACAGCTACTCTCAGCCGCTCGGTATTCTCGCCGATTGCGCGCGCCGGCTTGAGGGATTGCCAGTGCTTTTCGTCGGGGTGAGGTGTCCGATCAAGGTCATCATGAAAAGGCGGAACATCCCAGTGCCAGGTCGTCACTCTCTGTACGTCACCGCAACCGACGATGAGGCCGTCCCCCATCCGGTCCAGCTCTGGCAGGAACAGGTTCATATCCCCGGCATCTACGATCTTGAAGTGGACACGTCGGTGCTGACGCCGCTGGAATGTGCCGAAGCGATCCGGCACCGCCTGGATCTCGGCATTCCCGAACCCTCAGCATTCGAGCGCATCGCCGCCATGCGGTGATCAGTAAAACAAAAAGGGCGGGTGCCGTGGCACCCGCCCTTTTTCAATTCATGGCCTCGGCTCAGCCAGCAGCCAGCGGAGCGCCCCAGCCGCCCCAGACGTAGATGCAGAAGAACAGGAAGAGCCAGACGACGTCGACGAAGTGCCAGTACCAGGCCGCCGCTTCGAAGCCGAAATGCTGCTTCGGCGTGAAATCGCCGCGGATCGCACGCAACAGGCAGACCAACAGGAAGATCGTGCCGACCAGAACGTGGAAGCCGTGGAAGCCGGTCGCCATGAAGAAGGTCGCCCCGTAGATCGAGTTCTTGAAGGCAAACGGCGCATGTACGTATTCAAACGCCTGCACCGAGGAGAACAAGATACCGAGCAGAACGGTGAGCGTCAGGCCCTGGATCAGGCCTCTGCGGTCGTTGTGCAGCAGCGCGTGATGCGCCCAAGTAACGGCCGTGCCGGACAATAGCAGGATCACAGTGTTATAGATCGGCAGGTGCCAGGGGTCGAGGACTTCGATGCCCTTCGGCGGCCACTGGCCACCGGTGAAGGCCACGCGCGAAGCCTGGATTGCTTCATTCGGGAAGAGGCTTGCGTCGAAGTAAGCCCAAAACCAGGCGACGAAGAACATCACTTCGGAAGCGATGAACATGATCATGCCGTAGCGAAGGTGCAGCGAGACGACGCGGGTATGGGCGCCCTCGTGTGCTTCCTTCACGGTGTCAGACCACCAGCCGAACATGACGTAGAGAATGATCGCAAGGCCGATGAAGAACAGCCACGGATGAGCCCATTCGATGCCGAGGAGATGCAGCGACCCGCCGTTGAGGTAGCGCATGAAGCCGACGCCGCCGAACGTGATGATGAACGCGCCGATCGAAGCCAGGATCGGCCACGGGCTCGGGTCAATGATGTGGTAGTCGTGATGTTTCTGATGAGCATCAGCCATGTAAGCTATCCCCGGATCTCTTCCTCTCCGCTCCGGCATAGCCGGAAACGGACCTCAATCAAAGTTTCTTTTCAAGCTTTACCGTTCCACCCTCATTCGAAGCCACCGGCTTCGGACCCTCTTTCGGATAGAACGTATAGGACAAGGTAACGGTGTGGATATCCTTCGATTCCACAGCCTTGGTAATATCAGGATCGATATAGAAAACGACAGGCATCTCGAGCTTTTCGCCCGGTTTCAGAACGGTCTCGTTGAAGCAGAAGCACTGCACCTTGTTGAAATAGACGCCCGCCTCGCCAGGTGTCACGTTGAATACAGCCTGACCGCGCTGCGGCTCGTTCGACTTGTTCACCGCGGTGAAATTCACCTGAATGGTTTCGCCGATGCGCGGGTTGACCTCGCGCTCGACCGGCTTGAACTCCCAGTCAAGACCCGGCGCCACATTGGCGTCGAAGGTCACGCGCATCTTGCGGTCGAGGATCACGCTGGAAGCCTGCTCGACGCGTTGCGTCGTGCCGTTATAGCCAGTCAGCTGGCAGAACATCCGGTAGAGCGGAACCGCCGCATAGCTCGCAGCGCCCATGCCGAAGACGAAGGCAAGGCACATGAAAACGACAGCGCCGTTGTTGCGTGGCTTTCGCGGCGTGCTCGGCATCCC
This sequence comes from Rhizobium sp. BK661, assembly GCF_024808825.1. Lineage (NCBI taxonomy): Bacteria > Pseudomonadati > Pseudomonadota > Alphaproteobacteria > Hyphomicrobiales > Rhizobiaceae > Rhizobium > Rhizobium sp. BK661. The sequence goes on along the minus strand of NZ_JANTYT010000001.1, from coordinate 986,217 downwards.
GCTCATCTCACGCGTGCCCCGTAAACTTAACGATCGTAATCGCGTAAAAAAGCACGACGAGGCCGGCCAAAACCAGACCGAGCGCAACGTTGCGGTTGCGGCGCGACTTGCGCTGCGCCTCTGTAAGCTTGACGACGTCCATTAGAGAATACCTCCCATGTGAGAAACGAGCACGGCGGCGAGCCGGTCGAACATCAGGGCGGAGAAAATCGCGAAAAGATACAGGATCGAGAAGCCGAAGAGCTTCTTCGCCGGGATCATCTTCTCATCGCCGTCCGGCATCCGCCAGACGGCGATGGAACAGTAGATAAAGATTGCGCCGAGGGCTGCGGCGACCACGCCGTAGCCGAGGCTCGCAAAGCCGAGCGCCGTCGGCAACACGCCGCACACCGCCGTCAGCACCGCATAGGCAACAATCTGATGCTTGGTCGTGCGCTCGCCCGAGACATTGGGCAGCATCGGGACGCCGACCGCCTCATAGTCCTTCATCTTGAACAGCGCCAACGCCCAGAAGTGGGCCGGCGTCCAGAGGAAGATGATCATGAACAGAACAAAGCTTTCAATCGTGACGGTACCGGTCACGCAGGCCCAGCCGATCATCGGCGGAAAGGCGCCGGCGGCACCGCCGATGACAATGTTCTGCGGCGTCGAGCGCTTCAGCCACATCGTATAGATCACGGCGTAGAAGAAAATCGTGAAGGCGAGGATCGAGGCTGCGAGCCAATTGACGGCGAGCCCGAGGATAATCACCGAAAAACAGGAGAGCACCAGACCGAATGCCAACGCTTCCCGTGGCGCGATCCGGCCGGCCGGGATCGGACGCTTGGCGGTGCGGGTCATGATCGCATCGATATCGGCGTCGTACCACATATTCAGCGCGCCGGAAGCGCCGGCGCCGATGGCTATGCAAAGGATGGCGATGAGGCCGAGGACCGGATTGATGTGCCCCGGAGCCAGAACCAGACCGGCAAATGCCGTGAAGACCACGAGCGACATGACGCGCGGTTTCAAAAGCTCGAAATAATCGCGCGCACTCGCTTCCGACAGGCGGAACTCGCCGTCGTGCGCCAGAGCCTTGCGATTGCCGATTACTGTCATTCTCTTGTCCTGCAAACTTGTAAGCCGACCGCCGCACTGTAACACGCGGCGGTCGCAATTTCTCGCATCTTACTTGATGCGCGGGAGCTGTTCCCACTGGTGATACGGAGGCGGCGAAGACAACTGCCATTCGAGCGTCGTTGCACCCTCACCCCACGGATTGTCACCGGCAACGCGCTTCTTTGCGAAGGCTTCGAAGACGCCAACCAGGAAGATCAACACACCGACGGCGGAGATGTAGGAGCCGACCGAGGAAACGTAGTTCCAGCCGGCGAATGCATCCGGGTAGTCGATGTAGCGGCGCGGCATGCCCGCGAGGCCAAGGAAGTGCTGCGGGAAGAACACCAGGTTAACTCCGATGAACATGACCCAGAAGTGCAGCGTGCCGAGGAACTCGTTGTACATGTAGCCGGTCATCTTCGGGAACCAGTAGTACCAGGCAGCGAAGATGGCGAACACGGCGCCGAGCGATAGAACGTAGTGGAAGTGAGCCACAACGTAGTAGGTGTCATGCAGCGAGCGGTCGAGGCCGGCGTTGGCGAGCTGGACGCCCGTGACGCCACCGACGGTGAACAGGAAGATGAAGCCGATCGCCCAGACCATCGGCGTGCGGAAGCTGATCGAGCCACCCCACATCGTCGCGATCCAGGAGAAGATCTTCACGCCCGTCGGAACGGCGATGACCATCGTGGCGAACACGAAGTAGCGCTGCGCGTCGAGCGACAGGCCGACCGTGTACATGTGGTGCGCCCAGACGACGAAGCCGACGGCACCGATCGCAACCATGGCGTAGGCCATGCCGAGGTAGCCGAAAACAGGCTTCCGCGAGAAGGTCGAGATGATGTGGCTGACGATGCCGAAGCCGGGCAGGATCAGGATGTAGACTTCTGGGTGACCGAAGAACCAGAACAGATGCTGGTAAAGGATCGGGTCGCCGCCGCCCTCAGGCACGAAGAAGGAGGTGCCGAAGTTGCGGTCGGTCAGCATCATGGTGATGGCGCCGGCGAGAACCGGGAGCGACAGCAGAAGCAGGAAGGCGGTGATCAGGACCGACCAGGCAAACAGCGGCATCTTGTGCAGCGTCATGCCCGGAGCGCGCATGTTCAGGATTGTGGTGATGAAGTTGATCGCACCGAGGATCGAGGACGCACCGGCAATGTGGAGCGCAAAGATCGCAAGGTCGACGGCAGGACCCGGCGTACCCGAGCTCGAGAGCGGCGGGTACATCGTCCAGCCGCCGCCTGCGCCATAAGCACCGGCAGGACCTTCAACGAACATCGACAGGATCAGCAGAAGGAAGGCCGGAACGATCAGCCAGAAGGAGATGTTGTTCAGACGCGGGAACGCCATGTCAGGCGCACCGATCATGATCGGCACCATCCAGTTGGCAAAACCGCCGATCATCGCCGGCATGACCATGAAGAAGATCATGATCAGCGCGTGAGCGGTGGTGAACATGTTGAACATCTGCTTGGCGCCGTCGATGGCGGCGTCGCCTTCATAGCCGTAGACCATCGATGCCAGACCGTGGAAGATCTGGATGCCAGGCTCCTGCAACTCCATGCGCATGGCAACGGAGAGCGCGCCGCCGATGATGCCGGCAATGATCGCGAAGATCAGGTAAAGCGTGCCGATGTCCTTGTGGTTCGTCGAAAAGAACCAGCGATTGACGAAGCTCGGCTTGTGCGAGTGATCGTGGTGGTCGTCATGGGCGTGCGCGCCATGAGAGTGATCATGCGAGTGATGATCGTCGTGTGCGGAAGGTCCAGCCATGTCCCGTTCCCTCTTCCTTACTTAGCCACGTTTTCGGCAACGTTGACGGTGCTTGCGGCACCATCGGTTGCGGCCATGAGTGTCTTGTACGCGCCCGGCAAGTCGGTCGCGGCACCGGCGAGCCACTGCTTGTACTTGTCCTCGGAAACAACGCGGATGGCGATCGGCATGAACGCATGATCCTTGCCGCAGAGTTCGGAGCACTGACCGTAGAACAGGCCTTCACGCTCGGCGCGGAACCAGGTTTCGTTCAGGCGACCCGGAACGGCGTCGATCTTGACGCCGAAGGACGGCATGGCGAATGCGTGAATAACGTCGGTCGGGGCAGCGGTCACGAGAACGCGGACGGTCTTGTTGACGGGCAGAACAAGCTCGTTGTCGACAGTCAGCAGGCGCGGATAGATCGCCTTGTCTTCCTTGCCGGCGGCTGCGCGGTCGGCATCCTTAAGCAGGAAGGAATCGAAAGCGAGCGGGTTTTCGCCCGAGCCTTCATATTCGTAGTTCCACTGCCACTGCGTCGCGGTCGCCTTGATGGTGACGTCAGGATTTTCCGGCAGGGTCAGCTGGGCGGTCAAGAGGTTGAACGAAGGCACAGCGAGGAAGAGAAGCACGAGGACCGGTCCCACGGTCCAGGCAACTTCAATCATCGTATTGTGGCTCGTCTTGGACGGCACCGGATTTGCGCCGGCGCGGAACTTGAGACAGACGACGATAAGAAGGACCAGAACGAAGAGCGTGATCGGAACGATAAACCACAGGGTATATTGTTCGAACCAATGAATGTCCCGCATGATCGGCGTGGCTGCCGGCTGCAATGTCGCCTGCCACGGCATCGGTTGGTCGGCATAACTGCCGGAAGCAAAAAGCAGACAGACCAGCGCGGTCAGAGCTGCATAAGCCTTCTTAATCACCTTAAAATCTCCCTCGAGCGCTGATCTGCGCAAAATCACGCACAGAATCCTTGCCATCTCAGCGCTTCAAACCACAGTTTGCCATTGATCGCAACAGCCCAAAGCGTTTGTTCGTGCGGCATTTTCGCTTTCAAACAGATTGCCCCAAGCATAACGAAACATTCCATCTTTTTCGTTGCAATCAGTGAAATATCGGTTGTTGCCCGTGCCGTCGCACAAACATTCTCGGATAAACGTCCCATTTCCGCCGTAGTCCCCGGCTTTTCAGCGGGTGGGGCTTTTCATTTTTGGTGGCGCGCCCCAACTTAGCGGCACTGATTCGAATTGCAGAGGTTTTCATGGGTTTCCGTTCCCTCGCACGGCCCTTCGTGCTGACAGCGTGCATTGCGGCCGCAGCGACTGCTCCCGCCTTCGCCCAGCAGCAACCCGCGCCGGGGCAGCCAGCGCCAACGCCGCCGACGTCGCAGGCACAGCCTGGGCAGACACAGCCGCAGGCGCCCGGCACCGTGAAGTCGAACCACGGCGCATGGTCTGTCGTGTGCGACAAGCCCGCCGGCGCCTCGGCTGAGCAGTGCGCGCTGATGCAGAACGTGATCGCCGAAGACCGGCCGGAAGTCGGTCTTTCCGTTGTTGTGCTGAAGACCGCTGACCGCAAGTCGAAGATACTGCGCGTTCTGGCGCCTCTCGGCGTCCTGCTGCCGAACGGCCTTGGCCTCAATGTCGACGGCAAGGATATCGGCCGCGCCTATTTCGTCCGCTGCTTTGCAGATGGCTGCTATGCAGAGGTTGTTCTTGAAGACGAACTGCTGAAGACCTTCCGCAGCGGCGCGAGCGCCACGTTCATCGTCTTCCAGACGCCCGAGGAAGGGATCGGCATCCCCGTTGATCTCAAGGGCTTTGCCGAAGGCTACGACGCCCTCCCCTGATCGTCTTGATTTTCGGGCTTGCTCGAACCGTCCCCCGGACCTACATCGGCTGAAAGCATTCCTGCTTCAGCGGAGCAAAAGACATGAATACGGATCTCCTAACGCTTTTCGATGCCGACGAAGCGAAGATGCGTTCGCTCGTTGCCGAAGCGCTTTCTGGCGCGGACGACGGGGAGCTCTACATCGAACATGCTCAGGCAGAGTCGCTGATGTTCGATAACGGGCGCTTGAAAGGCGGCAGCTTCAACACCGAGCAGGGTTTTGGCCTGCGCGCGGTTGCCGGCGAAGCCGTCGGGTACGCGCATGCGGGCGACCTTTCGGTGGCAGCCCTGAAGCGCGCGGCCGATGCTGTCGGCGCAGTCACACGCGGTCATTCCGGGAGCTATGCGGCGGCTCCGCAGCGGACCAACAAGAAACTCTACTCCGACGACAACCCAATCGGCACGCCGAGCTTCGAGGAGAAGGTCAAGGTGCTGCAGGACATCGACGCCTATCTGCGCGGCAAGGACCCCAAGGTGCGTCAGGTCACCGCATCGATCGCTGCCAGCTGGCAGGTCGTCGACATCCTGCGGGCCGACGGTCACCGCGTTCGCGACATACGGCCGATGACGCGCATCAACATCTCGGTCATTGCGGGCGAAGGCGATCGTCAGGAAAGCGGTTCCTACGGCACCGGTGGCCGCATCGGCTTTGGCGACTTCATTGCCGAAGACAACTGGCACTACGGCGCCGACGAGGCCTTACGGCAAGCACTGGTGAATTTGGAGGCGATCGAGGCGCCGGCGGGCACCATGGACGTCGTGCTCGGCTCCGGCTGGCCGGGCGTCATGCTACACGAAGCGGTCGGTCATGGGCTCGAAGGCGATTTCAACCGAAAGAAGACGTCAGCCTTTGCCGGTCTTCTCGGCCAGATGGTCGCGGCACCCGGCGTGACTGTCGTCGACGACGGCACGATCGACAACCGGCGCGGCTCGATCACGATCGACGACGAGGGCACGCCGTCCGCCTACAACGTGCTGATCGAAAACGGCAAGCTCGTCGGCTACATGCAGGACCGGCAGAATGCCCGCCTGATGGGCATGGCACCGACGGGCAACGGACGCCGGCAGGGCTATGCGCATGTTCCGATGCCTCGGATGACCAACACCTACATGCTCGGCGGCGACAAGACGCCGGAGGAAATCATCTCGTCGGTCAAAAAGGGCATCTATGCGGTCTCGTTCGGCGGCGGCCAGGTCGACATAACCTCAGGCAAGTTCGTGTTCGGCTGCACGGAGGCCTATCTGATCGACAACGGCAAGATCGGCGCACCGATCAAGGGCGCGATGCTGATCGGCAACGGACCCGACGCGATGAAGCGTGTTTCGATGGTCGGCAACGACATGAAGCTCGACACCGGCATCGGCAATTGCGGCAAGGGCGGCCAGTGGGTTCCGGTCGGCGTCGGCCAACCGCATCTTAGGATGGATCAGATCACCGTCGGCGGCACGAAGGCCTAGCCGAGAACGGGAACCGCAATGAGCGAAATCGAGATCAGACCCTTCGCTGCTGGCGACATCGATGGCGTTTTCTCGGTAATCCTGCCGATTCAGCGCGAGGAATTCGGCTTCTCCATCACAGCTGACGACCAACCGGATCTGGCTGTGATTTCCGATTTCTATCAGTCGGGAAAGGGACAGTTCTGGGTCGCAGCTCGCAGCGGCAAGATTGTCGGCACGATTGGGCTGAAGGACATCGGTAACAGTCAGGCGGCGCTGCGCAAGATGTTCGTTTCGGCTGGCGTGCGCGGCCGTGAGCATGGCGTCGCGGCCCGGCTCCTTGCGGAACTGATAGCACATGCCGAGGCTCAGCAGGTCAAGGATATCTTCCTTGGCACGACGGACAAGTTCCTCGCCGCGCACCGCTTTTATGAAAAGAACGGTTTCATCGAGATTTCGAAAGGCGAGCTTCCGCGATCGTTTCCGCTGATGGGCCTGGACACGAAATTCTATCGGCGCAAGATCGGCGCGGTTTGAAGTCTATTCAGCCTGGAAAAGCCACTTGCGCTTGATCGCGGCAGAGAGATCCAGCCTGTTCCTGTGTGCAAAAAGAAGAATGTGGCCGAGCACATCCGCCGCCTCATCGGCAAGATCGCGGGCCAATTCCTCGTCTGACCTCCCCTTCCGGCGTCCTCTGCCGCTGACGCGGTTCCAGGCCTGGGTGAGTTCCCCCATTTCCTCCTGCAGCTTCAGCAGAAACCAGTCGGCATCCCGCTCGATGTGGTTTGCGTCGGCGTAGGCCCGAGAGGAACGCTCGAATTTTTCGGCGAGATCATTCAGCATGATGTTCTCCTTTTGTTTACAAAGGAGAACCTTGATTCTGCTGGAAAGTCCAGAAGCCTCAGCCGTGATCGGGCAGCAGCATGCAGTCGTAGGAGCGCTGCTTCAGGGCATCGCAGGCTGAAGTAGCCGCCTCGCGGCTATGGAAGCCGACGAAGCGAGCACGATAGATCTTGTTCGCGCCATTGCCGACAGCCTCGGTATAGGGCGAGGCCATTTTCAAGGCAGCGCCGCCCTCGGCCTTGGCCTGGGCAAGCAGGGCGCGCGCCGCATCGTCACTCGATGCAGCCGAGATCTGGATCTGCCAGTCGCCGGCTGCCGTCGGCGCAGCGGCAGACTTCGCGGCAGGCTTGCCAGCTTTGCTGGGATCGGCGGCGTCAAACGGACGCTCCATTGGAACCGTCGCATCGCTGAGAAATCCGAGCGCCTTCGGCGAGAGTTCACTCTTGCGCGGTGCGGTGCCTGGGGTCGGCATACCGCCGTCATCTGCCGCGGAGGCAACTTCCACTGGCTGGCGCGAGTTGGTGGTTGCGACCATATTCGCGCCGCCCGGCGACCGACCGAGATACTTGTCGAGCAGGCCGGCCATCTTGGCGTCGCGGCTGCGGGCCGTGCGGCCGCCGAGCACGACGCCGACGACGCGGCGGTCTCCGTCCCTGACAGCGCTGACCAGATTGAAACCAGACGCGTTGGTGTAACCGGTCTTGATGCCGTCCATGCCCTGATAGCGGTACATCAGGTTGTTGTGGCCGCGGATCGTGCGTCCGCGGAAGGTAAAGCTGGCCGTCGAGAACAGACGATACTCGCCGGGGAAATTCCGCATGAGGGCCACGGCAAGCGTGGACATGTCTCGCGCCGTCGTAACCTGGCGGCCATCCGGAAGGCCAGACGCATTGTAGAAAGCCGTGCGGGTCATGCCGAGCTGCCGTGCCTTCTGCGTCATCATGGCGGCAAAGTTGCTTTCGGAACCGCCAAGCTTCTCGGCCATGGCCGCGGCAGCATCGTTGGCAGACTTGGTGATCATGCCAAGGATTGCTTCTTGGACGGTAATGGAATCGCCGGGCCGAACACCGAGCTTTGTCGGCGGCCGCGAGGCGGCGTATTTCGACATGACAAGCGGCGTGTTCCAGCTGATCTTGCCGCGCTTGATCGCCTCGAAGGCCATATAGATGGTCATCATCTTCGTCAGCGACGCGGGATGGTTCAGTACGTCGGCATTCTCGGCGCTGAGCACCTTGCCGGTTCGGGCATCCAGGATGAGGGAGGCACTGCCTGCCATCGCCGTCAACGGCGCCGCAACGACGAGCGTCGCGGCTATAATCGCGGCCAACAGCTTATTCATGCATTTCCCCTTGATGAACGAATAGCCGGCGCCATTCGGATTTGTCCCGTTCCGCTACAGAAGCAGCCAATCTGGAGCGACTTTGCGACAACTGGTACCATTTTTGTCAAGTTTTATCCTTCATAGTGAAAATCCCGTAAAGAGGACACTCAAAAATCTTCATTCAGCAAGACTTAACCCCGGGCTTGCTAGTTTTGCCGTTCCAGAAACGGGTCAGCAGCCAGTGAGATGACGGGCAGCGCGAAAAAGCTTGCAAGGCGAATTGCCATCACCGGTGCGCTTGAGGCTGCCAACCTCCTGCGTGCGGCCGGCGTGATGCGAAGCGCCCGCGGGCGCGGCGCGATCTTCACGCTCCACCATGTCCGCCCCCAGGAAGCCACCGCGTTCGCTCCCAATGCGCATCTGGAGATCACACCCGAATTCCTCGATCTGGTCCTCGATCGCCTCAAGCGCGACGGCTATCGGTTCGTGGCGCTTGACGAAGTTCCCGCGTTGCTGTCGCAGTCCGCGTCAAGCCAACCTTTCGCGGCCTTCACGCTCGATGACGGTTACCGCAACAATCTTGTCTATGCCTTGCCTATCTTCGAGAGACACAACGCGCCCTTCACTATCTTCGTCGCCAAAGGGCTTTCCGAACGCACCCATACGATCTGGTGGGAGACACTTGCGGCGCTTTTGCGCAAGGAGGAAAGGTTCGGCTTCGATTTCGGCAACGGCCACGAGATATTTGATATCGCGACGGTTGCCTCGAAGGAGCATGCGTTTGCGCGTTTCGCGAGCCATCTTCATCGCCATGACGAAAGCGCCGTGGTGGCAGCCATCGATGCCATGGCGCGGATGCACGAGATCGATCCGCACGAGATCGTTGACGATCTCGTCATGACCCCGGCGGAGCTCAATTTGCTGGAAGCCAGTCCCCTCGCTTCCCTTGGCGCGCATACGATCAGCCACAGGGCGATGTCCCGCCTTTCCGACCAGGAGGTTCGCGACGAGATGGAAACCTCGCGCGACTATGTGGCTGCGATCGCAGGCGCCCGACCGGGCTGCTTCGCCTATCCCTATGGCACGCGCCAGGCGGTCACACAGAGGCAGGCGGCGATCGCACGCGAGGTGGGCTTCGATATTGCCGTGACGACACAGCCCGGCGTCGTCACCCCGCGCTCGATCGGCCACATCACCCATCTGCCGAGGCTATCGGTCAACGGCCTCTATCAGAACGTACGCCATGTTTCCGGCCTTGCTTCCGGCATCCCTTTGCGGTTTGCATCAAGCAAGGTGTGAACATCCTGTTGATCAGGGATACATCCGAACCTTCGTCCAGTTCTCTTCCGGCGAGGCCCGGCGAAACTCGATGCGATCGTGGAGGCGGAACTTCTGGTCCTTCCAGAACTCGATCGACACCGGCCGAATCCGGAAGCCGGACCAATGCGCCGGACGCGGAATCTCGCCGATCGCGTAGCGGGCGGTATATTCCGCCACAGCTTTCTCGAGCGCGAATCGGCTTTCCAACGGCCGTGACTGCTTCGATGCCCAGGCACCGATCCGGCTGCCGCGAGCCCGCGTCTTGAAGTAAGCATCTGCTTCTTCATCGCTCACGATTTCCACGGGCCCCCGCAAGCGAACCTGCCGGCGCAGCGTTTTCCAGTGGAAGCACATGGCCGCTTTTTTCTGCCCGAGGATTTCCTGGCCTTTCTGGCTCTCGAAATTCGTGTAGAAGACAAAGCCCTCGTGATCGAATCCCTTAAGGAGAACCATGCGGACATTGGGAAGGCCGTCCTCATCGACCGTCGCAAGTGCTACCGCATTCGGGTCATTGATCTCGGAAGCCTCCGCTTCCTTCAGCCACTCGGCAAAAAGATCGAACGGTTCGTTTCGCTCGGTGAAGTCACCGCTTATTAACTCATTTGCCGACATATTAGCTCAAATGCCCCGGGTTTATTCGAAGTTTGCCCAGCTTTTAGCTACCGGACAGGACGCAGGGTGGAAGTCATAGCAAAGTCAGATCGTCATACAAAGGGTCTGCTGCGTCGCAGTGCGGCCTTCTGCGTTGTCGGCACGGCGGTGCTCTCCCTTTCCGGTTGCGTGTCCAGCGGCCTTGATCTCTTCAGCAGCTCGAAGGTCGATCGTTCGGTTGCGACGGGCACCGTGCCGCAGCCCGCGCCGACGAGTGACTCGATTTCCGACGAGATGACGGTCGGCAACGCCGTGACATCGGCCGACATCCAGAGACTAGAGGGACGTCCCCTTCCCTGGGCGAACGCTTCGACCGGCAGCGCCGGCGTGATCGACACAATCGTCGAGAATACCGATTCCGGCCACGTTTGCCGCCAGTTCCGTACGACGCGCCACTCCTATGTCGGAATTGCAAAATTCTATGGCAAGACCTGCTTGGTCGGCGGCGGCAACTGGCAGCTCCTGAGTTTCCAGCCGGAAAGCTGAGTACCAGGTGACGCATGCTTTCGCCTCTTTTGATGTTTAGCAAAAGGCTAACCATTCGGCGCAAAAGCGAGATACCCGCCACGTCGGATAAGAACTGATTAGCATCTTTTCCTGACAATCGTTCCTCATGTGCGCCAGGTTTATCCTCAGGATGAGCTCGGGCGCCGAACGAGAGGCTTCGGGGTGCCAGGGCAAGGGCAGGCACACCGCATCGGAACACCGGCGGTTTGGGACATGCGCGATCCTTATAAGATTTTGGGCGTCAAGCGCGACGCGGGGCAGGACGAAATCAAAGCAGCCTGGCGCAATATGGCCAAGGCGGTTCACCCTGATCACAATCAGGGCGACCCGACGGCGAGCGCTCGCTTCGCGGAAATCGGCCGCGCCTATGAGACATTGAAGGATCCAAAGAAACGGAGCCTCTTTGACAATGCCGCCCGCATGGCCGAGGCCAAAGCCAAGGAAGGCACGATCATGCAGCAACGGCAGGCGGCTCGCGAAGCCGCCGTTCGCGCCAAGGCGGCCCAGGCCAATGCCGAGCGCGTGATGGAAGAACTTGCGCGCGCCGCGGCGCAGAAGGCTGCCGCGGACGCTTCCAAGCAGCAAAAGACAGGCACGGCGGAGCCGCCGGAAGAAGTGATCGAGCGCATCTTCGGCACGCAGGCACGCGCTGCGTCCGGTGGCGGCCGAGCCCAAGGTTTTTCCACCGGCGCTCCAAGGCGGCCTGAACCGGAGGCTGCAACCGCAGACAAACATACGGATGCCGGCAGGGCCGAGGCTGAACAGCAAGCTGCCGATGAGGCCGCCGCTCAGGCCTCTGTCTCCATGCAGCCGCTGAGCTTGCTGACGTCGCTCGTTCGCCGCTTTACCGGCGGCGGCACAGTTGCGCCCGAAAAGGCGCCGGACCAGTTCGTAACGAAGACCGTCACAGTCGATGAGGTTATCAAAGGGAGCTGGGTGACCGTCGACCTCGGTGAAGGCCGCGATGGCGGATTTGCGCTGACCGCCGGGACGACGGAAGGCCATCAGGTGCGCCTGAAAGGTCAGGGCCACAAGCTCGCCGGGATGCAGCGCGGCGATGCTGTCATCAACATCCACATTGCCCCCGACGACAACTTCACGGTCAATGGCTTCGACCTGCACACAGTACTGCCGGTGACGATCGAAAATGCCGTGCTCGGAACCGAGGCGCGGATCGAGGGGCCCAATGGCCCCATCAACGTCACGGTTCCCGCGTGGTCGGGCTCTGACAGGACGATCCGAATCCCTGGTCAAGGCCTCGCGAACGCCGACGGCGGCAGGGCTGATCTCGTGGTCGAGCTGCGCATTATGTTGTGGGAAAAACCTGACGACAAAGTCACCGATTTGATGCGCAGCATGAAGAACGGGCTGTTTTTGTGAAATTTTGGTGACACGCGCACCCTTTGTTACGATCCCTAACAGTTGATGATTGCTGCCAATCTTGAACCGATTAGCAGCCTATGCCATAGGCAGGACCGATCAGAATTCCTTAGGGGGCGAAATATGGCTCAGGCAACAGGCCTCATGTCAGGCAAGCGCGGCGTCATCATGGGCGTTGCCAACAATCGTTCGATTGCGTGGGGTATTGCCAAGGCTATTCATGCACAGGGCGGCGAAATTGCCTTTACTTACCAGGGCGACGCACTGAAGAAGCGCGTTGAACCATTGGTTGCCGAAGTAAATGGCGTTCTTGCCGGACATTGCGATGTCAGCGACGAGTCAACCATCGACGCTGTCTTCGACCACGTGGAAAAGCTGTGGGGCAAGATCGACTTCATCGTTCACGCGATCGGCTTTTCGGACAAGGACGAGCTGACCGGCCGTTATGTCGACACCTCGGCTGACAACTTCAACAAGACAATGCAGATCTCCGTCTATTCCTTCACCTCGGTCGCGCGTCGCGCCGAGAAGCTGATGACGGACGGCGGCTCGATGCTGACGCTGACCTACTATGGCGCCGAAAAGGTCATGCCGAACTACAACGTCATGGGCGTTGCCAAGGCGGCATTGGAAGCGAGCGTGAAGTACCTGGCGGTTGATCTCGGACCGAAGAACATTCGCGTCAACGCCGTTTCTGCCGGACCGATCAAGACACTTGCCGCCTCTGGCATTGGTGACTTCCGCTACATCCTGAAGTGGAACGAATACAATGCACCGCTGCGTCGTACAGTAACGATCGAAGAAGTTGGTGATGTCGGCCTGTACCTGCTCTCCGACCTCTCGCGTTCAGTTACCGGCGAAGTCCATCACGCCGACAGCGGATACCACGTCATCGGCATGAAGGCGGTAGACGCGCCCGACATTTCCGTCATAAAGGACTGATCGCACTCCTTTGCTGCGTCGTGCTCGCGACCCCTTCTTCGCGACAGCGGTTGAGGGGTTGCGCGCCCAACGGAGCCGATCTTTGCTTATCTACGTCGTCAGACACGGCCAGACAGACTGGAACGCCGAGCGTCGCCTGCAAGGGCAGAAGGATATTCCGCTCAATGCGATCGGCAGGGCGCAGGCCTGGCAGAACGGCATTGACCTCGCAGAAATCCTCAAGGTCGAGGCAATCCCCTTCGATTTCGTCGCAAGCCCGCTCGCACGCACCCGCGCCACGATGGAGATCATGCGTGAGGCAATGGGTCTTCCATCGAAATCCTATCGGACCGACGAGCGACTGGTCGAGGTTTCCTTTGGCGATTGGGAAGGCTTCACGATCAAGGAATTGAAAGCGACGGCCCGGGACCGCGTCACCGAGCGCAATCTCAACAAATGGGATTTCATTCCGCCGGGAGATGATGCGGAAAGCTACGAAATCATGTCGTGGCGCGTTGCATCCTGGTTGAGTTCCGTCGACAAACCAACGGTTTGCGTGACACACGGCGGCGTCATACGCAGTCTTTTCAGGACGATTGCCGGCTTGCCAAAGGACGAGGCTGCCGAAGGTGAGATCCCACAAGACCGCATCCTGAAGATCGATCGCGACAAGGGATTGATTGGCTGGATCTAGGTCGAACTACTGAACGACGTCGAGATCGTTGATGACGCGCTTGCCGTCTACCTCGGTGTAGAAGACGATAACCTTCACACCCGCCTTCAGCCCCTCGAAATTGAACTCTTCCGGTGCCTGATAGGTTTTACCGTCATCGAGGGTCAGGCTAAGGTTGGTCATATCGACCTTCTTGATCGTCGCCTCGACGTCCGCGCTCTCGGCAAATCCGCTGATCGGCGACAAGAAACTGGCTGTGGCCAAAAGCGTAGCTACTACGAAGCGCATGGCTGCATTCCCTCGAAAACGCGACTCGATAATCCAACTGCGCACAGATAACCTCCCGAATATGGCGAAATTTGCCCTGAAGAATGACGTGCTGCGCCAAATTGGTGAAGAGTATTTTAACAACAACGCCATCGTTTCGTTAATTGCATTTCCAGTAGGTTTCTGCGTTCGGCAAAGAGGATTTGCGGGAAATCGTAAATTAACGGCTTCTATTTAAAGTCGCCCCGAACATGGGAGACTGGGTTTTGCTATTTGGCCTTAAAGACAGCAACACGCTGCTGCGCGTCTTCAGGCATACCCGTATCGCCCTCCTAGTTTCCGGCCTCGTCGCTATTGTTGTCGTCATCGTCGGCTTCGGGCTCGACCGCGCCAATACTGCCACTCATCTGCGCGAAGTAACTATCCGAACCGATAATGAGATCAGTTTGATTCGGGCGCGGATGACTGCGCAGATCAACATGGACATCACGGTCGTACGCGACCTGGCGAACATGGTCGCGGTCAACTCGAGCGTAAATGCCGAGGAGATGGAGCGTCAGATCAACTGGCTGCTCATCCAGAACCCGCACTTCCTGAATGTCGCCATAGCGCCGAATTTCATCGTCGGCGCCGTCTATCCGCCGCAGGCCGCGGACGAACGGGTGGGTAGTGACGTCCGCGATGGTCTCTCCGCCCATCAATCGGTGACGCGCACGACAGGCGCCCAGCAAGCGCGCTTCTATGGCCCGATCACCACGACCGACGGCAAGGCGGCCTTCGCAGTCTTCTTTCCAGTCTTTGTGAAGGAGAATGGGCAACGCCGCATCTGGGGCGCCGTCGAGGTGATGGTCGACGCCGACTTGTTCTACCAGAACACCGGATTGAAGCCCGCGCGAAACAGCGAAAACCAGGAGAAATATCCGCATCTCGATCACCTCTCGATAGCAGTGCGCGACCTTGGTCTGGCGGACGGCGCGACGACGCCCTTCTTCGGCTCGCCGGATCTGCGCGACAAGCAGCCGGTGACACGCAAGATCGCCTTTGCCGGCGGACGCTGGGAGATCGCTGCCGTTCCGAAGACAGGCTGGAACGCGATCCCGGAAAACCAGTCAGAGCTTCGGCTGATCATCGCGGCAGCAGCCTGCATCACGATCATCCCGGTCTTCTTCGCGACCCTGCTGCTCGGCGAGCGCAACCGCAATATCGAGCAGCTCAAGGTGCGTGAGGCGACCTTGCTGAAGTTATCGCAACGCCTCAACCTTGCGCTGGAATCGTCGAATATCGGCATATGGGAACTGCATGATCACGGGCATACCCTGTTCTGGGACGCCCGCGCCGCTGCGCTGCACGGCAAGCCAGCTCAAGACGGCAGCCATTCGCTGGAAGACTGGCTTGCCGCGATCCTCCCCGAGGATCGACACATCGCGGAAGTACACTTCTTCCACTACAACGTCGCCGGCTCCGCATATGAGACGCAATACCGTGTTGTCGCTGAGAACGGAGTGATCCGACATCTGCGCTCGATTGGCTCCTTCTACACCGACGCGGCAGGCGACGACAAAACCATCGGCATCGTCTGGGACGTCACTGCCGACGCCGAGACAGCGGAAACCCTGCGTAAAGCGAAGGATGTCAGCGACATCAAGAATGCCGAGCTCGAAATGGCGCTGGACGAACTGTCACGGCGCGAGGCAGAGCTTTCGGAACTCTCGGGCAAGCTGGACCTGGCGCTCGACTCCTATCAGTGCGGCATCTGGGAAGCCACGCTCGGGGACGAAGGCTCGATCTGGGACGAGCGGATGCACGAGCTCTATGGGTTGAAGCCAAGAGCCGGATTCATGACCGAACCGGTTTGGCTCTCCTGCATTCTGCCGGAAGACAGGGACCTGGCCGTCGAGAGCGCGCGCCATTTCAAGCAGCTCGGCGACACGCATACCTTGATCTGCCGTGTCCCTGTCGAGGACGGCTCGATGCGCTATGTGCGTTCAACCGGCAAGGTCCATCAAACGCCGAGCGGCAAATTGAAGATTATCGGCGTTGCCTTCGACATGACCGAGGATGCGCTGATGACAGCGCAGCTCAAGGCCGCCAAGGACGAGGCGATCGCCAAGAACATCGAGCTCGAGATTGCCAAGAATCGTATCGAACACAACGCATTGCACGATCCGCTGACCGCGCTCGCCAACCGCCGCAAGCTGGATATCGCACTCGAAACATTGACGATGGATGGACGCAAGGAACGGCAGAAGTTCGCCATCCTTCATATCGACCTCGACAGGTTCAAGGAAATCAACGACACGCTCGGGCATGCCGCCGGCGACGCGATGCTGATCCACGCATCAAGGGTGCTCTCGAGCAATCTGCGCAGCGACGACCTCGTGGCGCGTATCGGTGGTGACGAATTCGTCATCCTCGCACTGAACGCCAATGACGCCGATATGTCGGCGCTCGCCGGCCGCATCATCGAACAAATGCGCCAGCCGATCGACTTCGAAGGGTTTGCCTGCCGTTGCGGCGTCTCCATCGGCATCGCGCTCGCCAATGGCGTGCACGTCGATGCCCGCAAAGTGCTGATCAACGCCGACATCGCCCTCTATCGCGCCAAGAGCCAGGGACGGAACCGCCACGAGTTCTTCACCCACAATCTGCAGGCCGACATCATCAATAACAAGCGCTTGGCAGACGAGATTCTCGCCGGCATCGAGAACGGCGAGTTCACGGCCTGGTACCAGCCGCAGTTTTCCGCGCGTACCATGCAGCTCACCGGCGTCGAGGCTCTGGTTCGCTGGCAGCATCCGTCTCGCGGGCTGTTGACGCCGGAAAAGTTCCTGAAGATCGCCGACGAGATCAACGTCGTCCAGACGCTCGACCGGATCGTTCTCGACACTGCTCTGAGGGACAAGATGCGCTGGGCAGCACGGGGCGTCACCATTCCGAAGATTTCGGTCAACGTTTCGGCACGACGGCTGCATGACGAAATGCTTGCGCAATCGCTGAGCGGCCTGCAGATGCGCCCCGGCGAACTGTCATTCGAACTGGTCGAGTCGATCTTCCTCGATGAAAGCGAGGACGTGGCCGCCCATAACCTCGAGCGGATCAAGGCGCTTGGGATCGACATCGAGATCGATGATTTCGGAACGGGTCACACGTCGATTGTCAGCCTCCTCAGGCTGAAGCCGAAGCGGCTGAAGATCGACCGGCAGCTGGTTCAGCCGATCATGAATTCGCCGCAGGAGCGCGCGCTGGTCAGCTCGATCATCGACATCGCCCGCTCGCTCGGCGTCGAAACGGTGGCCGAGGGCGTCGAAACGGCAGCGCATGCCACCCTCCTTGACGAACTCGGCTGTGACCTCCTGCAGGGCTATGCCTTCTCCCGCCCGCTGTCCTTCGAGGATTTCACGCAGATGGCGATCGAAAGCTCCTGGCGCATCGCCTCCTGAGGCCATCGTTTATAATCCGCGGAAACACCATTTCCTTTCGTTGGCGGTTTGGAGCAAAGAAAGGCTTTTGCCGCCGCGTTTTTTTGGCCTATGAGTGTCGCGCATTTTCAGATGAAGGACGCCGCCGGTGACGACCCGTTGGCGTGATCCGGTCGGGACATATGTCGCACAATACATTCGGTCATCTCTTCCGCGTAACCACCTGGGGCGAAAGCCACGGGCCGGCGCTCGGCTGCGTCGTCGACGGCTGCCCCCCCGGTCTTCGCTTCAAGCTCGAGGATATTCAGGTCTGGCTGGACAAGCGAAAGCCCGGCCAATCGCGCTTTGTGACGCAGCGCCGCGAGGCCGATCTGGTCAAGGTGCTCTCCGGCGTGATGCTGGACGCGGACGGCGAGACGATGATTTCGACCGGCACCCCGATCTCGATGATGATCGAGAACACCGACCAGCGCTCCAAGGATTACGGCGAGATCGCGCGGCAGTATCGGCCAGGCCATGCCGACTACACCTACGATGTCAAATACGGGATCCGCGACTACCGCGGCGGTGGCCGTTCGTCGGCCCGCGAAACAGCTGCACGCGTCGCGGCTGGCGGCATCGCCCGTCTTGTTGTGCCTGAGGTCAAGGTGCGCGGGGCCTTGGTGCAGATCGGCAAGCACAAGATCAACCGCCAGAACTGGGATTGGGATCAAGTCGACCAGAATCCGTTCTTTGCACCTGATGCCGCGATCGTTCCGGTCTGGGAGGATTACCTCGACGGCATCCGCAAGAATGGCTCCTCGATCGGCGCGGTTGTTGAGGTCGTCGCCGAAGGCGTGCCGGCAGGTCTCGGCGCCCCGATCTATGGCAAGCTCGACCAGGACATCGCCTCGCTGCTGATGTCGATCAATGCAGTCAAAGGCGTCGAGATCGGCAACGGCTTCGAAGCAGCCGAGATCACCGGCGAGGAAAACGCCGACGAAATGCGCATGGGCAATGACGGCAAGCCACTGTTCCTGTCGAACAAGGCCGGCGGCATCTTAGGCGGCATCTCGACCGGCCAGCCGGTTATCGCCCGCTTCGCCATCAAGCCGACCTCATCGATCCTGACCGAGCGCCAGTCGATCGATGCCGACGGCAACAATGTCGATATCCGCACCAAGGGACGGCATGATCCGTGCGTCGGCATTCGCGCCGTGCCGATCGGCGAGGCGATGGTCGCCTGCGCCATCGCCGACCACTATCTCCGTGACCGCGGCCAGACCGGCCGGCTGAAATAGGAATACACACATGGCTTACGATCAGAAGCGCGTCGTCGATGCTATCAGGGCCTTCGAGGCCGGCGAAATCGTCGTGGTGATGGATGACAACGACCGTGAGAACGAAGGCGACCTCATCGTTGCGGCTGTTCACTGTACCTCGGAAAAGATGGCATTCATCGTGCGTCACACCTCCGGTATCGTCTGCGCGCCAATGCCGAAAGAGGAGGCCCGGCGGCTCAACCTCAATGCGATGGTTGCCGAAAACGACTCGGCCCACACGACCGCCTTCACTGTTTCCGTCGATTTCAAGCACGGTACGACAACGGGCATTTCTGCCGATGATCGGACACTGACCGTTCGCAACCTCGCCAACCCGAATGTCGGGGCGACCGACTTCGTGCGGCCGGGTCACATCTTCCCGCTGGTTTCACGCGAGGGCGGCGTGCTCATGCGTTCTGGCCACACGGAAGCTGCGGTCGACCTATGCAAGCTCGCGGGCCTTCCGCTAATTGGCGTGATCAGCGAGTTGGTAAACGATGACGGTACCGTCACCCGTGGACAGCAGGTGGTCGAATTCGCGGAAACGCATGGCCTCAAGCTGGTGTCGGTGGCCGACCTGATCGCCTACCGCCAACGCAAGGAGACGCTAATCGAACTCGGTCAGAGCTTCGACATCGAAACGCCCTTCGGCAAGGCCAAGGCACACACCTATTCGCTCCCTTGGGATACGATGCAGCACCTCGCCGTCGTTTTCGGCGACATCCGCGACGGTATCGACATTCCGGTTCGCCTGCATCCGGAGAATGTCGCCGACGACCTGTTCGGCAAACGCCGGCCTGTCGACCAATACATGAAGAAGATTACCGAGGAAGGCCGAGGTATCATCGTCTACCTGCGCGAAGGCTCCGTCGGAGTCGGTCACCATGACAGCGGTCGCAAGGCTCGCAGCCAGGGCCGAGAGGCACATGCGGAGGCCCAGGTCCGCGACAATGAATGGCTGGAAATCGGTCTCGGCGCGCAAATCCTCAAGGATCTCGGCGTTTCATCGATCCGGTTGCTGACGAGCCGCGAGCGCCATTACGTCGGCCTCGAAGGCTTCGGCATCAAGATTTCGAAGACCGAGATCTACTAAGCCCGCCATCCGTCAGACTTTCTCGACGCCGGAGAGCCGCGCAAGGCGTTACAGCTCGGCGTCGAGCCGGTCGCCGCCGCCTGCTTCACGCTCAAGCAGCGATGCGCTTGAAGCGGCCCCTGACGTTTTCGATATAATATTTTCCCGGCGATTGGGAGGTGACCATGGCGATCACCTCTGATTCCGCCACACCCTCGAACTGCCGCTCTTCGCCATTGCTCAGGCAGACGCGAAGCCGGCCATCCTCCTGGCTGAAGTAGACCGCATCGATCAGCGTCGAATTCACCGCCAACGGCTCCATCTTCGCCAGTCGTCCGGCCCGTGTGACGATGGTGGCGGCGCGCGCATCGCGCCGTTTGCGCAGCAGGGCCCTCACTTCACGGCGAAGGCTGTTCAGTGCCGCCAATGCGGCGAATTTGATGGCTCGTGTTTTCATGCAGCCAACCTACGCAGGCGGCTCTTAAGGAGTTCAAGACAAGCATGGTAAAGCGCGCATCAACATTAATTCTTTGTAATTGCGACGAAATTTCATAAAATACCTGGTATCGACGAGCGCCGTTCAGCCTTGCCAACCATCCATTAGAACGACCTGTCCAACGCCGGTGAATTTGGCCAGTCGGTCAAGTTCGGCGAGCAGCTTTTCGATACGCCCGGCGGACGCGCGTACCCCCGGCTCCAGCCACAGACGCTTGACGTCGAGACGGCCGTTCTTGCGGTCCGCCTTCATGTCAATGCGGCCGATCAACTTGTCGCCTTCGAGCAGCGGGAAGACATAATAGCCGTATTCTCGCTTCGGCTCGGGCACGAAGACCTCGATACGGTAGAAGAAGCCAAACAGCCGTTCGGTGCGGTTGCGGTCGCGGATCATCGGATCGAAGGGACTGAGCACGCGCACACGCGGCGGCGCGTCGGGATAGTCCTGAAGGCTGGTGAGCAGATCCGGGAAGGCCCAGGAAGGCCGCGGCTTGCCTCCAAGCGCCGGCTCGATCAGGGCCTCGGTCAACTCGTCGCGATGCTCGTTGACCCAGGCCTTGGCTTCGTCCGGCGACAACAGATCCCAGAAGGCGGCGATCTCGCCATGCGTGGCAAAGCCTAATCGCGTCAGCGCGCTGCGGCAGGCCCAGTCGACGAACTCCTCATAGCTTACCTCCGGCTCGTGAAACTCGGCGGGAATGACGCGTTCGACGAGATCGTAGATCTTCTGGAAGTTGGATCGTCCGGCGATGGCGAACTTGCCGGTGCGCCAGAAATATTCCAGCGCCGTCTTGTTGGGGTGCCAGTTCCACCAGCCGCCGGAAACGTGCCCGTCCGCCTTGATCTCGCGTGCCATGATGGCGCCATCGCGCGTGACGCGTTCAAATGTCTCGTCGAAGGCATGTTCAAACCCCTCCCCTTGCCATTTGCGCCAGCGCTCGCCGATCACTTCTTCCTCATGGCGAAACTTGTGCTTCCAATATCGGAAGAAGGCACTGGGCAGGATCGAGGCGTCATGCGTCCAATGCTCGAAGAGCGAGCCTTCCTTCTCCAGAAGCGCCTTCAAGTGCTCGCGCTTGTAGGTCTGGTTGCGGGAAAACAGGATCTGGTGATGAGCCCGCTCCACCGTCTGGATGCTGTCCACCTGCACGAAGCCGAGTTCGTTGATGAGCTCCAGCAGGCCAGCCTTCGTCAGCGCCTTGTTCGGCGGCGCGCTCAGGCCCTGCTTGGCGAGGAATATGCGGCGGGCATCGGAATTCGAAATGAGATTCATCATGCGGACATCATAGAACGGAAAATGTTCCTAGCTACCGGTAAGTCGGCACGATCATCAGGTAGGAGCGGCCGGCATTCATTGCGAGATTTTGAGCTTTCAAAGCGCGAAATTCGTTATAGAACGGCCTCTCAATTCACGAGGGACCAGGTGGATATCCGTTTCGAAGGCGCAGGGGTCAGCTATGGTGCGCGCGTCGCGCTGGCGCCCGTGACGCTGCAGCTCACAGAAAAGCGCATTGGCATTATCGGCCTCAACGGCTCGGGCAAGACGACCTTTGCGCGCCTCATCAACGGGCTGACAAAGCCGAGCGTCGGGCGGGTGATCGTCAACGGCCGCGATACAACCGACGCCAATGCCGTCCTGACCGATGTCGGCTTCATCTTCCAGTCCCCGCAAAACCAGATCATCCTGCCCGTCGTACGCGACGATATCGCCTTCGGTCTGAAGAGCCGCGGCTACAAGCCGGCGGAGATCGCGGCGAAGGTGGAGGCGGTCCTGCAGCGCTTCAGCGCGGGCCATCTCGCCGAGCGCCGGGCGCACGAGCTTTCGGGCGGGGAGCTCCAACTCGCAGCTCTGTGCTCTGTGCTCGCGACAGGTCCAGACATTCTCATTCTGGACGAGCCGACCAACCAGTTGGACCTAAAGAATCGCGGTCTCGTACAGGGGTTGGTGGATGGCCTTCCCGAGAGCGCAATCGTCATCAGCCACGACCTGGAATTGGTCGCCGACTACGAGCGCGTTTTGGTTTTCCATGAAGGCAACCTTATTGCCGACGCACCTGCCGGAGAGGCGATCCGCCGTTACAGGGAGATCGCTAGCCGATGAAGTCGCTTTTCGTCGAAGGCAACAGCGTGATGCATCGGGTTTCGGCCCGCGCCAAGCTGCTGGTGCTTGCGGCCCTCGGCGTCGTGCTCTTCCTTACGACGAACTTGATGTTGCTTGGCTTGGGCGTGCTTGCGACGGCGGTGGTCGCCTTCAGCATCGGCCTGCCGGCCCGATCCGCGCTTGCGCGGCTGAAGCCCATTTTCCTGACGATCCTCATCGTTGCCTTGTTCAGCCTTGCCTTCAATCCTTGGCATGTCGCGATTGTTGCCCTGCTGCGCCTGACGGCGTTGATGCTGTTTGCCGCTGCCGTGACGGCAACGACGACGATTGCACAATTCATCGACGAAATTACCCTGCTTGCCCGGCCGCTCGAGCGCCTCGGACTTCTCCGGGCCGGCGATGTCGGCCTTGCTGTCGGGCTCGTTGTGCGCTTTGTTCCCGAGATTATCGATCGTTATCGTGCCATCCGCGAGGCGCACGCGGCGCGTGGCATCAAGGTGCGGCCAACAACCGTGCTCGTGCCACTGGTCATTCTGACGCTGAGGGATGCGGATAACATTGCTGCGGCAATTGACGCGCGCGGCGTTCGGCGGCATGTCAATTGAGAACTCGCTAACAGGAGCCCTGCATGAGCACTCGCGACCTCGTTCTCTCCGCCCTCTTCGCGGCTATCATCGTCGCGCTCGGCATTCTGCCGCCGATCACGCTCGGCTTCATTCCAGTGCCGATTACGGCGCAGTCGCTCGGCGTCATGATGGCCGGTGTCGTGCTCGGCGCGCGCCGTGGCACGATCGCCGTTCTCATCGTTCTCGTGCTTGTCGCCATCGGTCTGCCGGTGCTTTCCGGCGGTCGTGGCGGGCTTGCGGCCTTTGCAGCCCCAACCACCGGCTTCCTGATCGGCTGGGTGCTGGCAGCTTTCGTTACCGGTTATCTCAGCGAGCGACTGGTAAAGTCGGAGCAATCGGCGCTCGTGCAGACGGTCGGTTTCTTCCTCGCCGCCATGA
The DNA here is from genome assembly GCF_024808825.1 of Rhizobium sp. BK661. Taxonomy (NCBI): domain Bacteria; kingdom Pseudomonadati; phylum Pseudomonadota; class Alphaproteobacteria; order Hyphomicrobiales; family Rhizobiaceae; genus Rhizobium; species Rhizobium sp. BK661. The sequence goes on along the minus strand of NZ_JANTYT010000001.1, from coordinate 962,756 downwards.
TCGGCGGCATAGTCGTTCTCTACGCCTGCGGCATCGTCTACCTGGCGTTCGCCGCCCAGCTTGGTCTCTCCAAGGCCTTCCTCGGCTCGATGGCGTTCATCCCCGGTGACGTGGTCAAGGCGTTTGTTGCGGCGCTTGTCGGCCGTGCCGTCATGGTCGGCTATCCCTTGCTACCAGTACGCAGCTAATCGACGAAGCCATAAAGCCAGTCGCGCGTCACTTCGGGAAGCGGGACTGGCGAACGATCTTCGCGTGAGCGCGCCTGCCAGATGATTTCGACCTCGGCGGCGCGCTCGCCGAGCGCGTCGGCTGCGATAATGAAGCCGACCGAACGAACACCGATCTTGTCGACCGAGGCGGTGAACACGACCCTCTCGTCATAGTGCAGCGGCCGGTGCAGGATGCAGGTCACCTTGCTGGCAATGTAGAGTGGTTCGTCCTGCAGCGACGGCCGCAGCAACCAGAAGGTCGCCAGCACCGATTCCGCGTGAGAAATATAGGAACCCAGAAACATCTGGCCGTTCATGTCCACATCACGAAACGGCACATTCATTTGCACAGAGCGCACAACGTCGTTCATTGATCTTTCTGCCAAATTTCCCCTCATCGAACACTAGCCCCGGGACCGGTTGAAGTAAACGGAGGTGCGCGTAACGATCCTCTTATGCGCTTGTTGAAATCGCCGGCTCGAGCCCCATCTGCTGTGGATCATGACGGGACGGATAGATAGAGTGATCCCATGACCACCCGCCTTTACGAGCACCCGATCTTCCTGGAACACGTGACGCCCGCCGGCCACCCCGAGCGGTCCGACCGTTTGCGGGCGATCAACGTGGCTCTTGAACATCCGAACTTCGCGGGGCTTGACCGCAAGCGCGCACCACAGGCGGCAGAAGAAGCCGTGCTGCTCGCTCATCCCGAAGAACACCTGCTATCGGTGCTGCGCCAGGTGCCGGAGGAGGATGGCGAGATCAATCAGCTTGAAGCCGATACCTACGCCAGCAGAAAGAGCTTTGAGGCGGCGCTTACGGGGATCGGCGGCGCCATGGCTGCGGTCGATGACGTCTTCACTGGCAAGGCCGACAACGTCTTCGTTGCAGCGCGCCCGCCCGGCCACCATGCCGAAAAGTCAACGGCGATGGGCTTTTGTTTCTTCAACAATGCCGCGATCGCTGCCCGCCATGCGCAAAAAACACATGGCGCCGAGCGTGTGGCGATCGTCGACTGGGACGTTCATCACGGCAACGGTACGCAGGACATCTTTTGGGACGACCCTTCCGTGCTCTTCTGCTCGACGCATCAGATGCCGCTCTACCCCGGCACCGGAGCGAAGGACGAAAGCGGCAAGCACGGGACGATCGTCAACGCGCCGTTGTCGCCCAATGTCGGCAGCGACCATTTTCGCGAAGCGTTCAAGTCGCGGGTGCTGCCGGCGCTGTTCGATTTCCGGCCGGATCTGATCATCATCTCCGCCGGCTTCGATGCGCATCACCGCGATCCCTTGGCGCAGATCAACCTCGTTGGCGAGGATTTCGACTGGGCAACCGGGCGCTTGCTCGAGGTCGCGGACAAAAGTGCCGGCAACCGGGTCGTCAGTCTGCTCGAAGGTGGCTATGATCTCGAAGGCCTCGCCGAATCGGCCGGCCTGCATATTCTCAGAATGATGAAGGGTTGAGTATGACTGACAGCGCCAAGCCGGAAGTTTCCGGTCTTTCCTTCGAGAAGGCCGTTGCCGAACTCGAAAGCATCGTTGCCCGGCTGGAACGCGGCGACGTGGCGCTGGACGAATCCATCGAGATCTACGAGCGTGGCGAAGCGCTGAAGAAGCATTGCGAAACGCTGCTGTCGGCCGCTGAAAACCGTATCGAGAAGATCCGCCTCGATCGCGCTGGCAAACCGCAGGGCGTAGAGCCGCTGGACGGAGCGTAAGCAGACGCAACTGAAATCGTCATCATTCTGAACGGAGCGTCGCCTTTCGGGCGACAAGTTTTCCTAGTCCGCGATCGTCAATGGGGCTAGCGTAGAACGAACGCTCATCGGAGACCTGCGATGTCCTTCTTCCCCGGTAAAGACCCCCTGCCCGGCGATGCCTTCGCCTGCGACGCGATCGAAAACCTTATCATTCCCCGCACCAGCGACCTTGGTGGGTTTCAGGTGCGGCGGGCGCTGCCCACGCGCGAGCGCCGTCTGGTCGGACCATTCATCTTCTTCGACCGCATGGGACCGGCGATCCTGAAGCCGAACGAGGCGCTGGATGTGCGGCCGCATCCGCACATCGGGCTTTCGACGGTCACCTACCTGTTCGACGGCGAGATCCGGCACCTGGATAGCCTCGGCACCGAGAAGGTCATCCGGCCCGGCGACATCAACCTGATGACCGCTGGACGCGGCATCGTCCATTCGGAGCGCACGCCTGACAATCTGCGCGGCCATCCGCTGCTGATGTCGGGCCTGCAGACATGGCTGGCGCTGCCCGATGACAAGGAGGAGATCGATCCTTCCTTTACGCACACCGAAAAGACCGACATGCCTATCATCGACGAGCGTGGCATGCGCGGACGCGTCGTCATCGGGTCGTTCGGGGGCTTGTCCTCGCCGGTGAAGGTCTTCTCGGACACGCTCTATGTCGACATCAGCCTCGAACCCGGCGTGAAATTTCCCTTTGCGGCTGATCATGAGGAGCGCGCGGCTTACGTGCTCTCAGGCGAAGTGGTGATATCGGGCGACAGGTTTTCTGCCGACCAGCTGCTCGTCTTCCGTCCAGGCGACCAGATCACGCTCGAAGCGGGCAACCAGGGCTGTCATCTCATGCTGTTTGGTGGAGCGGCGCTGAACTCGAAACGCTACATCTGGTGGAACTTCGTTTCCTCCTCGAAAGAGCGCATCGAAAAGGCAAAGGAAGAGTGGCGGACCGGCAAGTTCGACATCGTTCCGGGGGACGAAGAAGAATTCATACCTTTGCCCGAAGGCTGATCTCCTCTAGAAAGGAGGTACAGCCGTTCTTGAAATCGACTTTTTTCACCGCAATTTATGGCTTAAAGGCATCCCGCCCAAGAAAGACAAGAAAGAGCGCCCACCCGTGACACAACCGCCGAAGACGCCGCTGCTGGACAAGGTTACCTATCCGGCCGACCTCCGAAAGCTGGAGGATCGCGACCTGCCGCAGCTTGCGCGCGAGGTTCGCGACGAGATGATCGATGCGGTATCGAAGACCGGCGGGCATCTGGGCGCCGGCCTCGGTGTTGTCGAACTGACGATCGCCATCCACAACGTCTTCAACACGCCCGAAGATCGGCTGATCTTCGACGTCGGGCATCAGTGCTATCCGCACAAGATCCTTACCGGTCGTCGTGACCGGATCCGCACGCTGCGCCAGGAGAACGGCCTTTCCGGCTTCACGCGTCGCGCCGAAAGCGAATACGACCCCTTTGGCGCCGCCCACTCCTCGACGTCGATCTCCGCCGGCCTCGGCATGGCGGTTGCCTCCGACCTCGACAAGACGGACCGCCGTGTCATCGCCGTCATCGGCGACGGCGCGATGTCGGCCGGCATGGCCTATGAAGCCCTGAACAATGCCGGCGCGCTCGATGCCCGGCTGATCGTCATCCTCAACGACAACGACATGTCGATCGCGCCGCCGACGGGTGCGATGAGTGCCTATCTCGCGCGCCTTGCATCCGGGCGCACCTACATGGGCTTCCGCGATTTCGGCAAGAAGCTGACGGCCTATCTCGGCAAGAATGTCGACCGCGCCATCACCCGCGCCGTCGAGCACGCGCGGGGCTATGTGACCGGCGGGACAATGTTCGAGGAGATGGGTTTCTACCACATCGGCCCGATCGACGGACACTCCTTCGAACACCTGCTGCCGGTGCTGCGCAATGTGCGCGACCACGCCAACGGCCCGGTGCTGATCCATGTCGTGACGCAGAAGGGCAAGGGCTACGCGCCTGCCGAAGCGGCCGCCGACAAGTATCACGGCGTCAACAAGTTCGACGTCATCACCGGCGCGCAGGCGAAGGTGAAGCCGAATGCGCCGAGCTACACGAGCGTTTTCGCCGAGGCGCTGGTGCAGGAGGCCGAGCTCGACGACAAGATCGTCGGCGTTACCGCCGCCATGCCGAATGGCACCGGCCTCGACAAGCTCGCAAGCGTCTTCCCGTCGCGGTGCTTCGATGTCGGCATCGCCGAGCAGCATGCTGTGACGTTCGCGGCCGGCCTTGCCACCGAAGGCTTCAAGCCGTTTGCCGCGCTCTACTCGACCTTCCTGCAGCGCGCCTATGACCAGGTTGTCCACGACGTGGCGATCCAGGGCCTGCCGGTTCGCTTCCCGATCGATCGCGCCGGTTTTGTCGGCGCCGATGGCCCGACGCATGCGGGCTCCTTCGATACGGCATTCCTCGCCACCCTGCCCGGCTTCGTCGTCATGGCAGCGTCCGATGAGGCCGAACTGAAGCATATGGTGCGGACCGCCGCCGCCTACGATGCCGGTCCGATCTCGTTCCGTTACCCGCGCGGCGAAGGCGTCGGTATCGAAATGCCTGTCCGCGGCGAGATCCTGCAGATCGGCAAGGGCCGTGTCGTCAAGGAAGGCGCTAAGGTCGCTTTGCTTTCGTTCGGCACGCGGCTGGCTGACTGTTTGCTTGCCGCCGAGGATCTGGATGCAGCCGGTCTTTCGACGACAGTTGCCGATGCACGTTTCGCCAAGCCGCTGGATCACGACCTGATCCGTCAGCTTGCCCGCCACCACGAAATCCTGATCACGGTCGAGGAAGGGTCCGTCGGCGGCTTCGGCAGCCAGGTCATGCAGTTCCTGTCTACGGACGGCCTGCTGGACAACGGATTGAAGATCCGCTCGCTTGTCATGCCCGATCTCTGGATGGAGCAGGCAAAGCCCGAGGTGATGAACGCCCATGCAGGTCTTGACCGCGCCGGGATCGTCTCGACGGTCTTCCGGGTGCTTGGGCGCCCTGCAGCCTTCGGCGTCGGCGCCGCCGGCTAGTCCGGCGGAGAAGCGCGAGCTCCCACAGCCCTTTGACTTTTCTCGCGACTAGTCGGGAGAATTGAAAACGGCTTCGATATGGTGACCGTCCGGGTCGACCACGAAGGCCGCGAAATAGTGCGGTCCATAGTGGGCACGAAGACCAGGCGGCCCGTTATCGATGCCTCCGTGCGCGATCGCGGCCTCATGAAACTTGGCGACGGCTCGTCTGCTCGTGGAGGCGAAGGCCAAATGAAAGCCGCGACCAGGGGAGCTCTGTCCCTCCGGGTATAATTTGATCGCAAACTTATCGCCGCCGCCCGCAATTCCGTAGCCGACCGCCTGATCTGCTTCTCCGGGCCTCAGATCTTCCCAAACGCGCGTATAACCGAGGGGAGCAAGAGCAGCGTCATAGAAGGCGGCTGAACGCTCGATGTTTGAGACGCCGAAAGAGATGTGATGAAGCATGTATTCGCAATCTCCTATGGCCGGGCATTGCTCGTCGCACCGTAGAACAAGCCTCCGCTTAAACCTACGAAATATCTTCGGAAACGAAAAACGCTCGCAGTGGCTTGCTGCGAGCGTTTCACTTTTCTCCCCGGTACCGATTTCCACATTCCAGTAAGTGGCTATCCGGAAACGGAGCTCTTCCTTTTCTTCAGGCTCAGAACTCCGTCCAGTCTTCCTGAACCGCAGCAGCCGTTGCAGCCTTGCCGCCGAACGCCTTGGCAACCGTACGGGTCAGCGCGCGCGCCGGAGAGGCTACGGGATGCGACGCGGGGCTGGCGACGGTTGCCCTTGGTGCCTCGGCACGGGCATGACCGAGATTGAACTGGCCGAGCAGATCGTCGAGAGCAGCTGCTTCCTGCGCCAACGAGTGGCTGGCCGCCGTCTGTTCCTCGACCATGGCCGCATTCTGCTGCGTGCCCTGGTCCATGTTGTTGACGGCGGTGTTGATCTCCTGCAGGCCGACCGACTGTTCGCGCGTTGCGGTGACGATGGCGCTGACGTGCTTGTTGATCTCCTGCACGGCACCGACGATTTCGGCGAGCGCCTTGCCGGTTTCATCGACGAGCGAAACGCCTGAATTGACCTGCGTGCCCGAGGTGTTGATCAGCGACTTGATCTCCTTGGCGGCATTTGCCGAGCGCTGCGCGAGCTCGCGCACTTCCTGCGCGACGACGGCAAAGCCCTTGCCTGCTTCGCCCGCACGCGCGGCTTCGACGCCAGCGTTCAAGGCGAGCAGGTTGGTCTGGAAAGCGATATCGTCGATCACGCCGATGATGTTGCTGATCGCGTCAGACGACTTCTCGATCTCCTGCATGGCGGCAACGGCCTTGCGGACGACATCGCCGGACTTTTCGGCACCGAGGCGCGTGCGCTCGACCAGCTGACCGACATCCTCGGCGCGCTTGGCGGAGTCGCGAACGGTGGTGGTGACTTCCTCGAGCGCCGCCGCCGTTTCCTCGACGGCCGCGGCCTGCTGCTCGGTGCGGCGGGCGAGATCATCGGCAGCGGAGCGGATTTCACCGGCGCCGGCATTGATGGCGGACGCATTGCGGCCAACCGACTGAAGGGCAGCCTGCAGCTTCTCGACGGCGTTGTTGAAGTCGTTGCGGAGACGATCGAACTGCGATGCGAAGGGCGTCGTGATGCGGACGGCGACATTGCCGTTGGCGAGGTCGGACAGACCGCCTGCGAGGCCTTCGATGGCGAAGCGGAGTTCCGCTTCCTCGCGTGCCTTCTGCTCGTCGCTCATCTGGCGCTGGCGCTCGGCATCGCTGCGCATGCGATCGGTTTCGCCCGAAAGGCGCAACTTCTCGATCGCCGCATCCTTGAAGACAAGAACCGACTGGGCCATGCGGCCGACTTCGTCCTGGCGGTCGAGCGCCGGGACGTCGATGTCGTGCTGGCCACCCGCCAGACGGCCCATGGCGGAGGTCATGCCGACGATCGGGCGAACGATGCTACGCGACAGCATCCAGGCAAGCAGGACGGCGGCAGCGGCAGCGGCGATGCCGCCGGTGAACAGGCTGATGTTCAGCGCCCGGCTCGCCTGCGCCTTGCTTTCGGCAAGCGCATTCGATTCGTCGCGTGCGGCCGCCTTGATCTTGGCGGAGGCCTGACGGAAGCCGTCGAGCTGACCCTTGGTTTCGTTGACGCCGATCTTGACGATCTGGTCGATGGGCATATCGGTTTCCTTGCGAGCCTTCGACTGCGGCTCGGCAAGCTGATGGAAATAGAGATCTGCGGCCTTCTGCATGGCGTCGATCTGCGCGACGAAATCGCTGTTACCGGCAGCCGTCGTCCTTGCCGCATCAATCGCCTTCAGCATGCGCTCGCGGTTCGCGAAAATATCGCCATAGGTGCTGTCGCTGCGAAACAGCAGGAATCCGCGGAGATTGACGGCCTGCTCAAGCATCGCCTGAAGCGCGTCGTCGATCTGGTTGACGAGCAGCTCCGACTTCTTCTGCTGTACAGCAGCTTCGGCAACGACATCCGCCTTGAAGTAAACAAAGCTGGAAACGGACAGAAAGATAAGGATCAGCGCGGCGAAAGTCGCGGCGAGCTTACCGTTCAGGGACATGTTCTTGGCCAACATCAATCAATCTCTCTTGAAGCGCACAGGCATGGCAAAGTCAGGGCATGCGGAGGGCATACCTTGGTAATTCGGCGAACATGATCGGCAGATCGGATTGAGGGCCATCATGGCAAAAGCGGCCAGGAGCCGCTGCAATCAGCCGAACCATAGGCGGCAAGACTTTCGATTTATTTAAAAATTTGTGCGGCGCAGCACGTCGCGGAGCGGCGCCGGTTCATCCAGCGGTGTCGGCGATCTCAACAAAAGGCTTGCAACGGATGGCTTTGCCGGTCATGGACTGCGCCATGCCCGATCAAGATACACAACGCCTGGACCAGTTGCTGGTCAGCCTCGGCCTTTTCGCCAGCCGCTCCCGTGCACGGGATGCGGTGCAACGCGGTACCGTGAAAATCGACGGCAAGGTGGTGACGAAAGCCGGTGCGCTATTCGCCGATGATGCCGTCATCGAGATCGATGACCCGGCGCAGGACTATGTCTCGCGCGCGGCCCTGAAGCTTGCCGCGGCACTCGACCACTTCAAGCTCGATCCTTCGGGGCACCGTTGTCTCGATGTCGGCGCGTCGACGGGTGGCTTTACCGAGGTCCTGCTGCAGAACGGCGCAACAGATGTCACGGCGATCGATGTCGGCCACGGGCAGATGCATCCGCGTATCTCCGGCGATCCTCGCGTGACCAACATCGAGGGCCTGAATGCACGCAATCTGACGGAAGAGGACATCGGACACCCGATCACCTTCATTGTGTCAGACGTCTCCTTCATCTCGCTGAAGCTGGCGCTCGCGCCGGCGCTTGATCTTGCCGGGACGGGAGCGGTTGCCGTTCTCCTCGTCAAGCCGCAGTTCGAAGCCGGCCGCGACGCGATCGGCAAGGGCGGCCTTCTCAAGGATCCGTCGTCCGCGCCCGATGTCGCGGCTGAACTGGAGCGCTGGTTCGTCGAGGACATGGGCTGGACGAGCCTCGGCCTCATCCCCTCCCCGATCGCTGGCGGCGACGGAAACCAGGAATATCTACTCGCAGGAACGAAACCTTGAGCACGCAAACAGTTACGATTGAAAAGCTCGGCGCCCAAGGCGACGGCATCGTGCACGCGGATGGCGGCCCGGTCTATGTGCCATTCACCCTGCCGGGCGAGACCGTCGCCATCGCGCGGGTCAAGAGCCAGGGCACGCTGATCTCGATCACCACGCCATCCCCGGAACGCCAGGATCCTCTCTGCCGGCATTTCGGACCGGATGGCGTCAACGGCACCTGCGGCGGCTGCAGCCTGCAGCACATGAACGATGCGGCCTACCGCAGCTTCAAGCGCCAGCTGGTCGTCGATGCGTTGAAATCGAAGGGGCTGGCGCCTGAGGTCGGTGACCTCATTGCCGCTCATCCAGGCGAACGGCGGCGCGTTGTGTTTGCCGCACGGCGGACAGAGAAGGACATGCTCATCGGCTTCAATCAGGCCGAGAGCCACCACATCGTCGCCATCGAGGAATGTCCCATCTCGTCGGCGGGCATCATGGCCAGGCTGCCGGCGATCAAGGCAATTGGGGCGGCACTTGCCAATAGCGCCGAGGCATTCCGCATCACCGTATTGGAGACCCTGTCGGGCCTCGATCTTGCCGCCGACGGCATCAGGAAACTCTCCGACCAGCAGCGTCGCAAGGCGATCGAGACCGTGCTTTCCATGCGCGGCATCGCCCGCGTTTCGCTGAATGGCGAAATCCTCGTCGAGCCGACGAAGCCGGTTGTCGATTTCGGCGGCGTCAACGTCGTGCCGCCGCCCGCCAGCTTCACGCAGGCGACCAAGCCGGCGGAAGAAGCGATGGCCGAGCTGGTTATCGCGCATGTCGGCAAGGCGAAACGGATCGCTGATCTCTTTGCGGGCGCCGGCACGTTTTCGCTCCGCCTTGCCCGTGTCGGCCGCGTGCATGCAGTCGAAAGCGAGGACAAGCCACTGGCGGCACTCGATCATGCCGCCCGCAACACGCAGGGCCTGAAGCCCGTCAGCGTCGAAAGGCGAGACCTTTTCCGTCGACCGCTGATGACATCCGAACTGAAGGCGTACGACGCGGTGGTGTTCGACCCGCCGCGCGCCGGCGCCGAGTTCCAGTGCAAGGAATTGGCGCGCTCGGCGGTCAAGAAAGTGGTCGCTGTCAGCTGCAATCCGCTGACGCTTGCCCGCGACCTCGCCTTGCTCGTCGAAGGCGGCTATCGCATCACCAGCGTGACGCCGATCGACCAGTTCCTGTGGACGCCGCATGTCGAGGTCGTGGCGACGCTGGAGAAGTAAGCGCAACAAAAAACGCCCGCGACCAGCGGGCGTTCTCGACTGTACCGTATCCGCCTCGATCAGGCGGCGTAACGGCCTGATGATCCCGTACCGTAGGATGCAGCCTGCAGATTGAACTGGCTGAGAAGCTGCATCAGCTTGGCGGCTTCCTGCGCCAGTCCGTGACTTGCTGCCGTCTGCTCCTCGACCATCGCAGCATTCTGCTGCGTGCCCTGATCCATCGTGTTGACGGCGGTGTTGATCTCGGCGAGCCCGGTCGACTGCTCGCGGGTTGCTGTCACGATCGCATCGACGTGGCGGCTGATCTCCTGCACCTGACCGACGATCGCCTCCAACGCCTTGCCGGTGTCGCCGACCAGGGTGACGCCGGAGCGGACCTGGCTGTTCGAGGCGGTGATCAGGCTTTCGATCTCCTTTGCGGCCTGGGCCGAGCGTTGCGCCAATTCACGGACTTCCTGAGCGACGACGGCAAAGCCCTTGCCGGCCTCGCCAGCGCGGGCGGCCTCGACGCCGGCGTTCAGCGCCAGCAGGTTGGTCTGGAAGGCGATGTCATCGATCACGCCGATGATGTTTGCGATCTTCTGCGAAGACTGCTCGATCTCCGTCATTGCCGAAACGGCCTTGCGAACGATGTTGCCGGATTCCTCGGCGCCGTTGCGGGTGCGGCTGACCAGCGTACCGGCTTCCTCGGCGCGACGCGCGGTGTCCTTGACCGTGGTGGTGATCTCTTCCAGCGCTGCTGCCGTCTCCTCGATAGAGGCGGCCTGCTGCTCGGTGCGGCGGGCGAGCCCATCGGCCGCGGTGCGGATTTCTCCGGCGCCCGCGTCGATCGCGTGCGCGTTATCGCCGACTTCCTGCAGGACGGCGCGCAGTTTGGCGACGGAGGCGTTGAAGTCGCTCCGCAGTCGATCGAGGTGATCCGCAAACGGCGTCTCGATCGTTCGCGTCAGATCACCTTCCGAGAGAGCGCCCAATGCATCCGCAAGAGCTGCGACGGCCTGCTGGATCTCGGCGGCTTCGCGGGCCTTCGAGGCTTCGTTGCGCGAGCGCTCCTGCTGCGCCTGTTCGCGGTTGTGCTCGGCATTGCGCTCGAGATCGAGACGCGCGAAGGAGTTGTCGCGGAAGACGGCGACGGCCGCGGCCATGTCGCCGATCTCATCCTTGCGACCCGCGTAGGGGACGGCAGCGTCGAGCTCGCCATCGGCGAGACGGGCCATGCGAACGGCGATCGTCGAGATCGGCTGCGAGATACGCTTCCATGCAAGGAAGGCGGCGGCGACGGCGACGGCCAGGGCGACGGCCAGGCCGCCGACGATCGACAGGATGCCTGCACTGTAGTTGCCTGATGCGGCTAAGAGCGCCGCATCGGTCGACTGCCGGTCCTTGGCCAGCATTCCATCGACGAGGGTCTGGATGTTGTTGGCAGACATCGAAAGTTCGCCGCGATAGATGCTGTTTGCCAGGCTGCGCTTGTTGTCGAGCGCGAGCGCAATGATCTTGTCGGCAAGTGCTGCGTCGTTGGCGAGCGCCTTCTGCAGACGGCCAAAGTTCTGGCTCATGTAGTCGCTCTTCGGCTGCTTGTCGAAGGCTTCGATTGCGGTGTTGAGACGCTGGCGACGGGTCTTGAGTGTCGTCTCAGCGTTGCGGAAGTCCGTCTTGCCTGTCGCGAGTAGATAGTCGGCATAGCTGCGGCGAACGTCGTTCAGCGTCGTGACGATCGCATAGAGCCGCTCGGTGTTCGGAATGTTCTGCGCGCCGATCTGCCGAGTGTTGGCTTCGAGATTGGTCAGCGAGAAGGCCGCGATCGCACCTTGCACCAGCGCAATGACAACGAGAGACAGAAAGAGAAGCGGAAGGAGCGTTTTGATCTTCAGTTTGGACATGCGGCTATCTCATGCGACGGAGGACATGGCACGGCCGATCGCATGGATCGCCGGTGCGCTTTCGTCCCGATGGTTGTTGCGGAGGGTATCCGGACGATGTCCGGCCTGCGTCATGCATTGCATGTCACTAAAGACGAACATCCGTAAAATTTGATTAAAAGTATTATTTTTTAAGCAACTGGAGATCGGTGCGTCACAAACGAAAACGCCCGCGACGAGCGCGGGCGTTTCCGTGATGCTGTTCGATGCCGATCAGGCGGCGTGACGGCTGTACGCCATGCCTTGAGACGCAGTCTGCAGATTGAACTGGCTGAGAAGCTGCATCAGCTTTGCCGCCTCCTGCGCCAGTCCGTGACTTGCCGCCGTCTGCTCCTCGACCATGGCGGCGTTCTGCTGCGTGCCCTGGTCCATGGTATTGACGGCCGTGTTGATCTCGGCCAGCCCGGTCGACTGCTCGCGGGTTGCAGTCACGATCGCATCGACGTGGCGACTGATCTCCTGAACCTGACCGACGATCGCTTCCAACGCCTTGCCGGTGTCGCCGACGAGGGTGACGCCCGAGCGAACCTGCGAGTTCGAGGCGGTGATCAGGCTCTCGATTTCCTTCGCAGCCTGCGCCGAGCGCTGTGCCAGCTCGCGCACTTCCTGAGCAACAACGGCAAAGCCCTTGCCAGCTTCGCCGGCGCGTGCCGCCTCGACGCCGGCGTTGAGCGCCAGCAGGTTGGTCTGGAAAGCGATATCGTCGATGACGCCGATGATGTTGGCGATCTTCTGCGACGACTGTTCGATTTCGGTCATTGCCGACACGGCCTTGCGGACGATGTTGCCGGACTCTTCGGCGCCGTTGCGGGTGCGCGAGACGAGATTGCCGGCTTCCTCGGCGCGACGCGCCGTGTCCTTGACGGTCGTGGTGATCTCCTCGAGCGCCGCGGCCGTTTCCTCGACCGAGGCTGCCTGCTGCTCGGTACGGCGGGCAAGACCATCCGCTGCGATGCGGATCTCGCTTGCGCCGGCGTCGATGGCATGAGCGTTGTTGCCGACCGCATGCAGGGCACCGTGGAGCTTGGTGACGGCGCTGTTGAAGTCAGTGCGAAGACGGTCGAGATGCGACGCGAACGGCGTGTCGATGCGATGGCCGAGATTGCCTTCCGACAATGCCCCCAGAGCGCTTGCAAGCGCATCGACGGCGTGACGGATTTCGGTGGCCTCGCGGTTCTTCTGCTGCTCGCGGTCCAGACGCTCACGCTCGGTGAGGGCGCGGCCGGTTTCCGCCTCCCCTTCGAGACGTTCGCGGTCGGTCGCGTTGTTCTTGAAGACCGCAACAGCTTCGGCCATCGAGCCGATCTGGTCGCGGCGCTGCTCGCCCGGAATCGTAACCGACAGGTCGCCTGCGGCAAGCTTCTGCATCGCGGCGGTCATGTCGGTGACTGGCCGGATCACCAGGCCGTGCAGCAACCAGGCCATCGCTGCGATCATCAGACCGACGGCAAGGATAGTGGCAACGGTTGCGGCAATGCGGAACTCGTTCAGCGAGGCGAAGGCAGCGTCGCTGTCGACAACGAAGCCGAGATACCATTCGACCGACGGAAGACCGGCAACGGGCATGAAGCTGACGAGCACGTCCTTGCCGGCGAACTGGGTCGGGACAAGACCCGACTTGATCGCCGGGGTCTCGGCCGGGAACGCGTCGGCGAGCGTTTTCGTCACCAGCTTCGCATCCGGATGAATCAGGATCTGCCCGCTCTTGTTGACAAGGAAGGCGGTGCCTTTGCCGCCAAGGTCGATCTCCTTGATCATGTCGACCATGGTCTTCAGCGAGAAGTCGCTGCCGACGACGCCGGCCAGCTTGCCACCGCGGCTGACGGGAACTGCCGAGCTGATGATGAGATCGCCGCTCGAGGCATCCACGTAGGGTTCGGTCATGACGCTGGCGTTGGCTTTGACTGCATCCTGATACCAGGGGCGCTTGCGCGGATCATAGCCGTCCGGCATCGGCAGCTTCGGCCACATGGTGAAGACGCCCTGCTCGTCACCGAAATAGGTACTGACGAACTGGCTGGTCAGAACATCGTTCTGGAGCACGGTTTCGACGCCCTCCTGATCGGCGGCGCGACCGATGGCGTTGGCCACCATGGCGGTCAGCGTCACGCGGCCGTTCATCCAGTTGGCCAGGCTGTGCGCAGCCTGCTCGCCCGAAGAGTTGATATTGGCTTCGATTGCCGCCGTCGCGGTGCTTTGCTCGACGGAATTGATGTAATAGGAAAAGGCGGCAAACGCCACGAGGACAACGGCAGACGCGGCAACGAGGATGCGCGTCATCAGATTCGTCTTCTTTTTCAAGGATTTTCCTTTCGTGAGCGGTCCGCGCCGTGTTTGACGAACGCGGGCTGCTCGATGCGCAGGCTATGGGCAAAGCTGAACAAAGCGCCTCATGCGCCCGGACGACCGCGACATCGGCGCGCCGTCAAGCCCCTAATATTAGAGGGGCATTTAAAACTGACTTAAAATTCTACGGAATTCGAATTTTTCCCCGTCAACGCCGCATGAAGGCTTCGAAGGCCGCCCTCGCTTCGGCGCTGTGCAGGCGTTCGAAGAAGTGGCGTGCCTCATCGTCGATGCGGGCGATGATTTCCTCCAGGTCGCCGCGGATCAGGTCGCGGGCGATCTTCAGTGCCTCGGGCGGCTTGGCTGCAAGCTTTGCAGCGGTCGCCAGCGTCGTGGTTTCGACTTCATCGGTCGCGCAGAGCCTCCAGACGAGTCCGGCTTCCCGCGCTTCCTCGCCGGAGAAGCCTTCGCCGAGAGCCAGAAGCGCAAAGGCACGCTGCTGTCCCATGATGCGCGGCGCAAGCAGGCCGGACGCTGCTTCCGGGACAAGAGCGAGATCGACGAACGGCGTGCGAAATTGGCTGCGCGCAGAGGCGACGGTCAGGTCGCAATGCATGTGCATCGTCGTGCCGATCCCGATCGCCAGGCCGTCCACGCCGGAGACGATCGGCTTTTCCGAGCGGACCATGGCATAGAGAAACTCGACGATCTCCCGCGGCATGGCCCCACCCATTGCAGCAGCCAGGAAATCACCGAGATCGTTGCCGGCGGAGAAGCAGCCTTCGGTGCCAAGGAAGACCGTCGCGCGAATTCCTGTGTCGCCATTGGCTGCGCTCAGCGCATCCGCCATCTTTCGATACATCGCCCGGGTGATGGCATTCTTCTTTTCCGGCCGGTTGAAACGGATGATCTGGATGCCGGGATGCCCCGCATCCTGCTCGACGATGACGTGCTCTGTCATGATGGTTCCTCAGGCAAGAATGATTTTGGCGGCTGCGAGACTTGCGGCGCCGTTGGTGACGCAGTCCTTCAGCGCCGTAACTTCCGAAAGAAGATTTTCCGCAGCAAAGCGGCAGAGCGCGATCCGCCGCTCGGCGCCACCATCCTGCGCCGGTGCGAGCCCGCCCTTGGCAAGGTAGCAGCCGGTCAGGACGAGGCCGAAGAGACGCTGATAGGGTGTCGCGCCGGCTAACGCCTCAGTCGTCTTGCCATCGCCAACCTTCGCCAACAGCCAGTCCGTCGCTTCGCCGAGGTCGGTTATCGCTGCATCGAGCTGGTTTGCCGTCGCGCCGAAGCCCTCGAGATTGGAATGGCGGACCTGATCGGCAATCTCGTTCAGTTCGGCGATGAAACCGCGGACCTGATCGCCGTTGGAGAGTGTCAGTTTCCGGGTGACCAGATCGATTGCCTGAATGCCGTTGGTGCCCTCATAGATCGGCGCGATGCGGGCATCGCGCAGGTAACGCGCAGCGCCCGTTTCCTCGATGAAGCCCATGCCGCCGTGCACCTGAATGCCGAGCGAGGCAACGTCGACGCCGACATCGGTCGAGAAGGACTTGGCGATCGGGGTCAGCAGCGCAGCGCGCTCCTGCCAGTGCGGCCTTCCGTCGGAGGCGCGATGCGACATGTCGATGGCGTGGGCACAGGCGTAGGAAATCGCCCGGGCGCCCTGGGTCAGCGCCTTCATCGTCAGCAGCATGCGGACGACATCGGGATGCTCGATGATCGGGCTCATGCCACCACCGGTCCACCCGGGTGCCTTGCCCTGGGTACGCTCCTTGGCGTAGCCGATCGCCTTCTGCGTCGCTGCCTCGGCAACGGCAACGCCCTGCATGCCGACGGCAAGGCGGGCGTTGTTCATCATCGTGAACATGCAGGCGAGGCCCTTATTCTCCTCGCCGACCAGCCAGCCGATCGCGCCCTTCTCGGAGCCGAACTTGCCATCGCCATAGATCATCGTGCAGGTCGGCGAGCCGTGGATGCCGAGCTTGTGTTCCAAAGAGTGCACGAAGAGATCGTTGCGGGCGCCAAGCGATCCGTCCGGTTTGACAAGGAACTTCGGCACCAGGAACAGTGAGATACCGCGCGTCCCTGCTGGTGCATCCGGCAGGCGGGCTAGGACCAGATGAACGATGTTGTCGGCCGCATCGTGCTCGCCCCAGGTGATGAAGATCTTCTGGCCGAAGATGCGGTAGGTACCATCGTCCCGGCGCTCGGCACGGGTCTTGAGCACGCCGAGATCGGAGCCGGCGTGCGGCTCCGTCAGGTTCATCGTGCCGGTCCATTCACCGGAGACAAGCTTTGCGAGATAGGTATTCTTGAGTTCGTCGGAACCATGGCTGTTGATAGCCTCGATTGCCCCCATGGTCAGCGTCGGGCAGAGCGCGAAGGCCATGGAGCCGGAGTTCCACATCTCCAGCGCCGCGACGTTCAGCATGTGCGGCAGCGCCTGCCCGCCAAACTCTTCAGGTGCCGTCAGTCCGTTCCAGCCGCCGGCGCTCCAGTTCCGATAGAGATCGCGCCAGCCATCCGGCGTCACGACCTTTCCATCCACCAGCCGCGACCCCTGGCGGTCGCCTATCTCCGCGAGCGGGGCCACTTCATCTGTGGCAAATCGTCCCGCTTCATGAAGGATCGCATCGACGAGATCCTCTCCAAGATCGCCGAGCAAACCCGCGTCGAGCGCGTTCCCCAATCCGGCAACGTGCTTCAGCGTGAACGCAATCTCATCGACAGGCGCTTTGTACATTCTTGACCTCCTCGCATTGCAGGCCCTCGAGCCGCAAAGCCCTCCGGCACCTCCATCGGCAGAGCTAATTGATTTTTACGTAAACGTCAATTTTAAACTTCCGGCAACAATCCGGCGGGGAGTATGGTATCGGCAGTATTGCGCACTTGCACAAACAGCCGTCATAGAGAATCTCTAAGGACACATACCGCCATCGCAAGAGGACCGGCGCACCAATGGATACTTTGCCCGTCACCATCCCGGGACTCGTGTGGGCCTACCGCTTTCCGACGGACGGCGGCAAGGCAATGCGGCTCGCAAACAGCGCGCCGCAGACCGAACTGACGAACGGCGGCGGCTTCTACTGGCTGCATCTCAACCTGGCCGACGCCAGGGTTCCCGGTCTGCTCGATACGATCGAGAGCTTAAGCGACGATGCCAAGGCAGCGTTGGTCACGCGCGATACGCATGCGGCCATTACCGTGGACGAACAAATGCTCTACGGCACCCTCGTCGACTGCCAACGTGAGTTCGATCGCGAAACAGCCGATCTCGGTTGGCTGCATTTTGCGATCTCCGACTGCTTCATCATCACGACCCGGCTGCAGCCGCTGCGCAGCATCGAGCGCGTTCGCGTCATGGTCGAGAAGAACCCCAAGAAGTTCGAACGGCCTGTCGATCTGTTTGAAACCCTGGTGATCGAGTTCCAGCGTACGTTGATCTCGATCGTGATGGAGATGACCGAGGAGCTCAATGCCATCGAGGATTTCGTCTATGACGCAGCGCCGCGCGACGAACGCTTGCGGCTCGCGCCCGTCCGTCGCACGGTCGTTCGGTTACACCGGCACCTGAGAACGGTGCTCGCCCTGATGCGCCGCGCCGCCGCTTCGCATGACGACGAAATGCCGTTTGGCTTCGATGATGTTGCCGGACGGTTGACGAGCCGCCTCGAAACGGTCGACCACGACATCTATGCCCTGCAAGACCGCGCCCGCCTGCTGCATGAAGAAATCGACTCGAAACTGTCGTCCGAGACGAACCGTCACCTCTACATTCTATCGATCATGACAGCCTTCCTGCTGCCGCCGACGTTGGTGACGGGTTTCTTTGGCATGAACACCACCAACCTGCCTTTTGCCGAAGGGAGCGGCGGCACCGAATATGCAGTGGCGCTGATCATCGCCTCGATCGTGCTGGCATGGTGGCTGCTGAAGCGCGTCCGCATTCTCTGAACGCAAAAAGCCCGGCATCGCTGCCGGGCTTTTGAGTTGTATCCAGCTTCACTCAATACGGAGAAACGCACTGCTGGCGCGGGCCGTTGTATGGCTGGAAGGTATTGTCGTAGACACGATAAGAGCGATAGCGCGCTTCGCACCAGGCGACATGGCTCGAAGCGAGTGGAGCGGCGGGCGGAGGCGCCACATAGGTCGGCTGCGAGGCGATCGCGCCACCGATTACAGCGCCGGCGCCGAAGGCCGCCAGCGGGAACCAATAGCCGTTGTAGTAACGGTAGCCGTTTCGGTAGTAGGGATACCCACGGTAGCCACCGTACCAGCCAGGCCGATAGGCTGGGCGATAAGCTGGGCGGTACCCCGGATAGTAGCCAGGGCGGTAGCCGGGATAGTAGCCCGGACGGTATCCGGGGCGATAGCCGGGGCGGCAGTACGGGCCTCGGCAATACTGGACGTCCTGAATGTCACCGGACTTTTCAACCTGCGGCAAGGCTGGCATCTGCATCGCCTGCAAGGGTGCATAGCCACTTACCAGCGTGACAAGGGAAATAACGGCAATCGCTATCTTCTTAGAAAATCCAGTCATGGAATCTCCATTTCCAGGTTGGAATACGCGCGCACGATAACGCGAAGGCTATGAAAACGTTCCAATGACCGGTTTTCATGACGTTGGCGCGACTTTCCGTTCTTAAGCGATCCCGGATTAACCGGGCATTAACCGCCTTTCATCACGCTCACTCCATGAGGCAATCCTGGAGAAATCTTCTGCTTCGCTTGGTGGTTCCAGCGCTTACCGCGGGGGCACCGACGCAGGCCGCCTCTGCCGACACGCTTCCCTGGAAGAACACCAACAACGCGCTCGTTGTCGACGCGTATGAATTAAACGCGATCGACTGGAATTCTCTGCTCTCCGACAAGCGCATCGCCGCCTTCATCTCGAAGGCCTCCGACGGACTTCCGGAGAGCTTCTCCTGCACCGGCGACCATGCCGGGGATACCGTGGCCCATTGCAGGACCATGTGGCGCAAATATGCGGTGAGCCGCGAACTCTTCCAGACGCGGCGGCTTGTGGCGCGGGCGGCGGGCCTTCTCTGGGGCTCCTATCACCTTGCGCGACCGGGAAATCCCGTCGACCAGGCCAACCATTTCCTTGAATACGCCGATCCCAAGGACGACGAGATGATGATTCTCGACCTCGAGGGGATCGATCCTCAGAAATTCATGTCGTTGGAGGACGCGCAGATATTCGCCGGTCATATCAGGGCGCGAACCGGACGCTACCCGGTTCTCTATACCAACCACAACACTGCCCGTTACATCGCAGCCTACCGCAACGACTATCCCGTGCTGGCGCGGCTGCCGATCTGGTATGCGCGATACAAGCCCGATGTGAAGGGTGTGTTCCCGATGGGCAACTGGGACAACTATCTGATGTGGCAGTTCTCATCCGGTACGAACTGCAGCAAGCGCCGCTGTCCGTATCGCGTACCGGGCACGCTGACCGACATCGATGTCAACGTCGCGCCGATGAGCCGGGCGGAACTCGCAAAAATATGGGCGCGCGGCAACCTTCTGCCGGCGCGCGAACCCGACCCGCCGCTCATTCTCGCCAAGATCGAGATGGAACCGCGCGCAAGGCCGGCGATGGACATCGCAGCTCTTGCCCCGGATCCCATCGTCAGCTCTTCGATACCACAGAGCCAAGTGGTCCGAGCTCGTCGCGACTTCTGAGGCGCGCGCTCAAAAAAAAGACCCCGTCTCACAGGGAGACGAGGCCACTCGGGAGGTAGCTTTCTCAGCAGATCAGGCGACGACGGAGAGCTTCGCCTGATCGCCCTGCAGGCGATTGACCATGAAGTTCGAGTACCATTCGAGGAACTGCATCACGCCGCCCTCATGCAGCATCGAATAGGGGCCGGGCTCGTAGGCCGGCGAGTGGATGCCGAACGCATTCTCCTCGACGATACGGCGATCCTGATCGTTGGTCTCGGTCCAGACGTGGGTAAGTTCGGCCAGATCGTAATCCACACCCTCGACGGCATCCTTGTGCACAAGCCACTTCGTCGTGACCGCGGTCTCGTTGGCGCTGAGCGGCAGCACCCGGAACGAAATCGCGTGGTCGCCGAGAATGTGGTTCCAGGTCGTCGGATAATGAAACAGCAGCATCGTGCCGATGCGATCAAGCGTCACGTCCTCCGAAAGGGGCAGCTTGACGGCGCGTTTGCCGGACATAGTGTAGCTCTCGGCATCCTCGATCAACGGCATGCGAGCCGCGCGGAACTGGCCATCCGGAGAAATCTGGAACTTGCTCGGCAGGCCTCCAGCCTCGCAGCGTGCCCAATGTCCAGCGATTTCCGGATCGTCGGCGCCGCCATCCGTGCCGGTGACGCTCGGCGCTTCCGGGTAGGTGCGGCAGAGTTCGGGGTGGTTGGCCGCGCAGTGATAGCACTCGCGGTTGTTTTCCCAGACAAGCTTCCAGTTGCCCTTTTCGATGATCGTGCTCTGGAAGGCGACCTTCGCCTCGCTCAGGCGATGCGGCAGCATATAGGGCGCAACCATGTCGCGGATCGGCTGGAAGTCCGGCGCGTTCTCGGCGAGACAGATGAAGATATAGCCGCCGAAGCTCTCGCAATGGACGGGCTTCAGGCCATAACCGGTCTTGTCGAAATCATCACCCATGTGACGGGCAAACGCGAGCTTGCCATCGAGATCGTAGGTCCACTGGTGATACGGGCACACGAGACGAACGGACGAGCCGTGCTCCTTGGTGCAGACACGCGAGCCACGGTGGCGACAGCTGTTGTGGAAGGCACGGATGACGTTGTCTCGTCCACGCACGATGACGACTGGATACTGGCCGATCTGGACCGTGAAATAAGCCCCGGCTTTCGGCAGCTCGCAATCGTGGCCCATGAAGAGCCAATCGCGGTAATAGATCATTTCCATATCGAGCTTGAAATAATCCTCGTCGATATAGAATGGCTGCTCGAGACTGAAGCCTTCCCGGCGGGCCTTGAGTTGCCGCAATACGTTGTTGCGAATATCCATCTGCACATCCTCGTATAGTTGGGCCGCCGCTTAGGTCAAAGGCGAGAGCCGCCGGAAGCTTCGCTCCCTCTCCGTCAGGAGATTTTCTTGAAGGGCATTTAACCACCGCCGGCCCGCTGCGCTTGGTTGTAAAGCGACATCGGCTTCGAAAATGACGACAGGCAGCAAAGGAGCCCGGAATCGGCTGCATCATTCCGCTTCCGCTTGCCTCGTTCCCGGCAACAAAGGTCAATTACGACATCAGCGCAAGCCAATTCACACTTGGGATTTCGACGTAGTGTTACCACCGCTGTCGCAATTGCGACCTAGCTACCTGGCCCTGATCTTGTCGATCCGCGATGGAGGCAGCGTTTAACACACCATTAAGCATGATTGCCTATCCTCGCCACATCAGACACGCATGCGGATACCTACCATGGCGAAGCTTCGCTATTTCGACGCCAGTAATAGCCTCAATGCCCGCAACGCGACGCCGGCGGCTTCGCATTCGGAATTCCTGCGTACCGGTAAGATCACGCGGACGCGGGCGCACTGGCTCGCCGAAGAACGGCGCTATCTCACGCATGACGAAGTCGCCGAGAGGACCGGCCGCACGCTGGAGAATGCCGGCGAAAAGACGCATCAGAATATCAACGGCTTCCACCGCTCGATCCAGTTTCCGAAGATGCTGTTCCATCGGACGCTGCGGGACAGCCCGCATCTCGGCTACTGCCACGTAACGGCGTCGCGGACGAAATTCGCCCGCTACGAGGAGGTCAGCTGGGCCTTCTACATCGCGAATTTCTACGCCGACATCGGCGACAACGACAATTTCTTTGACAGGATCGATGTCAAATATTCGCGCATGTACTTCGCGGTCGCCATCAAGCCTGGCGAACACACACCGGAAAAGATGACGATCGACCGCTCGGTGCGGGGCAACGGCATACTTTTCCGCACCGACGATCCGCAGGTCGCCATCAAGAACGTACTTCTACTTGGCGCGCGCAACGAACAACTGCGCGAGATCATCCGCCAGCTCTGATATTGATCCTGTCGCCGGGAAAGCATAAGGACTGCCGGACAGCAATCCGGGCAGCGCATGGCACGATCGATCGACATCACGAAGGACAGGCAAGAGGCCATCAAGGTCGGTTGCGCGGTGCTTAGCGAAGGGTTTCCGATCGCGATCCCGACGGAGACGGTGTACGGCCTCGCCGCCGATGCCACAAACCCGGTGGCGATCGCCCACATCTACGAGACCAAGGGCCGCCCGCGCTTCAACCCACTGATCTGCCATATGGCCGATCTTGCCATGGCCGAAGACTATGCGGAGTTCGACCCGGTTTCACGCGCGCTGGCCGAAGCCTTCTGGCCCGGCCCGCTGACGCTCGTGCTGCCGCTGAAGCCCCGAAGCGCCATTCATTCCCTGGCGACCGCAGGTCTCGAAACGGTCGGTATCCGCGTTCCGAAGGGCTTTGCCGGCGAGCTGATCGGCGCCTTCGGGCGACCGCTCGCAGCGCCCAGCGCCAACACCTCCGGCAAAATCAGCGCGACCAGCGCCGACCATGTCGATGCCGATCTCGGCGAGCGCATCAGGCTGATCCTCGATGCCGGTGCGAGCGCCGTCGGTGTCGAGTCGACGATCGTCAAGGTCGAGGATGGCAAGGTCAGGCTGCTCAGGCCAGGCGGTTTGCCAGCCTCGGAGATCGAACGCGTGGCCGGTCAAAAGCTTCTGCGATCCCGGAAAGCGTCCGCAGCCATCGAGGCACCAGGAATGTTGGCGTCCCACTACGCTCCGGGTGCAACTGTCCGACTGGACGCAACCCACGTCGATGCTGGCGAGGCGTTGATTGCGTTTGGCAAGACCGCAGTTGCCGGCGCCGATGATGCCAGGATCGTTCTCAACCTCAGCCACGACGGCGATCTTGCGGAAGCGGCGGCGAACCTGTTCGACTATATGAAGAGAGCCGATGCCAGCGGCGCTGTGACGATCGCCTTCTCGACCATTCCCGACGAGGGACTTGGCGAGGCCATCAACGACCGGCTGCGCCGGGCCGCCGCCCCACGAGAATAACAAGAAGGACCGAGTTTCGATGAGCAGCGTTTCCCCCGAACTTCTCGACCGTTTCACCGCCATCGTCGGCGAGAAACATGCCCTCCGCAGCGAAGCGGATCTCGCGCCGCATCTCATCGAAAACCGCGGCCTCTACCATGGCTCCTCGCCTCTCCTGCTGAAGCCGGGCTCCGTCGAAGAGGTGTCGGCAATCCTGAAGCTTGCGAGCGAAACCGGCACCGCGGTGGTGCCTCAGACGGGCAACACCGGCCTCGTCGGCGGCCAGACCCCGCGTGAAGGCAAGTCCGATATCATCATCTCGCTCGAACGCATGAACAAGGTTCGCGATGTCGATCCGGTTGCCAACGTTCTCGTCGCCGATGGCGGCGCGATCCTTGCCGAGGTGCAGAAGGCGGCAGAAGCGCATGGCAGGTTGTTTCCGCTATCGCTTGGGTCCGAGGGGTCGTGCCGGATCGGCGGCAATCTCTCGACCAATGCCGGCGGCACGGCCGTGCTTGCCTACGGCAACATGCGCCACCTCTGCCTCGGCCTCGAGGTGGTGCTGCCGACCGGCGAGATCTGGGATGGGCTGCGCCGCCTGAAGAAGGACAACACCGGCTACGACTTGCGCGACCTCTTCATCGGCGCCGAAGGCACGCTCGGCATCATCACCGGCGCGGTGCTGAGGCTCTTTCCGCAACCGCTCGGCAAGCAGGTTGCATTCGCCGGGCTCAATTCGGTCGAGGATGCGCTTGCGTTCTTCAACCTTGCGTCCAGCCTCTGCGGCACCTCGCTCACCGGTTTTGAGCTCATGCCGCGTTTCGGCGTCGAAATCACCGCGCGCAATATCGAGGGCGTACGCGATCCGTTAGAGTCGGCGCATCCCTGGTACGTGCTCGTCGATATTTCCACGTCCGACTCCGCCGAGACGGCCGAGCGGATGATGACGGCGCTGCTCGAACAAGGCTTCGAGGCCGGGTTGGTTCAAGACGCGGCGATCTCCTCTTCCGTCGCTCAGCAGAAGGCGCTCTGGCATATGCGCGAAAGCATGTCGGAGGCGCAGAAGCCGGAGGGCGGATCGATCAAGCATGATGTTTCCGTGCCGGTTTCGGCAATCCCGGCCTTCATGCATGAGGCCGGCGAAGCCGTCATGGCTGCGATGCCGGGCGCCCGCATCTGCGCGTTCGGCCACATGGGCGACGGCAATATTCATTACAACATTTCCCAGCCCGTCGGCGCGGACAAGCAGGCTTTCCTTGAGCGCTGGCACGAGATGAACCATATCGTCCATGGTTTCGTCCTGGCACATGGCGGATCGATTTCCGCCGAGCATGGGATCGGCCAGCTGAAACGTGATGAGCTGGCATCGATCCGTCCGGCGATCGAAATGGAACTGATGCGCAGGATCAAGCGCTCCTTCGACCCGGCCGGCATCATGAATCCCGGAAAGGTCGTCAACGTCGACTAGAGGAGGTCGCTGCTAAGGCGGTCAGCCCGATGTGCCGCCGGTCAGAATGCTGAGCGCCGGTGAGTTGTTGGAATTGTTCTGCAGGTCATACATTGCGGTGAACCGCTTC
Organism: Rhizobium sp. BK661; assembly: GCF_024808825.1. NCBI lineage: Bacteria > Pseudomonadati > Pseudomonadota > Alphaproteobacteria > Hyphomicrobiales > Rhizobiaceae > Rhizobium > Rhizobium sp. BK661. The sequence continues at coordinate 938,067 of NZ_JANTYT010000001.1, read as the reverse complement.
AACAGCTTGTCGACCTTCTTCGAATCCTGAAGGTCGTCGAGATTGACGAACTTCTTCAGAAGATCGACCTGCTTCTCGACATCCATGCTGGAAATACCGCTCGGCAGGCTGAAGGTGGTTGTGATGACCTGGAACAACGCCTTGTCCCCGAGGATGCTGTAGAGCGAGGTTATGTCGGGAGCCTTGCGGGCGAAATAGAGAGCAAGACGCACGCCGTCGTTGCTTTCACCCTGCTGCGTTTCGAGAGTCTGCTGAAGATAGTTCGTCTGGGTCCGATCCTCGGCGCCGACATTCTGAACGGCGCCGATCTTGGCGCGTGTCAGGTCTCCGGCGGTATCGAAGTTAAAGTCGGCAACGATTTCCTTGAACTTGGAGTCTGCCTTTGTATTCAGATAGCTCTTGGAATCGGACGGATCCGACGTGAAGATCTTCCGCAAGGTTTCGTCGTCGTACTTTTTCGGATCGAGACCGTTCGCCTTCAGCACGAAGCTGGTCAGCTTGTCGTTCTTCAGGAAATCATCAAGCGACTTCACCTCGGCCATGCCTTTGGCGAAATCATCGACGGCCTTCGTCGCGTCCTTCGAAGCCTTGTCCTTGATCGAGCCGTCGTCCATTCCCAAGGTGGCACGCGACTTGTAGTTCGTCGCATACTTGGCCATGACGGCGGGTGACAGTGCCTGTACTTCCGACGTGATCTTGCCGTCGCTGCCGAAGTTGAAGGCGCGGACGAGATTGGTGATGCGCTCGTCCTTGAACGAGGCGACATAGCCGTTCGGATCATAGGGGTCGCTCTTCAGCAACTTGCGCAGTGTCGAACGCGGCACGTCCTGCTCCGTCAGCCCGTAGGCGCGCAGCGCCATCTGATAGGGATCCGGCAAGCCATCGTTGCTGTTGTCGAGATCCGCCGTCGCGTTGGAGCGGAGGAAATCGTCCACTTTCTTGATGTTGTCGTCGCTCATCCGCTCCTTGTAATTGGCGACGGCCGCGTCCATGGCCTCTTGTTGTGCGTCGTCATAGCGGACCGAATAGCTGTCGGTGGTGTTCATCAGTTGTTCGGCGCTTTGCGGACCGGAGGCGGCCGCGGCCGAGCCATCGGCAGCAAAACTGAAGCCTGCGTTGACATTGCTGAAGCCCTGAGCGGCAGCGAAGCTGGGATCAATCAAGATGTTCTTGAGATCAGCATCACTGATATTGGCCGGCATCTGGTAGACCGACTTGATAAAGCTGGTCAGCTTCGTATCCGCGATCAACTGGTCGACATTGGAAATCGTGCCGATCGTGCTCTGGAAGTAATCGAGGTTGGAGCGCGCGCCTGAACTGGTCACGCGCGCCTGAGCGGAGGTCTGCGCATTGACGTCATCCGGTACGCTGCCATCTGCCTGGAAGTTGAAAGCCGAATGGACCGCATCATAGCCAAGGCTGGCGGCATAGGTTGCGTCGGTGAGAACGCTCTTGAGATCGGCATCGCTGAAGGTCTGCGGTATGCCATAGGCATCCTTGATATAGCGCGTCAGCCCTGCGTCGGCGACGAGATCGTCGACGTTGGTGATGTTAACGATCGTGGACTGGTAGTAGCTGGTCGCCGAGGCGGCCAGGTCGCCCATGGTCTTTATCTGATCGGGCGTCTGCGCCGTGTAGGACGCCGCCGCGCCGTTGATCGTCCCGTCGGAATTGAAGTTGAACGCCTGATTGGCTTCGCTGAGATCCAGAGACGTCGCGTAGCTGGCATCGGTCAGCACGAGTCTCAGCGCTGCGGTGCTGAAATCCTGAGACATGCCGAAGGCCGTCTTGATGTAGGACGTTAGGCGGCTGTCAGCGAGAAGATCGTCGACGCTGGTGATCGCTCCGATCTTGGACAGGTAGTAGGCTTTGTTGTAGTCCGCTGCGGCAGGGGTGACGATCGACGGAACAGTCAAGTTGTACTGTTCCATGACGGCGTCCTTTTGGGCAGCGGTCTGCGCCGCGCCATTGACAGTGCCATCGGCATTAAAACTGAATTGCGCAGCAAGCGCCTGATATTTTTCGTTGCCGTTGACGTTCACGAAGCTGTTCGGATCGTTGACGTCGCTGGTTAGAACCTGCGTCAAGAAGTCATTGGAGACGTATGTAGGATCAATGCCGTAGGCCTTGAGGACATAGGTACGGACACGGCTGTCACCGACGATATCCGAGACATCCTGCGCTGCATCGATCGCATTGCCGTAGTAGTCGGTCTCCGTCGCCGCATTCTTGCTCTCGTCGGCAAAGGACTGCGTGTAGAGGCCGATCAGATCGTCTTCCTGCGCGTCGCTTTGCGCATCCGCTGCCGGCGAATTGAAGTTGAACGCGGCGGCAAATTCCTTGTAGCGCGTATCGGTCAGCTTGTTGGCGAAGCTGCCGGCATCGGTCAGATCACTCTCCAGGACTTTCTTCATGAAGGCCTTGGCGTAGGTCATGTCGTCGAGGCCATAGGCCTTCATCGCATAGCTGTAGAGCCTGTAGTTGCCGAGGAAATCGTCGACGTCTTTGACCTTGTTGATGTTGTCCTTGTAGTAGTCGGCGTCGCGCTTGACCGTGGCCTGGGAGGCAACGCGATCGAGGCTCTGCTTCATGTTCCCCGACACTATGTTGTAGGCCATCGAAGCAGAGATCATAACACGCCCTTTTCCGGCAAAGTCTTCAAAGTATGACAGAGTGGTTCTGCGCCATTTTGCGATAAAAAGCTTACCCGAGACTTACCCATCTTGCGTTGCAATATGAGACAGCCGGCGTTCACCCTCCGGAAACCTTGCCGGCTTCGGTTTTGATAACCATCCAGGGAGGCAAAGTTTTCTTAACCGCGATTTTTAAGCTGTCTCGAACAGGCGGCGCCTATTGTCGAGCCATAGAGGGCGAAAAGCCCCGAGGAGAAGACCGGAAACCGGCTCTCAGGTAAGACAAGGGTAGAATGAACATGAACAACACCGTTATGAAGCCCGTATGGGCTGGAACGACACTGCGTCTCGATCCGTCTCGCTTTCCCCAACAGGTCAGCTACGCCATCCACGACTCCACAAGTGACGTCAGCATAACGATCGACGAACGTGGCGCTATCCTGCGCAAGGTTCTCCCCTCGAGCGGCCTGCCGCTTTCGATCGCACTTCCCAAGCGCGCCTTCAAGGGCGTTGCCGCCCGCGCCATCGACCATGGCAACGGCGAGGTCACCGTAACCCTGGAGCTTCACCACGAAGATCCGGAGCTCTGCGTACCCCTTCTGGTCGCTCACGACCTGGCGGATATTGCCGCCGACTGGCGCAGCTGGTCGGAAGCCTTCCGCATTCCGATGCTGATGGTCGAGGCAGATGGCATTGCCCGTCCACTGGAAGAACATCTCGGCGACCTGCGGACCAGCGCATTGAAGCCGCGCCGCCGCCACTCCTACTTCGCCAACCGCCGCCCGCGCTTCCTCGTGCGTCGCACGACAGGCAAGCTCGGCGTCGCCATGAAGATCGAAGGCAAGGAAATCATCGCCCGCAGCTGAGCGGGGCGATCTGCCAAAACCGAAAACCCGGCCATTGTGCCGGGTTTTTCGTCTTGGTCTTCCGTATCTTGGCCTAAGGCAAGACAAAGAGCAGCGACAAGAAAAGGCCGGCAAAGATGATCAGTCCGACGCGATTGTTGGATTTGAACAGGGCCAGGCATTGCTCGCCGTCGTTGATATCCAGCGTTACGATTTGCCACGCAAACATACCGGCGGCAATGAGCAGGCCGAGATAGGCGAACAGTCCGACACCTGCCGCCAGGAAGGCGCAGAAGGCGAGCACGAGGGTCAGACCATAGAGGCCGACGAGCCACTGTTTCGTCTTGTCGCCGAACAGCCGCGCGGTGGAACGAACGCCGATCAGTTCGTCGTCCTCCTTGTCCTGATGGGCGTAGATGGTGTCGTAACCGATCGTCCAGACCACCGAGGCGACGTAGAGGAAAATAGGCGCCAGCGAGAGGCTCCCGAAAATCGCGGCCCAGCCCATCAAGGCACCCCAGGAGAAGGCAAGGCCAAGGAAGAACTGCGGCCAATCCGTAAAGCGCTTGGCAAAGGGATAAAGTGCCACAATGGCGAGCGAGAGGACGCCGAGGATGACGGCAAACCAGTTCAACTGCAGCACGACCAGCAGCCCAACCAGCGCCTGCAGGACGATGAACGCCTTGGCCTGGGTGCGCGTCACCCGACCCGACGGCAGCGGCCGCGAACGAGTTCGCGCCACTTCCATGTCGATCTTGTGGTCGACGAGATCGTTGTATGTGCACCCTGCCCCGCGCATCGCGACTGAACCGATGAAATAGAGAAGGAGATGGAAAACCAGCTGGCCGCCAGAAAACTGGCCGAGAGTGGCTGCGGCATTGGCAGCCATTGTCGCCGACCAGAAGCAAGGCCACATCAAGAGCTGCCAACCGATCGGCCGATCCCAGCGCGCAAGCTGCGCATAAGGCCAGAGCCACGGAGGCAAGATCCGGTATACCCAGTTGTTCGAAGGCGCATCCGCAACGCGCCCGTTTATTCCGCCGATCTGTTGCATGACGCCATCTAGCGATCGGTCAAGGCGCGGGTCAAGCCGTCATGCGGCCGCAGCGCCAAACTCTACAGACCCCTGCTCGCCGGAAAGGTAGATGCGGGCAAGCGCAACCGCAGCGTAGCTGACGCTGAGCGCCTGAAGGAATGCCGCAATCGCCGAGATTGCAAGCATAACGACGTTCGGCTTTCCATCGATCAGCAGCAATGGCGAGATCGAAAGGTGAGACGCCAGCACAACAAGCAGGATCGACAAAACCGCTGGCAGAACGATCGCGGCGATCAGACGACCTAACGTCGACACCAGTCGCGAGACGCCGCGTCGGAGCGCATCCAAAAGCGATGTGCCGACACCGGTAATGCTTGAGACCGGCCAGGTTCCAAACAACGACAGCACCAGTGCATAGGCGATCAGCGCAGCGAAGGTGTAAATCAGCACGCTTGCCGATATGTCCAATCCCGACGGCAAGAACATGAAGATCGGCAGGGAGATCCCGAGCGCAGCAATCAACAGCGCCAGCGTCTTGAGGAAATAGGGAAACGTCCTTCCGAAGCCTGCACGCTTTCCGATCTCGGCGAATGACCAGGAGTAGATCACCGCGCCCTGGACGCACATAGCGAGATAGCTCCACATGAACGTCGTCGCGCCACTCGACGTCGTCTTGCCCGAAACTTCGTCGAATACCGCAATCGCCACGACAGCAATGACGACGACCAGATACATGGACCAGTTTCTGCCGATAATGCCGAACGTCTCGCGTAGCATCCCGCCTTCCCCCTTGTGCTTCTGGGTACGCACTCAATCTGAGTCGAGACTGCTCGTCAAAGTCGTATTCCTAGATGCCGTTCCAGCGCCGGATGACCGGCTCCGTCAGGTCGTGCTCGTAGCCGAGAACGCTGATGCTCGTCGTGTCCAGAATGAACCGCGCCCCGTCCGCCGGCGGCAACCCGAGCCAGCGGGCCCCGAGGACGCGCAGGAAGTGCGAACTGGAGAAGATCAGGATGGCGGCATTGGCCTGCCGCAGTTCCACGATGATCCGGTCAGCCCGCGCACCAACGTCGTTCGCCGCCTCGCCGTTCGGGCAGCCGTCGCGAAACAGCTGCCAGCCTGGTCGGGTCGCATGAATTTCCTTGCTGGTGACGCCCTCGTAGTCGCCATAGTCCCATTCAGCCAGATCGTCCTTGACAATCGCGCCAACTCCGAAACCGGCAAGTTCGCAGGTGTTGCGGGCGCGTTGCGACGGGCTCGACCAGACGGCCGCGAAGCTCTTGCCCGCAAGACGTGGACCGACCTGACGCGCGGCCACCTCGCCGTTTTCGGTGAGCGGGATATCACTGCGGCCAGTGTGTCGTCCGGACAGGCTCCATTCGGTTTCGCCGTGACGGACAAGATAGATTTCCGGAAGGGTGTTTGCCATTGCCATCAGGCTCCGAAATTGAAAGGGCGCGGTCCTTGCCGCGCCCTTTGATCTGGGTCAGAGAATGACCTTTTCGAGCGGCGGACGCGTCGCCTCGAATTCCTTCAGCTTTGCCTCGTTCGCCGCGATGTAGTCGCGATTGTCGGGGGTCGAATACTGGTTCTTGGAAATCTGGATCTGCATGACGAATAGTTCGTCCCAGCGGAAGCCGATCTCGGATCCGGCGAGATAGAACTCCCACATACGGAAGAATTGCTCGTCGTAGAGCGCGACCGCGTCGGCCTTTCGCGCGACGAAGCGGTCGCGCCAGTGGCGCAATGTGTAGGCGTAATGCAGCGGTAGCACTTCGACATCGCGAACCAGCAGCCCCGCACTTTCGATGAACGGCAGCGTCTCGCCGATCGACGGGATATAGCCCTGCGGGAAGATATACTTCTCGATGAAGGCATTGGTCGCGAAACTCGGCTTCGGACGCGCAATCGAGTGCAGCACCATGACGCCGTCATCGGCAAGAAATTCATGCACCTTCTTGAAGAACTTGCCGAAATTGCCGATGCCGACATGCTCGAACATGCCGACCGATACGATCCGGTCGAACTTCCTGCCGGTCATCGTGCGGTAATCCTGCAGCTCGAAGCGCGCGCGATCGGCAAGGCCGCGCTTCTGCGCACGCTCCCGCGAGATCTTCAGCTGCTCCTTGCTGAGCGTGATGCCGGTGAGCTCCAGCCCTGGCGTGGATTCCACCAGGTACATGCCCATGCCACCCCAGCCGGAGCCGATCTCCAGAACGCGCTGGTTCGGTTCGAGCAGAAGCTTCGCGGCGATGTGCCGCTTCTTGGCGACCTGCGCCTCCTCCAGGCTGATGCCGGGCGGGTTGTAGTAGGCACAGGAGTATTGCCAATCCTCGTCGAGAAAGAGTTCGAAGAGCTTTTCGGACAGATCGTAATGGTGGGCAACGTTACGTCTGTTGCGGTTGATCGGAATGCGGCTTTTCAGCTGCTGCAGGGCAATGCGTCCGATCAGTAGGGCCGCCATCGGGATATCGAAGATCTCGTTGGTGGTATTCTGTTTCACCATCGCCAGGAAATCGTAGATGTTGCCCTGTTCGAGGATGAACCGGCCCTCCATGAACATTTCCCCAAGTTTCAGGGTGGGGTCGCGGCGGATCAGCTGTTCCGCCTCTTCATCGGCCATGCGAACGACAACCAGTTCACCGGTGCCGTCGCCAACCATATGCGTCTCGCCGCTGGCGAGAGTCAGTCTCAGATTACCCTTACGGATGAGTTTTTGGACGATCGATAAGAAAGCCGACGCCATAAGCAAGGCCTCGCATTGTGACAGGATGGTCCAATCAACTTAGTACCTCTCTGCCGCCTTACAAGCGCCGTATTTCACACCTCGGCAACATGGTCGCCAAAGTGTGACATTTTTGCAAATTCGATGGCTAAGCGCTTATTTTCGCTTCATCGCCTCGGCCAGCGCGGCGCCGAAAGCTCCCTGGCTCTCTGGCTTTGCCGGAGCCGAGCGGCGGTCGTTCTGACCACGGGACGGCTGATTTCCGCGCGACTCGCCACGCGGCGCCGGAGCCTGCGAACCGTCATCCTTTCGCATCGACAGGCCAATGCGCTTGCGCTTGGCATCGACCTCGACGACGCGAACCTTCACCACGTCGCCCGCCTTCACGACTTCATGAGGATCTTTGACGAAGCGATCGGCAAGCTGCGAGACATGCACCAAGCCATCCTGATGGACGCCGATATCGACGAAGGCGCCAAAGGCCGCGACGTTGGTGACCGTACCTTCCAGCATCATCCCAGGCACCAGGTCGGAAATCTCATGGACGCCTTCTGCGAAGGTCGCGGTTTTGAAGCTCGGGCGTGGGTCGCGGCCAGGCTTTTCCAGTTCGGCGAGAATGTCCTTCACCGTCGGCAGGCCGAATTTCTCGTCGATGAACTGGCGCGGATCGACGGCCTTAAGGGCAGCGCTGTCGCCCATCAGCGAACGTAGGTCGCGGCCACAGGCAGCGACGATCTTCTTGGCGACACCGTAGGCTTCCGGGTGAACCGAGGAGGCGTCAAGCGGCTCCTTGCCATCGCGAATGCGCAGGAAGCCAGCGCATTGTTCGAAGGTGCGCTGGCCAAGACGGGCGACCTTCAGCAGGTCACGGCGGCTCTCGAAGCGGCCTTCGCTGTCACGGTGTTTGACGATCGCCTCGGCGATCGAGGCGCCCAGGCCGGAGACGCGCGACAGCAGCGGCGCGGACGCGGTGTTGAGATCCACACCAACGGCATTCACCGCGTCTTCGACAACGGCGTCGAGCGAGCGCGACAGTTTCTGCTGATCGACGTCGTGCTGATACTGACCGACACCGATCGACTTCGGTTCGATCTTGACGAGCTCGGCCAGCGGATCCTGCAAACGACGGGCGATGGAGACGGCACCGCGCAACGACACGTCGAGGTTCGGGAACTCAAGCGCCGCTGTTTCGGATGCGGAATAAACCGAAGCGCCGGCTTCCGAGACGATCACCTTGGTCGGCTTCGGTGCGGGCAGATCGGAGAGCATGTCGGCGACGAGCTTTTCCGTCTCGCGGCTGCCGGTACCGTTGCCGATCGAGATCAGTTCGACATTGTGCTTGCGGATCAGCGAGGCGAGCTCCAATTGGGCGCCGCGCACGTCGTTTCTCGGTTGGAACGGATAGACGGTCGAAGTTGCGACGACTTTGCCTGTTGCGTCGGTGACGGCAACCTTGACGCCTGTGCGGATGCCCGGATCGAGGCCCATCGTGGCGCGCGAACCGGCAGGGGCGGCCAGCAACAGGTCTTTGAGGTTGCGGGCGAAGACATGAATCGCCTCTTCCTCGGCGCGTTCACGCAGCTCGCGCATCAGGTCGAGCGACAGCGACATGGAGAGTTTGACGCGCCAGGTCCAGCTCGCCACCTCCATCAGCCAGCGATCGCCGGGACGGCTGCTGCCGATCTCGTAGGCGGCGGCGATCATGCGCTCGACCGGCTTGTTCGGCGATACGGTCTCGGCATCGGCCTCGATTGTCAGCGTCAGCACTTCCTCGTTCCAGCCGCGCAGCATGGCAAGCGCGCGATGGCCGGGCGCCGTCGCCCAGCGCTCGGAATGATCGAAATAGTCGGAGAATTTTTCGCCCGCAGCCTGCTTGCCGTCGACGACCTTCGCCTTCAGCAAGGAAGCACTGCGCATGTGGGCGCGCAGCTTTCCAAGCAGGTCGGCGTTTTCCGAAATACCTTCGGCGACGATGTCGCGTGCGCCTTCAAGCGCCGTCTTCACATCAAGCACATCGGCGCTGATAAAGCCTTCCGCCAGCGTCGCGGGCTCCTTTGAGCGATCCGCGAGGATGGCTTCGGCCAACGGTCCAAGGCCACGTTCGCGGGCGATCTCGGCGCGGGTGCGGCGCTTTGGCTTGTAGGGGAGATAGAGATCCTCAAGCTCGGCCTTGGTGCCCGCCTTGGCGATCTTCGCCATCAGCTCGTCGGTCATCTTGCCTTGGCCGTTGATGGACTCGACAATCGTGTCGCGGCGGGCTTCCAGTTCGCGCAGATAGACCAGCCGCTCGGCCAGATTGCGCAGCTGGGTATCGTCCAGCCCACCCGTCACTTCCTTGCGGTAGCGGGCGATGAAGGGCACGGTCGCCCCCTCGTCCAGCAGCTCGATCGCAGCCTTGGCCTGATCCGGCCGGGCGTTGATTTCGGAAGAGATGACAGCGGCGAGCGAACGAAGATCAGCGGCCATGGGAGTTCCTGCGTTTCACAAAAGTCGCGGGACAATAGCGACGGAAAACGGCAAGGCAATGCCCGACGTTGCTATCCACAGCAACATAGCACGGATGGCGGCCGTTTTTGCGGTTGTGCAGATGCGCCATTCTTTGCTAGCAGAGGCGACCGTTTTTAGCCCCGCCTTTGTGGCGCCTTCCCTGGGGAAGGCAAGGAAAGTGACATGCCAGATCTGCTCCTAGAACTCCGCTCCGAAGAGATCCCGGCCCGCCTGCAGCGCAAGGCTGCCGGCGACTTGAAGAAGCTCGTCACCGATGCGCTGGTCGAGGCAGGACTTTCCTACGAGGGTGCGCGCGAATACTGGACGCCGCGCCGGCTGACGCTCGACATCCGCGGTCTGACGGCGCGCTCCGCCGACGTGCGCGAAGAGAAGAAGGGCCCCCGCACCGACGCCAACGAAAAGGCGATCGAAGGCTTCCTGCGCGGCGCCGGCCTGTCTTCCGTTTCCGAGGCGCAGATCCAGAGCGACCCGAAGAAGGGCGATTTCTACATCGCTATCATCTCCAAGCCGGGTCGCGCCGCCGAAGAGATCATCAGCGATGTCATGCCGGGCATCATCCGCGATTTCCCCTGGCCGAAGCCGATGCGCTGGGGCGCGGCTTCCGCTCAGCCGGGCTCGCTGCGCTGGGTCCGGCCGTTGCAATCGATCGTCTGCACGTTCGGCACTGAACACGAAGAGACTGTCGTCATTCCGTTCTCGATCGACGGCATCGTCGCCTCCAACGTGACTTACGGCCATCGTTTCCATGCGCCCGGCGCCATCACCGTCAAGCGTTTCGGCGATTACATCGCGAGCCTCGAAAAGGCCAAGGTGATCCTCGATGGCGAACGCCGCAAGGACATCATCCTCCACGATGCCCGTGACGTCGCTTTTGCGAACGGCCTGGAGCTGGTCGAGGACGAAGGGCTGCTCGAAGAGGTGTCAGGCCTCGTCGAATGGCCCCAGGTGCTGATGGGCAGCTTCGAGGAAGACTACCTCTCGATTCCGGCGGAGATCATCCGCCTGACGATCAAGACGAACCAGAAGTGTTTCGTGACCCGGCCGGTTGGCGGCGACGCACTGTCGAACAAGTTCATCCTCGTCTCGAACATCGAGGCCAGCGACGGCGGCAAGGAAATCATCCACGGCAACGGCAAGGTCGTGCGCGCGCGCCTCTCTGACGCGTTGCACTTCTGGAAGCGCGACCAGGGCGATCTTCCAGATCTCGAAACGCTCGAGGCTTCAGCAAAGAAATTCGGTCTCGACCTCAAGAAGCCGCTCGACCAGCGCATGGCGAAGCTCGATGCGCTCGGTGTGACGTTCCATGCCAAGCTCGGCACGCAGGGCGAGCGGGTGGAGCGCATCCGCGCCATGGCCGCAAAGGTCGCATTCCCTCTCGGCGCCGATTACAAGCTGGTCGACAGGGCCGTCGTGCTTGCCAAGGCCGACCTGCGCACCGAGGCTGTCGGCGAGTTTCCGGAACTGCAGGGTGTCATGGGGCGCAAATATGCCGCTCTTCAGGGCGAGGACGCAGTTGTCGCGACTGCGATCGAGGAGCATTACAAGCCGCAGGGACCATCCGACCAGTTGCCGCAGGACAAAGTTGCGATCACCGTGGCGCTTGCCGACAAGCTCGACACGCTGATCGGCTTCTGGGCTGTAGACGAGAAGCCGACCGGCTCGAAGGATCCATTTGCACTGCGCCGCGCAGCCCTTGGCGTCATCCGCATCCTGCTGGAGCGCCGCGTGCGCCTGACGCTGTTGCCGCGCATCACGAGCCACATGGGCCGCATCGATACGGATATCGGCAAGGCCGTTGACGACAACGACCTGTCGCGCCAATTCGACCTTCTCTCCTTCTTCCACGATCGCCTGAAGGTCTACCTCCGCGATCAGGGCGCACGCTACGATCTTATCGATTCCGTCCTGACCCCTGAAACGGACGACCTGCTGATGGTGGCTCGCCGCGTCGAAGCGCTGACGGCTTTCATCACCTCGGAGGACGGCAAGAACCTGTTGGTGGGCACCAAGCGCGCCACACAGATCCTGGCTGCTGAAGAAAAGAAAGGCACGGTCGTCGCTGACGGTGTTTCGGAAAATCTGTTCCGACTCGACGCCGAGAAGCAACTGTTCGCGGCAATCACCAAGGCTTCCGCCGAGGCATCCGCTGCCGTAGAGAAGGAAGACTTCCGCTCGGCCATGGAGGCGCTCTCGAAGCTTCGCGCGCCGGTCGACAGCTTCTTCAACGACGTGCTTGTCAACGACGAAGACGCCGCCATTCGCGCCAATCGTCTTGCCCTGCTGCGCCTGATCCGTGAAGCAACCGGGACTGTCGCCGACTTCTCGAAGATCTCCGGCTAAGCCCCAGGCATCCGCGCGTCAGGTTTGACATGCGGATGGCGCCCTAACCTCCGGCGTCATCTGCAGAATTTCGCCTATTCAGATTTTGATTCAAGGACGGAATTCCGCTGGCATCAGTTCGCGATACCGAGCGTGACGGCAGCGAGAACCGCGTAGCGGGTGGTCTTCGCGATGGTCACAAGTAACAGGAACATCGGGAACGGTTCGCGCAGGACGCCGGCTACAATGGTGATGGGATCGCCGATAACGGGCACCCAGCTCAGCAACAGCGACCATTTGCCATAGCGGCGATACCAGCGCTGCGCCTTGTCGAGCGCAGGCTGGCGGATGGGAAACCAGCGTTTGTCGCGGAACCGCTCGATTCCGAGCCCGAGCAGCCAGTTGATGGTCGACCCAAGGACGTTGCCTATCGTTGCCACCAAAATCAGCGCGAAGACCGGATGCTGGTTTGCCAGGATAAGCGCGATAAGGCCGGCTTCCGATTGCATCGGGAAAATCGTCGCTGCTGCAAAGGCCATCAGGAAAAGGCCGGTATAGACCGCAAGATCGGTCATGAATTATTGGCGCCAATGCATCGCCGCACCCAATTCCCCTTCATCGCGCCAGATAGCGGGCTGGAACTATCACGTCCTTGGGGCTATGCCAAAGCCATGAACAAGATTCTCGTCAGCGCCTGCCTCATGGGACATGCCGTCCGCTATGACGGCCAGTCGAAGCCGCTCGCCCATCCGGCGATCGCGCGCTGGATCGAGGAAGGGCGGCTGGTGACCATCTGTCCCGAGATGTCCGCCGGAATGCCGGTGCCGCGTCCGCCGGCCGAAATCGAGGGCGGCGCCACCGGCGAGGATGTGCTTGATGGCACCGCCCGCGTCGTCGAGATCACCGGCGGCGACGTGACCGACGAGTTCAAGCAGGCAGCCGAAAATGCGCTTGACCTCGCCACCGAGGCCGGCTGCCGCTATGCGTTGCTGATCGATGGGAGCCCCTCATGCGGCTCGGGTTTTGTCTATGACGGCACGTTCTCCGGAAACAAGCACACGGGGAACGGCGTGACAGCGGCTTTTCTGAGGAGGGCCGGCATTGCCGTCTACTCCGACCGCGATATCGAGGCCCTGGTCACACGGCTCGATGCCGACGAGGCCAACAGCGCCACCTGAAACTACCTAGCGACCTCCATGTAAAAAACGGCCGCCGGATCGCTCCGACGGCCGTTCATTTGTATTGCTGCCTACGCTCAGGCGGCGCGGCGAACCTGCGTGCTGTAGTCTTGGCTGTTGCCGACGCGGAAACCGCGGATGAGGTTGAGAAGCTCGTCGGTGTCGGTTGCCAGCGACTCGGCCGACGCAGTGGTTTCCTCCGCCATTGCGGCGTTCTGCTGGGTCGCGGCGTCGAGCTGGTTCATCGACGAGGAGATAGAGCGCAGCGTCGTATCCTGCTCGGAGGCGCTGTGGGCGATCTTGGCAACGATCTCGTTGGCGGCCTTGATCTGGTCGGAGATGCGCTTGAGCGCCTCACCGGCTTCGCCGACCAGGCGAACGCCCTGATCGACCTGACCTGACGAGCGGGCGATCTGATCCTTGATCTCCTTGGCGGCGGCGGCCGAACGCTGCGCCAGTTCGCGGACTTCCTGAGCAACGACCGCGAAGCCCTTGCCGGATTCGCCAGCGCGGGCGGCTTCGACGCCGGCGTTCAGCGCCAGCAGGTTGGTCTGGAAGGCGATGTCGTCGATGACGCCGATAATCTTGCCGATCTCGGCCGACGACTTCTCGATACCGCTCATTGCTTCGATCGCTTCGGAGACAACCGCATCGCTGCGGCTCGCCTCGCCGCTGACGGCCTCGACGCGCTTGCTCGCTTCATGGGCGCCTTCGGCGGTCTGACGAACGGCAACGGTCAGCTCGTCGAGCGCTGCCGAGGTTTCCTCGAGGCTCGCGGCCTGACGCTCGGTGCGCTGCGACAGATCGTTGGAGGCGCGACGGATCTCTTCCTTGCTGACGGCGATGTCGCCGCCCTTGGCGCTGACCTTGGCCATCGCCGCTTCGAGGTGCGATAGCGCGTCGTTGAAGTTGTCGCGGAGGGCTGCGTACTTCTGACCGAGATCGGCGCAACGCACCGTGAGGTCGCCGCGTGCGATCTGCTCCAATGCCTGGCCGATGGTCGAGACGACGTGGTTCTGGGCGACCGTTTCCTCGCGCTGCAGGCGCTGACTGTTTTCGCGTTCGCCGTCGAGGGCCATCTGCTGGGCAGCCTCGCGCTCGGACATAGCGTGACGTTCCTTGACCTTCTGCTGCAGCGACTGCGTCGCCTTTGCCATCATGCCGACTTCGTTGTTCATGTCGGCATGCGGGATTGCAAGCGCGACGTTCTCGTCGGCAACCGCTTCCAGCGCCTGATGCACATCCTGCAGCGGCTTGGAGATGCCGCGGATGAAATAGAAGGCGGCAGCGATACCGGCGACCGCGATGATCGCGCAGGCAATGAGCGCCTTCCAGATCGCCTCATTGATCTGCGCCTGCAGGTCGTCGAGGTAGACGCCGCTGGACACGACCAGCTGCCAAGGCTCGAAGGCGGCCGAGTAGGAACCCTTCTCGAACAGCTTGTCGTCAGGCTGGCCGGGTTTGCTCCAGTAGTAGATGGTGCGACCGCCGCCGGCCCGACCCTTGGCGACCATGTCCTTGCTGAAATAAGTGCCGTTCTGGTCCACCTGCCCGCCCATGTTCTTGCCGATATTGTCCGGCTTCGGGTGGAAGCGTTGGACGACGTCGTAATCGTAGCCGAACAAGTAGCCAGCCGGTTCGAACTTGACCTTGGAGAGAACCTTGAATGCTTCGGCCTGCGCGGCCTCATGCGTCATCTCGCCTGACTTTTCACGCTGGTAGTAGGAGTCGAGAATGGAGATCCCGGACTGAACCTGCGCACGCAGAAGGTCGAAGCGGTCGTCGTAGATCGCCTGCGAGGTCGTTTTGATCTGGAAATAAGTGGCGATGGCGAAGGCTGCCATGAGCACGCCCACAAGGGCGAACAGTTGATGAGCAATCTTAAGCTTTTTCATGAATGTCTCGCGAAAACGGTGGGTTCGGCAATTCCGGATCGGTGAACTCCCGACCTCTGCGCTGACCCGCGCTTGGCGACGACAACATGCGTCTTCCGGCCTGGTCGTTAGAATTAGAGTGAAGGAATTAACAATTGCCAAGTGATGAACGCCTGCAGGATTATCAAATGTAATCAGTGCATTCTTGCAGTCCGCGGAGAGCTTGATTCATCCGTGCGCCCGAAAGTTGAAGTGCTTTCGCAAGGCTCGCCGCACGGTTTTCCGAGGCCGATGGTTGAGCTATATTTCTGACATGGCTGAGCCTTCGTATGCCTTCGGTGAATTCGTTCTCGATCCCGGCCGCGGCCTGCTGCGGAACGGGCGGGTGGTCCCGCTTGGCCAACGCGGCATTGCCCTTCTTGAAGCGTTACTTAAAGGCCGCGGCGGCGTTGTTTCCAAGGATGCGTTGATGGAGCGCGTCTGGCCCGGAATTGCCGTCGAGGAGAGCAACCTGACCGTCCAGGTCGCCGCGCTGCGCAAGGCGCTTGGGCCGGCGCCCGATGGGCAGGAATGGATCGCGACGGTGCCGCGCACCGGCTACCGCTTCATGCCGACAACCGTGGAGGCGAAAGCGGCTGCGACCCAGGAGCTGCGGCCGGCACTCGCAGTCCTGCCCTTCAGCAATCTCAGTGGCGATCCGAGGCAGGATTATTTTGCCGACGGGATCGTCGACGAAATCATAGCGGCCTTGAGCCGGTTCCGAAGCTTTGCCGTGATCGCCCGGGACTGTTCCTTTGCCTATAGGGGAATGGATGTGCGAAAGATTGCCGCCGAACTCGGCGTCCGCTACGTGCTTGAAGGGAGCATCCGCCAGTCGAGCAATCGGCTCCGTATCGTGGCAGAACTCGTCGAAGGTCAAGGCAGAACACATATGTGGGCGCAGACCTTCGATGGCACCCTGGACGAGATATTCGATTTTCAGGATCGCATCACCGAACGCGTCGCGACGCTGATCGAACCGCTGATACAGACAGCCGAGATCGAGCGATCACGGCGCGAGCGGCCGGGAAGCGTCGCCACCTACGACATCTACCTGCAGGCACTGGCGAAGATCTCGACGGAAATTGAAAGCGACAACGCGGCCGCCTATGCCCTTCTCATGCAGGGGCTCGCGGTCGAGCCGGACAACGCGCAGCTGCTTTCCCATGCTGCATGGGCACTCGAGCATCGCTACACGATGGGCTGGCCGGCGCTCACCGACGACGATGTGCGTGCATGTGCCGCGCTGGCCCGGAAGGCGCTGGAGCATGGCGCGGGTGACGCCATGGTCATGGCCCATTGCGGCGTCGCCTTGATGCAGACGGTGAAGGACTATGATTGGGGGCTCGCGGTTTTGCAGGCGGCCGCCGAATCCAATCCCAACAATCCGATGGCGGTTGTCAGGGCGGGCGTCGGGCATCTTCATTGCGGCGACATCAGCGATGCGCTCAGCCACTTCCACAGGGCCAATCGGCTAACGCCCGGCGATCGGGGCGCACATTTCTCGCTTTGCGGTATCGCGCATGCCTATGTCGTCCTTGGAGAGTACGATCAGGCCGTCGCGTGGGCGTCGAGGGCGCTTGCCAGCAATCCGAATTTCGAAGCTACTTTATGGGTCCTCATTGCTGCGAGCGCGCATCTCGGGCGCATGGAGGAAGCCCATCGTCATCTTGCAGCGTTGAGACGACTGACGCCCGACATCACGATCGAGCGCATCCGCGCCGGCCAGGCCAGCAAATATCCGGATCGCATCGCCGGCGTCCTCGACGGGTTGCGATTGGCGGGCGTTTCGGAGCGATAGATTCGGATTGTTTCGGAACTTTTCCGCGTGCGGTTCAGGACCGGAACACCGCAACCAGCAGAGACTGCTTCCACTGCAAAACCGCAAGTGGGAGACGGCAATGATTACGACACTGACCATCCTTTCCCTCGATCAGGGACGCATTTATTCCCCTCAGCCGGAACCCAGTGCCGACTTGGCCCCTGACGAAAGCGAAGCAGGAGTGGCGGCCGTCAGGCACGGTACCAAACAGCATCTGCGCTGGTTGAATGCTTCGACCGGATGGCAGGCACTTACACGTCTGCTTGTCCCGACCTTCGGAAGCACCCCCGTTCGGCAAGGCGCACTAGAAACGAAAAATGCGCCCCTGCTTCTCTCAGGGACGCATTTTATCCACCGCGGGGGTGGACCCCGGTCGACCGAAACCTTGGTCAGGCTGGGGCAGGGAACTGGAAATCAGGGCCGAAGCTCGAACTTAGAAACGTCGAGCGGCGTCATTTGTTCCTTCGGCGCAGCTCCCAGGCCCGCCGCGATCGGCTTGACGTCGCCACCGATAACCGCCGCCGTCGTCGAGGCACGGTCAATGTTGTCGGCCGGCTGCTTGGCGGCTGTCATGGACTCGGTTGGGGCCTTGGTTACGAAAACGACCGGCGAGCCACCCATCCAGCCTTCGGTGCGATAAAGCTTCTTCTGGCCATCGACATCGCGAATTTCCGAGGATTGCAGCGAGCCGGGCGCGAGCGTCGGGACCGTGTAGTCCTTCTTGCGTTCGACGGTTTCAAGCGGTGGGCAGGTTTGGCAGCTTTCCTGGCTGATGCTCCCGCCATCGGTATGCGCGTCCTTGCCGACCACCTCGATCGAGGAGGCACAGGCAGAACCTGCCGCAAACACAGCTATCGCACCCAAGAGAACCTGACGCATGGAACACTCCGTCTCACGTTGAGAGGAGATTAGCGCGGCTTTGTTTCCATCCCGTCAGGGGAAAGGGTAAAAATTTAGAGAACTGACCCGATTTCGGGTTTGCTCACGCCTTTTCGCGTTCGATCGCGCGCCAGCCGATGTCACGGCGGCAGAAACCGTTGTCCCAATCGACCTTGTCGAGCAGCGTGTAGGCACGAACCTGCGCCTCGCCAACGGTCTTGCCTGTCGCGGTAACGTTCAGGACACGGCCGCCGGTTGCGACCAGTGCTCCATCCTTCAGGGCTGTGCCGGCGTGAAACACCTTGGCGCCCTCGCCTGCTTCCGGGATATGGCGGATGGAGGTGTTTTTGTCGTAGGGGCCCGGATAGCCCTTCGATGCCATGACGACCGTGAGGGCCGGATCATCCGTCCATTCGGCGGACACCTGATCGAGCGTGCCGGTGGCGGTAGCATGGAGGAGCGGTAGAAGATCGCTCTTCAGGCGCATCATCAGCACCTGGCACTCGGGATCGCCAAAGCGGACATTGTATTCGATAAGCTCGGGGCCCTTGGCTGTTATCATCAGGCCGGCGAAGAAGACGCCGGAAAAGGGATAGCCGCTCTCGGCCATGCCGCGCATGGTCGGCTCGATGATTTCCTTCATCGTGCGCTCGACCATCTCTGATGTCATCACAGGCGCAGGGGAGTAGGCGCCCATGCCGCCCGTGTTCGGGCCGGTGTCGCCCTCGCCCACCCGCTTGTGATCCTGGGCCGTTGCGAGCGGCAGGACATGCTTGCCGTCGCAGAGGCAGAAGAAGCTCGCCTCCTCGCCGTCGAGATAGGCTTCGATGACAACCTCGGCACCAGCCGCACCGAAGGCACCCTCGAAGCAGTCGTCGACGGCGGCGAGCGCCTCATCGACGGTCATGGCGACGGTCACGCCCTTTCCGGCAGCAAGACCATCGGCCTTGACGACGATCGGGGCGCCCTGCTCACGGATATAGGCCTTGGCCTTCGGAGCGTTGTTGAAGCGCTGGTAGGCGCCGGTCGGAATGTCGTAGCGGGCGCAGATATCCTTGGTGAAGCCCTTCGAGCCCTCGAGCTGGGCCGCCGCCGCCGACGGGCCGAAGACGGCGTAGCCTTCGGCGCGCAGCTTGTCGGCAATGCCGGCGACGAGCGGCGCTTCCGGGCCGACGACGACGAAGTCGATCGCCTTGTCCTTGCAGAAGGCGATGACGGCATCATGGTCGTCGACATTGAGGGCAATCAGGGTCGCATGCTCGGCGATGCCGGGATTGCCGGGCGCGGCGTAGAATTCCGTCATGAGAGGCGATTGCGCCAGCTTCCAGGCCAATGCGTGTTCGCGTCCGCCCGATCCGATCAACAGAACCTTCATGCCCGTCCCTTTCACGTTTCCGTCTGGCGGTTAAGGGGAGAGCGCCGAAAGGTCAAGCGAGAATGCTTGCCCGGGTCAAGCAGGAATGCTTACCGCTGGGCAAGCCGGATTGCTTCGCGGGGTCCTACCAGCCGCCACCGCCGCCACCGCCACCGCCGCCACCAGAGAAGCCGCCCGAGGAACCGCCACCGGAAAAGCCGGAGGATGAACTGGACGGCGGCGCCGGAATGGTGGACGCGATGGTTGAGGCCATCGACGAGGAGAAGCCGCCGATACGATCGGAAAAGTTGCCGCTGCCGAAATTGCCGGAATACCACGATGGGGCGTAAGCGGCCGCGGCGCCTGCCGCTGCTGCGGCAAGCCATGTCTCGAAGGCGCGCGACCAGGGCTTTTCAACGCCGAGCGCCACGGCATAGGGCAGCAGTTTCTCGAAATGCTGAGGCGACATCTGAGGCGCGCCCGCCATGTTCATGCGGTCCTTCTCGGCCAGCGTCATGTACTGGCGCAGACCGTCGATGCCGTCCATCAGCTTGGCACCGAGCGGGGTCGGCGCTCCCATGATGAAGACGTAGAGCAGGTTCAGGAGAATGATGCCGCCGATGGCAAAGAGCATCGGCGTTTCGTGGAGTTCGACCAGCGAGGAGAACAGCGCCAGTGCCAGTGACGACACGATGCTGAAGCCGATGAAGACGGCAAAGGCGATCGCGATCACGGACATGATCTTGGCGCCAAGCGATCTGCCCGGACGGAGTGACTTGGCGAAACCGGCAACGAAAACCGAGAGGAAGACGACAACGACGATCGGAATGATCATCAAGGCGATGGTATCGGGCTCCAGCGTTCCGAAGACGAAAAGGGCCACCAGTGACGCGGCGCTGAGCGCGATGCCGCCCGTCGTGTAGCCGGTATTCGCGTTGTAGTACTTGCCGCGGTGCTCGCGCTCGATGGCGGCGCGGAAGCTGTCGCCCACCGATTTCACCTTCGTTCCGTTAGCCTCGTCGATCGCCAGCGAGCCCTTGGTTCCCACTGCGTTGAGCAGGCTGGCTTCTCCGGCTTCCAGCCTTTCTTTGCCAACCGGCTTGTCGGTGCGACGAATGATGATCGAATTCTTGAGGTCGTCCAGCACGACATAGCCGCGCACCGCCAGATTGAGGGCAGTGGCCGACAGCGCCGTCCAGCCCTGGCCGGAGAAGCCACGATTGTCGATATAGTTCACCAGTGCCGGCGATATGCCGTCGGGCGGATCCCAGCGCGGCACCAGCACGCCGCGCGCCGGGTCACGGCCGACCTTCAGCCAGGAGCGCGTGTAGTAGAGGAAGACAAGAATGAGCCCGCCGAATCCGAGGAAGTAGTCGCGGTTGTCGCTCAGCCACCAGCGACGTTCATCGTCGGCACTCGGCGGATTGATCGAGCCCTTCGGCATCTTGACGGCGATCGTCAGTCCTTCCCCGGCATTGAGCGGCTGGGTCGTCGAAAACAGCAGTCGCGCCCCGCCGCCGGACACCTTCGCGTTCCTGTCGGTCGCGCCTTGGGGCCCTGTGAAGAAAGCCGTGTCGGTCGCATTGACACCGCCAGGCAGATTTACCGCGGCCGTCGCCGTCAGGATTGGGAAGATCCAGCCGTTGCCGGTGACATTCCAATAGAGTTCATCATGATCGTCGAAGTAGCGGATCTGGCGGTTGGTGCGGTAGGTGAAGACGTAGTCGTGGCGGCCGTAGCTCACGGTGACGTCTTCCGAGCCGGCATAGATGCGGATACCGCCGCTGATGGACTCGGTATGCCATGGCTCGTCGCGGCCATCGCGCTTCACCGATATGACGTCGAAATCGACGCGGCGGAGACGGCCTTCCGCATCCTGATAGGTCAACGGAAAATCGCGGAAGATACCGCGCCGGATACGATTGCCTTCGGCATTGACGGAGATCGTCTCCGTCACCGTCATCGCACCGCTCTTCTCAAGCGCGATGTCAGAGGTGAAGGCGTCGATCACCTCCGCAGCGATGGCGCCACGCCCCGCAAGCATCAGAAACAGAACGAAGCAAAGGCCGGAAAGCCGTCGGATCATCATACCCCTCGCCTGCGGCGCGCGGCCGCTTCAGATAATCTCAGCCCTCGTCGGTATAGGTCACGCCAAGCCCTGCGAGCATGCGCCAATAGGCCGGGAAGGTTTTGCCGACGCAGTCCGGATCGAGGATCGTGATGCCCGCGATCTTCAGGCCGGCGAGCGCAAAGCTCATGGCAATGCGATGGTCGGCGAAGGTGTCGATGTTGGCAGGCAGGCGTTGTCCAACCAGCGATGGATCGGACTGGACAACCAGATCGTCGCCTTCCTCGGCCGCGAGCCCCTGGCGGATGTTGTTGAGCCCGGTCGAGACGGCGCGGATACGATCGCATTCCTTGACGCGCAGATTGGCGATGCCGACGAAGCGGACCGGCGTCTCGTTGAAAGCCGCAAGAACGGCCAAGGTCGGAACAGCATCCTGCATCTGCGAACCGTCGATAACGGCTGGAAGATGCGGGAATTGGGCGATCAGATCATAGGCCTTCGCGTCCGGCTGCGTGAACGCGCCATTCGCGACACCGAGGTCGATCTTGCCCGATGTCAGCACTTCGGCCGCCCAGAGATAGGTCGCGGCAGAGGCGTCGGGCTCGATCACGAAATCTGCTGCCGTGTAGCCGGTCGGCTCGACGCGCCAGGTCACCGCGCTCGTCTTCTCGACCTTGGCGCCGAAGGCGCGCATCGCCGCTGTGGTCAGATCGATGTAGCCGAGCGCGCCGATGTCCTCGCCTAGCAGTTCGATCGTCACCGCCTTGTCGCCGCCAGCAGCCATCATCAGCAGCGCCGAGACATATTGGCTCGACAGGCCGCCATCGATCTGGATGCGGCTCGCCTCAAAACGGCCAGTGCCCTTGACGGTGACCGGCGGGCAGCCGGTTTCGGTCGACGCGTCGATGCCGAGCGAACGCAGTGCATCGACCAGCGGACCGATCGGGCGCTTGCGCATGTGCTGGTCGCCGTCGACGACGACGGTGCCATCCACCAGGGCGGCAGCGGCCGTGAGGAAGCGCGTCGCCGTTCCGGCGTTGCCGAGGAAAAGCGGCACCTGCGGCGGCAGCAGCTTGCCGCTGCCCGTGACGACAAAGCTCGTGTCATCCGGCTCTTCGATGATGACACCCATGGCGCGGAGAGCGTCGGCCATATAGCGCGTGTCGTCGCTCTTCAAAGCGCCGGTCAGGCGGCTCCTGCCCTTGGCGAGACCTGCCAGGAGCAGCGCGCGGTTGGTGATCGATTTCGAGCCGGGCGGGACGGCGCGACCTGTCAGCGGCTTGTCCGGCGGGATGATGGTGAGCTTGTCTTTACTCATTGCCTGTCTTTTCCGTCTTTGCGCGAGGGCCATATCAGGCCACGATCATGCCCTGCTCATAGCAGTTTTTACGCAAAGGCAAATGGCGGATATCAGAACTTTACCGTCGGAACGGCGCGATCCGCTTCGTTGGTGATCTCGAAATAGTCCCGCTTCTGGAAGCCGAACTGGCCAGCGACAAGGTTGGAGGGGAAGCTTTCGACCTTGACGTTCAGATCACGGGCGGCGCCATTGTAGTAACGGCGGGCCATCTGGATTTCGCTTTCCATCGTCTCCAGCGAGGTCTGCAACTCGCGGAAATTTTCGTTCGCCTTCAGGTCGGGATAGGCTTCGGCCAGGGCCAGCACACGGCCGAGCGCCTGGCCGAGTAGACCTTCCGCCTGGGCGCGGCCGGCGACGTCGCCCGTCGGAACCGATTGCGCCTTATTGCGCAGGGCAACGACCTCTTCGAGTGTCGTCTTCTCGTGGGCGGCATAGCCCTTGACCGTCTCGATCAGGTTCGGGATCAGGTCGGCGCGGCGCTTCAGCTGCACATCGATGCCGGACCAGGCTTCCTCGGCCATCTGCCGCGCGCGAACAAGGCCGTTGTAGACAAAGACGGCATAGAGCGCGACCAGAACAATAAGGCCAAGAATTACATACATTCGCGAATCCCCCGCAACGACCGAAAGTATGCCCGGAGACTATGCGGGTTACCGCAGATTGTCATCCCGCATTCCGGCCCTCTTTCGGGGCAATCACCGGACGGGGGTAGTGAAAAATCACGATACCGTCGCACCGGCCGAAGCCCTATTTTCACTCTGCACGTTGAACTGGCGTGCATACGCAAACTGCGACAAGGATCATTCAGACCATGAGCGCGTTTATTTTCCTGCTCAACATACTGGCCATCGCAACGTACTTTTTCGTCCAGAGCAAGGCTCGTCCGGTGGAACGCCGCGTCGAGATCAGAAGCGACGAGCGCCGCTGACTGCCGCTCTTCAAGCGGCGGTTTTCGCCAAGTTCACCCCACCCGCATCCGTCTGCAGGAAGGCCTCACCGCAGGCCTTCGCCAGCGTCCGCACACGCAGGATATAGCTCTGACGTTCGGTAACCGAGATGACGCCGCGCGCATCCAGCAGATTGAAAACGTGTGACGCCTTGATGCACTGATCGTAAGCCGGGAAGACGCACTTGTGCAGCTTCTGATTATCGCTGTCGCCAGGAGCGCCGGCGGCGAGAAGCGCCTGGCATTCCTTTTCGGCATCGATGAAGTGGCGATGCAGCATTTCCGTATTGGCGTATTCGAAATTGTGCCGTGAATATTCCTGTTCGGCCTGTAGGAAGACATCGCCGTAGCTGATCTTCTCGTCGCCTTCGCGGCCGTTGAAGTTCAGGTCGTAGACGTTGTCGACGCCCTGCACATACATCGCCAGACGCTCGAGACCATAGGTCAACTCGCCCGCGACGGGCGAGCATTCGATACCGCAGACCTGCTGGAAATAAGTAAACTGCGACACTTCCATGCCGTCGCACCAGCACTCCCAGCCGAGACCCCAGGCGCCGAGCGTCGGGCTTTCCCAGTCGTCTTCGACGAAACGGATGTCATGCAGCAGCGGATCGAGGCCGATGGCGGCGAGCGAGCCGAGATAGAGTTCCTGCAGGTTCGGCGGGTTTGGCTTCAGCAGGACCTGATACTGGTAATAGTGCTGCAGGCGGTTCGGGTTCTCGCCATAACGGCCGTCCGAGGGACGGCGCGACGGCTGCACATAAGCAGCCTTCCATGGCTTCGGGCCGAGCGCACGAAGCGTCGTTGCCGGATGGAACGTGCCGGCGCCAACCTCCATGTCGTAAGGCTGCAGCACCGCACAACCCTTGTCCGCCCAATAGTTATGGAGCGTAAGGATCAGCGCCTGGAACGAGCGCTTCGGGTTCATATGGTCGGGGATTGCTGCAGACATGGAACGGCTTCCGAATTCGTACAAAAGTGCGCGGACAGGTGCCACGCCCGGCCAGACGGGTCAAGGCTTTTACGGCCCTACTCGTCCTCGTCCTTTTTCAGGTGGTATTCGCCGGTAACCGGATCCTTGACCAGCGTGCCGATGGCGCCGGTCTGGCGCTCCTTCTCTTCCCGACGGGATCGTGCGGCCAGTCGTTGCGCGTCGGCGACGAAGCGGCGATAGAGAAGCCAGGCGCCGACCAGCAGAACGACGATGATTATCAGTTGCGGCATGATGCCAGCCTTTAATCCCTCAGAGCCCGTAGCGGCTCCACAATGCTTTCTCCTCGGCGGCGTCGACGAGCCCGGTTGCGAGACCGGCGCCTGCGCCTTCCAGGTTGGCTGACGATATACCCGGAATGCGCCTTCCGAAAAGACCGCGCGCTGGCATCACCAGTTCGAGCTTGGTTTTCGCCCCATAGCGACGCTTCAATTCCTGACGCATGTCGCCCAGTCCGTCGATAAGGCCGAGTTCGAGGCCGCGAGTGCCGGTCCAGAAAAGGCCAGAAAAGACCACATCGTCGTTCTTCAACTTACCAGCGCGCCGTTCGCGAACCATGGAGATGAAGACCTGATGAATCTCCAGCTGAAGGGTCTTCAGGTATTCAATGTCCTTTTCCTTCTCCGGTTGGAACGGATCGAGGATCACCTTGTTCTCACCCGCCGTATAGACGCGGCGCTCTACTCCGATCTTCTTTAGCAGCTCCGGAAAGCCGAAGCCGCCGGAGACGACGCCGATCGAGCCGACGATGGAGGTGGGGTCCGCAATGATCTCGTCGCCGGCAAGAGCGATCATGTAGCCGCCGGATGCGGCAACATCCTCGACGAAGACAAGAACCTTCTTCTGCTTTTCACGCGCAAGGTCGCGGATGCGGCTGAAGACGAGGCGCGACTGAACCGGAGAGCCGCCTGGAGAATTGAGCGAGATGGCAACCGCCGGCGCATCCTTGAAGCTGAAGGCCTTTTCGAGGACCTGCGCGGCGGAGGCCAGATTGAGCGTCGGCCGGAATTGGCTTCCACCGCTCATGATCGGGCCGTGAAGCCGGACGACGGGGATTACCACGCCGTCCCTACGGAAACGCTTCGGCAGCAACCTCTTCAAAAATCCGGCCATTTTCCATCCTTTGCGACAAGATCAGCGAACGTCTTCCATGTATGCAACGGAGCGACAAACGCAATGGCTGCCGCAGAAAACATCTGCGAACCACAATTCTTGTTGCGAATGACTTGCATTATCATTCCAATCAGACATACTGGTTGCATCGAAAATAGGCGGACACTCATGGACATCGTAAATCCGAACGCGAAGACCGGCTGGCGACACGAGCGCGAAGAGGCATCGCTTTCCGATGTTTACCGTTCGGTCCAGACGCACAAACAGGGCTCGCGCTGGCGCCGCGTCGCTGCGTTCCTCGGTCCCGGCTACATGGTCGCCGTCGGCTATATGGATCCCGGCAACTGGGCGACTTCGCTCGCCGGTGGTTCGAAGTTCGGCTATGCGCTGTTGACCGTCGCGTTGCTGTCCAACCTGATGGCGATCGTTCTGCAATCGCTCTGTGCTCGGCTTGCTATCGCCTCCGGCCGGGACCTTGCCCAGGCCTGCCGTGACGCCTATCCGAAATACGTCTCGGTGCCACTGTGGGCTTTTGCGGAAATCGCCATTATCGCAACCGATATTGCCGAAGTGATCGGCACAGCCATCGGCCTCAACCTGCTCTTCGGCATCCCACTAGAACTCGGCGTGCTTATCACCTCGCTCGACGTCTTCCTTATTCTCTATCTGCAGAAGATCGGCTTCCGCTGGGTGGAAGCCTTCGTGATTGCCCTGCTCGGCATCATCGCTGTATGCTTCGGCGTGCAGATCTTCCTGGCGGATCCGGAATGGGGCGCTGTAATCCGGGGCTTCTTCCCAACGACCGAGATCGTTTCCAATCCCGAGATGCTTTATCTCGCGCTCGGCATTCTCGGCGCCACCGTGATGCCGCACAATCTTTATCTGCATTCCGGTATCGTCCAGACGCGCGCATACGGCCATACGATACCGGAGAAGCGCGAGGCGCTGACCTATGCGACGATCGACTCGACCATCGCGTTGTGCTTTGCGCTGCTGATCAACGCTTCGATCCTGATCCTCGCGGCGGCTGCCTTCCATACCAATGGCAAGACGGATGTCGTGGAATTGGGCGAAGCCTCGTCGCTGCTTGCGCCGTTGCTCGGCCTTGCAATCGCGCCGACACTGTTCGGCATCGCGCTGCTCTGCTGCGGCCTGAATTCGACCGTAACCGCAACGCTTGCGGGCCAGATCGTCATGGAAGGCTTCCTGAAGATCAGACTCCAGCCATGGGTCCGCCGCCTGATCACGCGTGCGATCGCCATCATTCCGGCCGCCTTCGTCACCATTTGGTACGGAGACAAGGGCACGGCGGAACTGCTGATCCTGACACAGGTGGTGCTCAGCCTGCAGCTTTCCTTCGCTGTCTTCCCGCTGGTAATGTTTACGGCCAGCAAGGCGAAGATGGGCGCGCTGGTCGCTCCACGCTGGCTGAGCGGAATCGCTTATGTGATTGCGGTCCTGATTGCCGGCCTGAACGTCAAGCTGCTATTCGACTTCGTCGTCGGTTAGCGCCTGGCATAGGCCGCCCGGCCATTGTTGAGATCGTCGACGAAGGGGGAGAATTTATGCGTCCCCTCCTCGTGCATGATGAGTGGCGCGCGCAGCGAAAGCCGCGCGCGCGACCCTTTTATCGCCGTGACCAGGATGCGCACGGCGTTCTCGCCCTCGCGCGGATGGATCGCGGTGACTTCGATGCCGCCGAAGCGGCGCCCGCAGGCGTCAATGATCTCGGCAATCGATTCCGGTCGCGCGATGAGTGATAGCTGCCCGCCGGGGATCATGATCGCCCCGGCCGTCCGCACCCAGCTTTCGAACAGTCCGTCCGTCATCGCGTGTGCCTCCGCCTTCAAGGCATCGGGGGTGCGGCGATCACCTGCATCGTTGAACGGCGGGTTCATGATGACGTGATGGAAGCTCTCGTCGACAAGGCCGGCCTCATTGCGCGCCTTCGCCTTCAGGGTCACATCCGCTTCAACTACGGCGACACGGTCCGCGACATGTGCATTTTCCGGCAGCAGGATGCTGCGGCGCGCATAGTCAGCCATCTCGCCGGAGCGTTCGAAAAGCACGACTTCGGCCCTCGGCAGACGCGACGCCACGGCCAAGCCGGCAGCACCGGCGCCGGCGCCAAGATCGGCAACCTTGACCGGACGGTCATCGGCGACGAGCGCAGCAAGCAACATCGCGTCCATGCCGGAACGGTGCCCCCTGCCCTTCGGCTGCAGCACATGGAAGAGCCCCCGATGGAAGGCGTCTATGGTTTCGGCAATATTCCCCGTCATCATAGACTCACTTCGGAGCGCGCAGTTCGCCGCCTAGTCCGGCATCCACCAGAATGCGTCGCGCTCGATCGGCTTGTTCGTCATCGACAAGGAGTCGGCGCGGCAGCATGCCGAGCGACCCTTCCAGAATGCTCATGCCCTGATCGGCGATGAAGCAGTGAATACCGGCATCCTTCAGCAGACTTTCCGCGAAGGAGAGCAGCACGGGATCGTTGGCGCGAATAAGTTCATGCATTTGCGGGAAAATCCCTTTCAAATTTGCGCGACGCGACAATTCACCCCTTGCCGCGCCAATCGCCCCTTTCTATTGTCGAACTCAATAATTTAACAGGAGTCCGGGTCGTTGGGCGTGGTCATACCGCTTGAAGAAAGCAAAAACAAACTGGCATCCGTCAAGCCGCTGGTCGATTTGACCAAGGCGGACATGGAGCGGGTGAACCAGCTTATCCTTTCCAAGGCCGGCTCCGACGTCCAGATGATTCCCGAGGTGGCCAACCATCTCATCTCGTCCGGCGGCAAGCGTCTGCGTCCGATGCTGACTTTGGCGTCGGCCGCATTGTTCGGCTACAAGGGCGAGAACCACATCAAGCTCGCGACATCCGTCGAGTTCATGCACACGGCGACGTTGCTGCATGATGATGTCGTCGATGAAAGCGACCTTCGTCGGGGCAAGTCCACGGCCCGCATGATCTGGGGCAACCAGGCAAGCGTGCTCGTCGGCGACTTCCTGCTCGGCCAGGCGTTCCGTATGATGGTGGATGTCGGCTCGCTCGATGCGCTGGACGTCCTCTCCGCGGCCGCTTGCGTGATCGCCGAAGGCGAAGTGCTGCAGCTCTCCGTCGCCAAGAACATGGAAACGACGGAAGACGATTACCTTGCCGTTATCCGGGCCAAGACGGCGGCATTGTTCGCCGCGGCTGCCGAAGTCGGCCCAATCGTCGCCGATGCCGGCAAATCCGGGCGCAACGCGCTGAAATCCTACGGCATGAACCTCGGCCTTGCCTTCCAGCTCGTCGACGACGCGCTTGACTACGGCGGCAAGGCAGCCGATCTCGGCAAGAATGTCGGCGACGACTTCCGCGAAGGCAAGATCACGCTACCGGTTATCTTGGCCTATCGCCGCGGGACCGAGGAAGAACGGGCCTTCTGGCGACAAGCCATTGAAGGCGGCGAGAGCAGCGATCAGCATCTCGAAAAGGCGCTTGGCCTGATTACCAAGTATGGCACGCTGAACGATACCATTGCCCGCGCGGTTCATTACGGGACGATCGCACGCGATGCGCTCGCGCCGCTTCCGGACACGGCATGGAAATCGGCTCTGATGGAAGTCATCGACTTCTGCATCGAGCGCGTCAACTAATCGACGGTCACTGATCGCGGACTGATTTTATTGCAGGACCGCTTCAAAAAAGCCATCCTGTTGTGAGTCAGTCAATTCAACTGATTTGCAGCCGGACGAGGCCGGCTGCCCGACAAGAGAGGTTTTCTAATGCGGCAAAAACTTGCCATCCGTCTTCTTTCGAGCGCAGCCATGGCAGCGGTCATCTCGCTGGCAGCGCTCGGCGGCGTGAATGCCGAAGAGACGGCCAAGAAGGACGATGCCGCCACAGTAATCTTCGATCCGGATAGCGTCACGAGCTTCTCCGGCGCATTTTTGGCTGCCCGGACTGCCGACGTCGATCACGATTACGAGACGGCGATCGAGTTGTACAAGAAGGCGCTGCAGATCGAGCCTGGCAATCCGGAAATTCGCCAGCGCCTGATGATCTCGCTGCTTCTGAACGGCGACATCAAGGACGGCGTGAAATACGCCAACGATCTCAAGGGCGACCCGACGGTCGAGCGCATCACGACGATCGTGCGCAGCATGGATGCCATTCGTCGCGGCGAATACAAGACGGCTGAATCGCTCCTGAAATATACCGGGCCGAACGATCTCGACCGCATGATGAACGATCTGCTTGCCGCCTGGGCTCGCGTCGGCTCCGGCCGTGGCAAGGATGCCCTGTCGATGGTGCAGAGGATGAAGGGACCGGATTGGGTCGGTATCTTCAAGTCTTATAATGCCGGGGCAATCGCGATCGTGAACGGCGACGTCAAGGCCGCCCGTCAGAACCTCAACGATGCCGTGCTCGACAAGGACGGCGGCGCGACGGCGCCTGATACCTTCATGCGCGCTGTCATGGCGCTTGCCCGCCTGGAAGCCTCGCAGGGCAACAAGCAGAAGGCGCTGGACGCGATTTCCGTCGGAGACAACCTGCTGCCCAACTACGCTCCGCTGAACGCGTTGCGCCAAAGCATCGAAAAGGGCGAAAAGCAGGAACAGCAGGTTCAGACTGCCAAGCAGGGAGCGGCCGGCGTCCTATTCTCCATCGGCGGCGCGCTGAACCGCGACGGGGCTGAAGACATCGTTTCGCTTTATCTGCAGACCGCGAAGACGCTTGATCCGGACAGTGCTGATACGCTTGTCATGCTTGGCGGCATTGCCGAGAAGCAGGAGCAGATGGACCGCGCGATTGCTCTCTACAAGCAGGTGCCAGAGACCTCGCCGATGCGCCGCATCTCCGAACTTCAGCTCGGCCTTGCCCTGGCTCAAGGCGGCAAGGTGGAAGAAGCACGCAAGCACCTGCAGAGCCTGATCGCCTCGGATCCGAAGGACGTTCGCAGCTACCTCGCTTATGGCAGCGTACTGTCGGATGCGAAGGATTATGCCGCGATGGCCGACAATTACGACAAGGCGGTCGAAGTCCTTGGTCCACTACCCGGCAGGAGCGCATGGACAGTCTTCTTCCAGCGCGGCATCGCCTATGAACGCCTCAAGAAGTGGGACCAGGCCGAGCCGAATTTCCGCAAGGCGCTGGCGCTCAATCCGGACCAGCCGCAAGTGCTGAACTACCTCGGCTACTCCTGGATCGACATGAACCGGAACCTCGATGAGGGACTGGCGATGATCAAGAAGGCCGTCGATCTGAGGCCCGACGACGGTTACATCATCGACTCGCTCGGTTGGGCCTACTTCCGACTGAACCGCTTCGATGACGCGGTTAACGAGTTGGAGAAGGCCGCTCAGATCAAGGCTGGCGACGCCACGATCAACGACCATCTGGGCGATGCCTACTGGCGTGTCGGGCGCAAACTCGAAGCCGTCTACCAATGGAACCGTGCGCTGAGCTCGGAGCCTGAGGCCGCCGAGATCCCGAAGATCAAGGAAAAGATCGCCAACGGCTTGCCGCAGGATACCGACAGCTCAAGGGCCGCCGACAAAAAGCAGCCGGACCCGGCGCCCGTCGAGCCGAAGCCCACGGATAAGAAGTCCTGATAGGCGATGCCAACGGCGAGTTTGCGCGATGACGTGACCGTCATCGAGGACGCTCCGGCAAAGATCAATCTGGCCCTGCATGTGACGGGCCAGAGATCTGATGGATACCATCTCCTCGATATGTTGGTGACCTTCACCCGGCATGGAGATCGGTTGCAGTTTACGCCGGCCCAGCAGGACGAATTCGAGATCTCCGGGCGCTTCGCCGAAGCGCTTGGCGACAGCCGTGACGACAATCTTGTCCTTAAGGCCCGAGATTTTTTGCGCGACGCGATCGCTCGCGAGGGTGGCAGCACTCCCTCCGTCCGGATCCAGCTCCAGAAGAACCTTCCGATCGCGTCGGGGATCGGCGGCGGCTCGGCGGATGCCGCGGCGACGCTTCGCGGTCTGATGAAGCTGTGGGACGCGTCGCTTCCGCCTGAGACAGTTGCGGCAATCGCCGTTCGCCTTGGCGCCGACGTGCCGATGTGCCTGGCCAGTCAGCCGCTTGTCGCCCGGGGCATCGGCGAGAAAATCACCCTCCTCAACGACATGCCGATCTTTGCCATCGTACTGGCAAACCCTCTGAAGGGTGTATCGACGCCGGAAGTCTTCCGTAAGCTGACAACAAAGACCAATCCGCCGCTCGACATGGCACCTCGCCCTAGCTGGGTAGAGACGATAGGCGCGATGCGCAACGACCTTGAGCCGGTCGCGCGTGAGATACTGCCTGAGATCGCCGAAATCTCGGCGATGCTCAGGACGCAGGGAGCCTCGCTCGTTCGTATGTCAGGCTCCGGCGCCACGTGCTACGGCATTTTTGCGTCGCTTGCAGCGGCTCAAGGCGCGGCTGCGATGCTTCACAACGACCGGCCGGACTGGTATTTCGAAGCAACGGAAACGATTGCTGGAGGTCGTGATGCCAGGGCTGGATGAGACGCGAACCTTCATTCCGGTTGGCATTGCCGTGCTGACGGTCTCGGATACGCGGACGCTTTCCGATGATCGCTCCGGCGATACGCTGGCTGCCAGAATCAAGGAGGCGGGCCACCGGCTGATCGATCGTGCGATCGTTCCCGATGATCGGCTGGCAATCGCCTCGCGCGTCAAGGCCTGGACGGAACGAGACGATATCGACGTCGTGATCACGACGGGAGGAACGGGTTTTACCGGCCGCGACGTTACGCCGGAGGCTCTGGAGCCGCTTTTCGAGAAGAAGATGGACGGCTTTTCGGCGGTCTTCCACCGCATCTCCTACGACAAGATCGGCACCTCGACCATTCAGTCCAGAGCCACGGCAGGCGTTGCCAACGCAACCTTCATCTTCGTCCTGCCGGGCTCCCCCGGCGCCTGCAAGGATGCCTGGGACGGCATCCTGAAATCCCAGCTCGACTATCGCCACATGCCCTGCAACTTCGTGGAGATCATGCCGCGCCTCGACGAGCATCTGAAGCGCGGCGCCGGCAAGTAAGGATCTTCTCCGGCCACACAGTCCGTCGTGCTATGTCCCAATGCCCGGCAGGTTGGGCATCGTTTCCCAACTATCGCCCGACAGCAGAAGGCAGCTTATGCCTCTGGTATCGGTAATGAGCAGCGTCCACGTGCCGCTCTGCGCAGCGTAGACCTCAAGCATGGCGTTCTGATTGACCAGTCCGACTGCCGTCAGCCTTTCGGCAAAGTTCTTGTCGAGAAAATTGACGACCTCGGATCGGGCTGCGCAACTGCGCATCATCTGCGATGCTGCCGAATGCGGATGCGCGATCATCAATGTCGCCAATATGACCGCCGATACAAGGCCGTGGATCATATTGCGTTTCATGACGCACCTCCCTTTGCCGGATAACCGGCAGAAGAGGAGACTTCCGCTGACCTGTTCTGCCGTCTGCCGGCATTCCATGGTCGACCGTCACGAAGCGCGGCGCTCGGGCGGCGCCATGACCGAATTATAGCGCGAAATCGTATCGGGCGCCATTATTGCGGAGATGGAGATAACCGCTATCGGGCGGCGCGCGCGACCCAGGATGGAATCAGCTCGCTGGAAAGCTTCCGCAGCTTCTGCCCCTTTGCGAATTCGGAAAGGCGCATGCCGCTTCTTGCGGTTGCCACCGCCTGCTTCTTGGGAAGGAGAAGTCCAAGTTCCAGTGGCGAAGAGGCCCGGCTAATACGCTGCAGGAAAGGCCGCCGGTATCCACGCGACGCGGTGAACCGCGCCGGCAGCTTGTTGAGGGCCATATACTCAGCAATCTCATCGATCCAGCCGGTCTGCGGTCGTGCCCCCGGCTCCACGAAAAGCAACCATTCGCCTCGCGCAGAGTGCACTATATCCTTGATATCCCATTGCGAATGAAAGCGGCAGCCGGCGGCGTCGGCCACCCGCGACGTCCCGTCCCGCGAGTCATGGTCCAGCACCACCACGTCGCTGACGAGCCCCTCCACCGCGCCTGCAACCAACACCGATAACGTCTGCGCCAGCTCAGGTTCCTGATCCTGGCATTCCAGTACTACTGTCAACATTGCCTATTCATAGAGCGCCGCACAAAATTTTGCCAGCGGCACTTTCCTCATTTTGTTCTTGCATTGTTCTCATTTTATCGATAGGAATTTAATCATCAAAACGGACGAAAGCAAAGCTTTCGCCAGCGGAGAATCCGATGAACGAGCAGTCCCTTGCAGGGCAGGCCGCATTCGCGCCTGCCAATACGGCAGATATTGCCGATGCGATGATCGTATCTGCCGGCTTGCGGATCGATGTCGACCGTCGCCGCGGACGTGCGGCGGGATTGAATCCAAGCGGACGTTTCGAACCTATGCGCCGGGAGGCCATCGATGATGGCTGGCAGAATCTTGAAGACCTGCCGCCGTTCAAGACCGAGGTTCAGATCGAGAAGCCTCGGACGGCAATCACCCGCAACGAGTCACCGGACATTCCCTTCGACCGCTCGATCAATCCCTATCGCGGCTGCGAGCACGGCTGCATCTACTGCTTCGCGCGGCCAACGCACGCCTATATGGGGCTTTCCGCCGGTCTCGACTTTGAAGCCAAGCTCTTTGCGAAGCCGGATGCAGCCAAGCTGCTGGAACGTGAACTGGCAAAGCCCGGCTATAAGCCGCGCGTGATCGCGATCGGCACCAACACCGATCCCTACCAGCCGATCGAGAAGGAATGGCGCATCATGCGGCAGATTCTCGAGGTGCTTGAGAAGGCGAACCATCCGGTTTCGATCGTCACCAAATCGGCGATGATCATGCGCGACCTCGATATTCTCTCGGCGATGGCGGAGAGGAATCTCGTCCGCGTGTCACTGTCGGTCACCACGCTCGACCGAAAGCTCGCGCGGACGATGGAGCCCCGCGCCTCGACCCCCACGCGTCGGCTGGAAGCCATCCGCGCCCTCTCAGAGGCAGGCATCCAGACATCGGTGATGGCTGCCCCGATGATTCCGGCGCTCAACGACCATGAACTCGAGCGTATCTTGGAGTCAGCCCATGCGGCGGGTGCTACAGAGGCGGGCTATGTCATCCTGCGTCTGCCGCTCGAAGTCTCGCCGCTATTTCGGGACTGGCTGCTGCAGAATTATCCCGACCGCTACCGGCATGTCATGTCGCTCGTCCGCTCGATGCGCGGCGGCAAGGATTACGACGCGGAGTTCGGCAAGCGAATGAAGGGCGCTGGGCCTTACGCTTGGCAGATTGCGCGCCGTTTCGAAATGGCGACGAAACGGCTCGGCATGACCCGCCGCAGCATGCCGTTGCGGGATGATCTCTTCGTTCCGCCCGATGGCAGCGGCGTGCAGCTTTCGCTGCTTTGATTTTTCCAGCTTCGCGGATGGTCGCCCTGCCCTTCCGCGCTCAAGTCCCCGGCCCGCCGCCCTGATCCGGGGACTTGCAGGAAATCGGGTTGGCGTGCGAGGGTCAGCCGCATGAAACGTCGCACGCCACCCGATTCTCCTATGCTTTTCGAATACGTCCCCCTCGTGCCGGATTTTCGGCTCGAGCTGAAGGCGCGCAAGGCTGGCCACTGGCCGGTCGCCGGCGCGGATGAAGCTGGACGCGGTCCTCTCGCTGGCCCAGTGGTCGCAGCCGCCGTCATCCTCGACCCCAAGCGTATTCCCGATGGCTTGAACGATTCGAAGCAGCTTTCGGCACAGAAGCGCGAGGAGCTCTTTGCGCAGATCCTCGCGACCGCAACGGTGTCGATCGCCTCGTCAAGTTCTACACGCATCGATGAAACGGATATCCGCAAGGCGAGCCTGGATGCCATGCGGCGTGCCATCTGTGGCTTGTCGATCCCTGCTAGCTATGTGCTGACAGACGGCCTCGATGTGCCGCCTGGCCTTCTCTGCCCCGGCCAGGCTGTCGTCAAGGGAGACGCGCGCTCCGTCTCGATCGCCGCAGCCTCCATCGTCGCCAAGGTGACGCGCGACCGCATGATGGCGCGTGCCGACAGTACGTTTCCCGCTTATGGCTTTGCTGCGCATGTCGGCTATGGCACCGCGCAACACCGCGCCGGCATCGAGAAGCACGGTCCGTGCTCGCTGCATCGCATGACCTTCAGCCCGCTGAAGAAGGTGCAGGGCGTCGATATCGATGTCGATATCGGAATCGACTGATCTCGCTTACCGACGACAACTAAGGTCCCAAACTAAAAAAGCCCCGCAAAGCGGGGCTTTTCGAAAGCGTAATGCTCACCTTAGTTGAGGCGGCTCTTGACGTTACCGATGGCGTCGCTGAAGAGCTCGGACTGAACCTTCGTGTCTGCCTTCTTCGCCAGAACGTTCTCGGCAGCGGCAATAGCCAGATCGACGGCAGCGGAACGAACAGCCTTCATCGCGTCGGCTTCAGCCTGCTTGATCTTCTGTTCGGAAACGGCCGTGCGGTTGGCAACGAATTCTTCCGTTTTCTTCTTGGCTTCAGCCGTCAGCATTTCGGCTTCGCGCTCGGCCGCAGCAACGATGTGTGCGGCTTCGGCTTCAGCTTCCTTGCGCTTGCGCTGATACTCGGCCAGCAGATGCTGGGCCTCTTCACGCAGACGCTTGGCTTCCGACAGTTCGTTGCGGATCTGATCAGCACGGTCGTCCAGCGACTTTGCCATCATACCCGGAACCTTCAGGTAGACAACCAGCGCCAGGAACAGGACGAGGCCGACAAATGCGAAGAATGTTGCGTCGAGTGCAAATTCCATCGATCAAGCCCCCTTCTTGATGTCTGCAACCGCAGCGGCAACATCTGCCTTCGCGGAGGTGCCGATCAGCTGTTCTACGACGGCGGTTGCGGTTTCTTCAGCGATCGCACCGACGTCCGCGAACGCCTTCGCCTTGATGTCGGCGATGCGGCCTTCGGCAGCCTTCAGCTTTTCAGCCAGGCTTGCTTCAACGGCCTTGCGGTCGGCTTCGGCCTTCAGCTTGGCAGCGTCGCGGGCTGCGGTACCGATCGAATTTGACTTGGCGCGGGCTGCGGCCAGCTCGGCTTCGTAAGCGGCAACGTCGGCGTCGGCCTCCGCCTTCAGGCGGCTTGCCTCACCGAGATCCTGCGAGATGCGGCTGTGGCGCTGCTCGAGAATATTGCCGATGCGCGGTGCGATGACCTTTTGCATGAGCACGAAGAAGGCGACAAACGTAATCGCCAGCCACAGCAGCTGCGAGGGGTAGGTCTTCGCATCGAAAGGCGGGAATACGCCGCCACCATGATGCTCGGCTGGTACGCCGGTCTCGGTGTGGACATCGCCTGCAGCCGGGGCGGCATGCGCGTCTGCACCAGTTTCTGCGGTTCCCGCCGGGGCCTCTTCGGCGTAAGCCGGGGTCACAAAAAACATGCTCACCTCCAGGTGTACTGCAAATGCAAAGGATCACGGCATGCGGGCTGCAGGCCGTGATCCTTCAATGCGCCTGTATTAAACGGCGAAGAGCAGGAGGAGAGCGACGAGCAGCGAGAAGATGCCCAGAGCTTCCGTAACGGCGAAGCCGAAAACCAGACGGCCGAACTGGCTGTCAGCGGCAGACGGGTTGCGCAGCGCGCCGGACAGGTAGCTGCCGAAGATGTTGCCGAGGCCGAGAGCCGTACCGGCCATACCGAGGCAAGCCAGACCTGCGCCGATGTACTTTGCTGCGATGGGATCCATATTTTCACTCCTTTGAAATGGTTGTTACGGCGAATTGACTGACGCCCATGGACGTCAACATCGGTATCCTTAGTGGCCGCCCGGATGGATCGCGTCATTGAGGTACATGCAAGTCAGCACCGCAAAGACGTAAGCCTGGAGGAAGGCAACGAGGAACTCGAGACCGGTCAGGGCGACCGTCATGATGAGGGGAAGGATGGCACCGCCAACGCCGAGCGCACCCAGCGCTCCAAGCGAGGCGACGAAGCCTGCGAACACCTTCAGGGTGATGTGGCCAGCCAGCATGTTGGCGAAAAGACGAACGGAGAGCGAAATCGGGCGGGAGAGGAAGGAGATGATTTCGATCGACACGACCAGCGGCAGAAGAATGCCCGGAACGCCCTGCGGCACGAAGATATTCAGGAAGTGGAAGCCGTGCTTATAGAAACCGTAGACCAGAACCGTACCGATGACGAGCAGCGCCAGCGCGAAGGTCACGATGATCTGGCTGGTGATCGTGAAGAAGTACGGGAACATGCCGAGCAGGTTTGCAGTCAGCACGAACATGAAGAGCGAGAAAACCAATGGGAAGAACTTCATCCCCTTGGACCCGGCGCCTTCCTTCAGCATGTTGGCGATGAACTCGTAGGACATCTCGGCCACCGACTGGGAACGGCCCGGCACGATCGCCCGATTCGACGTCGAGAAGTACAGAAAGCCAGCAGCGACGGCAGCAGAGGCCACCATGAAGAGCGATGCATTCGTAAACGAGAAATCAATTCCACCGACTTCGATCGGCACAATCTTCTGGATCAGGAACTGATGGGTCGGATCGTTAGACACCGCTTGTTCTCTCTATCTTTAGCCCGCGCAAGACGGGATTATTGCACTGGATCGAACGCCGGAGCGCCCTGCCCTATTTTCCACCATTCTCGCGGCCGGTCGGATCTGGCTTTGCAACCTTCCCCGCAGCCCGCAGAACGTTCAATACACCGGCACAAAATCCGAGAAGAAGAAGAACAATCAATCCCCAAGGCGCCGTGCCGACAAAACGGTCGAGGACATAGCCAAGAACGGCACCGACAACGATAGCGGAGATGAATTCGCTCGAAAGCTTCATCGCCTGGGCATAGCCTTTGCGGCTCGCCTCGGCGCTGGCTTCGATAGCCTCTTCCTTCCCCGCTTCAACACGCTTGGTTGCGAGCTCCGCCCCCAATTGCGCCCGGCGCTTTTCTAGACCTTCCTCGCGGTCGTCCGTCATGGTGCTCTCCTCCGCCAGCCGCTGTCCGCGATCCCGCTACCCCGGTTTTCCGGACAACGACCCCAAGGTTTGAGAACCTTTCGGCCCGTTCTGAAGTCGCGCGCAACATAGTTTTAGCAAAAAGCATAGTCAAGGCGTAGGCAGTCGATGTCCAGCCATAAAATAGACAAGAGAAAACATACGCTTAGGCCGATCCTGGCGAGGTTAGCCAAAATCGACCGAAAGAATCCGCTTTCGCGTGCAGCGATGAGACGCGAAATCGCGCTGAGATCGGCTTTTCCTCAGCTCCAGCCGCCGCCGTAGGTGCGGTAGAAGACGTGCAGGCCGATGCGGCCGACCTTTTCCATCGTCTTTGCCCATTTCGGGCGGACGTAGACAGCATGATAATGCGTTGCCGAGCCTACCTGCGGGAACCAGATCTTGCCGGCGGTAACAGCCATGGCGACTTCGCGGGCGATTCTCCAATGATACTGCGAGTTCACACGATCCTTGATATTGTCGCAGGCAAAGGAGAATTGGCAGCGATTGCGCCAATCCTCGTTCTGGTAGACGACGCCGCAGATGGTCTTCGGGTAGGCGGGATTGCGAACGCGATTGAGAATGACCTGGGCGACAGCCGCTTGTCCCTTCACCGTTTCGCCACGCGCTTCGAAGTAAATACCGGACGCCAAGCACTGCTGCTCGGCTGCCGAGAATACTGAAGGCGGCAGAATGCTTGCCGCCCAAGCGTGATCGCGCGGACCGATCTGCGGCACGAAGCGGCCATCGTCGGCCTTGTCGGTCAAAATCGAATCGAACGGCGACTGGCGAGCGTAGTCCGGAGCGGCCGGCGCATATGCCGTCGCCAGGACATCGGCCTTGGAGTTGGTCACGAGACCGGCCAGCATCGGTGAGACGCCGCGATCCGGTCTCGGCGGCTCCTTCTTGTAGAAATTCGTGGCGATCTGGATTTCCTTACCCTTGATCTTAGGCTTCACGAAAGCCGACCGATCCTTCAGGTCCAAGCTCGGCTGAAAGAGCAGGCGTGTTCTCTGGAGAATAGAGCCGGCGGAAAAATCCTTGGGCGGCTGCACCTTTTCAACAGCGACGACGCGGCCCTTCTTGAGTGGGCGATTGACGCGGTCTTCGTCCGGCGAGGCCCCATGCCCCTTCTCCTTCGCCATGAAGGCGACCTTGCGGCCGTCGGGCAGAACCATGCCTGCCCCGGCCGCGATCGTGCCGGTCACAACAGGATCGGCAAAGGTCAGCTCCGCCTGATGGATCGAGCCGGCCGGCGAATTGGTGAGCACCATCCGCCAGTTCTCCCGACCCTGATCGAGGCCGGCAAGCAAGGCAGCGAGGTCCGCATGAGACGCCACAGTCGGCGACATCAGCCATCCGCAGACGCCGAAGAGCGCGGGGGAACTCCAATTTTGAAGCAAGAGGCGCAGCTTGCCACGGGAACGGCTATTTCGACGCAACGCGAAGACTCCGGCATGAGACGCATGAACATGCCGTTGAAAATGTCTCATTAACCTTGATGCTTGGTTAATGCGGATGCCGCGCGACGGCGAAAGCATTAGCAACAGGCAAAATAAAAGCCCGGTCGATGCCGGGCTCCTATTGAAATGATTTTGCTCGCTTAAATAATGACGTGCGAGCCGAGCTCCACGACGCGGTTTGCGGGCAGCCGGAAGTAGTCCGACGGATTTGCCGCGGCATTGGCAAGCGCGATGTAGAGGCGGTCCTGCCAGTAGGGCATACCGGACTTGGCATCGGGAACCAGCTTGCGGCGACCGAGATAGAAAGACGTCGACATGATGTCGAACTTCAGCCCGGTCTTCCGCAGCGTCGCAAGCGCCTGAGAGACATTCTGCGATTCCATGAAGCCGAACAGCAACTCGACGCGCGAGAAGCGCTCTGAGATCTGCTCGACCTTGTAGCGATCGGCGCTCGACACGCGCGGCTTGTTGATCGTGCGAATGGTCAGGATGACGTTCTTGTCGTGCAGAACGTGATTGTGCTTCAGATTGTGCAGCAGCGCCGCGGGTGCCGATTCCGGATCGCTGGTCAAGAAGATCGCGGTGCCGGGCACCTGCGCCGGGGAATGGTCGCTCTTGCGCTCGATTGAACTGACGAAAGACGCGAGCGGGATGTCGGTATGGCGAGTCTTCTCGAGGAGAAGCGCCGAGCCGCGGCGCCACGTCCACATGATGATCGTAAACACGGCCGCAATCAGCACCGGAATATAGCCACCATCGTGAATCTTCAGCAGGTTGGCGCCCAGGAAGATCATTTCCAGACAAAGCAGCGGCGCAAGCGCCGCAGTTGCAACCAGGATCGACCAATTCCAGCGGACGCGGACAAACTCGAAGGCCATGATCGAGGTGACGACCATCGCGCCTGTCACCGAGATGCCGTAGGCGATTGCCAGCGCATCCGATGTCTTGAAGCTGATGACGAGGAAGATGACGCCAAAGAAAAGCACCGCATTTACAGACGGGACAAAAATCTGCCCCGTATTCGTCTCGGAGGTAAAGAGAACCTCCATCCGCGGCAGGAAGCCGAGGTTGATGCCCTGGCGGACGAGCGAGAAAGCACCCGTGATGACGGCCTGGCTGGCGATGATTGTGGCGGCAGTCGCCAGGATGACGACCGGCAGCAACGCCCACTGCGGGTACATCAAGTAGAAGGGATCCGACATCGCTGCGGGATTGCCGAGAACGAGAGCGCCCTGCCCCAGATAGTTCAGCGTCAACGCAGGGAAGACCAACGCAAACCAGGCCCACTGGATCGGCCGACGGCCAAAGTGGCCAAGGTCAGCATAAAGCGCTTCCGCACCCGTCACGGTCAGGAACACCGCGCCGAGCACGACGACACCATAGAATCCTTCGTGCAGCAGAAAGCTGACTGCATAGTAAGGATTGAAGGCGGCGAGGATGCCGAAGTCATCGGAGATATGCGAAATGCCCGCGGCGGCCATCACGATGAACCAGAGCGCGGTGATAGGTCCGAAGAAACGGGCCATGGCACCGGTCCCCCGCGACTGGACTGCAAACAGCAACGCCAGGATGAAAACGGAAATCGGCACGATGTAACTGGTCAGACTTGGCGCCACGAGCTTCAGACCTTCGACGGCCGACAATACCGAGAGCGCCGGCGTGATCATCGCATCGCCAAGGAACAGCGCCGCCCCAACAAGGCCGAGCAGCATCAGCATCGCGGTATGCCCGTTTGCGGTCTTCATCAACAACGCAAGCAGGGAAAGCGTACCGCCCTCGCCTTCGTTGTCGGCGCGCAACAGGAAGAGCACGTACTTGATGGTGACGATAATGGTCAGGGCCCAGATCATCAGCGAGATGAGGCTGATGACCTCGAAGCGAGTGAGGCCGTCGATCGCGACGGGCTTCAACGCTTCGCGGAATGCGTAGAGCGGGCTGGTACCGATATCGCCATAGACGACGCCAACGGAGCCGAGCGCAAGGTAGAACAGCTTGCGCGGCTTCATTTTACGTTCGTGTGAATGGCTGCCTTCGTGCATGAAATGAAAACAGGCTCTTCAGAGCCAGCCTTTCCATCGAAAAAAGAAGAAGGGAATGATGGCGGATAACACCATCAGCCCAATCGAATACGGATATCCGTGGGCGAAGTGCAGTTCCGGCATGAATTCGAAATTCATACCGTAGATGGAGGCGACCAGGGTCGGCGGCAAGAACACCACGGACGCGATCGAAAAAATCTTGATGATCGAGTTCTGCTCGATGTTGATCAGGCCAAGCGAGGCGTCGAGCAGGAAGGTAATATTGCCAGCGATGAAGGACGCATGCTCGTTGAGCGACTGAATATCGCGAGAGACCGTCCGGCAGAGTTCCTTGGTGTCACGATCCTGCTGGACCGCGGGGACATTATAGAAAAACGTCATCAGCCGCGACAGCGACGCGAGACTATCGCGGATCTTGCTGACGAGGCGATGATGGCCGGCAATGTCCCTAAGCTTCTCTTCGAGATAGTTCGACGGCTTGCGAACCTTCCTCGCACGGTCGCCAAACACATGCGTCGACAGAATGTCGATACGGGCAACCGAAAGCTCCAGGATTTCCGCGGTGCGATCGATGACGGTTTCAAAGAGCTTAGCCAGCAGTGCCGCACCGCTCCGCCACTGTTGCGGTACGCGATGAAGCGCGGCGATGAATAGTGAAAAGGACTTCGGCTGTGCGTAGCGGATCGTGACCATCCGTTTGCCAACCAGGATGAAGGCAACGTCGGTCAGGGTCGGCGCGTCCGTTTCTACCTTCCAGACGAGAGACGCCGTCATGAACACGGCATCGTTTTCGACGTAGAGGCGGGCCGACGGTTCGATATCCTTGAGATCATCGCGTGTCGGGACTTCGATGCCCAGCACCCTTTCGACGAACATCTCCTCGTCACGCGATGGCTCGACCAGGTCGATCCACATGACGTCGTCGCGCAAGGAACCTTGCGACAAATCGCGAATTTCAACCGGCTTGCAATCGGAACAGTAGGCCGCGATCACCGGTTGGACCTCCGGTAATCCGGGCGTGTTGCGCACATCGCTGTCTTCATCGAACGCCCTTCCACGGCGCGCTGCCCGCGAGAGCGCGTGGGATGCAAGTTCCAGATTGTAACGAAAGCGATTGAAGAAAGTTCATATGACTCCCGGCACATCCGGCGACCGCCGAGATATGCAACGTGCTCAACCGCATCGCAGTCACCAATCCTTCGACCAAGATAACTCCGAGTATGCGGGCGGCCAGTCCCACCGGCCATCATCGAGCATTCGCAACACGCCGCCCTCATGGCGACGGCGCGCCATATGACGGAAAGCTGCGAAAGAATCAAGACATCTTACGTTCACCGCGCCGTTTGACCACATTTCCTCCGCAATTGGGAGTCTAGCGGCGGCGAAGCATTCACTCGAAAACGATGGCCGGCGCGGCCTTCTGCGGCTGCACGTCGAGCTGCTGCCAGACCTTGGCGGCGATCTCGCGATAGATGCCGGCGACGATGCCGTTGGGCTCCGTTGCAACCAGCGGCGTTCCGGCGTCGGAGGTCTCGCGAATGTTCATCGTCAACGGCACTTC
Source organism: Rhizobium sp. BK661 (assembly GCF_024808825.1). NCBI lineage: Bacteria > Pseudomonadati > Pseudomonadota > Alphaproteobacteria > Hyphomicrobiales > Rhizobiaceae > Rhizobium > Rhizobium sp. BK661. The sequence continues at coordinate 894,358 of NZ_JANTYT010000001.1, read as the reverse complement.
GCCGAGGAAAGGCACGCCGATGCGTTCAGCTTCCTTGCGAGCGCCGCCATGACCAAAGATATCGTAACGCGTGCCCGTGTCGGGGGCGATGAAATAGCTCATGTTCTCGACGATGCCGAGCACGGGAACCTCGACCTTCTTGAACATGTTCAATCCCTTGCGGGCATCGACGAGCGCGAGATCCTGAGGTGTCGAAACGATGACGGCGCCCGCGAGCGGTACCTGCTGCGCCATCGTCAGCTGCGCATCGCCTGTGCCCGGCGGCATATCGACGACAAGGACATCTAGTTCGCCCCAGGCAACCTCACGCAGCATCTGCATCAGCGCCGATTGCACCATGGGGCCACGCCAGATCATTGCCGTCTCCTCGTCGACGAGGAAGCCCATTGACATCACCTTCAGCCCGTAATTTTCCATGGGGTTGATGATGCGGCCATCGATCTGGGTGGGGCGGCCGGAGATCTTGAGCAGGCGCGGCATCGACGGGCCGTAAATATCGGCGTCGAGAATGCCGACCCGCAAGCCATTGGCCTGGAGGCCGAGCGCAAGGTTGACGGCGGTCGTGGATTTTCCCACACCGCCCTTGCCGGAGGCAACGGCGATGATCGAGCCAATACCGGGAACGCCGAGCTTGCCGGCGCGGGGCTGCTGTTGCGGCGCGTGGGCATGGCCGTGATGCTCATGTCCAGCCTGCGGCTGCGGGCGCGAGACCGGCGCCGAACCCGCACCAGCCTTCTTGTCCGCCGTCAGCGCAACCAAGGCTCCCTTGACACCCGGCATTTCCTTGATGACCCGTTCGGCGGCGAGACGAAGAGGCTCCAGCTCCTTGGCGTTCTCCGCAGGGACCGTAATGGAGAAATAGACCTTGCCGTCGGAAATGAAGACATCAGAGACCATGCCGAGCTCGACGATATCGTGTTCGAGATCGGGTCCGCGGACCGTCTTCAGCGTTTCGAGAACTTGTTCCTTGGTGACGCCGGTCATTCCATCCTCACTGCCTATGTTGGCATTCTAGATAGAGGAGCGCCGCGTCTTCGCCAAACAAAATCGGCGGTCGACGCAGCAAATGAGGAGCGAGTTCAACCGGAAGGCCGATGCGTCCATCAAGTCCGCCGGGCTTTCGCCCTGATGGTTACAACAGCCTTCCGGGATACCGAGGCAAGCCTTGCCACCTAGAGCAAGCACGGCAAAAGGCCAGTATAAAACGTGCATCGGGCGCTGAAGGTTTAGGGTTTGCGGGCGGCGGCGTGTCCCAAAAGCAACAACCGCCGCCGACGCCTTAGCCCGAGATCAGACATAGTAGCGTCGGCCGACGGTGTGCGGGTCGCGCCGTTTATCCGGCGTCGTGACCAGGTCCCCTCTGGACCGCTGCAAACAAAGAAGCAGAAAACGTGCCAGATGGCAAACATCCGCGAAAGCCGATGTGCACCGGGGACAAAGTCGTGCGCATTGGTGAAGTTTTAGGCGCGCGAGCCCAGAATTTGCCCACTCTACTTTATGAGTCCGATCCGCAATGCCTTGGCGACGGCCTGCGTACGGTTCACAGTATCGAGCTTCTTGGTCGCACGGTTGAGATAGTGGTTCACCGTGTGCTCGGACAGCGTGAGGATTTCCGCAATCTCGACACTGGTCTTGCCGGCGGCAGTCCAGTTCAGGCAGTCAATCTCTCTGTCAGTCAGGGTTTCCGTGACCCTGTTGTCGTGGCTGCGAATTTCCGCCAATCGGTCGAAGACGTGGATGGAAATATAGTGGAGTTCGCGCATTTCCTCCGCGCTGAATGCCTCACGGTCACCCGAAAACGATACAGCACCCCGGCTGCCAGAGGGCTCATGCGCCGGGAAATAGGCACAACGCATCATGCGGAAACGTTCAAAGAGGGCCTTGACGATCCCTGCCTTGCCATCGGGCCTTTCCAGCTTTACCTGCGACACGTCGTTGAAGAACGGCGTGGTCGAGGTCCGCAGCCGCTTCATGACCGGACTATTGGCCACCAGCCCCTCATGGTCGTAAGCCGCCAGCAATTCCACTGGCCAACTCGAGATGACTGTACTGTTCTGCAGATTGACGGCTGTCACCGAGGGAATGTTGAAGACCATGAAGGCCCGCGCTCGATAGGCTTCCGTCACTTTCTTCATGAAGCGGAAAATATCGAACTGCGTTTTCAGTCCGGCGATCTCGCTAACGTGGACGTCCACGGAAGATCCTGGCTGCGATGGATTCATTTATTTATTCAACTCGAATAGATGGAATGTCTGATGGATGTCGTCTCGTCGTCGCAGCTAAGTTTGCATCGCCGGTTAACGATTAACCCAGCACATACACCCCAAGACGGGGGATTGACGAGCGTAAATTGTGATGATTCGTCAGAAAATCACAATATTTTAAGCTTCAACCTTGTATTGGGCGACATTGAGTAAGGTTTAGCGGCGTGGACCAAGTCCAATGCGCATGGCTTCTCTGATCTGTTCTGCCGTCTTCCGGATCGGGGCCGCCCATTCCGAAAGCCTTTCCATCGTAAGCCGATAAGCCGGCCCGGTTACCGATACACCACCGACAAGCGAAAGGTTTTCGGACCAGATAGGGGCGGCGACACAGCGAATGCCGACTTCGTGCTCCTCACGGTCGAAGGCATGACCTTGCTTGCGTATTTCCTCGATCTCGGCAAGGAGAGTGTCCGCCGTATGCGTATTTGCGGTGAACTGGTGGAAGGCAAGGTCGGCCACCAGTGCCGCAACCCGCTCTCTCGGCAATATCGACAGGGCTGCCTTGCCGACACCTGTACAGTAAACCGGCGAGGTGTTGCCAATCTGCGAGTACATTCTGACAGGCTGCTGGCCTTCGAACTTGTCGAGGTAGATGATCGAGCTGCCGCGAAGCACACCAAGATGAACCGTTTCGCCCGTCAGATCCTGGAGGGCCCTGAGGTGAGGCTCGGCTATGAGGCGAAACTCGTTGCGCGCCCAGCTGCGAGAGGCGAGATCCAAAAGCCGCAAGCCAGATGAGTAGCGGCCGTCGGCATCGATCTCAAGAAGACCTTCTTCGACGAGATGGCTTAGCTGACGATGAAGCGTGCCGCGCGGCTGATCTGAAAGCGCCAATATGTCCGTGAACCGCATGGGACCGTCGGCATGGGTCACCACGTCGAGAAGGACCATCAGCTTGCCGAGGGTGCCGGTGTCGCGCCGCCCGAGCTCATTCTCTTTTGCCGCACTCATCGTCGCCCCAAATACCTTGACAGAGAGGCCACGCTAGTCGGATAATTCCACATAGTCAAATAGAGTTCCAAATAATAGAACAGAATAGCGTCGGGAGGACGTAGTGACGGCTATGCTTGCGCAGTTTCCTGAATTCAGGGATCGAAGCGTGCTGATTACCGGAGGCGGGTCCGGCATCGGGGCAGCGATTGTCGAGGGGTTCGCCCGGCAAGGGGCCAAGGTTTCGTTCATTGACGTCGCCGAGGCGGAAAGCCATGACCTCGTCGAACGGCTGTCGCGCGACACCCTTCACCCGGTTCGCTTCCACAAGGCGGATTTGCGTGACGTTGCAGAGATCCGCAGGACGGTCGATGAGGTCGTCGCTCACTCCGGCCCAATCAGCGTTCTCGTCAACAATGCCGCGCGCGACGACCGGCACGATTTCGAGGCCGTGACCGAGGAATACTGGGACGACAACCAGGCGACCAACCTGCGCCATGTCTTCTTCACGACCCAGGCTGTTGCGCCCTCGATGCGCGAAGCAGGCGGCGGTGCGGTCATCAACATGTCGTCGATTGCTTTTCTGCTCAACATGCCGGAATTTCCCGCCTATTCGACGGCGAAAGCCGGCGTGATCGGGCTGACAAAGAGCCTGGCCGGCAAGCTTGGGCCTGACAACATCCGCGTCAATTGCATCCTGCCGGGCATGATCGTGACGGATCGTCAGATGAAACTCTGGCTCACCGAGGAAGGCATTGCGCGGACGGTGCATCGCCAGTGCATCAAGAAAGTTCTGCACGCCGACGCGATCATCGGACCGTGCCTGTTTCTGGCGTCAAGCTGCGCGGCAGCAATCAGCGCACAATCTCTTATTGTCGATGGAGGCATTTTCTGATGACGGATCCCGCTTATGTCGCGGTAGATTGGGGAACAAGCAGTTTTCGGCTCTGGCTGATCGCCAAGGATGGCAGCATCCTGGGCGAAAGCCGCAGCAATGAGGGTATGACGACGGCTGCAAAAACCGGCTTCGCCGAGGTTCTCGCCTCGCATCTGGCCAAGGTGAGTGCGCCGGAAAATCTTCCGGTCATCATCTGCGGCATGGCAGGTGCAAAGCAGGGATGGGTCGAGGCGGGCTATATCGACGTTCCGGCATCATTGTCCTCAATTCTGACGGGCGCAGTCGTTGTGCCCGGCCAACGCCGCGATGTCCGTATCCTTCCAGGCCTTGCCCAGAGAGATCAGGCAAGGCCCGACGTCATGCGCGGAGAGGAAACGCAGCTTCTCGGCACGCTTGGTCCGGCAAGCACCGGATCACAGGCAGTGTGCATGCCGGGCACGCATTCAAAGTGGGTCCACGTAAGGGATGGGCGGGTTACCGGCTTCTCCAGCTTCATGACCGGTGAGCTTTTCGACGCGATCTCCAAGCACACGATCCTGTCGCACGCCGTCGCCGGGGCCGATCAGTCGCCGGCAGACGAGGTCGCCTTCGAAAGTGCGATCAAGGCTGCCTATGAGCAGCCGGCAATGGCGACCAACCTCTTCTTTACGGCGCGCTCCGGCCAGCTGCTGCATAGTTTGAGCGCTGCCGCAGCACAGGCCAAGATCTCCGGAACGCTCATCGGGCTGGAAATCGCCGGCGCCATGACAAATGCGGGAGCCGGCGTCAGCATCACGCTCGTTGCCGCGGGCCGGCTGCAAGGCCTTTATGAAGCGGCCTTCAAGGCACTATCTCTGTCCTATAAGACCATTGACGCTGATACGGCAGTCCGTGGCGGCCTTGCTGCCGCCGCCAAAGCCATTTGGCCGAATTAAGAAAGCACCGAAGCAATGAACCGCATCCCCTTCCCCACGATGAAGCGTCCACTGATCGCCATTCTGCGCGGCATCAAACCCGAAGAAACCGAAAGCGTGGTCGGCGCGCTGATCGAAAACGGGTTGACCGCCATCGAGATCCCGCTGAACTCGCCGGAACCCTTCAAGTCGATCGAAATCGCAGCGAAGATGGCGCCGGCCGATTGCCTGATCGGCGCCGGCACCGTGCTGACCACGGAGGCGGTCGACAGCCTCCATTCCGCCGGTGGCAAGCTGCTTGTCACCCCAAACGTCGAGCCCGAAGTGATCATTCTTGCGCGCAACTATGGGATGGTCACCATGCCGGGTGTCTTCACGCCGACGGAAGCGCTGGCGGCAGCCCGTGCAGGCGCGACTGGCTTGAAATTCTTCCCCGCCAGCGTGCTCGGCCCTGCCGGCATCACCGCGATCCGCGCAATTCTGCCGCGGGAGCTGGTGATCGCTGCCGTTGGCGGCGTTTCAGACAAGAATTTCTCCGAGTACACCAAGGCTGGCATTCATGCGTTCGGCCTCGGCACCAGCCTCTACAAGCCGGGAATGACCGCAGCGGAGGTTGCCGAGCGTGCGAAGGCGACCATTTACGCCTATGACGCAGCGGTAGGAGCTTAAGGCGTATGACGGAAATTCACGAGTTCGCAGGCAAGACCCTTTGCAGCACCAACTCCGTGCTTGGAGAAGGCCCCACCTACGATCCGGACACGAACACGGTCTGGTGGTTCAATATCATCGGCAAGGAGTTGCACGAACTGAACCTCTCCACCGAGGAGAAGAAAGTGCACGCACTGCCGATGATGGCGAGCGTGCTCGCTCGCATAGATGCTGGGCGGCAGTTGCTTGCCACCGAACAGGGTCTTTTCATTCGTGATACCAAGAGCGGCAATCTCACCTTTTATGCGGCCCTCGAAAACGACAATCTGGATAACCGCTCGAACGACGGCCGTACACATTCTTCCGGTGCATTGTGGATCGGCACGATGAGCAAGCGCGCGGAAAATCGCGCGGGCGCCATCTATCACGTGGCCGGTGGTCGCGTGACCAGGATCTTCGACGGCATCAGCATTCCGAATTCAATCTGCTTTTCGCCGGACGGCACGATTGGCTACTTCACCGACACACGCCTCAGCCGCCTGATGAGGGTGATGGTTGATCCGCAGACGGGTCTGCCGACCGGGGAGCCGATTGTGCTGGTGGATACTATGGATGAGCCGGGTGGACTCGACGGTTCGGTCGTCGACGCCGACGGATACATCTGGAATGCGCGGTGGGGTGCGGGCGCCGTTGATCGATACAGCCCGGATGGACTGCGCATCTCCCGCTACAAGGTACCCGCCGCCCAGCCCTCCTGTCCCGCTTTCATCGGGAAGAATGGCGATCGGCTTGCCGTCACCACGGCATGGGAGGGACTGGATGACGACGCGCGGTCCATGCAACCGCAGGCCGGTTCGCTGCTCGAGCTAGAGGTCACGGTGAAGGGGATTTTTGATCCCGTTTACGCGATCTGACGCGACACACGTCGAAGTCACCAGGGCGTCCTCCGCGGGCGCCCTTTTTGTTTTCGATTCATTTGATAGCTGAGATGCCTGTAGCATTTTCGCTAAAAGTTCCGCAAAATTAGCAATTTTTGCGCGATTTTTTTCGGGAACCAATAGAAATGCCATTCATTTCAAAAGGGAGCCGGCCGGTGGCTACCGCCTGCGCAAGCTGGCGGGACACGGGCTAGAGATCACTATTTGAACTGAAAAGGTAGGTTCGAAATGACACGCAAACTCCTCACAACCGTTGCCGCTGGTGCCTTGTTTGCCACGGCTTTCGCACCGGCGGCATTCTCGCAGAGCTCGACCCAGCCGGCTGATCCGAGCGCCCCGACAACGCAGGCAGCGCCGAGCGATCCGACTGCTCCGCCGAAGGTCCCGGATGTCACAGCTCCGGCCCCGGCAGGTGACGCGGCTCAGGCGCCAGCACCGGCCGCCACGACCGACACTGCGCAAGCGGGCGGCGGGTACCTGACCGAGCAGGCTGCAGACCAGATTAGCGCCAACACCTATATCGGCCAGTCGGTCTATAACGGCCAAAACGAAAGCATCGGTAACGTCAACGACCTCATCATGAAGAAAGACGGCGGTCTAGTTGCCGCAATTGTTGGCGTCGGCGGCTTCCTCGGCGTCGGCGAGAAGAATGTCGCCGTTCCGATGGATAAGATCACCGTTGCTCAAAACACGCAGGACGGCAGCGTCAAGCTGACAACCTCCGAAACCGCGGAAACGCTGAAGGCGGCTCCGGAATTCAAAACGCTGCAGATGCTCGCCGCCGAGAAGGCTCCAGCACCGGGCTCAACAGACACCACGGCGACGGGTTCGACAACGAACAAGTAAGAATACTGCGCAGTGAGTACAGCGTAACCGATGGCGTCCGACGGGGCGCCATCGGCGTTTCAGGCGCTGACGCGGTCAGCCGTATCGTAATAGTTTTCGTGCAGGAAGCGAAGCGTCGCGATACTGTCGGCAGGCTTGCCGAAGTGATAGCCCTGCCCCATGCCGCAACCAAGCGAACGCAACTTGACGGCTTCCGAATAGTCCTCGATCCCTTCGGCGACCACTTCAAGGTCGAGGCCTTCGCACATGGCAAGGATCGCCTTGATGATGTGCTCGGAGGCACGGTCGGAATTGATGCGCGACACGAAGGCGCGATCGATCTTGATCTTGTCGAACATGAAGTCGCGCAGGCGACCAAGGCTCGACTGGCCAGTTCCGAAATCATCCAACGAGATACGGACGCCTGCCTGGCGCAGGTCGGCGATGATGCGGTTTGCCGTATCGGCCGAGCCCATCACGGCGGTCTCGGTGATCTCCAGTTCCAGCCGGTGCGGGTCGAAACCAACCCGGCCGAGGATCGACAGGACGCTGCTACTCGTACCCGGATCCATCAGCTGCGCCGAGGAAAGGTTGAAGGAGAGGAAGAGTTCGCGTGGCCAGGAAAGGGCCGCTTCCGCGGCCTTGCGCAGCAATGCCTCTGATAGTGCGTCGATGAAACCGCGTTCTTCCGCGAGCGGAACGAAGACGCCTGGCGATACGAAGCCCAGATCAGGATCGTTCCAGCGCGCCAAGGCTTCAAAGCCGACGACCTGGCTGTTGGAGAGCGCAACGATCGGCTGAAAATGCACATCGATCGCGTCGGAGATGATGGCATTGCGCAGCGCCTGCTCCAACTGCGTCGCGCGCTTCATTTCCTGGACGATCTCGCGGGAATAGACGGTGATCTGGCCACGGCCGCGGCGCTTGGAGCGATAAAGCGCCGTCTCTGCGCTCTTCAGCAGCTCCTCGAACTCCTCGCCGGCAAAGGGGTAAATCGCAAAGCCGAAGGATGCCGAAAGCCGGACGTTGCGGTCGCCGAGATCATAGGGTGCCGAAAGCACCTCGCGGATCATCTGGCCGAATTTCTCGGCGCTGGCCCGCTCGAACACCAGAGGCAGCACAAAGGCAAATTCGTCGCCGTCGTGACGCGTGACCAGCGCGCCATCGGGAATGCAGGCTTTCAGCCGATGGGCGACCTGGCAGAGAATTTCGTCGCCCGCCGATGCGCCGAAGAGATCGTTGATCGGTTTGAAGGAATCGAGATTGGCGATGCCGATCGTGAAGGGCGCGGGATCGCTGGCGCGTTCCGCAGAAATCTGGGCAACCCGATCACGCATACGGTAGCGGTTACCGAGCCCGGTCAGCGGGTCGGTATAGGCCATGGTCTGAAGCTCATTCTGACTTACGGGCACCAGAGGCATTTCAGCCGACATCATCACTCAGACCCAGACTGCACACGCTGGAAGGATGGCGGGCAAGTCTTAAGAATTCGATAGTGGAACGGCCGCATTGAAACCGTGTACCGTCCCCACATTTAGGGAGTTGACGAGCTTTGTCGTCACATGGCGACCTGCCGCACATCCTCGGCAAGATACTTCTGAAAGATCCCCTGAAGAATATCGGGGCTTACCGGCTTCATGATCACGTCGTCCATCCCGGCCTTTGCACATTCGGCGCGGTCGCGCTCGAAAGCCTGGGTAAGAACACCGACGATCGGCGTTCTCGAACTGCCGCCTTCTTCTGTCTGGCGGATCAGCCGCGCCGCCTCGAAACCGTTGAAGCCCGGCAGCGAGATGTCCATCAGGATGATTTTCGGCCGGTGCTCGGTCCACAGGCGAACCGCCTCGTCGCCGCTTGGGGCAATCAGGTAGCGGTAGCCGAGACCCTCGAGGATCTGCGAAAAGACGATCTGGTTGATGTCGTTGTCTTCCGCAACGAGCACGTCAAGCGCATTTGCTTCCTCGACGGTGGTGAACTCCCAATCGGTGTCGATGCTTTCAGCGAGCTGACCACGATTGCTGCGATTGAAATGCCGAGCGATCTGGAAGGTGAGCTCGTTGGCGAGCTGGAAGCCGTCCATGACGAGCACCGGAATGCCATACTGTTCGGCGAGCTCCAGGCAACGCATCCCCAGCTGGTTGTCGATCACCAGCAGGTCGAGCGAGATGCCGGACGAGCTCGCGATTTCCAGGAAGTGCTCCTGTTCGTCCTCGCCACGCACCGAGCACGCCTCGAAGCCGTATTTCGCAAGCGTGCGCAAGGCTGCGGCTTCAGCCACGACATCCGACGTCACCACCAGGATCTTGCGGCCGGAGAAGTTCTCCGGAACGATCGCTTCCATGGCCGCCGGTTCGCGCCGCTCGCCGCTGCCATTCATCGGAACATAGGCGCGTCGATAGGAATTCTTGCTCGAGGTCATGACGCTCGATGCGAACCTGAACTCATCGAGATCGGCGCCGTCTCGCGGCAGGTCCTGCATGGTCGAGACGAGGAAATAGCGCCCCGGCTTGCCGATGCGGTGCTTGCGCGTAACGATGTCGCGTTCCACGCCGTCGCGCGCGACCTGCCGCTGGCGGGAAATCGACATTTCACCGGTGTCCAGAACATGGCGGTCGCTTTCTTCGAAACGCTGGGCGACCTCCTCGGAGAACAGGTCGCTGCTCTTGCGACCGAGTACCTCATCGACCGTCGTCTGGTACTTTTCGCAGAAGGCGATGTTGACGGCGACGTAATTCAGGTTGCGATCCTTGACGAAGAGCGGAAATGGCAGGTTATCGAGGATGTCCTCGGTAAGCTGCACACGCTCGAGATCGGAGCGCCACTGTTCCTCCCGTTTCTTGTCTTCGGAGATGTCCTGGATGACGCAGACACCGTAGCCGCTCGCAAGGCGCCGCTTGCCAAACCGAATCCAGCGATCGGTGCCGTGGCGCTCGACCGCCTCGAACCGCTCGCGCCAATGCGAGGCGATCTTCTGGGACAGCCAGTCCTCACGGCTCAGCGATCCCTGCTTGCCGCTCGACTGCGTACGGATGCCGGTGTCGTAGATCGCACCCAGGAAGTCTCGCAACCGCGTTCCCGGCTTCAGCACGGTCGCCGATACCGGAAAGAAATCGAGCACCTGACGGCTCGCGAAGATCATTTGGTCGGTCTTGTCGTAGACGATGAAAGCCGCGCCGAGGCTCTCGCAAACCGCGTCAAACAGAGCCGTCTGCAGGCTGATATCAGCCGGCATTTCATTACTCACGGATGATGCGTCCGCCTTTTCGGAGCCGGCACTCATTCTTACGCGTCCCACATCTGTCCGATTGAAACCCACTCCTCGGAAGCAAGTTGCAAAATGGCAGCTTTGTCTTAAGGCGCGCTTAACGTTAAGCAGCCCGAATTGGAGCGTGCAGAACAGCATCCGGCCAGCGCTTTCACCCTTCCCTCTGTGCCGCGAATCCAAGAGAATAGGCGCATGGCCATCAGACAGCTTTCAGAAACACTCATCAACCAAATCGCCGCCGGCGAGGTCATCGAGCGGCCGGCGAGCGCTGCCAAGGAGTTGATCGAGAACGCCCTCGACGCAGGCGCCACGCGCATCGAGGTGGCAACGTCGGGCGGCGGCAAGGGCCTGTTGCGGGTTTCGGACAATGGCTCCGGCATGGATGTTGCCGACCTTGAGCTTGCCGTGCGTCGGCATTGCACCTCCAAGATCTCCGATACGCTGGACGACATCCGAACGCTCGGTTTTCGCGGCGAGGCGCTGCCATCGATCGGGTCGGTCGCGCGGCTCAGCATTTCCAGCCGCCGCCGGGACAGCGCCGGCGGCAACGAGATTGCCATCGAGGGCGGCAGAATTACCCATCTGCGTCCATCGCCCGGCAATCCGGGCACGATCGTCGAGGTTCGCGATCTCTTCTTTGCGACGCCGGCCCGCCTGAAATTCCTGAAGACCGAAAAGGCCGAGGCTGCGGCGATCACTGAGGTCGTCAAGCGTATGGCAATCGCCTTTCCGGGCGTGCGCTTCGTGCTTTCCGGAACGGACCGCACGACGCTGGAGTTACCGGCGACAGGTGATGACCATCTGGCGCGCATGGCACAGATCCTCGGCAAGGACTTCCGCGACAACGCCATAGAAATCGACGCCGAGCGCGAAGGCATATCGCTCACCGGCTTCACCGGTGTGCCGACCTTCAACCGCGGCAACTCGGCCCATCAATACGCGTTCGTCAACGGGCGTCCGGTGCAGGACAAGCTCATCCTGTCCGCGATCCGCGGCGCCTATGCCGAAACGATCCCCACGGGCCGGTATCCTGTTGCGGTGTTGTCGATCCGGCTTGATCCAGCACTTGTCGATGTCAACGTGCATCCGGCAAAATCAGACGTGCGCTTTCGCGACCCGCAACTGGTGCGCGGCCTGATCGTCGGCGCCGTGCGCGAAGCGCTGGCGCGCGACGGTAGCCGTGCAGCGACGACCGGTGCGGACGGGATGCTGCGCTCTTTCCGGCCCGGCTTCCAGCCGGGCGCGCAGCGGCCGCAACAGCCATGGTCGGTGGCGACATCGCCCTCGCGCCCCTTCTATCAGCCCGCGACCAGCGCCTTCGGCGAACGTCCGCAGGCTTCCTTCGACGGCCTCGTGACGCCAACGGCACGCGGCGACACCGCGCCGACCGCGAGAACGCCGGTCGCGCCGGAGGAACCACCGCTGCGCTATCCGCTGGGTGCCGCCCGGGCGCAGATCCACGAAAACTACATCGTGGCGCAGACGGATGACGGCCTCGTCATCGTCGATCAGCACGCCGCGCATGAACGGTTGGTGTTCGAGACGATGCGCAAGGCGCTGCACTCAAAGCGGCTTGCCTCGCAGGTTCTCCTCATCCCCGAAATCGTCGATCTGCCCGAAGAGGATTGCGACCGGCTGATGCAGTTCGCGACCGAGTTCGGCGAACTCGGATTGGCGATCGAACGCTTCGGCCCCGGTGCCATCGCGGTGCGTGAAACGCCCGCCATGCTCGGCGAGGTGGACGCCGTGGGACTTGTGCGGCAGTTGGCTGACGAGATAGCCGAATGGGATACCGCGTCCGGTCTGTCGGCGAAGCTCGAATATGTGGCCGCGACGATGGCCTGCCATGGATCCGTGCGTTCGGGACGGCGACTACGGCCGGAGGAAATGAACGCACTGCTGCGCCAAATGGAAGTCACTCCCGGCTCCGGGCAGTGCAATCACGGACGCCCGACCTATATCGAGCTCAAGCTATCGGATATCGAGCGATTGTTCGGCCGCAGTTGAAAAAGCTGGAAATGGCCGCGGCGGCGCGTTATGGCAGGGCCTGTTACAGCCTGTAAGGAAACGGAGCGCATGAACTTGTTCGAAGGAAATGGAAACCGCGAAGCGCAGATACGCTATCTCGATGCGGATTTTCAGATCCTGTCGCCGGGATCCTATGTTGTCTGTGCGATTACCGGCAAACAAATCCCGCTCGATGAGTTGCGCTACTGGAGTGTTGCGCGCCAGGAGCCATACGCCGATGCCGTGGCTTCGCTGGAGGCAGACAAGCGTGCTGGCGTTTTGCCCAACCAGAAGCGTTAAACACAGGCGCAACACACGACCGCGGTCGCGCCTGCCGCGCCTCTTAGGCCTTGCGGCCTTCCTTTAGGCGCCGGTCTCTACAGGTGTTGATCGCGCGGTCGATTATGAGCCCCGGTGCCAGCGCATCCGCAAAGGCCATTTCCACCTCGATCACCCGGCATTTGGCGGCAAGCTCCTCGGCTTTGCCATGATGTCCGGCGAGACGGACGAAATCCTTGGACGTCGTGACGATCTGAAGACCTTCGCGCTCTGCTGTCGAGAGGATGTCGTCGACCTCGTCATCAGTCAGATGCTCATGATCACCAAACGAGCGGCGAGCCGCGACATGCGCGCCGACAGATTCGACCGTGCGGAAGAATTTCGACGGGTCAGCAATCCCCGCAAAGGCCAGTACGTTCCGGCCGGACAGTTCGGTGCTATCGCACACTTTCAGCGAAGCGGTGAAATAGGGCTTGGCAGCGCGTGCAGCGATCCGGACAATGTTGTCGGCTGCCTCGCCGGCGCCGACCTTCAAAAGCGCGGTGGCATAGCGCAGTTGCTGACGGATGGGAGCGCGCACGGGACCGCCCGGAACGGTATGACCGTTGCCTAGGCCGCGCGTGGCATCGATGACCAACAGCGCGTAGTCGATCGCTAGCCGTGCGCTCTGGAAGCCATCATCCATGATGATCAGGTCGACACCTTCCTTGACGAGGCGCTGGGCACCTTCGACGCGGCGCCGGGAAATCACCGTCAACGCTTCCCGAGCGAGAAGCAGAGGTTCGTCACCGACGGCAAGCGCACGGTGATGGGCCGGATCGACCACCGTCGTGACATCAAGCGAGCCGCCATAGCCACGGCTGAGGAAGCCGGGCTTCAGGCCCTTTGCCTTTGCCGCACGGGCGATCGTCAGTGCCGTCGGCGTCTTGCCGGCACCCCCGACGGTGAAATTACCGACGCAGATAACCGGCACCGGGACCGAGGCGCGCTTCGCATTGGCCATGCGATAGCCAGCGATACGCCCATACAGAAAGGAAATCGGATAGAGCGTCCAGGCACGCCAATCGGCTTTCGACCACCAAAACGGCGGCGCTTCGGATACCATTCTTCCCGTCCTGCCCTTTGGACGCCGAGCATCATGCTGGCGGATCTTGTCCTTAACCGGGCGAAAAGAGAGGGCAATTTTCAAGAAAAAGCAAGCCCTTGGTCAATCAGGCAAGCTGAAGGTCGGGCAGCAGCCGCTCCAGCTCGGTGATGTCGTTCAGGCAGTAGTCGGATGCGGCGGCTAGCGATTCTCGCGATCCGGTACCGGTCAGCACGGCCACGGTGATGCCGGCCTTGGCGTTGCGGCCCATGTGCAGGTCGTGGTTGTTGTCGCCGACAACGGCAACTTCGGAGGCGTCGAGGCCGGTCGCCGCGCAGAAACCAAGCACCATTCCCGGCTCCGGCTTGGTGCCGAAGCCGCTGTCGTATCCGGCCACATAGTCAATGAAGGGCGCAAAGCCAAAGCGCAGGGCGGTCTGTCTGATCGAGCGCTCGTTGTCGCTCGAGGCAACGCCGAGCCGAAAGCCACGGGAATGCAGGCGACTGAAGAACGCTGCGAGATCGGTGACCGCAACGGAAAACTCGGCGGCATGAGAAAAGAGCTCATCCAACTTGATCGTCAGCTCGATCACGTCGAGCTTCGATCCGGCCGCGATCAGTCCTTCCGAGATCTGGCGCGTGTTGCCGGCCGCGAGCAGGCTATCGGGAATAATGTGGCCTGTAACTGGATCCATACCACAGGCCAGAAGCAGCCGGTCGGCCAGTTCGACATCGCCTTCTGCGGCGATCCGTGCCAGCTCGCGATTCACCGGCAGCCAGCTCTCGTCGTAATCGAGCAGCGTACCATCCTTGTCGAAGAGGATTCCCTTGATCGCCTTCATGTCCGCTCCCGCACTCAGCGTTGTACAGCTGCCTTCGGCAGCAGCCTCGCCTTCACCGTCAGCGGATTGATGTAGGGCTCCAGGCCTTTGACCGTTGCCGTCAGTGCACCGCGCATTTCTTGCACGGCGCCGACCCCGGCCTCGATCATCTTGCGACGCGCCTCGTCGTTGGTGAGCAAATAGTGGACGCCCTTGGCGAGCATCTCGGTATCGCGCACCATGCGTGCGCTGCCACGGCGCGCCAGCTTCTGATAGGCTTCACGGAAATTCTGCACGTTGCTGCCGGACAGGACCGCGCAGCCCAGCATCGCCGGCTCCAACGGATTTTGGCCACCCTCGGCAAACAACGAGCGACCGACGAAGGCAACCTCGGTCAGGCGCAGGTACAGACCCATTTCGCCGATGGTATCTCCGAGGAACACATCAACGTCAGGAGAAAGCGCATCGCCGCGCGTCCGGCGGGCCACCTTGAGGCCCAGGTTGACGAGCTCGGCTTCGACCTCGTCAGCCCGTTCCGGATGGCGCGGGACGATGATCGTCAATTGCCCGTTTCGTTCTCTGAGAACACGATGAACGACGCCCGCCGCCTTTTCCTCCCCGTCAAAGGTGGAGATTGCCGCCCAGGTCTTGCGTTCGCCGAGCTGCTTCTTGTAACCGGCGAACACGGCAGCATCATAAGGCGGAGCGTCGGTATCCACCTTGAGGTTCCCCGACATCATGACGTGGCGCGCACCCAGATCCCGGAAGCGCTCGGCATCGACATCCGACTGGGCAATGACCAGCGCCAGGTTCTCAAACAGAGCCTCGGCAAGCGCCGGACGCCGGCTCCATCGTGCGAAGGAGCGGTCGGACATGCGGGCGTTGACGAGGATCTGCGGAATGCGGCGGCGTCCGAGTTCCATCATCGTCGCCGGCCAGATTTCGGATTCGGCAATCAGCGCGCAGTCAGGCTGCCAGTATTCGAGGAAGCGGCTGACGGCCGGCTTCAGGTCGAGCGGCACATATTGGTGGATCGCCTCTTCACCAAGACGCTCCGCGGCAAGCTTGGCGGAGGTCATCGTCCCCGTCGTCAGAATGACGTGAATGTCGCGACGGCGAATTTCGCGGATCAGCGGGATGACGGCATTGGTTTCGCCGACGCTCGCAGCATGGAACCAGACCAGCGGTCCAGCCGGACGGTCGGCACTGGCATAGCCAGTGCGTTCCAAACGGCGCGCACGATCTTCCTTGCCCTTCGCCGCCCGATAGGCAAGGTATCCGCCGACGAACGGTGTCAGTAACGTTCCCGTTGCCTGATAGGCGCCCAGCGCAAATCGCGCCATGCGACCGCTCATCTGCCAATTCTCCGATCACAAATGATCGACATAAACCCATTCCCAATTATTGTTGCGGCCGCAATGGCCAATCAGTTTGTCCAGAATGCGTCAGGCAGCAGTCGGTCGGTTCGCGGCCTTTAGACCGCGACCGCGGGAGGGTTACTGCGCGGACTTGCTTTCCGGGTCGAGCAAGCGGTGCATGTGGACGATGAAATAGCGCATGTGCGCGTTATCCACAGTCGACTGCGCCTTTGCCTTCCAGGCCGTCAGGGCCGTGGCATAGTCCGGAAAAATGCCGACGATATCGAGGTCCTTCAGGTCCCTGAACTGAACATCGTCCAAGCTTTCCAGTTCGCCGCCGAATACGAGATGCAAGAGCTGCTTTTTGCCACCGGATTCCGTCATTTTCTTCTCTTTCTGCTCTAATCTCCTCCGCCGCATCATCTGAGGGATTTTGACGGAAACGTCAACTGCCTCGTCGTTCACCAATCCCGGTCAGGAGGTCGGCGAGCCGCGGCGCGGCTGCGGCACAAAGTTCGTCGTGGCTGACTCTGGTCCGGTTATAGAGCGGTGCGCCGCCGTGGAGATCGACCAGCTGGCCGCCGGCGCGCTCGAGTATCAAGTCGGCCGCTGCGAGATCCCAATCGTGCGAATTGTGTTTGATGAAGGTGCCTTCAATCCGACCGTCTGCAACCATGGCAATGCGATAAGCCAGCGACGGTACGTACTTGACGCGCTCAATGCGATGCTTGAGGCGCTCGGGGAACGTCGCCAGGACATCTTCGGCGATGGCAAAGCGCCCGGGCGTATCGACGCTTGCTGTCGATACCGTGATCGGCCTGCCGTTCTTCAAAGCCACGCCGCCTGCGATAGCCTCGTAAAGCTCGTCCAAGGCGGGAGCGTAGAGAACGCCGGCAACGGGCCGCCCGTGGCGCACCACCGCGACACTGACGCACCATAGATCCAGGCCGGCCAAGAACGCGCGCGTGCCGTCGATCGGATCAATAATGAACAGTGTCTCCCTCGACAGGCGCTCGGCGTCGTCGTCGGTCTCTTCGGACAGCCAACCATAGTCCGGCCTAGCGACGCGGAGAAGCGATTCAAGCTTTTGGTTGGCGGCGAAGTCGGCAGCACTGACGGGTGATCGCCCCTCGTTCTTCCACCAGACTTCAGGCGATTGATTGAAATAGCCGAGTGCGACACGACCGGCTTGCCTGGCGGCATCGGCGATCAATTCCAGATCGCTCCGCCAGAGGGCTGTGTCCACGTCAGTCATGTCAGCAATCCAATCCATCAGCGCCCGGCGAGCGTCATTCCTTCGATCGCAAGCGTCGGAGCGGCGACACCGTACTTGCGGTCGATGTCGTTTGCTGGTGTCACCCGCATGAACATGTCCTTGAGGTTCGAAGCGATCGTCACTTCGGAGACGGCAAAGGTCAGCTCGCCATTCTCGATCCAGAAGCCGGTCGCCCCGCGGCTATATTCGCCGGTGATCATGTTGACGCCCTGACCGATCAGCTCGGTCACATAGAAGCCATTGCCAACGCTGCGGATCAGATCTTCCGGCGAGATGTCGCCCGGCTCGAGCGCAAGATTCGTCGCCGATGGCGTCACCGAATTTCCGCCACGCACGCCGCGCCCGTTGGTCTCCATGCCGATCTCGCGGCCGGTCGAGGTCGAGAGAAACCAGTGCTTGAGGATGCCGTCCTCGATCATCAAGAGCCGCTCGCCGGAGATGCCCTCGCCATCGAAGGGTCGGGACGACGGGCCGCGGACGATCAGCGGATCATCGGAAATCGTGAGCCCCGACTTCAAGACCTGCTGGCCCATCTTGTCGCGCAGAAAGCTGGTCTTGCGCGCAACGGAAGCGCCATTGATCGCCCCGGCGATGTGCCCGACGAAGCCGCGGGCGACGCGGGGATCAAAAACGACGGTGATGTCCTTGCCCGTATCAACCTGCCGCGGGTTGACGCGCTTGACGGTTCGCTCGCCTGCCCTGCGGCCGATTTCGGAGGCATCGTCCAGCTCGCCGAAATAGATTCGGCTGTCGAAATCGTAGTCACGCTCCATGCCCGTGCCTTCGCCAGCAATGACGCTGACGGAGCGGCCGAAGCGCGAGCCCATGTAGCTGCCCTCGAAACCGTGGGAGGTGACGAGCACGAGACCGCCCATCCCGGCCGAAGCACCGGCACCCGACGAATTGGTGACCCCCTTGACGGCAAGCGCCGCGGCCTCCGCCTCGAGCGCAGCCTCGCGAAGTTGGTCGGAAGACACCTCGGTTGTGTCGAGAAGCTCGAGGTCCGGATAGGATTTCGCCAGCTTGTCTTCATCAGCCAGGCAGGCGAAGGGATCTTCCGGTGACACCTTGGCCATCGCCACCGCACGTTCGGCGAGAGCAGTCAGATCGAAGCCCGGATTTGCGGAGACGCTGGCAACGCGCTTGCCGATGAAGACGCGCAACGCGAAGTCGTCGCTTTCCGACGACTCTGTGCCCTCGACCTTGCCGAGGCGCACGCTGACCGATTGCGAACGAGAGCGCACGACCACCGCATCAGCAGCGTCGGCCCCAGCTTTTTTTGCCAGGTCGATCAATTGGCTTGCGCGGGAAAGAAGCGTCGAGGAGTCGATTTCTGAGGACATGATTTGGCCTTTCCTTCGCGTTCCATTTATTGTGCACTACCAAAAGCATCAAGGCCGCGCGCATCGATTCTTTTGCCCGTCGCCTGCATGCCTCCCCGCATTTGAAAGAGACTCGCCTGATGTCAGAGCCCAATACTCTTTTCACCGAGACGATCCTGCTGCTAGGTGGCGCCGTTGTTTCAGCGCCGATCTTCAAGCGACTCGGATTGGGAACGGTGCTCGGCTACCTGGCCGCTGGCGTGGTGATCGGTCCGATCTTTCATGGATTGACGGACGGCGAAGAGATCCTGAACGTGGCCGAGCTCGGCGTCGTCTTCCTCCTGTTCATCATCGGGCTCGAGCTGAAGCCCTCGCGCCTCTGGCAGATGCGGCGCGATATTTTCGGGCTCGGGACCGCGCAGGTTGTGGCGACCGGTCTGGTGCTGACGCTCCTGACCTATCTTTCCGGAGTGCTGGATTGGCGCGGCAGCATCGTTGCGGGTTTCGGGCTTGCCCTCTCCTCCACTGCATTTGCGATGCAGATACTCGAGGACGAAGGCGACGTGAATACTCGTTACGGGCAGCGTTCCTTCTCGATGCTGCTGTTCCAGGATCTCGCGATCGTGCCGCTGCTTGCCCTGATCAGCATTCTCGATGGCGGCAAGGGCAGCGGCACGCCGCTGCTCGACTTCGCAGTCGCCATTGGGGCGGTCGCCGCGATGATCGTCATGGGACGCTACCTGCTCACGCCGCTCTTCCAGATCATCGCCCGCACCGGGGCCCGCGAGGCGATGATCGCCGCCGCCCTCTTCGTGGTGATGGGGTCGGCGAGCCTGATGCAGCTTGCCGGACTGTCGATGGCGATGGGCGCCTTCCTTTCCGGCGTGATGCTGGCGGAATCCTCCTATCGGCACGAACTGGAAGCCGATATCGAGCCCTTCCGCGGCGTCTTGCTCGCTATCTTCTTCATCGCCGTCGGCCTTTCGATCGAGCTCGACGTGCTCAGGGACAACGCCCTGTTCATCATCGTTGCCGTGCCCGTCATCATGGCCGCGAAGGCGCTCGTCATCTATGTTCTCTGCCGCGCAACCGGCTCGCCGCATGACGACGCCATCAGGATCGCCTTCCTGCTGCCGCAGGGCGGCGAGTTCGGTTTCGTGCTGTTTACCGCCGCCGGCATTGCCGGCCTGATGCCGACAAGCACCGCCTCGCTGCTGATCGCGATCGTCACCCTGTCGATGGCGCTCACCCCGATCGGAACGATGCTGGCCAAGCGTCTCCTCTCCGGCAAAGAGGAGGAACAGCTCGACGAAGATTTCGAAGGCGCCGGTGCCGATGTGCTGATGGTCGGCTTTTCGCGTTTCGGGCAGATCGCCGCCCAGATCCTGCTTGCGGGCGGACGCGACGTGACTGTCATCGATTTCTCGGCCGATCGCATCCGGCAGGCCTCATCCTTTGGCTTCCGGATCTACTTCGGCGACGGCACCCGCAAGGATGTGCTTCGCGCGTCCGGCATCGACCGTGCCAAGATCGTCGTCGTCTGTACGCAGAAACGCGAAGTTACCGACAAGATCGTCGAGCTGGTACAGGCGGACTATCCGCATGCCAAGCTCTTCGTGCGCTCCTACGACCGCATTCACTCGATCGCGCTGCGCAATCTCAATGTCGATTATGAACTGCGCGAAACGCTGGAATCCGGTCTGCTGTTCGGCAGGCGCACGCTCGAGGCATTGGGTATCGGCGAGGCGGAGGCCTATGAAATCGGGGAGGATATCCGCAAGCGCGACGAAGCCCGCCTGGTGCTCCAGGTCACGGAAGGCCTGCAGGCCGGCCGCGACATGCTGTTCTCCCAGCCGGTCAAACCGGAGCCGCTCATGAAGCCAAAGCGCGCCGCAAGCTTCGACGAGGACCCGCTGGCAGGCACGGCAGAGGTGACGGCCGACGCTTAGGCCTTTCAGGGTTGAATTGAAACTCTCTTATGGCTCCAACGATGAAAGAAGCCGGATAGGCAAGCAAGGATCATCGTCAGAGAGTGCAGCGGGGCCCATAGTTACAGCATGCCTCACCAATGCCACTCCCATTTATTTCCCGAGCTAAATCGCCGGAGGCGGCCCCTCATAGATGCCAGCGGAACGAATTCCCGAAGCCTGGTCGCCGCCAAGCTGAGAAGGGCTTTGCCCACCCTTGACCGGCTACCGCTATCTTCGGCCTCCGTCGCCTACTCAGTAGGTCCTACTGAAACGCCACTCTCGTTTGTTTCGCGAGGCTGAGAACTTGACCGCCCGAAGGCTCCTCATTGATGCCGCCGATCAGGCGGCATATCCCCTACGGGATTCCGTCAGTTCGCCTGGCGGCTGGCGATATTTCATCGACCTCGGATCTTAAAAGTCGCATGAGCCGCCGCCTCTGGGCTGGAAGCCCTCTGCGCAGGCGGGGTTCAATGGTTCGTTCAGCGAGCGGGCCCCCGGGCCACCGGTAGTGCATGATGAACTGATTACGGCGAGCAAGAGAAAAGCGAAAGCTGCTATTGGCTTGTACAAGTGGATCATGAGAACTCTCCAAAATTGGGGATCCTACAAAGCCTGACCGCCGAAACCTTCGATCCCAAATAAATCGGTGCTAGTTCCGGGCTCGGACCGCCATGACATGGTGAACCTGTACTCGCCTGTTGGAAAGAGGATAGGCGAGGATCCGTGTTTTTGCATATGTACGACGAACTGCCTGAGCGAATGTGGACTTGCCTGTTGCCTTGAGCTCGTCGCTCCTGTGAGCCGTAGCCCGGGCACGCGAGGATGCATCCGGCGATCAACCCGGGCAGAGCCTCGAACCTAAGCACTTAGCTACCCGTTGCGATTGCCGTAGATTTGAGGGAGTATCCGGTCTCGGCCCCTGAGGCCCGCGCAGTCTCCGATGAGAGGACAATGCCATGCCTCTACGCTATCTTTTGGCCGCTGTGGCCATCACGCTCTTTACCCTTTCCGGATGCGCAACCACCGGTTCGGGCGCAGGGAACACCACCTACGCAACCCCTGCCGGGATCGGCCCGGTTCGTGGCGCCGGCATCAACGGCTATTAGTCCTAGGCAAAGCCTCTAAGGGGCGATCCGCGCTTCGATCTCCCGATCGAGCGCATATTTCAGTTCGTCCTTGATGCCGACCGACATTGACAGGACTTCGCGCGCCTTGAGGAAGTCCATCACGCCGATGCGCCCGACGGCGGGGCGCAAGAAGATGTGCGGTGCCTGCAGGCGCAGTTTCAAAGAAATGGCTGTCTGCATCATCAGCTGACCGGAGCCGAAGATGCTCTCCATGCGGTTCGGAATGTGGGTGCCATCGCCCTCCGGGGCACCGACGACGTCGATGCCGATGACGATGTCGGCGCGATCCATCAGGCATTCATAGGGGACGGGGTTGCTGATCCCCCCGTCGATCATCACCCGTCCGTGCAGCCTCACCGGCATGAAGACCGCGGGGATTGCCGAGGAAGCCGCCAGCGCCGGAAACAGCGCGCCGTGGCTCGTCAATACCTCGCACTGACCGTAATAATCGGTTGCCGTCACCGTCATCGGCACCGGCAGATCCTCGAAACGTTCCGGCAGGTCGGCGGGGAGGAAGGCTTTCAGGATACGCTCGAGATTGAACTGGCCGATGCGCACGCCATTGGCGACCGCATCGCGCACCGTCTGCGGGCGCAGGCCCCATAGGCGACTGACGACAGCGGCCTTGTTGCCGACCGTCATCATGACATGTTCGCGGATGGCTTCGCCGGTCATGCCAGCCGCCATGCGAGCGCCCATGATCGAGCCGATCGAGGAGCCGGCAATCGCCACGGGGCGAATGCCGAGCTCATCCAGGGTTTCAATGACGTGGATGTGAGACAGGCCGCGCGCGCCACCACCGCCGAAGGCAACCGCAACTGTGGGTGTCGAACGGCTGGAGGGGTCGGTCGGGGCAGGCAACTCGGTTTCGATCTTCTCTACCTGCTGCACCGCTGCCCCCGATTTCCGCCGCCCTATTCGGGCTGATAGCGGAAGAAATGAACCTTGGT
The DNA here is from genome assembly GCF_024808825.1 of Rhizobium sp. BK661. Classification (NCBI taxonomy): domain Bacteria; kingdom Pseudomonadati; phylum Pseudomonadota; class Alphaproteobacteria; order Hyphomicrobiales; family Rhizobiaceae; genus Rhizobium; species Rhizobium sp. BK661. The sequence goes on along the minus strand of NZ_JANTYT010000001.1, from coordinate 871,504 downwards.
ATCGCCGAATATCCGGCTTTCGAGGAAAAGATAGGAAGGGTCGACCGAAACGGCAACGTCCGCGCGCTCCTCGAGAACCGCAATTGCGCCCGGTTGCAGCCAGCCGCCCTTGGCAGCGGCGGCCATCGCCCTTTCGCCTAGCCCCTTGCCGTAGGGCGGATCGGCGAACAGCACCTGGAACGGCTCGAGGTTGCCGACGCTGCCGAGATCGGTCGCATCGCGCCGCAGGATGCGCGTCCTGCCATGCAGGCCGAGTGCATCGATGTTTTCCCAGAGCAGGCCCCTGCCCTCGACGCTGTTTTCCACGAACAGCGCATGCCGACAGCCGCGGGAAACGGCTTCGAGGCCAACGGCGCCGGTACCGGCAAAAAGATCCAGGATCCGGGTGCCATCGACGCATTCCGGATAGGCATGGCTCAGAATATTGAACAGGCTCTCACGCGTCCGGTCGGCAGTCGGCCGGATGTCGTTGGATTTAGGTACGGCGAGCGACCGTCCGCGAAACTCACCGCCGACGATCCGCACCGCGTCCTATTCCCTTGCCCTTAGGTCCACCACGCGACGGCCCGCCCGCAGGCTTGCCACCGCCACCCGGTCGATCGCCCGAAGGCTTGCCGGAAAAAGACTTGCCACCGGGTTTCGCCCCGCCGGGCTTGCCACCGAAGCTCTTACCGCGCGGCTTGTCGCCGAAGGGACGCGCCCCACTGGGCTTATCACCGAAGGAGCGGTCGCCGGCCGGACGCTCGGAACGAGCCTCGCCGGAGAAACGCTTGGCGCGGGGACGCTCGTCGCCCTCTTCGCGCGGACGGCGCGGCTTGTCGCCGAACGGCCGGTCGCCACGCGGCGGCCGATCACCGAAGGAACGGGGACGCTCATCACCGTCCTCGCGCGGCCTGCGGTCGCCACGCGGCTTGCCGCCGAATGGACGGTCACCGGCTGGCCGGTCACCGCGCGCCGGGCGGTCGCCGAAGGAACGTGGACGGTCGCCGTCCTCGCGCGGCTTGCGCTCGCCACGAGGCTTGTCGCCGAACGGCCGATCGCCGCGCGGTGGGCGGTCACCATAAGGTCTGTCGCCCGCCGGGCGGTCGCCGCCGGAACGGTCGCCACGATCGCCGAAGGACCTATCGCCACGGGACGGGCGATCACCGAAACCACGGTCGCCGCGCGGGCCGCGATCACCGCGATCACCGCGATCACCGGAACGCTTGCGGTCACCGTCGTCGCGGCTCACCTCGCTGGAGCGGATCCATTCGCCCTCTTCATCGGTGGCTCGGTTGATCTGCACGCGGTGGCGGTCATCACCGAAGCTTGCGGCCTGCGGCCTGTCGCGGTCGGGCTTTTCGCCACGGCGCTGCGCCGTCTTCGCGTTCTTCTCGGCCCTCGCAGCTGCCTTCTCGCCGAGCGGGCGAGCGCCGGGAGCCATCCAGACATTGGCATTGCGGCGACTGCCGAGCGCGGGGCGCTTCGGACGATCATCGTCATTGCGACCACCCTCGCGACGGTCATCACGACGATCGTCGCGCTTGGTGTCGAGGCGGCTCAGCGCACGCTCGCGCTTGTCTTCCGGCTTGCGGGGGCGCTCACGGCGCTCCGGCTTTGCTTCCACCTCTTCTTCGGCGGCAACGGCGGGCGAATTGTAGATCGGCGCGTCGAAGTTGGCCTTCGCGTCCTCGATCAAACGCGGACCGAGCTGGTCGCGCAAGGTGCGACCGCGCACTTCGACCACCTCCCGCTCCGGCAGATCGCCGAGCTGGAAGGGACCATACGAGATGCGGATCAGACGATTGACGTCGAGACCGAGCGCACCCAGCACATTCTTGATTTCGCGGTTCTTGCCTTCACGCAGGCCCATGGTCAGCCAGACGTTCGAGCCCTGCGTGCGGTCCAGCGTGGCTTCGATCGAACCGTAGAGGACTCCGTCGACGGCAATGCCGTCCTTGAGCTTGTCGAGCGCGTCCTGATCGATCTCGCCGTGGGCGCGCACACGGTAACGGCGCAGCCAGCCGGTCGTCGGCAGTTCCAGCGCGCGAGCCAGGCCGCCATCGTTGGTCAAAAGCAGCAAGCCTTCGGTGTTGATATCGAGGCGGCCGATCGACATGACGCGCGGCAGGTCGTCCGGCAGATTGTCGAATACCGTGGGGCGTCCTTCCGGATCCACGTTGGTCGTCACGAGGCCGGCCGGCTTGTGGTACAGCCAGAGCCTGGTGCGCTCGATGCCGCGGATCGGAACGCCGTCCACTTCGATCTTGTCGGCCAGCGTCACGTTGACAACAGGGGTGTCGAGGAGCTTGCCGTTCAGCTTGACGCGCCCGTCCATGATCATGCGCTCGATATCGCGGCGCGATGCAACGCCGGCGCGCGCCATCACCTTCGAGATGCGCTCAGCCTTGGCGTCGCCTTCGGCAACGTCGCTCGCCTCGGCCTTGACGGCCGTCTTTGCCGATTTTGGCCCGGCATCGCGCGGAGATGGCTTGCCGCCTGGCCGTTTTGGCTTGTCTTTGAATGTCATTTGTTGTTTGCCTGCCTTTTCGGGCCTTCCTATCAGGTCGCGCCCTTGCGGTTAAGTGGAAATTGTCGGATCGTGAAGACAAATCAATTTATGGACCTGGCGCTCGACCAGGCCCGCGCTGCCGGCGAACGCGGCGAGGTGCCGATCGGAGCGGTTCTGGTGATTGACGGAACCGTGATCGCGGCATCCGGCAACCGCACGCGCGAGGTCAACGACGTAACGGCGCATGCCGAGGTCGCCGTCATTCGCATGGCTTGCGAGGCGCTTGGTCAGGAACGGCTGACGGGCGCCGACCTCTATGTGACCCTGGAACCGTGCACGATGTGCGCAGCCGCGATTTCCTTCGCGCGCATTCGCAGGCTCTACTACGGCGCGGAAGACCACAAGGGCGGCGCCGTCGACAATGGCGTGCGCTTCTATGCGCAACCGACCTGTCATCACGCTCCGGAGGTCTATTCCGGTTTGCAGGAAACCACATCCGCCGACATCCTGCGGACATTCTTCCAGCAGAAACGGGATGTGCCATGACATTGCTCGCCGGCGAACTCGTTGTGATGGTCGCCGTCTATGCCTATACGAGGATCGCCCCGCATAGCGCATCGATCCCAATGCAACGTCACTTTCCGGACATGCGAACTGGTGGGCGCCGGGCGGCCTGCATGGCGTGCTGGTTGACAACCGGTCAAAAGCAAAGCGGGGCTGACAGCCCCGCTTGAAATCTTACTGGAGGAGGTTCCACCACTGCTTGCCGGTACCGGCAATCGCGGCTTCCTTCTTCTTCTTCTTCGCCTTCTTCAGTTCCGGCTCGCCGAGATCGTCCAGCTTTGTCGGATCGTCGACCTGTCGATATTCGGTCGGCGGATCCGAGATGAAGCGGCGATCGGAATAGGTGCCCTTCTGGAGGGCGCGAGCTTCGCGATAGGCCTTGCTCTGGGCTTCCGTCGTCTGCCGGCCACCTTCCACCTTGTCGCTTGCGAGCGGCGAGCGGTAGTTCGGGTTGTCGCTGTTTTCGTCAGCTTCCTTGACGAGGCGCGCGCGGGTTTCTTCCGGAGACTCGATCCACGCCGGATTTGCCGTGCTAGCAATGCTCTGTTGTGGCTCGACGAGGGTTTCCTTGGCGGCTGTGGACGGCAGGACGAGACCCGGGCGAGCGCTGTACTTGACGCCCTTGTTCTTCGGTCCGTCGCCGGTCAGCGAAACGGACTGACCAAGGTCGTCGGTCAACTGTTCCATCGCTGTCTTGTCCGTACCGTAGCGCGGGCTCCCCATGCAGCCGGTGATCATCGCGCCGCCTGCCATAGCAACAGTCAAGCAGACGCCCACACGGAACCAACGTGGTGATAACATGAAAACCCTTCCAGCCATGCCGGTGCAATCATCGCCCAACCGGACAATCGTCCCCCTGACGCAAAAATCCGGCCATTTTCAGGCAGCTTTTACCGGATGAACCGCGTTTAGGCAATTCACCCGGCAATATTCTTCAGTTTTGCACTGCTAGTTCGCGCAATGCAGCCGCATCGCGGGCCGAGACATCGGGATACTCGGGGTCAGAGCCGACATCCGTGGTGATGCGCCAGGAGCGAGCGCATTTCGTGCCCTCGGCCAGTTTCGGCTCAACGCTGACACCCGGCACTTCCGGCAGGCGGAAGGCATCGGCAGGCCCTTCCGTGCGGTCGATGACGATGCCGGAGGTGATGCAGATCTCCTCGAAGTCCTGACCTTCCAGCGCCTTCAAAAGCTCCGCGTCGGTGACGTGGACGACGGGAGCCGCTTCCAGCGAGGAGCCGATGCGCTTGTCCTTGCGCTCGATTTCGAGAGCGCCCGTGACAACCGTACGGACCGCGCGGATCTTCTTCCACTTCTCGGCCAGAGCGTCGTTCTTCCATTCCGCCGGAAGGGTCGGGAACTGCTCGAGGTGAACCGAAACGGCCGAAGGATTGCGTGACAGCCAGGCCTCTTCCGTCGTGAACGGCAGCATCGGCGCCAGCCACGTCACCATGCATTCGAAGATGTTGCGGATGACATGCAAAGCCGAGCGACGGCGCAGGCTCGACGGCGCATCGCAGTAGAGCGCATCCTTGCGGACGTCGAAGTAGAAGGCCGAGAGCTCGACGTTGGCGAAGTCGATGAGCGCGCGGGCGATCTTCTTGAACTCGAACGCGTCATAACCTTCGCGGACGAGCTGATCGAGTTCCGCCAGGCGGTGCAGCATCAGCCTTTCCAGCTCCGGCAGATCGCCAAGCGCGATGACCTCGCCCTTGTCGTGAGCCAGCGTACCTAGCATCCAACGCACGGTGTTGCGCAGCTTGCGATAGGCATCGACGTTCGTCTGGATGATAGTCTTGCCCAGGCGCTGGTCTTCCCAGTAGTCCGTCGTCATGACCCACAGGCGCAGAATGTCCGCGCCGGCGTCCTTCATGACGTCCTGCGGGGAGACCACGTTGCCCTTCGACTTCGACATCTTCTCGCCCTTCTCATCCATGGTGAAGCCATGGGTGATGACAGCGTTATAAGGCGCGCGGCCGCGGGTCGCAGCCGATTCCAGCAGTGAGGAATGGAACCAGCCGCGATGCTGGTCCGACCCTTCCAGATAGACATCGGCCGGCCACTTCAGGTCGGGACGATCTTCCAGCGTGAAGGTGTGGGTCGAGCCAGAGTCGAACCAGACGTCGAGGATATCCATGACCTGCGCCCACTTGGCCGGATCATGCTCGTTGCCGAGGAAACGCTCCTTGGCGCCTTCCGCGAACCAGGCGTCAGCGCCCTCGGCATCGAAGGCATCGAGGATGCGCTGGTTGACGGCATCGTCCTTCAGCACTTCACCGTGCTCGTCGACGAAGACGCAGATCGGCACGCCCCAGGCGCGTTGGCGCGACAGCACCCAATCCGGGCGCTGCTCGATCATGGCGCGCAGGCGGTTCTGGCCAGCACCCGGTACGAAACGAGTATCGTCGATCGCCTTCAGGGCGCGGGAGCGCAGCGTCGTGCCGTCGGCAAGGTCCTTGTCCATGTAGACGAACCATTGCGGCGTATTGCGGAAGATCACCGGCTTCTTCGAGCGCCAGGAGTGCGGGTAGGAATGCTTGAGGCGACCACGCGCGAAGAGCGTATGCCGGCCGATCAGCGCCTTGATGACACGCTCGTTGGCATCGCCTTTCTTGCCACTGTCGTCGATGACGCGAGCCGCACCACCTTCGGCATCCGGACCAAAGCCGGGCGCATCTGCAGTGAAGAAGCCCGCATCATCGACCGGGAACGGGATCGCGGACGAGATGCCGCGGGCTTCGAGCGCCCGGGCGTTATCCATCCAGGCGTCAAAGTCTTCGCGACCGTGGCTCGGCGCGGTATGGACAAAACCGGTGCCGGCATCGTCGGTCACATGATCGCCATCCAAGAGCGGCACCTCGAAATGGTAGCCGCCACCGAGGCCGTGCAGCGGATGCACACAGTTGATGCCCGCAAGATCGGCCGCGGAAATGTCGCGCAGGCGCTTGTACTGAAGCTTGGCCCTGGCGAAAGATTCTTCCGCCAGTTTGTCGGCGAAGATCAGCTTCTCGCCGGGCCGGGGACCGAAATCGTTCTCGGCAGCCGTGACTTCATAGAGGCCGTAGGAGACGCGCGAGGAATACGCGATCGCGCGGTTACCGGGGATCGTCCAGGGTGTCGTCGTCCAGATAACGACTGCGGCGCCGGAAAGCTCGTCCGCACCCTTGGCGACCGGGAACTTCACCCAGATCATGTCGCTGTCGACGTCGGCATACTCGACTTCGGCTTCGGCAAGCGCCGTGCGCTCGACGACCGACCACATGACCGGCTTGGAGCCACGATAGAGCTGGCCCGACTTGGCGATCTTCAAGAGTTCGCCGGCGATACGGCTCTCCGCATGGAAGTTCATCGTCAGGTAGGGGTTTTCGAAATCGCCGATGATGCCGAGGCGCTGGAACTCGCTGCCCTGGATGCCGATCCACTTTTCGGCATAGGCGCGGCACTCGCGGCGGAACTCGATCATTGCCGCCGGCTCGGAAAGGTCGGGCTTGCTCTTGCCCTTGGAACGATAGTTCTCCTCCTCGATCTTCCACTCGATCGGAAGGCCGTGGCAATCCCAGCCGGGAACGTAGTTGGAGTCGAAGCCGCGCATCTGGAACGAGCGGGTGATGACATCCTTGAGGATCTTGTTCAACGCGTGGCCGATATGGATGTTGCCGTTGGCATAGGGAGGGCCGTCGTGAAGCACGAATTTTTCGCGGCCGGCGGCGGAAGCGCGCAGCTGCTTGTAGAGACCCATCTGCTGCCAGCGGGCAACGGTTTCCGGCTCCTTCTGCGGCAGACCGGCGCGCATCGGGAAGTCGGTTTCCGGCAGGTAGAGGGTCTTCGAGTAGTCGATCTTTTCGGCTGTATCGGTCATGTCTAGCAATCGTCTCTAGGCGCCACGGAAGCGGGCGCAACGGGCTTGAAAAATGGTGACGGAGGCGCTCGTCGTCCAAGCGCCAAAAACCCGGACCTTCCGGCCGCTCAGCGCGCGCGGAAGGCCGGGCCGATAATTCGTATCGTGATCGCCAGCCGGAACTTGTTCATCGCGCCGGTTCATAGGCGCTTTTACAGGGAAAAGGAAGAGGGATTTCATGGCCGCGCGGCACAGAAAAGCCGCGGACACCTCGGTCCGCGGCTTCCGTTTTGAAGCAATGGTCAGGCGCGTGCCGTCACCTTTGCCGGGGTCAGCACATTCACCACGACCGCGACGATGATGTTCAACGCCAATGCCAACAGACCGATGTAGACCGTGAAAGCGGTCTCTCCCATGGCGATCGGCTGTAGCGGTTTCCAGCCGGCATTCCAAACCAGATAGGTGCCGCCGAAGAAGCCGACGAACCAGCCGGCGAGCAGCCCCGGTGCCCGGAACCAATTGGTATAAAGGCCGAAGATCAGCGCCGGAAGCGTCTGAAGGATCCAGATGCCGCCGAGAAGCTGGAGGTCAAGCGCGAACTGGGTTGGCAGGAAGAGGATCACCAGCAGCGCACCGACCTTGACCACGAGTGAGGTCACCTTCGCCACCTTGGCCTCGCCGGCATGTGTCACCTGAGGATTGACATAGGCCTTCCAGAAATTGCGGGTAAAGAGGTTGGAAGCGCCGATGCTCATCACTGCCGCCGGCACCAGCGCGCCAATGGCAATCGCCGCGAAGGCGAAGCCCGCAAACCAGCTCGGGAACAACGTCTGGAAAAGCGCCGGCACGACATCGTTGGCACTTTCGAGCTTCAAGCCAGCCGCATGTCCCATGTAGCCGAGCAGCGCCAGAAGGCCGAGCAGCAGCGTATAGGCCGGCAGCAGCACCGCATTCTTGCGGATCGTGTTGCCGCTCTTCGAGGCAAAGATGCCAGTCAGCGTGTGCGGATACATGAAGGCTGCAAGCGCCGATCCGAGCGCCAGCGTCGCGTAGGCGACATACTGGTTTGGCAGAAGAAGTAGGCTGCCGGAACCCTTGGCCTGGAACGCCGCATCGGCGGCGGCAAAGACGTTGGCATAGCCGCCAAGCTTCGATGGGATCAGCGCCACGGCGGCGATGACCACGATGTAGATCATGATGTCCTTGACGAAGGCAATCAGCGCCGGTGCCCGAAGGCCCGCCGAATAGGTGTAGAGCGCGAGTACGATGAAGGCGATCGCAAGCGGCACCTCTCCGTGGAGACCGAGCGCCTTCAGGGCTGCCGTCATACCGACGAGCTGTAGGGCAATGTAGGGCATCGTGGCGATCACGCCGGTGGCGGCGACCGCAAGCTCCAGCCCCCGCGATCCGTACTGGCCGTGAACCACGTCGGCGGCCGTCACGTAGCCAAAATCACTCGCCCGCTTCCAAAGCACGGGCATGACCATGAAGACGAACGGATAGACGACGATCGTGTAGGGCAGCGCGAAGAAGCCGTAGGCGCCGACAGTATAAACCAAAGCCGGAACGGCGATGACGGTGTAGGCGGTATAGAAGTCACCGCCAACCAGGAACCAGGTGACCCAGGTACCGAAGCTGCGGCCGCCAAGACCCCACTCGTCGAGATGGTCAAGTGTTTTCGGCTTGCGCCAGCGGGAGGCGACGAAGCCCATGACCGTGACTAGCACGAAGAAGAAGATGAAAACGGCAAGCGCGGTGGCGTTGAGATCAGTCGTCATCGCGCATGCTCCGGTAGGCGATCCAGGTTAGAAAGGCGGTAACCGGCACCCAGGCCAGCTGATACCAATAGAAGAAGGGGAAGCCGAAGAGGACAGGGTCGTGAAAGTTGTAGAAGGGAACCCATAGGAGCCCGATATAGGGAATGATGAGCAGCCAGCAGACCGCCGTTCCAAACCTCTTATCCATTTGAAGAATGCCTTTCGATGCTGGGGGGCGCAGCGAATCCGCGTCTTATCAAATAGATGACATATCCCTGCGAGCGCACACGACAAGCATCGCCGCCCCGTAAGAGCCACAATTTTCGAAGGTCGCTAGAGCCTCAGACGAAGCAGATCTTGCGATCAAGCTCTCCGAGCGACTGCACACCTGTTAGCAGCGCCCTTGCCTCTTCCTTGTCTCGATTCATCTGCTCGACAAGGGGATCGAGGCCGTCGAACTTCAGTTCAGGGCGCAGGTAGCCGAAGAAGGATACGGAACAGATCTGCCCGTACAGGTCGCCGCTGAAATCGAAGAGGTAGGTTTCGAGCAGCGGCGCACCATTGTCGGTGACCGTCGGCCGCCGACCGTAGCTGGCGACGCCGTCGTGCAGCGTACCGTCATCAAGACGGAAGCGAACGGCGTAAATGCCCGCCTTGAGATCGGCTTCGGCCGGCAACCGCATGTTCGCAGTCGGGAAGCCGAGCTGGCGCCCTAGCTTCTCGCCGCCGATCACTTCCGCTTCGACGGTATAGTGATAGCCGAGCATCGCCGCTGCCTCGCTGACATTGCCGTCTTTCAGCAATTCGCGCACATGGCTCGAGGAGACGACGTCAGTATTCTCGTCACGAAACGCGTCGATCAGCGTAACGCCGAAGCCGTATCTCTGGCCGGCTTCCATCAGGAAGGCCGGACCGCCTTCCCGGCCTCGGCCGAAATGAAAGTTGAAGCCGGTCACGACCTCTGAGGCGTCAAGCCAGTCCTTGAGGATCGAATGGATGAAATCGTCGGCCGAACGCTGCGAAAACTCCCTGTCGAAGGGGTATTCAATGACGGCGTTGAAGCCGATCGCTTCGAGAAGCCGAGCCTTGAGCGGCGCAGGCGTCAGGCGAAAGACCGGCTGATCGGGCCGGAAGACCGTACGCGGATGCGGCTCGAAGGTGAGGACAAGCGCCGGAATGCCGCGATGCCGCGAAATCTCCAAAGCCCGGTTCAGCACGGACTGATGCCCACGATGCACGCCGTCGAAGTTGCCAATGGCGACCACGCCGCCACGCAGCTGGGCCGGCAGTGGTTCACGGGTTTCGTTGCGGTGAAAAACGGTCATCGGCTGGCTTTTCTTGTGCTGAGGTCTTTATGCGAGACGAGGCATCCACCACTTCGGTGATACTTTTTCGCGCTCCAGAAAGGCCGTCAGGATGGCTTCGTCCGTCTCTCCGTTCAGCGTGTATTCCTTCGCGTGGATGCCGCCGCTGATATAGAGGAGGTCGAGGCCGTAATCGAGAGCACCGCGAACATCGGTCGGCATTCCGTCCCCGATTGCAAGGACACGGCCCTTCGGAAATTCCCCATGGGCGTCGCGGGCAACGGACAATACGGCGTCGTAGATCGGCTTGTGCGGCTTCCCGGCAATGCGGGTTTGCCCACCGAGCTGATTGTAGTATGCCGCCATCGCGCCGGCGCAGGGGATGATCTTGTGGCCGCGCTCGACAACCAGATCGGGGTTGGCGCAGATCATCGGCACGCCGCGCACCTGAAACGCCTTCAGCATCTCGGTATAGTCTTCGGGCGTCTCGGTTTCGTCGTCGAAGAAGCCGGTGCATACAACGGAGTCGGCATCCCCCGCATCGACGCGCTCCACGCCAAGCCCCTCGATGATCGCCAGATCACGTTCCGGCCCGAGAAGAAATACCTTCTTCGGCCCCTCGGCAATGAGGCCCCGCGTGACATCGCCCGACGTGACAATCCGATCGTAGGCGCCATCCTGGATGCCGATCTGCCGGAGCTGTGCCACCACCTGCGGAGCAATACGCGGCGAATTGGTGATGAGAACAACGGTCAACCCCTCGCCGCGGGCCGCTTCCAGCGCGGCAGCCGCCTTCGGGAACGGATCGACGCCATTGTGCAAGACACCCCAGACATCGCAGAACACCGCGTCATACTGGCTGGTGATTTCCGCAAAGTTTTCGATCCGCTTGGCCATTCCGATGTCCCGATGTCGTTAAGTCACGGGTGACATCGCAAAGGCCTGCCGGGATGGCAAGGCATTTTGCGCTGCGGCTGTAAAAAACCGAAACGAGCCGACTAGAGGACGGCGGCGGCAGCCTTGGCCAACAGGCCTGCGGCGGTGGATATGCCAATCACCGTCAGGATGCCCTTCTTGAAGCGAAACAGCAGAACGGACGCCAGCAAGAAGATCACGAGCGCGGCGGCATCGAGCGTCCCCCACTGCGGCCAGGCAACGCTGATGATCGGCAGGCCGGTCTTGCCGGAAAAGAGTGCGACGCGGCCAACTTCGGCAAAGAGCACATGCAGGCCGAACCAGAGCGCAAGATTGAGAATGACGCCGACGACCGCAGCCGTAATCGCCGAAAGGGCGGCAGAGAGCTTCTCGTTGTTGCGCAGCTTCTCGATGTAGGGAGCCCCGGCGAAAATCCAGATGAAGCTCGGCACGAACGTCGCCCAGGCAGCGAGGAAGGCGCCGAGAACGCCACCGGCAAGGGGCGCCATCGCAATGGGATTGCGATAGCCAGCGAGGAAACCGACGAAACAGAGGACGAGGACAAGCGGCCCAGGCGTCGTCTCGGCAAGCGCCAGTCCATCGAGCATCTCGCCGGGCTGAAGCCACGCGTAGTGGCCGACGGCAACCTGCGCGACATAGGAAAGCACGGCGTATGCGCCTCCGAAAGTGATGACGGCCATCTTGGAGAAGAAGATGAAGACGGCGCCGAATACATTGGTTTCGCCGCTCAACGTTTCGGCGATCAGGTCCATCGGCGCGTCGAGGCCACGAATGAAGAAGAGCGGTGACTGCCAGACGAGGATCCAGAACACCAATACCACGAGCGGCCTTGCGATCGCATGCGGCGTGACTGCAGGAAGTCGTCCGCGGCGGGCGGTTTGCGGCATCGGCGTTGCCAACCCACGCTGGCGATACTTCATCCACAGCAGTCCTGCTGCGCCGGCGAGGACAATGATGAGAGGAAACGGCAGGTTCAGCATGAAAAGCGCCAGGAACGAGGCGCCGGCCACATAGTAGTGAAAGCGCTCCTTCAGAGCCCGGCGGCTCACCCGGAGCAAGGCCTCGATGACGATGGCCAGGACCGCAGCTTTCACTCCGAAGAAAAGCGCGGGAAGCCAGGCCGCTTCCTGAAAGACGGCGTAAAGGCTCGACAGGATCAGGATGAGCAGAAAGCCCGGTAGTATGAACAGCAGGCCGGCAATCAGCCCGCCACGGACACCGTGCATCAGCCAGCCGATATATGTGGCCAGTTGCTGGGCTTCGGGGCCGGGCAGCAGCATGCAGAAATTAAGCGCGTGCAGGAAGCGTTCCTCAGAGATCCAGCGCTTCTCGTCGACAATGGTCTTGTGCATGAGGGCGATCTGACCGGCCGGCCCGCCGAAGCTCAGGCAGCCGATCCACGCCCAGACGCGAACCGCCTCTCGCAGCGCTGGTGCCGCCACGATGTCTTCTGCCGCGATCGCCTTATTCACGGTTGCCGCCCCTCTTGCCCCAAGGCGCTCGATATCATTGGCACGTCCTTACGACAATCCTAGCGACAGGTGGACGGCAGTGATCTCTTTCGAGGAAAGAAGCTTAGGGAACGGTGGTCACCGCACTGCCTGTCGCACTTCCGACAAGGATATGCTGTTAAGCCTGCTTGAGAAGACGGCGAAGAAAAATTCAGGCCGTCCTTGACTCCCCGATGGGCCACTCCTAAATGCTGCCTCGCTAGCACTCCCCAATGGCGAGTGCTAACACCCATCCGTGCGGGCCGCTCTCGGCCTGCGAGTGTCATTTGATCGAGGGATTAGACAATGGCAAGCACCAACTTCCGCCCCCTTCACGATCGCGTCGTCGTTCGCCGCGTTGAGTCCGAAGAAAAGACCAAGGGCGGCATCATCATTCCGGACACCGCCAAGGAAAAGCCGCAGGAAGGCGAAATCGTCGCCGTCGGTTCCGGCGCTCGTGACGAGTCCGGCAAGGTCGTCGCTCTCGACGTCAAGGCTGGCGATCGCGTTCTGTTCGGCAAGTGGTCCGGCACCGAAGTCAAGATCAACGGCGAAGACCTTCTGATCATGAAGGAAGCCGACATCATGGGCATCATCGGCTAATCAGCCGTTTTCCCTTTCCGATTTTAGCCACGGGCCCAAAGCCCGGACAACTCGAATTCAGGAGTTTCAATCATGGCAGCTAAAGAAATCAAGTTTGGCCGCACAGCGCGCGAAAAGATGCTCAAGGGCGTCGACATTCTCGCTGACGCAGTGAAGGTAACGCTCGGCCCGAAGGGTCGTAACGTCATCATCGACAAGTCCTTCGGCGCTCCGCGCATCACCAAGGACGGCGTTTCGGTCGCCAAGGAAATCGAACTCGAAGACAAGTTCGAAAACATGGGCGCCCAGATGGTCCGCGAAGTTGCTTCGAAGACCAACGACATCGCCGGCGACGGCACGACGACCGCAACGGTTCTGGCCCAGGCGATCGTTCGCGAAGGCGCCAAGGCAGTTGCTGCCGGCATGAACCCGATGGACCTGAAGCGCGGCATCGACCTCGCTGTCGCTGAAGTCGTCAAGGATCTCCAGGCCAAGGCCAAGAAGATCAACACGTCGGAAGAAGTCGCACAGGTCGGCACGATCTCCGCAAACGGCGAAAAGCAGGTCGGTCTCGATATTGCCGAGGCCATGCAGAAGGTCGGCAACGAAGGTGTCATCACCGTCGAAGAAGCCAAGACCGCTGAAACCGAACTCGAAGTCGTCGAAGGCATGCAGTTCGACCGCGGCTACCTCAGCCCGTACTTCGTGACCAACCCGGAAAAGATGATTGCGGACCTCGAAGACGCCTTCATCCTCCTGCACGAGAAGAAGCTCTCGAACCTCCAGGCCATGCTGCCGGTTCTCGAAGCTGTCGTTCAGACCGGCAAGCCGCTCCTCATCATCGCTGAAGACGTCGAAGGCGAAGCGCTTGCTACGCTCGTCGTCAACAAGCTGCGCGGCGGCCTGAAGATCGCTGCTGTCAAGGCTCCTGGCTTCGGCGATCGCCGCAAGGCCATGCTCGAAGACATCGCTATCCTCACTGGCGGCACCGTCATTTCCGAAGACCTCGGCATCAAGCTCGAATCCGTAACGCTCGACATGCTCGGCCGTTCGAAGAAGGTTTCGATCTCCAAGGAAAACACCACGATCGTCGACGGCGCTGGCGCCAAGTCCGACATCGAAGGCCGCGTTGCACAGATCAAGGCTCAGATCGAAGAAACCACTTCGGACTATGACCGCGAAAAGCTGCAGGAACGCCTTGCCAAGCTCGCTGGCGGCGTTGCCGTCATCCGCGTTGGCGGCTCCACGGAAGTCGAAGTCAAGGAAAAGAAGGACCGCATCGACGACGCGCTCAACGCGACGCGCGCTGCTGTTCAGGAAGGCATCGTCCCCGGCGGCGGTATCGCCCTGCTCCGTTCTTCCACGAAGATCGCTGCAAAGGGTGCAAACGACGACCAGGAAGCTGGCATCAACATCGTTCGCCGCGCCCTGCAGGCTCTGGTTCGCCAGATCGCTGAAAACGCAGGCGACGAAGCTTCGATCGTTGTCGGCAAGGTCCTCGACAAGAACGAAGACAACTACGGCTACAACGCCCAGACGTCCGAATATGGCGACATGATCGCCATGGGTATCGTCGACCCGGTCAAGGTTGTTCGTACGGCTCTGCAGAACGCAGCTTCGGTTGCTTCGCTGCTGATCACCACCGAAGCCATGATCGCCGAGCTGCCGAAGAAGGATGCTCCTGGCGGCATGCCGGGCGGCATGGGCGGCATGGGCGGCATGGACATGATGTGATAGGCGCAAGCCTATCGCTGAAGCGTCCATAAAGCTTCACCGATCTATCTCCGGTTTCCCCGGAACAGGAAGGGCGGTCTTCGGACCGCCCTTTTTGGTTTGGGCGTGCGATTCGCGGAACAGCAACTGTGTTCGTTTTTCAATCCTCAGAAAAAACGTTTAAGCAGCGATGTGAGCATGCCTCGCGTTATTCGAGGCTTTCGCAAGGCTTGCGCGCTTGCATTTTTTCTACCGCGGACTGCTTTCCTCGCTGACGCAATTTCGTGCATGTTTTTTCACACAAATGGCAGGTGAAACCGCTTACACCTCAGAAAATTGTCCACCTTTGGTGCTTTCTGCGCCCCTCGAGCAGTTTTCCTGCCGTTTTTCCACTCACAGTGGAGACCGGCACTATGCAAAAAGCAGATTGCCGTTTGCATAAAAGCGCCTATAAATCCGCGCTGCATTCGGCGCGCGTTCATCCGCCGACGGTCGCGATCCAATTCGCTGCCGACCACGGGAACGCGAGGGCGAGCTCGGGAAAAACCCCTCCCGAAAATATACCATAAGTTGTGCGTTTTTCCCGCGGAATTGGAAGCGGCTCCGTTAGCAGTGCCGACATCCAGACCCCATTTCGCAGGTGGCCGAGCATGATGCGCGGCGCAGCATGAACCTGCCCATTCTTGCCGGACGTGCAGCGGGGGAAGCTGTACCTAAGCTGGGGAAAAATTTGTTCAAAATTGCTAAAACCACCACCGCGGCACCGCTCATGCCGGGTTCACTCGACGTCAGCAATCACGACCCTGACCTGCTGGCGCAGTTTTCCATTTCCGAGACCTGGGTCGGAGATTTTTCCACGGGCATCATCCACCTGAAGGAATGGAGCGCGATGCTGCACGGGCTGCCGGCGCGTGAATGCGGCCTTGTCAGCCTTATGCGCTGCTACGACCCGAAGGATCACGATCACATCCTGGACCTCTTCGAGCAGGCCGCGACTCTCTCTTCATCGTTCTGCTTCTCGACCACGATCATGATGCCGAATGGCTTCCGCCAGCCCTTGTTCTGTATGGGCGAGTCGAACGGTCATGATGACGCCTCCCATGGCAGCTTGCTCGGCGTTTTTGTCTTTCCGCGATTCAAAACCAACACCGGCAGCGAGTTCGCGCGGCGCCAGTAATACCTTCCGCGCACAAAAAAGCCGGCCCCTGAAAGGCCGGCTTTTGTCGTTGCCATGTTTCGGCTTATGCCGGGCGCGCCGGGATGTTGAATCCCTTCTCCGATGCCGGCCTGGCGATGCAGCGGTCGAGCCAGTCCACGACCGCCGGAAAGCTCTTGTAGTCAAGCACTTCGCGTCCGCCATAGAAAATGTCGGCGCCGCGCAGCCATGGGAAGGTCGCGATATCGGCGATGGTATAGAGATCGCCCATGATCCACTGGCGGCCCTGGAGGCGCGCTTCCAGCACGCTCAGCAAGCGCTTGGATTCGTCGCGATAGCGCTCCATCGGGTAGGAGTTGTTGGCGACCTTGTCGGCCGCAAACTTGTAGAAGTGCCCGAATTGCCCGAACATCGGTCCGATACCAGCCATCTGGAAGAAGACCCACTGGATCGTCTCGTAGCGCCCTGCTGCGTCTGATGGAATGAGCTTGCCGGTCTTCTCGGCGAGATAGAGCAGGATCGCGCCGGACTCGAAAATGCCGATCGGCTTTCCGTCCGGACCATTGGGATCGATGATCGCCGGAATGCGGCCGTTCGGATTGAGCGACACGAACTCAGGCGATTTCTGGTCATTGGTGTTGAACGAGATCAGGTGCGGCTCGTAGGACAAGCCGAGTTCTTCAAGCGCGATCGATATCTTCACGCCGTTCGGCGTCGGCAACGAATAGAGCTGGATAACGTCGGGGTTCGCTGCCGGCCAGCGCGTCGTGATCGGAAAAGCGGAAAGATCTGCCATTGGGGTCTCCATCTTGGGTGGCCGACCATAGAAGAGGGTTATTGCCAATGGCAAGCCGCCATCGCGACCGATGCGTCGTTCAATAATAGAGAACAAAGCGTCCGCTTCCGTCTATCTTTTCACGACGGCAAAAAAAGGCGACAAAACGGCATCCGAGGTTGAAACCGTGCCGGGGGCACAGAGACCTCAAACGTCATTCACAAACGGAGACTTTGTCCCATGTCGAATACCAATAACGCCATCATTCTTGTTGCTCGTATTCTCCTCTCCTTCATGTTCATCTATGCCGGCTTCGGCAAGCTGACCGATCCGGCTGGCACGGCCGGCATGATCGCCGGTGCTGGTCTTCCGGCCTCCAGCGCGCTTGCCTATCTCGCAGGTGCCTTTGAATTCGTGACCGGTCTTGCCGTCCTCGTCGGCTACCAGACCAAGATCATCGGCTGGCTGCTGGCCGCGTTCTGTGCATTCACCGCCATTGTCTTCCACCTGCCTACGGTCAACGTTCCGGACTTCCCGGCTGCTGCCCTCGGCTGGATCAATGCCCTGAACCAGATCATGGTCATGAAGAACTTCACGCTGGCCGGCGCTTACATCTTCCTCGCGATCGTCGGCCCCGGCCTCTATTCGCTCGACGCACGCCGCGGCGTCTACGCAGTCGCCTAAGCCATCAGGCTCCTCCCAAGCATAAAAAACCCGCCGTCAGCTGACGGCGGGTTTTTTTACGTTTCGGTCTGACGATCGCTCAGAGTGCCGAACGAACGGCGTCGATCAGCCGCTGAACAGTCGCATCGCCAGCGTGGGTTTCCTTGCGCGCCCGGACGAAGCAGGCCTCCGAGCGAAGGATGACGCCGTCGGACAGGACCTTCAGATTATTCGCGCGAAGGGTAGAGCCGGTCGAGGTGATGTCGACGATGATATCGGCTGATCCCGAGGCAGGCGCCCCTTCGGTTGCCCCCAGGCTCTCGACAATCCGGTACAGCTGGATGCCGTGCTGGCTGGAGAAGAATTGCTGCGTCAGCCGCCAATATTTCGTGGCGATCGCCAGACGGCGGCCGTGACGGGCGCGAAAATCGGATGCAACGTCGCCGAGATCGGCCATGGTGTCGACATCGAGCCAGATTTCGGGAACGGCAACCACGACATCGGCATGGCCGAAGCCGAGCCGCGCGCAGACCTCGACGCGCTTGTCAGCCTCCGCCAAACCTTCGCGAACGAGGTCTTCGCCGGTGACGCCGAAATCGACGGTGCCGTTGCCAAGCTCGCGAGAAATCTCCGAAGCCGAGAGGAAGGCGACTTCGACGTCGTCCCAGCCTTCGACGCGTCCGCGATAGGAGCGATCGTTGCCGACAGCGGTGATCCTGATGCCGGCGCGTTCGAAGATCGCCGAGGCATCGTCCTTCATCCGGCCTTTGGAAGGCAATGCGATGGTAATCGTCATCAGGCAGCCCTCTCCGCTTCGATGCGATCCAGCCAGAGCGAGAAGCCAACGGCGGGAATGCGTTCCTTGGCGCCCAAGAAGGTCATCAACCGGTCAAAACGACCGCCACCGGCGAGAACGGCCGAAGTGCCCTGCACGCCGATCTCGAAAACCAGACCGGTGTAGTAATCCAGTGGACGCCCAAAGGCTGCGCGGTAGTCGATCAGCGCCAGATCGACGCCGGCATTGGCCAGAGCGGCCACACGGCCGTCGAAGCGCGCAAGGGCGTTGCCAAGCTTGAGGCCCGCGGCATCGGCAAAACCGGCCAGCGCGGCCGAGGCATTGATCAGCGGCACGTTCAGCGACAGGAACTCCTCCAGCACGCGGAAGGCCGCATCATCAAGGCGCGTTTCGGAGAGGATCAGCTTCTCCTTCAAGCGGCGCGCGATCTCCAGCGGCGAGCGGCTCGCATTCGTCGAATAGCCGGTCGCCTGCATCGTCGCATCGATGTGTGCAACAAGCGCTGCTTCATTGTCGGCGGCAATCAGACGCGCGATCTCGTCACTGAGCCCGGTCACGAACTGAGGGCTGACGAGGCTCGCCAGCAGAGCTTCGAGCTGACTCATGTTGCCGAAGGCATGGATCAGCCGTTTCTGCCACCCGAGCGGCAGACCAAGCGCCTGTACGACTGCCTCAAAGACGGCCTGGTCGCCCAGCGTAACCGAAAGATACTTGCCGGGAACGACGCGCTCCAAGACGCCGATCGCGTCACCGATCGCCCGTGCATCAGCAGCGGCTATGTTGATGTCGCCAAGATCCTCGATCCCGGCCTGATAGAATTCGCTCCCGCCTTCGCGCCGTTGGCGGAAAACTTCACCGAGATAGGAATAGCGCTTCGGCGTGCCGGTGGCGCTCTCGATATGGCGCAGACAGACAGGGATCGTGAACTCCGGCCGCAGGCAAAGACTGGCGCCCGTCTCGTTTTCGGTCATGAAGATACGCCGGCGAAGATCCTCACCGGCAATATCAAGAAACGGTTCGGCCGGCTGGATGACGGGCGTATCCACCCGCTCCGTCTTTCGCGCCGCAAACTCTGAGAGAAGCTCGCCGGAAAAGTCCGGCAGATTGATCAGGGCCATCTCAGCCCGCCCTATTCCGGTCTTCGGCCTGCGCCGCCAGAATTGCCTTCACCTTGGCGACGAGGTCGCCTTCCGCAACCGTTTCCTGGGCAACACGGGCCTCACGCCAGCTGGCATTGTCCTCGATCTCGCCCGACAGGCGCTTGCCCTCGATCAGGTCCTTGATCTGCACGACGCCCTGCGCCCGCTCGTCACCTCCCTGGATGATGGCGACAGGGCAGCCGCGGCGGTCGGCATATTTCAACTGGTTGCCGAACTTCTTCCAGTTGCCCTGGAACATTTCGGCGCGGATGCCGGCGGAGCGCAAGTCCTGCGTCATGCGCTGGTAGCGGCCCATCGCGTCGACATCGCCGTCCATGACCGTGACCAGAACCGGCTCGATGGCCTCGGCCTGGCCGAGCTTGCCAAGGTTCTTCAACGCCGTCATCAGGCGGGAAACACCGATGGAGAAGCCGGTAGCCGGCACCGGCTGGCCCATGAAGCGGGAGACGAGGCCGTCGTAGCGACCACCACCGCCAACGGAACCGAAGACGACCTTCTCGCCCTTCTCGTTGGTGACATCGAACAGAAGCTCGGCTTCGTAGACGGGGCCGGTGTAATATTCGAGGCCGCGCACGACCGACGGATCGATCTTGACGCGGTCGGACTGGTAGCCCGCGCTTCTGACCAATGCGCCAATGAAATTCAGCTCTTCAACGCCTTCAGCACCCTTGGATGTGCCGGCAACGAGTTCCGCCAACTGGGCTGCGCTTTCGGCATAATCCTTGATGCCGACAAAGAAGAGGACCTTGTCGATCTGGCTCTGGTCGAGGCCTGCGCCCTTGGTGAAATCGCCGGACTCATCCTTGCGGCCGGGGCCGAGCAGGAGTGCCACGCCCTCAGGACCGAACTTGTCGAGCTTGTCGATGGCGCGCAGCACGTTGAGGCGCTGGCCGACCTTGTCATCACCTCCGAGACCGATCGCTTCGAGAACGCCGTCGAGAACCTTGCGGTTGTTGACGCGGATGACGTAATCGCCGCGCTTGATGCCGAGGGCTTCCAGCGTATCGGCCATCATCATGCACATTTCGGCATCGGCCTGCACGCCGGGAGCACCGACGGTATCGGCGTCGAACTGCATGAACTGGCGGAAGCGACCTGGGCCTGGCTTCTCGTTGCGGAAAACGTAGCCGGCGCGATAGGTGCGGTACGGCAGCTGGATCTCGTTGAAATTCTCGGCGACATGACGGGCGAGCGGCGCCGTCAGGTCGTAGCGGAGCGACATCCACTGCTCGTCGTCATCCTGCAGCGAGAAGACGCCTTCGTTCGGCCGGTCGGCATCGGGCAGGAACTTGCCGAGCGCATCGGTGTATTCGAAGAGCGGGGTTTCGACAGGATCGAAACCATAGTGCTCATAGACTTCCCGGATCTTCGCGGTCATTTCGTTGACGGCGCGAATGTCGGCTGCCGAACGATCGACGAAGCCGCGGGGAAGTCTGGCCTTGAGCTTTTGTGGTTTCTTCTGCTTGTCGTTCATTTCCAAGGTATTCCGCTCGCTGTGACAGTGGCGGTTTCCTAGCGGAAAGGGCCGGATGCGGCAAGGGCGAAGGCCCTTGATCCGGAACACAGAATCGATTGAACGAGTAGGAATGGATCGAATGGCAGGAGCTCTATCATGATCGCGGAGGCGCTTCTCTATGCCGCGACCGTTCCGGTGACGCTGAAGGCGCATCGCCGGTTCATCCGATACTCCGTCAATCTCTGGTCCCGCGCCGGCCGCTGCAGCCGGCAATGGGCAGAGCACGAGGAGAGGAGCAAGGACGCCATAAGGAGCGCCATGACCGGCCTGCGGCAGAGGAGAACGGCGGTCATCCTGGGATCCGGCTTGCTGCGCGACGTACCGATCGAGGAGCTGGCCCAGACGTTTGATACTGTCGTGCTCGTCGATCTCGTGCATCTCGCCTCGACACGCTTGTGGCTGCGGCGGAAAGGCTACAAGAACGTTCGGCTGATTGAGCGCGACCTTTCAGGCTATGACGACCTCGCGGCGGGCAGGCAGCCGGAACCCCTCGCCTTCCTGAGAACCGTTCCGTATCTCGACTTCGTGGTCTCGGCCAATCTCCTCTCGCAGATCGGTCGAGGCGTGAAACGACGCTTCGAGGCGGAGCAGGAAGGCGCCCTGCCCGCCGATACTGTCGCACAGCTGATCCAGGCGCACCGGTCGGCATTGGAAGCGGCGCCTTGCAAGACTTGCCTGATCACCGATGTCTCCTATGCCGTCATCGACCGCACCGGGAAGGTCCATGAAGAGGCCGACTTGCTGCATGGTGTGTCGCTGCGATCGGTTCAAGCCGACTGGACATGGCCCGTGGCGCCGATCGGCGAGGAAAGCGCCGACTATCAGATCGTGCACAAGGTTGTTGCGGCATATTGAGCGTCGGCTCGTCCGAGCCCGGGTCTCGCTCGGGGCGATGTCGCCAGTTCGAGCACCGCCGACGTGTCCTTGGTTGACAAATGGCAGGCAGCCCATAGTCTGCGTGTACGCCTTTGAAATCGCAACCGCTCGAGGATGAGGATCATGCCTATGACGAAGTGCATGAGACGGTTTCTGCTAGCGCATCTTGCTCTTTGCCTTACGGCTTTCGCGGCGGCCGCTGCGACGCTCGATACGATCACTGAGCGCAGCAGCGTGCGCATCGGCTACATCGCCGACGAAGCGCCCTTTTCCTCCAGCAAGGCGGGCGCCAATCCGACGGGATACGCCATCGACCTCTGTGGCAAGATCGCCGATGAAATAGAACACCAGGTTCCGCAGCTGAAGCGCGAATACATCGAGACGACTCTCGCCAGCGGCTTCGACGCGGTGAAAAATGGAGAGGTCGATCTGCTTTGCGGCGCGATCACCGTCAATTTGAAGCGGCGCGAAATAGTCGACTTCTCGCAGCCCATCTTCCTGACCGGGGCGACTGCACTGCTCCGCAAGGATTCGCCCAACTATCTGCAAACGCTTTTTCTCGAGAAGCCTGCTGTTCGCGCCGTTAGCGAGCATGTCGCCTCGACGCGCGTCATCGGCGTGCGTGCCAATACGACGACGGGAGTGACACTGCGCGAGGCGCTGGCAACCCAGGTATCGAAGACCAAGCTTGCCGATTTCCAGACGCATGAGGACGGGCTCGCCGCACTCGAGGATCGCAAGATCGATGCCTATATCGCGGATCAGGCGCTGCTCGCCAGCCTGGCTTCGCGGGCGCGCGATCCGTCCTCGCTTGAGATCGGCGATCGCCTGTTTACGCACGAACCCTATGCGATAGGGCTGCGTCGCGACGACGCCGACTTCCGCTTGCTGGCCGATCGTGCCTTGACGGCTTTCTACCTGTCAGACGATTTTCTGCCGCTGCTGGAAAGCTATTTCGGAGCGGAGGCGGCACCGATGCTGCACACGCAAATCATCATGGAGCATGTGCCCGATTGATATCAAATGCGGAGCGAAGCGTACGGCCCGTCTATTTGGGAGGATGGGCGCTTGGGCGGACGGTGCGAAGAGCGACTTCGAAAGGGAAGACCATCTTGAGCCAGCAGCGTCCCTGCGACGCTGTCATGCGAACCACTTGATTGTGGTCTAAGGTAGCAATGGCTATATTGATTTTGCAGCCACAGGTTTGTCGTCGGAGGGGGCGGCCATGCGGATCGCGATCATGGGGTCGGGCGCCATCGGCGGCTATCTTGGTGCACGGCTCGCTGTCGCGGGCCATGATGTCACTTTTATTGCCCGGGGGCCCCACCTCGAGGCAATGCGAAGCAACGGACTGCAGCTTGAAAGTCCGCTCGGCAATCTCAGCCTGCCACATGTGAAGGCGACTGCGACGCCCGGCGAGGTCGGCCATGTCGACATCGTTTTCTTCGCCGTTAAGCTCTATGACAGCGACACGGCGGCTGCGGCAATCGTGCCGATGGTCGGGCCGGAAACGAGAGTGGTGACGTTGCAAAACGGCATCGACAGCGTCGAGACCCTGGGTCGGCTGGTGCCGCCGTCACAGGTTGTCGGCGGCGCTGCCTACATTTCGGGATACATAAAACAGCCCGGCCTGATCGTGCATCTCGGTGGTGCAGGGCAGTTCTATATCGGCGGGCATCGTGACCCGGTGATCAGTGCGTTGCTCGCGGCATCCATCCAGGCCGGAGACATTGGGCTGCAGACGGTCGAAGATATCGATCAGACGCTCTGGACCAAGTTCGTGACGCTCTGCGCGTTCTCGGGTGCGACCAGCTTAATTCGATCCGGAATTGGATCGATCCTGACAGATCCTGAGTCTCGCACATTGCTTGCCCAGTTGCGGGATGAGGGCATGGCGGTGGCGAAGGCAGCCGGTCACCCGATGCAGGACGAATATGAAGCGTACGCTGAATCGATCTGGCAGAACCTGCCGCCCGATACGTGCTCATCGATGGCCAATGATCTCTTGAACGGAAAACCACTGGAACTTGCCTGGCTTTCAGGGCGAATGCACGCGCTTGGGAACGGCCTTGGCATACCGACGCCATCACACACGGCGGTTTATCGCGCGCTGCATCTCTACGCGAAGGGTACACTCAACTCCACGGCTGACGGCTTTTCTGGGAGGGAAACGAATGGAGACCTTGCGAAATCAGGCTGAAGGCACTGCTTCGGCGGCCACCGACGATGCACAAGCCATGTTCAATAAACATCTGGCAACTTACCGGAAGATCGTCGGCGAAAACCTCATGTTTCACCGCGAGGTCTATGGCTTGCTGCGCACACTGTTGTCCCAGGAGATGCCCAAGCCGTTCAAATTTCTCGATATCGCTTGCGGGGATGCAGTTGCCTCGGCGGGTGCGTTGAAGGGGAGTGCCATCGGCCACTATTACGGGATCGACCTCTCTCCGCAGTCGTTGGATCTCGCGAGGGAATCGCTGAAGGACTTGCCGTGCCCTATCGACCTGCGGTGTGGCGATTTTGCCGAAGCAATGGCCGACTGGTCCGACACCGTGGACTTCGTATGGATTGGCATGTCGCTGCATCATCTCCAGCCGGACGGAAAGGTCCGATTGATGAAAGATGTGCGCGATACATTGAGCCGTGACGGCCTGTTTTTGATCTGGGAACCCACCCTTCTCGACGAGGAAAACCGGGAAGAACATTTTGATCGGTTCTCGGCCTATCGTAATGTGTGGGCTGCATTAACGGACGAAGAATTTGCGGCGATGGACGCGCATATGAGGCTCGCCGACTTCCCGGAAAAGGCCGACACATGGAAGGCGATGGGCCGTGAAGCCGGGTTCTCCGAAGCTGAACAAATATTCCTGATGCCCAATCGCTTCGGGAGAGTCTACCAATACAGGAACTAGTGTCAGCTCGCCGTGCTTGGTGGGTGGCCCTGCCGGAAGGAGTGGCCTTCAAGGCCGCGCATCCTCCGATGTCTTTCGGACCGCCATCTGATGTTCGCCTCGGGCCGATGTGGCCCACGCGACCAGTGTCTGCCAAATCCGCAAAATGCAGCTTGGCTTCTTTGCGTCGTGTTCCTATTTTGACGGCATGCGCTTTTTTGCAATCATCGCGATGGCACTTGCCTGGATGGCCTACGGCACCATGTCCGCCTGGGCTGGCTGTCCGACATGCCTGTCGATGCAGACCGTCGCAGCGACCTCCAGTGTCGAACACCATCATGTGGCCGGAATGGACATGGGCGAGAACGCGAAATCCGCGCCTGCGCAACAGGATCCGTGTTCAGCCAGCGGCATGGTGCACATGCCCTTCTGCTCAGCCTGTCTCGTCGTGCCGCCGCCGATGGTGTTCGCGGCAGCCGGAAAGCACGTATTTTCCTATCCTGCCCCTGGACCGGCCGATGCGATGCGGGATGCACGCCCTCAGCCCCTGGCGCCGCCTCCCCGGCTTGTCTGACCGGTTTTCATGAAACGCCGCGGCTTCGGCCGCGCATTGAACCCCAGTATCAGACAGAGGAAGGTAATCCCATGTCTCTGAAAACTCTCGCTCTTGCTGCAACGCTTGCCCTCTCTGCCACGCCCCTCTTCGCGGAGGATGCGCCGATGGACATGAGCAAGCCGATGGGCGATCACAGTGCATCGAGCCACGCGTTCGCGGAGGCGAACGCGAAGATGCACAAGGACATGATGCTCAAATATAGCGGCGATACCGACGTCGACTTCGTCCGGGGCATGATCCCGCACCATCAGGGCGCGATCGACATGGCGAAGATCGAATTGCAATACGGCAAGGATCCGGAAATCCGCAAGCTGGCGGAAGCCGTGATCAAGGCCCAGGAGGCCGAAATCGCCGACATGCAGGCCTGGCTGAAGGCGCACGGCAAGTAATAGCCAAGGACGCCGGAGCAGCAAGCCCCGGCGTCCGTTTCACGAAACTTCAATCAGGCCTTCGGCTGGAATGGCTCCGGCCGACGGCCGGCACCCTGTCGCGAAAGCATCCAACCCGGATATTCAGGCGCAAGCTCGCTGACCTCATCGAGTTTCTTCAAATCGTCCGCATCGAGTTTCAGGTTGACCGCCGCCAGGTTCTGGTCGAGCTGCTCGACCCGCTTGGCGCCGATGATGACGGTTGTCACGAACGGCTTCGCGAGAATGTAGGCAAGCGCGACAGTAGCGACGCTCGTGCCGTGCTTTTCGGCGATCTCGCGCATCACGGCAACGCAGGCCCAGGCGCGATTCTTGTCGACTGGCGGGAAGTCAAACGCAGCGCGGCGACCTTCGCCGTTGCCAGGCGCTCCCGGCCCATACTTGCCGGAGAGTAGGCCGCCCGCCAGTGGCGACCAGACCATCAGGCCGAGCTTCTCCTCCTGCATCATCGGCACGATGTCGCGTTCCAGATCGCGGCCGGCGATGGAATAATAGGCCTGCACCGTCTCGAACCGAGCGAAGCCGCGACGCTCGGAGATGCCAAGCGCCTTGGCAATGCGCCATGCCTGCCAGTTGGAAACGCCGACATAGCGCACCAAACCACGAGAAACGAGATCGTCGAAGGCGCGCAGCGTCTCGTCGATCGGCGTGACCGTGTCGGTGGCGTGGATCTGATAAAGGTCGATATGATCGGTCTGAAGACGCTTCAGGCTGGCCTCGACCGAATCCATGATGTGCCCGCGCGAAGCGCCACGATCATTCGGCTTGTCGCCCATGGTGCCATAGACCTTCGTGGCAATCACGACGTCCTTGCGGGGAACGCCGAGGTTTTTCAGTGCCTGGCCGAGCAGTTTTTCGGACTCACCGAAGGAGTAGACATCTGCCGTATCGATGAAGTTGACCCCTGATGCCAGCGACTTTTCGACGATTTGATCGGCAGCCTTCTGGTCGACGTCAGCGATGGAACCCCAGAGATTGTTTTCGCCGGCGGCACCGAATGTCATCGTGCCGAGGCAGATTTCCGAGACGAACAGTCCAGTATTTCCAAGTTGATTGTAACGCATGGTCGGAGATTTCCTTGTGACGGCCGCGAGCGCGACCTAAAGACGGTTGAATTGATTTTTGGTTATTGGCCTGGTCGAGACAGGAACAGCCAAAATGCGGCTGTGCGAGAGGCCCTATCGATGTAAGGCGAACCGACGGTATTTCAACGTGTCCGTTACCATCCGACCATTCGCATCCCCTTGTTTCGCGCCCGGCCTCCAATAAATTCTACTTGATGACTCGGAGATGACGGATGACGACCCGCGCGCTGACAACCATCGGCTTCGATGCCGACGACACGCTCTGGCAGAACGAGCAATATTATCGGCTGACCGAGGCGCATTTCACCGAACTGCTGGCTGATTTTGCAGACGGCCCGAGGGTGTCGGAGCGACTGCTCGAGGCCGAGAAGCGCAATCTCCGCCACTACGGCTTCGGCATCAAGGGATTTACCTTGTCGATGATCGAGACGGCGATCGAAGTCACTGAAGGCAAGGTCCCTGCCAGCGTCATTGCCAGCATTCTCGACACCGGCCGAGACCTGCTTTCCCACCCGGTCGAGACCCTGCCGCACGTTCAGGAGACGCTGGCGGCACTCTCGGAGAACTACCTGCTGGTGATGATCACCAAGGGCGACCTGTTCGATCAGGAGCGCAAGTTGGCGCAATCCGGGCTCGGCGATTTCTTTCACGCGGTCGAGATTGTTTCCGACAAGACTGCTGTAACCTACCGCCGGATCTTCTCCAAGGTCGGGGGTGGCCCGGAACGGGCGATGATGGTCGGCAATTCGCTGAAATCAGACATCGTCCCGGCGATCGCCGCCGGCAGCTACGGCGTCTTCGTGCCGCACGAGCTCACCTGGGTGGTCGAGCATGTCGAGGAGCCGAAAGATGCGCCGCGCTTCCGCAAGATCGAACATCTGGGGGAACTGCGCGGCCTGATCGAAGGCCTCGGCTAACCTGCTGTCACCTTGGAGGAAAGAGCGGCGACGGCGATTGCTTGTCGGCGGGAGCAGCCGGTGGCGGTGCTGCCGCCTGAGGCTCGACGAGAATGCTGTAGGGCGCGCCTAGCCCCCTGCGTGGCGAGACCTTGGAGTAGTAGGGCCGCAGCAGCCAGGTGGTGCTGTCCTTCACGGTGATATTATAGCTTTCGCCATCCTCGTCCGTCCCGAAGATCGCCTCCTCATCGGGTGTCGCGAGATTAAAGATCGAGAGGAAAGCAAATTTGCTCTTGGTCGAGAAGCTGATCTTCACATGCTGGCCAGCCTTGACGGGAAGCGTGTAGACGCGTCCGTTGCCGAATTTCGTCCAGCCCTTGAGTTCCATAGTGGCGGCCGGAAACTGCAGTTTCTCCAGTCGTTCGCCAGGCTGCAGCTCAGGTGACTGCGCGAACGCAGCGGACGCCAGCAGGCACAACGCGACGGTTGCCGCGAGCCCCTTCATGGGCGCACCAGCGCATCGCGCATCGCTTCCACCTCGGCGCGACAGTAGCAACCTTCGACGTGATCGTTGACGAGACCCATTGCCTGCATGAAGGCATAAACTGTGGTCGGACCGACAAACGTCCAGCCGCGCTTCTTCAGATTCTTGGAAATGACGACCGATGTCGGCGTTGTCGGGTTGGCCATGACAGTGGCGCGATCGACCACCTTCGGGCGATCGCTATGGCCGGGCTCGAAGCTCCAGAAATAGCGGGCGAGCGACCCGAACTCCTGCCGCAACTCGATCGCTCGGCCAGCATTGTTGATCGTCGAAACGATCTTGCCGCGATGACGCACAATGCCGGGATCGGCAAGGCAGCGCGCGATATCGGCGTCGTCGAAGAGCGCGACCTTCTCGAAGTCGAAGCCGGCAAAGGCAGCGCGGAAGTTCTCGCGCTTACGCAAGATGGTGAGCCAGGAGAGACCCGACTGAAACCCTTCCAGGCAGATCTTTTCGAAGAGGCGGATATCATCGGTGACGGGTCGTCCCCACTCCTCGTCGTGATACTTGAGGTAGTCCGGGAGGTTGGCGTGCCAGTGACAGCGGCTCTTGCCGTCTTCACCGATGATGATGCCCGTATCGCTCATGTCTCGCTTCGCTCTCCTGCTGCGAATCCGGCTTTACCATTTGCAAACTCTGTTTCCAAACCGAACGATAACCCTGACGAAAAGTTTATCTCCCGCTTCGGATTCGAATGAGTTCAGATTTACCATTCACTGGCGGGAACGGTGGCAGCGTGAAGCAAGGCGGCCGCTGCCGTCCGCACATTTTCGGCCATTTGTAGAGAGTCCGTCCGATGATGAAATCCCTTTTGCTCGCCGCAGCGATGCTCGGCGTCTTTTCCACGGCTGCGCTCGGCGACGACCGCTACACGACGCGCCCGCCGGTCGTGTTGAGCCCAGATCTCGCAGCCCCGTGGACCATGCAGCTCGGCGGCGGCAAGGTTCGCCCCGTCGTTTACCGGCAACCGGCCTTCGCGCCGCGTGGTCTATTCACGTCCGGCGTCTTCGGTGGCACTCCTGCTACCAGGGCACAGCCGGTATCCGCCACTAATCCCGGCGTTCCCGTCATCCGTCGTCAGCTTGAGCCACAGTATCTGCCGCAGATTGTCAGCTACGACACCAAGGAGCGGCCCGGCACGATCGTTATCGATACCAACAACCGCTTCCTCTATCTGGTGATGGACGGCGGCAAGGCTCGGCGTTATGGCGTCGGCGTCGGCAAGCCGGGCTTCGAATGGGCTGGCGTGCACAAGATCACCCGCAAGTCCGAGTGGCCGGATTGGACGCCGCCGTCGGAAATGATCGGTCGCGAAGCCGCCAAGGGCCATTATCTCCCGGCGCGCATGGACGGTGGGCCTGCGAATCCACTTGGCGCACGCGCCATGTACCTCGGCTCTACCCTTTATCGCATCCACGGCACCAACGCCCCCTGGACGATCGGCAATGCCGTTTCTTCCGGCTGCATCCGACTGCGCAACGAAGACGTGGTTGACCTTTACGAGCGCGTAAAGGTTGGAACTCGCGTCATCGTCATGTAAAGGCTCATCAATACCGGCGCGGAGCCAAGCATAGTTGCAATTAAACATCGCAGCCGCTTCATTCCGCCCCCGACATCTTGAACTGGATCGAAGTTCGGTTAGCTTCGGTCCGGTTTTGCTTTGAGGGAATCAAATATGCTGAAATTCGCGACGGCTCTCGCAGCCGCCGGCCTTCTGGTCTCTTCCGTATCCACATCTGTGTCGGCACAGCCGATCGCGCCCGCTCATGACGCTGCGCCTGTCGTTCGGGTCGCCGTGCAGCCGAAATCGGTCAAGCCGCAGTTCAAGCGCCAACGCGTCCACCTCGTCACCAACGAGGCACCCGGCACGATCATCATCGATACCAACAACAAGTTCCTTTATCTCGTCGAGACCAAGGACCGCGCGACGCGCTACGGCATCGGCGTCGGTCGCGAAGGCTTCGGCTGGTCGGGCGTCGTCAAGATCGGCCGCAAGGCAGAGTGGCCGGGCTGGACGCCACCGCCTGAAATGCGGGTTCGCGAAGCTGCGAAAGGCCACATCCTCCCGGCCTTCCAGGAAGGTGGCGAAGACAATCCGCTCGGCGCCCGCGCGATGTATCTCTACAAGGGTGGCAATGACACGTCCTTCCGCATCCACGGCACCAACCAGCCGTGGTCGATCGGCCTCAACATGTCGTCCGGCTGCATTCGCATGATGAACAAGGATGTGATGGATCTCTACGATCGCGCTCCTGTCGGCACGAAGGTCATCGTTGTCGGCCCAGGCAACAAGCAGGGCGAAATCAGCTTCGACGATCGCGGCATCGACATCCTGCGGACGCTATTCGGCGGCTAATGCAAATATTTGGCGGCCGGCGACGGCCGCCTACTTCGATCCGCAACTGACCTTGCCGGTCACGCTAAGCGGCTTCGCGCCGCCCTCAAGAGCAAGCT
Source organism: Rhizobium sp. BK661 (assembly GCF_024808825.1). NCBI lineage: Bacteria > Pseudomonadati > Pseudomonadota > Alphaproteobacteria > Hyphomicrobiales > Rhizobiaceae > Rhizobium > Rhizobium sp. BK661. The sequence goes on along the minus strand of NZ_JANTYT010000001.1, from coordinate 840,973 downwards.
CATAGGCGCCCGAGAATGTCGTCATCGATTTGCCGCGCTGGCCGGCGGTCACGATCAGGCTGGCGCCCTGCCCCTTAGGGTCGTCTCCATCCTCATAGAATACTTCCAGCCGCAATTCGCCATCGTGTGACCAGTGGTGCGTCAGGTTCTCCGACGTCACGGCAATCTTCTGTAGCGCCTGGGGTGCATCGCCGCTCTTCACCACAAGAGCGCCGCGAAAATGATTGAGCTTGTGGCCGCCTTCCGCCTCGAAGCCGCTTTCCACCGTGAAGCGCACATTCTTGTCATCCGCCGAGCAGAAGAAACGAGTGGCTGCGTGGGCGGCATTGGTCGCACCGCAGAGAAGCGTGAACGCGAGGATGGTGCGGTACATAGCGGGCTCCTGAGATTGCCGGACGATCCAGCGCCGCTAAGCTAAGGGCAAATCCTTTAATTTTTCCGGTACATCTCCGCCGTAGGCCCAGTCCAGCAGTTGGACCGTGTGAACGATCGGAATTGCTGTCCCGGTCGTGATCTGCATCATGCAGCCGATGTTGCCGGTTGCGATCACATGCGGCTTCGTCGCCTCGATATTCCTGACCTTGCGGGTCTTGAGCGCTTCGGAAATATCGGACTGCATGATGTTGTAGGTACCGGCAGATCCGCAACAGAGGTGGCCTTCCGCGGGATCGCGGACGTTGAAGCCGGCCGCCTTCAGCAGCTGCTTCGGCGCCATCGTGATCCTCTGGCCGTGCTGCATCGAGCAGGCGGAGTGATAGGCGACGATGACGCCTTTCGGCATCTGGGCCGGCAGGTCAAGCGACGCAAGGTACTCGGTGACATCCTTCGCCAGCGACGAGATGCGCGCCGCCTTTTCGGCGTAGGCGGGATCGAGCCGCAGCATGTGACCGTAATCCTTGATCGTCGTGCCGCAGCCGGAAGCGGTGATGATGATCGCGTCGAGCCCACCCTTTTCGAGTTCACCCGTCCACACATCGACGTTGGCGCGTGCGCTTGCTAACGCCTGCTCTTCGCGTCCCATGTGATGGACGAGCGAGCCGCAGCAACTTTCCCCCTCGGGTACGACCACCTCAACACCCAGTCGCGTCAGCAGCTTGATGGTCGCCTCGTTGATGCCTGGATCGAGGGCTGGCTGCGCGCAGCCGGTTAGGATCGCGACGCGTCCGCGCTTTTCACCGGCCGCCGCGTGGCTTGCCGGTGCTGCATAGATCGAGGCGGGAGGGATATGTCGCGGCGCCAGCGCCAGCATTGCGGCAAATGGCTTCAATGCGGGCGAGTGCTGAAGGAACCCGGCAAACGGTCGGCCCACCGACGACAGCTTGATCGCAAGGCGAAACCGATCAGGATATGGCAGGACAGCGGCAAGGATGGCGCGCACGAGCCGGTTCATGAAAGGACGCTTGTAGGTCTTCTCGATGTGTGCCCGTGCATGGTCGACGAGGTGCATGTAGTCGACCCCGGAGGGACAGGTCGTCACGCAGGCGAGACACGAGAGACAGCGGTCGATATGGGTGACCACCTCGGCATCCGCCGGGCGCCCGTTTTCCAGCATGTCCTTGATCAGGTAGATGCGCCCGCGCGGGCTGTCGAGTTCGTTGCCGAGCGTCACATAGGTCGGACAGGTCGCGGTGCAGAAGCCGCAATGCACGCATTTGCGCAGGATCTGCTCGGATTCGGCGACATGAGGGTCGGCAAGCTGGGCGGGCGTAAAATTGGTCTGCATTGCCTTCAGGCTCCTGCCATCTTCCCGGGATTGAAGATGCCGGCGGGATCGAATTTCAGTTTCAGTCGCTGCGAGAGCAAGGCCACCGCCTCCTGCTGCGGCTGAAAGGCGGCCGTCAATGCCCGCATTGGTTCGGGCGCCCGCATCAGCGTGGCGTGGCCACCGCCCAGCGCCTTGATGAAACGGCGCAGGAGATCCGCATCGGCATCCGCCTCCATCCGCATCCAGATCAGCCCGCCCTGCCAGTCGTAGAATGCGTCGACGCCGGCTTCGAGGCGGAGGGCCGCGACCAGCTGATGGCCGATGGTTGGCGCGACAGAAACCCGCCAAACGGGCCGCATCGTGCCGTCAGCATAAGGGGCGGCATCCCGGATGTCTTTCCAAAGGCGTACGCTCTCGTTTTGCTCCAACCGCGTGACCGATCCGAACGCTTGCATGGCCGCAACGAGCTTGGCTGCGCGGGCTTCAACGGAGCCAGGCAGGCCTTCAATGCGCAGACAGGTCGCCTCGCCTCCCGAAAGCGTACTGTCGAGAAATTTCCAGGATACGGTCATCGGCAGATGCGCGGCGCCGGAGACTTCGACTGGCGAGGCCATCGCCGCCGCCATGGCGTTGGCGGCTTCGGCATCGTTGAGGCCGGAAACGACAATCGTCGCTTCAGTTCGCGGTCGCGGCGGCACGCGGAAGGTCACTTCCGTCAGCAACCCCAGCGTTCCATGCGAGCCGGCCATCAGCTTGACGAGATCCAGTCCGGTCACGTTCTTCATCACGCGGCCGCCCGCCTTGATCAGTTCGCCCTTGCCATTGATGAAGCTCACGCCAAGCAGGCTGTCGCGTGCGGCCCCGGCCACAAAACGGCGCGGCCCCGAAACGTTGGCGGCAAAAACGCCGCCGATGGTCGGCTCGCCCGATGTACCCATGACCGGCCGATGATCCATCGGTTCGAAGGCCATCATCTGGCCGTTCTCAGCGAGTGCGGCTTCGATCTCGGACATTGGCGTTCCAGATCGTGCAGTCAAAACCATCTCGCCGGGATTATAAGCCGTGATGCCGCTCAGGTTGGACGAACGCAACCGACTTTCCGCCGCGACTGCATTTCCGAAACCGGAACGGGTGTTGCCGCCGCAGATCGCCAGCGGCTTGCCTGCCTGTGCATGGCTGCGGACGATTGCCGCAGCCTCGTCATCCGTCATAGGCAATAGATCGATCATGCGGCCGGACGTCCCTCGAGCGGGAAGACCTTGGACGGGTTCAGGAGCCAGGCCGGATCGAAAGCGGCGCGTGCCGCCATCTGCTGCGCCAGGTCCGCCTCGGAATATTGATGGCGCATCAGGTCTCGCTTTTCGATGCCGACGCCATGTTCGCCCGTCAGGCAGCCGCCGGCATCGACACACAGCTTCAGGATTTCCATGCCCGCGGCTTCCGCACGTGCGGCGTCGTCCGGATCGTTGGCATTGAAGAGGATCAGGGGGTGCATGTTGCCATCACCGGCATGGAACACGTTGGCGACGCGAAGCCCATGGCGATCGATGATTTCAGAGGTTTTCTTCAGCACGTAGGAAAGCTGGCTGAGCGGCACGGTGCCGTCCATGCAGATATAATCGGCGATGCGCCCGGTGGCGCCGAAGGCCGACTTCCGGCCCTTCCAGATCAGCGCCGCCTCGGTTGCCGACTGGCATTCGCGGACGGTCTTCACGCCATGCCTGTGGGCGATTTCGACGATGCTCTTCAGCATGTCGTCCATTTCCGCTTCCGATCCCTCGACCTCCACGATCAACAGCGCGCCGACATCCAGGGGGTAGCCGGCCTTGGCAAAGGCTTCACAGATTTCGATCGCCGGCTTGTCCATGAATTCGATGGCAACCGGAATGATGCCTGACGCAATGATGTCAGCGACGCAGGACCCTGCCTCTTCTGAGGTATCGAAGCCGAACAGGACCGGCCGCGCGCCCTCGGGCTTGGCAATCAGGCGGACCGTCGCTTCGGTGACGATCCCCAGCTGGCCCTCGTGTCCGCAGACGAGGCCGAGCAGATCGTAGCCTGCCGCATCTAACGCCTTGCCACCGAGATCGATGACAGTGCCGTCAGTCATCACCATCTTGACGCCGAGCAGGTTATTGGTCGTAACCCCGTATTTCAGACAGTGCGCGCCGCCCGAATTCATGCCGATATTGCCGCCGATCGTGCAGGCCAGCTGCGAGCTGGGATCGGGCGCATAGAAGAAACCATCCACCGAGACGGATTCCGAGATATTCAGATTGGTCACGCCGGCTTCGACAACCGCCACGCGATTGGGAAGATCGATATCGAGGATGCGGTTCATCTTTGAGACGCAGACGACGACCGCATCCTCCTGCGGGATCGCGCCGCCCGACAGCGAGGTTCCCGCACCACGCGGCACCACCGGGACACCGTAGCGGTGACAGTATTTCATCACGGCGGCCACCTCCGCGGTTGTCCGCGGCAAGGCAACAGCAAGCGGCATGCGGCGGTAGGAAACGAAGGCATCGGTCTCGAACGGCATCAGTTCGCGCGCCTCATGAACCAAGCATTCCGGCGGCAGCAGGTCGATGAGATCGGCAACAATCTGCCGGCGGCGAGCAAGCACGTCGGCACGCGGGGCGAGAAACGAAATGGTGTCGGACATGGCTCCCTCCCTTCGCCGGCGGCAGCGAAAACCCGGCGCATCCTCCGCGCTGCCGGCTCGAACGGGCTTAACACTTTCCCGATTATGGCGCAAATGCTAAGCACTTATTCCAAAAGGACAAACAATCTAAGCGTATGACCAATCTGGGTGACCTTGAAATTTTCGCAAAAGTCGTTTCGACCGGGAGCATGTCGCTGGCCGGCAGGGCGCTCGGTTTCTCACCGGCCGTAGTCTCCAAACGCATCAAACGGCTGGAAGATCGGCTGGGCACGCGGCTTTTGCAGCGCACGACGCGGCAAATCTCGCTGACGGAAGCTGGCCAGGGCTTTTACGATCGCGTCCTCGGCATTCTCGCCGGGATCGAGGAGGCCGAATACTATATCTCCGGGCGCTCGGCGCAGATGCAGGGGACGCTGAAGGTGACGGCGCCGACCTCCTTCGGGCGCACGCATGTCGCCCCACACCTGAAGTCCTTCATGGACATGCATCCCGGGGTTGCGATCAATCTCGTGCTCAGCGACGAGTTCACCGACATCGTCGGTGAAGGCTTTGACCTTGCTATCCGGATTGCGGAACTGACGGATTCGAGCCTCGTCGCGCGGCGACTCGCGCCGGTCAGGCGCCTGCTTTGCGCCTCCCCCGATTATCTTTCCGCCAACGGCACGCCGGAAACGATCGAAGACCTGAAGCAGCACCGCTGTCTGCCTGCTCACAACAACGATGCCTGGCGACTGGAAGGGCCTGAGGGCCCGCTTTCACTCCGGCCGGAAGGGATGCTTGTGACGAACTCCAGCGAGGTCGTGCGTGAGGCCGTGATATCTGGGCTCGGCATTGCGCTGCGCTCCACTTGGGACATCAGCCGCGAGTTGAAGGATGGTCGGCTGGTGCACATTCTCCCTGCCTATGAGGGGTCGCGCAGCGTGACGCTGTCGGCAATCTACCCAAGCCGCCAGTTCCTGCCGGCCAAGGTGCGGCTGTTCATCGACTATCTCGCCGAGGTCTACGGCCCGGTCCCCTATTGGGAACGCTAGAGCTTTCACTGGTCAACTCGCCAGCCTCTCGATGACGAGATCGAGGAGCGCCCGCAGGCGGGCCTGCCGTTTCATGTCCCGGTGATAACCGATCCAGGTGTCGCGCCCAGGCGGGGCTTCGCCGAGATCGACCGGCTCGATGTCAGCGATCGCATCGCCGAGGGGGCGCGGCAGGACGGCGAGCCCCGCGCCATTCCTGCACAGCGTCGCCTGCACATCGCGGTTGTTGCTGCGCATGGCGATCTCGGCCTTTGGCAGGACGCGCGCCAGCCACATGACATCGGGCATGCCGCCGAAGGCTTCGTCCATCGTGACCAGGCGCGCGCCTGCGCCATCCCCTGCCTTCGGATGCTCTGCGCCCCGGCGCGTATAGAGCTGGTACTCGATATGCAGCAGCTTGCGCGATATTACATCAGGCTCGGTGAAGGGCGCGATCCGAACGACGACGTCCGCCTCGCGGCGGGAGAGGCTGAGCAGGCGGCTATCGGTCAGCAATTCGACGACGATCTTCGGATGGCGCAGCGAGAATTCCGCAAGCACCGGCGCAAGCACATGTGCACCGAACCACTCCGACGACGACAGGCGTAGGAAGCCGCTCAACTGCCGGCTTTGTCCGGCGAGTTCACGTTCGAGAGCCAGCGCTTCCTCTTCCATCCGTTCGGCGTGCGTGAAGACGGCCGTGCCCTCGTCCGTCAGCACAAAGCCGTCGGCTGTCCGCTGAAACAGCGTCTGGCCGAGCGAAACTTCCAGAGCGCGAAGGCGACGCCCCATCGTCGGCTGCGTCAGGCCGAGGCTGCGGGCGGCAGCGCCGAGAGTTCCATGGCGGGCGATCGCCAGGAACAGCTTGAGATCGCTCCATTCCACTATCCGGCTCCCAAACAAAAATGCATGGACATCGTGCATTCTCTTTCATTTCCATTCGCACATCAACGGCGCATTCTCCGGGCAATTCAAACGAACGGAGAGTTGCATGTCTCAGTCCACAACGATGAAGGCGCTCCTGATCGACGCGCCGAACGCCGATTTCCGCTTGGTCGAGATCGCCGAACCGACGCCACGCGAGGGTGAGATTTTGGTTCGGATCAAGGCGAGCGGCGTCAATCCTTTGGACACCAAGATCCGTGCCGGCAATGCCGCCCATGCGCGGCATCCGTTTCCCGCCGTTCTTGGCATTGATCTGGCCGGAGTCGTCGAGCAGGTAGGTCCCGGCGTCACCGAGTTCCGCCGTGGCGACGAGGTTTACGGCATGACCGGTGGCGTCGGCGGCATCCAAGGCTCGCTGGCTGAATTCGCGGCGGTTGACGCCAGGCTGCTCGCGCCGAAGCCCCACAATCTCTCGATGCGGGAGGCAGCAGCGCTGCCGCTGATCGCCATTACCGCCTGGGAGGGCCTGGTCGATCGCACCAATGTCCGCGATGGTCAGCAGGTTCTTGTCCTCGGCGCCGGCGGCGGCGTCGGGCACATTGCCGTACAGATCGCAAAAGCCGTAGGTGCCGATGTATTTGCCGTCGACGGTGCCGCCAAGGCTGACTACCTCGGAAGCCTCGGAGCAACGCCGATCGACTACCGGGTGGAGACCGTGACGGACTATGTCGTCAATCACGCGGGGGGCAAAGGCTTCGACATCGTCTACGATACGGTCGGCGGCGCCAGCCTTGACACTGCCTTCCAGGCGATCGGCCGCTTCGGTCACGTCGTCAGCGCGCTCGGATGGGGAACACACGCGCTTGCCCCGCTGTCGTTCAAAGCGGCAACCTATTCGGGAGTGTTTACGCTGCTGCCGCTTCTGACCGGCGAAGGTCGAAGCCACCACGGCAAGATCCTGCGTGAGGTCGGCAAACTCGTCGAGGCCGGAAAGCTGATGCCAAGGCTGGACGCGCGTCGCTTCGGACTTTCCGATGTCGCGGAAGCCCATGCTCTAATCGAAAGCCGTCAGGCAAACGGCAAGCTGGTGGTTGAGATCGCCTAAAGTTTGAAGGGCGCGCGCCGCGCCCTCTCCTTAACGCGCCAGATCGAGATAGGCGCTTGCCACCATCGCGTCGATATCCCTCGGCACCGGGACGATGCAGCTCTCGGCGCCGACTTCGCGCCTGGCGACACGCTCAAGGCAGCGCGCCTGCAGCGTAAAACCAAGATCCATCGATTCGACGGAATTGCCGAGCGGCCGGGGGCCGGCAAGGTTTGCCATATGCCCGCCGCCAAGAATATGGAAAGAGCGGCCATCCCTCAGGTGCAAGGTCTCGATATGGTCCGCCTCGTAGCGATCGATCCGGACGACTTCGGGGTGCTGTCGAAACGCCGCAACATCGATCTCATGCGGAAAATGTCCACCATTCATCAGGATCGCGCCATCCTTGATCAGCGGGAGGTCGGCGGCGGTGACGATCGCGGGAAAGCCGGTAACGGTGACAAGCACGTCGGCTGAGGCAATCGCCTCGTTGCGCAGCGGCGTGGAGAAGCCGTCGAGGTGCGCCTCTAGCGCAGTCACTGGATCGATATCAACGACGCTGACGGTTGAAAACGCATTGCGGAAGCAGGCTGCAGTGCCTTTGCCGCAGGCGCCATAGCCGAAAACCGTCACACGCTTGCCGTTGGTCGAGCGATTGGTGAAGCGCATGTAGCTTTCGAACAGGCTCTGGCCGACGGCATGCTTGTTTTCGGCGAACTGCTTGATCGGGCTGTCGTTGATGACCAGGATCGGCATATTCAATTTTTCCCGCATCGGCAGCAGACGTGTGCGGCCGGACGTCGTCTCCTCCGTCCCCCCGAGAAGGCCAGCGTAAGGAGCCTCGGCCGCGATCGCAAAAAGGTCGCCGCCGTTGTCGAGCAGCAGATCCGGCCTTTCCGCAACAACCGCCTCGAGGCTCTTGTGATGCGCGACCGGGTCCGTCGTCTGGGTCGCAAACACGGTGATCTCTTGCGAACGAAGAAACTCGACGGTCGAAGGCTGCGTGCTGTTCAGGTTTCCGGTGCAGACGAGCCGTGCGCCACCGGCCTTGAGTGTCATCAGCAGCGCTACGGTCTTCGGCTCCAGATGGATGCCGGTGCCGATGGTCAGACCGGCGAACGGTTGGGTTTTCTCGAATTCCGCCGCCGTTGCCTTGAGCAATCGGCAGCTGTTGCCGATCCATTCGATGCGGGTTGCGTCTCTCTGCATATTCCGTGTCCTTCTGCTGCTAATGCAGTGTTAGACCCGGCCACGCTTTTCGGCCATGGAGATAATTCTTCGCAATAGGGCAGAAAATCTGCCTATTGGGTTGCCGCGCCCAACCGGACCAACCAATCTCGAAGTGCGGAGAATGCAGGCTTCTTCGTGTCAGCGTCGCGACACGACAGGCTATAGCCGGCCGATCGGCGAACGAAGCCGTAGGGTGCCGCAAGCACTTTGCGCTGCAAATCATCCTCGATGGCTGCGCGTGGCGCGAGAACGACACCGATTCCTGATCGGGCCGCCCCGATTGCCAGAAGCAGATCTTCAAACTCCTGCTTGCGCCGAAACGTCACTGCCAGTGTACCGCTCTCGGCAAACCACTCCTGCCAAAGGGTTGGCGCAGTGCGGCTGAAAAGAGCCGTGACCTCCGCCATCAGCCGAGGATCTCTCGCGATCCGGTCTGCAAGATCGGGCGTCGCGATGGGCCCAAATTCGTCCTCCATAAACTTGACCGCCGTCACTCCTACCGCCGGCCGGTATTCGGCGCCCATAATGACCGCATCGAGTTCAGGATGCAGCGCCAACGGCTCGACGACCGTCATCGGCACGATATCGACCTCGACGACGCCAAGCGCATCCTGCATGTTTGCAAGCCGTGGCATCAGCCACCATATGGCAAAGGCGGAAGGTACGCCCAAGCGGATGCGGCGATGCCCCGCACCGACAAAATCTGCAGCGGCGCGTTCCAGCGTCGCAAGTGCGGCATTGGAGGCCTCCGCGAACTGTACAGCTTTCGTGGTTGCAGCCAATTTTCTCCCGTCGCGTTCGAATAGTTTCTCGCCGAAGTAGTTTTCCAGAATTGAGATCTGCTGGCGCACCGCGCCCCGGACCACCCCAAGCTCGGCGGCAGCGCCGAGAATGCTTCCGTGACGGCAAACGGCTTCGAAGGCACGGACTGCTTTTAGAGGAGGAAGACGCATGGTTACCATAGTATTGACATAACAGTGTATGACATGACCCCGTCGTTGATCCGAATGCAAGACGGGTGCACATTGAACACCTGTGCAATGGCGGAATCAGGATAGTATTTGGCGGATTTTCCGAACCGTAGCGAAGCGGAAGCTGCCTTATTGATAAGTATCAAATCCCGCTGGAAAACTTGAAAGACGTATGGATCGCGCAAGCTTTCCATTGGATACTAATATAGCTGATCGAAGGAACTAAAATAAAAGGTGACCCGACCGTTGACTCTCCTCGCCCGTCTCGCTTCTGACGTACAGCTGATGTTCAGACGCCCACCGCGTCAACAATATGCTGCGCTTTGCTATCGGGTGAAGAAGAAGACAGGCGAGATCGAGGTGCTGCTGCTAACGAGCCGCGACACTGGCCGCTGGGTCATCCCCAAAGGCTGGCCGATGGACGGACGTACCGCCTACGAGGTCGCGGCCCGCGAGGCCTATGAGGAAGCCGGCGTGCGCGGGACGGTCGAGAGTGAAATCCTCGGTACCTATTCCTATCCCAAGGTCTTGAAGAACGGCCTCAGCGTAACCTGCAGGGTTCAGGTCTACGCCCTCGAAGTCGCTAGCATCGCCAAGAATTTCAAAGAGAAAGGCGAGCGCAAGACCGAGTGGGTTTCCTGCGACGAAGCCGCGACGTGCGTCCACGAACCGGAGCTTCGGGAGATCTTTCTGCTTTTCAAGCGCCGCATGCAGGACCAATTCGCGGCAAGTGTGCCAAAACAAATTCCGGCGGAGTGAATACTGCCATCTTGCACTGCTAAACTTGGCAACGTTAAAGCAGGAATGAACGCCAAGGAATAGCATGCCCGAACGACCAGCCGTCCTCACGAAACGAACGCTCGACAAGGATCTCGACAAGCTTACGCATGTCGAGGACGCCACGAAGTTCGTGTTGCGAAAGCTGGTGGCACCAGGCATCGCGCTGGTCTTTCTCGGGCTCGCGATGCTTTTTGCCGGCGTCTATGTCTTTGACCGGCCCGGCGCCGTCCTCGTAATCGCCGCCGCGGCGCTCGCCGCTTACATGGCCATGAACATCGGCGCGAACGACGTCACCAACAACGTCGGCGCAGCGGTGGGCGCGCGTGCGATGACGATGGCGCAAGCGCTCGTCATCGCCGCCATCTTCGAGATTCTTGGAGCGACAATTGCCGGCGGCGAGGTCGTCAAGACCATCTCTTCAAGCATCGTCGATACTGTGCAGGTGCCTCCGGGGACGCTTGGCTGGATCATGATGGCGGCACTAATGGCCGCCGCCTTGTGGATCAACCTTGCGACCTGGATGAATGCACCGGTCTCGACCACGCATGCGATCGTCGGCGCGGTGATTGGAGCCGGCGTCGGCGCGGTCGGTCCGGCGCCAGTGAACTGGCGGGTGATGATCGAGATCACCTCGGCCTGGGTGACGTCCCCTCTGCTCGGAGGGGTGATAGCAGCCGGCCTGCTCTTTATGGTGAAAACCCTTATTATCTACCGCGATGACAAGATCGCGGCGGCGCGGAGTTGGGTGCCGGTGCTGATTGCCATGATGATCGGTGGCTTCACGTCGTACATGGCCCTGCAGCTCGAAGCGACCAATGAGTTCACCCCGCTCACCATCATCCTTTTCGGGTTCGGCGCCGGGATCGTCGGGTGGCTCGCAGCACGATCGTTCGTCCGCAGACAGTCGGTTGGGCTTGAAAACCGCAACAGCTCGCTGCGCGTCCTTTTCCAAATCCCCTTGATTGGCTCGGCCGCCTTGCTCTCCTTTGCGCATGGTGCCAACGATGTGTCGAACGCCGTCGGCCCGCTATCAGCAATCGTGCGCGCGGTCGGTGCGTCCCCTGAGGGTACGCATGGGAAGCCGCCGATCTGGGTGCTTCTGATTGGCGCTCTCGGCATCTCCATCGGTCTGTTGCTCTTCGGGCCGCGCCTGATCCGTCTGGTCGGTGAGCAGATCACCAAGCTCAACCCCATGCGGGCCTATTGCGTGGCGCTGTCGACGGCCTTCACCGTTATCGTCGCCTCATGGCTCGGTATGCCCGTCAGCACGACGCATATCGCGGTCGGCTCCGTGTTCGGCGTCGGCTTCTTCCGCGAGTGGTACACCCGGCATTCGAAGCGCCGCATCGCATACATGCGCCGGAAGGCCGAAAGCTTCGCGACCGACGAGCCCGAAGATCCGAACACACATGAGGTTCGCCGTCGCTATCTCGTTCGCCGTTCGCATTTCATGACGATCATCGCTGCCTGGATCATCACCGTTCCGGCCTCCGCAGCGCTTGCAGCCATGATCTATTGGGTTATGTTCGCGCTCTTTGTTTGAGCAGGACCTTTCGATGCGCGCCAATTTCCGGATGCAACGGTTGTTCGTAGATGCCCCTCTTGCTGCCGGAGCGACGGTGGAGGCAACGGCAGATCAATTCAACTATCTCGCCAACGTGCTGCGGATGGCCGAAGGCGCCGAGTTGCTCGTTTTCAACGGTCGCGACGGCGAGTGGAAGGCGCGCCTGACCTTTCCGTCGCGGAAGCGGATTGTAATGATCCCCGAGGAGCAGACGCGACCACAACCGGTCCCTTCCGACCTGCACTATCTCTTCGCGCCGCTGAAAGTCGGCCGGTTGGATTATCTGGTGCAGAAGGCGGTCGAGATGGGTGCCGGCGTGTTGCGGCCCGTGCTGACCCAGCATGTGCAAGGTAAGATCACCAATCTCGACAAGCTGCGGGCAAACGTCATCGAGGCTGCGGAGCAATGCGGCATTCTTGCTATCCCTGAAGTTGCCGAGCCGGTGAGGTTGTTCGACCTCTTGGATACTTGGCCGAGCGATCGCCGCATCGTCTATTGCGACGAAGGCGATGCAGGGCAGAACCCACTTCCACTCCTGTCCAAAGTCAGCGAGCGAAAGCTGGCGCTCCTCGTCGGCCCGGAGGGCGGCTTTTCCGAGGAGGAACGCGCGCGACTGCGCAGCCTCGATTTCGTCACCGCGATCCCGCTCGGGCCGCGGATCCTCAGGGCGGATACGGCGGCGGTGGCTGCCATGGCGGTCATTCAGGCGTCGATTGGCGACTGGAATTAACCTTAGGATCGGTCGCGGCCGAAATATGCTGCTATTTTTTTGATGGACCGTTGAAACAATTTCACTTGCAACATACGTGGGAGCGGTCCTAATCACCCTTCCAATTGCCCGGGTTTTCCCAGGCGCTCTCCCATTGCAGGTAGACTTGAATGGCTCGCGATACCACCGACCAGACGCCACTCTCTTCGGTTCAGGAGCTGACCGATTATCTTGCTGCGGGAAGCAAGCCTGAAGAAAAATTCCGCATCGGCACCGAGCATGAGAAGTTCGCCTTCTTTCGTGCCGACAACAGCCCCGTGCCGTACTTCGGCGAGGCCAGCATTTCGGCGCTATTGAAAGGACTGCAGCAAAAGTCAGGCTGGGATCCGATCATGGATGGCGAGAACATCATCGGCCTTGGCGAACCGAAGGGAATGGGCGCCATCTCGATCGAGCCAGGCGGCCAGTTCGAACTTTCCGGCGCACCGCTGGAAACGATCCACGAGACCTGCAAGGAATCGAATACTCACCTGGCCACGCTGCGCGAGATCGCAGAACCGATGGGCATCCGCTTCCTCGGTATCGGCGGCAGCCCCAAGTGGACGCTGGCCGAGACGCCGGTCATGCCGAAATCCCGCTACGAGATCATGACCCGCTACATGCCGAAGGTCGGATCCAAGGGTCTCGACATGATGTATCGCACCTGCACGATCCAGGTGAACCTCGACTTCTCTTCGGAAGCCGACATGCGCAAGAAGATGCGCGTTTCGATGAAGCTGCAGTCTCTGGCAACCGCCCTCTTTGCCTCATCGCCCTTTACCGAAGGCAAGCTCAACGGCTTGCTCTCTTGGCGTGGCGACATCTGGCGCGACACCGACAACAATCGCTCCGGTCTGTTGGACTTCACGTTCCGCGACGATTTCGGCTTCCATGACTATGTCGAATGGGCCCTCGATGTTCCGATGTATTTCATCGTGCGCGACGGGCACTATCACGACTGTACCCACGTCACCTTTCGGCAGTTCATGAACGGTGCACTGAAGGGCGAAGTCGCCGCATGGGAGCCGACCATGGGGGACTGGACGAACCATCTTTCGACGCTTTTCCCCGACGTGCGCCTGAAGCGCTTCCTCGAGATGCGCGGTGCGGATGGCGGGCCTTGGCGGCGCATCTGTGGGTTGCCGGCCTTCTGGGTCGGCCTTCTCTACGATGACGCGGCGCTCGAAGACGCCGATATGCTGACCAAGGACTGGACATTCGACGAGGTCAACGCCTTGCGTGACGCCGTCCCCTCTCAGGGCCTAAAGGCAAAGTTCCGCGGGCATGAGCTCTATGAAACCGCGCGCGAAGTGATCGCCGTTTCGAAGGCGGGTCTAACGGCGCGCAACAAGCTCAACAAGGAAGGCCAGGACGAAACCATCTTCCTTGCACCGCTCGACGAAGTCATGGCCAAGAAGGCGACGTTGGCCGAGGACCTGTTGGCGCTCTATCACGGCCGCTGGAACGGTTCGGTTGAGCCGGTCTTCGAAGAATATCAATACTAAGCCCTTCTACAAAAAGGGGTTTGCGCATTCCTTTTTCCGGCTATAGTGACGCAATTACGCGTTGCGAAACCGGGAAGGGGATTACCATGCTGCCACTCTTCGACATGATGATGCAGGCCCAGAACGGCGCGGCGATGGATGCGGTCTCCAAGCAGTTCAATCTGGCTCAGGAGCAGACCGCCAAGGCGATTGCGGCGCTCATGCCGGCATTTTCCGCCGGCCTGAAGCGAAGCACCAGCAACCCTTACGACTTCATGGGATTGATGCAGGCGGTCGCCTCCGGGAACTACACCAAATATTTTGAGGACATGAGCAAGGCCTTTACGCCGCAAGGGATCTCGGACGGCAACAACATCCTCGCGCAGCTGTTCGGTTCCAAGGAAGTCTCGCGGGCCGTCGCGGCGCAGGCGGCCCAGATGACCGGCATCGGACAGGAGATCTACAAGCAGATGCTGCCCGTCATGGCCGATACGCTGATGGGGGGCCTCTTCAAGCAGTCGATGGGACAGATGACGGCGCCAGTCAATCCGTTCGTCAACACGGCGATGGGTGAGAGCATTCAGAAATGGCTTGAAAGCACCGGCTTTGCGCCGAAGCAGGCGGCGGCACCCGAGCCCAGCATCTTCGACAACCCTTTCACGCAGGCGATGCAGCTGATGTTCGGCATGCAAAAGCCAGAGGCCCAAAAGGCCGTCACCAACCCGTTTTTCGACAATCCTTTTGCAAAGGCGTTTCAGGAAATGATGGGCTCGCTCGGAAAGCCGGTCGAACCGAAACCAGCCGAAGCGCCGAAGGAGCAGGCAAAGGCTGAAACCGAAAACTACATGGACATGCTGAACAACATGTTCGATAGCGGACTCGAGGTCCAGAAGAACTACCAGAAAAGCATGGAAGCGATCTTCGAGACCTATATGCCCAAGGCGCCCCCCACTCCCCCCAAGGCATAAAAAAACCCGGAGACGGCTGGGAGGCCGGCACCGGGCAAGAGGCAGGGCTATTGGCTATCACCCTGCGGGGAAAAACTGGGCCGGCCTTAATCCTTTCGGGACCGGAAGAGCGACTTACGTCCGCGAACGCTCGCGGAGCGGGTCAGGTGTTCCGACGGATCTTCAAAGAAGGTGGACGCCAGGAACGCGGAAGTGAGATCGGTCCTTGAAAGGCCGATATCCTTCAATTGATTGTCATCGAGCTCGTGCAGCCGGTTGATCTCCATACGATTGCGGAACACGCGCAGTACGGATGACAGCGTTGCAAAGCCATGTGCGACGCGCTGAGCAAACGTCAGCGAGGTCGGGCTGCAGTCGAGTTCGAGTATCCGGTCTGTCGTGCGCATGGGACGATCCTTTCATAGGCGCGCAACAACCCACCCCTCCCGCGAGGTCGAGCGGGAGGGCATCGGTTGAAATCGGTTCGGACAGGCAGGATGTCTGTCCTTCACTTTGCTTGATTTGCATCCCGAAGATGCCAAACACCTATTGATCAGTCCAACGAATGTTTCTAATGATTACCATCAGAGAACTTTATGGGTGAGATCATGTCAGCGCCTCTTGATATCGATCAGTTGCAGACTTTCATCGCAATCGTGGATTCCGGCAGCTTCACCAAGGCTGCCGACAGGGTCTACAAGACGCAATCGGCCGTTTCCATGCAGATGCGACGGCTTGAAGAGCGCATCGGCAAGCAGCTCTTCATCAAGGACGGTCGCGGCAACCGCCTGACCGCCGAGGGCGAAAAGCTCTTGAACTATGCTCGACGCATGATCCGCCTCAACAACGAGGCGATCGCCGCCTTCGACGACAACCGTCTCGAGGGTACGCTGCGCATCGGCACGCCCGATGACTATGCCGACCGCTACATGCCGGAGATCATTGGCCGCTTCGCCAAGACGCATCCGAACGTCGAACTCTATATCGTCTGCGAGCCTTCGGTGGACCTCGCCGAGCGCATGCATCGCGGCGAACTCGATATCGCGCTGGTGACGCATAATCCGCGCGAGCGCATGTCGGACGTCGTGCGAACCGAACCCCTCTGCTGGGTCGGCTCGGCGAACCATCCTATCCGTGACGATGCGCCGGTGCCGCTTGCCGTCGGGCGTCGCGACTGCCAGTGGCGTCAGCTTGCCTGCTCAGCACTCGATGCCGTCGGCCGCGAACATCAAATTCTGTTCACCAGCTGGTCGTGCACGGTCGTTGCAGCCGCGGTCCTCGCTGGCATGGCCGTTTCCGTCATGCCGGAATCGGCGCTGCGCACGGGGATGAAGGTGCTGAGCCAGGCGGATGGCTTCCCTGCCCTCCCCCCGGTCCAGATCGGCATCATGAAACGGCCGGGCGTCTCCCTGTCGCTCATGAACGCGATCACCGCCCATATCACCGCTTGCCTTGACAACATCACGCCCGCTGTCGTCGACGACAATCTGGAGCCTGATGTGAAGAACGCCTATGGGCGGGTCCAGCCCCGCCTCAAGGTCGCCAGCGTCGTTCCGAGCTGGTAGCCGTCACGCAGCAACCGGCGAGAGGAAGGCCGTGCGGATCACGCGCTTCCACTCGTCGAGAATGCGCCTGGCGAGCGTGTCCTCGCTGACGACCGCAAGGCGGATCGAGGCGCCGAGCAAATGGCTGAAGAGGTAGGTTCTGGCCTGCATGTCGGCCGCACACAGTTCGGGGGCGACGCGGCGGACGGCATCTTGAAAAATGTCGGCAATCCGCTTGCTGTGCTCGATGTTGAGGCGCAACAGATCGTGGTCAGTCTCGGTGCCCATCCAGATACCGAGATAGGCGGCGTCGTTACGATAGTCTTCGTAGTGCCAGTCGATCGTCGCCGCGAGCACCTCAAGCGCATGATCGACAGAGTGCACTGACGAAAAAGCCTCGGCGATACGGGCCTGAATTGCCGAAGCATGGCGGTCGAAGAGCGCTTTGACGATCGCGGCCTTCTCTGGAAAATACTGATAGACGGAGCCGATCGGCACCTTGGCGGCGACGGCCAGTTCCGTCATTCGCATGGCGCTTACGCCCTTTTCGGCAATAATTGCTGCTGCGGCCGACAAGATCAGGTCGAGCCTTTGAATACTGCGTTCCTGCTTTGGCTTCCGGCGGAGGCCAATACGATCCAAACTTCCGACCTTCATGTCGTTCCCATTTGTTCTATGTGGAGCGACGGAGGACATTCATGCC
Source organism: Rhizobium sp. BK661 (assembly GCF_024808825.1). NCBI lineage: Bacteria > Pseudomonadati > Pseudomonadota > Alphaproteobacteria > Hyphomicrobiales > Rhizobiaceae > Rhizobium > Rhizobium sp. BK661. The sequence goes on along the minus strand of NZ_JANTYT010000001.1, from coordinate 823,653 downwards.
GGCGCCTTTTTGCCGATATGACATGCAGGTCTTCACGACTCGTAAACGAGATAGATTGGATTGTACGGATCCAGAAAAGCATAGCAAAATCGGGGTGATACACCCGGATTTGGTCCAGTTTCGACCGCAAGCGAACGCAATCGCGGTCGCTCGATGCGCGCTCGTGCCGCTTGTTTGGGCACTACCGATTCGCAGCAGCCGGCGTCGCGGCACCCATCCCGCCATCGGCTGCTACAATGCCGACTACCCAGCGGCCCCTGTCGTAAATTCATTGACCTTCGATAACTTCCAATCGTATTTACTGAGACATTCGATTGAAAGAACTTATCATGCTGACCCTGCGACAGATGCGCTATTTCGATGCACTGGCAACGACACGCCATTTCGGCAGGGCGGCCGAAATGGTCCACATCAGCCAGCCGGCCCTGTCGACGCAGATCATGGAGATGGAAGAGTATCTCGGCGCCAAGCTTGTCGAGCGAACCCGGCAGAGCACCATCCTGACGCCGAAGGGCGAGGAAGTCCTGCACTACGTCCGCGCCATTCTGCATCAGGTCGACCTGCTCGAGCAGACCGCGCGAAAGGGCGGCGGCACGCTTGAAGGACTGATCCGCATCGGGATCATTCCGACGGTTGCCCCCTACCTCGTTCCACAGTTCGTTCCGCATTTGCGTAAGACCTATCCAAGCGTTGAGGTGGAGTTGCGGGAAGCGGTCACAGATCGATTGATGGCGGACCTTTTGACCGGAAAGCTCGACGCCGTGATCGCGGCATTACCGCTCGATATCGAAGGCATCCAGACGCGGCCACTCTTCACCGACCGCTTCTTCATGGCGGTGGCGGATAACGGCGAGGCCGTGCTGACATCCCCCTGACCGAGCATGAAGTAAATGTCGATCGCCTGCTGCTGCTCGAGGAGGGTCATTGCCTGCGCGACCAGGCGCTCGCCGTCTGCAGCGCCGGCAAGCGCAGCCTGGTCAATTTCGGCGCGACGTCGATGGCGACGCTGCTGCAGATGGTGTCGCACGACATGGGGATGACACTTATCCCCGAAATGGCCATTCCGACCGAGACCAGCCGCAATTCGATCCGTATCGTTCCCTTCACCGATCCACAGCCGTCGCGCGAAATCGGCCTTGCCTGGCGGCGCAGCAACCATCGCGGCAAGGAGATGGAGGCGCTGGCGGAGGCGATCGTTGCCGTCGCCCCTACCCCGCGCGAGCTGCCCGCCTGATCAGCCGAGGTTCTTCTTCAGAAATTCGACCGTCCTCGTCCAGGCAAGGTCGGCGGCCTTCTTGTCGTATCGCGCCGACGACGTATCGTTGTTGAAGGCGTGGTTGACGCCGTCGTAGACGAAGATCTGGAAGTCCTTGCCGTTTTCCTGCAATGCCTTTTTGTAGGCGTCGATGCCGGCGTTGATGCGGTCGTCGAGGCCAGCATAATGCAGCATCAGCGCCGCCTTGATGTTTGGTACATCGGTCGCCTTCGGCTGAGCACCGTAGTAAGCGACGCCGGCCTTCAGGTCCGGTGAGGCAACAGCAAAATCGTTGACGAGCCCTCCGCCCCAGCAGAATCCAATCACACCGACTTTGCCGTTGGAATTATCGAGCTTGCCCAGATAGGTCAGCGTCGCTTCGGCATTCGCGACGGTAGCGGGCCGATCGAGCTTGGCGAACATCTCGCGGGCCTTGTCCTCGTTTTCAGGCGTACCGCCCTGAGGGGAAAGGAAGTCCGGGGCCAAGGCGATGAAGCCCTCCAGCGCCATGCGGCGCGCAACGTCGCGGATGTGCGGGTTCAGGCCGCGGTTCTCGTGGATGACAATCACGGCGCCGAGCTTTCCGGAGGCATCCTTGGGTTCGACGAGGTAGCCTTTCATTTCGCCAGTGCCGCCGGGATAGGTGACGTCCTTGGCCACCAGCCTTTTGTCATCGGCCGAGATCATCTCCGCGCTCGCCTTGTTGGCAGCGAGCATCGGCGCGATGACGGCCGCTGCACCGGCGGAACCGGCCAGTTTCGTCAGCTTGTCCATGAAGTTGCGGCGGTCGAGTGTCAGATGCGTATATTCGTCGTAGGCGTTGATCATCGCCTGCGTGATTTCCGGCTTGTCCATGTGAGGTCTCCCGTTCCCTACCTGTTGGCTTTCACCTGTCGGGGAAGATAGGTCAGTGACCGGTAACGCGGGAACAAAACTGCGTTACTTCAAGCGGTTCAGCCGATCAGCCATTAGGAAAGACCATCCAGATGGCCAGCCAAACCCACATAGCGCCGAGCACCACGTAGCCAGCCCCGAAAAGCGGACTGCGGTAACGGAGGTCATTGCTGGTGACGTGCACGAAGGCGTGCAGATAGCGGAGTGCAACGAAGGCCCAGGCAAGCCCGACGGCGACCAGATTGTCGGCTTCGGTCATGTAGAGGAGGACGCAGCAGGCATAGAACAGCACGGGGAGTTCGAATTGGTTGGCCAAGCAATTCTTGACGACGAGACCTTCCAGCGGCTCGTCGCGATTTTCGCGGTAGTTCGATCGGCGAACCTTGCCCGCCTGAACCAGCTGCCGGCGGCGATAGCCGAGCAGCATGTAGAGCAAATAAACCAAGGCTACGTGGGCGATAATGGGCCAAAACATCTCGTAGCCGGTCATGCTGTCTTTCCTTGCAGTTTTCCGTTTTATTTCCGTGCTGTAGAGGAAAACCGCGAACGCCGCAAATGCCCGCCGCAATTCTGCGACGGGCGAGGCTGGCATCAGACCTGAGCTATGCCACCATCGGCGAAGAGTTCTGCGCCGGTGACGAAGCTCGATTCATCCGAGGCGAGGAACAGAGCGGCGGCGGCGATTTCTTCGGCGCGGCCAACGCGACCCATCGGAACTTGCGAGCCGAGATAGTCGAGAAGACCCTGCTGCTGTGCCTTGTCCTTGCCGGCGAGTTCGACCAGGCCGGTGGTTTCGGTCGGGCCGGGGCTCAGGGTGTTGATGCGGATGCCGCGATCCTTCAGGTCAAGGATCCAGTTGCGTGCGAAGTTGCGGATCGCTGCCTTGGAGGCAGCGTAGACGCTGAAGGCTGGCGTACCGGTCGCGCCAGCGGTCGAGCCGGTTAGAATGACCGACGAGCCGTTGCCGAGCAGCGGCAGCGCCGTCTGCACCGTGAAGAGCACGCCCTTCACATTGCGATTGAACGTGTCGTCGAACTGCTCTTCGGTGATCTGGCCAATCGGCGCGAATGAGCCGCCGCCTGCATTTACGAAGAGAACGTCGATGCGACCGGCTTCGTCCTTCACGCGATTGAAGAGGCGATCGAGATCAGCCTGCTTGGCGGAATCAGCCTGGATGCCGGTGACGTTGCCGCCGATCTCGGCGACGGCCGCCTCGAGCACATCCGCCCGGCGTCCAGTGATGAAGAGGCGCGCGCCTTCGGCAGCGAAACGCTTGGCGGTGGCGAGGCCGATCCCCGATGTCGCGCCTGTGATGACCGCAATCTTCCCGTTCAGTCTCTGTGTCATATCAGTCGTCTCCTTTTGTTCGACTGAGCAGGAGATATGGACGACGCGATCATTTCGGAATAGAAAGGCATGAAATCCATTGTTGCAGAAATGAAATGATGAAGCTGCCGGATTTCGAAGGTCTCGCAATGTTTGCCAAAGTGGCGGAGGAACGGTCGTTCGCCCGCGCCGCGAAGACACTCGGCATCTCCGTGGCAACCGTTTCGCGCGGCGTCGCACGCCTGGAAGAGAGGCTGGGCGCCCGGCTGTTCAATCGCACATCGCGCCAGCTATCGCTAACCGAGTTCGGCCTCCGTCTCGCCGAACGGGCGTCGCGGATCTATACGGATGCCGAGGAAATCGAGAAAGCGGCGCTCGAATTGTCGAGCCGTCCGCGCGGTCTGATCCGGCTGGCGGCGCCGATGACGTTCGGTGTCCACTGGATTGCGCCGATCCTGCCTGACTTCTTCGAGCTTTACCCGGATATCACAATCGACCTTCACATGAGCGACGCGAGCGTCGATCTTGTGGCGGAAGGCTTTGATGCAGCGCTGCGCATCGCGGTCCTGCCCGACTCATCGCTGATCGCCCGGCGGCTCGCGCCGGTTGCCCCGTTCATTCTGGCGTCGCCCGCCTATATTGAGAAATACGGATGCCCGCAGCATCCACGCGAGCTGGCCGCTCACCACTGCCTCGGCTATGCCTATCGCCCGCGACAGGACATTTGGCGCCTGACGAACAAGGCTGGCGACGAGGAATTCGTCACGCCAACCGGTCCGCTCCGGGCGACCAACTCGGAGGCATTGATCCCAATGGCGCTGCGCGGCCTCGGCATCTGCGAACTACCGGAGTTCATGGCCAGCGAATACTTGGCTGACGGGCGTTTGAAGGCGATCCTGACTGATTGGAGCCTGCCGAGCGGTGCACTCTATTTTGTCACGCCATCTGCACGCGCAAGACCGGCAAAGGTCGAGGTGTTGGCGGAGTTCATGGCAGCCCGCCTTACCAATCCGCCCTGGAGGTGGCCGCGATAAGGCTACCGTTCGCCGTCGCCGCGGTGCATGGCTCGAACGATAGCAAAACGGGCGATGATGATCAGGCAGATGGCGAGGCTCGCGAATTTCAGCCGAGTCATCCATGGCAATAGCTCGGCGGCCCGGTCTGCCCAGGCACTGCCGCCAAAGGCAATCAAGCTAGCGATGTTCTCGCCATAGTCCGCAAGACCGTAAACAAAGGGCAGCACATAGATGAGCTTAATGAGGGCAGGACTGATCGGACGCGCAAAATAGGATCCGCCCGGCCGCAACTTCATCAAGACCAGCAAAAGGAGTGCGGTCAGAAGTGCCGGAAAGATCAGCTCGGGACCGGCGTACATGGCCCGCAGCAGACTATTGGCAACATCGTTCTCGCCGAGGAGCCGCTGCATGCGACCGACGGTCAACTCGTCATAGCCGGCGAAATAGATATCGAGAACCGCTTGCCCGGTCTCGTGCTTGAAGGGGACGACAAAGCCGAATGTCGTCCACGCAAGCACACCGATGCAGATGGCCGCGAGCAGCGCGATAATCCAGAGTGGAATACGGCTGCCCGCGTTCATTCTCAGCCGCCAGCGCTCGGATAGTTCGGGCTCTCGCGGGTGATCGTCACGTCATGCGGATGGCTTTCGCGAAGACCGGCACCCGAGATGCGCACGAAGGTCGCGCGCTCCTGGAAGTCCTTGATGTCCTTGCCACCGACATAGCCCATCGCCGCCTTGAGGCCGCCTGCGAGCTGGTGCAGGACGCCGGATACTGGACCCTTGTAGGGAACCTGGCCTTCGATGCCTTCAGGCACGAGCTTCAGCGTGTCACGCACTTCCGCCTGGAAGTAACGGTCTGCCGAGCCGCGCGCCATGGCGCCGACGGAGCCCATGCCGCGATAGGCTTTGAAGGAACGGCCTTGGTAGAGATAGACTTCGCCGGGGCTTTCATCGGTGCCTGCAAGCAGCGAGCCGATCATCACGGCGGAGGCGCCTGACGCGATCGCCTTGGCGACGTCGCCGGAGAACTTGATGCCGCCGTCGGCGATGACAGGGATATCCTGCGCCCGTGCTGCCTCGACGGCCGACATGATGGCGGCGAGCTGCGGGACGCCGACACCGGCAACGATGCGCGTGGTGCAGATCGAGCCCGGGCCAATACCGACCTTGACGGCATCCGCACCGGCATCGATCAACGCCTTGGTACCATCAGATGTGGCGACGTTGCCGGCCATGACCCGCACGGAGTTGGAGAGTTTCTTCACGCGCGCCACGGCATTCAGAACGCCCTGCGAATGGCCATGCGCGGTATCGACAACGAGAAGGTCGACTCCGGCTTCGATCAGGCGCTCGGCGCGCTCGAAACCATCGTCACCGACGCCGACGGCGGCGGCGGCCCGCAGGCGACCCTGCGCATCCTTCGATGCATTCGGGTTCAGCTGCGACTTTTCGATATCCTTGACGGTGATGAGGCCAACGCAACGGCCCTCGCCATCGACCACCAGCAGCTTCTCGATGCGATGAGCGTGCAGCAGGCGCTTGGCTTCCTGCTGGTCGACGCTTTCCTTGACGGTGACGAGGTTCTCTCGCGTCATCAGCTCGTAGATCTTCTGGCTCGGATCGGAGGCGAAGCGAACGTCGCGGTTCGTCAGAATGCCGACGAGACGGCCGGTCTTTTCGACGACGGGAATGCCGGAGATGCTGTGGATCTTCATCAAGGCGAGCGCGTCGGCGAGCGTCGCGTCGGGGCCGATCGTCACCGGGTTGACGACCATGCCGCTTTCGAACTTCTTGACCTGGCGGACCTGCTCGGCCTGCTCGGCCGGCGTCAGGTTCTTGTGGATGACACCGAGGCCGCCGGCCTGCGCCATGGCGATCGCGAGACGGCTTTCCGTGACAGTGTCCATGGCTGAAGAGATGATCGGAATGTTCAGCTCGAAGTCGGTCGCGATGCGGGTTGCGACGCTCGTCTGACCGGGCAGAACCTCGGAATGACCGGGCTGCAGGAGCACATCATCGAAGGTGAGTGCGTCCAAACCGGTTGGCGTTTCTATGATGCGAGCCATGGCCAATTTCCTTCAATTAAGAAAAATGCAACGCCTCCCGGAACGAATCGTCCGCACCGGCGGTGTGCAAGGGTTGCTTTGGAAGTTGGCGAGGGCTGGTAACACGTCTATGACAGGAAGGGAATAGCAAAAAGCCCGGCGTGTCCGCCGGGCCCGGTATGGCTGCCATGCAGCGACTTCACAGGTCGAACTGGTAGGTCTTCGGAACGAAGCGATAGCCGTCCTCGTAGGTCTCGACGAAGCCGACCGACGGGAACGGCATGTGGTAGCCGACAAAGGCGATCTTCTCGGCGGCGATCATGCCGAACACCTTGCGACGGGTGGCAGCGGCCTGGGCCTTGTCCATATCGAAACGAACCTCCCAATCCGGCTTCTGCAGCGACAGGATATAGTGGTTGGCGGTGTCGCCTGTTGCCACCAGGCGCTTGCCCTCGGATTCGACGTGGAAAACCATGTGACCCTGCGTGTGACCCGGTGCCAGCATCGCGGTAATGCCGCTTGTGACGGTGCCGCCGTCGCCAATGAACGTCGCCTTTTCGGCAAGGGGCACCACGTTGGCGAGAACCGCCTTGTGGCCGCCTTCGGCCGGCGTGCCCTCGCGGGCCTTGTCGGTCCAGAAGTCATATTCGATCTGGCCGATGACGTAGCGCGCATTCTTGAAGGCCGGAGCCCCGCCTTCCATCAGCCCGCCGATATGGTCGCCATGCAGGTGGGTGAGCGCGACCACAGTGATGTCGTCGGGCGAATAGCCAGCCGCCTTCAGGCCATCGCGAAGCTGGCCATTGCCTCGCGCACGGCCGCCTTCGCCAAAGCCGGTATCAACAAGGATGACGTCCGAGCCGGTATCGATCAACGTCGGCGCATAGGAATTGACGAACTTCTCGGTCGGCAGGAAATTCTTCGCGAGCAGTTCCTGGACAGTTTCCGGTTTCTGATTGGTCCCGAATGTCTCGTAGGGCTTTTCACCAACATTGGCGCCGTCCTTAAAGACGGTAAACTTATAGGAGCCGAGCTTGAATTGATTGAACTGGGGCTGCGTCGTCGCATCCATCTTGGTCTTGTCTCCGCTTGCGGCCCTTGCGGCCGTCTCTGTCAAAATCATCGGCGCCGCCAGCAGGCCGATGCCCGCTGCAAATAAGGTGCGCCGTTTCATCCCCGACGGTACTGCCATATCCCATCCTTCCAATAGCGTTCGACATCGTTGCCGCCCAGCCCCCAAATAGCGAACCGCTGCCATCTTTCTTGCAGCTGGCCGAAACGAACATATGTCAATCTTGACCGTTGAAATTGCTGAGCAAGCAGTCTCACGCAGACGTGATGCAAACGTGTTTCAGAAGCGGAATGAGGGGTTGGCAGAGGTCTTCCCGAGGACTACAGAGCACAGGCCCCCAGACGCCTTCGCAAGACCCTCAAGGCATTCGCGCATGAACCGCATTGTTCCGCTGATCCTCGCCGTCGCTCTCTTCATGGAGCAGATGGACTCCACCGTCATATCAACCGCCCTCCCCGCCATCGCCAACGACCTCCATGTCGGGCCGATCACGCTGAAGCTGGCGCTGACCTCCTACATGGTATCGCTCGCTGTCTTCATTCCGATCAGCGGATGGATGGCTGACAGGTTCGGCGCCAAGCGCATCTTTCGCCTTGCCATCTGCGTCTTCGTCGTCGGCTCCATCTTCTGCGCGATCTCGTCCGGCCTGATCGAGTTCGTGGTCGCCCGCTTCCTACAGGGCATGGGCGGCGCGATGATGACGCCGGTCGGCCGCCTGGTGCTGGTGCGGACGACGAAGAAAAGCGAGCTCGTCTCGGCGATGGCGCTGCTGACCATCCCGGCATTGGTCGGCCCCTTGGCCGGACCGCCACTCGGCGGCTTCATCACCACCTATTTTACCTGGCACTGGATCTTCCTGATCAATGTGCCGGTCGGCATCATCGGCGTCTGGCTCGCGACAATCTTCCTGCCGGAGGTGGAAGCGACCGCGCCGCCAAAGCTTGACGTGACGGGTTTCGTGCTGACATCGTTTTCGGCGGCCGGCGTGGTCTTCGGCCTCTCGGTCGTCAGCCTGCCGGCTCTGCCGCCTGTGATCGGCATCACGGCGACGGCAATCGGTCTCATCTGCGGTTTTCTCTATGTACGCCATGCCAAACGGCATCCAGCGCCGATCCTCAATTTGAACCTCTTCAAAAACCCGACTTTCCGGGCATCGACCACCGGCGGCACACTGTTTCGCATCTGCATCGGCGCAATGCCCTTCCTGACACCGCTGATGCTGCAGCTCGGCTTCGGTCTGACGCCGTTCCAATCCGGCCTCATCACCTTTGCCGGCGCGATCGGCGCGATCACCACCAAGTTCATGGCGCGCCGCGTCTTTGCGGCGGCAGGCTTCCGCACGACGCTGCTTTCGGCAGCGGGCGTCACGACGATTGTGACGGTGGTGACGGGCTTCTTCACGCCGCAAACACCGCACCTGGTCATCATCGCCGTCCTTCTTGTCGGCGGCTTCTCGCGCTCGTTCTTCTTCACGGGCGTCAATGCGCTGGCCTTTGCCGACATCGAAGATGCGCAGGCGAGCCAGGCTACCTCCATGAGTTCGGTGATGCAGCAGATTAGCCTGGCGCTTGGTGTCGCGGTTGCCGCGGCAATCCTCGAGACCTCGATCTATTTCCGCGGCGAGGCACTGCAGGTGGCCGACTTCCACATCGCCTTCTATGTCATCGCGGTCCTGACGGTCGTGGCAACGATCCCTTTCATCCGGATGGACAAGAGCGCCGGGGCGGTCGTCTCCGGCCACCGGGTAAAGCGCATCTCCCCAGCAACAATCGAGGCCGCACAGCAAGCGGTGAAGTAAGGGCTATTCCGGAGTTTCGCAGACAGCGCTCAGCTTGTTGCCGTCCGGATCTCGAACGTAGGCGGCATAGAAATTGGCATGGAACGGCCGCAATCCCGGCGCGCCTTCGTCGACGCCGCCTGCGGCCAGTGCCGCAGCGTGGAACGCATCCACATCCGCTCGGCGTTCGGCATGCAGCGCGACCATAGAACCATTGCCGTTGGAGGCCCGCCGGCGATTGAACGGGGTGACGACCCAGAGCCGGCAGCGGGTGTCGCCATCTGCGGCGTAGCCGATCTCTTCTTCGGAATAGCGTTGACGGCGGTAACCGAGCACTGGCAGGACGATGTCGTAAAACCGCCTCGCCTGATCGATATCATTGGTTCCGAGGGTAACGTATAGGAGCATGGTAGCCGGGCATTCCAGGTCTGGGGGCATCGATCATCACTCAAGACCAGCCCAAAGATCAAGCTTCCGAAATATCTGGTTCGGGTTGCCGTCCCTTGAAGCCCTTCGCCAGCAGGAACATTTCGACCGACTCCGCACGCGACGACGGCGGCTTGACGTGAACTACCTGCTTGAAATGCCGCTTCAGCATGTTGAGAAGATCGCGCTCCGTGCCGCCCTGGAAGGTCTTCGCCAGGAAGTGGCCGCCCTCACCCAGGACTTGGACGGCAAAGTGGGCCGCGACTTCGCAGAGATGCATGGTACGCAAATGGTCGGTGCGGTGGTGGCCGGTCGTCGGCGCCGCCATGTCCGAGATCACCACATCCGGCGTGCCGCCGACCGCCTCGATCAGCTGCGCCGGCGCCGACGGATCCAGGAAATCGAGTTGCAGGATCTTCACGCCCGGCAGCTGATCCATCTCCAGGAAGTCGATCGCCGCGACGCGGATATCTTCGTCCGTGGAGCCTGTGACCTTGGCGGCGATCTGCGACCAGCTCCCCGGTGCGGCACCGAGGTCGATGATGCGGCGGGCGCCCTTCAGAATGTTGTGCTTCTCGTCGATCTCTAGCAGCTTGAAGGCGGCGCGGGCGCGATAGCCTTCCAGCTGGGCACGCTGCACATAGGGATCGTTGATGTGGCGCTGCAGCCATTGCCGCGACGACGCCTTCATCTTCTTGTTCTTGACGCGCTGACCGAGTTTGCGGCCGGTGCGGTTGCCCGCAATGGTTGGCTTCGCCATGCTTGTCCCCTATTTGCCGCGCTGACCGCGGCGGTTGCGGTGGCGCCGCCAGACGCCGTCATCCGCCATCATGTCCGTCAGCAGGCCTTCCCTCAAGCCGCGATCGGCAACACGCATACGGGGGCTCGGCCAGCGACGGCGGATCGCTTCGAGAATGGCGCAACCGGCCAACACCAGGTCGGCGCGATCCGGCCCGATGCAGGGATTGGCGGCGCGGCTGGCGAAATCCCACGACAGAAGCTTGGCCTGCATAGCCGAGACCTCGTCGTCGGAAAGCCAGATACCATCGACCTTGCGCCGGTCGTAGCGCGGCAGATCGAGGTGAACGCCGGCCAACGTCGTCACCGTTCCTGATGTGCCGATGAGATGGAAGTCACCGGCATGACCGATGTCGATCGCAGGGCAATCGAAGCGCTCAAGCATGCCCTCCACCTCCACGACCATTCCTTCAAAGACGTCCGGCGTGACATCCCGCCCGCCGTGACGCTCCGAAAGCGTCACGACGCCGACGGGAAGCGAGGTCCAATGCGTGATGTGATTGGCGAGGCGATTGAAGCGGCTATCGCCGATGCGGATGACCGCGATTTCGGAGGAGCCGCCGCCGATATCGAAGAGGACAACCGACCGTGTCTCCCGACCGACCAGAGACGAGCAGCCGGAAACGGCGAGCCGCGCTTCCGTCTCCCTATCGATAATCTCGAGTTCGAGGCCGGTCTCGGCCACAACGCGCTCGAGAAACTGGGCGCCGTTGACCGCCTGCCGGCAGGCCTCGGTGGCGATCAGCCGCATCCGGCGGATTTCACGGCTTTTCAGCTTGGAAGCGCAGACGCGCAGCGCATCGACCGCCCGATCCATCGCATCGTCGGAGAGCCGACCACTTGCCGCCAATCCTTCGCCGAGGCGCACGATCCGCGAAAAGGCATCGACGACGCGAAACTGGCCGGGCCGCGTCGGCTGCGCGATCAACAGGCGGCAATTGTTGGTGCCGAGATCGAGAGCGGCATAGAGCTCGTCCGGCCACGGATGTTCGCCGTGATTGCGGTACCCATTTTCGGCCTGCCGCGGCGCCCGATTCTCGTTCTGACCTATCCGCGATTCAGCGGTGTCGCTCCCTTGGGTCGCCTGCTGCGGCTGAGCTGGACGTCCGACCGGCTTCTCATGCACCAGGGGACGTCCCTGCAGACCGCGTTTGCCGCGATGCTTGCGGCGATTGCGGCGGCTCGGTACCGACTCGCTGTCAACGCGAGCTGCTTGCGCTGCGATGGCGGAAACTTCGTTGCTTTGACGATGTTGTTGCGCGGCTTCGCCTGAGGCGCCTATACCACGACGGCGACGCTTTCGCTTGCGCGCCGCGTTGCCGGCTTCGATTGGGCGTGCCGCCTCTCCGGTCTCGCCTGAGAGGACATGCTGAGCGGACTGGTTCGCGCTGCGGGATTGCCCGCCACGCTTGCCCTTGCGGCGCCTGGACTTCTTGCCGTCCTTGCGCCCTGCCGCCAACGCCCCGTTACCTTGCGGCCCTTGGCCGCCTTCGGGGTCTTCCACGTTCTTTTTCCATCGCACCGCGCAAGTCCAGAAGGTATGCAGCAGGCGCTCATTCGATTTTGCGTTGCCGCGAAGATACCAGCGCATCGCGAAATCACCAAATTCTTTTTGGCAGTTGCGAAATAAGCCAACTTTTTGAGATCAAAACCCGCTGCAAAATCCCTGGTCATTTTTTTCGAAACAGGTATTTGCAATCCGCCAGCTTTTGTTTATAAGCGCCGCACACCAGCGGAGCCGCTTCGAGCGCCGCAGCTGCTGGGGAATAGTTCAATGGTAGAACAGCGGACTCTGACTCCGTCGATCTTGGTTCGAATCCAGGTTCCCCAGCCAATTCTCCACTTTGCTGCGTGCCGATCTCCCTCTGACCTTAGTCCCGGCAGCCCTACCACCTCCCACGGTAACTTGATTTCGCTTTGAATTCCCCTGCGCAATGCTATTTACATGGCTGGTTTCCACACCGGGGGCGACGATGGCGAAGGAGTTTGGACGGAGCATCGGTCGATTTGTGGGGTTGGAGCAACCTCGCACCCTTTCCACGCGCTTTTTGCAACTGGCGGAAGTTACCGGCGGTCGATTGCGCTGGAATGAACCGGAAAACGAAGCTCCGGTCCGCATGGAACGGAGCAACGGCTACTTGATCTGCCTCCAGCGGCGCTATCTCGCCGAGTATCCCTATTGGGTCAATGACAGACCAATGCCCGCGATGCCGCTCAATGCCGGGCAGTTTCTTTTCCTTGACCTCAACGAGGAACATGCCTCGCTGACTCGTGGAGCTGTCGACTGTGTGTCCATGTATGCGTCGCATGAGGCATTGCAGCAGTTCCACGACGAGCACGATCTGGGGTCGGTCGGGTCGCTCCGCACCGCCAGCGGCGTGGCCTTCGATGATGGCGTGATCAGAAATCTGGGCGAATGCCTGGTAACCGCTTTCGAGCAGCAGGAGACTGCGACTCAGCTTTTTGCTGATGGCATTGCGCTGGCTCTGTTGACGCACATCAGCGTTGCGTATGCCGAGCGGCCTGCGGTCGTACATGCGATCCGTGGGGGACTGGCGCAGTGGCAAGAGCGTCGGGCGAAGGAGATGCTGCTGGCGAACCTCGACGACAAGATCGGTCTTGGGGAACTCGCTCGCGGGTGTGGCCTGTCACGCAGCCATTTCGCACGCGAATTCAAGGCCACGACGGGCCTGCCGCCGCTTCAGTGGTTGCAGGCGCAGCGGATAGAACGAGCAAAAAATCTACTTCTGAAGCCTTCCGTGCCGATCGAATTGATCGCCCATCAATGCGGTTTTACCGATCAGAGCCACTTCACGCGTAGCTTTTCCAAGGCGGTTGGTGTCACACCCGGCTCGTGGCGGCGCCTTCGCAGCCTCTAGGCAAGCTCCATCCGACACGGTCCCGTCGGGCCACGGCGCTTTATTGCAAGGTAGCACTGGCATACAAAAAACAGCACTCTGTGCACTGGTCTGCGAGCAATCGGCAGATAGCGTTAAGCGAAGGTGCGGTGGGGGCTGGCTAACTGGCCAAGCCTCGCACGCGGTCCGCGTCAGGAGGCCAAGATGACCAATCAAAACCAGACATTGTCAAATGAGGCTGGACCGGAGGAGCACTCTTCCGCCGCTTCGATATCGGTTTCACGCCGCACGGTTCTTCAGATGGCGGGAGGCGTCGTGTCACTCGCGTCCGTGTCCCATGCTGAATCGCAGTCGTCCCCGCCAAGCGTGACAACCAGCGGCGTGACAGGGCCGGTTCGGCTCGTCGTGAATGGAACGGCAAGAGAACTTCAGGTCGATTCCCGGCAATCCCTGCTCGACGTTTTGCGTGAAACTCTTGATCTCACCGGCACGAAGAAGGGCTGCAACCAGGGCGCCTGCGGCGCATGCACTATTCTCCTCAACGGCAGACGTATCGTTTCCTGTCTGACGTTGGCGTCCATGCATGACGGAGCCGAAATCGAAACCATCGAAGGGCTCGAAAGGAACGGCGAGCTTCATCCACTGCAACAGGCGTTCGTGGAGCATGAAGGCCTGCAGTGTGGGTTCTGCACTCCTGGCCAGATCATGTCGGGACTAGGCTGCATTGCCGAGGGCCATGCGGCGTCCCTCGAGGATATCCGGTTCTGGATGAGCGGCAATATCTGTCGCTGTGGCGCCTATCCAGGCATCGTCGCTGCGATCGCTGACGCGGCCGAAAGGAGCTGACCCATGCTTCCGTTTGTATTGGAAAAGGCACGTAACACCGAAGCCGCGATAGCCTCCGCAGCCGCCGGCGCGCGCTACATCGCCGGCGGAACGACGCTTGTCGATCTTATGCGCGAGGAGGTCGAACGGCCGGATCAGCTCGTGGATATCAACGCCCTCCCCTTGGGCGATGTTCGAGTGGATGGTGAGGATCTGGTTATTGGCGCGCTCGCCCGGATGTCCGACGTTGCTACCCACCCGGACGTGCAGCGCCTGCAGCCGGTGATCGCGGAGAGCCTGATCGAAGGCGCTTCGCCACAATTGCGGAATATGGCTTCGATGGGCGGCAATCTGCTGCAGCGATGCCGCTGTCCTTATTTCCGGATGCTGGACGCTGCCTGCAACAAGCGGGCTCCCGGCTCCGGTTGTGCCGCGATCGACGGCCTCAATGCGGGCAACGCGATCCTTGGCACCAGCGATCAATGCGTCGCGACACATCCCTCGGATGTCGCGGTCGCGCTCGTCGCACTCGGCGCGACAATGCGGGTCAGGGGTCCGCAAGGCGAGCGCAGTTTCCCCGTCGAAGACCTCTTCCGATTGCCCGGAAACACTCCGCATCTGGAGCATACGCTCCTTCCGGCCGAGTTGATCCTGGAGATCCGCGTCCCCGGCGGACCCCACAGCCGACGCGCACGCTATCTCAAGGTACGCGACCGGGCTTCCTATGAGTTCGCGCTTGTTTCGGCGGCAGTCGCGATCGATGTCGACAACGGGCTGATCCGCTCAGCGCGTATCGCTGTGGGCGGGGTCGGCACCAAGCCCTGGCGTCTGCGAGCCTGCGAGGCGGCCCTTGCCGGCAATGCCGCAGATCGCGCAAGCTTCGAGGCTGCCGCCCATCTGGCGACCGACGGTGCCCGTCCATTAAGCCATAACCACTACAAGGTGGAGCTACTGCCGCGGACCATTGTCCGTGCCCTCGAAATGGCAGGAGAAGTCGCATGACAACCAATCTCATCGGCACAGCCAGAACTAGAGTCGACGGCCCGCAGAAGGTGACGGGCGGCGCCCGATACGCGGCCGACTTCAATCAACCTGGCCAAGCCTACGCCGCCATCGTCAGTTCCACGATCGGCCTCGGTACGGTCACCGATATCGACAGCACTTCCGCCGAGAAGATGCCGGGCGTCATCGCCGTCATCAGCCATCGTAACGCCGAACGGCTGCCTTATCTGCCGCATAGGGCCATCATCGATCCGGCGTCGGGGGACCGCCTTCATGTCCTGCAGGACGACAAGGTGCGCTTCTACGGCCAGCCCGTCGCCGTAGTCGTTGCGGACAGCATCGATCATGCCGAGCGGGCTGCCGCAGAACTGCACATTTCCTATGAAGCCCAGCAGCCGCTCACGGACCCGACGGATCGGAGGGTTGAGCGCATCATTCCGGAAGCGGGTAGCGTCGACAGATCACGAGGGGATGCCAATAAGGCAGTGGCCGAGGCGCCTGTCGTCATTGACGAGACCTACAATATTGCGCGTGAGAACCACAATCCAATGGAGCCGCACGCAACGGTCGCATCCTGGAGCGGCGACCGTGTGACCCTATGGAGCAAGAGCCAATATCTGGTCAATGAGCAAGCCGAAATCGCGGCAGTATTCGGCTTGCCGCTGGAGAATGTCGAAGTCATCTGTCCCTTTATCGGAGGCGCCTTCGGAACCAGCCTCAGGACGTGGCCGCACGTTACGCTGGCAGCACTGGCGGCGCGCCAGATCCGACGGCCGGTCAAGCTCGTGCTCACCCGCAAGCAGATGTTCTTCACAACCGGTCACAGGCCACGCACCTTTCAGAGGGTTGCGCTCGGTGCTACGTCAGAGGGCAGGCTTACCGCTGTGATCCATGAAGGTACGGGAGAAACGAGCCGCTATGAGCAATTTACGGAGGCGCTAACCTCGGTCACCGACTACTTGTATTCCTGCCCCAACGTCCAGACCGGCTACCGCTTGGCGCAGCTCGACACGAGCACGCCAAATCATATGCGCGGTCCCGGCGAGGCGAGCGGCATCTTTGCGCTCGAAAGCGCTATCGACGAATTGTCCTACAAACTCGGTATCGACCCCATCGAGCTGAGGCGTCGTAATGAACCTGATATCGATGAAGGCGAAAACAAGCCGTTCTCCAGCAGGTCGCTCATCCAATGTTACGACCTCGGCGCCGAGCGTTTTGGCTGGAAGCGACGAACCGCCCAACCGCGCTCCATGCGCGACGGGCGTCTTCTTATCGGCATGGGAACGGCCAGCGCGACCTATCCGGCCTTCCATGCACCGGCAAACGCGAGAGTGCGATTGCTTGCAGACGGAACGGCCGAGGTAGAGGCAGCCGCCAGCGACATGGGTCCAGGAACCTATACTTCCATGAGCCAGGTGGCGGCGGAATTCCTCGGCCTCCCGTTGGAGCGAATCCGTTTCAAGCTTGGAAGGTCGGACTATCCGCAAACACCCTCGCACGGTGGCTCCTGGACGATGGCGTCAGTCGGGTCGGCAATCCGTGCTGCCTGTCTCGAGGTGCAGGCAGAAGCGACTCGGCTTGCAACCACAAGCGCCAACTTGCCGGTTTCGGGAACGTCGATAGAAGATTTTGAATGGCGCGAAGGCACGCTTCGGCGCCGCGGCGAAGCGTCATTGGGCATTTCTTATCAGGACATTGTTGTCGCCAACCGCGGTCCGATCGAAGCCAGTGGATCCGCGCAGCGCGATCCGAGCGTGGCGGAGCGATATTCGATGCACTCCTTCGGAGCTGTATTTGCGGAGGTCGCCATCGATCCGGATGTGGGCACGATCACCGTCCGCCGCATCGTCGGTGCCTATGGGATCGGTCGCGTCGTCAATCCTCTTCTCGCCCGCAGTCAGTGCACCGGCGGCATGATTGGCGGCATGGGGATGGCGCTTATGGAGCAGACGGCACTCGATCCGCGCGATGGCCGCCCGGTCAACGCTCACATGGCCGACTATCTGATGCCGGTAAACCTCGACATCCCGACGTTGGAGGCACACTTCGTGGAGGAAGTCGACCCTCACGTTAACCCGCTCGGCGTGAAGGGCCTTGGCGAGATAGCACTCGTCGGCACCGCTCCAGCGATCGCAAACGCAATCTTCCATGCGACAGGCAAACGCGTGCGAACCCTGCCGATCCGGATCGAAGATATGCTGACCGCATAGCCATCAAATGGTCTTCCGGATCGGATGCAGGCAATGGAATTGCCTCGGTCTGGAAGACAATATCCTGGCCTCGCGCAGACGAGGAGAGCCTGGCCTAGAGGGCCAACCGATGCCCACTCGGCCACACCTGGCCGAGACTACGCCGACATCCTTGCCCTGACACCATCCGCCAGTTCCTGCATCCGATCGATCGGGATGCGGCCGATCAACATGAAGGCGTGCGTTGCGTTCGACCAGTAGACGACGTTCATGCCATTTCGGCCTTCGACGTCAGGCTCCTTCATGCCGACATCCGAGCGAACGATGCAGAGCGCCAGCGGTCCGGTCTCGGGATCGAGATAGGCAATCTGCGCGAGCGGCTTTTCGTCATACTGCAGCATCTGTGCGCGCTTGAACTCGATGCCCGGCAGCGACACGGCTTCAGGGGACAACGAGAGGCCAAGCTTGTCGTCGAGGCGCGCGAGTTGGGCGACCTGTGCTTCGGCGGATGGCGACGGTCCGGCCAGGGTGTCTGGCGTATAGAGAGCGATGTATTCGGCGACCACGGCCCGCCATTCATTGCTTTCGTCGGGTGCGTGAACGCGGTTGCGAATGCCGATGACGGCCCGGTCGGCCACAACACCGGCGACCAGGCAGGCGGCAAGCGCAGCCAGGAAGCCGCGGCGATTGGAGCGCGCCCGAACCGGCCTTGCCTCGGCCGGCAGAATGCCCAGCATCGCATCGAGCCTCGCCTTCGGTGCCGCGGACAGCAATGGTTCGAAGGCCTGCTGGAATGACAGGCTGCTCTGCGACAGGAACGCCAGCCTTGCGGCCGCATGCTCGTCAGAGCCCAGAACCGCCTCGATGCGCGATACCTCGGCATTCGACAACTCACCGTCGATATAGGCCGTCAATTCCTCATCGGAGGGGATTTTGTTCTTGTCGCTCATGTGTCCCCTCCCCCCGATACGCTGGCTGCGATCTTGGCGCGCGCGGCAGCAAGGCGGCTCATCACCGTTCCGATCGGGATGTCCAATACGTCTGCTACTTCCTTGTAGGAAAGACCTTCTACGTAAGCGAGGAACACGGCTGCCCGCTGCGCGTCCGGCAGCGTATTGACCAGTCGCAGAACCTGGTTCGCCATGACATGTGTTTCCGTTTCGCGGGCACCATCGACGACCAAGGCCTCGTCGGCATCAACGAAGCCCCGACCAAGGCGCACTCGTTGCGACCGGATCTCATTCAGCCAGATGGAATGCAGGATGGAAAACAACCATCGATCCAGCCGGGTTCCCGTTTCGAACTGCCCGACACGCTCAAGCGCGCGGACACAGGTCTGCTGCACGAGATCGTCGGCAACGTCGCGGCGATGCGAAAGCACAAGGCCATAGCGCCACAGCCGCAGCAGATTGTCCGCCAGGCCGCTTCTGATATCGGCTTCGCTTGCGATGTGAGCCTCCGCCACAAGTTTTCCTTCCAAAGCCGCCGGTTGTACCGGCGGCTTTGGCGTTGCAGGACTATAGGCAGGAAATGTGGTGTACGCGAACGGCATTTGGAGGGTTCCTGTCAACCGTGATTGCGCGCTCCTGTCCAGTCGCCGGAAATCACATCTTAGAGGGCTTCATGATTGCTTCGTGGAGGTCCTCGTATTCCTCGCACTCGGTGCTGCCGCAAAGCGTCTTGATCACTTCGAGCTGTTCTTTGGCGAGATCGAGGCGACCCTTAACCACGTAGGCTTCGCCGAGATATTCGCGAACCTGCGCATATTTCGGATCGATCTCGACGGATTTCAGGTAGTAGGAAATACCTTCGTCCGTGCGGCCGAGCTTGCGGGTGGCGTAGCCGCGGTAGTTCAGGGCTTCAGCCGTGTTCGGGTCCTTCAGCGTATCGAGCATGGCAATCGCTTCTTCGTAGCGGCCAGCCTTTGCCAGCGAATAGGCATAGTCCGTGCGGTTTTCCTCCGTCACGTTGGCGCTGCTCTGCTTGACGCATCTCCTTGTTTTCTTGTCATACAGCTGGCCCTTCTTGCAGGTCGGCATGGTGCCGCTGCTGCCGCCCGTGCCACTGGCACCGCTGCCGCCACCAGCGCCGCTGCCACCGCCACCCACTGCAAAAGCGGGAGCCGAAAGCGCGAAAGCGGCAATGCAGCCGCCGACCAGGATGGAAGCAATACGAACAGTCGCGATCGTCATGGGATATCTCCTAAGAAAATGACGTTGGCGGCGAGTGAACACTGTTGAATGGCAGTTTATTCGATTGCTTGTTCTTCTTTTTTGGAGCGCTGCGCTGCACCGCCGGCGAATAAATGCGAAGCTGAGGTGTTAGCCGTTCGCGCCGGCCAAAAGGAGCATTCCGTGAGTGATACCGTAAAACTGTTGAGTCTTGCCGTCGCGACACCAGAGCATGTCATCACCCAGAAGGAAGCAGCGGAGACGTCCGCCCGGCTGTTTTCGTCCCGATTCAAGGATTTCTCTCACCTTGCCAGCGTCTTCGAAAATTCCGGCATCAAGAAGCGCTATGCCGCGCGTCCACTGGAGTGGTTCATCGAACCGCACGGCTGGCAGGACCGGATGGAAGCATATGGCGAGGTGGCACGCAGCCTGTTCTTCGAAACCGCCACCAACGCGCTGAAACAGGCGGGACTGCAGGGGCGTGACGTCGACTGCATCGTCACCGTCTCATCCACTGGGATCGCGACACCGAGCCTTGATGCACAGCTCGCGCAAAAAATGGGCTTTCGCTCGGATATCGAACGTGTTCCCGTTTTCGGGCTCGGCTGCGCTGCGGGCGTTTCGGGCTTCGCCATTGCCTCGCGGTTTGCCCGCGACCGGCCGGGCAAGACCGTGCTTTTCGTGACCATCGAACTTTGCACGCTCGCGTTCCGGCTCGACGAACTGACACGCGCCAACATTATCGCCACGGCTCTTTTCGGCGATGGCGCGGCGGCCTGCGTTCTCCGGGCGGGGCCGCATGGCAAGGCTGAGGTCGAGTCGACGGGCGAGCACCTTTTCCCCGATACGCTGGGCATCATGGGCTGGAAGATCGACGATACCGGCTTTGGCGTGGTTCTCGCCCAGTCGCTGCCGCCCTTTGCCGAGGCTGAACTCGGCCCCGCCGTCGACGGAATACTGGCGCGTAACGGCCTGTCCCGGTGCGATATCGATCGCTTCATCTGTCACCCCGGCGGCGCGCGAGTCTTGACAGCTTTGGAAAGCGCTCTGTCACTCGAAGCAGGAAAACTGGATCATGAGCGCGCCGTGCTCGCCGAATATGGCAACATGTCCTCGCCGACGATCCTTTTCGTACTGGAACGCGTCTTGAAGGCCGGATTGCCGCCACGTAGCGCCATGGTCGCAATGGGGCCAGGCTTTGCGGCGAGCTGCGTAACGTTGAAGAGGGTCGCGTAATGTGGCCCTCTGTTGCCCTCCTCGCCTTCGTGACGGCCCAGCGCCTCGCGGAACTCGTTCTCGCCCGCCGCAATACGCGGGCGCTTTTGGACAGCGGCGCGAAGGAGGTCGCGCCGGAGCACTATCGCTACATGGTGGCGCTGCACAGCTGCTGGATTGCCGGATTGTGGCTGCTGGCAATTGGTCGCCCGATCGACCCAGTGTGGTTGGCCGTTTTCGTGGTTTTGCAGGCAGGTCGTCTCTGGGTCATCGGCACGCTCAAGGGGCGGTGGACGACACGCATCATCGTGCTGCCCGGCGCTCCCCTCGTCAGCGGTGGACCGTACCGGTTCATGACGCATCCGAACTATGCGGTCGTCGCCGGCGAGATCGCCGTCCTTCCCCTCGCCTTTGGGATGCCCGTCTACGCCGCGATATTTTCGGCGCTGAACGCGGCGGCACTCTACGTCCGCATCAAAGCGGAAAATGAGGCGTTGAGAACCGCAATGTTTTTGAAATGAAACGCAATTTTTCGTTTGCGTGCGACTTGCCGGAGCGGCATTTTCATTGCCTGAAATAGGTGGAATGCACGGAAATGACAAAGAACGCAATTGTGCTTGGCGCCGGGATCGTCGGCGTATCGACAGCCATCCATCTGCAGCGCCGGGGACGGCAGGTGACATTGATCGATCGCAAGGCGCCAGGCAAGGAAACGTCCTTTGGTAATGCCGGACTCATTCAACGCGAGGGTGTCGTTCCCTACGGCTTTCCACAACAGCTCGGCGTTCTGGTCCGCTACGCTTTCAACAACCGGATCGATGCCCACTATCATCTCAAGGCGCTGCCCGGCCAACTTGCCTTCCTCGCCCGCTATTGGTGGAATTCCAACGCCAAACGCCACGAAATGATTTCCCGCGCCTATGCGCCGCTGATCCAGCACTCGATATCGGAGCACAATGATCTGATCGAGGCGTCCAATGCGCAGCACCTGATCCGCAAGAATGGCTGGATGGAGATCTTCCGCACGGCCGGCAAGCGTGATGCAGAATTTGCCGAGGCCGAACGGCTGCGGGCGGAATTCGGGATCAGCTATGAGCAGCTGGATGCTGCTGGCGTTGCGCGATTGGAGCCCCACATCAACGGAGATTTCGTCGGCGGCCTACGCTGGCGCGATCCTTGGTCGGTTCTCGATCCGCACGGGCTGACGATGGCCTATCGCGCTTATTTCGAAAGCCTGGGCGGTAGATACCTGACCGGTGATGCCAACTCTCTCGGCCGCTCTGGGGCAAATTGGAGGGTGGTAACCAGCGAAGGCTCGCTGGACGCGGAGGATGCGGTCCTGGCGCTCGGCCCCTGGGCCGCGGTAGCAACCCGACGGCTCGGCTATGCCTTTCCGCTCGGCGTCAAGCGCGGCTACCACATGCACTATGCCGCGGCAAAGGATGCGACCCTCAACAACTGGACGCTCGATGCTGAGCGCGGTTATTTCCTTGCACCGATGAACCGCGGCATACGACTGACGACGGGCGCTGAATTCGCCGCCATGGATGCGCCAAAGACGCCCGTGCAGCTCGATCGAGCCGAGAAGGTGGCGCGCACGGTCTTTCCGCTCGGCGAAAGGCTTGATCCGGAGCCCTGGATGGGCGCTCGCCCGTGCACCCCTGATATGATGCCTATCATTGGAAAAGCGCCGCGGCATGATGGGCTATGGTTCGCCTTCGGCCACGCCCACCACGGCTTGACGCTGGGGCCGGTTACAGGCCGTGCTCTGGCTGAGGTCATGACCGGCGAGAGGCCATTCGTCGATCTTTCCGCCTATTCGCCGCAGCGTTTCAATCCGTGAACTCTCCCCTAGGCGATACCGAGTCCCGACAAATCCCGGAGTGCCGCCCTTGCAATCCCGTCGATGCTGTCATCGATATCGACCGTCACCACGCCGGGCTCGCCGGTCGGCACTTCCAGTGTCGCGAGTTGGCTTTCAAGTAATGATGGGGGCATGAAGTGGCCCTTCCGCTCACCCATCCGCTTCGTCAGCAGCTCTTTCGAACCTGACAGATAAACGAAGAACAGGTTGCCGTTCACGGCGTTGCGCAGCCGGTCGCGATAGGTGCGTTTCAACGCCGAACAGGAAACGATGACGCCCTGCCCGCGATCGAGCGCCTGTTTCATAGTTTGACCGATGAGGTCGAGCCACGGAATACGATCGTCATCGGTCAGCGGAATGCCCTTCGACATCTTCTCGACATTCGACGCAGGATGAAGCTGGTCACCCTCGACAAATTGCATGCCGAGGGCGTCCGAAATCTTCAGGCCGATTGAGGATTTGCCACAACCACTGACCCCCATGACGATGATGGCATGAGGGGTCTTGTTGGTCTCTGGCATCGTTTATCTCTCTTATCGTTCCGGCACTCCCGGAACGGGGAGAACCATATTCCTATGACGCGGCGAGTGCCGCACTCTTGCGCGCAAGGCGAGCCTTAATGGTGTCGACATCGGCGCGCG
Organism: Rhizobium sp. BK661; assembly: GCF_024808825.1. NCBI lineage: Bacteria > Pseudomonadati > Pseudomonadota > Alphaproteobacteria > Hyphomicrobiales > Rhizobiaceae > Rhizobium > Rhizobium sp. BK661. Next base: position 800,277 of record NZ_JANTYT010000001.1, on the reverse strand, counting down.
GTGTCGCAGCAAACAAGGTCTTCGTATAGCTGTGCTGCGGATCGTTGAAAACCTGATCCCGCGCGCCATACTCCACAGCCTCACCGAAATACATCACCATGACGTCGTCGGCCATGTAGCGAACGACCGAGAGATCGTGGCTGATGAAGACATAGGTGAGGTTCAGCTCGTCCTGCAAATCCGCGAGCAGATTGAGAACCTGAGCCTGGACCGAAAGGTCGAGTGCAGACACCGGCTCATCGAGAACCAGGAGCCGCGGCTTCAGCATCAAAGCGCGGGCGATCGCGATACGCTGGCGCTGGCCGCCGGAGAACATGTGCGGATAGCGATTGAAATGGATCTCCTGCAGGCCGACCTTCTTGAGCATCGCCATCGCCAATTCGCGCCGCTCGGGGGCGGGCGTATCGGTGTTGATGATCAGGGGCTCCATCAGGATGTCGCCGATCTTCTTGCGCGGGTTCAGCGAGCCGTAGGGGTTCTGGAAGACAATCTGCACCTTACGGCGAATTTCCGGTGTCAGATCGCCTGCAGCGATATCGACCTTCTTGCCGTCGATGAAGAGATCGCCACCGCTCGCCGGATCGATCATCGTGACGATGCGGGCGAGCGTCGACTTGCCGCAACCGCTTTCGCCGACGATCGCCAGTGTCTTGCCCTGCTCCACCTTGAAGCTCACACCCTTGACGGCATGTACGGTTCTCTCCTTCTTGAAGAGACCGCCCGGCAGATAATAGTTGCGGACAATGTTCTTTGCTTCGAGGACTGGCGTCATTGGGCCGCTCCCTTGAAAATCTCGCCGATGGTCGGCAGTCGGTCACCGGTGGCGTTTTCCGGCAGGGCGGCGAGCAGTGCTCTCGTGTAGTCGCTCTTCGGAGACTCGAAGAGCGACAGGACGTCGGCCTCTTCCATCTTGCGTCCTTTGTACTGCACGATCACGCGATCGGCCGTCTCGGCGACCACGCCCATGTTGTGGGTGATCATGATGAGACCCATGCGGTGCTCCGTCTGCAGCCGCATCAGCAGATCGAGGATCTGCTTCTGGATGGTGACGTCGAGTGCGGTAGTCGGCTCGTCGGCAATCAAGAGCTTCGGATTGCAGGCGATCGCGATGGCGATCATGACGCGCTGGCACTGGCCGCCCGACATCTGGTGCGGGAAGTGGCCGAGCCGTTCGGCCGGGTTGGGAATGCCAACAGCCTCGAACAGCTCAATCGCGCGCTTCCGCCGCGCAGCCTTATCAAGCCCGAGATGGATCCGCAGGACCTCCTCGATCTGGAAGCCTACGGTGAAGCACGGATTGAGGCTGGCGATCGGCTCCTGGAAGATCATCGACATATCCTTGCCGATGATCTTGCGTCGTTCGCTTGCCGACATGCCAAGCAGATTGCGGCCGTCAAAGACCATCTTGTCTGCCGTCACCTTTGCGGTCCACGGCAGGAGGCCCATCGCAGCCAGCATGGAGACCGACTTACCGGATCCCGACTCGCCAACGATTGCCAGGACTTCGCCCGCATCAACCTTCAGCGATACGCCATCGACGGCACGAAACGGACCCGTGGAGGTCTGGAACTCGACGACGAGATTTTCGATTTCAAGAAGTGCCATCTCAGGACCTCTTCAGTTTGGGGTCGAGCGCATCGCGCAGTCCGTCGCCCATCAGATTGATAGCGAGAACGGTGATCAGAATGCAAAGACCCGGGAAAGTGACGAGCCACGGAGAGCTCTGGAAGAATTCGCGCGCATCGGCGAGCATCGTGCCCCACTCCGATGTCGGAGGCTGGGCGCCCATGCCAAGGAAGCCGAGAGCTGCGGCATCGAGGATCGCAGCGGAGAATGCGAGTGTCGCCTGAACGATCAGCGGCGCCAGGCAGTTCGGCAGGATCGTCTTGAACATGAGACGGAAAGTGCCTGCGCCGGCCACGCGCGATGCGACAACATATTCCTTCTCGCGCTCGCTGATCACGGCGGCGCGCGTCAAGCGCACGAAATGCGGCTGGTTGACGATCGAGATGGCGATCATGGCGTTCAGCAGGCCCGGTCCGAGAACGGCGACCAGCACCAGAGCGAGCAGCAGCGACGGGAAAGCCAGGATAATATCCATGACGCGCATGATGAAAGTATCGGTGCGGCCGCGGAAATACCCGGCGACAAGACCGAGCAGCACGCCGGCGACAGCCGAAAGCGACGCGACGACAAGGCCGATGAACAGAGAGAAGCGCGTTCCATAAATCAGGCGCGACAGCATATCGCGACCGACGGCATCGGTTCCAAGCAGGAACATCGGGTTGCCTTTTTCCGCCCAAACCGGCGGGACGCGCTGCATGCCGTCGAAAGGAACGTTCGGATCATGCGGTGCAATCAACGGCGCGAAGATCGCCATCACCAGCACCAACAGAAAGACGCCGAGGCCGATGACGGCGCCCTTGTTGCGGGAGAAGTAATACCAGAACTCAGAGAGCCCTGACGGCTGGGTCGACTTGGTGGTTATCGCACTCATAAGCCGCTCCTAGTGACGAATACGTGGATTGATGAGACCGTACATGAGGTCAACGATCAGGTTGACGATCATGATGATGCCGGCAATGAGCAACAGGCCGCCTTGCACAACGGTGTAGTCACGCTTGAAGACGGCATCGACCATCCATTTGCCGATGCCCGGCCAGGAAAAGATCGTTTCCGTCAGGATCGCGCCGCCGAGCAGCACGCCGACCTGCAGACCGATCGACGTCACGACCGGGATCATCGCGTTGCGAAGCGCGTGCAAGCCGACGACGCGCAAGGGCGCTAGGCCCTTCGAGCGAGCGGTTCGTACATAGTCTTCACCGAGCACTTCCAGCATGGCCGAGCGCGTCTGGCGCGCGATGACCGCAAGCGGAATGGTGCCGAGGACGATTGTCGGCAGGATGAGCGAGACGAACGCCGACTTGAATGCACCGGCCTGGCCGGAGAGCAGACTGTCGATCAGCATGAAGCCGGTCACCGGCTTGAAGAAATACATCAGCGAAATACGACCGGACACGGGCGTCCAGTGCAGCGTGTTCGAGAAGAGAACGATGAGCAGCAGGCCCCACCAGAAGATCGGCATCGAATAGCCGACGAGGGCAACGCCCATCACGCTCTGGTCGAACCAGGTTCCTCGCTTGACCGCGGCAAAGACGCCGGCGGGAATGCCAAGCACGATGGCAAAAATGATCGCGCAAAGCGAAAGCTCGAGCGTCGCCGGGAAGAGCGAGCCGAATTCCTGCAGAACCGGGCGCTTGGTAACGATCGACGAACCGAGATCGCCTTGCACCACGTTGCCGAGGTAATCAAGGTATTGAACGTAGACCGGTCGATCGAGGCCGAGATCATGCATGACCTGGGCATGGCGTTCCGGCGCCATCACGCGCTCGCCCGACATCAGCATGACCGGGTCACCGGGCAGCAGTCGGATGAACGAGAAGGCGATGAGTGAAACGCCGATGAAGGTTGGGATCAGGATCGCAAGGCGTCCGATGAGAAATCGCAACATTGGCAAGTGTCCATAGTGTTCCGGCGGTCAGGTATCAAACCTGACCGCCGGCCAAGCCCGGGATTGCCGGGCATCTTTGCATAATTTTGATTACTCGGCGATATCAACGCCGTCGAAACGGTGAACACCGACCGGATCCTGCACGTAGCCGGAAACCTTGGCGCTCATCGGTACGAATTCCGTGGAGTGATCGATGGTCGCCCACGGAGCTTCCTTCTTGAAGACGACCTGTGCCTGTTCGTAGAGCTTGGTGCGCTCTGCGACGTCGGCGGTCTTCTTGGCCTTCTTCACGAGATCGTCGAATTCCTTGTTGCACCACTGCGCGCGGTTGTTGCCGCCAACGGCTTCGCAGCCGAGCAGAGTGTCAAGGAAGTTGTCCGGGTCGCCGTTGTCGCCGGTCCAGCCGAGGATCGCAGCACCGTCGCGGGCCTTGTCCTTGGAGAGCTTCAGGTATTCAGCCCATTCATGGGTGACGATGTCGACCTTGACGCCTACCTTGGCGAGGTCAGCCTGCATCAGTTCAGCGGCGCGACGTGCGTTCAGCATGTACGGGCGCGAAACCGGCATTGCCCAGATCTTCATCGAGAGATCCTTGACGCCAGCCTTTTCGAGCATCTTCTTTGCTTCGTCCGGGTTGTAGACGTCATCCTTGATGTCGTCGTTATACGACCACATCGTCGGGGGGATCGGGTTCTTGGCAACCTGGCCGGCGCCCTGGAAGACGGCCTGGACGATCGCCTGCTTGTTGATCGCCATGTTCAGCGCCTGACGCACTTCGGCCTTGTCGAACGGGGCCTGGAGCGTGTTGTAGGCGAGGTAGGAAACGTTCAGGCCCGGCTGTTCCAGAACCTTGAGGCTCGAGTCCGTCTGAAGATCCTTGACGTCAGCAGCGTTCGGGTAAGGCATGATGTGGCATTCGCCGGCCTTCAGCTTCTGAGCGCGGACGGAAGCGTCCGGGGTGATCGCGAAAACGAGATCGTCGATCTTTTCCTTGCCCTTGAAGTAGGTTTCGTTGGCCTTGTAGCGGATGACGGCATCCGGCTGGTAGGCAACGAAGGTGAACGGACCGGTGCCGAGCGGCATCTGGTTCATCTGTTCCATCTTGCCGTCAGCCTGCAGCTTGTCGGCATATTCCTTGGACACGACGGACGCGAAGTCCATTGCGAGGTCGGCAAGGAACGGTGCTTCCGGATGGTTCAGCGTGAACTTGACGGTCAGGTCATCGACCTTCTCGACCGACTTGATGAGTTCCGGGAAGCCCATGCCAGCAGCATATTCGTAGGAAACGCCAGCAACGTACTTCGCCCACGGGCTATCAGCCTTCAGCTGGCGCTCGAACGAGAAGACGACGTCGTCAGCGGTCAGATCACGGCTTGGCGTGAAGAATTCCGTCGTCTGGAACTTTACGCCCGGACGCAGCTTGAAGGTGTAGACCGTACCGTCGTCGGAAACCGTCCAGCTTTCGGCCAGGCCCGGCTCGATTTCGGTCTTCCCGTGCTGGAACTCGACGAGACGGCTATAAACCGTACGCGAGGAAGCGTCGAAGGTGGTGCCTGCAGTGTAGATGCCCGGATCGAAGCCTTCCGGCGACCCTTCGGAGCAGTAAACGAGCGTTTTGGACCAGGCTGCGGATGCCATGGCCGAAGCCAGGACCGTCGCGGCCAGCAAGACAGACATCTTTTTCATGATATCATTTCCCAGATTTGTTCTTTTATTTGAGACCCCGGGGGACCCCGGAATGACGGCAGATGGAACGACATTTGTTTGCTGAAATCAACGACCGAAGTGGAAAATTTTTCCACGCGGACAACTTTAGTAATTTTCCGCCAAAAATGGGCCGTATTTAGAAATAATCGGACTGGATAAACTCGATTCTTGTCGCATTTGGTATAATTTCGCGTCGATGGCGACTTTTGCGCACACGCTTCACGCGAATTTACCGACAAAAACTCCCCTAAAACGGAACGGCCGCGGCGCTTGACGCAGCCACGGCCTATCAAAACTTTGTCATCGCTGATCAGGCGGCGGGTGCCGCCACGCGAGGCTTGCGGTGTTCCTGTTCGCCGGTCAGGCCAAGCAGGAAGTTGATCTGCGGTCGTGCCTTGACGAGGTCGTCGATCGAATATTGCGTCAGCACGTCGAAGAAGGCGTTGAGGGCCTTGCGCAAGGCAGAGTTCAAACCGCAGCTATCGACAAGCGGGCACTCGACCATGCCGTCGTCTTCGAAGCATTCTGCCATCGCAAAACTGTCCTCAGTGACGCGAACGACGTCGAACAGGCTGATGTCCTTCGCCGGCTTGCCGAGCCGCACGCCGCCGTTGCGGCCGCGGACGGTTTCAACGAGACCTGCCTTGTTGAGGGGTTGCAGGATCTTGAACAGGAACAGTTCAGAAACGCCGTATGCCCTCGCAATCTCAGGAATCCGGCTCAACTGCCCATCGTTGGCAGCACAATACATCAACATGCGAACCGCATAGTTGGTCTGCTTGGTCAAACGCATGCCGATCTCCAGAATCGTCGTCTACAATCGTCTATATAGGGGCTTTGCTAGTTTTGAACAATTCCAAAATATGAAAACCATATTCACCTTATGTGAGACCGATTGCCGCGACAATTGCTTCTGCAACAGTTCCCAGGTGCCTACGCGCCGACATCCCGAAATGCAAATTGGGGGCCGCAGCCCCCAATTCGATAAGGTTCGTTCCTTTGCCTTACTTCATCGTCGGCATGACGAACTCGGCGCCGTCCTTGATGCCTGAGGGCCAGCGGGCGGTGATCGTCTTGGTCTTGGTCCAGAACTTGATCGAGTCCGAACCGTGCTGATTGAGGTCGCCGAAGCTTGATGCCTTCCAGCCGCCGAAGGAGTGGTAGGCGAGCGGAACCGGGATCGGCACGTTGATGCCGATCATGCCGATGTTGATGCGCGATGCAAAGTCGCGGGCGGCATCGCCGTCGCGGGTATAGATCGCGACGCCATTGCCGTATTCGTGCTTCATCGGCAGATCGAGGGCTTCCTCGTAGTTCTTGGCGCGGACGACGGAAAGGACCGGCCCAAAGATCTCGGTCTTGTAGATGTCCATGTCGGGCGTGACATGATCGAACAGCGTGCCGCCGACGAAGTAGCCGTCCTCGTATCCCTGCAGCTTGAAGCCGCGGCCATCGACGACGAGCTTGGCACCCTGCTCCACACCGCGGTCAATGAGGCCGTTGACCCTGTTATAGGCGTCCCTGGTGACGAGCGGACCCATGTCGGCCTTGTCGTCGGTGTAAGGGCCGATGCGCAGCGACTCGATCTTCGGTGCCAGCTTCTCGACCAAGCGGTTGGCGGTGTCCTCACCGACCGGCACGGCGACGGAGATCGCCATGCAGCGTTCGCCGGCAGAGCCGTAGCCTGCGCCCATCAGAGCGTTGACGGCCTGATCCATGTCGGCATCCGGCATGATGATCATGTGGTTCTTGGCGCCGCCGAAGCACTGGGCGCGCTTGCCGTTCATGGCAGCCGTTCCATAGACGTAACGGGCGATGGGTGTGGAGCCGACGAAGGAAACAGCACCGATATCGGGATCCGTGAGGATCGCGTCGACTGCAGCCTTGTCGCCGTTGACGACGTTGAGGATACCGGCCGGAAGACCAGCTTCGATCATGAGTTCTGCCAGGCGGATCGGAACGGACGGATCGCGCTCGGACGGCTTCAGGATGAAGGCGTTGCCGCAGGCGATTGCCGGCGCAAACATCCACATCGGGATCATGGCCGGGAAGTTGAACGGGGTGATGCCCGCGCCGATGCCGACTGCCTGGCGCATCGAGTACATGTCGATTGCCGGACCCGCGCCCTCGGTAAATTCGCCCTTCTGGAGGTGCGGGATGCCGCAGACGAATTCGCAGACTTCCAGACCGCGGACGATGTCACCCTTCGAATCCTCGACCGTCTTGCCGTGCTCGGTGGACAGGAGGGTGGCGAGTTCATCCATATGCTTGTTCAGCAGCTCGACGAACTTGAAGAAAACGCGTGCACGACGCTGCGGGTTGGTGGCGGCCCACTTCGGCTGAGCGGCCTTGGCGTTCTCGACCGCGGCGCGCATGTCCTCGACGCTCGCGAGCGCTACCGTTGCCTGAACTTCACCGGTGGCCGGATTGTAGACATTGCTGGTGCGGCCGCTGGTGCCGGCGACATGCTTGCCGCCGATGAAATGACCAATCTCACGCATGAGTGCTCCTCCTGTTTTTTGGATGGCGAACATTCGCACTACAATTTGCACAAATCAATGAGCTGCGATAAGCAACCGTTGTGCACAAATTGAAGCCCAGCAAATCGAGCTGCGCTTCCTCAAGGCCTGCAAAGGACATGACCAGACTACCACGGCCGGCCCAAACTGGAGAGGAGATAGTGCTCGATGAGCGGGAAACTGGTTGTCAGAATAGCGGAGCTCGAGATCGACTCCGATCAGCTTGAATCCTATCGGGCTCTGCTGGCCGAGGAGATCGAGGCGTCCGTCGCATTGGAGCCCGGCGTTCTGTCGCTGAATGCGGTCTCCGTCAAGGACAGTCCCAACAGCATTCGTATTCTCGAGGTGTACGCGAGCCAGGCGGCGTATGAAGCACACCTGCAGACTCCGCATTTCCTCAAATACAAGAGCGCGACCGCGGGTATGGTGACGTCCCTGACGTTGCTCGACGTCGATCCAATCGCCATGCACGGCAAGCCATGAACTGGGACGACGTTCGCATCTTCCTCGCCGTTGCCCGCACAGGTCAGATCCTGGCCGCATCAAAGAGGCTGGGTCTAAACCACGCCACGCTCTCGCGGCGCCTTACTTCGCTGGAGGAGGCACTGAAGAGCCGCCTCTTCGTCCGCCGCACAAACGGCTGCGAACTGACGGCGGAAGGCGAGGTTTTCCTTGCCTCCGCAGAGCGAATGGAAACCGAAATCCTTTCCGTGCAGGCCAATCTCGGTCGCACGGATACGGCAATCGCGGGAACCGTGCGCGTGGGAGCACCGGATGGTTTCGGGGTTTCGTTTCTTGCGCCCCGCATCGGTCGGCTGATCGAGCGCCATCCGGAACTGAAGATCCAGCTTGTGCCGGTGCCGCGGTCGTTCTCACTCTCACAGCGCGAGGCCGATATCGCCATCACGCTGGAGCGGCCCGAGCAAGGCCGCCTGGTCTCGGCCAAACTGACCGACTACACGCTCGGACTTTATGCGTCGAGGAGCTACGCCGAACTCAATGGCCTGCCCGCCGATGCAGAGCAGTTGAAGCAGCATCGGCGTATCGGCTATGTCGAGGATCTGATCTTCTCGCAGTCGCTGAATTTCACCGGAGAGGTGATGCGCAACTGGAACGCCGGCTTCGAGATTTCATCGGCGACGGGGCAGACAGAAGCGGTGCTCTCAGGCGCCGGCATCGGCATCCTGCATGATTACATCGCGCGCCAGCACCCGGCACTCGTACGCATCCTGCCGGATATTTCGATCCGGCGGGCATATTGGACGACATTTCACGAGAGCGCGCGGGAACTCGTGCGGGTGCGCACGGTTTCCGATTTCCTGCAGGAACTCGTCGCTGCCGAGCGCCACATATTCCTGTGACACCGGCGCAGCGCATGATGGTCAATCACGCCTGTCAGGCTCGTCGCTGATCTGCTGCTTCTCTGCAGCGACCTCCGCTGCGCGCACTGGCATGCCATCGACAATCGTGAACAATTCGCCGCTCGTGATCGGCTCGCCGACCTTCAGTTTCACCGTCCCGTCCTTGCCGACAAGAAAGGCGACAAAATCTCCAACCGTCGGATTGCCGAGTTCGCTTGCGATCGCCGCAGCGTCGAGATTTTCACCTGCCCCGAAAAGCACTCTCACGCTACCGCCGACAATCTTGAGAAGGACGATGTCGCGTTCCTGCAAGGAATCCCGATTGGCAAGGAGTTGATTTTCCTGACGCGCGGCCCGTGCATTCTTCTTATCCGCGAAGATGACCAGGACGCGATTGCGCCATTGAAACTGCTCGAGACTTGTGAGGGCGGAATAGGCGCTGTTGTCCTCATCCACCTTGGTGGCACCATATAGAAGCGTTTTCGACATGCACATTATCTCCTCTCGACGGAACGTCGAAGGAGTATGGACGGTTCCATCCACCGCAACGGGGCTCAGCTGCGCCAGGATTTCCGCAATTGCCAGATGGCACCGAGCAGCACCAGCAACAAGGCTATGCTGCCGTAGGACAGGGAAACCTGCGCCAGTTGATCCAGCCTCGGCATGGATCCAGCTGCCGCGCCCGGCGCAGAACTTGAGCCAAGAGCATAGGCGCCGCGCAGGACGGCGACGAACGCGACGATCAGTCCGGCCATGTCGATGAAGCGCGCATGTGCCCTCATGCCATCGATGACAACGGTCGCAAGGCCGCAGAGAAATGCCACCGGTAACAGATAGGCAGCGCCGCCCAGGAGCGGAAAGTCGCCGAGAACAACATCGTCGGATTCACCCAGGGAACTAACCTTCAGGATCGGCAGCAAGACCGCGAGAACGGAAAAGACGGCAAGCACACCGCGCTTGATGATTTCGTTCAAGTCAATCCGCGTGGCGCCAATGCGTACCCGGCTCATTCTACCTCCCCGATACAGTAAACCACCGCAGCGCGGTGGCGCTCGGCTCGTTCGAGGGAGATTTGCTATGAAGTTGCTAACGCACCGCACAATCAGCGACGGTAAAACTACCCTTTGCGGGCAAAAGCGTTCAGCCGGTTCGGAGGGAAAAGTTAAAGAAGGATTAAGGGTCGTTTTAAGGTGCCTGAAGGCAGGCAAGGCCAGGCGGCAAATGCCGCCCGGCCCTGAGATTATGTTCACATCGGAACAAACGATGAGACCGGCACCTGCAGTGCAGAGGCGATCCGCTTGAGCTTGGCGGGATCAGCATCCTCACCGCTCTCGATTTCCTCAATCTCATTAACAACCAAACCGCAGGTTACTGCGAGGTCGTCGACGCTATAGCCGACCGCCTCACGAGCGGCACGTACAGCACCGGCTACATTCACGGCCGAAACGGCGGTAGCCTTGGATGCATCCAGATTGCTGAGCGAAATGGACATTTAAGTCTCCTTCTGAAATCACTCTGAATTAGCCCCCGGCGGGAAAATGGCACTCCCGATCACGATTTGCAATGCAGTATGGTTAATTCGTGATCGGCCAGAGCCCGCCAGCGGGAAGCCGAACCGGGTCCTAAAACCCCATTGTCCTTTGTAAGCAAAGCACATTTGCCTGACAGTCCCGCCCGCTTCATCCACGCTGCCATCGATGTAAAAAACGGCCGGCACGCGGCGATTTGTCACCTATTTTTAGGCATTCACATCGGCTTGAGGACGAATCATTGCGATCGAAATCGGGCAAATGAGACAAGAGCCAAGGCTCCTGGTTAGGCGCATCGGCAAAGACCAATGCGTGGCCGGACTTGCTTCGAAAAGGGGCAAGGCATTTTCCGAAGCAAGTCCAGGCCGAGCGGATAAAGGTGGGATCCAACGATACCGCTAGGTCAAGGGATCATGTAGCGGGTGGCCCGAAGATCACGCGCCTCAACGTGGCTGTCACGCAAACTTGGCGGACAAAGCGACGTCTTCCTCAGAAGCGTCCTCAGAGCTTCCGGTCGGGACGACGAACAGCAATGCGTGGGCAAACAAGATCGCCGAGCCCAGCAGGGCCGCGTAGGCGAGCAGGATTGTACCCATCGGCACCGCGAAGTTGAGTTGCGGCAGCGCGCCGAGCATCATCGGCACGTACCAGGAGACGGCCGAAATCGCACCAGAGACGATAAACACACTGCGATGCGACGACGGCAGGCCTTCCATGATCGAACGACCGATCTGCTTCTTTACGCGCGGAAGGATGACGGAGTGGATAAAGCCGCCGTTGACGGTCAGGATGAGCACGATGGTCATCTTGGCCCAGATCTTCTCATTGCCCAGCTTCGCCGGATCGAACGCACCATAATAAGTGAGAAAACCAAGTCCTGTGGCCCAGAGCAGGATCAGGCCCCAGTTAACGACTTTAGAGCCGAACTTGAAGACCTTCCAATGATCTTCGGTGATCTTGCCTCTCACCAAAAACCGCAACACAAGAAGATCGAGCACTGTTGCGGCGCCAAGCCCGAGTGCCAACCCAATGAAATGCACTATTCTCAATGCAGACTTGATTGATACTGCAGGATCTTGGCTGAGAGTCTGAATAAGGAGAGTAAATCCCATACTTATGCACCTTTCATTCTTTGGATCACAGCGTTGGAACGCAGGTAGGTCTGAGTGTCAGGACACGGGAAATCGCACCAGGCGCCGATATCGATCGGCATCTACAAGTGAGCGAATTAACGTTCCGACAGTCTGTGATCCCTCTTTGGTGCCCCGTTCCCCGGCAATGGATTTATTAGTAAAGAATGAACAAAGGGCGGCGAGAAGGTGGCTGAACCGCGTCCATGTAGAGATATCGCAATGTATCTTTGCCTAATTCAAGGAAAGCCGCACGTATAAGATGAGAAATTCTTTGCACTCAATGCACAGGCCGGGCGCCTGATGTCACAGGAGCTTCATTCTATGGGAATAGACCCGACTAAGGACCAGTCCCAAGAGGAGCCGAAAGATGACAATAGTTCAGGGTGAAGAACATCGTCACGATCGAGCGAGCCACCCACTGGAGGGACGCAGCGCAGCAAGATGGTTCCTCCCAGTCTTCTTGATCCTGCTCCTTGCAGGACTTGGTTATGTTGCCTACGCGCTTGGCCCGGAGCTAACCAGCGCCGCCGCCGTTCCCTGGATTCTGCTTGGGATCGCGCTGCTCATTGCGCTCGGCTTCGAGTTCGTAAACGGCTTTCATGACACGGCCAACTCCGTTGCGACCGTCATCTACACACGGTCGATGCCGGCGGAACTTGGGGGGCTCGGCACAATGGTCGGCTGGAAGCGCATTGTCGTCACGGTCGGCGAGAAAATCGGCAAGACGCACTTGACCTATGGCCAAGGTGCCGCTGCCGAAGTCGTGGCAATGGCAACGATCGGTGCAGCCGATCACCTGGGATTGCCGGTTTCCACGACACATGTACTATCGTCCGGTGTGGCCGGGACGATGGCCGCGAACGGCTCGGGGCTGCAATGGTCGACGGTCAGGAACATGCTGATGGCGTGGATTTTGACACTTCCTGCCTCGATCATGATCGCCTTTCTTTTGTTTGTCGTCTTGCGCCAATTGTTCTGACGCCGGCTCGGCAACCATACTTCAAACCTTGCCACGAACGCATTGAGGGTGAACGTCCATGAACAACAAATCCGACACCGAACATTCAGATTGGCTTGAGGCCGAACTGGCCGACACCCTCGATGAGGATTATGAGCTGGAACTCTCGGAACCGGCACTCTCCGACGCAATCCGCAAGATCTATCGAAACGCCCATCCGGTCTCGATCCCGAGGCTCGACTATTTCCGCGCGCTGTTGTCGCTGCAGGCGGAGTTGATCAAGCTTCAGGATTGGGTGGTCTATAACAAAGAGAAGGTCGTCGTGATCTTCGAAGGTCGCGACTCCGCAGGAAAGGGCGGCGTGATCAAACGCATCACGCAGCGCCTCAATCCGCGTGTCGTCCGCACCGTCGCTTTGCCCGCCCCTTCCGACCGCGAGAAGACGCAGTGGTACTTCCAGCGCTACGTGCCGCATTTGCCAGCCGGCGGTGAAATCGTCCTCTTCGATCGCTCCTGGTACAATCGCTCTGGCGTTGAGCGCGTCATGGGATTTGCGACCGAGGACCAGGTCGATCAATTCTTCAACGACGTTCCAGAATTCGAGCGCATGCTCGTCCGTTCCGGCATCCGGCTCGTCAAGTACTGGTTCTCGATCACCGACGAAGAGCAGCAGATGCGCTTCCTCGTTCGCATTCACGATCCCCTGAAGCAGTGGAAGCTGTCGCCGATGGACCTGCAATCGCGCGTCCGCTGGGAGGCCTATACGAAGGCCAAGGAAGAGACTTTCGCGCGCACCAATATTCCCGAAGCGCCGTGGCATATCGTGGAAGGCAACGACAAGAAGCGTGCGCGACTGAACTGCATCGATCACCTGCTGCAGCAAATACCTTATGGCGATGTTCCGCACGAGGAAATAACGCTGCCCGACCGAGTCTTCAATCCCGACTACGAGCGCAAGGTGCTGCCGCAGGAGCTCTACGTTCCCCCGAAGTATTGACCCGCCTTGTGTCTGACGGGCTACGCGCCAGACAGGACCTCCGCGTGACGACGCATCCAGCCAAGTGCTCCGGCCGGTCGCAAGACGGTCGGCTCGCGTGCGGCCCTGCGGGTCTAGCGCAGTTAGAACCGCTGGGGCGCCGCCGGTCTGTTTCCGGTGATTGTGTCGATCCGGTCGAGCACGTCTGGCGTCAATTTGTCCCTATGCGAAAGGGCGGCAAGATTATCCTGCAACTGACTTGTGCGCGATGCGCCAAGAATGACGGTCGAGACGTTCTTGTTGGCCAGGCACCACAGCAGAGCCAGGTGCGTGATCGATATCCCGATCTCGTCTGCAAGCTTCGCCAACTCGCGGACCTTTGCGAGCTGGGCGCGGCCTGCATCGCTCGATAGCTTCTCCTTCAGCCACTCGTATCCGGGAAGGTTCATGCGGCTGTCAGCCGGCACACCGTCATTGTATTTGCCGGTGAGGACGCCCGACGCAAGCGGCGACCAGATCGTGGTTCCGAGACCCAGAAGATCGTAAAGTGGCCGATATTCGGCTTCCACCTTCTGGCGCTCGAATATGTTGTATTGGGGTTGCTCCATCGTTGGCGGCGTGATGCGAAGATCTCGCGCGACGGCATAGGCTTCGGTCAACTGCTGCGCCGACCATTCCGAGGTTCCCCAGTAGAGGATCTTCCCCTGCGCCACGAGATCGTGCATCGCCCGAACCGTCTCTTCGATCGGCGTATCGATATCCGGCCGGTGGCAGAAATAGAGGTCCAGGTACTCGACCTGCAGCCGTTTCAGCGCGGCGTGAGCGGCATCGGTCACGTGCTTGCGCGACAGCCCGCGTTGCGTCGGCTTCTCACCACCCCAGAAGACCTTGCTGGAGACGATGAAGCTATCGCGGCTCCAGCCGAGCGTCTTGAGCGCTTCGCCCATGACACGTTCGGATTTTCCACTCTCATAGCCTTCGGCATTGTCGAAGAAGTTCACACCGTTGTCATAGGCGAGCTTCATCAGGCTGACCGCATCGCCGCCCTCCACCTGCTTGCCAAAGGTGACCCAAGATCCGAAGGAGAATTCGCTGACTTTCAGGCCTGATTTGCCAAGACGACGATACTCCATCACGAATCTCCTACGAATGTTTATAAGAAACCAGCCGGGCGGCTGTTCGTAGCGAACCTAGCCTTATCGCGCTCGGGTGCAAGGCAAAAAGTGAGAGTGCGGAGTGAAGGACCTGCCGCGGAAAGGCGGGCGAGGCGACATCGCTCGTCGGAGCGACGTATAAGGATGGCTTCTTCACCACCCGCGTACTGCAACTAATTTTCTTGGGGGAGAATGGTACGGTTGGGGGGTCTCGAACCTCCGACCTCAGGTGCCACAAACCTGCGCTCTAACCAACTGAGCTACAACCGCACAAATCGCGTCCGACGCGACGGGGGTCACATACGAGGACTTGGAAATTAATTCAAGTCCTATCTCTCCCCAATATACAAAAAGGCCGGACAAATGGTCCAGCCTCTTCGTGTGTCGTCTCGAAAAATCAGGCCGCCTTGAAGGAGGCCATGACCTTTTCAGCAGCTTCCTTGGAAGGCTTGGCAAGCTTTTCGGCAACCTGCTTGGAGGTTTCCTGCATCGCCTTGGCCTGCTCGATCGTCAGCTCGACCTGCTTGCGCAGGAAGGTGGTCTGCAGTTCGACGAGTTCGGCGACCGACTTGACGGCAAGCAGAGCTTCCATGTGCGTCAGCGAGTTTTCGGCGTTCGTGCGCAGAGCGTCGATTGCCTTGTGGCCGATTTCAACGGCGCCGGCCTGGGCGGTCTGAACCGTTGCTTCGAGCGTCTTGCTCGCATCCTCGCCAGCGGTCTTCATCTTCGCGTAGGCTTCGCGCGACTGCTGCGCGCCCTTTTCCGCGAAATCCCGGAAGGATTCAGTGAACTTGGAAGGATCAAACGACGACATTGAAAAAACGTCGTCCATCTTTATGCTCGCCATTGGTTTGTGCTCCTTTTGCCTCGGCATGGATATCGCCTCGTAGGTTAGATGTTCATTATATAGCGCAAGTTTTTGTGCATTGCAACATCTTTGTGCGTCGCACAACGTGTTAACCTTTTCGGCCGAAAACCGAGGGCTGTTCTGGACCCCATTCCGGCCTATCGTTATTAATAGACTATTAATTTCAGAATGACCGAAGCTGAAGGTTCGATCATGCCCGCAGTCCAATATCCGTTCATCGACATCGCCGTGCATCCACGCGTGCGGGAACGTTTTTCGCGCGGCGAAGCGATGGTGCTGCTTTCGGCGGATCTCAGCCGTGCTCTCTGGGCAAACGGCGCTGGCGCTGAACTCTTCGGGCAATCGGCAGTCTACGACCTGCTGGACCAGGGCATCGACGGCGCCGACATCACCTTTCGCCAGTTGCAGGTGACAGCCCGGCAGCTTGTGAATGTGGGCGACAGCCGCAACTTCATGATCCGAATTGCCAGGGGCTTCCAGCGCGTTGCCGTTCAGGCAACGGTAGAACTAATCCGCCTTTCCTCGGGCGAGCGCGCCGTTCTCCTGTCGCTGCCGGTCGCGACTCGTGCACTGTCGATCAAGGCCTCCGCAGAACAGATGCTCAAAGGGCTCGACGACCCGGATACGCATATGGCTGTAATCGGCGCTGGCGGCGAAATCATCGCCGCCTCCCCCGGTTTCGCAGCGCTCAGTGTCACACAGCAGACCGCCAAGGCCATGACCACGATGGCCGGCGATCATGCCGATCGATTGGTGAAGCGGCCCGTCGCGACCGGCAAGGGCTACCTTCCGGCGGCCGTCGGACGACTCAGCGATGAGCCGGTGCTCAATCTGCTTTTTGCGGTGGAAACCGTCATCGGGCACCTCGACCCGATTGACACCCCGACGGCCCCTGAAGACGACTTATCCACAGCCGCCGTTAACCATAACGAGGCGCCAGAGACAGCAAACTTCGTCGATGCGATCGATGCAATTGCCGGCATCGAAGACCTGGAAGAGCCTCTCGACGAGAACCTCCATGAAAGCGATGTCGTGGAAGCGGTGAACTCGGACCCTGCTGCAATCGCCGAAGAAGCGATGGACGCCGAGCCGGCTCCTGAGGTGATGAGCCACGAGGACGGGCCGGTATCGGAAAACGCCGGTGAGTCGCCCGCGCCGGTCGAAGGACACTCTGTCCAAGCCTATGCGGACGTACCGGCAATGGAAACAATATCGGATGGAGCCGGGAACGAGCCGGGTTCTATCGCCTCGAGCGAGGAATCGACGGCGGCCGGAGAGATTCCGGCAGAAACGCCAGCTGTGGAAAGCCCGGGGACAACCGATCATGGTGTCGAAATCGCTGCAGAGAGAGAGCAGCCGGAACCTGAGCCGGCTGCCAAGGCTGATGCCTTCGTTTTCCACCCGAACAGCCGCGCCACCCGCTTCGTCTGGAAAATCGACGCGGCAGGGCGGTTCAGCGAGGTGTCAAATGAGTTTGCCGAAGCGGTGGGACCGCATGCGGCTGATATCATCGGCACGCCGTTCAGCGACATTGCGGCGCTCTTCAATCTCGATCCTGAAGGCAAGATCAGCGAAGCTCTGGCGCGCCGCGACACCTGGTCCGGCAAGACGATTCATTGGCCAATCGAGGGAACGAGCCTGGCCGTACCGGTCGATCTCGCAGCCCTGCCCACCTATACACGCAGCCGCGAATTCGACGGCTTTCGAGGATTTGGCGTCGTGCGCCTGTCCGATGCGGCCGAAGACCCTCTGGCGCTTGGACTGACGCTTGGTCCGAACGGCTTGATCGATGACGCCGCAATACCCGACCAGCCAGAGGCCTCCGAGGATGATGCGGCGCCGGCGCGCGCCGAAGAAGTGGCGGCCAGCGACGAGACAGAGGCAACGACGCCCCCATCCGAAGCGCCCGCCGCAGAGGAACCTGCTACCGCCGACTCTGACGATGAAGTGAGGACCGAGCTGTCAGTCAATCCGTCGCCAGCCGCCGAGCCGCCGGCCTTGCGGATTGTCGAAACCCCAAGCCGTCGCCTGACGGACAAGATCGTGCAACTGCATGGCGTCGGCCCGCGGCTAACCTCGGCCGAGCAGGCAAATTTCCGCGAGATCGCCAAACGGCTCGAAGCCTTCGGCGTCCGAGAGCCGGAAGTGCGCGACGAAGAGCCTACGGTGAGCGAGACTGAACGGCATGACGCGCCCGCAGCGGATACGCAGGCAATCACCGGGCATGTTGATGAAGCGGCCACAGACGCCTCGTTTGAAGATCAAGACATCACCAAGGCTGAGGCCGGTGAAGGCGAGACGGTCGATACCAGCGAGCCTGGTGAAGACGATGTGACCGAAGGGCTGGAAGAAACCGTCAGCCAAATGGATATGCTGGCAAGCTTCATTCCGCCGCGCGCCAAAATGATCGGGGGACTGTCCGCCGCGACCGTCGACCAGCTCCCCGTCGCCGTCCTCGTGCACGCCGGCGACGAATTGATCCACGCGAACCCGGAGTTCATGCGACTGACCGGCTACAACACGCTTGAGGAATTAAGCGAGGTGGGCGGCATCGATGCGCTGCTGCAGCGCTCGGAGCTCGAAGGCAGCGCCGGCAGCTCCGGCTCGATGATGCTGGTAACGGCCGACGATAGTCTCATTCCAGTCACGGCACGGCTGCAGTCCATTCGCTGGGAAGAAAGCAGCGCCTTGATGCTCGCCCTGATGCCGGCAGCAAGTGATGCGGTGGTTCCGACGCGACCTGTGCCGCCTGCGGAGCCCCGCTCCTTCGAAAGGATGCTGGAGAAGGTCGCCAAGCTGCAGGTGGAGGTCGAGGAGCTGCGGTCGATCCTCGAAACGGCAACAGACGGGGTCGTGGTGATCGGCGCGGAGGGTGACATCCGTTCGATGAATCGCTCCGCCAGCGCGCTTTTTAATTACGACGAGGACGAAACCCGCGGGAAGCCGTTCGTCATGCTGTTTGCGCATGAGAGCCAGAAGGCTGTACTCGACTACCTCGGCGGCCTGTCGGGCCATGGCGTCGCAAGCGTGCTCAACGATGGCCGCGAAGTGATCGGACGCGAGGCCGGCGGCGGTTTTGTGCCGCTCTTCATGACGATGGGACGGCTCACCTCCTCCAGCGGCTATTGCGCGGTCATTCGCGACATTACCCAATGGAAACGCACGGAAGACGAACTTCGAAACGCCAAGAGCGCTGCGGAGACCGCCAACGAACACAAGACGGATTTCTTGGCGCGTGTCAGCCACGAGATTCGCACACCGCTCAATGCAATCATCGGCTTTTCCGACATGATGGCAACCGAGCGCTTCGGTCCCATCGGGCATCCGCGCTATGTCGAATACGCCAATGACATCGGTCGTTCCGGCCGCCACGTCCTCGACATCGTCAACGACCTGCTGGACATCTCGAAGATCGAGGCCGGGGAAATGGAACTGGACTTCGGCGCCATCGACCTGAACAATGCGATTTCGGAGGCAGTTTCGTTGCTCCAACCGCAGGCAAACAGCCAACGCGTGATCATCCGCACCGCCCTCTCCCAGGCTGTGCCCGATGTCGTTGCGGATCTTCGCTCGATCAAGCAGATCGCGCTCAACGTCCTTTCCAACTCGATCCGGTTCACGCCGGCTGGGGGGCAGATCGTCGTATCAACCTCCTACGAGGCAAACGGCAGCGTCGTCTTGCGCGTGCGTGATACCGGTGTCGGCATGACGCGCAGCGAACTCGAGCAGGCCATGAAGCCATTCCGCCAGGTTTCCGCACAGTCGCGACACCGCGGTGACGGCACGGGGCTTGGCCTGCCGCTCACCAAGGCGATGGTAGATGCCAACCGCGCGATTTTCGCGATTAGCTCCGCACCCAACGAAGGAACATTGGTCGAGATCGCCTTCCCGTCGCAGCGGGTCCTCGCAGGCTGAACAAAAGAAGGCAGCCAAAAGGCTGCCTCAGAGTTTGGGTGCTGTTCAACAAGGGCTTAGTCAGTCCAACATCATGTTTTGGGAGCCAACCGCTCCGGCTGCATCGTTCATGCGCAGCCCCAAGTTGAATTCACTTCTGACCAACGTCTCTTAACAAAAGGTTGCCACGGTCCTCAATCTCTCAAAGGTGAAAGCTTGTAACCGGCTCGTTATTTCTCTCGGTCAGATACGCAATTCCTCGAGCCCCGCAAACAGCTCCAGTGCCTCTGGATTGGCGAGCGCCTCCTTGTTCTTGACCGGCCGGCCGTGGACGATTTCGCGCACGGCAAGCTCGACGATCTTGCCCGACTTGGTGCGGGGAATATCACTGACGGCAACGATCTTCGCAGGTACGTGGCGAGGCGAGGCGCCGGTGCGAATGCGGCTCTTGATCGCCTTCGTCAATTCCTCGGTAAGGGCTGCGCCGGGCGCCAGGCGAACGAAGAGAACGACTCGGACGTCGTCATCCCATTCCTGGCCGATGCAGAGCGCTTCTGCGACTTCGCCCATCTGCTCCACCTGGTTGTAGATCTCGGCCGTTCCGATGCGGACGCCGCCGGGGTTGAGCGTGGCGTCGGATCGTCCATGAATGACGATGCCGTTATGCTCTGTCCACTCGGCAAAGTCGCCGTGGCACCAGACGTTGTCGAAACGCTCGAAATAGGCTGCCTTGTACTTTGCGCCGTCCGGATCGTTCCAGAACATCACGGGCATCGAAGGGAAGGCCTTGGTGCAAACGAGTTCGCCCTTTTCCTGCCGAACCGGCTTGCCGTCGTCATCCCAGACATCCATCGCCAGACCAAGGCCGGGGCCTTGGATCTCGCCACGCCAGACCGACTGCAAAGGATTACCGAGGACGAAACAGGAGACAATGTCCGTCCCTCCGGAAATGGAAGCGAGTTGCACGTCTTCCTTGATACCTTCATAGACGAAGGTGAAGCCCTCGGGCGAAAGCGGTGATCCGGTCGACGTCATCAGCCGCAGGCTGGAAAGGTCGTGGCTTGTTCGTGGTGTCAGCCCGCTCTTGCGGACCGCGTCGATATACTTCGCCGACGTTCCAAAAACGGCGAACTTCTCGGTTGCGGCAAAGTCGAACAGCACATTCCCATCGGGCGCGAAAGGCGAGCCATCGAAGAGGCAGACAGTGGCCCCGACCGCCAGTCCGCTTACCAGCCAGTTCCACATCATCCAGCCGCACGTGGTGAAATAGAAGAGCTTTTCGCCGGGTTGAATGCCGCAATGCAGCCGGTGTTCCTTGAGATGTTGCAACAATGTGCCGCCGGCGGAGTGCACGATGCACTTCGGAACGCCGGTCGTTCCCGACGAGAAGAGAATATAGAGGGGATGGGAAAACGGCAGCCGCGTGAACTCGACCGGACGTGGTTCAAAGGACGCAATGAAGTCTTCCAGCGTCTTGCCACCCGGTGTCTCGTTGACAACAGAGGCTGCATCGCCGGCATAGTGGACGACGAGGCAGGGCACGCCAAGTTGCCTTGTCACGGCCGCGACCTTGGTCTTCACATCCTGCAGCTTGCCGCCGTACCAATAGGCGTCACAGGCGATAAAGAGCTTCGGCTCGATCTGACCAAACCGATCGAGCACGCCCTGCTCCCCGAAGTCTGGCGAACACGACGACCAGATCGCGCCGATCGAAGCGGCGGCCAGCATACAGGCCACCGTTTCCGGCATGTTCGGCATCATCGCCGCAATGCGATCCCCGGAGCCGACGCCCATCGCCTTGAACGCCTGCTGCAGCCTGGAAACTAAATCGCGCAGCCGATCCCAGCTCCAGCGGTCGGCGACCTTGTCCTCGCCGCGAAAAATCAGGGCATCGTCGGCGCCTTCTTGGCAAAGCAGATTCTCGGCAAAATTCAGGGTGGCATCAGCGAAGAAGCGCGCATCCAACATGACATCGCCATTGATAAGCGCCGGCATTCCGCGCTCGCCTTTGACACCGCAGAAGTCCCAGACGGATGTCCAGAACCGCTCCCGATCAGCGACAGAAAATGCGTGCAGTTCGCCATAGCCTGCCAGTGAGAGCCCAAAGTCGCGGTTGCACTTCTTCATGAAGGCATACATCGGACTTGCCTCGATCGATGCCTGAGATGGCACCCAAAGTGGCTTATCGTCGCGCATTCGACACTCCTTCTGTTCGCTCGCCTATATACAATGCAATATCAGCTTATAAAGGCAGTGACGAGCACGGCCAGCGGCATGTATTTGCAAGCAAACGGCATTTGATATATCCGGCATTTCAGAGCATTAAGGGCAATTACCCAAAGAGACTGGCGGATTATATGGGGACGTCACGACAGCCGCGGTGGTGGAACAAAATCAGGCCAGTGACCGGCTGGTTGCCAAGCTTTGCGAGGCTGGTAACAGTCACGCTGCTCGTTGTCTTGTCTATCTTCGTCGCGCTTCGGGTGGCCGCCCCCTATCTGATTTCCACCGGCCTTGTTCGATCCGGCATTGAGGATGCGCTTTCGAAATGGGCAGGCTATCGTGCAGAGATCGCCGGCAAGCCGGTCATCGAATTCTGGCCGACGCCTCGGATTATCCTCAGCAAGATCTCCGTTCGCCAGAAAGACGACGGCGCCAAGCTGCTTGGAACGGTCGAAAGCCTTTCCGCCGAATTCAGCCTGATTGACGCGATCAGAGGGCGTGCAAGCTTCCACGAGTTCCATCTTCTGCGCCCCAACCTGCTGCTGACGCGTGAAAGCAGCGGCGTGATCGACTGGACCAATGAGGGGCTTCTGGCAAAGGCGATCGCCAATGCGCGCGAAGAAGGCGGAAGAGAAGTCCTCGACAAAAAACTGGATGCCGCCATCGGGGCGATTACCGTTGAGGACGGGACAGTGAATGTCGCCGACGTCGCCAGCGGCAGGACGTTCCGTTTCGACGGCGTGACGGCCGATGTCAGCTGGCGCAAACTGTCGAGCCCAATCACCGCCGTGCTGATCGCACGGACGAGCGGACAGGATTTGAAGCTCGATTTTTCCTCCCGCAGCCCGTTGCTCATCTTCGGCGGCAAGAGCGCGGAGATGACGGCGTCGCTGACTTCCGGCCTGCTTACAGCGCGGTTCCAAGGGGTGGCAAATATCTCGCATCTCTTCGACCTCTCCGGCAACATGGCGCTCAGCATCCCCGACATGCCGGCACTGCTGACATGGGTCGACCGATCGCTGCCGGGTATCGCGACCCTTCGGACCTTCTCGCTCGAGACGGATGTCGCGTCGGTGCCGAACGGCTTCCGCTTCGACAATGTCAACATGAGCATGAATGGATCGAATGCGCGCGGTGCGATGGATGTGGCCTTTCCACCGGGCAAGCGCGCCAAGCTTGGTGGCACGCTCGCTTTCGACCAAATGAACTTCCGGTCGCTGTTCGATGCGTTTATCCTGCGCCTGGCCGCCGGTGAGGCGGATGGACCGCCCGATGGCGGACTTCTGCAAAAGCTGGACCTCGACCTGCGGCTTTCCGCCAAGCAGGCGCTGGTGGAGCCTTTCACGCTATCGGACGTCGGGGCCAGCATCATCGTTTCCAGCAACGAGGCGAAGTTCGACATCGGCGACAGCCAATTCGAGGGCGGCGAACTATCTGCTCACTTGGAGGCGATGCGTGGAGATTTCGACGGCGGTGGCAGATTGCAACTGTCGATCCGGGGTGCCGACTTTGCCGGCCTGATCGAGCGGCTTCAGCTCCAAGGACCGCTGCCGCTTGCAACGGGTTCTCTGGACATGTCGGTGAAGACATCGATGCCGCTCTGGAAGGCTGGGGCCAGCGACGTGACGGGAAGGATCGCCTTCCGCGCGCGGTCGGGCTCACTTCCAGGATTTGATGCGGAAGCGGTGCGCGAAGAGGCAGCACGAGCCGACTTCTTTCCCTTGAATTCAGTATCCCATCGCGCCTTCGCTTTCGACAATTTCGACATCACCGCGGACCTCGCGGACGGCGCAGCGACAATCCACGGGGCACGGATCGAGGGACCGCAGCAGACGCTGATCCTTTCGGGCGTCATTCCTTATCGGTCGAGTGGATTGGCCTTGTCGGGAACGATCGAGGCGACCGACCCAACGGTATCACCGAGCTTGCCGCCTCTGCCATTCTTCGTTGGCGGTGCGTGGCCGGAGCCGGTTATCTCGCCTGCCCCGGTCACGCAGCAGGGGTCGACCAAATAGTCACGGCGCGTTTGCCGCCGCACGCTCGTCCCGCTCGCGCTGCAGTTCGCGGCGCTTCGTGATCGTCGATGCACAGATGACGCCAATCGCCACGATGCCGATCAGAATAGTGCAGACCGCATTGATCTCGGGCGTTACCCCGAGGCGGACCTGGCTGTAGATCTTCATCGGCAGCGTCGTCGCTCCGGGGCCGGAGGTGAAGCTCGCGATGACAAGGTCATCCAGCGACAATGTGAAGGCGAGAATCCAGCCGGAAAGCACTGCAGGCGCAATAATCGGCAGCGTGATTTCGAAGAACGTCCGCACGGGCGGCGAGCCGAGATCCTGGGCTGCCTCCTCGATCGATCGGTCGAAGCTCAGCAGCCGCGATTGCACGACAACGGCAACGAAGCACATGGTCAGCGTCGTGTGCGCCAGCGTGATCGTCCAGAAGCCGCGGTCCAGGCCGATTGCGACGAAGAGCAGCAGAAGCGACAGGCCGGTGATCACCTCGGGCATGACCAGCGGCGCGTACACCATGCCGGAAAACAGCATGCGCCCGCGAAAGCGCGTGTAACGCACCAGAGCGATCGCGGCGAGCGTTCCGAGGATCGTTGCCGCGGTGGCCGAGAGTATCCCGACGCGGATCGTCACCCAGGCCGCATCGAGCAAAGCCTGATTATGAAGGAGCGAGACGTACCATTTGGCCGAAAAGCCACCCCAGACGGTCACGAGTTTCGACTCGTTGAAGGAAAACACGACCAGAAGAACGATCGGCAGGTAGAGAAACGCGAAGCCGAGCGCGACGGAAGCGACGTTGAAACGGGTCCATCTCAGCATGTCTATCTCCCCTGCTCATCGGCCTTGGCCTGCGCGTTCTGGAAGAACACGATCGGGATCACCAGGATCAGCAGCAGGATGGTCGCGACCGCCGAGGACACTGGCCAGTCGCGGTTGGAATTGAATTCGTTCCACAACGTCTTGCCGATCATCAGCGTCTGCGATCCGCCAAGGAGATCGGGGATAACGAACTCGCCGACAGCGGGGATAAACACCAGCATGCAGCCGGCGACGACGCCGGGCAGCGACAGCGGGAAAGTCACTCGCCAAAACGCGCTGATCGGCGTGCAGCCAAGATCCTGCGCAGCTTCGATCAAGGTGCCATCCATCTTTTCCAGCGAGGAGTAGAGCGGCAGGACCATGAACGGCAGGTAGGAATAGACGATGCCGATATAGACCGCGACGTTGGTGTTCAGGATGATCAGAGGGGTGTCGATGACGTGCAGCGATAGCAGAAGCTGATTGAACAATCCTTCCGGCTTCAGGATCGCGATCCAGGCGTAGACCCGGATAAGGAAGCTCGTCCAGAACGGCAGGATGACCAGCATCAGCAGCGTCGGACGAATGCTGCGCGGCGCCTGTGCCATGCCGTAGGCGATCGGATAGGCGATCAGCAGCGTCAGGAACGTCGAGATGCCGGCGATCACCAGGCTCGATATGTAAGCGTTCACATAGAGCGGATCATCGATGAGGTAGCTATAGTTGTCGAAGGAAAAGGTGCCGACTTTTTCCCAGAAACCGGCCAAGCCATCACCGAGCGAAAAAACCGGCTCGTAGGGGGGCATGGCGATTGCCGTCGTCGACAGCGATATGCGGAAGACGATGAAGAACGGCGCCAGGAAGAACAGCAGCAGCCAGACATAGGGAACGATGATGACCAGGCGATTGTAGAAAGCGGAACCGAGCTTGCCCATGGTTCAATCCTTGAGAAGGACGCCGGCATCCTCGGCGAAGGTGATCCAGACTTCCTGATCGTAAGTAAACGGATCGTCGACGGCCCGTTGGGCATTGAGAAGCGAGGCCTTGACCACTTTGCCGCTCGTCAGCTTCACGTGGAAAACCGTCATGTCGCCGAGATAGCCGATGTCCCACAGTTCCCCGGAGGCCGCGTTCACCTTTGGATTGGCAGGCGGCTTGCGTGAAACCTTGAGCTTTTCCGGACGGATCGCGAAGCCGACAGACGAGCCCATGGTCGGCTTTTCGGGGGTGACGACGCTGATCGAGAAATCTTGGTCGACGGCAATCTCGACGGTGCTGTCATTCGCGCTCGCGACCTTGCCATCGAAGATGTTCACGTCACCGATGAAGTCAGCAACAAAGCGGGAGTTCGGCGCCTCGTAGATCTCGGCCGGCGTCGCCACCTGGACGACCTTGCCGTGGCTCATCACCGCAATTCGATCGGCCATGGTCATCGCCTCTTCCTGGTCGTGGGTGACCACGACAAAGGTCAGGCCGAGGTTCTGCTGCAGATCCATGAGCTCGAACTGCGTTTCCTCACGCAGCTTCTTGTCCAGCGCGCCAAGCGGCTCGTCGAGCAGTAGCACCTTCGGCCGCTTGGCGAGCGAACGCGCCAGAGCAACGCGCTGGCGCTGGCCACCAGACAGCTGGTTCGGCTTGCGCGCGGCGAACTTTTCGAGCTTCACCATCTTCAGCATCTGCAGAACGCGCTCGGCAATCTCCTCCTTCGGCATGCCATCCTGGCGCAGGCCGAAGGCGATATTCTTTTCCACGGTCATATGCGGAAAGAGCGCGTAGGACTGAAACATCATGTTGACCGGCCGCTTGTAGGGCGGCGTGCCGGCAAGGTTTGTGCCGTCGAGGACGATTTCGCCCGAAGTCGGCTGCTCGAAGCCTGCAAGCATGCGCAGCAGCGTCGATTTTCCGCAGCCGGAAGCCCCGAGCAAAGCAAAGAATTCGCGGTGATAGATATTCAAAGACAGGTCGTCGACGGCCGTGAAGTCGCCAAATCGCTTCGTGACGTTGTTGAACGATATAAACGGCTTCGATGCCGGGTCTGTCCACGGTGAAAAGGAACGGCGGATATTGCCAAGTGACTTCATATTGTGCCCCGAAAAGTCATTCTAAGAGCCGGCTTCCCCGAGGCCGGCACGGAAAGAAAAGGCCCGGGCGTTACCGGCCGGGCCTAATCTTCGTTATTGGCCGGTGACGACTTTCGTCCAGATCCGGGTCGCGGTGCGCTGCGTTTTCGGATCCCATGGTGTGACGCTGTAGAGCTTCTTCATTACGTCCTCGCTCGGATAGACCGACGGGTCGTCAAGGACTTCCTTGTCGATGAATTGCTGCGACGCCTTGTTGCCGTTGGCGTAGAACACATAGTTGCTGGCCTTGGCGATGACCTCAGGCTTCATCATGTAGTTGAGGAATTCGTGCGCCTCGGCGACGTGCTTGGCATCCGCCGGGATCGCCATCATGTCGAACCACATCTGCGCGCCCTGTGACGGAATGGAATAACCGACTTCGACGCCATTCTTGGCTTCGGTCGCGCGGTTGGCGGCCTGGAAGATGTCGCCGGAGTAACCGAACGCGATGCAGATATCGCCGTTAGCCAAGGCGTTGATATATTCCGAGGAATGGAACTTGCGGACGAAGGGCCTTACCTTTTCCAGCAGTTCGCCGGCCTTCTGCAGATCGGCCGGCTTGCTCGAATTGGGGTCAAGGCCGATATAGGTCAAGGCCGACGGCATGACGTCCTTTGGTGCATCCAACATATAGATGCCGCAATCCTTGAATTTTGCCGCAACCGCCGGATCGAAGATTGCTTCAAGGCCCGGCGCCTTTGCGTCGGGTCCGAGGATCTCGGCGACCTTCTTCTTGTTGTAACCGATGCCGTTGGTGCCCCACATGTAGTCCACGGCGTATTCGTTGCCGGGGTCGTACATCGCGGTGCGCTGCTGGATCATATCCCACATATTGGAGAGGTTCGGCAGCTTGGATTTGTCGAGCTTCTGGAAGACGCCCGCCTGGATCTGGCGTTGAAGGAAGTCACCGCTCGGCACGACCACGTCGTAACCGGTGCCGCCAGCGAGCAGCTTTGTTTCAACCGTCTCGTTGGAATCGAAGGTGTCGTAGACGACCTTGATGCCGGTTTCCTTGGTAAAGTCTTCTAGGATGGAGCTGTCGATGTAGTCCGACCAGTTGTAGATGTTGACCACACGCTCCTGCGCAAAGGACGGCGCAGCGGCGAACGCGAGTATAACGGCGCCCGCTGCAAGTCTTGCGATTACTGACCTCATGCTATCTCCTGTTTTCTTCTTGCTTTGCGGTGCCGTTTGCGGACGCCGCCCCTCTGGTTTTGCAGGCAGACTAGAAAGGTTTTCGAGAGCCCACAAGCGCAAAAACCAGTAGTCTCAATCATTTCACAGTCATTGAAAGTCGAAGCTGCTGAGGCCTGTAACCATCTCATCGAGGCCTAGCGGTCGTGTGACGGGTGGTTCAGCGCGCGAGAGGCAACCGCGCCGCTCGCACAAGCGGCAGGCGGGTCCGATCAGGACCGGCTGCTGCGCAGTTACAACCTGACCATAGACCGACGCTTCACCGGTCGCCGCCTCGCAGCAGAGTAGTAATGCCGTGCGCCTCACCCGCTCGCCGAACGCAACGTTCGGCCCCTCGAGCGTCCGGGCGACGGTGAGGTAGCGACCGCCATCCGGCAGTTCGACCGTTTCGGCAAGAATCTGGCCGGGCTGAAGGAAGGCCGCATGAATGTTCAGCTTGGGACAGCCGCCGCCAAAACGCGAATGCGGGAAGCCCTGCGCTCCCGCACGCCGCAGCCGGTGGCCGGCCGCATCGATCTCCATCATGAAGAATGGAATGCCGGAGGCACCCGGACGCTGCAGCGTGACCAGCCGGGCCGCCGTCTGCGCATAGGAAACGCCGAAGCGCGAGCGAAGGATGTCGACATCGTATCGGCTGGCTTGTGCTGCAGAGAGGAATGGCGCATAGGGCATGGCGAGCGCCAACGCGCCGTAACGAGAGAGTTCGAAGCGCGCTATCCGCTTCGCCTCCGGCGTCAACAGCGCCAGACCGTCGAGCTCCGCCAGGATCGCATCGCGCAAGGCGAGCGTCGCAACCTCGATGGCGACCTCGTGCGCCTGATCGGCCGGCGACAGTCGCTCGGAGACGAAGAGACGCATCGAGTGCCGGTCGAAGCGGCGCCGCAGGTCGGGCATGACATGAACTGGAAGGACACGCACACTGATCCCGCGCTCCGCCCCGAGCCACTCCTTGAAAGCCGCCGGCAAATCACGCACCTCGGCAAAGCGGGCCAGGAAGGCCTCTGCCGCTGCCTCCAACTCAGGGAAATAGGCGGAGCGCCGCTCTAGAACATCGCGGACTTCGTCGGCTGGAAGCCGCGCGCCCGCCAGCGGCATTTGTCCCGGTCCCGCTGTCAGGGACGTCAGGTCCGACAAGCGGCTCGCCTGTTCGCTGTAGGCGCGGTACAGCTTGATGATGCCACTGGCCGCGTTGGGCGCTGCTTCCGCGACCTCGACGAGCTCCTGATCGCCGGGTAGTTCGCCCGCCAGCAGCGGATCCGCAAAAATCTCCCTCAGTTGATCGAGACTGCCGCCACTGCCTTCCCTCAGCTCCTCCAGATCGACCTTGTAGACCGAAGACAGCTTCAGGAGCAGTTGCACGGTCAGTGGCCGCTGGTTGCGCTCGATAAGGTTGAGATAGGACGGAGAGATCCCGAGCGCCTCGGCCATCGCGGACTGGGTCAAGCCGAGACCGTTTCTAATGCGCCGAACCTTTGGTCCCGCAAAGATCTTGCGCTCCGCCATGTGACAATCCTTTACAAAACTTCGACGCGCGACATTTACAATATTTTACAAATTCACAAAGCGAACCTGTCAAAGCTTTGCATCCTAACTCGTTTTCGCCCGCTATACCATAGATAACTCTGGCTTTTCTCAGGGATTTGTAAATTCTGTCAATCATCCAGACCGACCACATAATCTACAAGGAGCATGAGATGACAGAATTTGACAAGCTGCACCGGGATCTTCCGGCAGGACGTTTCAACGGGGTCGAGCGTCCCTACTCGATCGATGACGTCAAGCGGCTGCGCGGCTCCGTCGAACTACGCCATACCCTCGCCGAAATGGGCGCCAAGCGGCTGTGGCAACTTCTGCATCAGGATGATTTCGTCAACGCCCTCGGCGCGCTCTCCGGTAATCAGGCGATGCAGATGGTTCGTGCCGGATTGAAGGCAATCTACCTTTCCGGCTGGCAGGTCGCCGCAGACAGCAATACCGCTTCTGCCATGTACCCGGACCAGTCGCTTTATCCGGCGAACGCCGGGCCAGAGCTTGCCAAGCGGATCAACCGGACCCTGCAGCGCGCCGACCAGATCGAAACATCAGAGCGGAACGGCCTTTCCGTCGAGACCTGGTTTGCGCCGATCGTCGCCGACGCGGAGGCAGGCTTCGGCGGTCCGCTGAATGCCTTCGAGATCATGAAGGCCTATATCGAAGCCGGTGCCGCCGGCGTCCATTTCGAGGATCAGTTGGCGTCCGAGAAGAAATGCGGCCACCTTGGCGGCAAGGTCCTGATCCCGACCGCAGCTCATATCCGCAACCTTGACGCGGCTCGCCTCGCAGCCGATGTCATGGGCGTCCCGACGCTCGTCATCGCCCGCACGGACGCCGAGGCCGCCAAGCTGCTGACCTCAGACATCGATGAACGCGACCAACCCTTTGTCGATTATGATGCCGGTCGCACGGTCGAAGGCTTCTATCAGGTTCGCAATGGGCTCGAGCCATGCATCGCACGCGCGGTCGCCTATGCACCGCACTGCGATCTCATCTGGTGCGAGACCTCGAAGCCGGATCTCGAGCAGGCGCGCCGCTTCGCCGAAGGGGTCCACAAGGTGCATCCGGGCAAGCTGCTCGCCTACAACTGCTCGCCGTCGTTCAACTGGAAGAAAAACCTCGATGACGCGACGATCGCCAAGTTCCAGCGCGAACTCGGCGCGATGGGTTACAAGTTCCAGTTCATCACGCTTGCCGGCTTCCACCAGTTGAACTTCGGGATGTACGAGCTCGCCCGCGGCTACAAGGACCGGCAGATGGCCGCCTACTCCGAACTGCAAGAGGCAGAGTTCGCGGCGGAGATTAACGGCTACACCGCGACCAAGCATCAGCGCGAAGTCGGCACCGGTTACTTCGATGCCGTTTCGATGGCCATCACCGGCGGACGTTCGTCGACCACTGCAATGAAAGAATCCACCGAACACGCACAATTCAAACCAGCAGCAGAATGAACGCACCAAGGAGGAGAATGCCATGCCCACGCTTGCACGCGTCAAGGAACGTGCTGAAGAACAGTCCACCTGCATGACCCCGGATCAGCAGACGATGATCCGCATGCTCGCCAACGACCTGCACCGACTGAACCAATCGGTCATGAAGGCAGTCGATGCCGGCGTTTCCGTCGAGATCGTTCGCTCGGCGAGACACCATGGTGGCGACGGGAACTGGGGCGACCTTCTGATCCCCGTCATCGTCGCGGGACGCAGCTGAACGGCACCGGTCGGCGCCCTCAGCTTCGACTGGGGCGCTTGCCCGCGAAGAGATCGACATAGCTCTTCAGCAATTTCGTCATGCGATCGGCAACGGTCCGGATTTCCGGTCGGTGCCGATCCTCGTTGTTCATGACGATCCATTGCCGGTGGCGCAGTTCGGGCAACTCGCCACCAAGACGCTGCAGTGCGGGATCGAGGTCACCGACGAAGCACGGCAAGACGGCCCTACCCGCACCGGCTCTGACCAACTCCGGAAGGGAGCGCGGACGGTTGACTGTCGCAACGATCGAACCGGCTGCATTGCGATGCGGCCAGCGGAGATAGTTCGAGATCGCTTCCTCTTCGGCGACCGCCACCCACCGTTCTTCGGCGCCGTCAGCATTGCGCCTCGTGTAAACTGCATAGGCCACCTCGCCGAGCAGGCGTGCTGCGAGGTTGCTTTCTTCCGGCTCGAAAGCGCGGATGCCGATATCGCTTTCCCTGTAATTGAGGTTGGCGCGCGCTTCGCCGATGGTCAGCGAGACGGCAAAGGCATCGCCGGGCTTGCGGATCGCTGCGAAGTTGTCCGTCAGGAGCCAGGCCACCCAGGTGCCTGCAGCCACCCTTACCGTGGCGCCGACGCTGCCCGCCTGCCGCCAGGCGTCGACCTTGCGGGCCGCAGCCTCCATGTCCTGCAGATGTTCCAGCAGGACCTGGCCGTCCACAGTGAGGCCGTATCCCGTCTGGCTGCGGATGAAGAGAGCCTTGCCGATCTCATGTTCAAGATCGAGCATGCGGCGACCGATCGTGGCCGGACTGAGCCCACTCGACGTGCTGGCGCCCGTCAGCCCGCCGAAGCGCGCGACCTGCACGAATAATTGAAAGGAATCCCATTGAGTGTTTTTCATGAGTGAAAAACATAGTGAGAGAATTCCCGTTTATAAAGCAAATTCCGGGGAATAACTAAGGTGATGCCCAAGATTGAAGGACATCGCCATGATTACTCTCATCGCCATCGCACAGATTGCGGATCTGCTGAACGACAGTCGTGACAAGTATTCGGCAAAAGCCGAAAGCGAATTCTACGAGAGCGTCGGCAACTCCAGTATGGTCCGCTTCGCGGCCTTCCTCATGTCCCCCCGGCTAAACCGCGGGACGCTTCGCCCCCGAGGAAAGGACTCCTGCCGATCCGGACAGATCGGTCACGCCGCCTGCCTTGCGCGGTCATAATCCTGGGCGGCTTCGAACCGGAACTGCTGTACCAACGTCATCAAAGCATCAGCTTCGTTGGCAAGTTTCCTGCTCGCCTCCGTGGTTTCCTCGACCATCGCAGCGTTCTGCTGCGTCATCTGGTCCATCGCATTGACGGCCCCATTGACCTCCTGCAGAGCGGCTGATTGATCCTGGCTTGCCGTCGCGATCGTTTCAACGTGGCTGCTGATCGCAACGATCTCCTGGCTGATCGTTGCAAGCACGGCACCGGTCTTCTGCACGAGGCCCGAGCCTGCCATAACCTCACGCGTCGACTTCTCGATCAGCCCCTTGATTTCGCGCGCCGCGTCGGCGGAGCGCTGTGCAAGCTCGCGCACCTCCTGCGCGACCACGGCAAAGCCCTTGCCCGCCTCGCCGGCCCGAGCCGCCTCGATACCGGCGTTCAGCGCCAAAAGGTTGGTCTGGAACGCAATATCATCGATGACTTCGATAATTTGTTCGATCTGCTTCGATGCCTCTTCGATGCGGTTCATCGCCGCGACCGCGTCGCTGACGACTGCGCCCGAACTATCGGCATTCTTCTTGGTCGCGGACACGGCCTCGTTCGCTTCGCGTGCACGCACCGCGGACGATTTGACGGTCACGGTGATTTGCTCAACTGCAGCTGCGGTCTCCTCCAGGTTAGCGGCCTGTGCTTCCGTGCGCTTCGAAAGCTCGTCGGCAGAGGCCAGCATGGCACCGGAGTTGTTCTGGATCGAAGCGGTGTTGTCGCGAATGCGTGCCAACGTTTCCTGCAGCCGAACGAGGGAGGCATTAAAGTCGACACGGAGCTGCTCGAGGCGACCGACAAATGGTGTCTGGATCGTCTGCGAAACGTCGCCCCCCGCCAGGCGCCCCAGGCCTACAGCCAGCTGGTTGACGGCGAAGTCGATCTGGCCGTCGAGCGCGCGCTTCTCGGCGTCGTTGCGGGCACGCTCATCGTCGCTGAGTTGCCGCTGTTCCGCGGCTTGCACCTCCAGCGTCTGACGGGCGCGCGCATTGTCGCGGAACAGCGCGAGTGCGCGTCCGATCGCACCGAATTCGTTTTGCTTCTCCACGCAAGGGATCGGCCCGTTGAGATTACCGTCGGAAATCGTGTGAATGGTTGCGGTCAGCGCCTCCAGCGGCCTGATGGACGCGCGGATCGCGAAGTAGGCCACCACGCCGACCAGCAGCAAAACTGCGACGCCGACACCGGCCACCAGCATCAGCAGCTGCTGCAGGCTGCTGTAGTAGACCTCCATCGGGATGCCGATGAACAGGATCCCGACGTTCGAACCAGCCGTGTTCTTCACCGGGAAATAGCCCGTCATGAATTTGCGACCGAAAAGGTCAGCGGGACCGTAGTAGGCCTCACCCTTGGCCAACACCGCTTGCGCCGGATGATCCGTGGCAAGCTTCGTGCCGACAGCGCGGTCGCCGTTCTCTTTCTTGACGTTGGTGGAGACGCGGACGTAGTCGCCGCCCTGGCGCTCAAAGACGGTGGCAACGCCGGCGATCGATTGTGCCGTGCGATCGACCAGCACGTGATCGCCGAGTGAAGGAAGCTTCTCTTCTGTCACACTCGCAAGCTCATTGTTGCTGACGTCCACCCTCACTCCGGCATCGCTCGCGCCGTAGAGAACCGCCATCGTCCGGCTCGCGTCCTTTGCGTCGGAAACGGCGCTCGCCATCACGTAGGCGCTCAGATTGTAGTAGGTGACGCAGACGATCGCCGCGGTGCTGAAGGCGAGTAGAACAAGTGTGATGGCAACGATCTGACGTACGATGGAAGCCGAGAACAGGCGCAGCATAGATATCCCCTGAGACATGAGCCTCATGGGTTAGCGCTAAAAATTTAAGGAAAGTCTTCAAAAAATTGACAATTGTCAAAAATTTGAAAAAGGCACGCAACCGATCGAGAAACAGAAAGGGCCCCGGAATACCGGGGCCCTCAAAGCGCTTGTGCCTGCGGTCGCTTTATGCGGCGCGATAGACCGCCGGCTGCGCGTCGCCATCAATCTTGAACTGCTGGATGAGCCGCAGCAGCGAATCCGCCTCGACGGCAAGCTCGCGACTTGCCGCAGTGGTCTCTTCCACCATCGCGGCGTTCTGCTGCGTCATCTGATCCATCTGGTTGACGGTCGCATTGACTTCCTGCAGGGCGTTCGACTGATCGTGGCTTGCACGCGCGATCGTCTCGACATGCTGACTGATCGTGACGATCTGGGCGCTGATCTTTGCGAGCACCGTGCCGGTCTCCTGCACGAACTGCGAACCGGAACTGACCTCTGTCGTCGACTTGTTGATGAGCCCCTTGATCTCCTGCGCTGCGGCAGCGGAGCGCTGCGCCAACTCACGCACTTCCATCGCGACGACGGCGAAGCCCTTGCCGGCTTCACCGGCACGCGCAGCTTCGATTCCGGCGTTGAGAGCCAGCAGGTTGGTCTGGAAGGCGATCTCGTCGATGACGCCGATGATCTGTTCGATCTGGCGGGACGCCCCTTCGATCCGGCCCATCGCGTCGATGGCGTTGCTGACGACGACTGCCGAGTCGTCGGCGCTGCGCTTGGCCTGGCGGACGATTTGGTCCGCATCCTTGGCTCGCTCCGCGGAAGACCGGACCGTCACCGTGATCTGTTCAACCGCAGCAGCGGTCTCTTCCAGCGAGGCAGCCTGCTGCTCGGTGCGCTTGGAGAGATCTTCCGCCGACTGGGCCATCTGGTTGCCATTGCGCTGGATCATCTCGACGTTATCGCGGATCTGGCTCATCGTCGCCTGCAGGCGCATCATCGAACCGTTGAAATCCTGGCGAAGCTGTTCAAGGCGGCCGATGAACGGCGTCTCGATCGTGGTCGAAATGTCGCCCTGCGACATCCGTTCGAGGCCGGACGCGAGCGCGTTGACGGCAAACTCGATCTGGCGGTCCATCTCCCGCTTCTCGGCATCGTTGCACTGGCGCTCATGCTCGGCTGCGGCGCGCTCTTCCTCACTCTGCTCCTCGATACGGATTTTGGAGATCGCGTTCTCCTTGAAGATACCGAGCGCGCGAGCCATGTCGCCGATTTCGTCGTGCCGCAGATGGCCCGAGATGTTGGTATCGAGAACGCCGTCGGCAATGCGACGCATCGCTGCGGTGATCTGGCCGATCGGGCGCTGCAGCGTCAGAACAAGCGCGATGCCGCCGATGATCGAGACGAGAATGCCGAGGCCGGTCGTCAGCACCGAGATGCCGTTTGCCTGCGTGCGTTCGGCACCGGCGCTCTGCTTTTGCAGCTCGGCGAAGGTTGTCAGCTGGCCCCAGACAGCATCGAGTTGCTGGCGAGCGGAAGCGTAGTCGGCAACGCGCTGGTTGATCGTGTCGACCAGGCTCTGGGCATCCTTGTCCATGGAGGCAAGGGCTGGCGACATCGCAGCGACGATGTCTTCCGCGAAGTTCATGCCTTTCGCACTGGCAAGCAGGGTGTTGAGGTTGGTGCCGAGCGTCGCGATCTCCTGGTGCAGGCGAACGCGGTTTTCCTTGCCCGGCTTCGCGGCGAATTCGCCCAGAACGAGTTGCAGCGAGTAGATCGCGCTCTCCAGACGGCGCGTGTCTTCGAGAACCGAGTTCGTCTGCGCAATGCGGCTGTCCAGCTCGACGAAGGTCGTCGTCGCTTCACGCATCATCTGCGTTGCCGTCAGCTGAGTATAGGTCGACATCTGACGAAAGCGGGACACGAGCCGACCGAGATTGGCAATCGCCTCATCGGTGCCGGCGTCGGCGGCAGTCGCCTGCGCCTTGACGTCGCTAATCGTCTGCGAAAGCGACTGCGTCATGCTCTTCTGGTTCTGCGGCACGGAAATCTCGATCAGGCGCTGAGCCTTGGCGATCGCAGGAATGGCATCGGTTACGACCTTGAGCTTGTCAGCTGGCAGTTGGGCCTTGTTGAAGTCGCCCATAACGGTCGCCAGCGTATCGCCGCCCTTCAGCAGACGATCCGCCGCGCGCAGCGTCGCCGTGGCGTTGCCCTCGTCCTTGCGGATGTTTTCCTCAAGCTGCTGGGCATCGTAGTTGACGTTGAAGCGGCTGGTAATCATTACCTTCTGCGCGTCGTCGATCGACTTGCGCAGGGCAAGTTCCTGCTCATGCAGGGTCCAGAGCTTGCCGACAGTATCGGAAATCCCCGAGGTGCCATCTGTCGCGGCCCGCAGGTTGTCGCGGCCACCATTATCGCCGATCTGCTTCAGCGTCGCGTTCAGCGTGCCTTGCTGTGTCTTGATGTCCCCGTAAAGCTTGTCACGGGCTTCCTGGCTGGTGATTTGCAGGAAATCGTCCATGGAGCCGTAAAGATCCTTGAACCCGCTCAGCGACTGCAGCACGCTATTGGAGATTTCCATGCGTCCTTGCAGCATGCCCGAAGCATAAAGCCCCGTCAGGCCGACTGCCGAAATGCTGACAACGAACGGCAACACAAAAATCAGGACCTTGGTTTTGATCCTGAAGCGGGAAAGAATCTTATCAATCAACATGGCGGTTCCGGCCTTCCATACACCACTCCTCCCGCCAGCCGCCTGATGGGCGCCGACCGAGTGCATTGAGCTGCTTAAATTGGAACAATTGGAGTCCCGGCCGGGACCGGGCGGCAGTCATTGCCAACTCGCTTCACGCGCATGCGTAAGCGCCCAAATTATTGAGCGAATGTTGCAGAGGATGTCTTAATTTTCGGATAAGCGAAAACTATGGAAAAGCGCATTCAAATCGATTTATCCGCGCGATAGCCAGCGGGACAAACTACTTCATGCAGCCGCCAAAAGAACTCGGGGGATGTCAGAGCCAACGTGCGAGGAGAAGAGCGGCCACAGCGGCCAACGCGCTGGCAGAGATGACGAGATAACGCAAGGCAACGAGCTTTTTGTCCGGCTTAGCCTGGGCGATTGCAATGGCGCGTGCGCGTCGAGCGTTCTTGTTCATTTGCAGAACCTCACTTCATCTCTGGCATAACAATCCAACAAAACGTCTTGCTGGTAAAGCTTTATTTAGGAAGCGCTTTTCCAACTGTTCATGAGGCAGGATGGCGCACCCAGTTTAAGAACTCTTGAATCGGCCAGATAGTTTCACGTCTACAAAGATTCGCCGGCAATAAAGCCAGACGCCCAGGCCCATTGAAAATTATAGCCGCCGAGCCAGCCGGTTACATCGACGCATTCGCCGATAAAATAGAGGCCCGGAACCTCCTTCGCCGCCATGGTCCGGGAGTCGAGTGCCGCGGTATCGATGCCGCCAAGCGTCACTTCGGCGGTTCTGTACCCTTCCGAACCCGATGGCTTGATCTTCCAGCTCTGCACGGCCTCGGCGAGGCGCAGCAGCGTCTTGTCGGAAAGGTCCGCCATGTGGCCGACAATACCCTCCCGGTCAGTCAGGTGTTGCGCGAGTCGCTTGGGGAGTATCTCGGCCAGCGCCGTCTGAGCGGACTGCCGACCGTTTGCCCTCTTCGCCGCCTTCAAATGCTCAAGGAGATCAATGTCGGGCTCGATGTCGACGGTGATATCGTCGCCCTCGCGCCAATAGGATGAAATCTGCAGGATCGCGGGGCCGCTCAGGCCGCGGTGCGTGAACAACAGCGCTTCGCGAAAGGCGGTCTTGCCGTGGCGTATTTCGGCGGGTGCGGATATCCCCGATAGTTCGGAAAGATTTTCGAGCGTGGCCTGATCCATGGTCAGTGGTACGAGGCCAGGCCGCGTCTCCACCAGAGGAAGGCCGAACTGCTCGGCGATACGATAGGCGAGGCCGGTCGCACCCATCTTCGGGATCGACTTGCCGCCGGTCGCAATGACCAGCGAGCGGCATTCGTATGTACTCTCCGACGTCGCGATACGAAAGCCCTCGTCGCTTTTCTCGACATCAACGATCTCGGTACGCAGATGCAGAGCTGCGCCTGCGGCCTGCATCTCGTCGAGAAGCATCCGGATAACATCCTTGGCGGTGTCATCGCAGAATAGCTGCCCAAGCGTCTTCTCATGCCAGGCGATCCGGTGGCGATCGACCATGGCGATGAAATCCGATGGCGTGAAACGCGCCAGCGCCGACTTGCAGAAATGCGGATTGGCGGAGAGGAAGCTCTTCGGGCTGGTATGAATGTTGGTAAAGTTGCAGCGCCCGCCACCCGAAATGCGGATCTTCTCGCCCGGCGACTTCGCATGATCGAGAACGATGACCGAGCGGCCGCGCTGAGCGGCGCGAATGGCGCACATCATGCCGGCGGCGCCCGCGCCGAGGACGATCACATCGCATTTTCGCTGCAAAACCACTTCCCTTGTCGAAAGGCGTCTTCTTTTTCCATCATTGGGCGAAAGTCAACGTGCCACCCTCTCGCCAATTGCCAAACTCCGGTTATGATGCCGCCACGATCAACGCAAACCGGTGTGTCATGTCCCCAAAAAAGACGACGCTGAAGCCTGCCAGAAACGTACCCGCCTCGAAAAAAACTCCCCCGGACCCCGGACATCAGCGCGGCGTGGCAAACTGGAAGGAAGCGGCGCAGTTCTTGCGGGCACGCGGCATCGAGGACATCGAATGCATCACGCCGGACCTCGCCGGCGTGCCGCGTGGCAAGATGATGCCGAGTTCGAAGTTCACCTCGAACACCTCGCTTGCGCTGCCTTCGGCGATCTATCGCCACACCATCTCCGGCGAATATCCTGACGAAACGGAAAGCTTCCGCTACGAGCCACGGGACAGCGACCTGAAGCTGGTGCCCGATCTTTCGACGCTTTCCGTCGTCCCTTGGGAAACCGACCCGACGGCGCAGGTGATCTGCGATATTGTTAGCGTGGATGGGGAAGAGGTTCCCTATACACCGCGAAACGTCCTGAAGCGCGTGCTGAAGCTCTATGGCGACCGCGGCTGGAAACCGATCGTGGCGCCAGAGATCGAATTCTATCTCGT
This sequence comes from Rhizobium sp. BK661, assembly GCF_024808825.1. NCBI lineage: Bacteria > Pseudomonadati > Pseudomonadota > Alphaproteobacteria > Hyphomicrobiales > Rhizobiaceae > Rhizobium > Rhizobium sp. BK661. The sequence continues at coordinate 760,938 of NZ_JANTYT010000001.1, read as the reverse complement.
TGCCAAGAACGACGACCCTGATTATCCGCTGCATCCGCCGAAGGGCCGCTCCGGCCGCTCGATCCTCGGCGGTCAGGGCTATTCGATCGCCGGCATCAACGAGTTCGACGAACTGATCGACGACATCTATCACTTCTCGGAAAAGCAGGGCCTCGAGATCGACACGCTGATCCACGAGGAAGGTCCGGCGCAGCTCGAAATCAACCTGCGCCACGGCAATCCGATCGAGCTTGCCGACCAGGTGTTTCTGTTCAAGCGCACCATCCGCGAAGCGGCGATGAAGCATGGCATCTATGCCACCTTCATGGCCAAGCCGATGCAGGGGCAGCCGGGTTCGGCGATGCACATCCACCAATCGGTGGTCAACAGCGAGACGGGCAAGAACATCTTCTCGAACCCCGATGGTTCTGCCTCTCGCGAATTCTTCCATTTCATCGGCGGCCTGCAGAAATACGTGCCGAGTTCAATGGTGATGCTGGCGCCCTATGTGAACTCCTATCGGCGACTGACACCCGACATGTCGGCGCCCGTCAACAACGCCTGGGGCTACGACAACCGCACGACGGCGTTCCGCGTGCCGGTGTCCGACCCGCAGGCACGGCGCGTGGAAAACCGGCTGCCGAGTTCGGATGCCAATCCATACCTCGCGCTTGCGGCCTCGCTCGCCTCCGGCCTGCTCGGTATCATGAAGGGCATCGAACCGACAGCGCCGACAGAGGATACCGCAAACGAGGGCTCGATCGACCTGCCGCGCGGCCTGCTGGAAGCGGTCGCGCTAATGGAAGACGAGGAGGCCTTCGAGGAAGTGTTCGGCAAAGAGTTCCTCGGCATCTATGCTGGCGTGAAGCGTGGAGAGTTCGAAACCTTCATGCAGGTGATCAGCCCCTGGGAGCGCGAATTCCTTCTGCTGAACGTGTAGGGAGGGCTCAGTCATGACATCGCAGGAGAGATGGCAGAGCCCCATTGCGCCCGGCATTTCGTGGTATCAGGCCACCTCGGGCGAGCGGCCGACCTATCCCGAAATGGACGGCTCGAAGACGTGCGACGTCGCCATCGTCGGCGGCGGCTACACCGGCCTTCAAGCCGCCTACAATCTCGCCACGTCAGGCGTCTCGGTGGTTCTCATCGAGGCGTGCCGGGTTGGCGACGGCGCCTCGGGCCGCAATGGTGGCCAGCTTGGTACCGGACAGCGCTGGTGGCCGGAAGAACTTGAGGAAAAGATCGGCTACGAACGCTCGCGCGCATTGTTCGATCTGGCCGAGGCAGCCAAGCACCATCTCATGGATTTCGCGACCGACCATCAGATCGACATGGAGTACATGCCGGGTCAGATGAACGTCGCGCACAAGGAGAGCTACAAGGCGGACTACTACGAAAATGCTGAAATCGCGGCGATGCGCTACAATTATCCGCACATGCGCTTCATGGACAAAGCCGAAACCCAAGAGCGTCTCGGCTCAACGCGCTACTATTGCGGCGTTCGCGACACCGGCACTGGCCACATTCAGCCGCTCAAACTGCTGATCGGGCTCGCCCGCGTTGCAGCCAATGCCGGTGCACAGATTTACGAGATGACCAAGGCCTCGGCGATCCTTCATGGCAGCAACAAGGTGATAATCGAGACGTCGCGGGGCACGATTACTGCCGACAGGGCGCTGATCGCTTGCAATGGCTACATCGGCAATCTCGAGCCGGTGACGGCTAGCCATGTGATGCCCATCCGCTCCTTTATCGGGGCTACCGTGCCGCTCGATGGGCACCCGCAAGTGCTGTCAGGCGGAGAGTCCGTGGCCGACTCACGCTTCGTCGTGCGCTACTTCCGCAAATCCAAGGACGGCCGGCTGCTCTTTGGCGGTCGGGAGGCCTATACGGCCGACAATCCGCGCGACATAACGCAGCACATCCGCCGACAAATCGCCGAGATTTACCCGGCGCTTCGGGATATCGAGATTTCGCACGCCTGGGGAGGCTCGGTCGGCATCACCATGCCACGGCAACCGTTCGTGCGTGAGGTGATGCCTGGTGTGACGTCCATTGGCGGCTATTCCGGGCATGGCGTGATGCTGTCCAATTACTGTGGAAAGCTCTATGCTGACACGGTGCTCGGGCGATCGGCGGATTTGGAGCTTTTCAAATCGCTGGATATTCCGGCATTTCCGGGAGGCGCGGCCATGCGTGCGCCGCTGCTTTTCCTGGCGCTTTCCTGGTTTGCCTTGCGCGACAAGTTTTAGTCAGATTGCGGATTTCATCGCGCGGCAATTCGATCTAAAACCTCTTTCCGAGAGATTCATTGCATCGCACACTGGCTTTTTTAAATCGATTAGATTAAAGAGCCAATAACCCGTCTGATTGAGAGACATCCTCATGAGCAGCCAAACCATCCCCGTTGAACCCTTTGATTATGTCGTTTTCGGCGGCAGTGGCGACCTTGCAGAACGCAAGTTGCTGCCGGCCCTTTATCACCGGCAAGTCGAGGGTCAGTTCTCCGAGCCGACCCGCATCATCGGTGCGTCGCGTAGCCCGCTGACGAACGAGGAATATCGAAAGTTTGCCCAGGATGCCCTGAACGAACACCTCAAGAAGGGCGAATACAACGAAGCCGAAGTCACGAAGTTCCTGCAGCGCCTGTACTACGTACCAGTCGATGCGCGCTCGGATGCCGGCTGGGATCACCTCAAGAAGCTTCTGGACGAAGGCAAGGATCGCGTACGCGCCTTCTACCTCGCCGTCGCACCGGGCATTTTCGGCGACATTTCGCAGAAGATCCACGATCATAAGCTGATCACTAAGTCGACGCGCATCGTGGTCGAGAAGCCGATCGGTCGCGATCTCGCTTCCGCCCTGCAGCTGAACGACACCATCGGCAAGGTCTTCAAGGAAGAGCAGATCTTCCGCATCGACCACTACCTTGGCAAGGAAACGGTGCAGAACCTGATGGCGCTGCGCTTTGCCAACGCCCTCTACGAGCCGCTGTGGAACGCCAACCATATCGACCACGTGCAGATCACGGTCGCGGAGTCGGTCGGTCTCGAAGGCCGCGCCGGATATTACGACACCGCTGGGGCGCTGCGCGACATGGTGCAGAACCACATCATGCAGCTCGTCTGCCTGGTCGCGATGGAAGTCCCCTCCTCGATGGACTCCGAGGCCGTCCGCGACGAGAAGCTGAAAGTGCTGCGTGCATTGAAGCCGATCAACGCATCGAACGTCGAGACCAACACCGTACGTGGCCAATATCGTGCCGGCGCTTCCGGCAGCGGTCCGGTCAAGGGATACCTTGAAGAGCTCGAAGGCGGCGTTTCGAACACCGAGACCTTCGTGGCGATCAAGGCGGAGATCGGCAATTGGCGCTGGGCTGGCGTTCCCTTCTATATCAGAACCGGCAAGCGCCTTGCGGGTCGCATGTCGGAAATCGTCATCACTTTCAAGCCGATCCCGCACTCGGTCTTCGACCAGTCCGCCGGTCGTATCAACCAGAACCAGCTCATCATCCGCCTGCAGCCAGATGAAGGCGTCAAGCAGTCGCTGATGATCAAAGACCCCGGCCCGGGAGGCATGCGTCTGCGCAACGTGTCGCTCGATATGAGCTTCGCCGACGCCTTCCAGGTCCGTAACCCTGACGCTTACGAGCGCCTGCTGATGGACGTCATCCGCTCCAACCAGACGCTGTTCATGCGCCGCGACGAAGTCGAGGCCGCGTGGCAGTGGGTCGACCCGATCCTGAAGGGCTGGGAATCCACCGGCCAGAAAGTTCAGGGTTACACCGCCGGCACCTGGGGCCCCAGCCAGTCGATTGCGCTCATCGAGCGTGATGGCCGCACCTGGCACGACAACCTGTAGGATCAGAGACGATGGCAGCGACGATGCATGCTTTTGCCAATGGCGCGGAACTGGCTCGCAACCTAGCAGACAAAGTCGCTGCGTCGCTTTCCGCGGCAATCGACGAACGGGGAGCGGCAACCTTTGCCGTTTCCGGCGGCTCGACGCCGAAGCGCTTCTTCCAGGAGCTTTCGGCGCGCGATCTCAACTGGGCGAAGGTGACCATCACGCTCGTGGATGAACGCTTTGTTCCGGCCGACAACCCACGCTCGAACCATCTGCTGGTGGCCGAAAACCTTCTCCAGAACAAGGCCAAGGAAGCGAATTTCCTGCCGCTCTACCAGGCGGCAGCTTCGGTCGAGGACGCCGCAAAGCTCGCGACGAAGGCGACCGAAACAATCGGCAATCCCTTCGATGTTGCAATCCTCGGGATGGGTGGTGATGGCCACACCGCTTCGTTCTTCCCTGATGGCAGCAACCTCAATGCCGCTCTCGACCCGAAGACGCCGCGTGGTATCATCACCATGGAGGCTGAGGGCGCGGGTGAACCGCGGCTGACCTTCACCTTCTCCAGCCTCCAGGATGCAAAGCTGCTCGTGCTTCATATCGAAGGCGAGAGCAAAAAGGACGTCCTGGCGAAGGCGGAAGGCGCCGGCGACGAGGCAGAGATGCCGATCCGCGCCATTCTGCGGCGGGCAGCGAGCCCCGTCGAAATCTACTGGGCTCCATAAGCCTTCGGGCAGATAGCCGCGAACGAAAAACTGAAGAGCAAACAAGGCAGGATAACTCCCATGTCCGCTAATGCACGCATTTCTGCGATCACCGCCCGCATTGTCGAACGATCGAAGCCGACGCGCGGACTTTATCTGGAGCGCCTGCGCAATGCCGCCTCGAAGAGTGTGAGCCGCTCCGTTCTCGGATGCGCCAACCTCGCGCATGGCTTTGCGGTCTGTTCCCCCGCCGAGAAAGACGCTCTTGCGGGGGACCGCGTGCCCAATCTCGGCATCATCACCTCCTACAATGACATGCTCTCGGCGCATCAGCCGTTCGAGACCTATCCCGCGATTATCCGCGAGGCGGCAGCCGAGGCCGGCGGCATTGCACAGGTCGCAGGCGCTGTTCCCGCCATGTGCGACGGCGTCACCCAAGGTCAGCCGGGGATGGAGCTCTCGTTGTTTTCCCGCGACCTGATCGCCATGGCGGCCGGCGTTGGCCTCTCCCACAACATGTTCGATGCCGCTCTCTTCCTCGGCGTCTGCGACAAGATCGTGCCGGGTCTCGTCATCGCCGCCCTATCCTTCGGCCATCTGCCTGCGATCTTCGTTCCTGCCGGCCCGATGACGTCGGGGCTGCCGAACGACGAAAAGTCGCGCGTGCGCCAGCTCTATGCCGAAGGCAAGGTTGGCCGTGCCGAGTTGCTAGAGGCTGAATCGAAGTCGTATCACGGTCCGGGCACCTGCACCTTCTACGGTACGGCGAACTCGAACCAGATGCTGATGGAAATCATGGGCTTCCATATGCCTGGCTCCTCCTTCATCAATCCAGGCACGCCGCTGCGCGAGGCCTTCACGCGCGAAGCGGCCAAACGGGCGCTGGCGATCACCGCGCAGGGCAACGAATTCACGCCGGCCGGCGAGATGATCGACGAGCGCTCGGTCGTCAACGGTGTCGTCGGCCTGCATGCCACCGGCGGCTCGACGAACCACACGCTGCACCTCGTCGCCATGGCGCGGGCAGCCGGTATCCAGCTCACCTGGCAGGATATTGCCGAGCTCTCCGAGATCGTGCCGCTGTTGGCACGCGTCTATCCGAACGGCCTTGCCGACGTGAACCACTTCCACGCCGCCGGCGGCATGGGCTTCCTCATCAAGGAATTGCTCAAGCACGGCATGGTACATGATGACGTACGCACCGTCTTCGGACATGGCCTGCAGGCCTACACGATCGACCCCCGCCTCGGCGACGACGGCGCGATCGTGCGCGAACCCGCACCGGAAAAGAGTGTCGACCCGAAGGTGCTCGCCAATATCGAAACGCCCTTCCAGGCTAATGGCGGCCTGAAGATGCTTCGCGGCAATATCGGCAAGGCAGTCATCAAGATCTCGGCGGTCAAGCCGGACCGGCATGTCATCGAAGCACCGGCCGTTGTCTTCCATAGCCAGCAGGAGCTTCAGGACGCTTTCAAGGAAGGCAAGCTCAACAAGGACTTCATCGCCGTCGTGCGCTTCCAGGGACCGAAGGCGAACGGCATGCCGGAACTGCACAAGCTGACGCCGCCGCTCGGCGTGCTGCAGGATCGCGGCTTCCGCGTCGCGCTGCTGACAGATGGCCGCATGTCCGGCGCCTCCGGCAAAGTGCCGGCGGCGATCCACGTCACGCCCGAGGCTGTCGATGGCGGCCCGATCGCTCGCATCAAGGACGGCGATATCATCCGTCTCGACGCGATCGCCGGCACTTTGGAAGTTCTTGTCGACGCAGCTGATATGGCCGAGCGTGAGTCGGTGGTCGCCGATCTGTCGGAGAACGAATTCGGCATGGGCCGCGACCTGTTTGCGCCATTCCGCCGGGCGGTTGGCCCGTCGGATCGTGGTGCGAGTGTGCTCTTCCACTAGTCGGTAGCCAGCCATCAAACAACAAAGCCCGCGAGGAAGCTCGCGGGCTTTGTCTTTTGATGGTTTGAAAACTCAGGCGCGAATATCGAGAACGCGATCGCGGTGCGCCGGATGTGTGCTGTAGACGAAGATCTTGTTCAGTTCCTTGTCGTTCAGCATGCGCAGGAATCGGACTTCGATCGTGTTGTTCGCATTCACCCTCATCAGCATGCAGCCGACTTTGGTGATGCGCGCATCCGGAATATCGAGATAGAACTGCTTCGGAAGGGCGTATTGGGTGAGGAGCGCGAGAACCGCCGTGCTCTTGGAAATGCGAATGATGTCGCACCGCCGGGACGCCATGTGCATGACGCCTTTTTCCGTATATTCGATGCGCGCGGCGTTCCTCGTATCCTCCATTCTGAACCGCACTTCGCGGTCGTACATGAAGGATTCCTCTTTGTTCAGAAAGTGCTGCCCAAAGGGCATCGGATTGGATGGAGCCACCGCTCGTATTCCCCTCAATACTCAATGAGGAAATACTAGCGGGCGATGCTTAACAGAAGGTGAGAGCAGTTTCGATATCGAGTACTGTCCACAGCGAACGGCGGGGCGTGTCTCAGCAAATAATATTGTTTTCGATCAGATACATAAAAAGCCCGGCAGCGCTTGCTGACCCCCGGGCTTCGCTTTTTGCTGCTCCCGTTTGGAGCAATTTTATTTACGATACGTACGGCCGTCCGCATCAAAGAGATGCAATTTGGAACGGTCGGCAGAGAAATGCATCTTCTGGCCCCTTTTGATGTCGTAAATGCCTGGCAGCTTGACGATGATCGGTTCGCCGCGGACAAGGCCCTCGATGTAGAGAAGCGTCACCTCACCGAGCGCCTCGACGATCGAGACTTCGCCTTCGAAAAGATAGTCGTCGCCCGCACCGGCGACACGCAGATCTTCAGGGCGGACGCCGAAGCTTGCCGTCTTGCCCTTCTCGGAAGCCGCTGTCGCAATATCCAGCGTGACGGACTTGCCGCCCGTCAGCGTCACCGTTGTCGTGTTGCCAGCTTCGGTGATGGTCGCAGGAATGACGTTCATCGCCGGAGAGCCGATGAACTTCGCGACGAAGAGGTTTGCCGGGCGCTCGTAGAGTTCCAGCGGCGCGCCTACCTGCTCGATGTTGCCTGCAGAAAGAACGACGATGCGGTCGGCAAGCGTCATCGCTTCGACCTGATCGTGGGTGACGTAGATCATTGTCGTGCCGGCCATCTGCTCGCTGAGGCGGGCAATCTCGATGCGGGTTGCGACACGAAGAGCTGCATCGAGGTTCGACAGCGGCTCGTCGAAGAGGAAGACTTTGGGGTTGCGGCAGATGGCGCGGCCGATGGCCACGCGCTGGCGCTGACCACCGGAGAGTGCCTTCGGCAGACGATCGAGATACTTGCCGAGCTGCAGGCTGTCGGCCGCAGCACGAACACGGCGATCGATCTCCTGCTTGCTTTCGCCGGCGATCTTCATGCCGAACGCCATGTTGTCGTAAACCGTCATGTGCGGATAGAGCGCGTAGGATTGGAACACCATGGCGATGCCGCGCTTCGACGGCGGCACATCGTTGACCAGTTGGCCATCGATATACATGTCACCGCCGGTGATGTTCTCCAGGCCGGCAATCATGCGCAACAGCGTGGATTTTCCGCAGCCCGAAGGACCGACGAACACAACGAACTCGCCCTCCTTGATCTCAAGATCGATCCCGTGAAGAACGTCCACGGAGCCGTAGGATTTGCGAATATCCTTGAGCGTCAGTCCAGTCATTAATTCCTCCTCCAGAATCGTCAGGCGAGACGAGCGAAATACGCTCCCCATGCCGGAATATCGATCTTCTCACCGTAGTTATTGCTGACGAAGCCGTGGCCCGTCAACGCCTGCCAGTCGCCGGCGGGCAAAACAGCTGCGCTTTCGGTAGCGCTCATGTTGAAGACACAAAGCAGCTTCTCGTTGCCGTATTCGCGCACGAAAATCAGCACGTCGTCCTGCGGTTCCATGAACTCGATCTCGCCCTTCGCAAAGGCGGGATGCTGCTTGCGGAAGGCGAGGAAGCGGCGATAGTGCTCGAGCACCGAGGTCTCATCGCCCTGCTGGACGCTGACTGCGCGCAGGATGTGTTCGACCGGGACCGGCAGCCATGGCTTGACGGTGGAGAAGCCACCCTGAGCAACCTGACTGTCCCAGACCATCGGCGTGCGGCAGCCGTCACGGCCCTTGAACTCCGGCCAGAACTGGATGCCGTACGGGTCCTGCAGGTCCTGGTAGGCAAGATCGGCTTCGGTGAGGCCGAGTTCCTCGCCCTGATAGAGGCAGACCGAGCCGCGCAACGTCAGCAGCAGGGACGCATACTGCTTGGCAAAGGCATCGTGGTCAGCGACCAGCGATCCCCAGCGGCTGACATGGCGCATGACATCGTGGTTGGAGAAAGCCCAGCAGGCCCAGCCATCCGGTGCAGCCGCAGCGAAGTCTTCCATGACCTCTTCAACCCGCTCGGGAGCCAGGGGATCGGGCGCAAGGAACTCGAAGGCATAACACATATGCATCTTGTCGTTGCCTGATGTGTATTCGCCGACGATCTCGAGACCGCGCTGACTGTCGCCCACCTCGCCGACGGCCGCAATCGCCGGAAACTCCTCGAGCACGGCGCGGAACCGCTTGAGAAACTCGAGGTTCTCCGGGCGGTTCTTGTCGTAGACGTGTTCCTGGAAGTTATAGGGATTGACCGCCGGAGCGGTGGACGCGTTGCGACGCTCAGGGGGCAGAGCCGGATTGTCGCGCAGTTCCCTATCATGGAAGTAGAAGTTGATCGTATCGAGACGGAAGCCGTCGACGCCGCGCTTCAGCCAGAAGCGCACCACATCCAGCAGCCGATCCTGAACCTCGGGATTGTGCAGGTTCATATCCGGTTGCGAGGTCAGGAAGTTATGCATGTAGTATTGCATGCGCGTCGGGTCCCACGCCCATGCGGACCCGCCGAAGATCGACAGCCAGTTGTTCGGCGGCGTGCCGTCCGGCTTGGCATCGGCCCAGACATACCAATCCGCCTTGGCGTTCGTCTTGCTCGTGCGGCTTTCGACGAACCAAGGATGCTGGTCCGAGCTGTGCGAGATGACGAGGTCGATCATCACGCGGATACCGAGGCGATGGGCTTCTGCTATCAGCGTGTCGAAATCCACCAGCGTGCCAAAAATCGGATCGACGTTTTCGTAGTCGGAAACGTCATAGCCGAAATCGCGCATCGGCGAGGTGAAGAACGGCGAGATCCAGATCGCGTCGGCGCCGAGGGCCGCGACATGCGGCAAACGGGCGGTGATGCCCTTCAGATCGCCGATGCCGTCGCCGTTCGAATCCTGGTAGGAGCGCGGGTAGATCTGATAGATCACCGCGCCCCGCCACCAGTCCTTGTCGGCCGTCAAAATGGATTGGGATGCCATGCTCATGTTTCCTGTTGGATGCTTTCTGGTTGCTAGCCGCCCTTGACCGAGCCCGCGAGCAGACCACGCACCAGATAGCGCTGCAAGCTAAAGAACACGAGCAACGGTACGACAATGGTGACGAAGGCCGATGCCGTCAGGATTTCCCAGTTGCCACCCCGCGAGCCGAGCAGTGCATTCAGGGCACCTGTCAGAACGAGGTGATCCCTGTCGGTTCCGAGGAAGACCATGGCGACGAGCAGGTCGTTCCACACCCACAGGAACTGGAAGATCGCGAAGGATGCGAGCGCCGGGAAGGACAAAGGCAGTACGATACGGGTAAAGATTTCGAAATCGCTGGCGCCGTCGACGCGGGCGGATTCGATGATCTCCTTCGGAAGGCCGGCGATATAGGCGCGCAGCAGGTAGATGGCGAGCGGCATGCCGAAGGCGGTGTGCGCAAACCAGATACCGGGATAGGTCTTCGACGGAGCGTCGAGCAGCGCGCCGATGCCGTTATAAAGCCTGAGAAGCGGGATCAGCGACATCTGCAGCGGCACGACGATCAGGCCGACGACGAGCGCGATCATCAGCGCGCGACCGGGGAATTCCATCCAGCTCAGCGCATAGGCGGCGAAGGCGGCAATGAGGATCGGGATGATCGTCGCCGGGATGGTCACGGTCAACGAGTTGATGAAGGATTGGCCAATCCCCTCGCTGGTCAAAACGTTCTTGTAGTTCTGCAGGGTGAATTCCGGCGGCGTGGCGACGGAAATGTAAACACGCCGGCCGCCATCATCCGGTCCAAAGGCGGCGTTCTTCATGTAGCGATAGTTACCATCGCTGGCGACGGTCAGCGAAAGGCCATCGCCAAGATCTGCCGTCTCGCCGGCCTTATAGGCAGATGGCTGCTGGACGCGCGTTCCGAAGGCCCGGATGGAACGGCCCTGCTGGCCCTCCAGCACATTGCCGGAAATGACGTAGACGGCTCCCTCCTGCGTCTGCTGGTCCGGCTGGCCAAGACGCGCCGCAACCGTCCGCGACGAGCCGGCAAAAGCCGTCCACCAGCCGGAGACGACGAGCTGGTCCTTGTCACGCAGCGCACTGACAAAGATGCCGAGTGTCGGGATCAGCCAAATGATGACGATGACAAGCACCGCGAAGTGAACGAAGAGGCGGGCGGGGCCGATCTTGAAGAAATCTCGGGTCAGCGTCATCTCAGTGGCCTCCCAGCTCGCGATTTGCACGGCGGACGTTCCAGACCATGATCGGCGTCACGGCGAGCATGATGATCAACGCGATAACAGCACTTCGGCCGGAATCGCCGCCTCCACGGAAGAGCCAGTTGAACATGAGGTTGGCGAGCACCATCGTATTCCATTGACCATTGGTCATGGTCAGCACGATATCGAAGACCTTGAGGACGAGGATCGTGATCGTCGTCCAGACAACGGCGATCGTGCCCCAGACCTGCGGCACCATGATGCGCCAGAAGATCTGCCAACCATTCGCGCCGTCGATGACGGCAGCCTCGATGGTTTCCTCCGGGATGCCGCGAAGTGCTGCGGACAGGATCACCATGGCGAAACCCGTCTGAATCCAGATCAGGATGATCATCAGGAAGAAGTTGTTCCAGAAGGGCACCGAGATCCACACCTGCGGCGTGCCGCCGAACAGCTGGACGATGGCGTTGAGCAAGCCGATCTGTACATCGTTGCCGCCACGATACTCGTAGATGAACTTCCAGATGACCGATGCGCCGACGAAGGAGATCGCCATCGGCATGAACACGATGCTCTTGGCGATATTGCCCCACCAGATGCGATCGGTCATGACGGCGATAACGAGGCCGAAGAAAGTGCAGGCCGCCGGCACGACAGCCAGCCACAAGATGTTATTGAAGATCGACTGGCGGAATTCGCGGTCGGTAAAGGCCCACTGGTAGTTCGCAAAGCCGACGAACTGTTCGCCGGAGCGGTCATAGAAAGACAGGATCAGCGTCGCGACCACAGGATAGACGAGATAGACGACAAGCAGCAAAAGGGCGGGCCCGATGAACAGCCACGGTCGGATCATTGCCCGGCGGTTCAGGTTACGCGCCGCGAAATGGATATCGCCATGCTTCACCGGCAGCGACCAATCCAAGATCTTGTTCGAGAAGTAGAAATAGGCCGAGCAGGCGAAGACCGCCACGACCACGACCCCTAAAGCGGAAACTATCTGCGACAGCATTCGTCCCTCCCCTGCGACCCGGTCTATCCTGACGGGTTTGCGCGCCGATGTCGTCACGCCGCCGTCGCTTTCGAAGCGACAGGCGACAGTGGCCGGACACTCCCAGTATCCGGCCATGCACTTCAATCATGCCGCCGCAAACGGCGGCATGGAACTCAGGCGTTGTTACTTGATGGCATCCCAGGCGCCCTGGATTTCCGTGGCGGTCTCTTCCGCGGACTTGCCACCGACGAAATCGACCATGCCGGTCCAGAACGCACCGGCACCGATCTTGCCAGGCATCAGGTCGGAGCCATCGAAGCGGAAGGTAGTCGCGGTCGTCAGGATCTCGCCTTCCTTTTTCATCTGCTCATTGGCGTAGGCGGCCGTGTTGACACCCTTGTACGGCGTCAGGAAGCTCGACTGCGCCATCCAGACTTCGTGTGCGATCGGCGTCTTCAGGAATTCGACGAAAGCACGAGCAGCCTTGGAGTCCTTGGTGATGGTGACGAGAGTACCCGCACCGAGAACCGGCTTGCCGAGGTCGGCATGCGCCGCATAGGTCGGCATGTAGAAGAAGTCGGCATCCTGACCGAGCTTCGTGCCTTCAGGGAAGAAGGACGGGATGAACGAAGCCTGATGGTGCAGGTAGCACTTCGGCGGCACCCCGAAGAGGCCCTTCGGGCTGTCGCGGAAGTCGGTTGCGGCTACAGCTGCAACACCGCCACTGACATACTTCTCGTTCTTGGCGAAGGAACCGAATTCCTCGATCGCAGCCACCACGGCAGGATCCGTGAACTTCACTTCGTTGGTGGTCCACTTGTCGTAAACGTCAGGCTTCTGCTGGCGCAGCATGATGTCTTCAATCCAGTCCGTTGCCGGCCAACCGGTCGCACCACCTGAACCGAGACCGATGCACCACGGAACACCGCCGTCCTTGACGATCTGCTCCGTCAGGGCGTGCAGTTCTTCCATCGTCGTCGGGACCTTGTAGCCTGCTTCCTTGAAATTCTCGGGAACGTACCAGACCAGCGACTTCACGTCGGCCTTATACGGGAAGGCATAGAAGGCTTCCTTGCCGTCCTTGCCCTTGTAGGTGCCGTAGCCGACCCAGCTGTCGCCAGCGCCGTAATTGTCCTTGATCCACTTGGAGTTCTCTTCACCAAGCGGCGTCAGGAATCCCTTGCTGGCGAGATCGGCGAGAAGGCCCGGCTGCGGCAGAACGGCGATATTCGGCGGCGAACCTGCCTGCGTGTCAATGACGATCTGCTGTTCGTAGTTTTCCGAAGAGGAATATTTGGCGTCTACGCCGGTCGCTTCGGTGAAATAAGCAAGAATGCTGCGGAAGAAGGCTTCGTCTTCGCCGCGCCACGGCCCGAAGATCGTCATCTGCTCGCCCTTGAGATCGGCGTGAGCAGCCTTGAAATCGTCGTAGCTCTTCCAGTTGAACTTCGAATCCTGCCCAGGGGCAAACTTCAGATCGGCAGCAGATGCGGCACCGGCAGCAAGAAGCGCCGCCGCAGCAACGCCCATCAAAAACGTCTTTCTCATGTGATCAACCTCCCATCACAATCCCAACCGCACTTTTGAACCATTTTGACGCCGTTCCAAAGCGCTTTGACAAAAGCACTCATGTCACTTTCGGCGGAAAAGAGTCAAGCAATTTTGCGAAAAGCGTAAAAGATGCGGCCTTTTATATCACGGCTTCAGCGCCATATCTTGGGAATATGGAGCGATTTTCCTTGAGTCAAGCGGCACAATTGCTACATAATTAAAAGCGCTTTGGATGCCATTGGGAGCTGGCAGCCAGGGTAGGCGGAGGAAGCATAGCACGTGAATTTGAAACAGCTATCGGAATTGCTTGGCCTGTCGCAGACGACGGTAAGCCGTGCATTGAACGGCTATCCAGAGGTCAATGAAGCGACGCGCGAGCGCGTTCTGCAGGCGGTGAAGGAAACTGGCTACCGCCCGAACAAGGCGGCTCAGCGGCTTGCAACCGGCAAGGCCGGCTCGATCGGCCTTGTGATGCCGACGGCTCCCGACCACTATTCCGATGTGCACTTCGGCGAGTTCCTGACGGGCCTCGGCGAGGAGGCCGTCCGCCACGATTTTCATTTCGTGATCATGCCTGCCGATCCTAACGACGAAGTGGGCGCGCTGCGGCGGCTTGCGATCAGCGGCAATGTCGATGCGCTGTTTGTGGCCTATATGCGTGGCCACGATCCGCGGCTGCCAATGCTGAAGTCGCTCTCCATGCCCTTCCTCGTGCATGGTCGTTCCATCGGTTCTGAGCCGGACTACCCTTATCTCGATATCGATAACGAAGGCGCTTTCTACGATGCGACGCGCCTGCTGCTGCAACTCGGCCATACGCGCTTCGCCCTGCTCAACGGGCCGGAACATCTCGACTTCGCAATGCGCCGCAAGAACGGGATGATTGCCGCGCTTTCCGAGCGCGGATTGTCACTTCCGGACGATCACATGAGCCACACGACGATGACCGACGAGCTTGGCCAGACTGCAATGGAACGGTTTCTGCAGATGCCGGAGCGACCGACGGCGATCCTGTGTTCCAGTACGGTGCTGGCGCTCGGCGCAATCCGCGCCGTCAATCAGGCTGGTTTGAAGCTCGGGGAGGACGTCTCGCTAATCGCGCATGACGACGTCCTGCCGCATCTGAAGCCAGAGAACTTCTCCGTGCCGCTGACAACGACGCGATCGTCGCTGCGCGCCGCGGGCGTTCGCATTGCCCAGCGCCTCATCGGCACGATCAAGCAGGATGGGCCGTTTCCGGAGCAGGAACTCTGGAAGACCGAGCTGATCGTCAGGTCCTCGACGGGGCCTGTGCCGCGAGCGGATCAGAACTTGGGCGGGGTTTGACCAGCCGTGCGGTGCGCGGCGATGACGGTGTTGGCCATCAGCATCGCGATCGTCATCGGCCCTACCCCGCCGGGAACCGGCGTGATGACGGCAGCGACTTTCGCGGCTTCATCAAAGGCAACGTCGCCAACAAGACGGGTCTTGCCTTCACCCTTTTCCGGCGCGGGAATGCGGTTGATGCCGACATCGATGACGGTAGCGCCGGGCTTTACCCAATCGCTCTTGACCATCTCGGGGCGTCCGACTGCCGCAACCAGAATGTCCGCGTTGCGGCAGACGGAGGGCAGATCCTTTGTGCGCGAGTGAGCAATCGTCACCGTCGCATTGGCGTTCAGCAGCAATTGTGCCATCGGCTTGCCGAAGAGGTTCGAGCGGCCGATAACCACGGCATTCAAGCCAGAAAGATCTTCGCCGTGTGTCCGGCGCACAAAGACCATCGCGCCTGCCGGTGTGCAGGAGACCAAGCCTGTTTCGAGATCGCCGGTCGCAAGCTTACCGGCATTGACGACGTGGAGACCATCGACGTCCTTTTCCGGCAGGATCGATTGGATGATCGGCTCGGATTTCAGGTGCTTGGGCAGCGGTAGTTGCACGAGGATGCCGTGGATCGACAGATCGTCGTTCAGCGAAGCGACGAGCGCCGCCAACTCCTCCTGGGTCGTCTCGACCGGCAAGGTGTGCTGGACGGATTTGAACCCGCATTCCTTCGCCATCTTGCTCTTGGAATTGACGTAGGCATGGCTGGCCGGGTCATCGCCGACGATCACGACGGCGAGTCCCGTCTTGACGCCACTCTGCTTGTCCAGTGCCGATGTCGCCGCCTTTACCGTTTCGATGACGGAAGCTGCGACCTGTTTGCCATCAATCACTGTCGTCAAGACTGTCTCCTGCCCTTGCTTTCGCTCATTATAGCCGGTGGCGCTCAGCGCGATTTGCCTGTCCACGCCCTATCCTGCCTAAAATGGCAAATGCAAGAACAATCGTGTCGCAGCAAGGTCAGGACGTCGCCGACCGGGTATGCAGCCTCTGCCGCATAGCGGCGAGGTCCGCGCGGATGGCGGCCATGTCCTGTGAAGTCTCGACCGGAGCCGATGATGGAGTGACACTTGCCGGCTCTCGCGTAATTGTCCGCATTGATGGCTCTTTCCTTATCGGAACGGCCAAGATGGTACGCGCCTTTACTGAGAGAGTCGCGAGGCCGAAAGCAAGCCCAGCAAGAGAGCCGAGCAGCGGTGGAAGCCAGCCTTGATCGGCCGGCACCGCAGCGACCTGCACGGGTTTCAGCAGTTGCACGCCGCCAGCGCCAGGCACGGATCCTGTGGTAATCGCATCGTCAAGACGCGAGCGCGCCGCGCTCGCCTTGTCGCGGAGTTCGATGAGTTTGGCCAGGTCGACGCCCGTATCCTTGCTCTGCGCGATGAGCGCATTGCGGCGGTCACTCAGCTGCCGTTTGTCTGTAGTGGCTGACTTGATCTCATCATTCGCGTCGCGCACCAGGCGCGCCAGTTCGTCGCCGACTGCTGCCCTCACGCTGTCGACCTCCGCCTGCTGCGCCTGAAGCTGAGGATGACGGGGGCCGAGACTGACGGACAGTTGCGAAAGGGCGAGTTGCGCGGCCACATCCTTGTCGCGGCGCTCGACGAGTGTCGGCGACATGAGATCCGCATCCAGTGTGCCGGCCAACACATCGCCGACTTTCGCCGTTTTTAGCCGGCGCACCCTGTCCTGAGCGGTGACGATGCGTTGCTCGGCCGCCTTCACCGCCGCATCAACGCTTCCGATCTGCTGCCGCAGATCAGTGGCAACCTTGACGTTTCCTTCGCCGCTCTTCTGCGTAAAGGAGGAAAGTTCGAGCTGTGCGGCGTCAGCCGCGTTCTTCAGCGATCCGCCTTCGGCCACTGCGGTGGTGGCGCCTGCGCCTGTTAGGATTGAGGCAAGGTAGCCGGCGATCCGTGTGGATTTCGCCACACTCCCGGTCGTCACCTTGAAATCGACCGTGCCCGCATGTGTATCGGTCGCCGTTTGAATTGCGGAGGCGAGTGATGCCTCGGCGCGTGAAACAGGATCGGTGGCGGCGCCATCGGCCGCGATCAGGTCGAAAGTCACCGCAAGCGCATCGGAGGACGCCCCGGAAAACTCGGCATCGCGATCGAGCTTCAATGCCGCGACGGTTGCTGCGACCGTGTGAGAAGACAAAAGCGTCCGTTCGGCCGCTTTTGCCATTTCACCGCGACCTTGGCCGGTGCCTTGGATGCTAAGCCTGCCTTCGGCGCTATAGCGCGCCGGTTCCACCGGGATCAGAGTACCGCTCGCGGCGCCCAATGCACACATGAGACCAATCATGAAAAGGGGCTGCAAACGCCGCGCACCGACGGCAAGTGGCGCCTGATTGAGATTTGCGGCCGGACGCACCACCTCTGGCTCCGCCACCACTGGCTGTGGCTCAACCACTGCAAATTCTGCATCGTTTGCGGCTTCGAGCCTCTTGCCCAAGATCGTCTCGATGCGGCTGACGAGCGCCGGCGCATCAGCCTGCCTTGCTCTCTGCTGCTCAAGCGCGCGCTCGATCACGCCGAGCAGTTGTGCCTCGGCCGCCGGCAACGCAGCCGCCGCATTGGATCGGGCCGCGGCACGATCGTGCCGGGCGGCCGACCGATCGAAGGCTTGGCTTCTCTGATTACTGTCGTACATCGCCAGATCTCATGCGTATGAACGGTCGGACGCCCGCGATTGCGGATGGTTAACCAAGCCTAAATGTTCATGGCAAAGAAATGGTTAACTGGCGGCGCCTGATGCGATGCCGCTAGCATCTTACCTCGATCGACTCAGGATCCGTTTGCGGCGTGATCGGCGGTACTGGAGCACATAGTAGAGAAACGCTGCAAAGCCGAGGCCATACTGAAGGCCCAAGCGAGCCGGTTTCTGCGTCCGGAGATAGGAGCGTCCGAAGCCCAGCCTCCGCACAATCGTCGGCGGACGACGGGGAGCACCTGCGACGGCGGCGAACAAGTCACCGGCAACAAGAACGAGCCGGGCGTGATCAGCCCGGATATTCCTATGAACCCATTTCTCCTGAGACGGCGTCGTCGCCCCGACGATGAGTATGTCGGGTCGCTGCTGGTCGATCTCCTTGACGATCGCCGATCCCCCTTCGGTCCCGTCGAATCTGTCGGAAATGACGATGAATTCATGCCACGGAGCGTGCTGCCGGAATGTCGCGGCTGTCTTTCTGACGGCCACTGGGGTGCTGCCGACCAGGCCGATGCGCCGTGGTATTTCCATGAACGTCAGTAGCGCCGGCACAAAATCGGGAGCCTTCAGGCTGGCTGGGAACGGTGATCCGTGCGCCGCCTTCGATGCGATATCGAGTCCCTGGCCATCGGGGAGCAGCAGACTTTGCGCAAGAACGGCACGATATTCACTGTCGCGCAGCGTCATCAGCATATTGCGCGCGTTGACGAACGAGATCGTCGTCTGTCCGGCCGGTATCGACAGCAGTTCGTTGATGAACACCAGCGCGTCATCCCAGCCGAGATCGCAAACCGGCAGATCGAAAATCGCACGACGGGACGACAGAACCGCGAAATTCGCGATCAAGTTCATGCCGGTCTCCTGACGGTAGTGCTTCATGCCGCATGCATCCCGGAACAGATAATCAATCGCGCGGGCGATTGAGCATCGACCGAGCGCGTTCGCCTGGGAGCGTATGTAAGAATTCCGGGAACCGGAATGCAGGTGCACAATCAGCCCATCGACGGGACTTGTAGCAGCGCGATTTCAACTATCCCTTAGGAAAATCGCTTGAATTGCCGGTTGCGAACGAAGGAATGATTAACCATCGAGACCCACACGCAGACATGCCGGCAACGGCAAGGTCTATTCGGTTGCAGCCGGATCCGACACTGGCGCCGGAGCTACGACGTTGACAGGCTTGACTGTCTTCTTCTGTTGACCGGAAGCGTTTGCCTTGACGTCTTCCTTGGAGAGATAGTCGAGCTGCTCCAGCATGACCTGGTCGATATAGTCCCCGCCGAGATGCTGGTTGATGTCCTTCTTGATCATCTCCCGGAAGGCATTCGGATCGAAGGATTTCATGTTCGAGATGTCGACCATCTTGTTGCCGACGAGCAGTGTGAAGAGTTCGTCGGTGGTCATTTCGGTCAGAGGCAAGGACACGTTCTTCACCGCGTCCTTGTTCATCATGAAAGACACCTTGCCGAGGAAGTAACCGGTGACCGCACCATCGGCAATGATCGGCACGGTGATCGTCTCGCCCTTTACAAGCTCGAGCTGGCTTTGCTTGGAATCATCAGGAGCCGGCGCAGGGGCCGTGGCCATGTGCACCGAGAAATAGACCGATGCCAGCGTGATCGCGCAAACCCAGACGCCTGTCAGAACGAGCTTAATCATCAAGCGTCACGTGCCACGAATTGCTCTTGGGAATAGGTGCCGTCGGCATCCGCATCCTGAACCGCATTCTTGAGGAGATCGGCAACCGTGCGGACCGCCTCAAGATGAGCTTCGACGCGCCGTGCGTTCAGTACCAGCTTCTTCTTCAGCCCGTGCAGCTGATCGAGATGCGTCTCCGCCAGTTCCTTCGGATCGGTGTCGCGGAAGAGCATCGAGAGTTCATAGAGGCAGCGGCTCTTGTGCGCGTTCGACACCTTGAGATCGAACTGCGGATCGTTGCCGATACGCGTGTTCTCATTGTCGATGATCATCTCCAGGCGTCCAAGAACCGATTTGATACGGTATTCGTTCGAGATTATTTCCATTTTTGTCCTCGATTCTCTCAGGCGTCATTGGCGGACTTGTTGTCCGCAGTTGTTGTACCGAAGGTCTTGCGCTGGAACTCGTCGATCATACTCATCGCCATGTTGCGATCGTCCTGATCGGTCGAAGCGTTGGCGACCTTGCCTTCCTGCTTCTTCAGCGCGTCCTGATAGAGCTGCTTGGCAATGCCGATGCCGTCGCCCTTTGAAATCTCGTTGCCGAGCTGTTCGGCCATCATGCCCTTCCAGATATCACCGGTGGCACCCTTGCCGTACACTTCTTCACTGTCGCTCGGCAGCATGTTCTTGATGAAGTTCTGCAGCACCATCGCCTCGAATTTGCGATAGGTTTCCGGCACCTCTTCCGTCTTGGTGGTGCGATTCTTGCCGTCGCTCAAACCGGTCTTGCCGACGGCGCGGTCGAGAATATCGACGGCCGACGTGAAGCCTTTGCCGGCTTCGGCGAGACTGTTGGCGGCAAAAGCGGCCTGGTTTGCCTTCAGTTTGTCCTGCGCCGCCTGAACCTCGAGTGGGTCGGCAGCCTTGACAACATCCAGGACCAGATCACTCGGAGGTGAAATAGCCAAGTCACAATCCTCTTGCTTTAAGATTGTGACGATTATGGTTTTTGAAGCTTGCTGGAGGCTGGCGTACCGAACTTTTGATCGATGAGATCATAGACCGCGTTGTCGTCGGCTTCGCGGCGCTCCGACTCCAAGGCCTCGCGCATGCCGTCTTCCAGCCTGTCGCCCCTGGCGCGCTCCTGAACAACGCGCATTTCGTGAATCTGCTGCATGCCGGTCAGCTGCTTGTCCTTGATCCCGAGCCGGTTGAAGCGATCCGCGTAGCCCTGAGAGAAGGCGTGGTGGACCGGATCCATAGAACCAAGCGCCAGGATGACGCTGTCCATCTGGTCGTTAACTTCTGCGCGCTGGCGGCTGGTTTCGGCAAGATCGAATTCGGCCATCTGCTCCAGATGACGTTGAACGGCCACGAGGCGCTTCAATTTCTGGGAGCGTGTCTTGTCCGCCATGCCGCTACCTGCCGATAAAGACGCTAGCGAAGGACTGGCCGAACTGGCTCACCAGTGCCGCCACGGAGAAATAGAAAAGGAACAGGCCGCCGAGAAGCAGGTACGGGGTCGATATGAAGTACACCGGAATCTGCGGCGCGAGCTTATTGATGAAGCCGATGGCGATGTTGAACATCAGGCCGTAGATCAGGAAGGGGCTTGAGAGCCGCAGCATGATCATGAAGGTCGACGACAGCGTGTCGGTGAACGAGATCAGCGTGCTGCGCATCTGCAGGATGCCTCCGAAGGGCATCGACGTGTAGGAATCCACCAACGCTCGGAACACGATGTGATGAAAGTCCATCATGAACAGGATCATCATGCCGGCGAAGGTGATGAAGCCTGAAAGGCTGCTTTCGGGGGTATCTTCGAAGATGTCGCCGGCGCTCGGCTGCGTGTATCCCACCATCATGGCGATGACACTCGCGGCGAACTGCAGGCCGAGCGTGTAGACCCGAGCGAGCATGCCGTACATCACACCGATCAACGATTCGCTGAAGATGTAACCGATATAGGTGGCGTTCGATGTATGAACGATCGGATAGACCGTATCCCACAGGACCGGAAGGATCGCCAGCGACAGGGCAGCACCGATGAAGACCCGCAATTGCGGCGGCACCCGCGCCGAGGAAAAGCCGGGCATCGCCAGGACGCAGCCGCCGATCCTGCAGAAGATCAGGAACAACGCCAGCACGGTCCCTTGCGGGTCAGTTATCATGAAATAGAGCCCAGAATCTTTATCTCGATGCCCTTGGCGAGCTCTACATGCGAGAGGACCGGGAGCGTTGCGAACAAGCGTTCGATGATCATGCGCACATAGGAGCGGGTTTCCGGCGAAGTGACAAGGGCGAACGGCAGACCGCGATCCATGAATTCACGGATAACTTTCGTTGCCTGCTCGCTGAACTCCTCGAGCATGCGCGGGTCGATGTCGAATTCGATGATCTCGCCCTTGTTGTCGCGCTTCAGAGCCTGATGGAAGGCAAGATCCCACTTGCTGCCGAGTCGCAACACCCGCAGGACGCCGTTGTCGGCAAGATCGCCACACAGCTGCTGTGCCATCCGAACGCGAACGTGTTCGACAATCTGCTCGGTCTTGCGGACATGGGGCGCCAGTTCGGCGACGGCTTCCAGGATGAGATGCAGGTTGCGAATTGATACGCGCTCGGCAAGGAGCAGCTTCAATACGGCTTGCAGACCGGAGTAAGACATATGCGACGAGCAGATCTCGTCCGCCAGCTTCTTGTATTCCGGATCGAGCCTGTCGATCAGCACCTTCACGTCCTTGTAGGAGAGAAGCGCCGGCAGATTGTTGCGGATGACTTCGCTCATATGCGTCAGCACGACGGAAACGTTGTCGATCGGCTGGAAACCTTCGCGCTTCAAGTCTTCGGAAAAAGCCTCAAGGATGGAAACGGCGGGCATGCCGAAGGCCGGCTCTCGAATCTCGTCGCCGGGAATGCTCGGTTTGCGGCCAGAGCCGGTGACAACAAGAACTTCGCCGACGCGCAGCATGTTCGACGCGACCGTCGTGCCGTGGATTCGGATCTGATAGGACTTCTCGGCGATGGCGATGTCGTCGGTCACCTTGATTTCGGGAACGACAAAGCCGTACTGCGTCGCGAACTTCTTGCGCATCTTTCCGACACGGAAGGCAAGCTCCTGATGGGCGCCGAGCAGCCGGGTCGACACCATCTTGCCGAGCGCGAGTTCGATCTCCGAGGTGCGCAGCACCGACTTGACGGAGTCCTTTTCGAGTTCCTTGTTCTGGACGACCTTCTTCTCTTCCTGCTCGCGTCGAGCCTTGTTCTCAGCCTCGACCTGGCGAGGAATGAACCAGGCACCGAAGGCCAAAAGACCGGCAAGGAACATGAAGGGGACGAATGGCAGACCCGGCATGAGGCCGAGGATTGCCATCAGCACGGCGGACACCGAAAGCGCGCGCGGATAGTTGCTGAGCTGATTGACGACCGCCTGCTCGGTGGAACCGACCGTGCCGCCGCGCGAAACGAGAAGGCCGGCGGCGAGCGAAACGATGAGCGCCGGCATCTGCGAGACGAGGCCGTCGCCGACCGAGAGCTTGACGAAAACGTCGGCGGCCTCGCCAATCGGCATCCCGTGACGGAAATAGCCGATGATGATGCCGCCGAAAATGTTGATGCAGGTAATCAGAAGACCGGCAATCGCGTCACCGCGAACGAACTTGGACGCACCGTCCATCGCACCGAAGAAGGAGCTTTCCTCTTCGAGTTCCTTACGCCGGCGCTGGGCTTCCTTCTCGTCGATGATGCCGGCAGAAAGATCGGCGTCGATCGACATCTGCTTGCCGGGGATCGCATCGAGGGTGAAGCGCGCGCCGACTTCCGCAATACGCGTCGCACCCTTGGTAATGACGATGAAGTTGATGGTGATCAGGATCAGAAAGACGATCAGACCGATCACGAAGTCGCCGGACATGACGAGGCTTGCAAACCCTGCGATGACGCCGCCGGCGGCATCATGGCCCTCGTTGCCGTGCGAAAGGATGACGCGGGTCGTCGCGATGTTGAGCGCCAAGCGCGTCATGGTCGCGATCAGGAGGATGGTCGGGAACGACGAGAAATCGAGCGGCTTCTGGATCCACAGCGCCACCATCAGGATCAGCACCGAGAAGGCGATCGAGAACGCCAGGCCCATGTCGATCAGGAATGGCGGGATCGGCAGGAAAAGCACGCAGATGATAACGATGATGCCCATGGCAAAACCGATATCACGTACGCTAAGTCCGGCTTTCGGAAGGGGAAGTGCGGGAGGTTGCGCCATTTCGATTCCGTCTCTTCATGAGAGGTGCGGGCATGATGCCCACCAATTCGGAACGAGAACTAAATGGCGAAGCTTGCGCGAAGGTGGCTCAGAAGCCAGACTGGATGCGCGAAAACACCAGATTGGTGAAAATCGAAATCTGCGATCCGACAAACGGCGCAGAGATGCCGATGGTCACGAGGACGGCCACGATCTTCGGAACGAAGGTGAGCGTTGCTTCCTGAACCTGCGTCAGCGCTTGGAAAAGCGCGATGATCAGACCGACCACCATGGCCGCCGCGACCGCCGGGCCGGCGGACACGAGAACGGTCCAGATCGCTGCCTGGAAGAGGTCAAGTGCATCAGCTTCATTCATTTTCAGGCAACCTCATATCGCCTTGCGGTTCGTCCGACTGGGCCGAACCGCTCTGTCATTTCACCTAGCTCGACGACGAAGTATCTGTCGTCGTCGGCGCCTTGTCGGACAGGGTGATTCCCGCCTGAACGAGGATATTACCGCCATCGGTCGTCGTCGCAATGATGCCGTCGGAATAAACCTTTACCGAGGCGACCGTGCCCTTCACGCTGCCGTCCGCGCTGGTCATGTATTTGCCGATGTAGCTGCCTGCCTGGGTCAGGCTCGAGCTTGCCAGCAACGTGTCCAGCTTGCTGTTCGTCTGGATCGTCTGCTCGACCTGCGAAAAGCTTGCCAGCTGCGACATCTGCTCGCTCGCATCCACCGGATCCGTCGGATCCTGGTTTTTCATCTGCGCGATGAGAAGCTGCAGGAAGTTGTCGTAGTTGAGCGTTGCCTTTTGCTGTGCGCTCGAGTTGCTCGACGACGAAGAATTGTTGACGTTTGATACGCCGTCTACCGCCATGGCGCGATCTCCTTGCGAATCTGCTCGACCATCGTCGGGTGCATTTCCTGGTTGTTGAGAATGCTGTCTTCGATCGAATAGAGGCCGCGGATCGCCTTCAACGCGTCAAAGGCGCGTCCGGTGGAAACCAGACCGTCAATGCGCTTCAGTTCGGCGAGGACTTCCTCGTTCTTGAAGCAGGTCAGCAACATCGTGATCGACTTGCGGAACATCGCCGTCGACTGATCCTTGCCTTCCGGATTGATGAGGATCATCTGCGCGATGAAGTAGAGCTGACGCAGAGGCGTCGTCGCGTCTTCCGGCTGGAGAACGTGGTTTTCAAGAAGGAACGTTACATCGTTCAGGAATTCCAACGCGACCTTGCGATCGACGCGCAAAACCGCACCGTTAATGAAGATCTTTTCCCCGGCTTTTAGCGAGATACGAAGTGTGCTTTTCATTTTAGTCCATCCCTGATGATGGTGGTAACGTCGATAATGCCTTGGTAGTTTGTCGACTGCCGGCGCCTGATCCGATCGCACTCTTTCAAGATCCAGATCGCGATGGAGATGAGGTTCGCCCGCAGCTGGATTTCAAGCTGGTTGTCCGGATGCTTGAGATCCTCGATAAAGCTCACCCAAACACGCCGGGTGTAGAACAATGCATCAATGGCTTCCCGGCTGTATTTCTCTTTGTCCCGTGCAATCGACAGCAGCTCGATGGACCGGTCGAGAACTTGACGCTCCCGCTCCTTCGCATCGGCCACCGAGTCCTCCATGATCTCGGAGTAAGAGAACTGATACATTCATGCATCCTTCTTTGTCTTTCATACCCTTGATCATCAAAGGTAGTTCACGAGACTCAACTGCTGGATTTTCGAGACAATGGTGTAGGCGGTCTCCAGCTGCGTCTGGAGCGTGTTGACCAGCGTCGATGCTTCCGAGGTATCCACGCCCTGGAGATCGACGAGCTTGTTCTGGATGATGCTGGACTGGGCATCGAGGGCATCGTTAGCCTTCTCGACGCGCTCCTGCGAAAGGCCGAGCTGGCTCGCCTGCGTCACGATGCCAGTCGTTGCCTGTGCCGCATAGCCAATCGCCTTCGACGTGACCGTGCTTAGTGCGTCAGCGCTTACATTCTGGCTTGCCAACGCCGATACTGTGATCGAGGCCAGCGCGAAGTAGCGCATGCCGTCCGAGTTGGAGTTGGTCGACGACGTCACGACTTCCGAGTTGCTGATACGGCTCGTCATGTTCTGGTTCGAGGCAGCCGACCAATCGCTCCAAGCAGGCGGCGTCACGTAGGCCGCTGGCGCCACCGGCGTCGGTGCACCGGGCGGCGGGAACGCGATCGGCGTCGAGGTGCCGTTGAAGGTGTCCTGCGAGAACATCGGCTCGACAAAGTTGGTGATGAAGGTGCCCATTTCGGCGCCCGTCAGAGAGCTGACCGGCTTGCCGAGGCCGCTTGCATAAGCCTCCAGGTTGGTCTGAATAGCGGTCGTCGCGGCGGTCTGCTGATTGGTGAGCGGCTGGACATCGGTGTTGATACCCGAGAACAGATACTCGCCGTTGAGCATCGAATTGCCGGTATCCATCAGCTGCGACAGCGCGTCACCGGCAGATTGCATTGCCACCGTGATGCTTGTCTTGTCCTGGCTGCCCTGAAGCGCGGTCAGCTTGGAGACCAGCGCATCGCCGGCCTTCTTCATGCTGTCGAGGCCGAGCTGCGATGCTTCCAACCGCGCTGAGACGACGGAATTGCTGCCCTTGAGAGCCTTGATACGGCTGACTTCGGCCGTGAAATTCACGCTTTTCGCCGCGCCCGAACCAAGCGAGGCACCAATGTCGGCGTAAACGCCGGTCGTTGCTTCGAGAGAAGCGCTAACCAATTGCTTCTGCGACTGGCGGATCGTCAATCGCATTGCGTTCTGAATGGCTGAGCTAGAAATAAATGAACTTTTCATGGCTTAACTCGCTATATCCAGCAATGACTTCATCATTTCGTCGACAGCGTTGAGGATCTTCGTAGCCGCCTTGTAGGACTGCTCGATATCGAGAAGCAGCGTCAGCTCTTCGTCGAGGTTAACGCCAGTCTCGTTGGAATACGCTTCCGTCGAACGCGAGAGCGCCGCGGAGGTGTTCTCGGAGGCCGTCGTTGCATCGCTTCGGTACTGCTCAAGCCAACCGATCGAGTTCGAGGCGTAGTCCATGATGTTGACGTTGGACGACAGCCCGGCGGTGGCCGAGAAGGTCTGCGCGGTGCCCATCTCCGTGTAGAGCGCGTCGAGATTGTCCGAGAAGCCGCTGCTGCCCGTTGTGTTCAGATTGGTGAGGCCCGAGATCGAGCCGTCACGCAACTTCATCGGGTCGCCGCCCTGGTTGGTGATGACGGCGGCGTTCACGGTGATCGTGCCGGCAATGCCGTCGATCACGCCAGGCGCAGTCGGGGTACCGCCCGGCGCTCCAACCGCTGTCTTCCAGACAAACAGGCCGGGCTGCGTGGTAGTGGGGGTGCCGCCGGTTTCCGAGAACATGGTGACGAGCGACTTCGCGATCTCATCGAGCTGCGACTGGAAGGTAGGAGCGATATCATCACGCACCTGCAGCAGCGCTTGCAGGCTTCCCTGAGCCGTGCTCGTCGAGCCCTTGCCGCTACCGAGCAGCACGCCGTCGATGTAGACGCCGTTGCCCTTCGTTTGAGCGGTATAGGTGTTCTGGGCGACAAACGTGACTGTGCGCGGGATCGTATCGAAGACGACGGTGCCGTCGGTTGTGTAGAGCGCCATATCGCCGTTGTCGCGGTCGACCGCGTTAACGCCGACGATCGAAGAGATCTGCTTGAGCAGCTTGTCCCGCTCGTCCAGGGCATCGGCTGGATTGCCGCCGGTCGCAGTGGCGCTCTTGACGGCGTCGTTCGCCGTCTTGAATTGCGCAAGCAGCGTGTTGAGAGTCG
This sequence comes from Rhizobium sp. BK661, assembly GCF_024808825.1. Taxonomy (NCBI): domain Bacteria; kingdom Pseudomonadati; phylum Pseudomonadota; class Alphaproteobacteria; order Hyphomicrobiales; family Rhizobiaceae; genus Rhizobium; species Rhizobium sp. BK661. The sequence continues at coordinate 733,545 of NZ_JANTYT010000001.1, read as the reverse complement.
AGACCTGCGTCGCGATTTCCTTGTCGGCGCCCTGACGAACGGCCTGGACGGATTTCGTTGCGTCGTTCAGCGAATTGGCAACGTCTTGGGCTGCTGTAACTGCGCTCTGCGCGGCAATCGTGCTGCTCGGCGACGTGCGGAAAGCCTGCAGCTTTTCGCGGAACGTCGCCAAGTAGTTGGCTGGCGACGTCTCGTAATCGTTGCCGCCCATGATCGATTTCAGGTCGGTCAGCCCGCCCAGCAACGTCTGCTGGCCACTGTCCTGCGCACTCGCCTTCAGCCACTGACGCATCAGCGCGTCTTCCTGCGCGCGGCTGATCTTCACAACCTGCGCGCCACCCAGCGAGGTGGTGATCATCGCCTGCCGGCGCACGTAGTCGCTGTTGCTGGAGTTCGAGATATTGTTCGATACGACACTGCTTTGAGTGCCGGTATTGTTGAATATGTTCTGCGCCGTATTCAGTGCGGAAGTGAGCGACATGGCTTATCCGTACCCTACTTATCTCTTGAGGTTGACGAGGACGTCCATGATGTCGGACCCCGTCTGGAACACCTTGGAATTGGCGGTGTAGCTGCGCTGCGATTCGATCATTTCGGTCAGTTCGCCGGCGAGGTCGACGTTCGAGCTCTCCAGCGCACCCGCTTGGATCGAGCCGAAACCGTTCGTCTGCGGGAAGCCGGTAACCGTCACGCCCGACTGGCCGTTGGCGCTATAAACGTTGCCGCTCATCAGCGTCATGTTGTCCGGGCTGGCGACAGTCGCCAGCGGAACGCGGTAGAGCGGCTTAGACGTGCCGTCCGCGTACTTGGCATATACCGTGCCGTCCTTGTCGATCGTCACGTCCTTGACAGGGCTTGCAGCCTGGCCGTTCGGCGTACCGCTACCCGCGAATTCCGAAGCAAGCTGCGTGAAGCCGCTCACGTCCATCGCGATGGAGCCACCCGTTACCGGGTCGGTGAGCGTCATCGCGCCGGCGGAAGCCATCTTGCCGTTCGCGTCGAAGGTCAACGTCGTCGTACCAACCGCGGCCGACGAATAGGGGAACGATGACGTACCGCCCGTCGCCGCGTCGTCGTGCCGGTAGACTGCGACCTGCCAGGTGCCGGACGTTGCTGCAACCGGCGGCGGACCTGGGGAAGCTGGCGTCCCGGCCGCGGTCTTGGTGAAGTAGAAATCGTACTGCACGGTGTTGCCGAGCTTGTCGTAACCGACCATCGACATCTGCTTCGTGTCGGCGGTGATTGGCGCAGTGTTCGAGCTCGGCAGGTTGCCGGTCGCAACGTTCGCGTTCGAATTGAGGTTTCCGGAGAACGTACCCGTCGTCGAGGCGATCGCCGTCAGACCGGACTGGTTGACGTTGATCGGTACAAGGCCCGAGAAGCCGTTGACGACGACCGAGGGAGCGCCCGAATTGTAGGAGTAGCCCATCAGCTTGAAGCCGGCGGAATTGACCAGGTTACCTTCGGGATCCTTGGTGAAATCGCCGGCGCGAGTCAGGACCGGAACGCCGTCCGGGCTCTGAGCGATGAAGAAACCGTCACCAGAGATCGCGAGATCGTAGCTAGAGGTCGTGTAGGAGATATCGCCCTGCTCAGACACGGACTGGCGAACGGATGTCTGGACGCCACCCGAATTGTAGTTACCCGAGGTCGAGGGTAGAACCAGCGACGAGAAGGCGGTCGAAACGGCCTTGTAGCCCGTCGTGTTTGCGTTCGCGATGTTGTCGGCGACGGTGCTGAGGCGGTTTGCCTGGGCGTTCATGCCGGACACGGCCGTCTTCATGCTGCCAAAAATGCTCATCTGAAAACCTCGATTCCCTTAGTAGGCTTGAAAGTATTTGGTGGGCCTTGCGTGAAGCTGTCTGGAGCTGAACGATCGTCGGGAGAATGCAGCGACAATGCTCAGGCAACACGGCCCGTTCTAAAAAATCAGTTCCAATCAATGCAGTAGCCAAGAAAGCGCTTCGAATCGACCGGATCGAAGCCGAGCTTCTTCCGGAGCTTCTTGCGCAGCTTGGAAATATGACTTTCGACGACGTTCTCTTCGACTTCGTCGTCGAATATTCCGTAGATCGCGTTGAAGATCTGAGTCTTGGTGACGCGACGACCGCGATTTGCGATCAAATATTCGAGGATGCGGCGCTCGCGACGGGGAAGCGCAAAGACTTCGCCGTGAATTTCCGGATCGCGGCCATCGGAGAACACGCGGATTGCGCCGATGTCCGTGTGGCTGGAAATCGCTTTCAGTCGACGTCGAATGGCGGCGGCTCGGGCCAGGATCTCCCGGGGATGCACCGGCTTGCGCACGACGTCGTCGACGCCACAATCAAAAAGTGCAAGCGTGTTTTCCAAGGATGGCTGGTCGCTGACAGCGATAACCGGCGCCATCGTCCGATCGCGAATCGCGCGCGGCAGCTCGAAAGTCTGCTGCCCCTGGCCGATCAGGAACGCCTCGACAGCCGCGATATCAGAATCCGCCGCCGTCTGAACCCATTCGCCGAATTCATTTGGATCAAACCCTGTGGAGGGAATGCCTTCCCGCCCAAAAAGTGAAGTGTAACCATCTTTCACGAGCTCACGCTCATCAACCACTACGATCATTCGTCCGCCTCCGAATCACTTGTGGTACCTCGATGCTCTATGGGTACGAATCGCGCGATTCTGGGACAAGCTGTAGGAACTAATCGACGGGAATTAATAGTTGATTAAGAATTGAGGCGCGATTTGATCTAGATGTAGTAGCAGACCGAAATTATGCACACAAAAATTTCGTGGAAAAGTTAACAAGGTCTAAAATGTGACTTGCCTTGCCACATTGAGACAGATTCTCGCCACAATATGACACATTTCTGCTTTGTTCTGTTTTCTGCTCGCTTTGATTGAGTCAATTCTGGCAGAAGTTGCTCGCATTGGGAGTCCATTTGCCGTAGCCAGTGGCGACCAGATTGGCGATGACCCGGCAGACATATTGCTTTTGGGCGGGGTCGTTGTTGGGTCCGGCGTGATAACGGGCGACCGCCATTGTCCATGTTTCGTGCCGGTCATGGAGGTTGCGAAGGAACCGTGCCGCGTATTCCACATTGCGGCGGGGGTCGAACATCTCCTCTGCCGACCGAAAATTCTCACCATGGTAGTACTGGTTGATCTGCATGCAGCCGATGTCGATCAGCTTCGCACCGGACCTGCGCGCAACGTCAACCTGCCTCAGAGCGTCCTGCTCGGAGGGAGGAAAGAAGGCCTTCCCTTCGATGTTCAGCGCGTAAGGGTAGAGCGATCCCTTGCGACCGGTCTCGGTCAAACCAACGGAATAGAGTATCCCTTCGGGGATGCCATACTTCAACGCGGCGGATTGAATCTCCTGCTCACAGGCGCTGTTCGACGCCCATGCGCTAGAGATAGACGTCGCCACTGCGGCCGCTGCCAGCGGCGCCAGGAGAAGTGCCTTCAACACTGCTTTCGCCCGAGCCATTGAAGCCTCCGCCAGTTCGCTGTCCTGATTGATTTTGGCGCTCTCTGGCCTCGCCCTGGCCCTGCTGAGCAAAGGCCTGGCCCTGCTGCTGCGCTTGTGTGTTCGCCTGATTGCCGGTGTCGGAGCGGTCGACGGGCGCCATGCTGATCGTGACGTTGTCGATAGCGTAGCCTTGGCTGCGCAGAGCCTCGATGATCTTGCCGTGGTCTTCCTTGAGCTGTCGATAGGCCGCTCCGGTCTCGACCTTCAGGTCGACGTTGAGCGCGTCGCCCTGAAGCCGCATCGTGGCCGTGACCAGGCCGAGATCGATCGGATTCATCTGGATCTTGAGCGTATTCACCACCTTGCCGGTGCTCGACCACTCAGCGGCGTTCGACAGGGATGAGCTCGCCTGCATGGCCTGCGCCCATTCCGGATCACCGGATATCGCGGCCGTCACCGCGGCAGAATTGGTGTTCTGTGCCAGACCGATATAGCGGCGCGTGTCGAGGACGGATACACTCTCGATGCTGGCCTTGCCGCCGGACTCGGCTGGGGCATCCTTGTCCAAGCCAAGATGCATGTCCATCGACTGGCCGCGGCCATCGGCGCGGCTCAGCCGGAATGTCGTCGCGTCGGTAACGCCAGCAACATCCGTGCCCGGCAGTTGAACGTCACCCGTCGCATCGACGCTGACAGCATCGTTGTGAATGGACGTGTCGTCCTTTTGCTTGATGCCGGCCACCTGCTTGTCTTTGGGATCGGCCATTACCTTGCCGTCAGCCTTTTGGTTCGCAGCCGCCATGGCCGCAAACGCGGCTGCGGCGGTTCCGTCCGTCGGTAGCTGCTTCAATAGGCTGAGAACATCGGAGATGGCATTGTCGTTGTCGCCAGTGTTCGTGACCTCAGTGGCGTCAGTCTTCGGCTCCTTGGCGCCTTTGGCTGGACGGGACGCGACGGCATCCTCCAGCACGTCGGCAGCATCTTCCGGGACGGCCTCATCGTGCTTGCCCGCGGCCTTGGTGGCGCCGCGCTCCGTCTTCTTCGTGTCTTTGTCCACGGAGCCGGACGCCTTCTCTTTCATCTCGGTGTGGGCTGCGAGCGAAGCGCCTCCAAGGTCGATCAATGCCTTCGTGCTCGTATGACGCGGCGCGCTGGACCCGCTGCCGTCTGCCGTCGCTTGCCCTGCCGCGTCATGCTTGCCGCCGCTTGCCTTGTTCAGGACGTCGGAGAACCCTCCTGCGTCCGCATCACCGCCGCTGACCGTCTGACGGCCAGCGCCGGCCGCCGAGGCGGCCCCTGCTCCAGACGCTCCCCCCGAAACGCTGATGTCCATCATCTCAATTACTTTCTTTTTTCAAGAGGCCGTCGATTTCATCCAGCTGCGATCGGCTTGACGTCACGAATGCGCTGAATGACGGGTCGGCGTCCTGCTGTCCCCCAACATTGGATGGCGGCGTTAGATCCGCGTCTCCGACAACAGGACCTGGAGCTGGATTTGGTATATCCCCCTGCTCCGCCTCCGGTGAGGCTGCTGCCTGTTCAGAAGTAATTTCTTGGCTGTAAGATTTAGGGGTCGTCGCTTGCGTCAAGCTTGCCGGATCGGGCGCACGAAGCACTTGTTCCGCAATAGCTTTTGCCGCGGCCCGCAGTGCCTGGTCGCGTGGCGACAACTCCTGGTCCGGGATGGATGAGATGTTCTTCGTGGCCGCGTCGATCTTGTCCGTCGGGATCGACGCCATGCCGCCATAAAAATCCGCCAGCGCCCCAAAGGCATTGTCAGAATCGCCGGAGAGCGTCTGGGCGCGGGCCGCGGCCATCCGTGCGAGATCGCCCTTGCCGGCGATCGCAGCCGCGCGGGCGATGCGAAGATAGACCTCACGCTGCCTCGCCTCATCCATGAAGGAGAGGATGCTGATGACGTCGTCCGCCTTCACTTCGTGATCGTGATAGACGAGCAGCCTTACAAACAAGTCCGCGAACTGGCTGGCATAGGGTGAATGCAGGAAGCGGCGCACATAGCGTTGCGAATAATCAAGTCCCTTATCCACCATGCCGGCTTCAACACAGATCGAAACGGAGCGACGCAATGCCGCCTCCTCGACGATCGTTCCCGGCGCAGTGAGGCGCGCTTGATCATAAAGCTTCAGTGCTTCCATCGGACTCTTGGCGATGGTGACGTTACCGCCGACCAGCGCAAGATAGGGACCGATCTTCTTGTCTTTGTATTCGTTCGCGGTCTCGACAAGGCTCTTGGCGACGAGCAATCCCTTGCCGCTGAGATACTTCCGCAGCACGTCGCTGATGCGGTTGTCGAAGTGACCGTTTACATCCCGGGCGACCAGGTATTCGAGGGTCTCCGGATTGCCGCCACTCATCGCATAGATGAGTGCCGCATCGACGTTGCGATCATCGTCAAACACCGACTGGTCGATCGTACGCAGGCGCTGATCAATCGTGCCAAGCATGAAACGCTGCATCTCGGCGGCCGAGTGATCGCCGAGCACGACGGAATCTTGCACGAACTGCAACGAACGCAGCATCTTGTAAGGCGCGATGTCCTCCTGATCTTCCGCATGCGCGACCGCAGCAGGCCCCACCGCGAGGCCGAGAAGCATAAGCAGAAGACGTTGGTGGTGACGGATCATGACTATCCTTGATCCGCCTGCAGCAATATTTCGATTCGTCTGTTGGTGGCATTGAACGGATCCGCCTGATCCTTCAATTTGCGGTCAGCGAAGCCTGAGACCTGCGAAACCCGCTTCTCGTCGAGGCCGCCACGAATGATCATGTAATAGGCAGCCTGGGCGCGATCCATGGACAGGCGCCAGTTCTCGTTCTCGCCCTTGTACTGGCGACCGTCAGTATGACCCCGGATGACGACAGCGCCGGGCTTGCCCTTGAGGACCTCGCCGATCTTCTCCATCGCAAGCACCATTTCCTTGCGTGGGACGGCCGATCCGATGTTGAACATGGAATCGTCGCTCTGATCGGAAATGCTGACCAGGAGGCCGCCTTCCGATGATGTTACCGTCAGACCTTCGGCGAGCTTGCCGGCTACGCCGCTAATCTGTTGGGCGATTTCCTTTTGCAGCTCTTCAGCCCGTTTCTGCTCGGCGGCCTTTTGTGCCTCAGTCTGCGGCTTTTCCTTGCCGTCGACATTCTCAGACGCCGTGTCCACGGACGATTCAGCCTGTGGAGACTGGCTTTCGGCCGCTTCCTCAGCGTGCTCACTTTGAGCCTTGCCGGTCAGATCCGCCGGATTCTCGGCCTCCGCCTTGGCAACTTCGGTGGCGTCTGCCGCACCATCAACAGGCGTATCCTTCGAGGCGGGCTGCTTCTTGTCGGCATGCGTGACTTCCACCTGCTTCGTCCAGAAATCAGGATCGAAGGGGTCACGATAGGCCTGACCGCCGTCGGCACCAGTTGCCGGACCCGATTCGCTGGCACCGCCCTCGCCCTTGGCGCTGACATTTGCCTGCTGACCGACTTCCTGCGCAATCTCCGCCAGCACGGAATAGGGGTTCTCGAAAAAGTCGGCTTCCGAATAATTCGTCTGGTCGCCGGAGGTCGAGGTCTGGTCATCGCCATTGGCGGCCGATGCGCCTTTGGTCGGTTCGTCCTCTTTTTCCTTCGACTTGTCCTGCTTCTGGTCGCCATCCGCCTGGTCGACCGGCTTCTTCAAGCCTTTTTGCGTGGGCTTCTCGTCGGCGAGCTTGATCGGATTGAAATAGGTCGCGACCGAGGCCTTGGTTTCCTCGTTCGCAGCGTTGACCAGCCACATGACGAGGAAGAACGCCATCATGGCCGTCATGAAGTCGGCATAGGCGATCTTCCAGGCGCCACCATGCGCACCGTCGTGATCACCGCCGCCATGCCGTTTGACGATGATAATCTCGTTCTTGCCGTGATGGTGGTTTTCGCTATCACTCATTCCAGAACTTTCTTCAGGCTCGTCGCCCAGGCTGACATGCGCGTGACAAGGACGGCGTCGTCAAACTCGACGGTCAGGTCGACATCAGCCGTTTCATGATGGCGCAGAAGACCAGCCTTTTCGCCGAGTGTATTCTTCAGCACGTCGAACAGTCGCGTCGGCCCCTTGACCGTCACGGTGCCGACATCACCTTCCAGCAACGCCTCACGCAGGATGCCGGCAAGATCAACGGCAGCCTTTTGTGACAGAACATCGGTCATGACAGGCGCAAGCGCCTTTGCGACCGTCGCGCTGACGAGCTCGGCGAGATCGCCCGCCATCGCGTCGAGACGGGAGGCGATCAGCTCTGCGGCCTCGACCTCGTACCGGTCGCGAAGCTCTTCGACTTCACGCTGGTGCACGAGTGCCACCGTCTGCGCTTCCAGCTCATATTTCTCCGTCAGCGCCGCGGTGGCTTCTGCATAGCCGTCCGCATGAGCGCTGTGGCGTTCTGCTTCGAGATCAATCACGGGTTCGGAGGCGACGTCGGCAAACCCGCCAAAGTCGCCCGCGAAATCATCCGCTTCCGTAACGGGAGCGACGACGGCAGGCTCGCCAAAATCCTTGAGGTACCGAGAGAGCAGCGCGCTCACCGAATCCACCCTTTCGCTGCAGAGGACTGCGACATGCCGTACCCCATCATGAAACTGACAACTCATCCGGCACGGTTTTCGCACTGCGCCTTTGTATCGAAACTAGGGTGTCAAACTTGCGCGAGGATGAAGGGTGGAGCCGGACAAGCTCAACAGCTCCGGCCACTATTGCAACAGGATCAGCACCTTGCTGGCGGCTGTGTTCAGGATCGAGATTGCCTGAACGCCCATTTGTTGTTGCGTCTGGAGCGCCTTCTGAAGGGTCGAGGCTTCATCCATATCGGTGTCGACCAGCGCGCCAACGCCCTTGTCGATCAAATCGGACATGTCGGCGGTATAGGAAACACGATCACTGATACGGGCACTCATCGTGCCGAGGCCGGCCGCGGTCGTTGTCAGTTTCGACAGGATGGAATCGACAACCGCCATCATGTCCTTCAATTGCGCCGGCGTCGTGTTGGCGTCGAGCGCTATTTCGGTTCCGCTCGCGGGCGTCGTCGAGCCCGCATCCAGAAGGTAGTAGTTGCGCGCAGTCGTCGTGCCATCGGAATTCAACGTGTTCGCGTCGACCGTCTTCGTGAGAAGACCGCGATTGGCGTCAGTCATATCGATCATGACGGTCTGGTCGGCCGGAAAATCAATGGTCTGCGCCTGATATTCACCGCTCGTGCCACGCACGAAACCGCCGATCACCGAGCGCGAGATCGGCAGGTTCGTATCGCGGTTGAGCAGCCAGTTCTCACCGGCAAAATTCGTCGTCTGGACAGTCGTCTGCAACTGTCCCTTCAACTCGGTCAGCGTCGTATTGAGCTTCGTCTTGTCGACGCCGGCCTCCTGCGCTGTCACCAAGGTCTTGCGGATCTCGCCCAACTGGTCGATGAGGCTTTCCATCGACGTATAGGCGGTATCGACCTTCGATGCGCCGACGCCGAGCGCGTCGTGAACATTCTGCAGCGAGCTGCTGTCCGAGCGCATGACGCTTGCAAAAGACCAGTAGGTCGCATCGTCGGCAGCCGTTTCGACGCGATAGCCCGATGAGACCTGCTGCTGTGTCGTTGCGACGTCCTTGTTAATGATGCGCAGCGCCGCGAGGGCGTTTACCTGGGCCGAGCTGGTAATTTTGTATGTCATTTTCTGGCTCTGAGTAGGGAAACGGGACAGGCCGGCGACCGGCAGCGACTGACCTGGCGTCATGCCCCCGGCTGGCTTCCCAGGTCCGGTTTGTCGCAAAAACAAATCAACTGTTAAACGAAGTTAACCAAGGCCTTCCACGGGCGCAAGTGCAGCGGCTTCAGTGTCGCAAGCCTCGCGCAATCTTGATTATTGCTTCAAAAACAAAGAGAAAGCCGCATCGACGACGCGGCTTTCCTATCTCTTTATGATACTGCTGGACGGCTTAGTTCTTGAACAGCGTCAGAACGTTCTGCGCGCTGGAGTTCGCGATCGACAGCGATTGGATCGCCAGTTGTTGCTGCGTCTGCAGGGCCGTTAGCTTGCTCGATTCCTCTTCCATATCCGCGTCGACGAGGCGTCCAACGCCCGAGTCGATCGAGTCGCTGAGGTCGGAAACGAAGCTTTCCTGCAGGTCGATGCGGGTCGAGATCGAGCCGAGCTGGGAGGCGGCTTTCGTCATTGCGCTGAGGCCGGCTTCGACAGTCGTCAGGGCAAGGTCGATGTCGCTCGGGCTGAAGCTGCTGATGTTCATGCTGTAAATAGAACCGACGCTGCCCGAGGACGTCCCGATGATGCCGCTGGTGGTGCTGATGGCACCCGTAGTGGTCATGCCAAAGAGGACATTACCGCTGGTGCTGTCATCGAGCACATACTGGGTTGTCTGGACGGAAACCTGGCCATTGGCGTTACGGACGAAAGACGAAACGACGCTCTTCGTCGTGTTGCCTGCAACCCAGTTCTCTCCCGAGAAGGAAGCAGACTGGGCAATGCTCAAGAGCTGCTGCTGGAGCTGCGCAATTTCATCCTGGATCTTGTTCTTGTCGACACCCTTTTCAGTCGCCGCAACAATCTTCGCCTTGATCTCGCTAACGACGTCGATAGAGCTGTCCATCGCCGAATAGGCGGTGTCCACCTTTGCCGCACCAAGGCCAAGCGCGTCGGAAACGGCCGAAAGCGCCTTGTTGTCAGAGCGCATCGTCGTTGCAATCGACCAATAGGCAGCGTTGTCCTTGGCTTCGGCGACGCGGTAGCCGGACGAAACACGGCTCTGTGTCTCTTCCAGGCTGCCATTGATGCTACGCAGGGTCTGGAGGGCGGACATTGCCGCGACGTTCGTCAAAATGCTGGTCATGAAATTATCGCCCCTTATTGGCAAATATTGAAAAGGGACATTCCGGTCCGCCACCGGGGAACGGCAATCAGCTTCATGCCCGCTAACCGCTTCTTAGGGTTGGTTAACATACCGTTTCGTTGACGGCAGAAAACATGAGTTTGGTTAACGCGAAGTTAACAAGCATTAAAAAAGCCGCGCTTGGGAAGCGCGGCTTTCGATTGGCGATCTGTCTGCCGAAACGCCCGGAGGCGCTCCTAGTGTTAGTTGCGGAACAGCGAGAGGATGTTCTGCGAAGAGGAGTTCGCGATCGACAGCGACTGTACAGCCAGCTGCTGCTGGGTCTGCAGGGCGCTGAGCTTGGAGGACTCTTCTTCCATGTCGGCGTCAACCAGGCGGCCGATACCGGAGTCGATCGAGTCGCTGAGCGAGGAGACGAAGTCGGTCTGGATGTCGACGCGCTTCTGCAGCGAACCGAGCTGCGAGCCGAGCGTCGTCATCGCCTTCAGAGAGAGTTCGACGTCGCTGAGCAGGCTGTCGATCTGGCCCTGGGTCGTCGTTGCACTGATCGTGAAGGAGTAGATCGAGCCGGCGGTGTAGTTCGTGCCGGTCGAGCCGAGAATGCCGCCCGTCGCGCTGTTGAACAGGGTGTTCGTGGCGTTGAGGACGTAGTCGGTGGTCTTGACGCTGACCGTGCCGTTGGTGCCGCGGACGAAGGAGGAAACAACGCTGACGGTGCCGCCCGAGTTGTTGACCCAGTTTTCGCCGTTGAACGAAGCAGACTGGGCAACGCTGTAGAGCTGTGCCTGCAGCTGGGTGATTTCGTCCTGCAGCTTCAGCTTGTCGACGCCCTTTTCGGTCGCGGCAACGAGCTTGGCCTTGATTTCGCCGACGAGGTCGATGGCGCTGTCAACAGCGGTGTAAGCCGTGTCGATCTTTGCAGCACCCATGCCGAGGGCGTCGGAAACAGCCGAAAGGGCCTTGTTGTCCGACTTCATCGTGGTGGCGATCGACCAGTAAGCAGCGTTGTCGGAAGCCTTGCCGACGCGCAGGCCAGACGAAACGGCGCCCTGCGTCTTCGACAGGCCGCTGTTGACATCACGCAGCGTCTGGAGAGCGGCCATTGCGGAATTGTTGGTCAGAATGCTGGTCATTTTAATTTGCCCCTTTGGCATAATTGATAGGAAGGGACATTCCGGACTACCGGGAACGACGGTCAGCCTCATGCCTGTTGACCGCTCACTGTGCGCAGTCAACTCGCCGTTTCGATAGGCACATAAAACCCCATCATGGTTAAGAAACTCTGAACCGAAAAATTAAAAATAGTTAAAAAAATCCAACGCTTAGCGGCACCGCATTAACCGGAAATTAAAACATTTACGGCCGGGGCAAGCCCCGGCCGTAAATCTTTTCTCTGATACTGCGCGAGGCTGTTATCAGCCGCGGAACAGCGAGAGAATGTTCTGCGAAGAGGAGTTCGCGATCGACAGCGACTGGATCGCCAGCTGCTGCTGGGTCTGCAGGGCGCTGAGCTTGGAGGACTCTTCTTCCATGTCGGCGTCAACCAGGCGGCCGATACCGGAGTCGATCGAGTCGCTGAGCGAGGAAACGAAGTCGGACTGGATGTCGACGCGCTTCTGCAGCGAACCGAGCTGCGAGCCAAGCGTGGTCATCGACTTCAGAGCGCTTTCAACGTCGCTGAGCAGGCTGTCGATCTGGCCCTGGGTCGTCGTCGAGCTGATCGTGAAGGAGTAGATCGAGCCGGCGGTGTAGTTCGTGCCGGTCGAGCCGAGAATACCGCCCGTCGCGCTGTTGAACAGGGTGTTCGTGGCGCTGAGAGCGTAGTCGGTGGTCTTGATGCTGACCGTGCCGTTGGTGCCGCGGACGAAGGAGGAAACAACGCTGACGGTACCGCCCGAGTTGTTGACCCAGTTTTCACCGTTGAACGAAGCAGACTGAGCAACGCTGTAGAGCTGCGCCTGCAACTGGGAGATTTCGTCCTGAACCTTCGCCTTGTCGACGCCCTTTTCGGTTGCGGCAACGAGCTTGGCCTTGATTTCGCCAACGATATCGATGGCGCTGTCGACAGCGGTGTAAGCCGTGTCGATCTTTGCAGCACCCATGCCGAGGGCGTCGGAAACGGCCGAAAGGGCCTTGTTGTCCGACTTCATCGTGGTGGCGATCGACCAGTAAGCAGCGTTGTCGGAAGCCTTGCCGACGCGCAGGCCAGACGAAACGGCCGCCTGCGTCTCGTTCAAGCCCTTGTTGACGTTGCGCAGCGTCTGGAGTGCCGCCATTGCAGAATTGTTGGTGTTAATGCTTGTCATAAGTCTGTCCCCAAAAACAAAATACAAAAGGAGGACATACCGGACTTCTATACCGGCGATGACGGACCAGCTTCATGCCACTCGGTGCCGTTTTGTTTGCAACCAAACCCGTCATGTCCATCTGAATTTCGCAGCCATTGATTGCCAAGCAGTTAAGATCATTAGGAAACCGCCGCCGACGCCTGCAGTGGTTAACGATGACTGAAGAGATCGCCTCGCCCCGCTGCAACACCGGCTTCATGCAAGCTTCAAATGCTTAGAATGAGACAGCTAGGACCGTGCCCATATGCTCGTGGTCCGGTGCGTCGACGAAATCCCGGCATGGAGTGGGTCTTGAACAGTAGCATTTCATTCGCAGCGGCCTCCAAGGATTACCAGAAGGGCCTCTATCTCAAGTCGCTTGAGGTGCTGAACCAACTCGTCGACACGCAGAAGGACGTCAAGACCTACGTGCTTCTGGCCAAAAACCTTATAAAGCTTGGCTTCAAGGCCGAAGCCGCCGCCGCCTATTCGCTCGCCGGGAAGCTCGATGGTCAGGCGGAGTCGATCTACACACGCGAAGCAGCAATCCTGTATTTCCAGAGCGGCGACGAACAGGAAGCGCTGGCGCATGCCTTGCGCGTGATGAAGTTGGCGCAAAACGACGCCGATCTCGCCTTTGTCCTCGTCTCAATCTACATCAAGCAGGGACGGCTTGATCTCATCAGCCCTTTCAGGCGTGTCATCTCGGAAAGCTCCAATCCGGAACACATCGCGCTCGCGGTTCACGCGTTGACCGACCACATTCTGGATCCGACGAACGAGGCCCTCGTAGCGAACCTCTTCAAGCGATTTCCGGAAATGCCGGCGCTCCGCCTGCTCAATCTCGTCTTTGCGCGGGAGACCTGCGACTACGGCCGCGTCGCCAGCCTCTTTGGTCCGATCGCCGACATGATCGCGAAGCGCGATCTCGAGTTTCTGCGGAAGGACAATCCCTTCTACAATCTGCATTGGTGCGGAGACGAGGCGCTGAACGGCATCGTCTCGCTCAACCCCCTCCTTTCACTGCCGGAACTCGCGGCAAAGCGGCGGTCGTTGCCTCACAAGTGGGGAGAGAAAATCCGGATCGGCTATCTCTCGTCAGACTTCTGGAGCGACCATGCGACGATGAAGCTTCTCCAGCGCGTGCTCGAGCTGCATGACCGCAACCGCTTTGAAATTACCCTCTTCTGCCACTCCGGAGAAGCGTATCTGGCGGCGAACAAGGCCGACCGATCCGCCTGGGGCAATGTCTGCCTGATCCGTGATCTGACCAACGCGGAGGTCGCCGAGAAAATCCGAGAGCTGGAAATCGACATTCTGGTTGATCTGAAGGGGCATACCACTGACGGACGGCCGGATATCCTCAACCAGAGCGTCGCCCCGATCCATGTCTCCTGGCTGGGCTTTCCCGGCAGCACTGTCAACATTGACCTCGATTACATCGTCGGCGATCACTTTGTTCTCCCCGATCGCGCCAAGCCTCACTATCACGAGAAATTTGTTCGGATGCCTGAGAGCTACCAGCCGAACGATCCGACGAACCGCCCAAAGCCGACCCCCACCACGCGGGCGGCGGTCGGATTGCCGGACGATGCATTCGTGTTCGCGTCATTCAACGGCAACCGCAAGATCACGGCTGAGACACTCGATATCTGGTGCAACATCCTCCGGCGGGCGCCGAACAGCGTCCTCTGGCTGATGCTGTCGTCAGTGCGCGCCGAAACGAATATCCGGAACTATGCGAACAAGCGCGGAATCACTTCGGACCGCATCATCTTCTGCCCACGCGTCACCTATCAAAAGCACATCGACCGACAGCAATGCGCCGATCTCGGCCTCGACACCTTCCCGGTCAACGGCCACACGACAACGTCGGAGCAGCTCTGGGGCGGTTTGCCGGTCCTCACCGTCAAGGGTACCAACTTTGCGTCGCGCGTCAGCGAGAGCTTGCTGAATGCCATCGGCTTGCCGGAACTCGTGGCCGCCGATACGCAGGCCTATGAGGAGATGGCTGTGGAGATGGCGCTCGACGCGCAACGCGTCGTCGCCTACAAGGCGCGCCTTAAGCAAAACGCCGGCATCATGCCGCTCTTTGATGCGGATCGCTTCCGGCAGCATCTCGAGACGGCTTACGAAATGATGATCGACCGCGCCAAGCGTGGCCTGGAGCCGGATCATCTCGACGTCCCGGCGCTGCCGCCGCGGACAACGCCTTTCATCACGACCGTGTGAGCCAACCCGACAAACAGAAAACCCGCCGCGTCTCTGCGGCGGGTTTACTGTTTCGTGGTATCTGGACCGCCTGTTGCGCCGTGAACCTACTCTAGTGGAAGGAGCGGACCAGGCTTCCGACCAGGAGATTCCAGCCGTCGATCAGCACGAAGAAGAGGATCTTGAACGGCAGCGAAATCGATGTCGGCGGCAGCATCATCATGCCCATCGCCATGGTGATGGTGGCAACGATCAGGTCGATGACGAGGAATGGGAGAACAACCAGAAAGCCGATCTCGAAACCGCGCCGGATCTCTGAGATCATGAAGGCAGGAATGAGGACGCGGTAGTCGATCTTCTCACCGGTCTCGACGCTCTGGCCGCGCTCCCGCGCCAAATCGACGAAAAGCGCCAGATCCTTGTCGCGCGTGTTGCTTGTCATGAAGGTGCGGAAGGGCTCCGCAATGCGCGTGATGGCCTGCTGCTCGTCGATCTGGTTCGACAGGAGCGGTTGAACGCCCGTCTGCCATGCCTGGTCGAAGGTCGGCTGCATGACATAGAAAGTCATGAACAGCGCAAGCGACAGCAAGATCATATTCGAAGGAGTGGAGGACAGGCCCATTCCCGATCGCAGGATCGAGAAGGCGATGACGAAGCGCGGGAAGCTCGTCACCATGATCAGAATGCCCGGCGCGACCGAAAGGACGGTCAGCAGGCCGAATGTTCTGATGATCCATGCCGCGACCGAACCGTCGACCGGCAAGTTCAACAGGTTTGTCGGGAGCTGCTGCGCATGCGCCAGCTCCGGTGCCGCCATCATGGCAGCGAACAGCAATAGGAATCGAATCATTCGACGACGAAGGTCCTGAACATGACCTTCGATACGCGGCCTTGCGCGCGAAGGTCAACACGCTCCTGGATGTCATCCTTAAGATATTCGAAGCCTCGCGGCCCTTCGATCTGCTGCAGCGAAACCGTACGGACATAGGCGAGAATATCTTGATGGATATCCTCCGCGAGTTTCACGTCGGGCGGGCCGGAAAACAGCAGTGCGACTTCCAGACGAACCCAGTTCTCCGAGGGATAGGCGAGGTTCGACGTGATCGGCTCAAGCTGAACGACGTTGTTGGCTTCCGTGGAAATGTGAGGCAGTCCCGCCTCGCCTTCCTTCTTTTGCGCGGCCTCGTCCTTGGCCGCCTTTGCTTGCTCCGCCTGCTCGGCACCCTTGATGTTGGGCGCGACCATGGCACCAACCACCCAGCCGCCGCCGGCGCCAAGCAGCGTCAGGATCGCAAGCCCGGCGATGGTCATGATTGCGGCCGATTTCTTCTTCGGCTGGCCTTCGGCGGCTTCTGTCTCTGCCATGATGTTCTGCCTCAGAGCGGCGAGAAGAGATCGACGGCCTGCTGGCCGCGCGGCGGCTGCTGCACTTCCATCAGGCGGCCGCGACCGCCGTAGGAGATGCGGGCCTCAGCAATCTTCTCGTAGGAAATCAGGTTGTCGGCGTCGACGTCCTGCGGACGGACGATACCGGCGACGTTGAGAATGCGGATCTCCTGGTTGACGCGAACTTCCTGAGAGCCACTGATCACAAGGTTGCCGTTCTCGAGAATGCCGGTGACCACCGCGGCGACCAGCAGCTTCAGCGTTTCGGAGCGGTCGATCTTACCCTTGCCGTCGGTGCTCGTGTCGGAGCCGTAGGTCAGGTCGGTCTTCGACGACGGATTCCAGCCCATGACGTTGGCGTTGACGTCCCAGTTCATGGCGCTCGAATTGGTTCGGCTGCGGCTGGTGTCGTTCTCGAACTTCGCCTTATCGTTGATCTTGATATCGACGGTCAGGATATCGCCGACGTTGAGAGCGCGGGCATCCTTGAAAAGGGCGGCCTGCGAGTCGCTCCAGAGCGAATAGCCTTGCGCCACCTGGCGCGGCTGCTTCGGATAAAGCGCCATCTGTGGGGTCTGGCCGTAGGCGAGACCGCTGCCGATCGGGCTCATGGCCGGGGCGCGACCGATCTCGTTGACGGCCTGCGGCGATGCGCAGCCTGCAAGGAGGGCTACAGCGGCAATCGCGGCCGGGAAACGCTTGTTCATGAGGGGTCCTTCGACGTATTTGGATCGGACGCGCTGGCGATGATGTTGGCGATGACCGCAGCCTTCTGCGGATCCATCTCGTTGAGGATCAGGCTCGACTGGGTCGGGTTCAGCCGCATGATGACCGCCGCTGCGACTTCGATCTTGACCTCTTGCAGCTGTGATGCGGCTGCGTCCGGCTTCATTTTCTTGTAGATATCGGTGAGGCCCGCTTCGGCCTGCTTGAGGAAGACATCACGGCGCTTCAGCCAGTCCTGATATTCCTCTTTGCGCTTGTTCATCTCGGCGATGCGCGAATCGACGTCGGCACGAAGCTTCTCGAGCTCCTGCTTCTGAAGCAGGTAGCGTTGGTCGCGGGCGGGATCGGCAATGTTCGTGCAGAACTGCTTGATCTCCTCCTGCGAGGTCATTTCGCCCTTCGGCGCCGGCTGCTCCTGTGCGAAGGCGCCGGGAATGGACAGCGCCACGACGGCCATGGCCGGCAAGGCAAGACGCTGAAGCAAATCTGACAAAGCCATGGTCTTCATCATTGCAGAACGAGCTCCGCTTGCAGCGCGCCGGCTGACTTGATGCCCTGGAGGATGGCGATGATGCCATCCGGCTTGACGCCAATATTGTTGAGGCCGGCCACCAGTGTCCTGAGGTCAGGCCCATCCAGCAGCGCCACCTTGCCGCCCGTTTTCTGCGCCGCGATATCGGTCTGCGGCTGCACCGCGGTCACGCCACGCGAGAACGGCTCGGGCTGAATGATCTGCGGCGTCTCGGTCACCTGGACGGTCAGAGTACCATAGCTGACGGCGACCGGCGACACGCGCACGTCCGCGCCGATAACGATCGTTCCTGTCCGTTCGTTCACCACGACCTTGGCCGGGGTGTCCGTTTCGACGACGAGATTCTCCAGATCGGCCATCAGGCGCGTCAGATCCGCCGTTCTCGGCTTCTGGACGATGACCTCCTGCGCATCCTTGGCCTCGGCTACCGGACCACCGAAACGCGCGGACGCATAGCCGTTGACGACATCGGCGATGCGGATGGCCGTCGAGAAATCGGGGTTGCGCAGCTGCAGAACGAGATTGACGGAATCCTTGAAGCGCGAAGGCAGCTCACGCTCGATGATGGCACCGCCCGGCACGCGACCAGCGGTCGTGACACCCTCGGTGACCGTTGCCGCCTGGCCTTGGGCGTTAAAGCCCGAGACAACGACGGAGCCCTGGGCGACCGCGTAGATCTGGCCGTCCGCGCCCGAGAGCGAGGTCATGATAAGCGTACCGCCGCGCAGCGAGGTCGCATCACCAAGCGAACTGACGTTCACGTCGATGCGGCTGCCGGGGCTGGCAAAAGGTGGCAGGTTGGCGGTGACCATCACGGCCGCGGTATTCTTCGCGTTGGACTGGCTGTTCTGCGTAGAGATGCCAAGGTTCTGCAGCATCGCGCGCATCGACTGCTCGGTAAAGGGCGAGGCGCGGAAGCCGTCGCCAGTGCCTTGAAGGCCGACGATCAGGCCATAGCCGATCAGCTGGTTGTCACGTCCTGCCTGCAAGGATGCGATGTCCTTGATGCGCGAATTCATCGCCGCGGCGGGCGCGACAGCGACGACGTTCGGAGACAAAAACGCGAGAGCGACGAAAAGGCGGAAAAACTTCTTCATTTTGCGGCCACGTGTATGGTGCCGTCGGCGAGCACGGTGCCGCTGACAATCACGCCGGAATCCATGTTGCGAACGCGGATGAGCTGGCCGGTCATGCCGTCTTCAAGCGGCGAGCCGGCGGCCGAGATCGTCATCGGGCCAAGCGTGAAGATCAGCCGGATCGACGAGCCGCGTGTCACGGTAAAGGGCTCGCGCAGCGCCGAGACCGAGATGGTGCGTCCCGGCAGGAGCGTGCGCTTCGAGATCATTCCCTCCACCTGGCGGATCGACTTTGCGTAGTCGCCGGCCAGGTTCGGGTTGGTTACTTCCACTTCCTGGAGCTGGGCGCCGGACACGGTTTCGCCGGGGTAGATCGTCGTCGTCGGAACGACCGCAAAGCCCATGCCGGCAGCAACAGCTGCCTGCGCTGCGGCAAATGCGGCCATCGCAATGGCGGCGGCTGCCGCCCATCCGAGGATACCTTTGACCCGGCAAAACATCATGTTTCGGCCCTTCCCGATTACTTCAGGTTTTTGCTGACGATGGAGGCCATTTCGTCGGCGGTGGTGATGACCTTGGAGTTCATTTCATAGGCGCGCTGTGCCGATATCAGCTCGGTGATTTCCTTCACCGGATCGACGTTCGAGGACTCCAGGTAGCCCTGCTTCATGTAGCCGAAGCCCTCTTCGTCGGGCGTGCCGACGACGGGATCGCCGGAGGCCGGCGTCTGCTGGAAGAGGTTGTCGCCGAGCGGCTGAAGGCCGGCTTCATTGACAAAGTCGGCGATCTGCAGCTGGCCGAGCACGGTCGGATCGGTATTGCCCGGCAGCTTCGCCGAGACTTCGCCCGAGCGGCTGATCGTGACCTGCGTCGAGCCCTGCGGAATGGTGATGTTCGGTGCCACGAGATAGCCGTCGACCGTGACGATCTGGCCCGTCTCGTTCTTGTTGAATGCGCCGGCGCGGGTGTAGAGCGTCGTGCCGTCCGGCGCCTGGATCTGGAAGAAGCCGCGACCGATCATCGCCACGTCGAGATCGTTGCCGGTCTGCGAGAGTTCGCCCTGGATGTGCAGGTTGCGGACAGCAGACGTCTGGACGCCGAGACCGATATTCGCACCTTCCGGCACGATCGCCTGGTTCGCGCGGTTGGAAACGCCCTTGGCGCGCTCGGTCTGATACAGCAGGTCGGTAAATTCAGCGCGGGCCCGCTTGTAGCCGGTCGTGTTGATGTTCGCGATATTGTTGGCGATGACTTCGAGATTGGTCTGCTGGGCATCCATACCCGTTGCAGCAATGGCAAGCGCTCTCATGGCTTCGTCCTTAAATCAATTACATCTGCATCCGGGTGACGTCGAGAAAGGCAGAAACGACCTTGTCGCGAATGGCGATTGCGGTCTGCAGCGTCTGCTGCGCCTGCATGACGGCATCGACGACTTCGCGCGTCGTGGCCGTGCCCTTGATGCCGGCGAAAGACATGCCTTCCGCATTCTTCAGGGTGTTCACGGCGCCAGTCGCAACATTGCTGAGAGCAGCACCGAAGCCCCCGTCGTTTGCTGCGCTTTCTGCTGCCGACGAAGCCGTCGAGCTGTCCTGTTCGATAGCGGCGAGGCCGCGGGTCATGGAGAGGGAGCTGACGCTATTGACGTTGTTGATCATTATTGGCTCTTCAGTAGATCGATCGTTGCCGAGATCAGGTCGCGGGATTGCTTGATGGTCTGCAGGTTGGCGTCGTAGGAGCGGTTGGCTTCCCGCATGTCGGCCATTTCGACCAGCATGTTGACGTTGGGGAGCTTGACGACGCCCTTCTCGTCCGCCGCAGGATTGCTCGGGTCGTATTCGGTGATGAACTTCGATTCATCCTCCCCGAGCTTCTTGACGTTGACCGTGGTGACGCCGTTTGCGCGGTCGACGGCTTCGCCGAAGGTTACCGTCTTGCGGCGGTAGGGATCGGCGCCGGGCGTATCACCCGTCGAGCGGGCGTTGGCGATGTTTTCGGATACGATGCGCAGGCGCGTCGATTGCGCCTCGAGTCCCGATCCTGCGATTTTGAGTGCTGCCGACAAAGGATCCATGATCTTAGCCCTTCACCGTCATCAGCATCATCCGATTGAACGAGCTCACCAGCGAGGTGTTCAGATCGTATTGCCGCTTGATTTCACCGGACTTGGAAAGTTCCTCGGCTAGACCGACAGTATTGCCCGACTCCTGGACGCCGATCTCCTGATCGAGAGCTGCATCCTTCACATCGATGTCGCTCTTCGTGCCCAGGTCATTGCCGGTCAAGTGCGCCGCATTGGTGCGCGCCATGGTAACGTCCGACTTGTCGAGGGCGGCCTGGAAGGGCGTGATGTCCTTGGCGCGATATTTCGGCGTGTTCGCGTTCGCGATGTTGCCGGCAACAACCTCCTGACGGATCGTCAGCCATTCGGCCTGCCGCGAGGCCAAGTCGAAAAGTTGAATCGGTTGCATGGGAACTCTCCGTTTTTACTGATGCGAACCTAGGGCGGTAATCTTGCGTCAGACTTACGGGGGATGCGGTCCGGCAATCCCGGAGCTTTTTGGCCACAGCCTCCACAACGCGAAGAAGGCTCCAACCATATCCGGCTGAGCCTTCCGTTGATTCGCTGCCTCGTGGGCGGTGCTCAATTATGCTGATAGACATCGCCTTTGGAGGTGATGATGACCCATTTGCCATCACGCTCCTCCAATGTCGCCAGCCGGCTCTCGTCCGGCAGAATGGAGCCGACACGCACGACGTACATGCCGGACGGGTCTTCGATCAGCGCGCGGCCGTTTGCCACGTGGAGAAGTCGAAAACCGGATTTGCTGGGAAACGGCTGATCTTCGGCCGGCGGACCCTTGTCATCCTCCTTGCCGATGTTGGAGACCGTCGCGGTCGTCAGCGGATCGACCGGAATTTCGGGCTTCTTCTCGTATTGGTTCTTGTTGGCCATCGCCAGCGGCGAGACGCTGAAGACGTTTCGCGCCGGCCAGTCCGGAAGATCGCGCGTCCGGTCGCCCTGCGCGACGTTGATGCCGAACTTGTCCTCGTTGAAGAAGACGTACCACGGGAAAAAAGCCGACGCTCCGGCCAATGCGAGGCCGGCAATGGTCAAGGCGCGGTCGAGGAACACGGTCTTGCGCCGCAAGGGCTTCAACGGCGCGATCTTCTCATCGTCATCGAAATCGGTCACGTCACGCCTCTCTACCTGCGGATATTCGGCTGGCCGCCGATGCCGGCCGCCGCTTTCAGGGCCCCAGCCAGATCGGCAAAGGCATCCTGCGAATCGACATCGCCCGGCGACTGTTTCAGAACATCGTAAATGATCGGTACCTGCTTGACCGCCATGTCGAGATCAGGATCGGCGCCCTGCCGATAGCCGCCGATCAGGCGAAGGTCGCGGGTTTCCTCGAAGCGGTGGATGAGCGTCTTCAGACGCGACACGAGCTTTTCCTGGTCCGGGGTCCAGGCCTTGCGCGCGAGGCGCGAGATCGAGGCCAGCGGATCGATTGGTGGGTAGCGTCCCTCCTCCGCCAGGCTGCGCTGCAGGACGATATGACCATCCAAGATACCGCGGGTCGAGTCGGCGATCGGGTCGTTGTGGTTGTCGCCATCGACGAGGATCGAGATGATCGCGGTGATCGTCCCCGTGCCCTCCGGGCCGGGACCTGCGCGCTCCAGCAAACGTGGCAGCTCGGTGAAAACAGAAGCAGGGTAGCCGCGCGCGATCGGCGGTTCGCCGGATGCGGTCGCAACCTCGCGGATGGCGTGGGCAAATCGGGTGACGCTATCGACGATCAAGAGCACATTGTCGCCCTGATCGCGGAAGTGTTCGGCAATGGTGACGGCGGTCAGCGGCGCCATCTTGCGCAGCATCGGGCTCTCATCGCTCGTCGCAACGACGGCAATCGCCTTCCTCATGTTGGCGCCGAGCGTGTCCTCGATGAACTCGCGTACTTCACGGCCACGTTCGCCAACCAGGGCGATGACGACCTTGTCGAAGGCGTCGGCGCGCGCCAGCATCGAGAGCAGCGTCGATTTACCAACACCTGAACCCGCGAAAATGCCGAGACGCTGGCCGAGGCAGAGCGGCGAAAAAATGTCGATGGCGCGAACGCCTGTCTTGAAGCCTTTCTCGACGCGCTTTCGCGTCATCGAAGGCGGCGCGGTGTTCGAAATGGAGCGGCGGCCGAGCCCTTCTACGATGGGGCCGAGCCCATCGATCGGCTCGCACAGCGAATTGATCGTGCGCCCGCACCAACTGTCATCAGGCGAAATGCGAAAGGCACCCTTGCGGATGACCGTATCATGGATGCCAATCGGCTCGCCCGGCTCGATCGGGCAGACATAGGTCAGTTCCGGCTCAACACGCACGACCTCACCGAGGTGAATACCGGTGGACGATTTGTGTGCTACGAACTCGCCGAGCCTCACATGGCGCGACAGCCCGGTGACCGTGTAGTGGCCGGCCGCGATCGTCTGGACATGGCCGCCGGCGGCGACCGAAAAATCGGGATTCGAGTAGCGCGACACGAGCCCGGCAAGATGCGCGAGCTTCGGTGAGAGATCGGCTTCGGTAAGCGGCGTATTACCCATGCGTCAGACCTCGATTAGCGGCTGCCGCCGAGCGTCTTGATCGCTTCGCTGAACGACGCTTCGCTGTCCTTCGAAAGCGACGTCATGCTCTCGAAGGCGCGATTGACTTCGATCAGCTGCGTGATTTCGCGCATGGCGTTGACGTTGGAGTTTTCCAGGTAACCCTGCTGGACGCCGACGTTGAAGCGATCGGTCACGGCGCGCGGCTGCTCCGTCGTCATGATGCCGCTGTTTTCATAGCGCAGGTAACCCTTGCTGATATCGGCCTCGAAGAGACCCAGCGAACCGACCTGCTTGCCGTCCTGGTAGATCAGCCCATCGGCGCCGACCTTTGGCTCGCCGGCAGCCGTGTTGAGCGTCACCGGCGCACCGCCGGCATCGAGAACCGGATAGCCGCGGACCGAAACGAGTTCGCCGTTATCCTTCATGGTGAAGCGGCCGTCCTTAGTCAGAACCTTGCCGGCCGGCGTGTCCACCGAGAACCAGGCGTCGCCCTTGATTGCGAAGTCCAGCATGTTTCCGGTGTGCTCGAGCTCGCCGCTATCACCAGAGAGATAGTCGTTGCCCTGTGACACATAGGCGATCTTGGCATTGATCTTGTTGCCTGTTTCGCCAAGCATCTCGTCGAACTTCACCTCCGTCGCGCGAAAGCCCGTCGTGTTCACGTTCGCCATATTGTCGGCGATGGTTGTGAGGCGACGTTCGAGTGCGATCTGCGACGACAAAGAAACATAAAGACCAGATTGCATCCCGATAGGCTCCTGCATTGGCGATGAACGGTACGAGATCCGGGTGTTTGCAGTCGGTTCGACCACGGATCTCGCTGAGGCGGCATCTCAGAAACGGGCACGGATGCCCATTCGTCACCGACAAGCTGACAGCAAATGCTTGCGCGAAGCTGGCATGCAAAAGCTTGGTTTACAGGGGCAACCATCAGCCTCACGCAAGCCAGCAGCCCTATCCCTTGGGTTGAAAATAACGATCAGGTTTGGACTGACGATGAATATCATTATCGGATTTGTGATTACCTGCGGCTGCATCATCGGCAGCTTCATGGCGATGGGCGGTCACGTCGAAGCGCTCTGGCAGCCCTTCGAGCTCGTCATCATCGGCGGCGCGGGCCTCGGTAGTTTCGTCATGGGCAACCCGATGAAGGTGGTGAAGGATTCCGGCAAGGCGCTCGGCGAAGCCTTCAAGCACACGGTCCCTAAGGAACGGAATTATCTCGATACGCTTGGTGTCCTCTATTCCCTGATGCGCGACCTTCGTACGAAATCGCGCAACGAGATCGAAGCCCATATCGACAATCCGGCCGAATCCTCGATCTTCCAATCCGCGCCGACGATCCTGAAGAACAAGGAACTGACGGCGTTCATCTGCGACTACGTCCGCCTGATCATCATCGGCAATGCCCGTTCGCATGAGATCGAAGCGCTCATGGACGAAGAGATCAACACGATCCTTCACGACAAGATGAAGCCCTATCACGCGATCCAGACCATGGGCGACGCCTTCCCGGCGATCGGTATCGTCGCCGCCGTTCTCGGCGTCATCAAGGCGATGGCGCACATCAACGATTCGCCCGAAGTTCTCGGCCACCTGATCGGCTCGGCACTCGTCGGCACCTTCCTCGGCATTCTCTTGTCTTATTGCGTCTGCTCGCCGATCGTTTCTCAGATCAAGATCGTCCGCAACAAGCAGCACCGCCTCTATGTCATCGTCAAGCAGACACTGCTTGCCTACATGAACGGCTCGGTGCCGCAGGTTGCGCTCGAATACGGCCGCAAGACCATCTCGGCCTACGAACGTCCGTCAATCGACGCCGTCGAGCAGGAAATGATGAACCCCGGCGGCGAGAACAAGGCGGCGTAAACGGTCATGAACGCTATCCTCAAGAAACCCCTCATGGATGAAGCCCTTCTTGCCAAGCTGACTGGCCGGCTCGGCGACAAGGCTACCATCGAGAAGATCTGCGGCGCATTCGGCGATGTCTATACGGCCTTCCTGCCGGACGTCATCAAGAGCGAGACCAACCTGGACGTCGAAGTCACCTATCTCGGCTGCGACAGCGGGCACAAGAACGACCTGATTACCGACCTGGGCGGCAACACCACGCTTGTCGACGCGACACTCCGCAACTGGTCGCAGAATATCACGCTCGCCTGCGGCAACAGCTTTGTCATCACGCTGATGGAGCATTTGCTGGGTGCGGATGCCGGGACAGTCGAGCAGCCGGCCGACCGCCTGCTCTCCATAATCGAGCTCGAACTCGCGGTCATGGTCTTCGACAAGATCGCCAATGTTCTCCGCTCGGCGGTGAACGCGCCCGGTGGATTCGAGCCTGCCATGGAGTTCCCCTACGCCTTCGAAACGCGAACCAAGCCCGCCGAGGACAAACCCGACGAGTTTGCCGCCGCAATCAACATGTCGATCACGCTGTCCGGCATCACTTCGGATTTCTCGCTGATCGTACCCCAGGCCGCCCTGTTGAAGACGACGGTGGCGCCTCCAAAAGCCAAGGGACAGTCGGCAAAGTCCGCGGAATGGACCGACCAGCTCAGCGAGCAGGTGCGCCGCTCGCAGGTAACGCTCAACGCCAAAATCCGTCTGCAGGACCTGACGCTGAGGACCATTTCAAAGCTCGCTGCCGGCGACGTTATCCCCT
Organism: Rhizobium sp. BK661; assembly: GCF_024808825.1. Taxonomy (NCBI): domain Bacteria; kingdom Pseudomonadati; phylum Pseudomonadota; class Alphaproteobacteria; order Hyphomicrobiales; family Rhizobiaceae; genus Rhizobium; species Rhizobium sp. BK661. The sequence goes on along the minus strand of NZ_JANTYT010000001.1, from coordinate 707,707 downwards.
TCTATGACCGCGGCGACGTTCGCGTCGAAGTCAGCGCCAACAGCAAGGAACTGTACATCTGCGAGTTTGGACGTTCGGGCGAGAATTACACCGTCCGGGTCAAGGATACGATTAACTCGGATGACGAGCTCATCCGCCACTTGATGAATTAGCCCATTTTCCAACCGAGCCGCCGCACGGCAGCTTGAGGCAAGTTTCAACTGGAATAGTGATTTCATGGCGACGAAGAAGACACCCAAGACCAGCGACCTTTCAACGGAGCTCCCGGGCAACGAGGCCGAGCTTGATCAGGCTATCGATGACCTGCGCGGCGTCCTGAAGACCGACGCGGACGGCGGCCTGCCGGACTTCGCAGGTGAGAGCGACGCGTTCAGCGGCAGCACCGATCTGTCGACCTTTGGCGGCGATTTCGAGGATACCGCCGGCGATTCCGCATTCGGTGGAAGCGATTTCGGCGCAACATCCGACTTTGGCGGCTCTTCCGATTTCGGCGACAGCTCTTTCGGTGCGATCGCGTCCGAGCCGGCGCCGCTTGGCAGCGCCATGCAGTCGAACCTCGACCTGATCATGGATATTCCGATCGACGTTCAAATCATGCTCGGCAGCAGCCGCATGCAGGTTGCCGGCCTGATGAACCTGAATGAAGGCGCAACCATCGCGCTCGACAAGAAGATCGGCGAACCGGTCGAAATCATGGTGAACGGCCGCAAGATCGCGCGCGGCGAGATCACCGTTCTGGACAACGACGACACGCGTTTTGGCGTCAAGCTGATAGAAGTTTTGAGTACGAAAAAAGCCTGATCCCGGTGCAGGGACGGAGAGGTTAGACCATGATGGACTTTGACGATTTCGGCGGCGCTCTAGCCGAGAAACCGTTGACCCAGGCTGAAAAGGCGGCGGCCGTTCTCCTCGCAATGGGGAAAGGGGTCGCCGGCAGGCTGTTGAAGTATTTCACGCAGGCCGAGTTGCAAACGATCATCAACTCGGCGCAAACGCTGCGCGCCATCCCACCGGATGAGCTGCTTGGACTTGTCGCGGAATTCGAGGACCTGTTCACCGAAGGTGCGGGTCTCATGGACAACGCCAAGGCGATCGAAAGCATTCTCGAGGAAGGCCTGACCCCTGACGAGGTCGACAGTCTGCTTGGCCGTCGCACGACGTTCCAGGCCTACGAGACGTCGATCTGGGACCGCCTCGGCGAAGGCGATCCGGCTTTCATCGGCAAGTTCCTGTTGCGCGAGCACCCGCAGACTGTTGCCTACATTCTCTCGATGATGCCCTCGTCGTTTGGCGCCAAGGTTCTGATGCAGATCCCGGATGGCCGCCGTGCGGATATCATGAACCGCACGGTCAATCTCAAGTCCGTCAGCCCAAAGGCCGCGCAGATCATCGAAAAGCAGGTGATGACCCTGCTGGCCGAGATCGATGCCGAGAAGAACTCGATCGGCTCGACGAAGGTTGCCGAACTGATGAACGAGATGGACAAGCCGCAGGTCGATACCCTGCTCACCTCGCTCGAATCGATCAGCCGCGAATCGGTCAACAAGGTGCGCCCGAAGATCTTCCTCTTCGACGACCTCATGCTCATGCCGCAGCGCAGCCGCGTCATGCTGCTCAACGATATCTCGGCGGACATCCTGACCATGGCACTGCGTGGCTCGTCCACCGAAATGCGCGAAGCGGTTCTCGCCTCGATCAGCCCGCGCCAGCGCCGCATGATCGAATCGGATCTGCAGAGCGGAACGGCTGGCATCAACCCGCGCGAGATCGCGATCGCGCGCCGCGCCATCGCCCAGGAAGCGATTCGCCTGTCGAATTCCGGTCAGATCCAGCTCAAGGAGACCGAGGCGGAAGACTCGGCAGCGGCTTAAGCCGCTGTTGTTGTGCACGAAGCGTCTCCTCCCGGTCACCGTGGTTGATCGCGGCGACGAAAGGGAGATACCCTTCCGGAAAGGCCGCGCCCTGGCGCGGCCATTTCTTTTTGATGGAGGGCTTCGGCCTTGGCCGACGACGACAAGGACAGCAAAACAGAAGACCCGACAGCGAAAAAGAAAAGTGACGCTGCCGAGAAAGGTAACGTCCCTTTTTCGCGAGAGGTGCCGCTCTTTGCCACTGTTCTTGCCACCTTCATCTACATCATTTTCTTTCTGCCGAGCGGGCTGAGTAAGGTCGGGGAGGCGCTGAAGGACATTTTCGAGCAACCCGACCAATGGAAGCTCGAAACGGGGCCGGACGCGCTTTCGCTGTTCGTTCACCTCGGCTGGGTTTCGGCGACCTTGCTTGCGCCCGCCTTCATCCTGTTCATGGTGTTTGGTGTCGGCGCGTCCATCGCTCAGAACCTGCCGACGCCGGTGCTCGAGCGAATCAGGCCGCAGTTCTCGCGTATCTCGCCTGCCAAGGGGTGGTCGCGGTTGTTCAGCCTGCCCGGCCTCGTCGAGTTCGGCAAATCGCTGACGAAGATCGTGATCGTCGGTGTCGTGATGTTCTTCGTGCTGAAGAGCGAATACTTCGGCGCCATCGATGCGATGTTTTCCGATCCGAAAACGATCTTCACCCGCATGATGACGTCGATGCAGAAGATCACGATCGTCGTTCTGATCGCCACAGCGGTCGTCGCGATCGCCGACTTCTTCTGGACGCGCTACCACTGGTTCACCGAACTGAAGATGACGCGGCACGAGGTCAAGGAAGAAAACAAGCAGTCGCAAGGCGACCCCTTCGTCAAGAGCCGCCAGCGCTCGCTGATGCGCGACCGGGCCCGCCGCCGTATGATTGCCAATGTCGACCGCGCCACGCTCGTGATTGCAAACCCGACGCACTTTGCGGTCGCCCTGCGCTACGTGCGCGAGGAGAACGACGCGCCTGTCGTCGTCGCCAAGGGCCAGGATCTAATTGCGTTGAAAATCAGAGAGATCGCGGAAAAGAACGGGATTCCGGTTTTCGAAGACCCGCCTCTTGCGCGCTCCATGTTTGCGCAAGTCTCGGTCGATAGTGTCATACCGTCTGTATTCTACAAGGCAGTCGCGGAGCTCATCCATCGGGTTTACGCGACGCATGCCAAGAACAAACGGGTAAGATAGCCGAATGAAAAAATGCCCCTACTCTACCCAGCGTGAAAAAATCCTGGCGGAAGCCATCAGCCCGGTAGCCACCGAACTAAGGCTTCTGGACGCTTCGGACCTCATCTCGCTGCTGCGCTTCGAGTACTATGGCAATCTTTCCGATCTGGTATCGTCAGCTGCGGAGCTCTTCTTCCACCCCGGCACGGTCAATTTTGGCCATGGCGGTAGCTATACGCTTGAATGGGGCGGCAAGCCTGAAGTGGTGATCGACCTCGAAATCAAGCCACGCGGCGTCACGATTTACGCACAGCTGACGCTCGCCGAGCAACATGCCGGCATCGAGATCAACCACATCGCGTTCCAGGATCCATCTGCTGATCCGGACGAAAACACCGTTTTCCTCGAGCGGAGCCTGCGCGACGCGCGCTATAACGTCGAGGCATTGCGGGCACTGGCGGGCTAAGACGCCCTCGCCCTCATATCAGCTGATATATCCGAGGCGAATGGCCTTCGCGATCGCCTGGATTCGGTTGACCGAATCCAGCTTGATCGTCGCCGAGCCGAGATAGGCATTGACGGTATGCACCGAGAGGCCAAGCTTGTCGGCGATCTCTTCGCTGATACGCCCGTCTCCAGCAAGCTGCAGGCAGGCAATCTCGCGTTCGCTGAGAGCTTCGGCGGCCGCCACTCTGCGCTCGTCGAGCGAGAGCAGATCGATCATGACCTGACAGGACCTCGCATGCAGTTCGACGATCATATCACTAGCTGGTTCGAGATCATCGCCCGTGAAGACGATGAAGCCGTTACCGACGGCACCGAGGCGAACCGGAAAAGCTATGCCCGAGAACGGCAGCAGGCCGTCCTTCAGGCGCGTCATGAAGGGGGCAATGCTGGCAGGTCTTGGGGCAGCGCGATCAAGCCCGCCGGCCCATACGACCGGCAGAAGCGATTTCTCGATATGATCGAGCAGCGCCTCGCCATGCGCGTCGACGAATGCGCGGCTGAAGCCGCTATGCGTCGAACCCCAGTTCTCCAGTTCGCAAACCAGCCGCTGCTTTCCTGGCACGCCCGCGCCGCTGATGCGGTAAACCGCAAAATTCTGAGCGTCGGCGAGTTTCTGCATGCCGATCAGGCGTGGAAACAGGTCCGATCGGCTCGCAACCTTGTTGACGCGCACCGCGCGCATCGTTTCTGAATGTCCCATCGAGCGACCGGATGACTGCCCCATAACGCCGTCCCCCTAGACGAGATTATTCCTGACCGCGAATGCGATGGCCTCGGAACGAGTCTTCGTGGCCGTCTTTCGCATGACACTGGTGATGTAGTTGTTGATGGTGTTGCGGGAGATACCGAGGATCATCGCGATCTCGTCGCTGGTCTTTCCCTCGGCGATCCAGAAAAGGCACTCCAGTTCGCGATCGGTCAGTTCGAAGTCCCGGTCAGCCTTGGTGGCGCCGCACTGCAGGAAGCTTGCGAAGTAAGCCGTTAAAAGTCCCACGTCCCGCAGCCGCTCCTGTGACAGGATGAAGCCGTCGTCAAACAGGAACATCAGCACGAGGCGCGAACGGCCGATGTTGAACATGAGCGAACAGTATTGACGGCTCGCGCCATCAGGCGCGTCGGCCTCATCCGGTAGGAGGGCGAAATGCGGCTGGAAGAGCAGCATGCATTTTTCGAGCTCCGTCGCGCGGGCGAAGCCGCCAACGAAGGCATGCGCCAGGTTGGTGACAAGATCGAATGGCCAGTCGGAGGAGACCACGAAGTCGAGGCCGGCTTCCTGCACCAGGTCCGCTCGCGCCAGGAGATAATGCGAAGCGCCGACATAATCGGTCAGCGCCCGCAGCCCCGGCTGCAACCGTCCCGTGCTTGAGATCTCACAAAGCTGCGCGATCAGCTCGTCACGTGAAGAGAGGTTTGTCGCTGCAATGCCAACAAAGTTTGCCTTGTGCGTATCGCTCTTGAGAGCCTGCAATATATGCATATCCATAGGCAAAACCCCGCGGCTGTAAACCACTTACGACAGAAGCTTGATCCGCATGCTCCTGAACAAATTACGACCTCTCCGCGAATCACCCAAGATTACGATAGGTAGCATAATGCACCATCTCCGAGTTCTTGGGATTTACATTACCTGCTTTTTGTGCCCTGATTCGCACGCAAATTCCGCTTGTTAAGGAATTCTTAATTTAAAGTGATTCGGGGAATTCTGACAATACGATTCGCGTAAAACGCGTGGCTACATCCGGCCTCTGTCAAGTCTATCCTCAGAAATCTTCATGCCCGCATTCGACCGATGGCAAAAGATGACTAGGATCGCCGTGTAGGCGTAGACAAAGAAAAAGGCCGGTCTCCCGGCCTCTCTTTATGCGGCGTTGTCGACCGCCCATTTCCTGAGGATTTTCGCAGCGCGTTCCTCGTTGATCTCGACCATGCGCGCCAGCTTGCGTTCTGGACCTTCCTTGACGCGACGATTGAAGTTTCCGTCGTCGTCGCCAAGGCTGAGCAGGTCTTCGGTACTGTCGAAGCCGAAGTCCGAGCCGAAGCCATCCATCAGCGCGCCACCGGCGCCACCGCCCGCTGCTGGAGCGAAGTCTGGAAGTTCGAGTCCAGCACTTTCCGGCGAGGTGTCGCCGAGGACGGCGGCACCACTGCCCGTCACGCTGCGAACCATCGGTCGTACACCCATCCAGATCACCAGGAAGGCAACCGCGACGAAGGCGAGAGAGTTGATGATGCCGGCGAGGTTGCGGCTCAACATATCCATGACGCGAACGCCACCGCCCGTTTCCTCGAGAAGCTGGTTCTCCAGGAAGTCCATGGCCGTGACGGTGACGACGTCACCGCGATTGGTGCTTATGCCGGCTGCCGATGCCACGATCTTCTGCATTTCAGCAAGGTAGGCATCCATCTTCGCCTGGTCAGCCGGCTCGCCGACCATTTGAGCAATGCGGCCCTTGTTGACAACGACAGCGATGGAGAGCTTTTCGATCTTGTAGCTGTTGCGCGTCGTGGCGGTCGTCTTGCTGTTGATTTCGTAGTTGGTCTGCTCTTCCTTTTTGTCAGACTTGTCCTGCGATTCCGGGCCGGTAGGGCCGCCGGAGTCGGGCGCTGCCTGCGGAATGTTCTGCTCGACAGTTGTCGCGTTGTCGGACTGCTTCTGCTGCGACTGCGAGGCTTCCTTGGTCGTGCGGATCGAGCGCTCGACCTTCGATTCCGGATCGTAGGTCGTTTCCTGGATCTGCTGTGCGTCGGTATTCAGTTCGGCGGTGACACTGGAGCGGAAGTTGTCCATGCCGAGGAACGGTGCGAGCGCCTTGTCGATATTGGATTCCACTTCGCCCTGGACGTTCTGAACGATGTTCAGGGAGCGGTTCAGCGAGCTGTTGCTGGCCTCGTCGCCAGAGGCGAGCAGTTGTCCGGCGGAATCGAGGATAGTGACATCGCCGACATCAAGACCGGGAACAGCTGATGCAACCAGATGACGGATTGATGTCGCTGCCGTGCGGCCTGTCGCGGCACTTGCGCGGATCATGACGGAAGCGGTCGGCTTCTGCTCGGCTTTGCGGAAGTTTCCGACTTCGGGCATGACGATGTGGACGCGCGCTGCGGTGATGCCCGAGATCGACTGGATCGTTCGGCCAATCTCACCCTCAAGTGCGCGGACGCGCGTGACCTCCTGCATGAACGACGTCAGGCCGAGCGAGCCGACGTTGTCGAAAAGTTCGTAGCCAGCGTTGGCGCTGTTCGGGAGACCGCGCTCGGCGAGCAGGAGGCGTGCCTTGCCGGTCATGCCGGCCGGAACCGTGATGCTGGAGCCGTCGGTTCCTACCTCGAAGCCGATATTTGCCTCGGCAAGCGCCATGCTGATCTGGTTCAGATCCGGCTGATCAAGCCCGACATAAAGGGTTTCCTGGGCCGGTTTATTGACCAAAAGGGCCGCCCCCAGGATGAGCGCGACAGAAACGACGCCCACGCCAGCCAGCGCCAACAGGCGATTCCGCCCTAGCGAACTGAAGTTCTTAAAAATTTGAACTAATTGATTTAACAGATTCATTCTGTTCTCGCACGACCGTCACCGACAAAGCAGGCTTATTGCCTCATGTCCGACGATAGATGCCGAAACTTGTGCGAGCGTTTCGTAAAATCGTGCGAGTAAATGCGGGATCAGAAGAAGTCGAAGTCTCCGGCTGCCTTCGCCAGCGGCTGCACGTTGCCATGACGTCTGGCACCACCCAGGGCACGCTGCATTTCACTGAGTTTCACGAGGCTCAATGCAGTCGCAACATCGACCGCCCAGTCCTGCGGGATTTCACCGGTGATGGTGTCGATGAATTCTGCGAGACCGCGCGTCTTCTGCACGGCAAGGTCAATGCCCTGCATGACCTTCATGCTTTCCGGCGAGTTCAGCAGTTCGGCGCCTCCTCCAACGTCAAGGAGTTGCGGCTCGATCCGCTCGATCAGGTAGGCGACGTCATGCAATTCCGAGACGATGCGCATCAGGATCTCAGGCAGGGCTTCGGCCGGCAACGGCTGCTCTGTCATGGCATTCACGGTCATTACTACTGTCCTCGCCCTCAGAAGAATTCGATGCTTGTTTCGACAGGTTTCTGCGGAGCGGCCGGACGCTGCTCGAGCGCGACCGTTCTCTGCGTTTCGGCACCCGTCAACGGGTACTGCCGAGCGCGCCCGGAAACGGGCCAATATTCGAGCTTGCGCCCGTGGTCACCACCGGTACTGGAGCCGACGACGGGAATGCCTTCATCCTTCAGGAACTGCACGGCGAAAGCGGCGTTCTGTTCGCCGACATTCGAGAATGTCGAGATCGTCTTCGCCCCTCCGAAGATCTTGGCCTCTAGGCGGTCGCGGCGCGCGCCCTGCTTCAGGAGGCCGTTGATCAGCAATTCCATCAGATGGACGCCATAGCGCGTGGCGTCGCCGCCCGTCATCGGCGTGTTTCCTGTCCCCGGCAGGAGGAAGTGGTTCATTCCTCCAACGCCTGCCACGGGATCTCGCAGGCATGCAGCCACACACGATCCAAGGATGGTCGTCAGAACCGCGTTCGGATCATTCAGGACCTTCCATTCGCCCTGGATGATATTGACGCGGCGGGCCGCAACCTCGAGATTCATTTCAATGCTCCAAATACGGCTTCGATAGCCGCCTTCATCTTCTCGATCGTGAAGGGCTTGGCGAGAACGTTGTTGGCGCCAAGCTGCGCTGCCTTCGTGACGAGGGCGCGGTCACCCTGTGCCGTCAGAATGATGAAAGCCGCCTTCTTCGTCGCCGGGTTGGCGCGAACCGCCTGAAGGAAGCCGAGGCCATCCATCTTCGGCATGTTGAAGTCGGAGATTACGAGGTGATGCGGCTGCTGGGTCATGATCTTCAAGCCCTGCTCACCGTCGCCGGCGGCCGTGATCTGCTTGAAGCCGAGCTGGGTCAGAGCGTCGCTGAGCAGCAGACGGCTGGTAACCTGATCGTCGACAATCAGAACTTTGATTTTCTCTGCGATAGACATTAGTCAGTTCCTTCCTTTCGGGCGGCTGTCATTTTCAAAATTTCTTCGCCGATGGCATTCAACGGCAATTGCTGCTCGACGGCGCCGAGCTCGTAGGCGACCCTCGGCATACCGTAGACCACTGAGGTCTTTTCATTCTGGCCAAGCGTACGCGCGCCGGCATGGCGCATCTTCAACAGGCCGGCGGCACCGTCGCGACCCATGCCTGTGAGGATCACGCCGACCGCGTTGCGGCCCGCCAGTTCGGCAACCGAGTCGAACAGCACGTCGACGGACGGCCGGTGACCATTCACCGGATCGCGCTCGATCAGGCGGCAGCACGGCGCGTGAGCGTTGACAACCTGCAGATGGCGTTCGCCGCCCGGGGCAAGGTAGATCTTGCCGATCTCCAGACGTGCCCCGTCTGTTGCTTCCTGCACGACCGGCGCGCAAAGGCGGTTCAGGCGTTCCGCGAAGCTCTTCGTGAAGGTCGGCGGCATATGCTGTGTGATAACGGTCGGCGGGCAGTTTGCCGGGAACTTCTGCAGCACGGCAATCAACGCCTCGACACCGCCGGTCGACGAACCGATGGCGACAATCTTGCGTCCGACGCGAAAGTCGGCAACCGCAGGGGGCGGTACAACCGGCGTCGGCTGCGTATATTGGCGGCGCTGCGAACGGGCGGCTGCCTTCACCTTTTCGGCGAGATCGCCGAACGGGCGTGCATCACCCGGAAGCGGCTTACCGACGCAATCAAACGCGCCGATTTCAAGCGCCGCCAGCGAGGCATCGGCGCCGCGATGGGTGAGCGTCGAAACCATGATGACGGGCATGGGGCGGAGCCGCATGATCTTCTCAAGAAAGTCGAGGCCGTTCATGTTCGGCATCTCGATGTCGAGGGTAACGACGTCGGGATTAAGCTTCTTGATTGCCTCGCGGGCCTCGAGGGCATCGCCGGCCTGGCCGATGACGTTGACCTCGGGATCGGCGCTGAGAACTGCGGTGATCAGGCCACGCATGGTGGCGGAGTCGTCGACGACAAGAACACGTGCCTGTGCACTCATGCCTTCCTCCCCACGCCCTTGGTCGTATAGCGATAGGTCGTGATGCCGATATTGTCGAAGACGTGCTTGGCGTCGCCGGAGACGCGCTCGGAATGGCCGATGTAGAGGTGGCCGCCTTCCGGCATCAATTCGGCGAAGCGCGACCAGATCTTCATCTGAGTCGGCTCGTCGAAATAGATCACAACATTTCGACAGAAGATGACGTCGAACTTGCCCTTGAACGGCCACTGCGCCATCAGGTTCAGCTCGTTGTAGGTGATCAGGCGCTTGACGCGGTCATCGACCTGGAACTTGCGGCGGCCCTGCACCTCGACTTCGCTGAACCACTGCTTGCGCATGGCAGGCGACACGGTTTCAAGCGCGCTCTCATCGTACGCTCCGGCGCGGGCAATCGCCAGGATCTTCGGATCGATATCGGTGGCTAGGATCTTGAAGTCGTAGTCGGCGACGTTGGGCATCATCGACAGAACCGTCAACGCGATCGAATAGGGCTCCTGGCCATCCGAGGAAGCGGCCGACCAGATGCGGACCCGACCACCCATCTTGGCGCGCTGCAACAACTCCGGCAGCACATGCTCGCGAAGATGCTCGAAGTGGTGGTTCTCGCGGAAGAAGCGCGTGAAGTTCGTCGTCAGATGCGACAGCATTTCGCGACGCGGCGCCGCGCCGGCCGGCGAGGAGACGAGTGCACAATACTCCCGAAATCCGGACAGGCCGAGGTTGCGGATGTGCTTCGACAGACGCGAGTAGACGAGCGAGGCCTTCGTCTCGTTCAGGAAGATGCCTGCGTCCGAGTAGATCATCGCGGCGATTTCCGTGAGGTCGCGACGAGTCAGCGGATACTCGCCGCTCGCCAGCACCTCGTCCGGGCTTCCCTGCCGCACGTCTTTTGCACTCATGACATTCATGCAGCTTCGCTTTCCGTATCGGGGAAGATTGCGTCGAGTTCGAGCAGGCAGATCATGCGCTTGTCGATCGCCAGGATGCCGCGCGCAAACTGCCGCTGCAGTTCGGAAGCGATCTCCGGCGTCGGCTGCACATTTTCATCCGTCACCGTCAGGATGTCGGATACCGCTTCGACGAGCAGCCCAACCACCTTGCGGCACACCTGCGCGACAATGATGACATGACGCTGCGTAGGCTCGGTGGCCTTCATGCCGAGCCGCGCCGACAGGTCGATGATCGGTAGGACGGCACCGCGAAGGTTTATCACACCGCGCATGTAAGATGGGGAGTGCGGCATGGCCATGGCCGGCGTCCAGCCTCGGATTTCGCGGACCGACATGATGTCGACGCAGAATTCCTGATCGCCGATGCGGAAGGCGATCAACTCGCGACTGCCGGCGCTCAGATTTTTTGCGGCATAAGACATGATGCTATCCCGCTGCTGCCAGAGACATTTCAGGCTTCAAGGCCTGACCGCGCGAAGCGCCGACGACCGCATCGACGTCCAGGATAAGCGCCACGCGGCCATCACCGAGGATGGTCGCCGCAGCGATGCCCGGAACATGCGTGTAGTTCGCTTCAAGGCTCTTGATGACGACCTGACGCTGGCCCTGGATCGCATCGACCATGAGGGCGCGCTGACCGCCACCTTCGGATTCGACGAGAAGGGCGACACCTTCCACCGGATTGGCCTGGGTGGCCCGGAAGTTCAGGATGCGACCGACATCGACCAACGGGCAGAAACTGTTGCGGATCGAGATCAGGCGATGGCTGGCGCCGAAGGAGTGGATCGCGGACGCTTCCGGCTGCAGGGTCTCGACGATTGCCGTCAGCGGCACGACCAGCGTCTGGCCGGCGACAGTGACGACCATGCCGTCGAGAACGGCGAGCGTCAGCGGCAGGCTCATGGTAAAGACAGAGCCCTGCCCCGGCCGCGAAGTGATGTTGATGCGGCCGCCGAGCGCCTGGATCGAGCGTTTGACGACGTCCATCCCGACACCGCGTCCGGAGATGTCGGAGATCTTGTCGGCCGTCGAGAAGCCCGGCAGGAAGATCAGGTTGTCGATTTCCTCGTCCGTGAGGTTGGCATCGGCCGGGATCAGCTCGTTGGCGATCGCCTTCTGCTTCACCTTCTCGCGATTGATGCCCGCGCCGTCGTCGGCCAGTTCGATCAGGATGCGGCCCGAGCGGTGTTTTGCCGTCAGGCGAACCGTACCCTCAACATTCTTGCCGTTGGCAGCGCGCTTCTCCGGCGTTTCGATGCCATGATCGACGGCGTTGCGGATCATATGCGTCAGCGGCTCGGCCAGCTTGTCGATAACCGTCTTGTCGACTTCGGTGTTTTCACCTTCGGTGATCAGGCGGATCGTCTTGCCCGTCATGTCGGCGATTTCGCGGACGATGCGCGACATGCGCTGGAAGACCGGCTTCACCGGCTGGGCGCGGATCGCCATGACCGAATCCTGGATCTCGCGGGTGAGCTGCTGCAGCTCCTCGAGGCCCATGTTGATGGATGACGTTCCGGTCGTGTCATTTTCGATGACGCTCTGCGAGAGCATCGCCTGATTGATGACGAGCTCGCCGACGAGGTTGATGAGGCGGTCGACGCGGTCGAGATCGACGCGGATGGTCTGGCCAGCACCGGCAGCGGCGTTGTTCTGGGCGGCGGCAGCTGCACTTGCGGCAGCAGCGGCAGCCGATTCCTTCTTCTCGACGCGAGCAGCCGCAGCAGCCATCTGCGTGACGTTGGACGCTGTTTCGGCGGCGGCAACCGCGGCAGCAACATCGGACTTCGGCTGCTCGGCCGGCGCACCGGTCGCGCCGTCGTCGAGGATCGACAGGTCGAAGGGCACCGGGATCATCGGCAGTTCTTCGGTCTCGGCGGCAGCCGCCTTTTCCTCGACGGCAGAGATCTGCAGGTCGCAATCCCACTCGGCAAATTCGAAGACCGTGCGGATCGCGTCCTCGCCCTTGTCGGTCTTGAGCGTGACGTTCCAGTAGAAATAAGCGGCTTCCGGATCGAGTTCGTCGAGGCCGGGAAGCTCATCCATGTTGCAATAGACGCTCATCTCGCCGAGGCGGGAGAGATCGCGCAGCAGGAGGGTTGCGTCGTTGCCCTTCGAATAAAGGTCCGAGCGCGGCTTGAAGGTGATTTCGTAGGCGGGCAGATCGGAACCGTCCTCTTCGTCGCCGAAATCGTCGAAGGAGAAGGGGATCGGCTGGAAGCCGCTATCATCGGTGGGCTTGGGTGCTGGAGTGGCGGCAACCGGTGCGGCGACCGGCGCCGGCTTTGCTGCTGGAGCTTCCACGGCTGCGGAAGGCATCGGCAGCTCGCCGTTGGCGAGCGCTTCCAGTTCCTTTACCAGGCCGCGGCTGCGGCTTTCATCGACGCTGCCGCCATCGCGGGCAGCATTGGTCAGATCGGCCAGGACGTCTGCCGACTTCAGCATGACCTTCAGGACATCCTGGGTCGGCTCAAGCTTGTTGGAACGAACGCAATCAAGTGTGGTCTCGAACACATGCGCGAAAGCGACGAGATCATCCAGACCAAAGGCGCCAGCGCCGCCCTTGATCGAATGGACGGCACGGAACACCGCATTGACGGTTTCCGGATCGCGATCGCCATCATTCATTTTCAGAAGACCCGATTCCAGTTCGGCGAGCTGCTCCTCGCACTCCTGGAAAAAGATCTCTTTGATTTCGTTCATATCCATAGGAGAAAATCCTGGGTTTAAGCGGTTACGCGCTCAATGGCATCGATCAGCTTGGCAGGGTCGAACGGCTTGACGATCCAGCCGGTGGCACCGGCCTGGCGCGCGCGGTTCTTCTTTTCCGCATCGCTTTCGGTTGTCAGGACCAGGATCGGGATCGCGCGGTACTTGTCGTTGCGGCGAACGCCTTCGATAAAGCCGAAGCCGTCTAGGCGCGGCATGTTGATGTCAGTGACGATGACGTCAGGGTTGGATTCTTCCAGAACCTCGAGGCCTTCGACGCCGTCTTCCGCCTGAATTGTCTCGAACCCTGCATTGTTGAGGGTGACGAGAAGCATGTTCCTGATGGTCCGTGAATCATCCACGGTAAGCACTTTTTTCTTCATTGCCGGATCTCCTTGGCAAGCAGATGGTGGATATCGACACCAATCAGCTGCATGGTTTTCTGAAATGCGTCCGAAGCCTTGCTGAACTTGAAGGCCAGCTTGTCCTGGTCCCAGGTTTTGGCAGCCGCCATCAGGACCTGCGCGCTGAGCGCACCGACGCGTTCAACCGCAGAGGCGTCGATGGCCAGATCGTTGCCGCGCAACGCAGCAAGCTTGTCGCGAAGCGTGGTCGCTTCGTTCAGATCAAGCACCGCCGACAGGTTCAGCGTCTTCCCAGTTTTTCTTGCCGCCATCAGCTCGTCCTTGTCTCCTCGTTCCCACTCACCGAAGGTGAGCAGGGCTCATATACTGGTGTGTTAGTAAACAATCCGCCCTCCGACCGAGGCGACGGGCTGCACAAATCCGAAATCGTCTTCCTCGGCCACGACGTCGACAGGGCGTCTGACATCGAGCGTCGCCGACAACAGCGGCGCAGAGCGCGCAGCTTCGGCATTTTGCCGTGCAATTCGAAATTCGCGGATCGTCTGGCCGAGTTCGACAATGACGGTATGCAGGTCGTCGGCGCGTTCCGCGGACTGTGTCGCCGAGGCAGCACTGCCGGTCATCTGAACACCGAGATCCTTGACGTCGGTCGTCACCAGATCAAGGTTTGCGGCATGCTCGCCCGCCTGATTGGCGACCGCCGCAATCGCCGCGTTGATGTCGGTGACCTGACGAACGATGTTGCCAATGGAATCCTGCGTTCGGCCGACCATTTGGACGCCCGCACCCACCTGCGATTTGGTGGTGCTTACAAGCGTCTTGATCTCCCGCGCAGCATCCGCGGAACGCTGCGCCAAGGCGCGCACTTCCTGGGCCACGACCGCGAAGCCGCGTCCGGAATCACCGGCGCGAGCGGCTTCGATGCCGGCATTCAACGCTAGAAGGTTGGTTTGGAAAGCGATCTCGTCGATCGCTCCGATGATCTGCCCGATCCTTTCGGCCGACTGCTCGATGTCCGCCATGGCGGCGATTGCCCGACCGACGACCTGGCCGCTCTCTTCGGCTGCCGTGCGCGTCGACGCTGCCGCCTGCTCCGCAGCACGGCTGCCCGCGGCACCGTGACGTACGCTCTCCGAGAGATCGGCAAGGGCGGCCGCAGATGAGAGCAGCCGCTGGGCATGCGCGGAGGCATTGCCGGCAAACTGCTTTGATGAATCGCCAAGCGTCCCGACCGACGCTTCCGCGGCCGCAGTCTTTTCGGCAATCGACTGGAATTCGGACTGAATGGCATCGAGGGCGCCGTTGAGTGCCTGCGCGATGTCCCGATGGGCACCCTCTTCCTCAACGTTTGCCCTGACCGTCAGGTCGCGATTGACAAGACCGTTGATGACATCGGCGAAAACGCGGGTGATATCGGCCTTGTCATGGTTGCGCTGATCGGCAAGGGCGCGCTGCTGGCTAGCCCGCAAGGCATTGAAACGCAAAGATACTGCAATCTCGACATCGACCATCACTAGGCGGACGACCGCGGTCATGAGGTCGGAGATTTCCTTTGCCCGACGGCGGCCGCTCGGCAGGAAGGAACGTCCCGCGAGCTCGCCGGCGAGGCCGCCAATGATGTGCTCGAGAACGACGCCATGGCCGGCGACATGCCAGCGCGGGTCAAGACCCATCTTGCTTTCGGAATCCGAGAGAACCTTCACGCGCTCGGCATAAAGACTGTCAAAGCGTGCATCCGTCAAAACGTCCCAGTGTGACGCCTGGAGATCGTGGAGCCGCTCAACCTGGCGCTCGCTCTCGAAGTTCCGGGCCGCATCGGGAAACGATTGAAAACGCTGGAAAAGATCGCGCAGACCAGCAGCCAGGTATTGCTGGAGATCAAGGCGGCGACGCCGCACCAGGTCGCAGTGCTCGGCATCGAGACCGGCAAAACGCAGCCTGTCGCGCAAGCTGCCTGCCTGCGCTCCTCGTGCCTGATCTGATGGCATTTCCTGCCCCAACGCCTGCCCCCAACCACATGCCGGGCGGGTGCCCGTCATAATTCTACCGCTCCGAGCGGCAGGCACACTGCTGATTGATGGCTTGCCTCCGGCGGCCGCCGGCGGCCTGAAGCCTCCCGATCAGTAGTTTCTACTTCGGAGCTACTTGAAGAGATGGATTCCGGATTGACCGGTACGGCGGTGCGGCGTCATGCCTGGTGGGAACGAGTGAGTTTTCCCATTCCGACGTGTCATGCAATGTTTATGGTTAATTCCTTGCCTGAAGGTTAATGCGTATTTTATGAATGTCGACTTTCCGGCAGACCCTAATAACCATCTACGAATTACTGGGCTTGCGTTGCCGCGCTGCTACAAGTCCGGCGCAAGCTTTGTGCTATAGCCCCGAAAATAACCGTGACATGACGTCAGAAGGATTGGGCAATGATTGTTCTCGGATTGGGGTCGTGCTTCCTCGCAATTGCTGTTCTCGCAGCCGTTACGCTGCTGGACCGCATCGAAGCGACCCGCGGCCAAATCGCCCTCCGTGTTCTTTGAATTTCCATAATACGCCAGTAGAAACCAGCCACGCGCCCGGCACGCCGGCGCGCTAAACCTCGGCTCGACTACTGTTTGCGTTCAGCGGAATTTCCGTTCATGTCTGCCAGACTTGGCCTCTTCATCATCCTTGGCGTGACACTCTGGCGAGTTCTCACCCTTCATTTTGACACCACCGACCTCTTCGTCGACGAGGCGCAGTACTGGTTCTGGTCGCAGAATCTGGATTTCGGCTATTACTCGAAACCGCCGATGATCGCCTGGGTCATTCGCGTGATGACCGAGATCGCCGGATCGACATCGATCTATTGGATCAGGGTCAGCGGACCGCTGATCCATATGGCGACGGCAATTGTGCTGATGAAGACGGCGAAGCGCTTTGTCGGACCAAAGATTGAAGGCTGGACCGGCGCCACCTTCATCACGCTGCCGGGCGTTGCCCTTTCATCGGTGTTCTTTTCCACCGATGTGGTCCTTCTCTTCTTCCTGACTGTGGCGCTGTGGGCCTATTTCGGCCTGACCGAGAAGCGCTCTGTCGGTCTCGCTCTCCTGATGGGATTTGCGTTCGGCTGCGCCTTTCTGTCGAAATACGCCATCCTCTTCGTCGTCCCCGGCGGGCTGATCGCGCTCATCCTTGTTCCAAACGCGCGGATCGCCTGGCGCGACTTCTTTCTGTCCGTGATTGTTGCCCTCGCCGTCGCCGCCCCGAATCTCTGGTGGAACCTTGCGCATGACGCCACGACCGTCCGGCACACGACAAACATCGCACACTGGAGCAAGCTCGGCATTGACATCGGCGGTGGCCTCGAATTCTTCGCCGCGCAATTCGGCGTTGTCGGGCCGATCATCTTCTTCGCCATGCTGTGGGGCGTTGCGCGTGCGCTCAAGGGGGAGAGCGAGCCGCAGGAACGGTTGCTGATCTGGCTGTCGATCCCGGTCGTGCTGCTAATCACGCTTCAGGCACTGGTCGCCAAGGCCTACGCCAACTGGGGTGTGACCGCCTATGTTGCTGGAACGATCCTTGCTGTGTGGGTGCTTGACCGCCTCTGGCCGAAGGGGTTGCGCTTATCGCTCGCGATCAACGGCACGGCCAGCCTCCTGTTTCCCCTCGCCGCGGTCTTTGCACATCAGCTGGTGCTGCCGAACGGCAGCGAAGTCATGAAGCGCTACCTGGGCCGCAGTGCGATAAGCCGCGAGGCCGGCGAGCTGGCGCGGCAGTCGGCGACACCGGTGATCGTCAGCGACAGCCGCGACCTTCTGGCGGACATGTTCCATACGCTGCGGAACGATCCTGTCCACATCTATGCGAAGCCACCGGTCGACGCGCCTGATAACTATTACGAGCAGACCTTCGCGCTGCCGAGTCAAATCGCGGACAACGTGCTCTACATAACGATCCATCCGGTGGACTGTGCGCAAGCGCCTGAACTCGTCCGGAGCTGGCAGCCGGCGGAAGGCTACTATCGCGGCAAGACGATCTTCGCTTACCGGATTTCACCGAATTGCCTTGCGGTACCTAACCAACCGCGTTGAGTGAGTATATCGGTTTCGGACGCCAAGGCCTCGGCTGGAGGAGCTATCGCTGTCATTTGCGTAAAGGGCTTGCCGAGAGGTCGCTAAGCGCAACGGCCAGCGACCGGAGGCTGATGTAGTCACCCGTCGGGGCTGACATTGACACGATTCTCTTGAGCGCTAGGCTTCGCAGCCGACCGACATTCCAGCGAAGAGGGAGCGAGACATGCCATCCAGTTCGCCCGACGCACTGCTGATCGATCGCATTTTCGAGGTGTCCGATGGGATCCGCTATGTCGCCCTCTACCGAAGGGGCGAATTGGTTTCGCGACAGAAATCGCAGGTGGCTGGCGCCTCTGCATCGGAATCGGACAAATACGAGGAACTGTTCGTCAATCCCACGCTGCTCAAGCTGGCGCGCCAACGCGGCGACCTCGATTGTGGCGGCATGCGCTTCGTCGCGATCGGATACGGCAATTTCCACCAGCTTGTCATTGACCTGCCTGACGGTCACGTATCGGTCTGCTTTGAACTCGGCTCCGCACCATTGGACCACTGGGAGGCCATTCGCGACATTACACTCGCTTCCGGCTAACGGTCCGGCGCGGCGTGCCCCTTATACCGCACCGAAGGTCCCTGCCGGGAAGCGGCATGGACAACCTCGTGAGGCTAACATCTAGCGATCGTCTGGCGCTGACAGGCCCAGGCAGATCCCCATGCCTTCGACATCCACGAACGCGACGCCGCCGTTTTCGAAAGCAAGCCGCAACTGCGCCTCGGTTGCGCGGTGGATTTCGTGGTGCTTTCCTTCATAGTCGCGGATGGTGCTGCGCGACACGGCCGCATGCTCTGCCAGATCGAGTTGCGTCCAGTCGAGCAATCCACGAGCGGCCCGGCAGAGTGCCGGGGTCAGAATTGTTTCCTTCGCGCCTTGACCCATAATGTCAAACCACCCATATTGGTTGATATAAGCCATATATGTCATAATTGAACCGGGATTTCCAGTACAGGAGAACGTGATGCCGCACGACACACCTTTGATTTCGACGATCGTCGGAGGTCTCGTGCTTGCGTTCATCCTCGGCGCGCTTGCCAACAGGCTCCGCATGCCCCCCTTGGTCGGATACCTCATTGCCGGCGTGCTCGTCGGCCCGCATACCCCCGGCTACGTTGCCGATCAAAACCTTGCTCCTGAACTCGCCGAAATCGGCGTCATCCTGCTGATGTTCGGCGTCGGGCTGCACTTTTCTCTCAAGGATCTCCTCTCCGTTCGCGGGATCGCCGTTCCGGGCGCCATCGTGCAGATTGGATTTGCGACGTTGCTCGGCTGGGGACTGGGGGCGTTGATGGGATGGCCGACGGGCGGGAGCCTCGTCTTCGGACTCGCTCTTTCCGTCGCTTCGACGGTCGTCTTGTTGAAGGCGCTGCAGGAGCGACGGCTGATCGAAACCGATCGCGGCAAGATCGCGGTGGGTTGGCTGATCGTCGAGGACCTCGCCATGGTGCTGGCGCTGGTTCTCATCCCGGCCGCGGCCAGCATCGGCGGTGGGGAGCATGCGACCGTCGAGCCGCTCTCAGCCGCTGTCAGCCGAATTTTCGGCCTCGATCTCGGCATCGGCGGCATTATCGTCATGACGCTGATCAAGGTCGCGCTGTTCGTTGGGCTGATGTTGGTCTTCGGGCGGCGCATCATTCCCTGGACGATGCACCGCATCGCGCACACCGGATCGCGCGAACTCTTCCGCCTCGGCGTGCTTGCCATTGCGCTCGGCGTTGCCTTCGGCGCCTCGAAGATGTTTGGCGTTTCGCTGGCTCTTGGCGCTTTCTTTGCCGGCATGGTTCTGGCCGAAAGCGAACTCAGCCACCGGGCCGCCCAGGAAAGCCTGCCGCTTCGCGATGCCTTCGCGGTTCTCTTCTTCGTCTCCGTCGGCATGCTGTTCGATCCGAACATCCTGGTCGACAAGCCGCTGCCGCTGCTTGCAACCATCTTCATTATCGTCATCGGCAAATCCATCGCCGCCTTCCTGATCGTACTGCTGTTCCGCAAGCCCGTCGGCACGGCGCTGACGATTTCGGCAAGCCTCGGGCAGATCGGCGAATTCTCCTTCATCCTGGCAACGCTTGGCGTCGCCCTCGGCCTGCTGCCGGAGGAAGGGCGCGACCTCATCCTGGCGGGCGCGATCATCTCGATCATCCTCAATCCGCTGCTTTTCTACGTCTGCGATCGTCTGCGCCCGATGCTGGAGCGTGGCAAGCGGGAAGAGCCTGTCGCCGAGCTGACTGCTGAGACGGCACCAGAGCCGGCTGACGAGCCCGCGGCAGAAGAAGACGATGTGCACCCGACGGCGCTTCGGGGGCACGCGATCCTCGTCGGTTACGGCCGTGTGGGCAGCATCGTCGGGCAAAACCTGAAATCTTCAGGTACGCCCTTCCTTGTCATCGAGGACTCCGACAAGCGCATTGGAGAACTCAGGGATCAAGGGATCGAGGCAATCAGCGGCAATGCTGTATCGCGCGAGGTGCTCGACCTTGCCAACATCGGTGGCGCCCGCAGCCTCGTCATCGCCATCCCCAATGCCTTCGAGGCCTGCCGCATCGCCGAACAGGGCCGCGACATCAACCCGTCCATCCTGATTGTCGCGCGTGCGCATTCGGACGCCGAGGTCGAGGAACTGAAGGAATACGGCGCCGATACCGTCATCATGGGCGAACGGGAAATTGCCATGGGCATGGTTGACCGGCTCGCTCAAGTGCATCATGACAGTGTGCGCTATGAAGACGAGGCCGAGACTGCTACAATTGCAGCCAAGGAAGCGCCTTCTCCCGACAAAGAATGAGAGACTTTTGCGCCGTTGAACCGGTACGAGGCCGAAAATTTGGGTGACCACGAGATGAGGCTCGACGCACGCCGCATGAGCGGTCGCGTTGCGATTTCTCTGGTCATTGCCGTCTTCGCTTATCTCGGCCTGCTGTTCGGTGGCAACCTTGTCATCGGCCCGACGCGCGGCCCGAACTCTGTCTCCTCGTCCAGCAAGGATGGCCAGCCGCTGCAGCTCAGCGTGCGAGACGCCGTCCGCGGTATTCTGACCGCCGAGCGCAAAGCGGCACCGAAATATATTCCTTACGATTCCGCCAACGCCGCAGTCGGAGCAATCCCCGGAATTGCGCTCCTTTCGTTCGTGGAGCCTACATATCCCGTCGCCTTCCACCCGCAGCTTCGTGCCGCCGATGCGAAGGCTTACGATTCGCACGGCCCGCCTGCGGCCGCGGCATGAATGCGCGCCCTCCGGCGCTTTCCATGGCTTTTAAGACACGCCGCCTGCGCGAGGAGCGCAGGCTCAAGCGTTATCAAGGATAAACAACAACATGCGTAATTCACCATGGCTGGTGTTCACCTATACGGTGATCATTCTCCTCGGCATTCTGATCGCTTTGCCGAACGCACTGCCGCAGTCCACCCTCGACCGCCTGCCCTCGTGGTTGCCGCACGACCGGGTTTCCCTCGGTCTCGACCTTCGCGGCGGCTCGCATCTCGTTCTCGAAGTCGACGAGGCGGACCTGACCCGCGAGCGCCTGCAATCGCTTCTGCAGGACGCGCGTCGCGTGCTTCGTGAAAAGAATATCCAGACGAAGTCGATCGTTCGCAATCAGAACCAGATCGTCGTCACCCTGACGGATACTGCCCAGACCGACGAAGCCGTCACGCAGCTGAAGACGCTCGGCAACGCCATCGCCACCGGCCTCAGCGCCGGCCAGTCCGATCTCGCGGTGACGACCAGCGGCGGCAACATCCTCGTCGCCTTCTCGCCGGCCGGTATCGCAGCCAACGTCGATTCCGCGGTCCAGCAGAGCCTTGAAGTCATTCGCCAGCGCGTTGACCAGGTCGGCGTTGCCGAACCGACGATCCAGCGTATCGGCGGAAACCGCGTTCTCGTGCAGCTTCCGGGCGCACAGGACCCGTCCCGCCTTCGCCAGCTTCTCGGCTCCACCGCGAAGATGTCCTTCCACATGCTCGCTCCGAACAACCAGCCGGGACCGGGCGTGACGATGCTCAAGGACGAGCAGGGCAACAGCTATCCGGTTCTCGATCGCGTCGAAATCTCGGGCGACCGCCTCTCGGATGCCCGCGTCTCCTTCGATCCGAACACGCATGAGCCTGTCGTTAGCTTCCGCTTCGACAGCGCCGGCGCAACCCGCTTCGCCGACATCACCCGCCAGAACGTCGGCAACCCGTTTGCCATCGTTCTCGACGACAAGGTGCTGAGCGCGCCTGTTATCCGCGAACCGATCACCGGCGGCTCCGGCCAGATCTCCGGCAGCTTCTCGGCCGACAGCGCAACGACGCTTGCCGCCATGCTGCGCGCCGGCGCCCTGCCCGCCAAGCTCACCGTCATCGAAGAACGCACCGTTGGCGCCGACCTCGGTGCGGACGCTATCCGCATGGGTATCTATTCCGGCCTCGTCGGCTTCGTGCTGGTCGCTGTCTTCATCTTCATCCTGTACGGCAAGTGGGGCTTCCTCGCGAACTTCGCGCTGCTCATCCACACGATCCTGACCTTCTCGGCGCTGACGCTCGTCGGCGCGACGCTGACGCTGCCGGGTATCGCAGGTGTCGTTCTCGGTATCGGTCTTGCGGTTGACGCGAACGTTCTCATTAACGAGCGCATCCGCGAAGAAACGCGCAAGGGCAAGAGCGCCTTTGCAGCCATCGACACCGGCTTCCGCCGCGCCTACTCGACGATTATCGACGGCAACATGACGGCGCTAATCGCAGCGGCGATCCTGTTCTGGTTCGGCACCGGTCCGGTTCGTGGCTTCGCGGTCACCATGGCGCTCGGCCTGATCATCTCGATGTTCACGTCGGTTGCCTTCGTTCGCGTCACGATGATCGAGATCACGCGTCGCCGTAAGCTGAAGGTTTTGAACATCAAGCCGCTGATCCCGATGATGTTCAACCCTTACGGCCGCCACATCCAGTTCATGAAGGCTCGCTTCTTCGGCGTGACGGTCTCGGCGCTTCTGTCGATCGCCTCGGTCGTCCTCTTCATCCATCCGGGCCTCAACTACGGCGTCGACTTCCGCGGTGGTATCCAGATGTCGGTGAAGACCGCGGAAGCCAGCGATCTTGGCCGCTTCCGCGAAGGCTTGAACAGCCTTGGCCTCGGCGAGGTGTCGCTGCAGTCCTATGGTGACAACAACACCATGGCGGTGCGCGCGCAACGCCAGGACGGCGGTGAAGAAGCCCAGACGGCAGCCGTCGAAAAGCTGAAGGCGGAGATCATCAAGATCGACCCGTCGGCAACTGTCACCGGCACCGACGTCATCGGTCCGAAGGTCAGCGGCGAACTTGCCTGGGCCGGCATCCTGTCGGTGGTGATCGCCAGCCTCGCGATGCTGTTCTACATCTGGTACCGCTTCGAATGGCCGTTTGCAGTCGGCGCCATCGTCACGCTCATCCTCGACGTGACAAAGGCGATCGGCTTCTTCGCGTTGACCGGCCTCGACTTCAACCTTACCGCCATCGCCGCCATCCTCACGCTGGTGGGCTACTCGGTGAACGACAAGGTCGTGGTCTATGACCGCATGCGTGAAAACATGCGCCTCTACAAGTCGATGCCGCTCCGCGAAATCATCGACCGGTCGATCAACGAGACGCTGGCACGTAGCCTCTACACCAACGCGACCGCCTTCCTCGCCCTGCTGCCGATGGCGATCTGGGGTGGCAGCGCGGTCTCGAGCTTCGCGATCCCGATGGTCTTCGGCATCCTCGTTGCCGGCGCGTCGTCCGTCTTCATCGCGGCACCCATCCTGCTCTTCCTCGGCGACTGGCGTCGTCGCCACGGCAAGGCTGTCGCGGCCGCAGAAAGCGCGCCGGAGATCATCCCTCCGGAAGAGGGCCAGTCGCGCAAGACCGCGGGCTGAGAACATGCTGACGTGACTTGAAAAGAGGGCGCCGGTTGCAGAGCCGGCGCCCTCTTTCTATGTTGACGCAAGGAGATTCCGCGGCATGTCGTCTGAACAATCGCTTGCATCGACTGAGAACGAGGAGCGCATTCGCCGCTTCCTCGCGATCGCCTCGCACGATCTGCAGTCGCCGCTGCGGCATATTGCGATGTATGCGGAAATCCTGCTCGACGACCTGGGTGACAAGCTCGACAGCGAGCAGTTGCAAAGCCTGCAAACCATTCTCCATAAAGCAGAGACGGCGCAGCGACTGACAAAGGCGCTGATCGGCTTTGCCACCAGCATGCCTCAGGTGACCGCGGATGAGATCGATCTAAACGGTCTTGTCAGGGAGATCTGGGCCGCTATGGAGAGCGACGTGATCGCATCGGGTGCGACCTTGCAGCACGATCGCCTCCCGACGATCGTTTCGGATGGTGCGATCGTCAGGATCGCGCTGACAAACGTGATTGCCAATGCACTGACCCATCGCGGCAGCTTGGTTCCGGTCGTGACAATCGAAGCCGAGCGGGAAGCCGCCGAAGTGACAATCCGCATTTCCGACAACGGTCCCGGTATTGACCCGACTCATCAAGACAAGATCTTCGATGCTTTCTGGAAGCTGCCGCAGGAGGGCCTGCCGGTCGGCCCTGGGCTTGGACTGACGGCCTCGCGCGAAATCTTGCGGGCGCTCGGCGGCAGCATTCGTCTGGAGCGGTCGGACGCGGGCGGCAGTCGCTTTGCCATTCGCCTCCCCGCCTCGCGAGCATAAAAAACGAGCTACGTGGTGTAGTCGTCCTTCCAGATGTCGGGCATGTTGTAGGTCACATATTCGCGGATGATGTATTGCAAGGTGTCTGCGTCTATCTCGTCCTTGCCGATCCGGAAGTCGACGCCGTAGTCTGGGAACTGCTGGAAGTAGCCGTCCGAGATGTCCATGGAAATGACGCCGATCGGGCCGGTATAGCCGCTGCCCCGCAGCTTAGGCATTGTTTCGCGAAAATCGGCATTCGGCAGCAGCCGATTGTCGAGGAGGATCAGGTCGAACCTGTCGCCACCGAGCTTGCCCAAAGCGTCGCCGATCGATTGTGCATAGTCGATCTCGACCGGCGGCTCGGTCAACGTAGAGAGCTTCTTTTTCAGCGATCGAAACTCGATGAACTCGTCGTCGACGAACAGCACCTTTACCGCCCTGCGGCCCTCACCGGCTGTCATTCCCGTTTCTCCGATCACGACACCAGCCCCATCCTCAGCGCGATTGCGACCATGTGGACGCGGTTGACAGCCTCAAGCTTTCTCACGGCGGCCGCTATGTGGGAATTGACCGTGTGTTCCGACAGGCCAAGGATGATCGCGATATCGGCGGATGTCTTGCCCTCACTGGTCCACTTCACGACTTCGGTCTCGCGCTGGGTAAGACGTGCAGACATTTCATGCGCCAGGATCTCCTCATAAAACTTATCGAAGATTCGGATCGTGTCGAGCAGCACCTCGGCGACCTCGCCCTGATCCGGCTCCGCCCGCTTGCCGCTGAAGGCGACGCAATAGCGCTTGCCCTCCGGAGTGAACAACGGAACAAGGAGGAAGGAATTACTGTCAAATTCGTTGAGGACGAGATCGCGCGGGTAATCTTCCCGCAAACTGCCGCTGCCGGTGAGCGGCATCGCCAGAAACTGCGCGGCTTTCGTCTTCAGCAGGCCTAGAGCCTGGCGCATGCCGTAGAGAAACAGGGCGACGCGCCGTTCGGCAACGTTTGTGATGATGATCTCGCGGTTGCTGAACGGTGGCGAAGCTTCGGAGACACGCGCCAGGGCGAAGCAGTCGAAGCGGTAGTGCTGTGCTGCGGACTTCAGCAACCGAAAGAAATCGGTGCGGTTTATCGCCCGACCGAGCTCCGGTCCGAGATGGAAAGGAATGGCGGCGGCACTGCTCATTGCACGTCCTGGGCCTCTCGGGTTTGGCGGCCTTATCCCTAGATCTAAGGATACACGTCCTAGACCGGCACAGTTATTACCACCAGCAAGACTATTGCAGGAAGAGCGTGAAACAAGACCTCGATCTTCGGATTAGGGGCCCGCGCCGTCTCCTCCCAGTCTTTTGTCTTTCCGCATCCAACACCCCTTGAGTGCGGAAGGCGGTGCCGTAGCGGCATTGGAGGGAGCCGGCAGCCTTTCAGTCAAGGGGTTGGCTGTGTTTGTGGCGGCAAACTTAAGGTTGCCCGGCTCTCTCAGCTTTTTCTTCCAACATCAGCCTATCCGCGCCACCATGGCCGGGAGATCGATCGGTTTCTCGACATAGAAGTCGGCACCCGCGGCCAGCGCGCGCCGGCGATCCTCATCCGCATCCGAGCCTGTGCAAACACCGAGCCTAACCTGCGAAAACCGTGCGTCGGCGCGCAGTCGCATGATCAGGTCGAGGCCGCTGTCGAGCGGCATATAGAGATCGACGATCAGGGCGTCCGGCAATTCTTCATGCTTCGCATATGTTTCTTCCAGCGCCTGCACGGCATCCTCAGCCTTGGAGAAGCATAGGAGCGTGACGCCAACCTGCTGCTTCTTGCGCACATAATCGGCGTAGAAGAGGTCGTCGGCGTTGTCATCTACGTAGAATACCGTCGGCATATCGATCCGTTCGAACCATGAGGCTGCCACTATGCCTTAGGATCGGGTGGCGGGAAAACCGAAATACGCCATCCCTGCAGCGCGCGGGAAAGCTCTCGTAACCGCAACGAACCATATTGAAAGTTCCCAGTTTCCAGAACTAGATGAGCGCGCAAATGGGAGAGACCGCGTGCCAAAGCCGATCGAGGCCGCCAGCGCCGATATACTACGCCGCCAACGGCAGTACCGGTTCGTTGTTATAGCGATCAGCGCCCTCCTCGTTGCGCTCGGCGCGGTCGTGATCGTCGCCTGGATCGCGCAGGTCCAGAGTATTCTCTCAGTGCTGCCCGGCTTCTCGTCAATGGCCCTGAACACGGCCCTATGCTTTGCGCTCTCCGGGCTCGGTCTCATCTCCTCCGTTCAACCCGGTCACCGCGGTCACATGCTGGCATTCCTGCTCTTCAGCCTTGCGGCAGCGATGAGCGGACAGCGGCTGATCGAGATCCTGTTTGTCGGAAATCAGGCGCAGATCGTCGAGCGCTTTCTCGCAAGCCTGATCGTTGACCCCGCCTTTACCGCGAGGGTCAATCGCGGCATGGCCCCGAATACGGCGGTCATCTTCTTCGTCGCCAACCTCTCGCTCGCTTTCGCGCTCTCCGGGCGAGCGGAGCGAACACAGCTTGTGCAGGAGCTTGTCGGCTACGTCGTCATCGGGCTCGGCATGGCAGCGCTTGCCGGCTATGCGACGCGGTCTGAGCAAGGATACCAATGGGGTGCCAATATCGGCATGGCCGTCCATACCGCGGCTGGGCTGGTGCTGTTCGGGTCGGCGATGCTGGCACGCTCCTGGTGGCTGAATCCGGAAAGTCGCGGCCGCATGCCGATCTGGTTGCCGGCAGTCGTTTGCCTTACCGGCTTATTCGTCGATCTCTATACGCCGCTCGGCGTGGCCAACGGCATTCTCTATGTGCCTCTCGTGCTCGCCTCCTTGTGGTTCGGCAACAAGAATGCACCCTTTTCCTTCGCGTTTGCTTGTTCCGTTCTCGTGTCACTCGGGTTCTTTGCGGTCGATCGGGCGGGCGCAGGCTACTGGTACGAGGCCACCAACCGGGCCATCACCATAGCGACGCTGTGGCTGGTCGCCCTGCTCGTCTTCTATTTTCTCCGCAAGGACAGCAGCCTGAATGCGGAGCGCATTCGCTTCGACAGCGTCATCAGAAACACGCCGAACGCCGTGATCGCCATAAACGCGGAAGGCTTAATCTCGCTGTTCAATCCGGCAGCGGAGAAAATGTTTGGCTATGCCGCCAAAGAAGCTATCGGCCAGAACGTTCGACTGCTGATGCCGGAGCCCTATCATTCCGAGCATGAGAGCTATCTTGCTCGGTACGCCCGGACCGGCGAAAAGCATATCCTCGGAACAACGCGGTCCGTTTCCGGCAGACGCAAGGGCGGCGAGGTATTTCCTCTCGATCTCTCAGTGAGTCGGTTGGCAACGGACACGACCATTACCTTCGTCGGCATCCTTCGCGACATTAGCGATCGCGTCGCGCATGAGGAGCAGCTGAAGACGATGTTTCGCCAATTGCAGGCCTATACGGCCGATCTAGAGCGCAGCAATGCGGATCTCGACGAGTTCGCCTACATCGCCTCGCATGACCTCAAGGAGCCCCTGCGCGGTCTGCACAATCACTCCCGTTTTCTCCTGGAAGACTATCAAAGCCAGCTCGACGAGGACGGCACCAGGCGTCTCAACCGGCTCGTTCTCCTTAGCCAGCGGATGGAGAAGCTTGTCAACGACCTCCTCTATTTTTCGCGCATCGGGCGGCAGCAGCTGGCAATCAAGCGCAGCGATGTCAACGCGATCGTCGGGGACGTCGTTTCGACCATGGAACTCTATCTGGAGGAGCGCCATGCCAAGGTTCAGGTCGAAGGTCGCCTGCCGGAGATCGTCTGCGATGCTCTGCGGTTGACGGAGGTCTACCGCAACCTGATCACCAATGCTGTCAAGTACAACGACAAGCCCGACCCCATCGTAACAATCGGACATCTCCAGCAATTCACGGGCAATGATGGCACTTCGGCACGCGACGTCTTCTTCGTCAGGGACAATGGGAAGGGCATTCCGGCTGAGTTCCACGAAGACATTTTTCGTATTTTCAAACGGCTGGAAAAGCCTAAGGATTCCGACGACGGTACCGGAGCCGGGCTGACCTTCGTGCGCAAGATCATCGCCCGGCATGAGGGCGATATCTGGCTGGAGTCCGAGGTGGGGCGTGGAACGACCTTCTACTTCACCTTGGGCCACAAAAGAGAGGACCAGAATGCCACAGCGTGAATCACAGCCGATCCTCATCGTCGAGGACAGCGAAGACGATTTCGAGGCAACGCTGCGCGCCTTTCAGCGTGCCAAGCTGAAGAATCCTATCCGCTGGGCAGCGTCGGGGCAGGATGCCCTGGAAGCGCTGGCCGCCATGATGCCGCGACCCGGCCTGATCCTGTTGGATCTGAACATGCCGGGCCTCGACGGCCGCAAGACGCTGGAGGCGATCAAATCTAATCCGGAATGGCGCAAGATCCCGGTCGTGATCCTTACGACATCCGACGACGAGCGCGACATCGAAGGGTGCTATGCGCTCGGCGCCAATACCTATGTGCAGAAGCCGGTGGATCTCGATGGCCTCTTCGCCGCCATACAACGGCTGAAGGAATACTGGTTCGAGATCGCCATCCTACCCGCCGATGGGGACGACCGTGGCTGACGACTGCGCCATACTCATCGTCGATGACAACGTCGACGACCGCGATTTCTATCGACGCATGCTCTCGCGGGTGTCCGAGGCCCACTACAGTGTTCGCGAGGCCGAAAGCGGCGACGAGGGAGTCGCACTTAGCCTTCAGAAACGTCCTGACTGCATCTTGCTGGACTACTCTCTGCCCGGCCGCGACGGCATCGGCGTGCTGGAAGAAATCCTGAAACAGGATCCGACCGCAAACGTCGTCATGCTGACCGGCCAAGGAAGCGAAACCATCGCCGTCGAGGTGATGAAGGCCGGAGCTCGCGACTACCTGACGAAGGATTCGCTCTCCCCGCAAACTCTTCATTGGTGCATCCAGAACGCCATCATGCATGGCGACCTCGAAGCCAAGCTGGAGCAGAAGCGGCAGTCGCTGGAAATCTTTACCCGCGCGATGGCGCATGACCTGAAGGAGCCGCTGCGCACGATCCGGTCGTTCAGCAAGATCCTGCAGGTTTCCCCGACGTTGTCAGACGAGGACCGCGAATTGCTGGACTACGTCGTCGGGGCAGCGGGTCACATGGAAGATCTCATCGTAAAGGTTTCCGGCTTTACCAAGCTCGAGGTTTCGGGCGAGCTGGAGTTGAAGCCCATCGCGCTTGCGGCAGTGATCGAACGCGTGGAGAGCAACCTTCGTGAACAGATCGCCAGTTCCGGCGCGTCGCTTTCCTATGGCGACCTGCCCGAAGTAATGGGCGATACAACGCTATTGGTGCAGTTGCTGCAGAACGTCGTCTCGAATGCAATCCGCTACTGCGTCGATCGGCCAGAAATCCATGTCTCCGCGGCAAGCGATGGTGAGATATGCCGCCTAGCCGTCCAGGACAACGGTCCAGGTATCGACGCGGAGCATCGCGAGGTCATCTTCCAGCCGTTCAAACGACTGGTGGGACGCGGCATCGAGGGCACGGGGCTCGGACTTGCAATCTGCCGGCGCATCGCGCAGCTGCATGGCGGCGCGATCTGGTGCGAAAGCAGGCAGGCCACCGGTTCGACCTTCGTCGTCGAATTGCCGCTTGCCAGACCCGCTGCCTCCGCTTCGGCAAATGTGCCGTATGGACATGCTGCCAATGTGTTGTCGCCAGCACCCGAAGGCTCGCCCAGGCTTGCCGAGGTTCTACTCGTCGAGGATAGCCCTGCGGACGTTCAACTGCTGAAGATCAAGCTGATGCAACGCGCCAAGGTGAACTTCAACCTCCATGTCGCCGGCAACGGCCGCGATGCCATGCGACTACTGCAGGAGCGGGCGACATCAGATGGCATCCCTGGAATCGACCTCATGCTGCTCGACATCAACATGCCGATCATGGACGGTTTCGAGGTTCTCGGGGCGCTTTCGGCGGACGCGCGGCTGAAGACCATTCCGGTTTGCATCCTGAGCACTTCTAGCGACGAAAGCGACATCCAGCAGGCAAAAAGACTTGGCGCTAGCGCCTACATGACCAAGCCGCCAACCCTCCAACAGTTTCAGGAGGCCTTGGCCGGACTGGACAGTTTGGATTTGAAGTCGCGCGGAGATAGCCTAGTTCTTTATGCGGAACCTTCGAGGCAAACTCCAATTGTAACGGCATGACGTTTATACTCGCACTGATTCTGGCGCTTACGACGCCCTCCACGCCATCCGGACTGAACTCAATGGTATCTGGCATCCATCACGTGACCCTTCTGACCCGAAAGGTACAGGCCAACGTGGATTTCTACGCGGGGTTTCTCGGCATGCGGCTGGTCAAGCAGACCGCGGGCTTCGAAGACGCCACGCAGCTTCATCTGTTCTACGGAGACACCGTGGGCAGCCCCGGCTCGTTGGTGACCTTCCTCGTCTGGGAGGATGGTTCGCCCGGTCGTGTCGGCCATAGCCAGATCGGCGAACTCTCGCTTGCCATCGATCCCTCCAGTATCGGTTATTGGCTCACCCGCTCTATGAGTTTCGGGTTTCGCTCCGAAGGTCCGGCCGACGAGTTTGGCGAACCCGTGCTGCGGCTGAAAGACCCCGACAACATCATCGTCAAGCTTGCCGGTGCTCGTAATCTGAAGTCCCCGGCCGCCTGGGATGGCGCCGGCGTGCCGATCGAGCATGCCGTGCAGCGGGTGCGCGGCGTTACCATGCTGACGGAAAAACCGGCCGAAAGCCGTGACTTCGTGGAGCGGCATTTCGGCTATCGCTTCCAGGAGAGCCGCGGCAACATCGAACGGCTTGTCTCTGAATCGGGCGATATTGTCGACGTCAGAAACGCTCAGGGCTTCTGGGCCGGCGCGCCGGGCACAGGGACTGCCGACCACGTCGCTTTCCGCGCCGCCAACGAAAAGCAGCTCCATAAGGTACACGATGCGCTGAAGGATGGCGGCGCGGCAGCGACGAACCTGCACGATCGCAAATATTTCGAATCGCTCTACGCCCGCGAGCCGGGCGGCACGCTAATCGAACTGGCGACTGACAAGCCCGGTATGATGGTGGACGAGCCGCAGGCCACACTCGGCACCAAGCTCTTCGTCCCCAAGGATCCGATCACTGACCTCAAGGACCTCAAGGTCGTGCTGCCGCAGTTTTCGATGCCGGGCGAGCCGCGCGTCAATTATCGCGACCTGCCTTTCGTGCACCGCTTCTATACGCCGCCAAATCCTGACGGCAGCGTGTTCGTGCTGTTGCACGGTTCGGGCGGTAACGAAACAACGCTGATGCCGCTCCTGCATGAGGCTGCCCCGCGTGCCACGCTGCTTGGTGTGCGCGGACGGGCGACCGAGGAAGGCATCCCGCGCTGGTACAAGCGCATCACGCCGTTCTCCTTCGACCAGGATGACATCAAGAGCGAAGCAGAGGCCTTCGCCGCCTTTATCGAGGGCGCCGTGTCGTCATACGGTCTAGATCCCAAGAAGATCGTCTATGTCGGCTATTCCAATGGCGCGAACCTGCTCAACTCGTTGCTCTATCTGCATCCGAATCTGGTGCACCGTGCGGTGCTGTTGCGCTCCATGCCTGTTTTGAAGACCTATCCGCATGCCGATCTAAAAGGCACGGATCTTCTTGTTATCAGCGGAAAGACGGATGCCTACGGAAAGTATGCGAACGAACTCGAAACGCGCCTCAAGCAATCGGGCGCGACAGTCGATTCGGATGTCATCTCCGGCGGACACGACCTCGGAGAGGGGGACGTCTCGATCATCCAGAAATGGCTGTCGCAGCAAATCAACTGAGCAGAGCGCCTTGTGGCGAAGGGCATCAGCGTCGAGCGATTCGGCTACAGCGCCTTGGTATAACTGGGGATAATAGCCCCCTTGCGAGCAAGGCGTTTGCCCGCGTGCTCCGACCCATGCCCAGGCGCCCGCAGTTTTGCCAGTTGTTGGCAGAGTAGTGTTTTAACGTCCGCACAGCGGCGGTAGCGGACAACACTACGTTGGCGGCATGAGACGACGATGAAGACATGCGAAATGGCACTCCAACAGATCCGATGGCTATCTATTCTCGAATCTGCACAGTGATCGCGCCATGCCGTTGGCAATGGCCAATGCTACCCAGAAGGGTGTTTGTGATCGTTTCTGTTAAGGACTACCGACTGCCGCAACGATTATTGCAAGCACTTATCGACAAAATACTTCTTATTGCATTTTGACAGGGGAATACTATAGAAACAACCGAAGCCACGCCAATCTTCTTTAATTTTGGCAAGCTAAAAATTCTTTGGTGCTTAGATAGAACTACATAAGATTATTTTTCATTGTTATTTTTACGATTAACTTTGATTTGTGACAAAATCTATATTTGTATTTATTTTCTGTCTTCTTGAGGCAAGAAATTACCACATTCGTCTGCGAACTGCTCCAACTGTTCTATTTTGCTGCAGCGCAAAAAGCTCCTTGCCGAAGCGGGGTCTCAGCCCTATCCTCGCCTCGACATCGATCGCAGAAGGGGAAATTGCATGCCTCCTCGGCCCGTGGACATCAGCCTGATTATCTCGTCGAGAAATCGGGCCTATGGACTGACGAACTGCCTGGATGCCGTGTCTGTTGCCGCCCGGCAGGCAGACTATCTGAGAGTTGAGCTGGTCTTCGTGGACAATGGATCCACGGACGAGACGTCGGACGTCGTTCGCCAATGGGCGTCGACCGCGCCGATCAAGACCAACTTGATCTACGAAGCGAAGCCCGGCCTCGCCGTTGCCCGCAACACGGGCCTGAACGCCGCGAGGGGCCGCATCCTTGCCTTTACCGACGACGACTGCGAGATTTTCCCAGACTATTTCACGACGCTTGCGGCGCTTTTCAGCTCGGATACCGAGATGGTCATGCGCGGTGGACGGATCGAACTCGGTGATGCCCGCGACCTGCCGGTGACGATCAAGCCTGAGATGGAACCCGCGGTGCTGACCAGCGACTTGCACGCCGGCGGCTTCATTCATGGCGCCAACATGGCGTTTCCGCATGGCCTGGTCGAAAGGATCGGCCTCTTCGACACGCGTTTCGGGGCCGGCACGCCTTTCCGCTCCGGCGAAGACACGGATTATGTCCACCGCGCCTTCAATGCCGGCGTGCGCGTCGAATATCTGCCCGATTTTGCCGTCAAGCACTTTCATGGACGGCGTGATCTCGCTGATATCAAGCGCCTGCAGACCGGCTACGCCTTCGGCAACGGAGCGCTGTACGCCAAATATCTCTTCGATCGTCGCTCGAACATGCGCGGCATGTTGCGCTGGGAAATCCGCCAGGCGCTCATGGAAGCCATGGGGCGCCAGAAACTCAACGAGGACCTTGGCCTGACCTATCGCAGCCAGCTTCGTGACAACCTGACCGGCATGCTCGCCTACTGGCGGGCGCCGAAGGCAAAGCAGCCCGCCTAGGGCGCCCGCCTCACCGTCAACGGAAACACGCGAGACCGATCGCGAGCCAGATTCGATTGGATAATGCATGGCCGATACGGCAATTGCGCACGCCGAGCTTAAGAAGAAAACCGCGCTCTCCGTCCTTTGGTCGGTCGTCCGCGTGGCCTGGAGCACGATCGCAACCTTTGTGATCTTCGTCATCCTGGCGCGCATTCTCGGGCCGGGCGATTTCGGGACCTTCGCGCTTGCGAGCCTGTTCGTGGAAATCGGCCGCGTGTTGGCTTATGCGGGCCTCGGCGATGCCGTCACGCGCCAGCTCGATCTCGACGAGGAGCTTGCCGACACGGCCTTCTGGGCGACGATCGCCTTCAGCGGCATCGTTGCCTCGCTGGTGTTCTTCTTCGCGCCCTACTACGGCGATCTGGTGCGCGACCCATCGGTCTCAGGCATTCTACGCTGGCTGGCGCCACTGCTTCCGATTTCCTCGCTGGCAGTCATCCACAATGCCCGCCTTGCCCGCGAGTTCGGCCACAAGAGCCTTGCCGGGCAGGCGATCGCCGCCAGCCTGCTGTCCGGCATCACCGCCGTCGTCTGCGCCTTCCTCGGCTGGGGCGTCTGGGCGCTCGTGGCGCAGACCGCGGTCAACGCTGCCGTGACCGTGCTCCTCGGCTGGTTCTACTATCCCTGGATGCCGAAGTTTCGCTTCAACGTGCCGATGTTCCGGTCCGTTTTCCTCTTCAGCATCAGCCTCGTGGTCACCCAGCTGATGTGGATGCTGCTTGCCCGCGTGCAGGACATCTTCATTTCGCGCTGGTTCGGCCCGGTCGAAGTCGGCCGCTACCGCATTGCCTGGCGACTGATCGAGCTGATCGGCCAAGCGGTGCTGGCGCCGATCGGCAGCGTGTCGCTCGTGACGCTGTCGCGCCTGCAGAACGACCACACGGCCTTTCGCAATGCCTATAACAAGATCGTCGGCGCTGCCGCGCTCGGAACCATCCCGCTGCTGCTCGGCTTCGGCGCTCTGTCCAACGACATGATCGCCCTGCTCTTCGGCGACAAGTGGGGCAATGCCGGCGATATCGCCACCGTTCTCGTGCTGATGGCGGTTCCCTTCGTCATGAACTTCTTCGCCTCGTCGGCGCTTTCTGCGGTCAACCGGGCGGAATCGATCCTGTCCGTCGCTGCCCTGCAGCTCGCGACGACGTTGATCCTCACCTGGCTGCTCGTCCCCTACGGCGTCGTGGCCGTTGCCGCGGGCTACACATTGCGGGCCTGGCTGACGATGCCCTATCAGCAATATGTGCTTGCACGATATGCGCATATCGACGCCAAGAGCACGTTGAAGGCTGTCGCCCTGCCCTTCTGCGGCGCGGCGCTGATGGCGGTCTGCGTCTGGTTCGCACATCCAGTCATCCTCGCACATATTCAAAACCGCTGGCTGGCGCTCGGCCTCAGCATCGGTCTCGGCGGACTGATTTACCTCGCCTTCCTGCCGATCTTCGGCCGCTCGGTCATCCGTCCGTACATCGCGCTTGCCATGTCCCTCAACCCATTCCGCAAACAGGCCGAAGCCTAGCCGCTTGCATGGACCCAAGTGTCCGCAAACAAGGAGCATTCCATGGAATCCAATATTACGATCATCAACCGTCTTCAGGGTGTGATCGCCAATTGCCTTTCCGATCTCTTTGATCCGTCCGAGCGTTTTGCGCTTCTCGACTTCCCGAACCACTACAACATCGGCGACAGTGCCATCTGGCTTGGCGAACTGGCCTATTTTGACCGGAAGCGCACCCGTCCGACCTACGTGACCGAGATCCCGACCTACGATGAAGGCCGGATGCTCAGCGCGATCGGCAACGGTCGCATCTTCCTGCACGGCGGCGGCAATTTCGGTGACATCTGGGCCGGCTACCGCCAGTTCCGCGAAGGTCTGCTCGACAAGCACAAGGGCCGGCCGATCGTGCAGATGCCGCAGACCATTCATTTCAAGGAACAGGCGAACGTCGACAGCACCGCGCGCGCGATCGAGCGTCACGGTCAGTTCACGCTGCTCGTCCGCGACCAGCGAAGCCTGGAATTTGCCCAGCGCTGGTTCCAGTGCGAAACGCGCCTTTGCCCCGACATGGCCTTCTGCATCGGTCCGGTCGCTCGACCGACGCCGCAGCACGAACTGCTGCTCAATCTGCGCGAGGACCAGGAGGTCGGTACCGCACAGGACTTGACAGCAGCAACCTTGCGTCCGGGCACCGTGAAATCGGACTGGCCCGACGAGCCTGCCGATTTCCAGCGCCAGACGAAGCACGCCGCGATCCTGAAGGGCCTTCTGACCGGCCGCATCGGCGGTCGCGCGCGGATGACGGAGCTAGCCTATCGCGAACGGGCGCAGCAGCGTTTCGACCGCGGCGTGGCTCTATTGGGCTCGGCACGCCAGGTCATTACCGACCGTATGCACGGACACATCATGTGCGTGCTTCTCGGCGCGGATCACTGCGTTCTCGATAACAGCTATGGCAAGACCAGCAGCTTCATCGCGGCCTGGGGCACCTGCAACAGCGACAAGGCGGAACTTGCCTCGACAGTCGACGAGGCGCTTGCGATCCTCGATGCGCGACGTGTCGCTCCTGCAGCGGTCGCCTGATTGAGATCAGCCTCGCCGGGCAACCAGAATCCCGGCGAGCACCACAATGCCGCCGATCGCCTGCATCGGACCGATCGGCTCGCTGAGCAGCACCCAGGCGAGGATTGCCGCCACCACCGGCTGCAGCAGCAGCGTCAGTGAGGAGAAGGCGGCTGGCAGATAGGCGAGCGCGTAGGCGATGGCCATCTGCCCTCCCGCGTGACTGACGAAGGCAAGGCCGAAGACGATTGCCCAACCATAGGCCGTCGGCGGCAGCATGTGGCCTTCGTAGAAGAATCCAAGCGGAAAGATGCAGACAGCGGCGGATGCCGTGCTCCAGAGCATGATACGGACAGTATCGAAACGGCTGCGAAGCTTGCCGATCGCCAGGATGTAACCGGCATAGAAGACGGCGGCGATGACCGCCACACCGTCGCCACGCAGGTCGCCATTGCCGAGTGCCGCAGGGCCTCCCTTCAGGATGACCACGCCTGCAAGCGCCAATATCAGCCCGAGAACGAACACACGGGTGACGGACGCGCCGAAAAAGAGAAGCCCGATCACCGTGACGAAGACGGGGGCAAGATTGGCAAGCAGCGTCGCATTGGCCACCGACGTCATGGTGATGGAGAGATGCCAGGCCGCCAGATCCATCGCGAGAACCACGCCCGGCAGGATCAGCAGGGCATAATCCGAGAGTTTTTCAGGCTTCGGGCCGGCGTTCTTGCCCTTGGCAAGCGAAAAAATGAAGAGCGGGATCAGGGCAAGCGCCACGCGCCAGAAGGCGGTTGCCATTGGGCCTACTTCCGACAGCCGAACGAAGATAGGCGAGCCGCCGATCGCCGCGCCGCCGAGGATCAGGGCGGCAAGAGCCAACCGGTTGGAGGTAGGGGGGTCTGCGATTGTGGAAGCGGCCTGCGACATGACTCTCGATGCTTTCTGAGCCGCCTGGAGACAGGCGACGGAACGGGCCTATCAGAAGCTGTACCGAGTGGATAGCCGAGGAGCGACAAGGGTAGGCAAAAGCGTAATCTTATTGTCCGCCGATGCGCATTTGCAGCACTGCGCCCATCAACCGGAAACGACGGTCGAGAATTCGGGCGTCCCGCGGATGGTGTTGCTGACCGTACAGATCTCTTCGGCCGCATGAGCGATCTTCAAGCGCGTCTCTTCGTCGATGTCACCCTTGATCGCGAAGGCAATGTTGAATGCCTGAACCCGCGACGGACCCTCGCTTGCCTTCTCGCCCGTCACGTCTGCAGTGATCTCGGTTACGCGGTCGAGAATGCCCATCTGGCTCGCAGCGATGCGGGCGCTGAGGACCAGGCAGGCCGACAGCGACGCATATAGAAGGTCCAGCGGATTGAAACCAGGCTGCGAAGCGCCGGTGACGATATGCAACTCGCCCTTAGTGGCCGACGTGACATGCGGAAAGCCGGTGCGGCCGAGAACGGCGGTTGCGCCAACGGGACGGGGGCGCGCCTTGAGGTCGGCCATGGGAAAATCCTTTGGTGATGATAGCCTGCTCTAGATAGGGATTTTGAACCGCCGCGGCAACGCGCATTTGATCTGCTCGCGGCGGGAACAGACAATCAAAAGTGATTCGGCCGGCGACAATCGGCCCGCTCGTCAACCTCAGTTTCCCATCCCGATTTCTGAGGATAGCTCCGAGTCAGCTTCAAGGCGCAATATGCAAATGCACTAAAACAGAAACGACTCATTGGAGTTATCCATGCGAGCACTTGCGGCTGTTCCTGTTGCACCCAGCGTTATCATCGATGCCGAGCCCTTCGGCTACGTCAGAAAAGTCTATGTCGACGAAGACCCCTGCTGGGGTCTTTTCGATTCCGACGGCGACGTGATCTTTGTCGGCGACGCCGCCAGCGATTGCCATGACTACGCGGCCAAGGAACAGATCCGCATACAGATCATCCACTGAAGCTCCGGTCCGACGGCACCACACCGTCAGAGCCTGAGATCACGAGCGGATATCTGCACCAAGAGCGTTCGGCAAGGCGATCACGCCCCGCCGAACACCGCGTTGGGTGATGTCAGCGATACGAGGGTGCCGACGGTGTGACGACGACTTTTCCGCTCGAGAAGATGATGAACGCGAAGAGCAAGACGCCCACAAAGGTGACGACAGAAGCGAGCGCGACGATCGGCTCCATCGCCGCATTGCCCTGCAGCATGAGATAGAGCGACGGCACCATAAGGACGATGCCGGCCGTGTAGACGTAGTACTGGATCATGGCCAGGCGCGTCTCCGCCTTCTGTGGATTGAGCGCATGGTAACCGCCGAAGATCGCCATGGTCACCCAGCCTAACAGATTACAGTGCGCATGGGCGCCGATGACGGTGTGATCTTGGGAGATCGCCATGTTGAGACCCATGACAATGCCGATAATCAGAAATAGAATTGCGGTCTTAAAGTATAGCTGCGAGATGCGTGGCATAGAGTATCCCCCTCCGTTTGCGCCGTTAGTATTATCATTGCAAAAGCGGATTGAGAACGGCAGATGAACGGAGTTTTAACCTTCGGAAAATCACCATGTTACCATCGCGTGAGCCATGTCCCGAAGGCGGCGCGCCGGCATCGCCGCGCGGAAGTGCCACAGCCCCGCCCAGTAGCTATTTCTTAAGCACTTTCTTAAACTCATTCCCGCTATTCTGTCTCGTCGGCACATTCGCGGAGAGCGAGATGAGAGACATCTACAAACCCTTCGTCACCACAGACGACCCCGATCGGGACGTCCGCTGCCAGGACGCCCTGCAGTTTGCCTTCCGCGATCTTGTCGCAGCATCGGTCGAGGCGGGCTGGAGCGAGCATGAAGCGCTCGAGGCCATCATCACGCTCGCGGACGACGCCCTAAGGCGGATCGGCGCCAATGATGACGCGCAGACACTGCTCGATGTGCTGCGCAGGATGGCGTAATTCCGCTCGACCTCAGCGGACCACCGGCGGTCGCAATTGCCTTCGTAAAAATTGCTCGAAGAGCTTGTATCATTCCCGTGGAATGAGAGTACACCGATGAAATCGGCCCCATAAGATTAATCGGCGGGGACTGCTTGGGAGTTTTTACGTGCTCTTGCCGCTTTAGCGAAGGGCACAAAAATGCTCCAATCTCTCATATCGCTTACAGACCATGATGTTGCGCGCGTTACCGATGCCGTTCGGCAATGGTGTTCCGCCCAACGGATCGACGTTGACAGCAGTGAAGGGCATCGCGCCCTTACCGCCGCAATCGATCTTGTCCTGACGAGGCGAGGCGAAGCGCTGTTCGAGGAGCTCGTCCAGCGGCTCAACCGCGAATAGCACTATCGGGCCCGATGCTGGCGGTCGATCGTAGCAGAGCGATCAGGGTGCCGTGACTCGCTCTGGATGGGGATTGTCTGCGTACGAGATATCCATAACAATATGGCGTTGAGAGCTGTCATTCGGATCCAGACCGGGGGACAAGATGAACAACGCCTCAAGTCCCGAACGCGTTACATCGGCTGGGCACAGGCTCAGTGGCGGCAGGCATCTCGACGTTCACTACCTGGCGCTAAAGGACGAGTACGATGCTACGCTTCGCGCCACCGGCATCCGACCCGGTTGGTCGGTGCTTGACGCTGGTGCCGGGAATGGGGTCTTCCTGCCTTTGATGGCGGAATTGCTGGGTAGCCAGGGACACATCGAGGCTCTGGATCTGGCACCCGAAAATATCGAGGCAATCGAAAGCCTGATTGCCGATCAACAATTTCCCTGTCCGATAAGCACGCGAACCGGAGACATGACCGCGCTGCCACAAGAGACGGGAACGTTTGATGCGGTTTGGAGCGCGAACGCCAGCCAATATCTGAGTGACGAACAGCTCGCCCGCGCAGTCGAGGAGTTTCGCCGCGTCGTAAAGCCAGGCGGGCTCGTGGCCGTGAAAGAGGTCGACATCTCGGTTTGGCAATATCAGCCGCAAGATCCCAAACTCATGTGGCGGCTGCTCGATGCGCTATCCGGCGATACGCAGATCTCCGGCGCCATGCGGGGAACGCGCTTGCCAGCCTGGTTTCGAGCGGCGGGCCTTGAGCGCGTCTCTGCCATCACGACACTCGCAGAGCGACGTCAGCCGCTAAAGCCCGTGGAGCACGAGTATATCCGCAACAACCTCGAATTCTTATCCAGGCTCGCTCGAACCTGTGACCTGCCGGAAGCGGATCATGACCAATGGAAGGCGATTGGCGAAGAGCCGGACCGCCTGATTTCCGACCCCGACTTCTGCTACCGCGAAATGTGGGTCCTCAGCCTGGGTATCGTGCCGAAGCGCTGAGCCGAACATCAAAGTAGGTTGTTCGACACCCGAAGGGTCAATCAGCCCGCTCGGAAAGAACGGGATCTAATTCTGAGCGTTTCGTTCGGAAACATTTGGAAGCAAGTTTTGGAGTGGTGCCCAGAGCCGGAATCGAACCAGCGACACGCGGATTTTCAATCCGCTGCTCTACCAACTGAGCTATCTGGGCTAACCCGCTTCATGCAGATTCTTTCCTGAGAAAGAACCGGGGACCTTGGTTCGCCCCGGAAGCGAGCGGGGTTATAGCATCTTGTCCGGACATGGCAAGCGTCAAAATGACAGTTTTTTGAGACGCCTTGGATTTTTCCGGATTCATCAACGAATTTAATGGCTTCGCCCGTGGAAAACGAGCCTATTCGTTGTCCTCATGCTTCGCTTTTGCTTCGTCGTCGGCAACGGGGATGGCGTAGGAGCCGGAGAGCCAGCGTGAAAGATCGAGCTCACGGCAGCGGTTCGAGCAAAACGGATAGTGTTCGCGGCTCGACGGCTTGCCGCATTCCGGGCAGGGCCGTGTCTTACGCAGCGGCTCGACTTTGGCGGTCTTGTTTTCGTCAGACATCAGCGTCCCTTCGAGGATCAGCCCTCGGGCCACCGGCTGTGCACGTCAAAGCCTTCGCCGGTCAGCAGAAGGATGGTTTCATAAAGTGGCAGACCAACGACATTGGTGTAGGAACCGACCATCTTCTGCACGAATGTGCCGGCCAGCCCCTGGATGCCATAAGCGCCGGCCTTGCCGCGCCATTGCCCGGAGGCAAGGTAGTTCTCGATCTCGAAACCGGAAAGGCGCTTGAAGCGCACCTTGGTCTCAACGATCTTCTGCCTGACCTTGCGGTCTGGCGTGACCAGGCAGACGCCGGTGTAAACCCAGTGGCTGCGGCCAGACAGGAGATAGAGCGAGGCCGATGCCTCATCCGCGAACTCAGCCTTCCCCAAGATGCGGCGACCGACGGCAACTACGGTATCGGCAGAGAGGATATAGCTGCCCTTCCACGTCATGTCGCCCTTGATGGCAGCAAGGGCCGCCTCGGCTTTTTCCGTCGACAGGCGCCGCGCAAGCGATCGCG
The DNA here is from genome assembly GCF_024808825.1 of Rhizobium sp. BK661. Taxonomy (NCBI): domain Bacteria; kingdom Pseudomonadati; phylum Pseudomonadota; class Alphaproteobacteria; order Hyphomicrobiales; family Rhizobiaceae; genus Rhizobium; species Rhizobium sp. BK661. The sequence goes on along the minus strand of NZ_JANTYT010000001.1, from coordinate 665,853 downwards.
GGTGCTCCGACTTCTTCGGCGTCTCGTCGATGTCCATCGGCATCAGACGCGAGGGCTCGATCCCTGCCTGGTTCAGCAGATCGACGCGGCGGGGCGAGCCGGAAGCCAGAATGAGCTTGTATTTCAGCGCCATGGAACCTCGACCACCGGGAGACGGAGACAACGGCCTTTCGAGACCAGGCCTACTTGAAGCGGTAGGTGATGCGGCCCTTGGTCAGGTCGTAGGGGGTCATTTCGACGAGAACCTTGTCGCCTGCCAGAACGCGAATGCGGTTCTTGCGCATGCGGCCGGCCGTGTGGGCGATGATCTCGTGTTCGTTTTCGAGCTTTACGCGGAACGTCGCGTTCGGCAGAAGCTCGGTTACAATACCCGGAAATTCGAGGACTTCTTCTTTAGGCATATATTGGTTTTCTTCCTGTCGGTTGAGATGGCAGCCACAGCCGCCCAAAAATTTGCGCGGAAACTACACAATCAATGGGGGTTTGTGAACCTAATTGATCGTGTTTCTGTCATTTGTTTCACGCCGATTGCGCGGCGGTGGAGTTTCGTCTCACCAGCCGGCTCTCAATCAGTTCCATCAGGTGGTCGCGGACTTCGCGGTAACTGTCCAGAATCTGCTCCCGCGTGCCTTGAACAACGGTCGGATCCAGGGTCGGCCAATACATCACTTCGATGGCGTTTGACCGGGTCAGTTCCAGCGCAGCATGGTGCGCCTGCGGCGAGAGCGTGATGATGAGGTCGAAATAGTCATCTTCCAGTTCTTCCAGCGTGTGTGGATGATGCCGGCCGAGCGAAAGGCCGATCTCGTCCAACGCAACGTCAACGAAAGGATCACGCTCTCCGGCACGGACGCCCGCCGACCTGATGTAGACATTGGCCGGCAGCATGCTGCGGGCAATCACTTCGGCCATCGGGGAGCGGATACAGTTCATGCCGCACATGAACAGGATGGCACCCGGCCTCTTCCCTTCGCCTGCCCCGACCGGCGTTTCCATTGGCGTCAGCCGCGCCAGTAGAGCACGCAGACCAGCGTGAACAGCCGGCGTGCCGTATCGAAATCGATCTCGATCTTGCCGTTCAGACGGTCCCTCAGCGTCTGCGAGCCCTCATTGTGAATACCGCGCCGACCCATATCGATCGCCTCGATGCGGCTCGGCGAAGCCGACCGGATTGCCTCATAGTAACTTTCGCAGATCAGGAAATAGTCTTTGACGATGCGGCGAAACGGCGTCAGCGACAGAATGTGGGTTGCGACGGCACCGCCATTCTCTGTCGTGATCGCGAACACCAGCTTTGAATCGACCAGGGATATGTTCAGGCGATAGGGGCCGCCGGAATGACCGACGGGCGTGAAGCTGTTTTCTTCCACAAGGTCGAAAATGGCGACGGCGCGCTCGTGCTCGACGTCGGGCGTCGCTCGGCCGATGGTGTCGTCAAGGACGACGTCGCAAAGCCGAAAGTCGCCCGCCGCCATCTGTCACCCTTCCAGATTGAGGCGGATCGCAACCGATCGCGCATGCCCGTCCAGTCCTTCGGACACGGCGAGCGCGATGGCGGCCGGGCCCAGCGTGCGCAGCTGCTCGGGACCAAGGCGCAGGATCGAGGTGCGCTTGACGAAATCGAGCACGGAAAGCCCTGAAGAGAACCGCGCCGAGCGGGCCGTCGGCAGAACGTGGTTCGAACCACCGACATAGTCGCCGATCACTTCGGGCGTATGGGCGCCAACGAAGATCGCGCCGGCATTGCGGATACGCGGCAGCAGCGCGTCCGGATCGGCAACGGCAAGCTCCAGGTGTTCAGGCGCGATGCGGTTTGCCAACGGAATGGCGTCCTGCAGAGACTTCACCAGAATGATCGCCCCATAGTCGCGCCAGCTGGTGGCAGCGGTTTCGGCGCGATTCAGCGTCTTCAGCTGCCGCTCGACGGCTGCTTCCACCGACCTGGCGAATTCGGCATCATCCGTTGCCAAGATTGCCTGCGCGCTCGCATCATGCTCGGCCTGCGCCAGCAGATCGGCGGCGATCCAGTCCGGATTGTTGTCCTTGTCGGCGATGACGAGCACTTCCGAGGGACCGGCGATCATGTCGATACCGACGGTGCCGAAGACATGCCGCTTGGCGGCGGCGACATAGGCATTGCCGGGACCGGTAATCTTGGCGACGGGCGCGATGGTCGCCGTCCCGTAAGCCAGCGCGGCAATCGCCTGTGCGCCGCCGACGCGGTAAATTTCGCTGACGCCCGCGAGCTTGGCCGCGGCAAGCACCGCAGGATTGACGGCGCCGCCTGTTGCGGGAACGGCAATGACGATGCGATCGACGCCTGCGACCTTCGCCGGCACCGCATTCATCAGCACCGAACTCGGATAGCTCGCAGTGCCGCCCGGCACATAAAGGCCGACTGCCTCGATCGCGGTCCAGCGGGAACCGAGGCCTACGCCCATGTCGTCTTCGTAGATATCGTCCTTCGGCAGCTGGCGACGGTGGTGCGATTCAATGCGCACCTGCGCAACCTTCAGCGCGCCGAGGACTTCCGCCGGAACCGCTTCGATGGCGGCGTCAATCTCCGCCTCGCTCACGCGCATCGGCGTCACGGCAAAATCGATGCCGTCGAATTTCTTCGAATACTCGGCAAGCGCCTCGTCACCGCGCGCCCTGACGTCATCGATGATGGCGCGGACCGCCGTGTTCACATCCTCGGAAACTTCGCGCTTGGTCGTCAGGAAGGCGGCAAACCGTTGCTCGAAGCCTTCCGATGCCTGATCCAGCCAGATTGCCAATGCGATATTCCTCTTGATAACAGACTAACCAGATCTCAAGCGCCAGGATGACGGGGCTTCGAAGCGGTTTCCCACGCCCCGCCGATATCCGCAAGCTGAACCTCGATGCATTCGACATCCAGCGCAATGGTCGCCGTGCCGGAGAGCGCCAGTTCAACGGTGCCGTCAGGCCCCTCGCCCTTCTGCTCGAAGCGGACGGCCAGCAACGACAAGACGTCGTCGCGGTTCTGGCGATCGATGCCGGTGGAGCGCACCGCAAGCACGCGTTTGAAGACAACAGCGGCGCGGCGGCGCTCGAAACCCTTGCGCTTCTTGCCGGCTTCCTCCCACGCGAAGCGATTGACCGCGACCGAGAACTGCCCCTCGCGCGGCGACCAGGCGATATCGGCGACCTTGAAGACGCTATCCTGCAAATGCGTGGAGACAACGGCAAGATCTTCGCTATCGAGCGCAACCAGCCTCAGATCAGTCATGCAGGCATTACCCCATCGCCAATGCATCGCCGGAATGGCGATGCGTCAGACAACGGACATAAGGCGCGGCAACGCGATGCGCAACCGGGCTTAAGGGCGAATTTGACGCCCTTTTGGTTACTCGCTGACGCGCTCGACAATGGCGCCGCAGCGGGTGAGCTTTTCTTCCAGCCGTTCGAAGCCGCGATCGAGGTGATAAACGCGGGATACCATCGTCTCGCCTTCGGCGGCAAGGCCGGCAATGACGAGCGAAACAGACGCGCGCAGGTCGGTTGCCATGACGGGCGCACCCTTCAGCCGCGGAACACCTTCGATCTTCGCGGTCTGGCCCGACAGCGAGATCTTGGCGCCGAGGCGCGCCAGTTCCTGCACGTGCATGAAGCGGTTTTCGAAGATCGTCTCGGTGACATGCGAGATGCCGGTCGAACGCGTCATCAGCGCCATGAACTGCGCCTGCAGATCGGTCGGGAAGCCCGGGAACGGATCAGTGACGATATCGACCGGCTTGATGCCGGCGCCATTGCGGCGGATGCGCATGCCGTTGTTGGTCGGCGAAATTTCCGCGCCGGCGCGGCGAAGCGTTTCAAGCGCCGTGTCGAGCAGAGCGACATCGGTGTTTTCGAGAACCACGTCCCCCCCGGCCATGGCGACGGCCATGGCGTAGGTGCCGGTCTCGATGCGATCTGGCAGCACGCGGTGGCGCGCGCCGGAGAGCGAGGTGACACCTTCGATGGTGATCGTGCTCGTGCCGGCACCCGAAATTTTTGCACCCATGGCGATCAGGCAATTGGCGAGGTCGACGACTTCGGGCTCCCGGGCGGCGTTGCCGATCACGGTCGTGCCGCGGGCAAGGGTTGCAGCCATCATCATCACGTGGGTCGCACCGACCGATACCTTCGGGAAGGTATAGCGGGCGCCAATCAGGCCGCCTTGCGGGGCCGTCGCATTGATATAGCCGCCGTCGATCTCGAGGTTCGCACCGAGCGCCGTCAGGCCATCAAGGAACAGGTCGACGGGACGCGTGCCGATTGCGCATCCGCCCGGCAGCGAGACGCGGCACTGGCCTTCGCGCGCCAGCAGCGGGCCGATGACCCAGAAAGAGGCGCGCATCTTGGACACCAGCTCATAGGGAGCGGTGGTGTCGACGATGGTGCGGCAGGTGAAGTGGATGGTGCGCGAGTAGGCGTCTTCCTGGCGTTCGCGGCGGCCGTTGACGGCGACGTCGACGCCGTGATTGCCGAGGATACGCATCAGAAGCTCGACATCGGCCAGATGCGGCACGTTTTCGAGCGTCAGTGTATCGCTGGTGAGCAGCGAGGCGATCATCAGCGGCAGGGCGGCATTCTTGGCGCCGGAAATCGGAATGATGCCGTTAAGCTCATTACCGCCGACAATTCTAATACGATCCATGGGCGCTTACGGGCGGTGCCCGCCTTTCTGAAAGGCTGTCTGAAAAAAGATGCGGGTGTTTAGACGAAATTAGCGGGGGCTTCAATTCGCCGTGAACGGAACATTACGATTCGTCCATTTTTGCGGCAGGCAGGCCATCCGTCTCATCTGCCTGCCCCGAACGGCGGGCGCGGGTCTGCTGTTTGCGGCGGGACAGATTTTCGCGAAGTTTTTCGGCAGCACGCTCGCGGCGCAACTCCGCCTGGCGTTCGATCGCCGCCTTCCGGCTCTTCTGGCCTTTTTCGGTGTTCTCGGTCATGCCGCAGCCTTACCCGAATTTGCGCCAATCCAAAAGTGGCCCGACCTCAATCTACACAAAGATGGAAATTGCGGCTTGCGCTTATCATGAAGCTGTGGCAATAGCCCCCCCGTTCACGCAATGCAGCCGCTTCGGTTGCGCGTCTGGTCCTTGCTGCCGTAGCTCAGTGGTAGAGCACACCCTTGGTAAGGGTGAGGTCGGTGGTTCAATCCCACTCGGCAGCACCAGTTTTCTCCCGCGAAATCGACAAAACAGCACTCACGAACCTGAAGATCACGTCGTATAGCTCTCGTCCAGCGACCGCAGACGCTTGCCGTCATGCGTTCTGAGATGGTACTCGACCTCACGCGGCCGACATCAACACTTGACGGGCTGCGGTAGGGGCATTGGGAGCTTCGAAAGCGACTGACACCTGATCACAGGCTGCGTAGCGATCCCATGCCCGTGTAGACAAGAAGCTGACTGAAAGTCGACCCTATGAGCAATGACAACGACGATCAGCCATCAAACACCGGATGGGTAGGGAAAGCAATTATTGTTGTGGCCATGGCACTTGCGGTCGTGGTCGCGATCGGAGGCGCGGTGGCGGTCTACAAGGCGACATTTATCCCGTAATCAACAAGCCTGCCGGCCCGGCCGAAAGCGCGACACGACCGGCCTGCGAGATGCCAGCGGAAAGCAATGCCTACTCGACTACACCTGCGTCTACGATCCGGATTCCGTCTACAACTTCCATTCGGAGTTGAAGGCACCGCAAAGTCGTTGGCCTAACATCCAAACTGATTTGACGACAGGATCAGGCGTCGAAATGCCAATCCTTCGTGGGGCGGGATGACAGATAATCGGACGCATCGAGGTCCTGGATCATCTGCCTAAGGGTTCGGACCGTCTCCTCGAATGTCGCAAGCTTGGCGTCGGTGACGTCCACGTTGCTGCCCGTTGCCTCGTCGACTTCGAGCCATCGCTGCTTGCCACGCCGCATGGATACCACCATGGAAACATACTTCTGGCATTCCGCATTCAGCACGTTTTTGAGGTCCTGCATTACCGATCTCCAACGCTGACAAGGGGCGACTGACGTTGAGCTTTTGATGGTTGCACAAAGTGCCGGATTCAGCCAGTTAAAAGTGCAAGCAACAGATCCGCTATCGCCAACGAGAAAATAACGCTTCGCGACGCAAAAAGATCGGATAGGCGGCCGGAGAATGAGGGGAGACCCGGGCAGCGGTTTTCCCGTTTGCGGACGTCGAAAATATCGCTAAAATACCTTCTGCATGAGGCCTTCTAGAGGAACGCGGAGGCCGATTCGCACGTTTTGGCCTAAGCATGGAGGAAAGACGCCGATGGCCGTAGAGAAATGGAATGACCCTATCCACGTGGGGTTCGAAAGCACCGGCGCGCGCACGATCCTCGGGCCCTTGGACGCGCTGAAGTGCTTGGCGGACCTGTGGCCGAACGCCCGCGGACTACGCTACCTGAAGGCAAGAAGCACATGCAGGGCAGCCCTCGATGGTCGTAAGACGGTCGAAGAGGCGCGCGCGGAATTTGTAGCGGCGGCAGAAGAAGCCAAGCTGAAGGTCAATTGAGCAACAGCAGCCGGCGGTCGCCGGCCCATCATTATCGATAGCCTGTGCCGGAACAGGCCAATAGTTTATTTTTATTTAACCCTCGGCGACGCCAGCTGTTGGGATCGTGGTGAAGTTCATTGCCATTCAGGCACGTCCCTCAATAGAACATCGGCAGCCATCATGATGATGGTCAGAGGCTCGTCACCCTCTGCGAAAGCAGACGAGCCTCGATTGCAATAGCTCGCCCCATCACGCCGGCTCGAGCCGGCGCCCGCGGATCCTTTCAAGAACCTTACGCCCGAGCTTCTGACCCGGTCCCTCGATACGGGTGAAGCCCAGGTATGCAAGCACATAGGCCGTCGGCAAAAGAGCGGCGACAACGATCGCAAATCGTTCCGGTGCGGAAATCCCAGCCCCGAAATGCCTGATGACGAACGCGGCGATCGGCTGCAGCAACAGCAGATGGATCAGGTAAACGCCGAACGAAAGCTCGCCCAGCCAATGGCAGAAGCGATTTCCCATGAGTGACGAAACGCGGTCGCCAAGCTTTCCAATCAGGCCCGGCAGCAGGTGGTAATGCACCAAGGCGAAGAAGCCGACGACGAGAAGCAGCCGGACGCCGATCTTCGTCGTGGTCATATCGCCGCCGATCGGAATCATCACCAGAATGACTGCCAAGAGGCCGTTCATGACGGTTTGCCGCGGCGTCACGAACAACCCATTGGCGATCAGCATGCCGCACAGGAAAACGTGCATCTTCAGTGGCAGGAAAGACGGCATCGGAAAGTCGATATGCGCAGCCTGGATCGCCTTTGCGATTACAAAGCCCATAAGCGCAATCAAGGCGGCGCCCGGCAGCCATCTGGTTTTCCTCAAGAGCAGCATCGCAATCGGAAACACGGTATAGAACTGCATTTCCAGACCGAGGCTCCAATCCGGCAACGCCGTGCGGAACGCGTAAGCGGGATGCAGCCCGAAGAGGAAGCTCAGGTGCATGAGAAGATTACGCAGGCTGTCGTCCAGATAGCGCTCCGGCAATTGCGGGCCATGCGCGAGAAACGTGTCGATGACCATGCGGGCTTGATAGAGCTGCGGACCTCGAAGCAGCGCCACACACAGCATCACATAATAGAGCGGCGCGATGCGAAAAAAGCGCTTCAACCAGAAGCCGAACCAGGTGGCCGGCTTTTCCCAGGGGTTGGCCGTCTCGCGCAGCCGATAGTGAAAGACCATCAGAAAGCCGGACAGCATAATGAAGAGGTCGACGCCCAAATCCGGCGACGAAAGGATCGGAAGGTGCCAGCCCGTCAATTGCAGACTGTGGCCGAGGAGGACCCAGAGCGCGGCTAGCCCGCGCAGCCCGTCGAGGCATCCGATCCGCTTGCTCTCAATGATCATAGGGTATCCTTCTGGTTGAGGCTCAGCTTCGCGGGAAGCTAACGCAATGTGCTGCAATGCACAACGCGCAACCAGAAAAGTTGATCGACGCCCTTGGGAAGCGCCGACCTTGGCTACCTTATTTCAGGGATTCCATGACGAAATGAGGCGATCAACAACGATCGTCGCTCTGCACCTCGAGATAGCCGACACCGATAATGGTGCCGTCAAACGATCGAATGAACGAGGGAACATAGTGTGTCGCCGGCTCGGTGCAGGACACGGAGCCAGTGTATTCGTTCATTGCCATTTCATCCCGAGGCAGGGCGGAGTAGTCGCTCGTAATCTCGAGCGAAGCCGAAGCTGGGGTGATGAAGGTCCCTATTGCCAGCGCAAATGCCGGCACTCCCAATCGAAGAAGTCTTTGCATGCGCTTCTCCCGTGTTTTGATTACAAGCATTAACTAATGAAAAGCGCTTTTAGTTCCAGTGCCGCCGCTACTACTTTCGCACAGTTAATTCTTCGTATTTTCGATCAGGCTAAATTGTATGATTTTACATAATGATAGTCGGATGTTTCCGGGCACCCAGCTACATGCTGTATGCGCGCGCCAAAACGGATGACCTTACAGTATTATATTTGGGTAGGCCGCCTAATGCCCGCAGCTGCGGCCCTGGGCATAGCCCCTTGCGAGCAAGGCTCCCGCCAGACCAAACGGTCCGTCCGACGTAACCCTTCCTCTGATAGAAAAGCCCGCATCGACTGACGCCATGCTGGCGCTTTAGTCGGGCTGCACCAATCTATACTCGAAAGAATCTCACCGATGCCGGTGCAAGCTACTTGGCGTCTCGACCGGCCGGGCCATATATACCAACGGCTTGGGTGGGGGTTGCAACGATGAGACGTCTGCTTCCGACAATTCTATCGCTCGTCATGCTATCGAGCTGCACGACGGACAGTTCGACCGAGGTTCAGCCAATTCCGGGAAGCATCACCTATGGCGGGCAGCCGCGCACGAAGCTGACCAAGTCTCCGCCGGGCAGTGCCATCTACAATTCGTTCTATGACTCCACCGGCAGCAGGGTCAAAGAGACCTATATCCTTCAACCGGATCGCAGCCTGAAGCTCGTGCGACGCGTCATCGTGCCCGATTTCCCCTCACGAGGCGGTTCTTGACACACGCGCCGTTCGAGAACATTCAAGGAACGTCGAATATTTTCGCGGGGCGATTCTCCGCCGAAGCAACCGGACGGCTGAATGTATCTTGAAAAGCTCAATCCGCAGCAGCGCGCGGCCGTCGAATACGGCACGCTCACTGACGGCAGCCACGTTGCCGGCCCGCTGTTGGTGATCGCCGGCGCTGGTTCGGGCAAAACCAACACCCTGGCGCACCGTGTTGCGCACCTGATCGTCAAGGGCGCCGATCCACGCCGTATCCTTCTGATGACGTTCTCCCGGCGGGCGGCCGCCGAGATGGCGCGGCGTGTCGAGCGTATCTGCGCCCAGGTACTCGGCAGCAATTCCGGGATCATGGCGGATGCGCTGGCCTGGAGCGGAACCTTTCACGGGATCGGGGCGCGGCTCCTGCGCGACTACGCCGAGCAGATCGGCATCGACCCCGCCTTCACGATCCATGACCGGGAAGACAGCGCCGATCTGATGAACCTCATCCGGCACGAACTCGGCTTCTCGAAGATGGAGAGCCGATTTCCGACCAAAGGCACCTGCCTTGCGATTTATTCGCGCGTCGTCAATTCGGAAGGTGAACTTGGTCTCGTTCTGCGCGACGCCTTCCCCTGGTGCTCGGCCTGGGAGAACCAGCTGCGAGACCTCTTCGGCGCCTATGTCGAGGCCAAGCAGAGCCAGAACATTCTGGATTACGATGATCTGCTGCTCTACTGGGCGCAGATGGTCAGCGAACCGATGATCGCGGACGATATCGGCAACCGCTTCGATCATGTCCTTGTCGACGAGTACCAGGATACGAACCGGTTGCAGGCGTCGATCCTGCTCGCATTGAAGCCCGGCGGGCAAGGCCTGACTGTCGTCGGCGACGATGCGCAGTCAATCTATTCCTTCCGCGCCGCCACCGTGCGCAACATCCTCGACTTTCCCGCGGCGTTCAGTCCGTCGGCCAACGTCATCACGCTTGATCGCAACTACCGCTCGACGCAGACAATCCTCGCTGCGGCGAACGCCGTGATCGACCTCGCCTCGGAACGCTTCACCAAGAACCTCTGGACCGAGCGCCAGTCGGCTCAGCGTCCGAGGCTCGTCACCGTGCGCGATGAAACCGAACAGGCGCGATATGTCGCCGACAAGGTGCTGGAGAACCGCGAAGAAGGCGTGACGCTCAAGCAGCAGTCGGTGCTCTTCCGCGCCTCGCATCACAGCGGCGCGCTGGAGGTCGAGCTCACCCGCCGCAACATCCCGTTCGTGAAGTTCGGCGGGCTGAAGTTCCTCGACAGCGCCCATGTGAAGGACATGATGGCTGCCCTGCGCTTTGCCCAGAACCCCCGCGATCGCGTCGCCGGCTTCCGGTTGATGCAGTTGCTCCCCGGCGTCGGGCCCTCGACGGCGCAGCGCGTCATCGACCAGATGGCGGCAGATGCGAGCCCGATGCAGGCGCTTGCCGAACTGCCGGCCCCTCCCCGTTCGGGCGAGGATTGGACGGCCTTCGTTGCGATGCTGCAGGAGGTGAAGACCGGAAAGGCCGGCTGGCCGGCGGAGATCGGCCTTGTCCGCGAATGGTATTCGCCGCATCTCGAACGCCTGCACGACGACGCCTCGACCCGCCAGGCCGACCTTTTGCAACTCGAGCAGATTGCCAGCGGCTATCCTTCCCGTGAGCGCTTCCTGACGGAGCTGACGCTCGACCCGCCGGATGCCACCAGCGACCAGGCAGGCGTGCCGCTGCTCGACGAGGATTATCTTATCCTCTCCACGATCCATTCCGCCAAAGGGCAGGAATGGACACGCGTATTCATGTTGAACGTCGTCGATGGCTGCATCCCCTCCGACCTTGCGGTCGGCACGAGCGCCGAGATCGAGGAAGAGCGGCGACTGCTGTATGTCGCGATGACGCGCGCCAAGGACAATCTCGACCTCGTCGTGCCGCAACGCTTCTTCACGCACGGCCAGAACGCGCAGGGTGATAAGCATGTCTACGCCTCGCGCACGCGCTTCATCCCGGCAACCTTGCTGCAGTTCTTCGAGGTGGTCGGCTGGCCGCAATCGAGAGCCGACGGCGGCGCGTCGCACCAGGCGCGGCAAGTGCGTGTCGATGTCGGCGCGCGCATGCGCGGCATGTGGCGCTGAAGCTCAGAGCGCGAGCGGCGGCTCGGCGGGCCGGAAGAAGGCATCGATCGCCGCCTGGTCGACCGCTTCCGGTGTCGCCGGCATCCAGTGTGGGTTGCGATCCTTATCGATGATGGCTGCGCGGATGCCTTCGTAGAAATCCGGGCTTTTCAATATCTGCTGACAGGCGCCGAGCTCGTGGTTCAGGCATTCGGCGATGTTTCTGCTCTGCCTTCCCTGACGCAACAAACGAAGCGCAAGCTTCAGACTGGTCGGGGAGCGCGTCTGAATGACCCGCAGTGTTTCGGCGGGAAATTCGCCGGGCTCCTTCTCGAGCGCATGGATGATTTCCTCGACAGTGCCAAAATGAAAGCAACGTTCGATCAGGTCGCGGTTGCTCTTTATGGCGCTCGTCCCCGGATCGCTGGAAAGGTTCTTCAGGACCGCCTCGACATCGCGCGTCCCTGCGTTTCGGGGCAATTCCGCCAGCGTATCAACGACGTCAGGCAGCCGGAAGGACGCGATGTAATGATCGGCCAGCGCGGCATAGATGATATCAGCCGCGTCGACGGTCAGGCCCGTGAGACCCATCCAGGTACCGGCTTCGCCGGGTGCGCGCGGCAGCAGCCAGGTTGCCCCCACATCCGGAAAATACCCAATACCCGTTTCCGGCATGGCAAGCTTGGTTCGCTCCGTCACGACGCGGTGGCGGCCATGCGAGCCGAGGCCGACACCTCCGCCCATGGTGATGCCGTCCATCAGCGCCACATAGGGCTTCGGATAGGTGGCAATCCGGTGATTCAGGCGGAATTCTTCGCGCCAGAAGGTCATAGCCAGATCAGTACCGGCCCGGCCGCTTTCATGCAGTGCGCGGATGTCGCCGCCGGCGCAGAAGCCGCGGTCCCCTTCCCCCGAGGCGATCACGGTGGCGATATTGGCGTCCGCCGCGAAGTCGTCCATTGCATCGGCAAAGGCGCGGACCATGTCGAGTGTCAGGCTGTTCAGCGCACGCGGTCGATTGAGACGGATGATGCCGGCCGAGGCACGCCGTTCGACAATCACCTCACTCTGCTGAACCTCGTCCCGCATGCTGACCTCCTCGTTTCCCGTTGCGCGTTGGTATCACGATCCGGGCTCGCCTTGACGAAAACGGCGCTACCAAGCGTCATGCCACCTTAACGCACTCGACGGCATAGTCGATGGCTGGGACTGGGGATGGGCTTTGTTTCTCAGAACGAGGCGGCGAGCGCCCGGTGAAGGCTTTGCAGATCGTCGACGTTGCGGTTCATCAGGAACAGTTCCCAGTCGAGCGCACTCTGCACGATCGTCTCCAGCGAATCGTGCTTCGGCTTCCAATCCAGAACGCGTTGGGCAAGGCCTGAGTCCGCGACGACACTTGCCGCATCGCCTGGACGCCGCGGCGCTATGTGAACCTTGAAGGAATGCCCGTGCAGGCGTGTGACCATGTTGAGCACGTCGAGCACCGAATAGCCGGTGCCATAGCCGCAATTGGCAACCAGTGAGCCGCTGCCATGGCGCAAATGCTGCAGCGCCTTCAGGTGAGCCGCGGTGAGGTCGCTGACGTGGATGTAGTCGCGGACGCCGGTGCCGTCATGGGTCGGATAATCGATGCCGTAAACCTGCACGCCGCTGCGTTTACCAAGAGCCGCCTCGCAGGCGACCTTGATCAGGTGGGTGGCGCCAGATGTCGATTGGCCCGTACGCCCCAGCGCATCGGCGCCGGCGACGTTGAAGTAGCGCAGCGCGACATAGTCGAAATCGTAGGCCGCCGCCGCGTCCCGCAACATGAATTCCGTCATCAGCTTCGACTGGCCGTAAGGATTTTCGGGATTGAGCGGCGCCGTCTCCTTGACCGGCTCGGACGTCATCTGCGGACCGTAAACCGCTGCCGTCGAGGAGAAGACGAAATGACGGATGCCCGCATTGATTGCGGCGCTCAATAGCGCCCGCGTCTTGCCGGAATTGTTGTCGTAGTAGGCAAGCGGGTCTGAAACGGATACGGGCACGATCGCCGAGCCGGCAAAATGAATGATGGCTTCGATGTCGTTCTCGATGAAGATCGTCTTCAGCAACTGGGCATCGGCGACATCACCGAGATAGAAGCGTGCGCGCGGAGCCACCGCCCAGCGAAACCCGGTCGAAAGGTTGTCCAGCACAACGACGTCTTCGCCTGCATCCAGCAATGTCCAGACCATGTGGCTGCCGATGTAGCCCGCCCCGCCCGTGACTAAAATTGCCATATCCCACATCCCCGCTTCATTCACGCGGGGCATCTGACGCCGTTTTTCCTTTCAGAATCTCCTATCGAATGAGCCCCGAGGGGCTTCCACGCCGGTAAGTTTGACGGCTTGGTTAGGGGCGGATTTCGAGCTCTGTTACAATTTTATGGATGTGCCGTTTCGGGGGGACTATTTTCGAAATCCGTCGCTCCGATCAACCGCCTGTTGCTACGGACCAGACAATGCACCATCGGGGCGCCGGTCGCCTAAGCGGCGATGTGAACGCCGTTGGCGACAACCAACCTTCCAAGTTTCAATCGCGTCGAATGAATGCCGTCAGATCTTCCCAGAGAATGGCTATCCCAACGGCGAACAAACCGATGGGAACCAGGAAGTACAGAGTTCTGACGGGATCAACGGTGAAGAACAGCAGATACAGAAGGCCGTAGATCCCGGCGAGTACCAAAACGGTCCCCAGAACAAGGGAAATTATCTTCCTGACCAAGATGCACCCCCTAAACCTCTAAGGGAATTGCTACACCAAACATGTCCAAGCTGTATAGCCGGTATGCCGGCTGTCTGGGGTCCGAAGGCTGAACGAGGTGACGGGTCTTGGGTAGGGCGCTGTCTTCGGGCTCCCGGCGCTCCGAGCGTCCACGATCGTCCACCCGTTGCAAAATTTACCGTAACGTACTTACGCGAACGCGAAAAGAATGGCCCGATCCACCGGCGAATGATCTGTTCCTCATTCTTAGGAGTTCCCCAATGAACCGGCTTGCGGCTTTGGCGTATGCCTCGCTTCTGACGTCGCTCACGGGCGTTGCACTTTCCATGAGCAATTCGTCGCTCCGTGCGCAGGACGACAGTAAAATCCCTCCTCTCATGGAGCAGATCAACAAGGGAAACTGGCTGCCGCAGCAGGAAGCGGAGTCGCTTCGCGATGAGTTCTACTATCAGAACGCCGTACAAGCCTATGTCCTGACGCTGCCCATTCTCAACACCATCGGCATGCGGGACGGTTCGGAAGCAACCTTCGGCGCCGGCTACAATGTCTTGCCGATCTGGAAGGAGCGCATGGACAGCCGTACATGGGTTCCAACACCCAACGCCGACGTCATCTACTCGATGAGCTATCTCGACCTCAAGAAGGACGGGCCGTTGGTCGTGGCTGCGCCCCCGAACGTCATCGGCATGTTTACTGACTTCTACCAGCACACACTCACCGATGTCGGCGCGATTGGTCCCGACAGGGCGCGGGGCGGGCTATATCTGCTGTTGCCGCCAGATTATGACGGGGAAGTACCGAAGGGCTACTTCGCATTCAAGTCGCCGACATACAACGTCTTCTTGTTCTTCCGCACCATCATGGCAAAGGGAGAGAACGGACCTGACCCGGCTCCCGCCGCCGCAAATGCCGAGCGGACGCGCGTCTACCCCCTCTGGGCTCCGGAGAAGGACGTGAAGCCCATGCAGTTTCCCGACGCCAGCGGCAAGCGCGTCAATATGATGTATCCGACGGGCAGCACCTACTGGACGAAACTGAAGGCGTTCGTCGACTACGAGCCCGTTGCCTCGATCGATCCTGTGACCCGCGGCGTGCTCGCCTCGGTCGGCATCATCAAGGGCCAGCCGTTTGAACCCACCGACAAGCAGAACGCCGCCCTGCAGAAAGCTATCGAAACCGCACCCAAGATGATCCTGGCAAGCCGCCAGCTCGGCCGTCCCGATAAGCGCAATCTGTACTATACGGATCGGCAGTACGAGAACATCTGGGCGGGCGGCACCGCCGAATGGATGCAGGACAGCTATCTGGATGTCTTGCAGCGCGCCTCTTACTTCCAATTCGCCTATTCCTCAGCTCCCGCCATGGTCATGCGAACTCTCGACGCAGGTTCGAAGTATCCATTCACAGCCCGCGATGCGGATGGCGATTTCCTGAACGGCTCGAATTCCTACAAGTTACACCTGCCGCCGCACCCGCCCGCCGCGCTGTTCTGGGCCGTCACAGCGTACAATGTTACCGATGGCTCGATGCCCGAGACAAAGCAGCTCCTGCCGTCGATCAATGCCTTCTACAAGGTGAAGACCAACGATGACGGATCGGTCGACCTCTATTTCGGAGCGACCAAACCAGCGGAGGCTCCTGACAGCAACTGGATCCAGACGGTCGCGGGCCGTGACTTCATTGCCGCTGTGCGTCTCTATGGAACTGGAGTCGAGTTCTTCGACCAGACATGGAAACCGGATGACGTCGTCAAGTTGAAATAGGCTGCACCACACGTTCAAGACGTCGCGACAGCAATTATGAAAGGTGGTAGGCTTCGTCTTGGGTCGCTCCGATTCCGGACAAAAGATATGGGCAATCTTGGGGAAAGGCCTTCCATCGCGCCGCCGTCTTCGGTGGGAAGAGTTGTCATCGACGAAATCCGTCACGCACCGGTTCTCGGGCTGATCGTTTTCGTACCTGTCGTCATTCTTCTGGAACGGATTTTTCCCGATCGCCACACGCTGTTGTTCCTTGCTTCGGTCGTCGCGATCGTACCTTTGGCCGCGCTCCTCAGCCGCGCAACCGAAGCGGTTGCGGCCAGGACCGGAGACGCCGTCGGCGGCTTGCTCAATGCTACGCTCGGGAACCTGACCGAACTCGTGATATCGCTCGCGGCTTTGCAGGCCGGACAATACCTGTTGGTCAAGGCGTCGCTCGCCGGCGCGATCGTCACCAATACCCTGTTCATGCTGGGAGGGTCGTTCCTGCTCGGGGGGCTCAAGCATCACGTTCAGGAATTCAACCGGGTCAATGCTCGCTTTCAGGCCTGCCTGCTATTCCTCGCGACGATTGCTGTCCTGGTTCCTTCACTGATCAGCGAGGTGGACCAGCCTCCCGCACTTGACGTCTCCCAAAAGCTGAGCCTTGGATTGGCGATCCTTCTCATTGCCGTCTATGCGCTGGGCATGTTGTTTTCGTTGCGGACACACCGCGAGCTTTTCGCAAGCGTCAGCCACGCGGAAGAAGACGAAAAGCTATGGCCGCTTGGCCTGAGCATCGCCATATTGATTGTCGTGACGCTGCTGGTCGCACTGGTCAGCGAGATCTTTGTCGGCTCTGTTCAGGCTGCCGCCGAGCACCTCGGGATGACGCCGGCATTTGTGGGTTTCATCGTCGTCGCTTTGGTAGGTGCGGCGGCGGAGATGACCACAGCGTTTTCCGCCGCTCGTGCAAATCGGCTGGACCTCAGTGTCGGGATTGCGCTGGGGAGTGCAGCCCAAATTGCCTTGTTTGTCGCGCCGGTATTGGTGCTCGTCAGCTATTTCATCGGCCCGGAACCCATGACATTGCAGTTTTGGCGGGGCGCCGTGACGATGATGATCGTCGCCGCCTTGGCCGCGGCCCTCTTGTCCAATGGCGGCCGTGGGGCTTGGTATGTCGGCGTCATGGCTCTGGCGCTTTATGCAATTTTCGCGTTCACGTTATTTGTCTTGCCTCCGACTAATCCGTCGTGATGCCACGGGGCCATCCCACGGCAGGCGGGTTGACGAGCGTGTCGCCGAATTACTTCGCCTTCGCATGCCGTCCAGTCATCTCGCGAAAGGATCGAAAATGACCGTCTATGTGGCCGAAGTCTCGGGGCGCGGTGTCATCGCCTTTGAAGCGGCAAACGATGTCGATGCCGCAACCCGGCTCACCGACAGGACACTGCTGCGCGATCTCCGCGTGCTGCAAAATGAGGGCCGTTCGCTCTGGGACGGCGTTTCGCCGATAGGGCTGCGGGAACCTTCGCCACCGGAGCTTGAGATTTGGCAGCAGCGGCCCGCGACAGCAACGGCGTCCTTGTCCGACGACGACCGAAGCTGGCGAGTCTACTTAGTCGCCGTGGTCGACCCTACCGAGTTCGACGATGATGACGACGACGATGACTATGATGACGGTCCTGGTGACTGAAACCTTCTCGGCACCCTTTCCATGACACAACGTCGCGCAGGGCCATTTATCCGTTTGCAGGCGTAGCATGCATCGCACGCGATCTCGAAAGGCACATGACGATGTCGGCAGGCTCCAGGAACCAAGCCAAACGGATGAGACGGCTGTTCTTTGCCGCGCTGCTTCAGCAGGTTCGCGTACTCTGGCCTATCTTCTCGGGAGTCCTTGTCATCATGATCGGATCCGGGTTTGTCATCGGTCGGATCGAGGGTTGGCGGATCGGTGAAACCCTTTACTTCACCTTCGTAACTGGTCTCACGATCGGCTATGGCGACCTTGCGCCCAAGCATACTGTGGCGCGGATGCTCATCCTGCCGATCGGACTCTCCGGAATCGTCCTGACCGGCCTAGTTGCTGCCGCCAGCGTGCAGGCGCTTGACGCGGCAGGTCGCGGCAAAGCCGAGTAGAGTGACGGGGCCGAGTGGAGCGGCGAGGCCAGCTCATGAGCTGGCTGGCGCCGCGTGATATGCCGCAAATTCGCTCAGAGCTTCAGGATGTAGTCGCACAGCCTGTCGGCGGCGATCTGGACTTGGGCCGGATCGCGCAGGAAGCAGGCGCGCAGGAAGAGCTCACCGCCCGGACCGAAGGCCGCGCCCGGCGCCAGGCCAACACCCGTTTTGTCGACGATGTCGATCGCCGCCTTGCGGCTGTCGGTCACGCCGTCGATCTTCAGGAATGCGTAAAGGGCACCGTCCGGCTTCAGCGTCTCGACACGGTTCGTGGCGATCAACGCGTCACACAAGATGTCGCGGGAGCGCCTGGCCTTGTCGATGTTGGACTGCACGAAGCTGTCGCCGTCATTCAGGGCCGCTACAGCGCCACGCTGCATGAACTGCGCCACGCCCGACGTCGAGTATTGAATCAGGTTTTCGAGCACCTGACCGGCCTGCGGCGGGGCGACAATCCAGCCGACACGCCAGCCAGTCATCGACCAGTTCTTCGAGAAGGAGTTGACGAACATCACCTTGTCGTCCGGCTCCATCACGTCGAGGAAAGAGGGCGCGCGACCGCCAGCAAAGTAGTAGCGGGCATAAATCTCATCCGCCATGATCCAGAGATCATGCGTGCGCGCCAGCGCCAGGATGGCCCGAAGGTCGTCTTCGCTTGCGGTCCATCCAGTTGGATTGGACGGCGTGTTGATGAACAGTCCCTTGGTCTTCGGCGTGATGGCCGCCGCGATGCGATCGAGATCGACCGCCCATTTGCCACCTTCGAAACTCAGCTGGGCTGCGACGGAACGCGCGCCGGCAATTTCCAGGGCTGCCGCGATGTTCGGCCAAGCAGGGGTCAAGTAGACGAGTTCATCGCCTGGCGAGGTCAGCGCCTGCACGGCGATCTGGATCGCCTGCATGCCGGAACCGGTGACGAAGAAATGCTCGACCGGCAGGGTGACGCCGAAATGCCTGGCGTAGTAATCAGAGAGCGCCTGACGCAGCTCGGGAATGCCACGCTGATAGGTATAGAAGGTCTCGCCGCCGGAAAGCGCATCCATCGCCGCTTTGTTGATGAACTCGGGCGTCGGCAAATCCCCCTCGCCGACCCAAAGCGGCAGCAGGCCATCACGGCCACGGGCATAGTTGACGACTTCGACGATCCCGCTTTCGGGCGCCAGGACGGCGCGCGGGCTAAGGCTGCTCACAATCGACATGCATCACTCCGGTTTGCGCCTACTTAAAGCAAAAGCGGCGGCAAATCCCATGACAATCGGTGATGCAATATCGTTTTTCGTGATGGATGGACGAGCCCGGCCTTCGTCGGCGGGCTCAAGGCCATCAGGCCGGGCGTTTGGCCAGCAGGTCGCGGATTTCAGTCAGAAGCGCGACATCGGCCGGTGGCGGAGCGTCCTCTTCCTTGGCCTGCTTGAGCTTCAGCTGCTTGTCCACCTGCTTCTGCAGCGTATTCACGCCCTTGACCATCAGGAAGATAATCCAGGCGAGAATGAGGAAGTTGATCATGACCGTGATGAAGCTGCCATAGGCAAGAACCGCACCCTGCTGGCGTGCGGCGGCCAGAGTCGGCGCATTGACGTTGGACGACAGACCGATGAAGTAGTTCGAGAAATCGAAGCCCCCGAAGAGAGCCCCGACGATCGGCATGATGACGTCGTCCACCAACGACTTGACGATACCGCCGAACGCACCGCCGATGATGACACCGACTGCAAGGTCCATGACATTGCCGCGGGCGATAAATGCTTTGAACTCGTTGAGCATCCGATCCGTCTCCCTCTGATGCAGTTTCACTGACAGGTCATTGTTTTCATTAGCTACATCTTCGATGCAATTATTCAATCGCTAATTACAGAATATCGGCTGGGGTGAGCGGCCTTTGACTTAATGCCTAGATGCCCCCTGATGTTCAAAGGTGGGGAATTGCCGTAGTCTCGAAGCATCCGGGAGAGCCGGCGCGTGGTGCGCTGGCGGAGGTTCGATGCTGCCAGGTTGGGTCATACTCGCATCTGCATTCGGCTATCTGCTGCTGCTCTTTGCCGTGGCAAGCCATGGCGATCGCAAGCGGCGGATGTTCGGCACGCCGCCAGGCGGGCGGCCGGTCGTCTATGCACTCAGCCTTGCGATCTATTGCACATCCTGGACTTACTTCGGCAGCGTCGGACAGGCATCGCAGCGCGGGCTGGAGTTCCTGGGGATTTATATCGGACCGGTCCTGATGTTCACGCTCGGCATGCCGCTGCTGCGCCGGATCATCGAGCTCGCCAAGGCGGAAAAGCTGACATCCGTCGCCGACTTCATTTCTGCGCGCTATGGCAAGAATTCCACGGTCGCGACCATCGTTGCGCTGATCTCGCTGGTCGGCGCCATCCCCTATATCGCGCTGCAGCTCAAATCGGTGTCCACCACCGTAACGGCGATGCTCGATCCGTCGGACTACGGCATCGGCAGCGGCAATCTCTACTTCCTTGACCTGCCGCTGCTGGTCACTCTGGTCCTCGCCTGCTTCGCGATCATGTTCGGCACGCGCCACACCGATGCAACCGAACACCAGGACGGGCTGATCCTCGCCATTGCCATGGAGTCGGTCGTCAAGCTGTTCGCCTTCCTGACGGCCGGCGTCTGCGTGATCTGGTTCCTATTCGACGGCCCGTCCGACCTCTGGCAGAGGGCCGCCGAAAACCAGCTGGTGCTCTCGGCTCTCCACTATCAGACGCCGCTCAGCCGCTGGATCACCCTCATTCTGCTGTCGGCCTTCGCCATCATTATGTTGCCGCGACAATTCCACGTCACGGTTGTCGAGAACAGGACGGCGCGGGAGCTCCGGCTCGCGGGATTGTTGTTCCCGCTATACCTCATCGTCATCAATCTCTTCGTGCTGCCGGTAGCGATCGGCGGCCTGCTAACCTTCGGCGGTGGGGGCAATGCGGATCTTTATGTGCTCTCGCTGCCGCTTGCCGGGCAGATGCCTGTTGTCTCGCTGATCACCTTTATCGGCGGGTTTTCGGCAGCAACGGCCATGGTGATCGTCGCATCGGTGGCGCTGTCGATCATGGTGTCCAACGACATCATCATGCCGATCTTCCTGCACCGGAAGCTGACCGACCGTACCGGACAGCGCAACGACTTCGCCAAAACCCTGCTCAACGTCAGGCGCAGTGCGATCTTCGCCGTGCTTTTACTCGGATACGCCTATTATCGATCGACCGACAGCACGACCGGGCTTGCCTCGATCGGCTTGCTCTCCTTTGCCGCCATCGCCCAGATGGCGCCTTCGCTCTTCGGCGGCCTCTTATGGCGGCGGGCCAACGCGCGCGGCGCCATCCTGGGGCTGACCTCCGGCTTCGTGATCTGGATCTACCTGCTGTTCCTCCCATCACTTGGCGGACCGGACTACTCTTCCGTCGCAAGGGCGGTCCTTGGATTCCTGTTTCCGGGCACGACGGTTTTCAGCGGGCCCGACGCCGACCCGCTGGTCAATGCCACGGTCATGAGCCTGCTCGTCAACACGGCCTTCTTCATCATCGGTTCGGTGACCCGCAATGCGCGACCGCTCGAACGCATCCAGGCCGGCATCTTCGTCAAGCGGCAGTCGCGCTCGCAGTTTGCGACGCGCGGCTGGAAAACTCGCATCAGCATCGCCGACCTGAAGGCGACAATCTCGCGCTACCTCGGTGAGGAGCGCATGGAACGGTCGTTCCAGACCTATCAGCAGAATTCGGGCCGCAAGCTGGAGGACGATCAGCCGGCGGACATGGCGCTCATTCACTTCACCGAGCAGCTGCTCGGCAGCGCCATCGGATCCTCCTCCGCCCGGCTCGTTCTGTCGCTGATCCTTCAGAAGATGGAGGACGCCTCCGCCGATACGGCCTGGCTGCTCGACCAGGCAAGCGAGGCGCTGCAATATAACCAGGACATGCTGCAGACAGCGCTTTCGCAGATGGACCAGGGCATCGCGGTCTTCGACAGCTCGAACAACCTGACGATCTGGAACCGACGCTTCCGACAACTGCTCGATCTGCCCGAAAACGCCGGACAAGTCGGCTTCCCGCTGGCTGACATCGTGGCGATCCTCAGCCAGCGCGGCGATATTCCAGCCGGCGACGTGCACCACACCGTCCGTCACTTCCTGACGCTGGACAAGCCCTTCGCGCTGGTGCTCGGCGGCGGCGAGCGGATCATCGAAGTGCGCTCGAACGCAATGCCGGACAAAGGTATCGTGGCGACCTTTACCGATATCACCCAACGCGTTGCAGCCGACCGGGCGCTGAAGCAGGCGAACGAAACGCTGGAACAGCGCGTTGCCGAACGAACCGCCGAGCTCACTCGCGTCAACCACGAACTCGGCGAGGCAAGGGCAGCGGCGGATGAAGCCAATCTCGGCAAGACGCGCTTCTTTGCCGCCGCCGGCCACGACATCCTGCAGCCGCTCAATGCCGCCAGGCTCTACTCATCGGCGCTGGTCGAGCGCATGGGCCAGTCCGACAGCAGCGCCATCGTTCGCAACATCGATTCCGCGCTGGAATCGGTAGAGACCATCCTTGGAGCCGTGCTGGATATTTCGCGGCTCGATACCGGAGCCATGCGGCCACGGCTAGCCTCGGTGCCGCTTTCCGATCTACTGGAGCGGATTCAGACCGACTTCGCGCCGATCGCCCGCGAAAAGAAGCTGAAACTGGTGGTGATGCCAACCACGCTCAGGGTCCGTTCCGATCCGAACCTGCTGCGCCGCCTGGTGCAGAACCTCGTTTCCAACGCGATCAAGTACACAGTCGACGGAAAGGTGCTGGTCGGCGCGCGGCGGCGCGGAAACCAGGTGGTGATCCAGGTGATGGATTCGGGGATCGGCATCCCGCCGTCGAAGTTCCGGACGGTCTTCAAGGAGTTCGCTCGGCTCGACGAGGGTGCCAAGACGGCCTCTGGACTGGGCCTCGGCCTGTCGATCGTCGACCGCATCGCGCGCGTTCTCAATCACCCGGTGGAACTGCATTCGACGCACGGCAAGGGCACGGACTTCCGCATCGTCATGCCGCGCGAGACGTCCAGGCTGGTCGAATCGGTTGGCGCCGTGCAGCCGGTCGAGCATTCGGCGCAGAGCCTCAAGGGACTGAAGGTCCTCTGCGTCGACAATGAGCCGCACATCCTGGAAGGCATGCAGCTCCTCATCAGCGGCTGGGGTTGCGAGGTCCAGTGCGTCGATTCGCTAAGCGCCATCAGCGGGCTCGGTGCCCGTCAGCCGCCTCCGGACCTGGTTATTGCCGACTACCACCTTGGCGACGGCACAGGCGTTGCCGCCATTCTGACGCTGAGGGAACGGTTCGCCGCCTTCATCCCGGCGCTGATCGTCACGGCGGATCGGACGCCGGAGGTCCGCGCCGAAGCGGAGCGACACGGAATCGGCATCCAACACAAGCCGGTACGCCCGGCGGCGCTCAGGGCCCACATTACGCAGATTTCGGCGCACAAACGCGCGGCAGCCGAGTGAGCGGCTAGGCCTTGGTCATTACCTCGGCCACAAGGCCACGCACGCGCTCCGCACTCGGCGCGTCGTCAAACAGAATGCGGTAGACGATAGGTGCAACGACCTGATCCATGACGGCATCGACAGTCGGAAAGCTTTCGCCACGGGCAAGCGCCCGGTTGCTCAGCAGCTGCATCTGTTCACGCGTGAAGGCAGAGCACTGGCAGGCGTTGGCGTTGTCTTGCGCGGCGAGCACGTCACGGATCATCTCGCGTCCGATGCCCGAGGACATTTCTTCGGCATATTGCTCCGCCCAGGCTTGAAGATCCCCGCGACCGCTGCCGGTGTCGATTGGCTGCATGTCGGGGCGCAGGCGCTCGACAGCGACATCCGCCAGCAGTTCCTGCAGATCGCCCCAGCGACGGTAAATCGTTGAGGGCGTGACACCAGCCCTTGCGGCGATCAGCGGGATCGTGACATCCGCCCGGTCCATATCGGCAAGCAGCGCGCGCACCGCTTGATGCACGGACGCCTGCACTCGGGCACTGCGGCCACCGGGGCGGAGATTTTCCTTAGCTGCCATATTCTTAAGTCCTGTCTTCCTGCCCGGCGCATGGTTCAAAATCTTTGACCGATCCATTAACGCAAATTATTTGCTTTTAGCGTTGAGTCGACCTAAATGGCTAACGCATCGAATTAGCTTTAAGAGGCTATATGTTCCGCGCCGCCAATTCCACAGAGACCTCGCGCAATCCGATCCGCTTCCACGCGATTACGCTGGCAACCTTCTTCGGCGCATCGGCCGCGCCGACGCCGCTTTACCGGATCTATCAGGAAAATCTTGCCCTCTCGCCGGTGCTGGTCACCGTCATTTTCGCGGTCTATGCATTCGCGCTCCTCGCAGCATTGCTGATCGCCGGCTCGATCTCCGATCACCTCGGTCGCAAGCCGGTGATCTTCACGGCGCTCATTCTGGAGATCATCGCCATGGGGCTGTTCGTTGTGGCAAGCGGTCCCGGCTGGCTGGTTGCCGCGCGGATCGTCCAGGGACTGGCAACCGGCATTGCCGGCGCGTCTATCGGCGCAGCCCTTGTCGATATCGACCGCGCCAAGGGCCAACTCGTCAACTCGATCGCGCCGCTTTCCGGCATGGCCGTCGGCGCCATCGGCACCAGCGCTCTGATCCAGTACGGACCGTTCCCGCTTCACCTCGTCTATGCGATCCTGCTCGCTGCTTTCGCAGGACAGGCCGCCGCGATCTGGGCGACCGGCGAAACCGGTGGTCGCCGGCCGGGTTTCTGGAACTCGCTGAAACCGACGATCTCAATTCCGCCGCAGGTGAAACGCCCGCTCGCCCTGGTGACGCCGATCAACATCGCCAACTGGACGCTTGGCGGGTTCTACCTCTCGCTGGTCCCCTCACTGGTTGCCAGCACAACCGGCAGCCGGGCGCCGCTCACGGGTGGCTCGATCGTGACCGCGTTGATGGTATCGGGCGCAGTGGCTGTCTATTGCAGGAGGAACAAGTCCGGCGCCGCCAATCTCGGCTTCGGCACAGCCGCGACCACACTTGGAATTTTGACCGTCGTCGCAGGCGTCCATCTCGGCAACGTCCCGCTGCTGCTTATCGGCACGCTCCTGACAGGCGCGGGCTTCGGCACAAATTTCCTCGGCTCAATCGGCACAATCATGCCACTTGCAAAGGCTGATGAGCGTGCCGGCCTCCTGTCCGCCTTCTATATCCAGAGCTACCTCGCCTTCAGCCTGCCGGCCATCCTCGCCGGCTTCCTGACCAAATCGCTCGGCTACCAAATAACCGCCGACCTCTATGCAACGGCGATCATTCTCGTGAGCGGAGCCGGGCTGCTCGGTCTTCGCGCCGAGCGCGGCCGGGCTGCGAGAGTCCCGGCCTGCGGCTAGAGCCTTTCAGCGTCTAGAGGTAACTCGTCACAGCGGGCTCGTTCCACCAGTTGTCGTGGCGCCCGTCCATGAAGCGGACGGGCAGTGCGGCAAGCTCTTCTGGTGATATGTCGTCGAGACAGGCAACGTTGATTGACACGTAGTCCCCGCCGATCTCCTCGATATGGCCGTGTCCGTAGGCATGCAGGCCGCAGGTGGTGCAAAAGCGGTGATGGCCGCTCATCGTTGCGAACTGATAATCGCCAGCCGCCGTCTCTTCACATAGCAGACGGAAATCCTCGGGCTTAGCAATGGCCCCCCAATAACGCCGCTTGCCGCAGACCGAGCAATTGCAACGCCCGGTGCCAGCCTGCAGGTCAACATCGACCTCGTAGCGGATCGCGCCGCAATGGCAGCTGCCCGTGTAGGTCTTCTTCATGGAATTCCTCCTCCGGCCCTTTGCAAGAGCTCCCAATAATGACAATATGTTGTCATGATTGACGAGATAGCAAAGCGACAACATGTTGTCAAACGTAACCATTCGAAGCGGACGGTGGAAGGCGATGCGTTCTCGCTGTTTGCTATCACCGCATTGCGGCTTGCCGGTCGCCTGACCACCGCCGGCGATGAGTTGGCAAAGCCCGCCGGGCAGACGAGCGCTCGCTGGCAGGTACTCGCGGGGGCGCGAAACGGCACACATTCCGTCGCGCAGATCGCCCGGATGCTCGGGGTCGCCCGGCAGGGTGTGCAGCGGCTGGCGGACACGTTGGAGGATGATGGGCTGATCAGCTACGTCGACAACCCGCAGCATCAGCGCGCCAAGCTCGTACAGCTGACGAAGGAGGGTGAAGCCCGCCTCGCCGCTATCGAAATAGCGCAAGCAGGTTGGGCCGACAGGCTCGGGCAGTCCTTCATCGCCACCGAGCTCGAGGCAGCCCGGCTCGTCATGGCCAGATTGATCGATACCCTCGACGCGGAGGCCGGCAAACCATAGGCAGACGATCGTCCAGTCGACCGATGCAAGCTGCCAGAAAAGAATCGCAACGAAGAAGACGCAAAGCAGGCGCCTGGCTCTACCCCTTGGACCGGCGGCTCCCGCGACGGACTGCGATCAGGTCTCTTGGGCAGCGAGCTGCCTGTCGGAATTCAAAGAGGCCGCATGCGCTTCAAGGATGGCGGCAGCAATGACTTTCTGAAGCTCGTAAACCAGTGTGCGCGACCGTTTGCGATCCAGATCTTGCGCCGCCTTCGCAAGATTCAACCCCTCGTTCAGGACGATATGGTGAGCTCGCGTCAGCGCCCAACTCTCAATATCAAGACTAATCATTCGGAATCTCCGCCAAATCATTCAGCATCAAAGACATTCACCGAATCACGATACGCAGAGCACTTACGCAGCAAGAAGAATCATAGTTGCAATATTTTGCAAATGGCATTTTTGGAACAACACGCGCCAAATGCGAAATTTATTCTTCTTGAGCTGCGATAGATACAACCGCCCGCCTCTGAGCCGCATGAACGGACTCCAAGCTTGCCCATAAATACTCGGCGAAGCTTGCACGGGCCTGCCCACGCGAGCAGGCGCGTCGCCCCAAGAGCCTGGCGCGCTGCCATCAGACCTTGGTGGCAGGGCCCTTATTGCGCTCCAGCAAAGCTTTCACCGTATCGTCGTTGATCTTGCCGCTCGGCTCCTGGCCGACCGACTTCTGGAAGTTCTTGATCGCCGCGACCGTCTTCGCGCCCATCTCGCCGTCCGGCTGACCAGCATCGAAGCCGTTGTTGTTGAGGATCGCCTGGATGTTGCGGATCGCCTTCTTCATGTCGACGGTCGAGGTCTTGGTGGCGTTGCCGACCCACTCGTCAGGAGCGTCGACAGCGTTCGCTTTGCTGTCAAGCGGTGCCGCCTTCCATTGGTCAGCCTTGGCACGCGCCTTCTCCAGCTGATCAGGCTTCAACGCGTTCGCCACTTCGTCGCGCTTTTGTGCGGCGTCCTTGTCGCCGCCCTTGGCAGCAATCGCAAACCACTTGTAGGATTCGGTCAGGTCCTGCACGACGCCGTTGCCGCGAGCGCAAAGGATCGCCAAATTGAACTGGCTGTCGGCGATGCCGAGGTCGGCCGCCTTGATGAACCAGTCCGCGGCCGCCTTGTAGTCCTGCTGGCCTAGCGCGCCCGATGCATAAAGCACGGCGAGATTGTGCATCGCGCTTGCGTTGCCGCTGTTGGCGGCCTGCTCGTAATGCTGCTTCGCCTTGGCGACGTCGCGGTCAACGCCCGTACCTTTTTCATAAATGTTGCCGAGACGGTATTCAGCCGGCGCGAAGCCCTTGTCGGCCGCAAGCTGGTACCAGTGTGCCGCTTCCTTCGGATCGGCGGCAATGCCGGCACGACCTTCGCTATAGCGGGCGCCGATCTCGAAGAGCGCCAGCGGGTCGCCGCTTTTGGCGGCATCGGCAAGCGACTTCGGCTGCACGACGTCCGGAATGGCGATGCCGGCTGTTTCCACCGCCGGGGCGGGCGCGGCGGCCACGCCAGCGGCAACCGGGGCCGTATCCTTGGCCACGAAGCCGGAGGCATCCTGCGGAGTGCCGGAGGGCGCAAGTGGAGCGGCCGCATCGCCATTCAATGGTGCTGTCGCCGTCAAGTGGTCGGGTACGGCCGGTGCGGGCGTTGGATCGGCGCTTGCGAGCGGCACGACAGGGGCTTCTTCGGCCGGGACTGCCGGAGCGGTTGCTACCACCTGGTCGGGTGCGGTTTCGCTATCGACCGGAAGGACATTGCTGGACGAATCCGTCAGTACTGCAACTTCGGCGGACGGCGCCGGCTGGCCGCTGGTCAGCGTGCGGGCCAACGGGAAGGCCATGATCGCCAACAGGACTGCGCCGACGGCGAGCAGGATCGGACGGCGGAAGCGCGAGAAAGCGCCGCCCTTGGTCGTATCCTTGTCCTTTGCCTTCTTCTCGGCCTTCGCCAGCTGCGGCTTGGCGGTCGGCTCGGTTTCCATGGCGGCGGCCTGCGCGGCGCGACGAGCGGCGGCTATGTAGTCGGCGCGCTCGTTTTCCGTTGCCGGCTTGGCGTTTGTCCGGGCGGCGTTCTGGCTGGCGCGCACCCGCTCCAGGATCTTCTTGATGTCAGGTGCACCCGAGCCCGGTTCAAGCGGCTCATTGGCGGCCTCCGGTGGCATCACATCGACCGGATCGATCGACGGCGCAGGATCGACAACGGTCCGTTCGGTGACGGCCGTTTCCGCCGTCGCCTTCTTGCTGGGCAGCAGACGCTTGCCAAGGCTGGAAAGCAGGCTGCCCTTCGAGGGAGAGGCTGCCGTCTTCGTCGCTGCCTCGATCGCGATCACACTGGTATCCGTTGCCGCCATGACCGGAACGAGGGGTGCTTCCTCGGCAACCTCGGGCTCGCGGCTGACCGATGTACGGGTTCCGAACGCAACGGGCTTCAGGGCGTCTTCGGCGCCAGCCTGCATCATCGCGTAGGGATCGACCGCGAAATCGACATCGGCGATAGGCATTCTCGGCGCCGGTCTTGCGACGGCGCGATCTTCCATGGTGTCGAGGCGCTCGGCGATCTGAACAAGCGTTTCATGCAGCGCCTGGAAGGTCTTGTGCGTGCGCTCCTCGCTGCTGCGGCTCAAATCTTCCAGTTGGCGCAGGTCTTCGGCAAGCGCATTCAGCGCCGACATGTCGGCGGCTGCCGGTGCACCGCCTTGCAGGGCGCCGCTTCTCGCATAGGCCTCGACCACTGCTTCCGCCGCCTGGCGGGCAGCCTCGATGATATATTCGTCGCTGGTCGCCATGTAGTCTTCGATGGCGCCCATCCGCCTGTCGAACTCCGCCGGCAGCTCGGCCGCAGGTCGTGGCTCGCTCATCAGCGCCGACAGGTTTGCGATCTGATCCTCAAGGCTCTTCAGCGCGTGCGGGTCGGCCGCCGGTGCTGCAGTGCTCTCCTCGAGGCGCGCGGCGATATCGCCAAGCCTGCTTTCGATGCGGCGGAAGGCGCTGTCGTCCACTGGGGCCGCGACAGGTTGAAGCGGCTGGAAGTCCATCTCGTCGATGCGGCGGGCGAGATAGTCGAGGCGCTGCGCCAGCGCATCATTGACCGAACCGGTCTCGAGCGCATCGATCTTGCGCGAAATGTCGGCAAGTGCGCCTGTCAGCTCCGGCTGCGGCGCAGCCTTGTGGTTTCGCTCGAGCAGGTAGGACAAGTGCTCCAGACGTTCATCGAGGCGCGACGTTGCCTCGGCGTTGGCAAGTTCCTCGACGCGCAGCGTCAGAGTTTCGAGCCGATCCGCCAGGGCATCCGTCGGCGCGGCCCGACTGGCAACGCTGCGGCCCATCATGTCGATCTGGTCGCCAAGCGCATTCAGGCGGCCTTCGAGGCGATGCATCATGGCCGGATCGCCGCTTGCGGCCGCACGACTGGTTGCGGCGATGGCGCGGCTGATTTCGTCGAGGCGGCTGTCCATCGCCGCAAACTGCTCGGACATCGCCCGGTCGTGCGGCTGGATCATGCTGCCGAACTGCTCCATCGCCGTCGCGATGGAGATAAGCTTGTCTTCGAGAACCCGCACGGCCGGGCTATCGCCCATGCCACCGATATGGCGCTTGATGTCATCGAGCCGGTAGGCGAGCGCGACAAGCTCCTCCTGCAGGCCTGCGGTGTCGAGCGCGTGCAGTTGGTTCTCGAATCCGTCCCAGCGGGTTTCCATGTGGCGGATCGAATCTTCGCGTGCGAGCCCGTCCATCAGCGAACGCAGCTCTTCGAACTCACCTCGCAAGCCTTGCGCCTCAGGCGCGTTGGAACGGCCGGCAAGCTGGTCGATGCTGCTGGCGAGACGGCTCATATCGGCGCGGATGTCATCGGCGAAGCGGCGGTCTTCCGCTCCAACCTTGATGCTGCGGATTTCGTCGCGCAGCGCATTCATTTCCCGGGTCACGCCATCGGAGATGTCACGCTTCAGGTCCTGGCGAAGGTTGACCAGCGCTTGCGCGATCTCGGTCATCGTGTCTTCGGCGGCTCTGTTGCCCGGTTGCGGAGCCGGGGCGCGCGGCGCGCGTTCGGCGACCGGAAGAGGTGCACGCGGAGCGGCCGCCGGCTGCTCGCGCGTGTAGGAGGCAGGCTCGCGCGCTGCCGGGCGTTCGCGGCTGGCTTCGAGGATGCGCTGGCGCTGGCGAATTTCGGCGAAAGGATCGGGTCGCGCTTCGGCCGTATAGGGCGCGCGGGCGACATAGGGATCGGCATAGATCTCACGCTCCGGCGCGGGAGCGCGCTGACGCTGATCGCGTGGATTGGTGCCGATCAAGCCCTCGATCCTCGCCTCCAGACCTTCGATGGTGCGGTTCAGCGCATCGAGCGACGCCCTGTCGGAATGCCGTGGGGAATTTGATCGCGATCCGTTCATCTTCTTGCTCGCTTCATCTGTCCGAACCCTCGTCAGGGCCGATCATTGGCTTCCGTCACCGCCGCACCGGAATGCGGACGAGAGCACCGTTCATGAAGGGATAATCAATTAGACTTTCCTCAACCTGTACGGCGTAGCGGCATTCCCATGAAACGCGAGACTGAAAAAAGGAATGCAAGTCGCCAATGCTCAGACAGCACCATTCACGAAACGTGGTAAACAACCCGTTAATCGGCGTGAGATTTTTTTAACTTTTGAGGATTTTCGGCCGGTTTCCGTGTCAAAACCGACCTGCGCGTGCCGCGTCCGCAACATTAGGCGGTGTGCGCATGTTAGGCCGCTATCAGAACGATTCCGTCCACGGTCGCACCTCGATTTCCTGCGACCAGGCGCTCCTGTGCTGCAGCAGGACGTCGATATAGGTCTGCGCGATGGCATCGGGGTCGAGCATCGCATCCGGCTTGGCCGGATCCTCCCGGCGCATCTCCGATCGGATTCCACCGTCGATGATGAAATGGGCGACGTGAATGCCCTTCGGCCCGAGTTCACGGGCAGCGCTCTGGGCAAGGCCGCGAAGCGCGAATTTGCCCATGGCGAACGCGGCCGACTGGGCATATCCCTTCACGCTCGCCGTCGCTCCGGTAAATAGGATTGCGCCGCGCCCATACGGCAGCATGCGCCTTGCCGCCTGCTGACTGACGAGAAAGCCGCCATAGGCGCTGACGGCAATTGCCTGCTCGACCGCTGCCGGATCGAGTTCGGCCAAGGGGCCACGTAGCCGGCCGCTGGCGTTGTAGACGACAACCTCCGGATCGCCGATGGCTGCCGCGACCTCATCGAAAAGCGCCGCGACGGACGCCGGCTGGGCGGCATCCGCCGCAAACATCCTCGCCCCGGTCTCGTCAGTGAGCTTGCTCAGCTTGTCAACGTTGCGCGCCGCCAGCGCGACCTTGACGCCGCGCCGCGTCAATTGACGTGCAAGCGAGGCGCTGAGACCCGGGCCTGCACCGACGATCAAAGCGGAACGGTAGGGAAACTCGGTCATCGCTATCCTCCGGTCGTTTTGTCCGAAACCTGGGCGCAAGATCAAGCTCTCGCGGATATCACACCCGCCGCGCCTTGATCGTGTTCATCACGAAGCTGGTCTCGATAGTATCGACGCATTTCAGCCGGGCAATCTTTTCCTTGATGAAGCGCTCGTAATCCTCGAGACCCGAACTCATCACCTTCAGCACATAGTCCCGTGATCCGGTGACAAGATGGCACTCGAGCACCTCGTCCCATCCGCGAACCGCACTCTCGAACATCTGGATTTCATCCTCGTGCTGGCGACTGAGCCGAACCGAAGCCAGCGCCGTCATCGTCCAGCCGTCGACCGCCGGATCGACGAGGGTCGTATAGCCCTGAATGATTTCCGCGTCCTCCAGCCGGCGCAGACGGCGAAGACAAGCGGATGCAGAAAGTCCGACTCGCTCGGCAAGTTCGTTGTTTGGCAGACGGGCGTCATTCATCAACTCCTTGAGGATCTTCCGATCCATCTCGTCAGCAATTTTCTGCGTCACAATGCTTCATTCTCCGCACTAAGTTGCTTCAAAGAGCATAACCGCGCGGCAAATAGCAAGAACAGCCGTCGCATTCTGATATAATTTGCCAGCATCACGGCATCGCGCGAGGAGACGACAATGACCGCACCGCACCCTTCCAAGACCCACATCGGCAACCACGCCCTGCATCCCGAAACGCAGATGCTGAACTATGGCTACGATCCGGAATTGTCGGAAGGGGCAGTCAAGCCGCCGGTATTCCTGACCTCGACCTTCGTCTTCAAGTCTGCCGAGGATGGCCGCGACTTCTTCGATTATGTCTCCGGCCGCAAGGAGCCACCAGCTGGCAAGGGCGCCGGGCTGGTCTATTCCCGCTTCAATCACCCCAACAGCGAGATCGTCGAGGACCGGCTTGCGGTCTACGAACGGACCGAAAGCTGCGCCCTCTTTTCGTCAGGCATGTCGGCAATCGCGACAACACTGCTGGCCTTCGTCCGGCCGGGTGATGCCGTCCTGCATTCGCAACCGCTCTATGGTGGAACGGAGACGCTGCTGGCAAAGACCTTCCTCAATCTCGGCGTTGCTGCCGTGGGCTTCGCCGACGGCGTCAGCGAAGCGTCGGTGCAATCGGCTGCGGAACAAGCCATGGCCAAGGGCCGGGTCTCAATGATCCTCGTCGAGACGCCAGCCAATCCGACCAACAGCCTCGTCGATGTCGCAATGATCCGCCGCGTCGCCGACGCGATCGGCAGGAAGCAGGGGCATACGCCTGTTATTGCCTGCGACAACACGCTGCTTGGTCCGGTCTTCCAGCGACCGATTGAGCACGGGGCGGACATTTCGCTCTATTCTTTGACCAAATATGTCGGCGGCCATTCGGATCTGATCGCCGGCGCAGCCCTCGGCTCGAAGGCAGTCATGAAGCAGGTCAAGGCGCTACGCGGCGCCATCGGCACCCAGCTCGACCCGCACTCCTGCTGGATGCTCGGTCGTTCGCTGGAAACGCTGCAGATCCGCATGGAGCGCGCTGACAACAATGCCCGCGTCGTTGCCGATTTCCTGCGCGAGCATCCGAAGGTCGAGAAGATTCACTACCTGCCCTATCACGATGCCAACTCACCGCTTGGAAAGACCTTTGCGGCGCAGTGCACCGGTGCCGGATCCACCTTCTCCTTCGACATCAAGGGCGGTCAGCCGGCATCCTTCAAGTTCCTGAACGCCCTGCAGATCTTCAAGCTCGCGGTCAGCCTGGGCGGCACGGAATCGCTCGCCAGCCATCCGGCAACGATGACGCATTCCGGCGTGCCGTCCGACGTGCGCCAACGGATCGGCGTTTTGGAATCGACGATCCGCCTGTCGATCGGCATCGAGCATCCGGATGATCTCGTCGCCGATCTGCAACAGGCGCTGGACGCCGCGTGATTTGGGCGGCGGCCTAGGCGGCCGCCGTTTCCCTCACATCGTCGAGCAGGAAATGCACGACGACATATTTCGTCGTGTAGTGGCGGCCGCTGTCGGACACTTTGTCGACACTGCCGCCATCGGCGGGATGCCAGCGATGATAGTGCGGGCTTGTCGTGATCAGGGTGATCGCCTTGCCGGCCATCTTGCCGTCGAGACGGTAACGCATTTCGGCCAGCGGCCAGATGCGCTCATAGTCCTCCATGGATATGCGGACCTTCAGGGCTTTGCGGCTCACCGCTTCGCTGCGTGAGCCGTCTTCGTGCTCAACAGCCGGCAGTTCCAGCGTGACTTCCTCGGCTCCATCGAGAATGGAATTGAACTCCTCCGGCCACATCCGTCTCATAAAATCGCTCCTCCAAAGCTCTTTCATCAGTCTGCCTGCGAAATCTAGCGTGTCTTCTCCCGGAAGCAAACAGTTCCGACAAAGGTTAGACGAAAGCTTCACGCACAGGCATGGCAATCATTATCATTTCTGTGTCGCGCTATGGGCTTTGTCCGATTCAACACGCCGCCCCGACGCATCGATGGAACACATGGACAGGCCAGGTCTGCCGGTCGCGACCGTTCGTGATCGCGTTCTCAGTGCCAGCGCACGGCCACATATGTGCCCGTCGACTTACCATCACGGCCGTAGGTGATCTCCGCACCGAGTGTCGTCGTCATGGCGTTGATCAGGCGTGTGCCGAGGCCGGTCCCCTTTGGCCCGCTCGCCCGATCGAAGCCGACGCCATCGTCCTCGACGGACAACACATTGCCGCCGTCTTCGGTTCTTCGCAGGACAACGCGCACCTCGCCCTCCGCCCCGGGATAGGCGTACTTCATCGCGTTGGTCACCAACTCTGTCAGGATGACGCCGAGTGCAACGGCCCTGTCGGCGGTCGTTGATATGCGGCAAAGGTCGGATTGGACCGCTATGCCGCGCGAAAAACTGCTTGTGCCGTGCAACTCTGCCAGCAGCGGCCGCAGATAGACGTCGAGCTGCACTTCGCCGACGTCACTTGACGTGTAGAGACTGCGGTGGACGCCGGCGATCGCCGTGATCCGGTTCTGCGTCTCGTCAAGCGCCGTCTTCGTTTCATCGCTGCGAGCAATCTGCATCTGCATGCGGATCATCGCTGAAACAAGCGACAGGCTGTTGGCGATACGATGATTCATTTCGGCGAGCAGCAGTTCCGCGCGCTCCTTGGCGACGACGAGCTGCCGATCCGCCTCTTCCTTCTCGCTGCGCAGGCGTGCATTTTCCAGCGCCTGCTCGAGCGCGCTGACGAGAAGCGGGAAGAAGTCGTCCGTCGCGGTCTTGACGACGTAGTCCGCAGCGCCACCCTTCAGCGCCTTGATCGCCACGTCGGCGTCGCTCGACCCTGTCACATAAAGAACCGGCGTTCGCCGATGGGTTTCGGCGATTGCCTCGAGGAAATGCAGGCCCGTCTGGTTCTCGAAATAGTGATCGAGAACGACCGCCTCGAATTCCTCGGCTTCGAACAGTTCGAGCCCGGTGGTGATCGACGGGGCATGAATGACTTCGAAATCACTGCGCGCAAGGACCCGTGTGGCAAGACGGGCTAGAGCCGGATCATCGTCGATGTAAAGAATGCGCACAGATATTGGCTACTCGTTAGGGGATCTGGATGACGGAGAAGAACAGGCCGAGATTGCGGATCGCGGTGGCGAAACCGTCATAGTCGACTGGCTTGGTGATGTAGACGTTTGCGCCGAGATCGTAGCACTTCTGGATTTCCCGCTCGTCGTCCGTGGTCGTCAACACGACGACGGGAAGGCGGCGGGTGTATTCGTTGCTCTTGATCTGCTCGAGAATGTCGAGGCCCGACATGTCGGGCAGGTTGAGATCGAGCAACACGAGCAGATAACGATCCTTGCTGACCACGCCATCGCGGCTCGGCCCGAGGATGTAGTCGAGCGCGCTTTTGCCGAGGGTGAAGGGCACGATCTCGTTGTGCACGCCGGCGCGGCGCACGTTCTTTTCGATGAGACGGGCGTGGCCCTCGTCATCCTCGATCATGACGATCGTTACTTCCTGACCCGTGGCTTTCATGATTCCATGCTCCGGACGATTTTCGTGAGGTCGGACGGCAGCGTCAGAATGAAGGTGCTGCCCTGGCCGAGTTCGGATTCGACCGTAATGTCTCCGCCCAAATTTCGTATTAACGAGCGCACATGCGCAAGGCCAATGCCTTCGCCGCGCTGATCCTGCTCTCCCGCCCGACGAAACAGCTCGAACACCCGTTCGAGGTCCTGAGGCCCGATGCCGCGTCCATTGTCCTTGAAATCGATCCGCACGCGGCCCGGACCATCCGGACGGGCGTCGATCTCAAGCGCCAGCGGCCGACCTTGCATCTGGTACTTCACAGCATTGTCGAAAAGATTGCCGAAAATCTGTTCAAGCGAAAAACGATCGGTGATGACCGCGCCCGCGCGGACGCGGATGTCCACCGCTCCGTCGGATTCGGACAGCTGGTGTTGAACGTTTGCGGCCGCCGTTTCCAGCAGGGATTTGAGGTCAATACGCTCCGGTTGAAGCTTCCTGCGACCGTCACGCGAAATCTTCAGGATCGCGTTGATCAGCGAGTCCATCTTGCGCGTCGACGAGCGGATGAAACCGAGAGCTTCAGGCAGGTCCTCCTCGACCGCCTGCCGGGCTTCGCGAATTTCCTCCGCAGTCGGCGACTTGTCGTCTGCAAGAATGTAAGCCGTGACCGACTTCATCGCCGTGTCGAGCTCGCTGAGGAAGCCCATGATGTTGACGAGCGGCGCGCGCAGATCGTGGGTGACGATGTAGGCGAAACGCTGGATTTCCTGGTTGGCGCGGATGACCTCCTCCGTGCGCTCGCGCACACGTGTCTCCAGCCCAACGTTGAGAAGTTCGACCTCGTCGGTTGCCGCCTGCAGATCGCGCACATGCTGCACGATGATCATGATCGCGCCGCCGAGCACGATCAGGATCGCGATCGCACCGCCGATCGTCACCCATTGCAGATTGCCGGCGGCCGAGAGCTGCGCCTGCACGAGGACGCGCAGGCGGTCGTCGGTCTGCTCGAGGAAATCGCCGAGGATCGTGCGCACCTTATCCATGTATTCGCGGCCGGCGTCATCGCGAACGATAGCCACGGCCTCGGGGAGCTTGCCTTCCTTGGCAAGCGCAACCGTGGTCGAAAGCTCCTGCAGCTTGCCGTCTATGGCCGTGCTCAGTGCATCGAGTTGCAGGGCGTAGTTTGGCAGCGGCGAGACGTTGTCGACCAGAGCCTTGCGGCGTTCAGGCAACGCCTGCAGCGCCTTGTCGTATGGCTCGAGATAGCTGAGGTCGCTCGACAGCAGAAAGCCTCGCTGGCCGGTTTCCGCGTCCTGCACCGTTGTCAGAAGGCCAACGATCGAACTCCGCACGCGACGAAGCGAGGCCGTCTCCTCGGAGTAATTGTTGTTGGCACGCACCAGCCAGATCGACGAGCCAACAATGCCAAGCAGGATCAGCACCCCGACGGCGAGCATGATCAAACTGGAACGGTAGAAGGCAGCGGTGGAAGTCATCAGGCATCCGCATTATCGGTGGGCGCCTTCTTGTATACACAGCCACCCGCGAAAGATAGCACCCTTATAGTATGCCGCTCTAACAGTTCTCCCGCAGCGACTGCGAGCCGTTGCGGGAGGGAGTCGCGAGCCGGGCGACTAGCGATACGCTGCCTCGAGCTTCGCGATATCGAGCTTGACCATTCCGAGCATGACCTCGGTGACGCGCTTGGCGCGTTCGCGGTCGGGATCTGCGACCATCTCCGACAGAACACGCGGAACGATCTGCCAGCACAAGCCCCAGCGATCCCTTAGCCAGCCGCACTGTTCTTCGACGCCGCCGTTCTCCAGGAAGGCGCGCCAAATCCTGTCGATCTCCTGTTGTGTCTCGCACTGTACCGAGACCGAGAAGGCGTGGTTGAACGCATCGAGCGGGCCGGCCTGCATCGCCACGAAATCCTGATGCCCGAGCTTGAACTCGATGATGATGACGCTGCCCGGAGGGCCGCTCGGCGTTTCGGCCGGCAGGATGGTCGTGCGCCCCATGGACGAATTCGGGATGGTCGCCACATAAAATTCGACGGCCTCCCGGACGTCCTTCTCAAACCAGAGGTTCGAACTGACCTTGAGCATGGATTGTCCTCCTCGTTGCTGCTCCGATGATGGGTTCGACAGCCCTAGGACGTTCTTGGCCCGCCCTTCCCGACAGCGCACACACAATCGTCATCAGAAATTCGAGTCCGCGCAAAATTTGACGTTTACGCAAACGTCAATATTTTGTAAGAGACTCTCGAATGCCGGTGTCATCCGGCGTGCCGAATTGGAGGAATTCGAACGATGCCAGTCTACAAGGCCCCGGTTAACGACACGCTCTTCGTGCTGAATGACGTGCTCGGCCTGGAACGCTACAACAATCTTCCGGGGTTTGCCGACGCCACGCCTGACATGATCGAGGCGATCCTCGGCGAGGCTGCGAAAGTTGCGGAGGAAGCGCTATTTCCGCTCAACTATTCAGGTGATCAGCAAGGTTGCGTGCGCCACGAAGACGGATCGGTCTCCGTTCCCGATGGTTTCAAGGGCGGCTACGACGCCTATTGCCAGGGCGGGTGGATCGGGCTTGCCGTTCCCGAGGAATTCGGCGGACAGGGCCTCCCCTACGCACTGCATGCGGCTGTCGGCGAATATACGTCCGCTGCCAACATGTCGCTGATGATGTATCCCGGGCTGACCCAGGGTGCAATCGCGGCGATCCTCGTCCATGGCTCGGACGAGCAGAAGCACACCTATCTGCCGAAGATGGTCTCCGGCGAATGGTCGGGCACCATGAACCTCACCGAGCCGCATTGCGGCACCGATCTCGGCCTGCTGCGTACAAAGGCGGTGCCGCAGGCAGACGGCAGCTACAGACTATCAGGCCAGAAGATCTTCATTTCCGCCGGCGAGCACGACATGACGGACAATATCGTCCATC
Organism: Rhizobium sp. BK661; assembly: GCF_024808825.1. NCBI lineage: Bacteria > Pseudomonadati > Pseudomonadota > Alphaproteobacteria > Hyphomicrobiales > Rhizobiaceae > Rhizobium > Rhizobium sp. BK661. The sequence continues at coordinate 627,213 of NZ_JANTYT010000001.1, read as the reverse complement.
TGGTGCTGGCGCGCATCGAGGGCGCCCCCGAGGGCACCAAGGGCATTTCGCTGTTCATAGTGCCGAAATATCTCGTCACGGCAGATGGCACGGTTGGCAAGCGCAACCAGGTCTCCTGCGGCGCGATCGAACACAAGATGGGCATTCACGGCAATGCAACCTGCGTCATGAACTATGACGAGGCCACCGGCTTCCTCATCGGCGCCGAGAACAAGGGCCTCAGCGCCATGTTCGTGATGATGAACGAGGCGCGTCTCAGCGTCGGCCTGCAGGGACTGGCAATCTCGGAAATCGCCTACCAGAACGCCGTCAACTACGCCCGCGAGCGCATCCAGGGCCGCTCGCTCTCCGGCCCGAAGGCGCCGGAGAAGAAGGCCGACCCGATCATCGTGCATCCGGATATCCGCCGCTCGCTGATGACGATCCGTGCCTTCAACGAGGCCGGCCGCGCCTTCCTGCTCTGGACGGCGCTGAAATCCGACATCGCCCACCGCTCGGCGGACGAGAAGGAACGCCAGACCGCCGACGACATTCTCGGCTTCGTCACCCCGATCCTCAAGGGTGTCCTGACCGACAAGGGCTTCGACCACGCCGTTATGGCCCAGCAGGTCTTCGGCGGCCACGGCTATATCGAAGAGCACGGCATGAGCCAGTATGTGCGCGATGCGCGCATCGCCATGATCTATGAAGGCGCCAACGGCATTCAGGCGCTCGATCTCGTCGGCCGCAAGCTCGGCCAGAACGGCGGCCGCGCCGTCATGGCACTGTTCAAGGAAATCGGCGATTTCTGCGAGGAGAACCGTAACGACGAACAGATGACCTTCTTCACCAAGAACCTGAAGAAGGGGTTGAACGACGTGCAGGCGGCGACCATGTGGTTCATGCAGCACGCCATGGCCAAGCCAGACAATGCCGGCGCCGGCTCGACCGACTACATGCACCTCTTCGGCCTCGTCGTGCTCGGCTACATGTGGGCGAAGATGGCGAAGGCTGCCGAGGACGGCCTTGCTACGGGAGACGCGGATCGCGAGGCATTCCTTCGCAACAAGCTGATCACCGCGCGCTTCTTCATGGAGCGGATCATGCCGGAAACGGCGCTGCGCAAGGCCCGGATCGAAACCGGTGCGGAAACGATGATGACCTTGGCCGCCGAGGCCTTTTGAGTTCAACGGCGCTCGCGCCGATAGGGAGATAGAGGAATGACCGAGGTTTTCATTTACGACCACGTGCGCACGCCACGCGGTCGCGGCAAGAAGGACGGCTCGCTGCACGAGGTACCGTCGGTGCGCCTTGCCGCAAAGACGCTAGAGGCTATCCGCGACCGCAACGGGCTTGATACGGCCACTGTCGACGACATCGTCATGGGCTGCGTCGATCCTGTCATGGAAGCCGGCGCGGTGATCCCGCGCGGGGCGGCCTTCGAGGCAGGCTATTCCACCAAGGCACCCGGCATGCAGATTTCCCGCTTCTGCGCCTCCGGTCTCGACGCGGTGAATTTCGGCGCGGCGAAGATCGCCCAGGGCGCCGACGACATCGTCATCGCAGGCGGCGTCGAGTCGATGTCGCGCGTCGGTCTCGGCATGTCCGGCGGCGCCTGGTTCATGGATCCGTCGGTGAACTTCCCGGCTTATTTCATGCCGCAGGGCGTCTCCGCTGACCTGATCGCCACCAAGTATGGCTTCTCGCGCGACGACGTCGATGCCTATGCGGTCGAGAGTCAGAAGCGCGCTGCGAATGCCTGGGAGAAGGGTTACTTCAAGAACTCCGTCATCCCAGTCAAGGACCAGAACGGCCTTGTTATCCTTGCCCATGACGAGCACATGCGCCCGGGCACCGACATGCAGGCGCTGGCAGCGCTGAACCCCTCCTTCCAGATGCCGGGCGAGATGGGCGGCTTCGAGGCCGTTGCAATCCAGGCGCATCCGGAGGTCGAGCGCCTCAACTACGTCCACCACGCCGGCAACTCCTCGGGCATCGTCGATGGCGCGGCCGCCGTGCTGCTCGGCTCCAAGGCCGGCGGCGAGAGCATGGGTATCAAGCCCCGCGGCCGCATCAAGGCCTTCGCCAATATCGGCTCCGACCCGGCACTGATGCTGACCGGCCCCGTCGACGTCACCGAAAAGCTTCTGAAGCGCACGGGCATGACGCTTGCCGACATCGATCTCTTCGAGCTCAACGAAGCCTTCGCCGCCGTCGTGCTGCGCTTCATGCAGGCCTTCGAGGTCCCGCATGACCAGATCAACGTCAACGGCGGCGCGATCGCCATGGGCCACCCGCTCGGCGCCACCGGTGCGATGATCCTCGGCACGGTGCTGGACGAGCTGGAGCGGCGCGATCTCAACACCGCGCTTGTCACGCTCTGCATCGGCGCCGGCATGGGCACGGCGACCATCATCGAACGCGTCTGAGGGAGCGTGAGATGCCGATCGACCGTGACGTCTACGAAAATGAACGTAACGAGATCGAACGGCAGTTCGCACAGCACAATCTTGAGAAGGACATGGCGCAGGCTGCCCGCAAAGGACCACCGATCTTGTCGAAGCGGGATGCCGCACGAAGCCGGGTCGCCGGTTGGATCGCGTTGGCCGTACCGATCGGTCTGATCGCCACCCTTTGCTACCTTCTAGGCGCCTTCTGACAGTTTGGGAAATTCAGGGAAGAGGAATCCCACAATGACCACCTACAAGAACTTCACCGTCGAAACCGACGCGGACGGCATCGCCCTTGTCACCTGGGACATGCCCGGCAAATCCATGAACGTCTTCACCGAAGAGGTGATGGATGAGCTCGACGCCATTGTCGATGCCGTGGTTGCCGATAGCGCCACCAAGGGCGCGGTCATCACCTCAGGTAAGTCGAGCTTCTCCGGTGGCGCGGACCTGTCGATGATCAAGTCGATGTTCTCGCTCTACCAGCATGAGAAGGCAACCAACCCCGATGGCGCCGCGCAGAAGCTGTTCGATCTCGTCGGTCGCATGACCGGCCTGTTCCGCAAGATCGAAACCTCGGGCAAGCCCTGGGTCTCGGCGATCAACGGCACCTGCATGGGCGGCGCCTTCGAAATGTCGCTCGCCTGCCACGGCCGCGTCGCCTCGAATGCCAAGTCCGTGAAGATCGCGCTGCCCGAGGTCAAGGTCGGCATCTTCCCGGGTGCCGGCGGCACGCAGCGCATCTCGAGGCTTGCCGACGCTCAGTCGGCCCTGCAGATGATGACGACGGGCCAGTCGCTGACGGCGGCGCGCGCCAAGGCGATGAACCTCCTGCATCAGGTGGTCGAGCCGGATCAGCTGATCCCGGCAGCCAAGCAGATGATCAAGGACGGCCTCAAGCCTGTCGCCCCCTGGGACGAGAAGGGCTTCAAGGCGCCCGGCGGCGGCATCTGGACGCCTGCGGCAGCGCAGCTCTGGCCGGCCGCACCCGCGATCCTGCGCCGCGAAACGGCAGGCAACTACCCGGCAGCACTCGCCATCCTCAAATGCGTCTATGAAGGCCTGCAGGTGCCGTTCGACACCGGCCTCAAGATCGAACAGCGCTACTTCACCGAGATTCTGCAGACCAGCGAAGCCTTCTCGATGATCCGTTCGCTCTTCATCTCCATGCAGGAGCTCGGCAAAGGGGCCCGCCGCCCCGCCGGGATCCCGAAAACGGTGTTGAAGAAAGTGGGTGTCGTCGGCGCCGGTTTCATGGGAGCCTCGATCGCCTATGTGACCGCCGCCGCCGGCATCCCCGTCACCCTCATCGACCGCGACATCGAAGCGGCGACCAAGGGCAAGAGCGTCGGCGAAGGCCTGGTGAAGGACTCGATCGGTAAGGGACGCCTTACGCAAGACGAGGGTGTGGCGCTGCTGTCGCGCATCGTCCCGTCCGCCGACTATGGCGACCTCAAGGATGCCGATCTCGTCATCGAAGCGGTGTTCGAAGACCGTGAGGTCAAGAAGGCCGTGATCGAGGCGGTTGAAGCCGTGTTGCCCGAGGGCGCCATCTTCGCCTCCAACACCTCGACCCTGCCGATCACCGGCCTTGCCGGGAACTCCAAGCGGCCCGCCGATTTCGTCGGCGTGCACTTCTTCTCGCCGGTCGAGAAGATGATGCTGACGGAGGTCATAACAGGCAAGGAGACCGGCGACAAGGCGCTCGCCGTGGCACTCGACTATGTCGCCGCGATCAAGAAGACGCCTATTGTCGTCAACGACACGCGCGGCTTCTTCGTCAATCGCTGCGTCTTCCGCTACATCCACGAAGCCTACGACATGCTGATCGAGGGCGTTCCGCCCGCGATGATCGAGAATGCCGCCAAGATGGCCGGCATGCCCGTCGGTCCGCTGTCGCTGAACGACGAAGTGGCGATCGATCTCAGCCAGAAGATCCTGAAGGCCACCGTCGCTGATCTCGGCGAGGCCGCCGTCAATCCCAAGCATATGGCGCTGATCAACAAGATGGTCGACGAACTCGACCGCCGCGGCCGCAAGAACGGCAAGGGCTTCTACGACTATCCGGCGAAACCGGCCAAGAAGTCGCTCTGGCCGGAGCTGAAGACCTTCTACCCGCAGAAGAAGGCCGACGACATCGACGTCGAAGTGCTGAAGCAGCGCTTCCTCGTCACCATCGCGCTGGAGGCAGCCCGCACCATCGAAGAAGGCATCGTCACCGATCCGCGCGAGGCTGATGTCGGCTCCATCCTCGGCTTCGGCTTCGCTCCCTACACCGGCGGCGTGCTCTCCTACATCGACGGCATGGGCGTGAAGACCTTTGTGGACCTCTGCGAGAAACTCTCGGCAACCTACGGCGCACACTTCAAGCCGACGGCGCTACTGAAGGACATGGCCGCGAAGGGAGAGACCTTCTACGGCCGGTTTGATCCCTATGCAAAGGAGAAGGCGGCGGCATAAGCCGCCACCGGACAATCTCAAGCAAAAGCCAGCCGTCGCCTTCGGCTGGCCTTCCATCTCGGATAACGGCTATTTCGTGACCGTCAGGCCGGCCTGCATGCCCGCCTCGTAGTGCCCTTTGATATTGCACAGCAACAGATAGGCACCCGGGGCAAGTTTTGCTTTCAACTGCCCGTCCGCTCCCGGCTTGAGGTCCGAGACTTCGCCGATGCTTTTGAGCTGCTTTTCGTCGACACGATGCCGTGAAGCAACCACCGGGATCTTCTGGTCGGCGGATTTCAGCTTGACCAGCACCATCTCGTGATCCTCGGTCATCGCATCGTTATGAACGGCGAAGACCGTTTCGCCCGCCTTGATCGTGGTCTGGTCGAGCGTCAGGGTCATCGGCCCGCCGCCCTCGCCGCCTTCTGTGACTTTCACCGTCGTTGCCGCCCATGACGGCGAAGCAATTGCGATTACGGCGGATGCTGCGAGAGCATACCATGCGTACCTGTTCATCAAATCAGCCTTTCCGTTGCAGCCCGCGCTTCCCGTAGGCAGCACGTCTGACGTTAACCTGAAAGGCTGGTCCACCAGGTTGCGACGCAAAGTCGATACTGGTTCAAGCGACGTAAAGCGCATTATTTGCCGGCGATAGAGGCCGCGATCTTTTCCGCTTCTAGTCCGATCTCCCGGAGAAGACCGGTCGGCACGGCAGTGAAGCCGCAAAAGTAGAGACCGTCATTCGCCGGCTGCAGCGCGCCGCGGGCGGGACCGTCAGCGCCGGCAAATCGCTCAGCGAAATCGGGCAGAAGCGCTTCGAGCCCTGATCGGTAGCCGGTCGCCAGAACGATCGCATCGAACATGTCGGATCGGCCGTCGACGAAATTGACGCGCCGCGCCTCGCTGTTCGAGATAGCCGGGAACACCGTGATATCTCCTGACCGGATCCGCTCGATCGTTCCGATATTGATCAGAGGCGTACGGCCCCTTTCGATGATGCCGGTCAGCGGGCCGCCCTTTGCCCGCTCCACCCCGAATTTCCCGAGGTCGCCGAACCGCAGGCTGAGGATCGGCGCATTCATCGCATCGACCAGGCGATAGGGAAGGAAGCGTTGCGCGATGGCGATGCTGGCGCTCGTCACACCGAACAGTTCGAGCGGCACGACGCTGACCGGGCCGCGCACCGCCATCGCAACGTCAAGACCGGCCTCGGCGCATTCCAGCGCGATCTCGCCGGCCGAGTTGCCGAAGCCGACGACGAGGACGCGCTTGGCGGCAAGCGCGGCGGCATTGGTAAACTCGGAGGAATGAAGAAGTTTGCCCGCAAACAGCTCCCGCCCTTCCCATACCGGCCGTATCGGCGTGTTCGCGAGGCCGGTCGCGACGATGACGTTCGTCGCCTTCAAGGTCCCGTCAGAGCTCTCCACGGTCCACGTCTCGTCCTTGCGGATCGTCGTCGCGCGCACACCAAATCTCACCTCGATGTCGTTCGACGAGCTATAGGTTTCGAGATACTCGATCACCTGAAGCCGCGATGGATATCTTGGAAAATGCCGCGGCATCGGCATTCCCGGCAGGGCCGAGTGCCTCTTGTGGGTATGCAGGTGAAGGCGGTCGTAGTGATGATGCCAGGCGGCGGCGAGCGTCTCGCCTTTCTCAAGCACGACAAACGAGCGCCCACGCGCCTGCAGCGCCACAGCGCAGGCTAATCCTGCCGGTCCCGCGCCGATGATGATCGTCTCTGCATCCGTCAATAGAGATCTCCGGCGGCCGGAAGCCGGGACAAAGCATAGAGGAGATTTCGCTGACGAGCGAGCGTGTTTCGGGATATCGCTATCGCAGAACGGGCTTCAAAGCATCGAGCAGAGCATTCGGGGACACGGGAGAACCGTTCGCCTTCCAGGCGCTTTGAAACTCCGCGATCTCGATCCCTATGAAATCATGCTCTGCAATTAGCTCGCAGCAGATCCGCAGATCATCCAGCGATAGGCCGCCTTCGTGCTTATAATCCGTCGGTACAATGCCCGGCTCCAAGACATCGCAGTCGAGATGCACATAGACGGATCGACCACTTATTGCGTTCCGAAGCTCAGTTGCCAGATCAGCGCCCGGCTTGATGAGCGGAATGTTGTGCGTCGCTATAAGATCAAGTTCAAATGGATCGAGGTCGCGCTGCCCCACCAGAACGACCTGATCCAGGCTCAAGCCTGCACCAAGGCCTGAATCCCAAAGCCCGACAGGCCCTGCCAACGCCAATCCACCGAGATATCCAGTCGGGCTCGCTTCCGGTGGATTGAGATCGCCATGCGCATCGAACCACACGATGCAGGCGGAGGGAAAATGCTTTGCGACCGCCGGCAGCGTCGCCAGAGAAACGGCGCACCGGCCGGTTGCGGCAATCGAGACTGCCCCTCCGGCAAATACATCGTCGAAGCGAGACTGAATTTCCTTCAGCGATGGAAGAGCCGCATCCAGCTCTTCATGCCAGCCGGCATTCAATGCGGATGCCGGGGTGCCGATCACTGTAGGCGAGATACCAGTGCGGCTTTCCAACTCCTCGCCAATGGCCTTTGCGCCGGGAATGGCCAGATCGTTATGATCGCCTGCACGCCCTTGGAAAACTGTATACTCTGCCCGCTTCGCCAAGACTGCAACCTCCGACTATGCGCCGCAACCCTAAAGGCAATTTGCAGATCGAGGAAGCCTGCTTGTGGCGGATCCATACGTTGCACCTACTCGGTCATCCGGTCCGGCGCGGAAGAAAAATTCGCTCCGATTTTCCCCACCCTTCGGCTCCATGCCTACAATCGCCCCGCTTCCGTCGCCGGAGTGTTTCGCGAGACGTTCGCGGGCAGGCGGGAGCCGGCGCCCTGTACCAGGCTGTAACGTGCAGCCGAACGCGGGGAGGTGAAAGCCGGGCATCGGGGTCAAACCCGCTGCCGTCATAAGTCTCCCCCGGATGTTCCAGCATCCGGTTTGGTTCAGCCATGCAAGTCCGGGCGAGAATGCCCGGACGCAGCGAGACGAGGCGATCATCTGAAGGGAGCGGAAGTCCCGAAGAACGCCGAAGGCCACGCAAATGCGGAGCCACCATAAAACCAACCAGTGAGGTTCCGCATTTGCGTGGGCTCTCCGGATCGATGCTCGAAACATGGCGGCGGAGCCGCCGTGGAGGAAACGCATGAGAAGCAGCCTGTTCCTGAAAAGACTTCTCGCCCTGCCCGTGGTCGAGGTGCTCGCCGTCGTCGAAGCCATGAATTTCGAGGATGGTGGACTGGTCCACGACGAGGAGAAGGCGCGGCCCGGCGGCTGCGTGATCACCCGTCTTGCGGCCGGCGAATGCAGTTTCTGGAAGGATTGCGTCATCCCCGGCTGCCGTCGCGCTCGGGCCTGCCGGGGCAAGCTGACAGCGGCACAGATACAGCACGGCTCCGGTTATCACCCCTATTTTCCGCCTTGCACGCGCGCCAACGAGGACCGGCGGCAGGCTATCCTTCGGATGATGGGCAGGATGCCAGAGACGACTGCCGACGACACGGCGGAATTCCGCGATCTGGAGCGTCGCTTGGCAGAGGCGGCACGGCTGCAACCGGAACTCCGATCGCGGCTCAGCGCCTTTCCCGGCCGCTACGGCCTGCCGGCAGCGCCGAAATGCCAGAAATAGCGGCGCCTGGTGTTCAAAAGGCAGCTGCGCGGCAACCCTGTGCGAAGGTCGCCACGATAGCGGTTTTGTGTCGAGCCCGGAGGCCGACGGGTGCCCCGGCGCCGTCAGCCCCGCAGGCCGGGTGCCTCGTAGCCGGTGCGCTCGACATATTCGGTGTAGCCGCCGCCGTACTGATGGATGCCGTCAGGCGTCAATTCCAGCACGCGGTTGGAAAGCGCAGCAAGGAAATGCCGGTCGTGCGAGACGAACAGCATGGTGCCCTCGTATTGCGACAGCGCTTTGATCAGCATTTCCTTGGTATCGAGGTCGAGGTGGTTGGTCGGCTCGTCGAGGACGAGCAGGTTCGGCGGATCGAACAGCATCTTGGCCATGACCAGCCGCGCCTTTTCGCCGCCGGACAACACCCGGCACTTCTTCTCGACATCGTCGCCGGAGAAGCCGAAGCAGCCGGCAAGTGCACGCAGCGGCGCCTGCCCCGCCTGCGGGAAGGAATCCTCCAGCCATTCCAGCACCGTCCGCTCGCCGTCGAGCAGATCCATCGCGTGCTGCGCGAAATAGCCCATCTTGACGCTGGCGCCGAGAGCGACGCTGCCCTCATCGGGTTCGGCGGAGCCAGCCACCAGCTTCAGCAGGGTCGACTTGCCGGCGCCGTTGATGCCCATGATGCACCAGCGCTCCTTGCGGCGGACCATGAAGTCCAGGCCTTCGTAGATGGTGCGGCTACCGTACTTCTTGTGAACGTTCTTGAGGTTGATCACGTCTTCGCCGGAACGCGGCGCCGGCAGGAAGTCGAAGGCAACGGTCTGGCGGCGCTTCGGCGGCTCGACACGGTCGATCTTCTCGAGCTTCTTGACACGGCTCTGCACCTGCGAAGCGTGCGAGGCCCGCGCCTTGAACCGCTCGATGAACTTGATCTCCTTGGCAAGCATCGCCTGCTGGCGCTCGAACTGCGCCTGCTGCTGCTTCTCGTTCTGAGCCCGCTGCTGCTCGTAGAAGCCGTAATCGCCGGAGTAGCTGTTCAGCGAGCCGGCGTCGATCTCGATGATCTTGCCGACGATGCGGTTCATGAACTCGCGGTCGTGCGAAGTCATCAGCAATGCGCCGTCGTAGGTCTTCAGGAAATCTTCCAGCCAGATCAGGCTCTCGAGATCCAGGTGGTTGCTCGGTTCGTCGAGCAGCATGACATCAGGGCGCATCAGCAGAATGCGCGCGAGCGCGACACGCATCTTCCAGCCGCCCGACAGTCCGCCGACATCGCCGTCCATCATTTCCTGCGTGAAGCTCAGACCTGCCAAAACTTCACGCGCACGGCCCTCGAGCGCATAACCGTCCAGTTCCTCATAGCGCGCCTGGACTTCGCCGTAGCGCTCGATGATCCGGTCCATCTCGTCGAGCTTGTCGGGGTCAATCATTTCCGCTTCGAGCTCACGCAGCTCGGCCGCGACGACGCTGACGGGACCGGCGCCTTCCATGACCTCGGCCACGGCGCTGCGGCCTTCCATCTCGCCGACATCCTGATTGAAATAGCCGATGGTCACACCCTTTTCGGCGGCGACCTGGCCTTCGTCGGGCTGCTCCTGTCCCGTGATCATGCGAAAGAGCGTCGTCTTGCCGGCGCCGTTCGGACCGACGAGGCCGATCTTCTCGCCTTTGTTGAGGGCTGCGGATGCCTCTATGAAGAGGATGCGGTGGCTGTTCTGCTTGCTGATATTCTCGATACGAATCATGTCTGCGTGGAGTCCGAAAGCGTTGCTGCGCCCCTCGATCATGCCGGCCGGGGCTTTTTGCGGCTCTCGCTAGCACGTTCGCCGCGTCATGGCCAATCCCCGACCATGCAAAGAAGCTTAAATGAGGAAAATGAAGGCTGTTTGTCGGTTTCGGCGGAACTGCAACGGCCGGCAGAACTTTTCCACAATACGCCAGCGCCACTTGATCAGCCGATCAACGATCATCTATGCGTTAACGACGCGCCGGCGGTGCGTTTCGAAAAGTCGGGGATTGTCATACATGGAAATTTTCACTTCTGCCGGCTTGGCGGCGCTGTTGCAGGTCGTTCTCATCGACCTGGTGCTTGCCGGGGACAACGCCGTGGTGATCGGTCTTGCCGCCGCCGGGCTACCGGCCGACCAACGCAAGAAGGCGATCCTCGTCGGTATTCTTGCCGCCACCGTGCTGCGCATCGCGCTTGCCAGCGTCACCGTTCAGCTCCTCGAGATCATCGGCCTGCTGCTCGCGGGTGGCATCCTGCTGCTCTGGGTCTGCTGGAAGATGTGGCGCGATCTGCGCAACGGCAGCGGAGGGGAAGCCGAGGGCCCTGAAGGGGCGGCGGCGCCGAGGAAGACCTTCTTCCAGGCCGCCAGCCAGATCGTCATCGCCGACGTGTCCATGTCACTCGACAACGTGCTTGCCGTCGCAGGTGCCGCCCGCGAACATCCGACGGTCCTCGTCATCGGCCTGATCCTGTCGATCGCCATGATGGGTATCGCTGCGAACTTCATCGCGCGCCTGCTCAACCGCTACCACTGGATCGCCTATCTCGGCCTTGCCATCATCATCTACGTGGCGCTGAACATGATCTATCGCGGCGCGCTGGAGGTCTGGCCGCACCTCGCTCCGGTTGCCGCTGCCGCCTTGGGCTGATCCGGCAAAGCTTCGAGCGGCCCCTCAGGGGCCGTTCACCAACTGCAGGACGAGGCGGCGGATGTTGCCGCCCTCGCTCATCTCGGCCTTGTCGAAATCCCGGCCCTGCTGTCGCTGCCGCGCCGAGAGTTCGCCAAGCCGCTTGGTCAACTCGACCCGGATCTTGCGGCAGTCCGGATCATTGTCGGCGGAAAAGCCGAGGCTCATCGCTTCGATCTCGCGGACCATCTGCTCGATGTAGTCGCCGTGCACCCGCTCATGCGTTTCGATGCCGGCGATGAACGTCGCCCAGCTTGCCGCCGTCGAAGCGGGCAGCTTTCCGGCTGGCTTCGGCAGCGTGTAAGTGATGATCAGCTTCGGCCGCGCCACCGCAATCACGCAGGCGTTGCCGCGACGCTCGTATTTTCTGGTCCAGGTCAGCTTGAAGGTTGTGTGCGCCACGACGCGGCTGCCGCCAAGGTCCGGGCCGTTTTCGCCGATGGAATCGTACAGCGCCGCGCCGGAACTCCCCGTCACCGCATAAGTCCGCACCTCTTCGATCGGTTGCCATTCCGCCCTCGCCGCAAACGGCTGCACGACGCAGGCCACCAGCAACCAACGAACCAATCCTGCCTTCACGCGAATCCCCCGGACAATGACGCTCGGACCCTAGTCGGCAGGCGCCTTGCATTCAACCGGCGATCGGATTGCCGCGATCGGATGCTCTGCCGAGACCTCCTCCTAAAGGCTTGTCATAAAACCCAAAAAAAGCCTGATTATTCGAGAGCATCACGCTATCGAGCGGATTGCATGTCGCTTATCGAAAGCCTCTGGCAACGATTTCACCGTATGATGTGCCATTCGAACGGGATGTAAGACGCCTGCCTGTGGGGGCAGTTCATAGATTGGGGTCTGCTGTGACAATCTATCTGCCTATCGCAGAATTGTCGGTGAACATCTTCATCATTCTCGGCATGGGAGCAGCCGTCGGCTTTCTGTCCGGAATGTTTGGTGTCGGCGGTGGCTTCCTGATCACACCGCTGCTGATCTTCTACAACATCCCCCCGGTCGTCGCCGTCGCCACTGGCGCCAACCAGGTCGTCGCCTCGTCGATCTCGGGTGCGATCACGCATTTTCGTCGCGGATCGCTCGACCTGAAGCTTGGAACCGTGCTGCTGATCGGCGGTCTGACCGGCGCCACGGTCGGCATCTGGATCTTCTCGCTGCTGCGACAGATCGGCCAGCTGGATCTCATCATCTCGCTGCTCTACGTTATCTTCCTCGGCACCGTCGGCGGCCTGATGCTGCTCGAGAGCGTCAATGCCATGCGCCGCGCGGCGAAGAACGTGCCACCAACGCCGCGACGCCCCGGTCATCACCATTGGGTGCACAAGCTACCGCTCAAGATGCGGTTCAAGAAGTCGAAGATCTTCCTCAGCGTTATCCCGGTAATCGCGCTCGGCTTCGGCATCGGCGTGCTGACGTCGGTCATGGGCGTCGGCGGCGGCTTCATCATGGTGCCGGCGATGATCTATCTGCTGCGCATCCCGACCAACGTGGTTGTCGGCACATCGCTGTTCCAGATCATTTTCGTGACCGCCTATACGACGGTCGTGCAGGCGGCGACCAACTTCTCGGTCGATATCGTGCTCGCTTTCATCCTGATGATTGCCGGCGTCATCGGCGCGCAATACGGCGTCCGCGTCGGACAGAAGCTGCGCGGCGAACAGCTTCGCGCGCTGCTTGGGCTTCTCGTCCTCGCCGTCGGCCTTCGCCTTGCCGTTGCGCTAATTGTCACCCCGGCGGATGTCTACTCCGTGGTCATGGGGGGGAACTGATGCGCCGCGTTCTCACCGCCCTGCTGCTTTGCGTCATCATGCTGCCGGCTGTCGCGGAGGCGCAAATGCTCCTCCCTGGGCAGGCAACGCAAACGACGGCCGAGGGCCTTGAGATTGGCACGTCGACCAGTGAAATCGCCATCACCTCGGATTTTCGCGGCGCGGACCTCACGATCTTCGGCGCGGTGACCAACACCGACAGTCTGCTGTTGGCAATCGGCCAGTACGATGTCGTTGTCGTTCTCGAGGGGCCGCGGGAGAACGCCACGGTACGCCGCAAGGAGCGCGTCTTCGGCATCTGGGTCAACACCCGCTCGATGACCTTCGAGGCGGTGCCGCATTCCTATTCGATGTCGAGCTCCCGCATGCTCGACGACATCACCACGCCGCTTGACCTGACGGATATGGGGATCGGGATCGACCACATTCCGCTGACCCCGGTCGGCTTCGTCGGCAATGCCAGCAATCTTGGCGAGTTCCGGCAGGCCTTTCGCCGGCTGCAGGAGAATGGCGGTCTCTACGATCGCGACCCGAGCGGCGTGCGCTTCGTCAGTTCCAGCCTTTTCAAGGCGAGTCTGCGACTCCCGGCAAATATTCCGAATGGCGTGCACACCGTCCGCGCCTACCTCTTCAAGAGCGGCAACTTCGTCACCGAGAAGTCGGTTCCGCTGCGCGTCATCAAGACCGGGATCGAGCAGATGATCACGGACGCGGCGCACGCGCAGCCGATCGCCTATGGCCTGCTCTCCGTCTTCCTGGCGCTGATTACCGGCTGGGGCGCCAGCGTGGTGTTCCGCAAGGACTGATCAGGCGGATTTCGTCTTGCGCGCAACCACATCGAGATAGGCTTCCGTCAGTCGCCCGAGCACCGATGGCGTTCCGGCAGGCAGCGTCTTGCCGAGGTGCTTGGCGCGCAACTCGTCCATGAAGCCCTCCCAAAGCTCCGCGCCCCCGGTCTCCAAAAGCTCGGCGCGAATGGAGAGCTCCTCGGACACCGGAAGGTGTCTTCTGCCCCAGGCACCCATATGGGCGAAGATCGGGACCAGCTGGATCGCCATCTCCGTCAGGCTGTAGATGGCCTTCTGCTTGTGGCTTGGATCGTCCTCTCTTGTGAGCAGCCCTCTGTCGACGAGGCGACGCAGGCGATCGGCCAGAATGTTCGAGGCGATTCGTTCCTGCGAATTCTGCAGCAACTCACGGAAATGGCGCCGGTTGCCGAACATGATGTCGCGGATGACGATCAGGCTCCAGCGATCGCCGAGCACTTCCAGCGTCAGGTTGATCGGGCAGCCGGAGCGGTGAGCATCGTCCATGAGTATCTCCAAAAACTGCTTGCATTTTGCCATCAGTCAATCTAACTTTCAACCAGTTGCAAATTGCAATCAGTTGGAAGGAGGACGAAATGAGAAAGCTTGTCGTTTGGAATCTGATGACACTCGACGGTTACTTCGAAGGCACGAAGCCGTGGGATATCGAGTTCCACAATCTGGCTTGGGGTCCCGAGCTCGAGCGTTATGCCGAGCAATTCGGCGAGGAAGGCGATCTGCTGGTCTTCGGCCGGAAGACATACGAAGGCATGGCGGCTTATTGGCCGGCGGCGGAGGGAGAAGAGAAGATCAAGGCCTATATGAACGGCATTGCCAAGATCGCCGTGTCGCGGTCGATGACGACGGCCGACTGGAATAATACGCGCGTTGTCAGCGATCCGGTCCCGGAACTGAAGAAATTGAAGATCGAGGCCGGCAAGACGATCTTCATTTTCGGCAGCGCCGAACTCGCAGATTCACTGCTGCAGCAAGGACTGGTGGACGAGGTCCGCATCTGCCTGGTGCCGGTCATTCTCGGCGGCGGCAACCCGCTCTTCAAACCGGCCAGCCAGCAGATCCCCATGACACTGCTCGACAGTGCGACAACAAAGAGCGGCGCGGTCATCCTGCGCTACAAGCCGGTCAGGGCATGAAGCCGGTGGCTGCGGTCATGCGATACCGTGGCTTTAAATCATTCCTTCGGCAAGCCGCCCCGTCGCTCAAATGCCGTCTTGCGGATCGTCTCGGCGATCTCCGGACTGCTGCTCGAGAGCATCTGGAAATCAACGGCGGAGAGCGACAGGAGAGAGACCTCGGTGGCCGCACTGACGGTCGCCGAGCGTGGCTCTCCACTGATCAGTGCCATCTCGCCGAAAAAGCTTCCAGTACCGAGTTCGACCGGATGATCGGGCGTCGCAACGCTGACCCGCCCTTCGACGATAAAGAACATCTGATCGCCGACATCGCCCTTGCGGCAAATCACGGCGCCAGCGGGCACCGTGCGCGGCCGCAGCGCGCGGACGATCTCGATCAGAGCTGCCGAGCCAAGACTCTGAAACAGAGGCACGGCGGCGACGAGTTGCCAGTTGCGCACGAAATCCCGACGGCGAACCTCCTCGTAGAAGCCCGTGGCGAGGATACCGGCCCAAAGTGCGAAAATGCCGATGCCGCTCATCATCACCAACCCGGCGAGCACCCGCCCAGCCAGGCTTTGGGGGATCTCGTCGCCGTAGCCGGTCGTCGACAGGGTCACGACCGCCCACCACATCGCCTGCGGAATGCTGCCGAACTTGTCCGGCTGGATATCCCGCTCAATGACATAACCGGCCACCGACGCGCCGAAGAGAACACTGGCGAAAACCGACGTCACGCCGAGGAGGTTGCGGTATTCTTTGACAACCACCTTTGCCATCAACCTGAAGAAGCTCGAGTCCCGCAGCGGCTTGAGAAGCCAGATGGCGCAGTACAAGCTCCGATCGCGAGATCCGACGAACAGGAATGCGGCCAGGGGAAGCAGGACCGCAATTACGTCGATCAGCAGAGGTGGTGTTCCGCCCGGCAGGCGGTGTCGCCGGGACAGCAAGGTGCCGGCCAATTGGAAGACGTAGGCCACCCAGATCGCGACAAGCACAAGCTGGCAGGCGAATCTCGCCTGCGGGGTCAGATCCGGTGTCGTAAGCAAAGCCACCATCAGCAGTCCGGTCGCGGCAAGCAGCGCATTGAGTGGCGAGGAAATCTTCGAAAAAGGCACTGCCGACATCAGACACTCCCAACCGCCCCGGCATTTCTCGACAATAGATACGTTGGGGTCGCGCGCAAGGGGAGCGTTCAGCCCCTTGCGTTGTTCCGGCACCTCTCGGCCCGGTGACCGCGCCAAATGCCTCTCGCTGGCATGGCGAATCGTGGTCACCCTTTCACCCGTGGCAACTCCCAATCGACTAAAAACCGCTCGTTAATATTTACGAGTTAGTAATCTCTCGGAATGAGAGGTTTTCTGTAATGCGTATCCGTACCCTCCCCGTCCTCGTGCTTCTGGCACTTGCTGCCGGTTGTGCAACGGCTCCCAAACAAACCCGAAACATCTGCGCTGTCTTCGACCAGCGCGACGGAATGTTCACGAGCTGGCAGCGCGCGGCGGAAAAGACGGAGCGTAAATACGGGGTTCCGGTTCCGATCCTGATGGCGACGATGTACACCGAGTCCGGCTTCCAGCCCTATGCGCGGCCGCCGCGCACCAAGCTGTTCGGCTTCATTCCCTGGACGCGGCCATCGACGGCCTACGGCTATTCGCAAGCGCTCGACGGCACCTGGGATCACTATCAATCGGCGACCGGGAGCTTCGCTGCCCGCCGCACCAACTTCGCCGATGCGATCGACTTCATCGGCTGGTACCATTCGCAAAACAGTCAAACGACCGGCATCCCGCTTAACGATGCCTACAACCTCTACCTCGCCTATTATTCCGGCCCGAAGGGCTACATGCGCGGCGACTGGCGCTCGAATGGGCAACTGCAGAAGACGGCGCAACGATTCAGCAATATGGCGGTGACCTATCAGCAGCAGTTGCAGGGGTGCAATTGAGGTCTCCTCTACCGGGCCAAAGCAGACGCACGCGAAGCTTTTGACAGTATCTCAGTCTTAGTCCGGTAGCCGCTGGGCAACCTCGACAATGTCTCGGGTGCGTGTCGCGCGCCCGCCCCATTTGCCATCAAATTCGTTGCCCGACGATTGAATAGCGACGTTCGCCGCTTCTAAGCTAGAGAACTCATAGAAGGCAGTGTGCTTCGAAGGATCGGTTCGGCTCCAGGCGCGCCAGGCCCGGAGTGCCCCGAACGCGCGCAATGCCTCTGGCAGATGGCGATCGTACCATCGATCGAAGGAGGCACGATCCGCTTCATTCGGAACATCGGCATGCACGATTAGTAGCGCTTGAGTGGACATTTTTGGCCCCTTTTCTCAGATCGCATATGACCTGAGGCGGTCCGATAAACATACAGGAATTCGGCACTGTTCACGACAACCGGGACGCAGATCGGCCGCCGACCGTGGAGACGTTGCTGATTGCCTTTGCGACATCATACCGAGCGTACTGCACGATGATCGACTGCGGGATTCAGGGATCTGTCTCGAAGTTCACGGCCGAAATGCTGTGCTTCGTGATCGCCTAGCTTTAACATCTCGACGACCTAACATCGGCCTCGTAAGCACAGTAAAGGCCGCATGAAACCGCCTTTGCCGAAACAAAATTGGGTTGATCGGCCTATATCATCAGTATTGTTTGACAATACATTCGCAGCCATGGGATTCTTCCTGAAATGGAATCAGGAGAATAGATGGCAGAGCGCTACTTATACGACCACAGCTCGCACCGGGCCGTCATGTATGAGATTGGCGACTATCTCTATGCCATTTCCGGCAACAAGGCAGAACACTGGATTTCCGGTGATTACATCTTCTGCATGGAAACCCAAACGATTTCCTTCTGGATCCTGGGAAAGGACGTCTACGGCCACATCGGTCGCGGCGAACTGACGCGCCAGCCTCTCTATTACTTCGGCGATTAGGACTGAACCCATAAGCTCAGCGGAAGACGCTGGAGACGGCTTCGAGCTTGGAGCGAACCTTTGTCAGCCGGTCGATGCGGCGTTGAAAACCGCCAGTTGAGCGTCGAACGCACGTTTGTATGCAGCCCGCGCTTCGCCGCGGGTGACATAGGCTGCAAGGTTCGGATACTCGTCCAGCATGCCTGATCCTTTCAACCGGAGCAGCACCGACACCATCTGCAGGTCGCCCGCGCTGAACTCGCTGTCGAGCCAGTCGGCATCCCCAAGTTGGGTAGAGAGTTCGTTCAGTCGCTTGCGAATACGTTCGTCGACCATGGACAGGCGCTCCTGATACCAGGGCTTATCGCCTTCCAAAAATCTGGCTGCTTCGCGGTCGACGATCGGCTGCTCCATGGTAGTGACCGCGGCAAACATCCAGGTGATTGCGCGCGCCCGAGCGTTCGTGTCGACCGGAAGCAAGCCGGCATGGCGCTGCGCGATATGGAACACGATTGCCCCGGACTCGAATAGGACGAGATCGCCTTCTTCATAGCTCGGAATCTGCCCGAACGGTTGAAGCGCAAGGTGTGCGGCTTCCTTCATAGCCTTGAAGGAAAGAAGGCGCACTTCGTAGGGCTGCCCCACTTCCTCGAGCGCCCAGCGAACGCGCATGTCACGCGCCAAACCTCTGCCGCGATCCGGCGACCGTTCAAAGGCGGTAATAGTGATCGTCATTGCTGTTCTCCATAGCTTGTCTGCCTTGAAGACGACGGGCTAAACGAGATTCCGACACCATCCGCGCATTCTTGAGTGCTATCAACCGTTATCTGAGGGCGGTCAACGCTCCGATCATAGAGCGAGGCGACTGGCGCACATTCCACCCTTTGGACTTTTCACCCGACAAGGTTTCCGAACCTGACGGAGTAGATCCGGTCCCGCCCGAGAAGATGGGCGATCAGCAGCGTGTGGTCGAACAGGCCCTTCATCGCCTTGTGGCGAAGGTCGAGGCCGCCGGTCATGACACCGAACGCCGGCATCAGCAGGCGGGCGCCATCTGTGGCAAAGCAGGGACGGCGGACGGATTTTTCGCGACGTCGCACGGTCGCTGCCGGATGCAGGTGCCCGGCGATCTCGCCCTTCTGCAGGCCTCCCCTCGGCTCGTGGCGGAAGGTCAGGCCTCCAGAGTGTATCTCGTCGGCAGACGTGCCCGGCAAATCGACGGTGCCGTCTGGATCGTGGTTGCCGTTGATCCAGATCCATTCGCGGCCGCGCGCCATTTCCGCAATCAGGCTCCGGAATGCCTCAGGCAGATGCGCCGAGCCGACGCGGTCGTGGAAATTGTCGCCGAGAGAGACCACCAGCTTCGGGTCGTAGCGGGTGATGACAGCAGAGAGAACCGTCAGTGTCGCCAGCGTGTCGTAGGGTGGCAGCATCATCCCGCGGCGGGCGAAGGCCGCGCCTTTTTCGAGGTGCAGGTCGGAGACGACGAGGATGCCGGCATCGGGCATGTAGAGCGCGCCGAGTGGATCACAGACGGCAGCGACGCCATGGACGGAAGTCTCCACGCCTGGCAGCGCAGTCAGTCCGTTCAGTTCACGCGCGAGCGCTAGGCGATTCATCAATCTGGTCAGTCCTTGATTCCTAAAGCGCCTTCATCTTCGAAGGCCTTTGTCTCATGCAATTCCGGATGGTAAGCCGACACGAACCTATCCGGCACCATTCTAGGCCAGCGCCTCGGCGAGCAGGTCGTCGGCGGCTTCTGCCAGCACCGCGTCATGCGCCTCGCCATGCACCGGCTCCTTGCCGATCTCCAGCATGACGGGAACCGCCAGAGGCGAGATATGGTCGAGCGCACGATGCGTGATGTGACCTTTGATTCGCCTCAGCATATCGCCAAGCCGTGAAATATCCAAAAGCCCGGTCGCCGCGTCCTGCCGCGTCGCCTGCAGGAGGATGTGATCCGGCTCGTGGGTTCGAAGCACATCGTAGATCAGATCGGCCGAGACCGTGACCTGTCGCCCGGTCTTTTCCTTGCCCGGGTGACGGCGCTCGATCAAACCGGCAATCACGGCGCAATTGCGGAAGGTGCGTTTCAAGAGAAAGGATTCGTCGAGCCAGCTTTCGAGATCGTCGCCCAGCATGTCCTCATCGAAGAGGTCAGCGAGGCTGAGCCGGTCGTTCTGGATCATCAGTCCCATGTCCTCGAAGCCCCAGATGCCGAGCGAATAATCGGTCGCGACGAAGCCGAGCGGCTTGGCGCCGGCCCGCTCGAGCCGGCGCGTCAGCAGCATGCCGAGCGTCTGGTGCGCCAGTCGCCCCTCGAAGGGATAGATGACCATGTAACAACGGCTGCCGCGCGGGAAGGTCTCGATCAGCAGCTCGTCGCGCTTCGGCAGCATCGATTTTTCCTGCTGGATCGCCAGCCAGTCGCGCACCTGATCCGGCAGATGGCGCCAGCGATCGGGATCCGCGATCATCGAACGCACTTGATCCGCCAGATAGGTGGAGAGCGGGAACTTGCCGCCGGCATAGGAGGGGATCTTCGGATCCATCGAGAAGGCTTGGCTGGCGAGCGCCTCGTTCTCGCGGATCCCTTCAAAGCGCAGCACCTTGCCGGAGAAGATGAAGGTATCGCCGGGCGACAGCTGCTCGAAGAAATATTCCTCCATCTTGCCGAGCGTCGCGCCACCGCGGCCGATACGCCCGCCTTCGCCACGCTTGACCATGCGCAGATTGAGCATCGGGCTCTCGACGATGGTGCCGAGATTGAGCCGGTATTGCTGCGCGACCTGCGGATTGGAAACGCGCCAGCGTCCCTCCTTGGTCTTGCGGATGCGGGCATAGCGCTCGTAGGTGCGTAGCGCATAGCCCCCCGTCGCGACGAAATCGACGACGCGCTCGAAGGTTTCCCAGGAGAGGTCGGCGTAAGGCGAAGCGCTGGTGACCTCGTCGTAAAGCTCCAGCATGTCGAAGGGCTCGGCGCAGGCCATGCCGAGCACATGCTGCGCCAGTGCATCGAGCGCACCCTTGCCGACTGGCGGCGTATCCTGCGCCCCGATATAGTTGGCGTCGAGAGCGGCCTGGCATTCCATCACCTCGAAGCGATTGGCGGGGACGAGGATCGCCTTCGACGGTTCATCCATGCGGTGGTTGGCGCGGCCGATGCGCTGGGCAAGCCGCGAGGCGCCTTTCGGCGCACCGACATGGACGACCAGATCGACATCGCCCCAGTCGATGCCGAGGTCGAGCGTCGAGGTGGCGACGACAGCGCGCAGCCGGTTGGCCGCCATCGCGGCCTCCACCTTGCGGCGCTGCCCGACATCAAGCGAGCCGTGATGCAGGGCGATCGGCAGGTTTTCGTCATTCACTGTCCAGAGTTCCTGGAACAGCATCTCGGCCTGCGACCGGGTGTTGACGAAGAGCAGTGTCGTCTGGTGTTCGAGGAGCTGCTTGTAGACGTCGGGGATCGCATATTTCGCCGAATGACCGGACCAGGGGATGCGCTCCTCGGTCGACAGGATCGAAATATCGGGCTTGGCGCCACCTTCGACGATGACAAGGCCTGCATGGTGGTCCTCGCCTTCCCGCTGTGCGACCAGCCACTTCTGCAAGTCCA
Organism: Rhizobium sp. BK661; assembly: GCF_024808825.1. Lineage (NCBI taxonomy): Bacteria > Pseudomonadati > Pseudomonadota > Alphaproteobacteria > Hyphomicrobiales > Rhizobiaceae > Rhizobium > Rhizobium sp. BK661. The sequence continues at coordinate 605,756 of NZ_JANTYT010000001.1, read as the reverse complement.
TCGGGTCGGAGACGGTGGCCGAAAGGCCGATTGTCTGCAGGGCGGGCGCCAGCCTTCGCAGGCGGGCAAGACCGAGCGAGAGCATATGGCCACGCTTCGAGGTCACGAGCGAATGCAACTCGTCGAAGACGATATACTTTAGGTCTTTGAAGAAGCGCTCGGCCTCGTTGTTGGCGAGCAGCAACGCCACCTGCTCCGGCGTCGTCAGCAGAATGTCGGGCGGGTTCAGCTTCTGTCGCTGGCGTTTGGCAACGGGCGTGTCGCCGGTGCGGTTCTCGACCGTAACAGGCAGCCCCATCTCCTCGACCGGCTTCATCAGGTTTCGCTCGATATCAACGGCGAGCGCCTTCAGTGGTGAGACGTAGAGCGTGTGGATGCCGGTAAACGCCGAGCCGGGCGGGATCTTGCCGCGGCGCGTCAGATCGGTCAGCGACGGCAGGAAGCCGGCGAGCGTCTTGCCGGCGCCGGTTGGCGCGATCAGCAGCGTGCTGTCGCCTGCCTCGGCGCGGGCCAGCAATTCCAGCTGATGGGCACGCGGACGCCATCCCTTGTCCGCGAACCAGCGGGTGAAAGGCGGAGGCAGGGCAACGCGGGCTTCGGAATCGATCTGGTCCACGGCGCTAAAGGTAGTGCACCGGCAACCGAAATAGAATGGCGGACCCGCGAACTAGAGGAAGCGATGCGGGTGGAAGGGCTTGGGATCTGCAAAGGTGTCGTTGCCGGCCATCTGCTCGGCCAGCAGCCGGCCGCTGGCCGGGCCGAGCGTCAGGCCGTGATGGGCGTGACCGAAATTGAACCAGAGGCCGCGATGGCGGGGCGCCGGGCCGATCACCGGGCGCATGTCAGGCAGGCACGGCCTCAGCCCGAGCCAGGGCGTCGCCTCCACCGGTTCGCCAAGCGGAAAGAGCTGACGGGCATGGGCCTCATCGCGGCGGAGCTGGATGGTATTTGGCGGCGCATCCGGCGCGGCGAATTCGATGCCTGTCGTCAGGCGGATGCCACGCGCCATCGGCGCCAGCACGTAGCCGGCTTCCTCGTCGACGACGGAATGGCCGAGCGGCTTGCCCTCGCGCTGCGCATAATGCCGGTGGTAGCCGCGCTTGACCGCCAGTGGCAGGGGATAGCCGAGCTTGCGGAAGATCAGGCCGGATTGCGGGCCGAGGGCGACGACGACCTCGCCGGCTTCGACGATCTCGCCTTCATCCGTCGTGATCGACCAGCCGTTCTTCTCCTCGCGCAATGCCGATGCGTCGGCGCGGACCATCTTGCCGCCGGCTGCGGTGAAGAGGTTGGCATAGGCGGTCGTCAGCGCCTGCGGGTCGGTCACGGTCTTCGGGTCGAGCCAGTGCACGCCGCCAGCGATGCTGCGACCACTCGCGGCGAAAGCGGGCTCGAGCGCCAGAAACTCGCTGGCGTCGAGAATGCGGATTGCCAGACCATGGGTAGACAGGCTCTCGGCTTCTGCACGGGCAGCCTCGAAACGGCGCGGGTTCTTGTAGAATGACATCCAGCCGCGCTCGCGGATGAGGTCGGAGGCGCCGGCGCGGCCAATCAGCTTGTCGTGCTCGGTGACACTGGCCTCGATCAGCGGCAGGAGCGCCCGTGTCGCCTTTTCCAGATTGGTCGGCGAGGAATGCCACCAATAGCGCGCCAGCCATTTGGCGATGCGCGGCAGGTAGGCCGGATCGTAACGGACATCCGATGAATTGTTCAGCGCATATTTGGCAATGGCGCCGAGCTGCCGCGGAAAGGCGTAGGGAACGACGGAGGAGCGCTCGATCAGCCCGGCATTGCCGTAGCTGGTGCCGCCGCCCGGCTCGCCGCGATCGGCAAGCACGACGGAGCGGCCGCGATCCTGCAAATGAATGGCCGCACTGACGCCGACAATGCCGGCACCGAGAACGAGGATATCTGTTTTCATCGGATGGACTTGGTCAAAGGGCGCGGAGGCTTTCGGCCTCCGCGCGATTGGATCGGCACGCGATCAGTAGATGTCGAAGGGGAAATACTTCTTGGTGATTTCCTGATACTTCCCGCTGGCGACCAGCGCATCGATCGCCTTGTTGAAGCGCTCTTTCAGGTCGGTCTCGCCCTGGCGGATACCAATGCCGGCCTGCGTTTCCGTGCCGGGAACGTCGCCGAGCAGCTTGCAGCAATCCTTGCCGGCCTTGTTCAACCAATCGACCACCACGAACTTGTCGGAGATCAGTGCGTCCAGGCGGCCGTTCTGCAGGTCGGCGACGGCCTCGTCCTGCGTCGGGTAAAGCTTCGCCTCGGCGCCGCCCTTGGCGTAGACGTCACTAGTGTAGTCCGCCTGCGTGGTCGACGCCTGGGCGCCGACAGTCTTGCCCTTCATGTCGTCGACCGTGACACCCTTCAACGGGCTGTCCTTCGGCACGGCGACCGCGAGCGGCGTCGTGTAGTATTTGTTCGTGAAGTCGATCTGCTTCTTACGCTCGTCGGTGATGCTCATCGAGGCGATGATTGCGTCGTACTTCTTGGCCAGAAGGCCGGGGATGATACCGTCCCAATCCTGCGCGACGATCGTGCACTTGGCCTTCATCTCGGCGCAGAGCGCATTCGCCATGTCGACGTCGAGACCCTTTAGGCTGCCGTCGGATTCGACGTAGTTGAAGGGAGGATAGGCGCCCTCGGTTGCGATGCGGATCTTGTCTTCGGCGGAGGCGAGATGCGTCGCGGCAAGCAAGGCAGCGGCCGCCAGGAAAATCGTCTTTCTCATTGCTGTTCCCTTATCGGAATTGTTTTTGCCCAACGGGGCCGACTTTAGCGAATCCATCCGGCTTCACAACCCCGGACGAACACGACCGATCGCCTATTTCGACTGCTCGAACATGCCGCTTGACATCCAGCATAATCGTGGATATTTTTTATCCACGAATTAAGGAGCGATCCGATGAAACTGGGCGATGGAGTGGAGCAGGCAATCCACAGTGTCTCGATGCTGGCCGGCCTGTCCGACGGCGGTGTGCTGTCGGCTGCTGCGTTGGCGGAATTTCACGGCGTCTCGACGAGCTACCTTCTGAAGCACCTGCAGGCGCTGTCAGGTGCCGGCATTGTGAACACGGTTCCGGGGCCGAAGGGCGGATACAGGTTGGCGAAGCCGACGGAAAAGATCAGCCTCCTCGACATCGTGCTGGCGGTCGAAGGACCGGAGCCGGCGTTCCGATGCAGCGAAATCCGCCAGCGCGGACCGAACCAGCTGCCGGGGCGCTATTTCACCAAACCCTGCCAAATCAGCGCGGCGATGCTGAGGGCCGAGCGCGTCTACCGCGCCGAACTCGCCAAGACCAGCATCGCCGACATCCTGGTGCAGCTCGCTGCTGATGACGACGGCGGCATCGCCGCCCGCGGCTGCGCCTTCCTTGAAATGAACGAACGCCGAGCGGCTCGCTGAGCCGCCCAACCCAAAAAGGAGAATGAACCATGCAAGCACGTTTCAACTTCGCCAAGGCCGCACCGGACGCCTACAAGGCGGTCGCCGCACTGGAGCAGTATGTTCAGGAATCGGGCCTCGAGCGCCGCTTCATCCACCTGATCAAGCTTCGCGCATCGCAGATTAACGGCTGCGCCTACTGTGTCGACATGCATGTGAAGGAATCCAGGCACGACGGCCTGAGCGAACAGTGGATCAACCTGATGTGCGTCTGGCGTGAATCGCCGGTCTATGATGCCAAGGAGCGCGCCCTGCTCGGCTGGGTGGATGCGGTCACCCGCATTGCCGAAACCGGCGCTCCGGACGCCGACTTCGAAGCCCTGAAGGGTCACTTCACCGAAGAAGAGATCACCAAGCTCACGGTGGCGATCGGCGCGATCAACATCTGGAACCGTCTCGCCGTCGGCTTCCGCTCGCAGCACCCGATCGACAAGCCGGCACAGGCTGCCTAAAGCGCGATATAGCGATCGGCGCGGTGATTGATGGCCACGAAGAGGTTCAGCACCACCGCGCCGAGAACCGAGTAGAAGACCACCGGCGGCGTGGTGACGAAGAAGGCAGCGGCCAATACGCAGAGGTCGATCGCCATCTGCACGAGGCCGGCACGGATGCCGAAACGCTCCTGCATGTAGATGCCGAGAATGCCAACGCCGCCGAGGCTCGCGCGATGGCGATAGAGCGCAAGAAGACCAAAACCCAGCAGAAGACCACCGAGAAGCGCCGCCCAGGCAGGCTGGATGGCGGAAATGTCCATGACCTTCGGCTGCAGGCTGGTCATGACCGATGTCAGGCCGATGGCAATGAAGGTCTTTATCGTGAAGGCTACGCCAAGCCGCGTCCACGATAGATAAAAGAACGGCAGGTTGAGCAGGAAGAAGGCGAGCCCGAAATTTATCCCGAAGGCATAGTGCAGCAGGAACGCAATACCTGCGGTGCTTCCGGTCAGAAGGCCAGCGCTGGCCAGAACATAAAGCCCGAGCCCCGCAACAAGGCTGCCCGAGAAGATCCCCTGAACGTCTTCGATGGGGGTATGGCGGGTAGCGCTGGTATTCCGGAAACCGAGGGCGTTGAAGAGCTGTGCCATTGTCGTTGATCCCCAAACGGCAGACATGTTCAAATGCGCCCGAGCAAAACCCGAGCGTGACGAAACGTACGTGATGAATGATGCCGGACGCCTCGAATTTCTGCGGGCATCCCTACTGAATTAGTCAGCATTATCAGGCGTTTTCGCGGTGCAATCAAGCAAAATACGTAAGCAATACTGACCTATTATCACTTCGCAAGAATCGTTCCGCTATGCGGCCTTGCGCGTAAGGAACAGAATGCCTGAAATGACGTTTGCGCCATCTTTGCGAATGGCTGTCTTGCTGACGGCGGCGACATCGAGGCCGTGGCGGACGCAGAGCGCGCGGACGTAGGTTTCGGAATGGGCGTAGCGCAGCGACGGTGCAAGATGGAAGCCATCGCCCTCGCCCGCATCCTCAACCGAAAAAGCGAAATCGGCGCCGGCCACAACAAGCGCTGAAACAGCCGCGAACACGCTTTCGAGATTGCCGAGATACATCAGCACGTCGGCTGCGGTGACGAGGTCGGCACGGTGCGTCGTTCCCTCGGCAAATAGGCCTGATGCCTCCGGCGCCAGCGACAGGTCGGCCTGGGCCAGGTGATCGTAGACATGCTTCTCGGCGGCCTTGGAAAGCATATTCTGCGACAGGTCGAAGCCCTCGAGCCGCGCGACGCTGTCGCGGATTTCCGGTCCAAGCAGGCCGGTGCCGCAACCGAGGTCCACGGCGAGCGCATAGTTCCTGCCCGTGGTGGCAACGAGCGCAGCAAGCTTGGCGGGGACGCTGTAATCCAGCTTTTCCACCAGCGAGGTCTCGAAGCGATCGGCGTAGTCGTCAAACAGTCGCTCGACATAGCTGCTCGGCGGCTGGTCCGGCGTCTCGACATCGCCGAGCAAAGCGAGCTTGAGCCCGGCGCCGAAAATATCCTCGGGAGTGACTTCCAAAGTCTGCCGGTAGGCCCCGATTGCGCCTGCCCTGTCACCCGCCTTCTCGCGGTAGGCGGCGAGCCTATACCAGCCGGCCGCCCAGCGAGGAGCAAGCTCTAGCGCCTGCTCCATCAACTCAGCAGCCGCATCCGGCTCGCCGCTTTCGTCGAGCATCTTGGCATAGTCTGCGCGGCGGTCGGCGATCACGTCGCCTGAGGTGAGCTGGTTGGGCTGCATGGTACGGACCTGTTGGGATCGGCTCGCATTTGGCTGCGGCCACAAAAAAACTCAAGTCCTATTTCAGAGGCGGAGGCGCCAGACCTGAAAAAGGCTTGCGAGCGGCGATTCGCGGCCGTATTTCAGGGATAAACAGGAGATGGCGCATGTCCGATCAGGTGAACAAGTTTCTCGGCGATTCCCTCGGCCGCACGTTGGTCAAGCTTTTGGTCGTATCGTTGATCGTCGGTTTCATCATGGCCGTGTTCGGGTGGGCGCCGCTGGATTTCGTCTACGGCCTCCGCAATTTCGTTCTGGAAGTCTGGCACCGCGGCTTTGCCGCTTTGGGACGCGTCGGCGACTATCTGTTGCTTGGTGCGACCGTCGTCATCCCCATCTTCGTCATCATCCGTCTCTTCAGCTATCGGCGATAACATGACCTCTCTGATCCTCTCGCGGCGCGGCCTGCTGCACATGTCCGGTCTCGTGCTGGTTGCGGGTGTTGCAAGCTGCACGACCGCGCCAAAGTTTTCGGGCACCCCTTCGGACGGCGAAGACGAGACGGCGGACGCCCTGCCGCTTGTCAATCAGTTGCGCGCCAAGAACGGGCTGCCGCCGCTGTCGGCGGATCCGGCAGCGAAGGATGCGGCGATGTTCCAGGCGAAGCGCATGGCGTCCGCCGGCAAGATGAAGCACGTGATGGGCATCGGTGACGGTTTCGCGCCACGCGTCAAGGCAAGCGGTGTACAGATGCCGGCTGCGGAAAACATAGCGGCCGGTCAGCAGTCGGTTCCGGCCGTCGTGACCGCCTGGATCAATTCTCCACACCATCTAGAAAACATGCTCGGCCGTTACAGCGGTCTCGGTGTTGCCGTGGCCCACAATTCCGCTTCCAAAAATGTCCCTTACTGGGCAATGGTGCTTTCCGGCTGAGGCGATTCTGCCTCTCTCCCCAGAGGCAGACATGGATACTCACGGTCACGAGAATAGGCTAGCCTTCGACGTGACGCACCGACTGGTGCTGTCGATCGCGATTCCGATGACGCTCGGCTTTATCACTACGCCGCTGCTCGGCCTTGTCGGCACCGGCGTCGTCGGGCACATGGGCCAGCCGGATGCTTTGGCAGGCCTTGCGATCGGCGCCATGCTGTTCGATCTGATCCTCGGCAGCTTCAATTTCCTGCGCGCCTCCACCACCGGACTGACGGCGCAGGCCTTTGGGCGGCACGACCGACATGCAGAGCAGGGTGTTTTCTGGCGAGCGCTGATCTCTGCGCTTGGTTGCGGCATAGCACTTCTCTGTCTCTCGCCGCTGCTACTAACGGCCGGGCTGAAGCTGATGGGACCGGAAAGCGCTGTTGCCGCTGCCACGAGCACCTATTTCTCCATCCGCATTCTTGCCGGCCCGGCGGCGCTTGCCAATTACGCGATCCTCGGCTTCGTCCTCGGTCGCGGCCAGGGCAGCATCGGCCTGTTGCTGCAGACGATCATCAACGGCATCAACATCGTGCTGGCGATTTTCCTTGGCCTCTGGCTCGACTGGGGCGTCGCGGGCGTGGCGTGGGGTACGATGGTCGGCGAGACGGTCGGCGCTGTCGTCGGCCTGCTGATTGTCCTCCGCGGCTTCGCTCGCGCACATCGGCCAACCCGCACGGAGGTTTTCTCTCGGCATCGCCTGGCCGAGCTCTTCGCGCTGAACCGCGACATCCTGATCCGCACGTTCGTGCTGCTCGCCGCCTTCACTGTCATGACAAGGATCGGAACAAGCTTCGGGGCGGTGACGCTGGCCGCTAACGCCGTGCTGATGAACTTCTTCCTGCTGTCGGGATATTATCTCGACGGACTGGCCAATGCGGCGGAACAGATCACCGGACGGGCAATCGGGGCACGATACCGGCCGGCGTTCGACCGCGGCCTGAAGCTAACGGCGCTCTGGTCGTTTGGGCTCGCCGGCATCATTTCCGTGTTCTTCCTGCTGGCCGGTCCGTGGCTGATTTCGCTGCTGACCACTTCGCCCGAAGTACAGCAGGCAGCCGAAACCTACCTGCCCTGGGCCGCCGTTACCGGGCTTACCGGCGCGTTGGCCTTCCTGATGGACGGCGTGTTCATCGGCGCCACATGGTCGACCGACATGCGCAATCGAATGCTGATGTCGTTTGCCGGCTATCTCTTAGCGCTGGCCGCTTTCGTGCCGCCGTTCGGCAACCATGGCCTATGGCTGGCGATGAACGGCTTCCTGCTGTTCCGCGGCGTCTTCCTGGCAATGCTCGTGCGGCCGCGGGCGGATCAGACGTTCCGTGCCGCCCAGTAATCCGTCTTCGTGTCCCTGAGGTCGCGGACGGATTTGACCTGCTCCCGATCGAGCAGCTTTGAGAGGCCGCGAACGACCGTGCCCGGCAGGCCTGGCCCTTCATAGACCATGCAGGAATAGAGCTGCACGAGATCGGCGCCGGCCTTGATCTTCTCGAGCGCCGTTTCCGCAGACGAAACGCCGCCGACACCGATGATCGGCAGAGCCGGACCGACGCGCTTGCGCATCTTGGCGAGGACGGCGGTCGACTTGTCAAAGAGCGGCTTGCCGGAAAGCCCGCCCGCCTCCTTCGCCTGATGCTGGTCCCTGAGGCCTTCGCGGGAGAGCGTCGTGTTCGAGACGATCAGGCCGTCCAGGGCATTCGACAGCGCTTCGGCGGCGATATCGTCCAGTCCCTCTTCCGTGAGATCGGGTGCGATCTTCAGAAAGACCGGGATTTTTCTGCCTGCCTTTTCCGCTTCGGCGTCGCGGGCGGTGAGCACGGCCGACAACAAGGCTGCAAGGCTTTCGCGCGCCTGCAGATCACGCAGGCCCGGCGTGTTCGGTGATGAGATGTTGGCGGTGAAATAACGGGCAACGGAATAGAACCGGCGGATGCCGAGGACATAGTCGCCGATGCGGTCTTCGCTGTCCTTGTTGGCGCCGATGTTGACGCCGATCATGCCGTTGCCACGAATGGTCGCGAGACGCGCAAAGGCGGTATCGTGGCCTTCATTGTTGAAGCCGAGGCGGTTGATGACGCCCTCATCCTCGACCAGACGGAAGATACGCGGGCGCGAATTGCCAGGCTGGGCCTTCGGCGTCACGGTGCCGATCTCGGTAAAGCCGAAGCCGATCTTCAGCAACGCTTCGGGTACCTCAGCGTTCTTGTCGTAGCCGGCAGCCATGCCGATCGGGTTGATGAAATCGAGCCCCGCAACGGTCTGCCGCAGGCGCGGATCCGGCGCAATCCGGCAGGCCGGTACGGCCCCCGCCTTCAGCGCGGCGATCGACATGCCGTGCGCCGTTTCCGGGTCGAAGAGGAAGAGACCCTTGCGGGCGGCATGCTTGAAGAGATCGATCATGGTTGAAGGTCCGGAAAGATGTGCTGGCCGGCGACATCGAGCGGCAGCGCCGCCTCCCACAAAACGGCCGACAATGGCAGTTCCGCATAGAGATGCGGGAAGAGGGCACCGCCGCGCGAGGCTTCGAAAACGAGCTCGTCGCCGAACTTGCTGCTATCGACGGCAACGAGCAGAAGTCCCGTCTGGCCGGCGAAATAGAGTGCTGCCGTCTGCTTGACCTGCGTGGCGGTCGAGAAGTGGATGTAGCCATCCGAAAGGTCGATCGGAGCGCCGCGAAAAACGCCGGCCTCCTTCGCTTCCTGCCAGAGCGTTTCCGTCACGATCTTGTAAAGCGTGGGTGTCAGGGTCATGATGGCCTCGGTATCGCTGGTCTTTCCCGGGCTTTGCCGCAAAGCGGCGGCGTTGTCCACGCCTTGCCGCGAAAAATGCGGTGGCCACCGAGATTTCCGGAGGAAACCATGAGAAATATCGCAATCGGCCTTTTTGCGCTTCTCCTGCCGCTCGGCGTCCAGGCAGCGGAAACGGGAGCGTCGCGCTTCGAGCTGGAGCGGAGCGGCGACCACTTCGTGCGTCTCGACAGGCAGACCGGCGCCATGTCGCTCTGCGAGGAAAAGGACGGCACGCTCGTCTGCCGTATGGCCGCCGATGAGCGGGCGGCTTACGAGCAGGAGCTCGACCGGCTTTCGGCTCGCGTCACGGCACTGGAGAACAAAAGTATCGTCAACAAGGCCTTGCCCTCCGACGAGGAAATCAACCGCTCGATCGGCATCATGGAACGCTGGATGCGCAGCTTCATGGGGATAGTCAAGGAATTCCAAGGCGAAGAGGACCGCAATACCCTTCCTCAAAAGACATGATTTGCTATAGTCGCATCGGAATGACGGCATGTATCGCGTGAGGAGCACGAGACATGACGCGGCAGTCGAGCTCTTGGGAGGGAGTTATCGATGCAGGAACAGACAATCATCATTGCCGACGACCATCCGCTTTTCCGGGATGCGCTTCGCCAGGCGGTGATCGGCATGGAAAGCCATCCCGATATCGTTGAGGCCGGCGATTTTGCTGCAGCACGGATGGCGGCCGGGAAGCATCCCGAGGCGGATCTGATGCTGCTCGATCTTTCGATGCCGGGTGTCAGCGGCTTTTCCGGGCTGATGGCGCTTCGCTCCGAATTCGCCGGGCTGCCAATCGTCATTGTCTCGGCCACCGATGACGCCACCACGATCCGACGCGCACTGGAACTCGGCGCATCCGGCTTCATTTCCAAGTCCTCGGGGATCGACGACATTCGCCGCGGCATCCAGACGGTTCTCGCCGGCGATATCGCCACACCTGAAAGCTATCGGGACGGCCAGGAGCAGGACCCCGATGTCGCCGATCTGATCCATCGGCTGCACACGCTGACACCGCAGCAGAGCCGTGTGCTGACGATGTTGGCGGAAGGGCTCCTCAACAAGCAGATCGCCTACGAGCTCGGCGTGTCCGAGGCGACGATCAAGGCGCATGTCTCGGCCATTCTGCTCAAGCTCAATGTCGATAGCCGCACGCAGGCGGTCATCCAACTCGGCAAGATCAACATGGCCATGGTGGCCTGATCTGTCGACAGGATTTTATTCCTTTCCTCTCTTTACTCCCGATAGGCTTGCGGGTAATATTTCGCCGTGAAGGATCGCGCACGCGCGCAGGAATCAGGCGACATGCTGTCACACGAGCAGATCTGGGGGGCGATCGACAGGCTTGCCGAACGGCATGACCTGACGCCATCCGGTCTTGCCCGACGGGCGGGGCTCGACCCGACCTCCTTCAACAAATCCAAGCGGCTCTCTGCCGATGGGCGGTTGCGCTGGCCGTCGACGGAATCGATCGCCAAGGTGCTGGATGCAACGGGCGCCAGCATGGAGCAGTTCCTGACCTTCATGCGCCCCGCGGGAAGTTTTTCCAGCCTTCCTGACGGCGCCTTCCCGCCGCAGGGCAGCTCGATCCCACTTCTCGGCTTTGCGCAGGCCGGCGCCGGCGGTTTCTTCGATGATGGCGGCTTTCCGGCCGGACAAGGCTGGGACGTGGTGGAGTTTCCCGCGGCGCCGTCGCAGAAGGCGGGCGTCTATGCGCTCGAGGTCCAGGGCGAGAGCATGATGCCGCTCTACCGCGACGGCGACGTTTTGATCGTCGAGCCAGGTGCGCAAGTTCGCCGCAACGACCGTGTCGTCGTCAAGACGCGCGAAGGCGAAGTGATGGCGAAGGTGCTGTTGCGCCAGAGCCCCCGGTCGATCGAATTGATGTCGCTGAATCCCGAACATCCGAACCGGACGATCGAGCTTTCCGACGTCGATTGGATCGCCCGGATCATCTGGGCCAGCCAGTAGGAAGATATTCCATGCGTCCTGCGGCAATTCTGACGGCTGTTGCAGGGATCGGAATTGTCGCGGGCCTGATCACGGCCGGCGGACAACGGCTTGGTGCGGCTATTGATCCGGTGGAAACTGCAGCCCCTGTAGAAATCGATGCGCCTCCTCCCGCCCTGATCCCATCGACGACAAATCCCGAGGCCAGCATGCACGCGCGGCGCGTCGACGAGGCCAGCCAGTTCTACCCCGCGGCCATCGACGGCAAGCCGCTCGAGCGCATCGCGGCGGTGGAGCCGCAGCCGCCGGCAAAGCCTGCCGACGATACTGGCGTCAACCTCGTTCGCCCGATTGCCGAAAGCGCTGGCGTCCTCGCGTTTGGCGACCGCCGCCTGCAGCTTGCAGGTATCAACCCGACGCCGGCGGACAAAACATGTACTGACGGCAAGGGCCGGGTATGGCCATGCGGGATGCTGGCGAAGACCAATGTGCGGCTGCTTCTACGCCTCAGGACCGTGCGCTGCGATCTCGACAGCACCGAGTGGACAGGCATGGTGACGGCAGCCTGCAGGATCGGCACGCAGGACATTTCGCAGTGGCTTGTTGCGAACGGCTGGGCAGAGGCGGAAAAAGGATCAGCACTCACCGAAGCCGGCGAGACGGCAAGGCAGGCGGGCAAAGGCATTTATGGCGACGACCCTCGTAGCGCCGCTGAAACCGGCACCCTTGAGAATCCACCCTCCGATCTCCCGTCCGACGGCTTGTAATGTCGCCGGCCAATTCCTAGACTCTGGGCTCGCTCCAGAGGAATCATCGAGATATGAACAAGCCGCTTTCTGCGCATGACGCACTGATCTACGTGATGGTGATGGCATCCGCCGTCGACAGCACGATGAACGATCGCGAGATGGAGCGCATCGGCCAACTCATCGGCTTCCTGCCGGTCTTTCGTGATTTCGACGACGAGAAGCTGATTTCCGTGGCGCGCGACTGCGCTGCGCTGCTCGCTGGCCCCGAGGGCCTCGACATCGTGCTCGAAACCGTCAAGGACACGCTGCCTTCGCGCCTCTATGACACGGCCTACGCGCTGGCGGTGGAAGTCGCCTCCGCCGACCTTTCGGTCAAGGCCGAAGAGTTACGCCTGCTCAGCCTGCTGCGCGACCGCCTCGGTCTCGACAAGCTCACCTGCGCCGCCATTGAGCGCAGCGCGATCGCCCGCTTCCGCAAAGGCTAATACAGGCCGTAAGGGAAATAGCGAAGGTAGATTTCCTGCAGTCGGCCGCTGCGCGACAAGGCTGCTAGCGCGTGGTCGAGCGCAGCCGTCAGAACATCGTCCTTCTGGCGCAGCATGATCGTCATTCCCTCGCCAAGAAACTGCTCAGACAAATAGGGGCCGTCGAAGAGCGCGCAGCACTTCGACGAGGCCTGCGACGACACCCAGAACGAAAGCTGGAGCGAATCTGCGAAGGCGGCCTCGACCTTACCATCCCTCAGCGCCGCCAGAAGCGCGTCCTTGTTGTCGAATGGTACGGCTTTCACCTTCGGGAAATAGGCGGCCAGCATCGCTTCGTGTGCTGTCGCCTTGACAACGCCGACCGGATGCTCGGCCAGAGCGCTCGCATCCTTGCCCTTGATCGGCGCCTTCAGATTGAGAACGAAGCGGGCGGGCAACATCAGGTAAGGGCGCGAAAAGGCGAACTGCCGCCGCAGTTCTTCGCTGACTGCAATGCCCGCAATCACGGCGTCACCCTGCGAGGCGGCGAGCGCGGCATTCAGGTCAGCGAACGGCAGCGCCTGGATCTGGCATCTGTTTGCAATCTCCAGTTCGTTACAGATCTCGCGAACGAGATCGACATTGAAGCCGGCAAGTTTGCCGTTCTGATCCGTAAAGTTGAAGGGCGGAAAATCGATGGTCGTCAGGAAACGCAGGCGCACGAGCGACGAAAGATCCGGCTTTGCAAGCCGTTCCCTGGAATCGAACAGCAGGGGCAAACTCGGCGTCGCCTGCTGCGCGAACGCCAGAAACGGGCAAAAAAACACAACCAGAGACAGCCAAAAGCTGCGTAGCCCCTTAAGATTCAGGGATGCTAGTTTAAATTGCACCATTATGATCCGCCCTGGGGAAAGCATGCACTGCCATTCTGAAAACGGTGTATCAGAGTCATGCGTGTCGGGGAATATGCGCCGGGCGGCATCGAGGCCCATACGCGCTTGTATGATCATTCAATACGCCACGACGCGCCACCACCGGCGCGCGTAGCGACTGACTCCTATGAGCAGGAAGCCGAGGTTCTGCTGCAACTCGGCATCGGCAAGCCGACAATCGCCCGTGCAATGCAACTCGCCCGCCGCAACGGCACCAGCATCGAACAGGAACTGCTTGCCGGCGGGGCGGTCGACGCCGACAGCTACTACGCCGCGCTCGCACGCGGGCTTCGGCTTCCATTTCTTCCGACAATCGACAGTTCCCTCGTCAACGACGACAAGGCACTCGACAGCCAACTCGCGCAGGCCCGCTGCGTCCGCCTCACCTATATCAACAAAGGCATGCTCGCGATTGTGCCGGAGGCTCGAAACCTCGCGGCACTCTCGCAGCTATTCGAGAAGAAGCCGGGACTGGCCGACAGCATCGTCATCACGACGCCGGCCGCATTGCGAGCCGCGGTATGGCGAACCGGCAGCGTCAGGCGGCTGCGAGAAAGTGTAACCACACTCTTCGAGGACAAGGCTCGCTTCAGCGCCCGGATTGTCTTGTCGGGCAAGCAGGGATTTCTCGCCGGGACAGGCGTCTGCGCATTTGCCTTCGCCCTTGCAACAGGCACACTCAGTCTGACCATCCTGCACGCGGCGATCTCTCTGCTTTACCTGGCCGCAATCCTTGTCCGAGCGGTCGCCCTAGTGGACCGCAAGAGCGGGGTTCCGAGCCTGCCCGCATCGGAACGTCTTCCCGTCTACACCGTCCTCATCGCCCTCTATAGGGAAGCGGACGTGGTAGCCCAACTCGTCAGGGCGCTTCGCCGGCTGAACTGGCCGATGTCAAGGCTCGATATCAAGCTGGTGTGCGAGGCGGACGATCATGCGACGATTGAGGCATTGAGGTCCGAACGCCTTGAACCGCAATTCGAGATCGTCGAGGTGCCACCCGCCCATCCGCGTACGAAACCCAAGGCGCTGAACTACGCTCTGGCCGGCGCGCGGGGCGAATTCGTGGTGATCTACGATGCCGAGGACCGCCCCCACCCCGACCAATTGCGTGCCGCCTATGCGCAGTTTGCCGCGAGCCCGCCTGATGTCGTCTGCCTTCAGGCACCGCTCGTCATTTCCAACGGATCAGCATCGTGGATCAGTGCGGCGTTCGCGCTGGAATATGCTGCCCTGTTTCGTATGCTGCTGCCAATGCTGGCACGACGGCGCATGCCGGTACCGCTTGGCGGAACTTCCAATCATATGCGCGTCGCCGACCTTAGGGCGTGCGGCGGCTGGGATCCCCACAACGTCACTGAAGACGCCGATCTTGGCATGCGGCTCTATAGGCTGGGCTACAGATGCGGCGTCATCGACTGCCCGACCTACGAGGATGCCCCGGCCACGTTCAGGGTCTGGCTCAACCAGCGGACTCGCTGGTTCAAAGGCTGGCTACAGACCTGGCTGGTGATGATGCGCGAGCCGGCACGCCTCCTGCGCGAGATGGGCATGGGCGGCTTCCTGATGTTCCAGTTGCTGATCGGCGGCATGCTGCTTTCCTCGCTAACCCATCCCTGGCTGATCATGCTCTTGGTCACCACCGCCGGGTACCTTGCGCTCGGTTTTCCGCCCACCGGCAGCAGCGAGGGTGCGCTCTTCCTGCTCGATCTTGCCAACATGGCGGCAAGTTATGGCCTGTTTCTGCTACTCGGCAGAGCCGTGATGCTGCGCGAGGAAAGGCGCAGCGTCGGCTGGCGCTGGCTCTATGTTCCGCTCTATTGGATGATGATATCGGTCGCGTCATGGCGTGCGCTTTTCGAGCTGCCAAGGAAACCCTTCTTCTGGGACAAGACGCCCCATATCCCCGTCAGCAGCAGTGAGAAGTTGCGCCGCTTCTAGCGCTATTCAGCCCTAGGCAGCAGGCCTCAAATTTTTCCTGGGATTGGCGCCAAGCGTTAGGGCCGCATTAAACAATGTCCCATTCTATTCGCCGGGACGACGCCGGCTTGCGGGCCGAAATGCATGATGCGCATGTCGAGCCTTCAAGGCATACCACCGTGCCGTATCCCGCGACATGCCCTGCCTCTCAAAATGCTGCCATATCCGGCCCCCATCGGTCGGATCAAGCGACTGGACATATCCATGCTGATGAACCTCAAAATCAGGACGAAGATCATCTCCGTCGTCGCGCTTCTCGGCGCGATCGCGCTCGGAGGCCTCACTTATGTGATCACCGAATTCCGTGGTGCCGACTCCTCCTACAGCGCCTTCATCGATCACGAGGCGTTGGCGGCCATGCAGGCATCGCGCGCCAGCGCATCGGCGACTGCCGCCGTGCTTCAGGTCACGCTGATCGCTGGCCTCAAGCCGGACACGCCTGCTTTCGATACAGCGGTCGTAGCGCCCAGCAAAATGCCCCAGGCGCGCGAACGCCTGGAACAGGCCGCCGCCCTGGTCCCAGGCCGCAAGCAAGCGATCGACGACATCCTCGCCGGAATTGGTGAGATGGAGGCGCTTTCCGCCAAGGTCATCGACCTTGCAAAGGAGAAGGACAGTGCGGGTGCACAGCTCGCGGCAAGCATGCTGAACGCCAAGCTGAACGCCGTCACTCCCAAAATGATTGCCAACAACGACGCGCTGATGGCGTTGCTGAACGATGGCGGCGACGCGCTTTCCATTACCGTCAACGAGCGCATCACACTCTCTTTCGCGCTGATCGGACTCGCCGTCTTGGGCGCGCTCGGTCTCTCGGTATGGATTGCGCAGGCGGGAATCGCTACCCCGATGGCTCGTCTGCGGGACCGGATGATGCAGCTTGCCCAGGGCGACACGAAGAGCGATGTCGACGGCCTCGATCGTCGCGACGAGGTAGGCCAGATGGCCGCCGCAGTTGCCGTCTTCCGCGACAACGCTCTTGATCGGATCCGGCTTGAGGGCGAGGCCGAGAAGAGCCGCAGTCTTAGCGACAGTGAACGCCGTGAGCGCGAAGCGCAGCGCGCAACCGATGCCGCTGACCTATCGCGCGCCGTCGGCGCACTTGGCGATGGCTTGCGACGGCTGGCCGCGGGCGACCTCGCATCGCGGATCGACACGGCCTTCGTCGGCGATCTTGACATCCTTCGGCAGGATTTCAACAATTCTGTCCTGCGCTTGAACGATACCATGCAGACGGTTGGCGCCAATGCCCGCGCCATTACGGCAGGCGCAAGCGAGATCCGCGCTTCGGCGGACGAGCTTTCGAAACGGACCGAGCAGCAGGCAGCTTCCGTCGAGGAGACAGCCGCCGCCCTCGAGGAAATCACCACGACGGTGAAGGATGCCGCAAGACGCGTCGAGGAAGCACGCGGGCTCGTGAAGCGCACGCGCGCCGGTGCCGAAAAGTCCGGTCAGGTCGTCCGCAAGGCCGTCAACGCCATGCAACAGATCGAGCAATCCTCCGCGGAGATTGGCAACATCATCGGCGTTATCGACGACATCGCCTTCCAGACGAACCTGCTCGCCCTCAATGCCGGCGTCGAGGCCGCTCGCGCGGGGGAAGCCGGCAAGGGCTTTGCCGTCGTCGCCCAGGAAGTGCGCGAACTCGCGCAGCGCTCGGCCAATGCCGCCCGGGAAATCAAGTCGCTGATCACGACATCCGGCGATCACGTGCAGACTGGCGTGTCGCTTGTCGGGGAAACCGGCAAGGCGCTTGATACCATTGTGCATGAGGTTCAGGAGATCAACCAACATGTCGACGCGATTGCAGAAGCGGCGCGCGAGCAATCGACCGGTTTGCAGGAGATCAACACGGCGGTGAACACCATGGACCAGGGGACGCAGAAGAATGCGGCCATGGTTGAGGAAAGCACGGCGGCAAGCCACAAGCTCGCGACGGAAGCGGCGGCGCTTAACCATCTGCTCGACCAATTCAAGCTCACCGGCACCGGCAACTTCAGTGCAACCGTCGCCGCTGCACCGATGCCAACCGCCGCGATCCATTCCACACCGCGCCCGGCTGCACCGCCGATCGCGACGAGAAAGGCGCCGGTCCGTATCGCTACCGCAGGCGTTACCCGCCCCACCAGCTCACCGGCGCGGGCACTCGGGCAAAAGCTCGCAAGCGCCTTCGGGGCAGGCAGTACGCCTTCCAGCGCCCGCGACGATGCCGACTGGACGGAATTCTGATCCCGGCAATATCGATCAAAAACAAAGGGCGGCTCAATGCCGCCCTTCTCATTCACAGTCTTGCGATATCGAAGGTCATGGCTTCGCTGCAGGCGCCGAATCGCGCCGAGAGACAAGCCAAAATGTGAACTCAGGCGAACCCAAGCGGGATCTGCTCGACCTTACGACCGCGACCGTAGTCACGCTCATAGGAGGCACGGTCGTCTTCGCGCGCTGACGCAAGAACCACCTCCGGGGCATGGTAGCCGTCCGCGTAGGTGCCGGTATCGCCATTGTCCCGGATTTCGCGCTTTGCCGTGAAAATCTTCAAAAGCATGCTGCCAGTCCTCCTGATCATGCCGACAACGACCAAGGGGTCGTCTGCGTTCCCGTGATATCGGAGAATAGTTAAAAATTAACTATGTTTATTAGAGAATTGTCAACTACTGCGGTTTGCTGCAGGCCTACGTCTTAGGGACGTCCTTTTGGGCGGATCACGGCATCTGGGCGACGGAATCGTTGCATTTCCGCGCCAAGGAGGTAAATCAGCGGCGGTTTAAGCCAGCAACCTGTCGCTCGCCGGTATCGGCTCTCTTCGTGTCTGTGGTGATGTTATGCCGATAAATGCCAGAGTTGTGGTGATGTTTCCGGTCTTTAACGGTGCCGCCACCTTGCAGGAGAGCCTGCAATCCATTGCGGATCAGGATTTCGTTGATTTCCGGGCCATTGTTCTCAACAACTGCTCGACGGATGAGACATTGCAGATAGCGCAGCGTTTTTGCGAGAAAGACGCCCGCTTTTCCGTCGTATCGAACGACGCCCACCTGAGTGCCGAGGCTAATTTCGCCAAGGCCGTACAGCTCGGCGCTGAAGCCGCAGAGTATTTTTGCCTCAGGGCAGCGGACGACCTTTCATCTCGGGATTTCCTGGGAAGGTTGGTCGAGGCGCTTGACGCGGACGGCACCAAGTTGCTGGCCGCCTGCCCGACAAAGAGCTTCAACGACAAGGGCTTTAAGCTGAAAAGCCCGGCAGCCAACATATTCGATTTCCAGAAGTCATACGCAAGGGGACGTGTCCCACGGAACCTGACATTTCCCTCGGAGTGGATTTACGGCCTTTTCAGATCGCGGTCAGTCGACATCTTGATGGCGCGCTGGTACGAGCTCGGCAATCCTTGGGGCTTTGCGTCTTATGTCCTCTCGGAATTTGTTGTTCGCGATTTGGTCGCCTATGTCTCCGGCCCCACCCTCGATTTCAGGGAAGGATCCGGCTCGCAGCAAAAGTACGGGGCGAAGGGGTTCCGTGACAAGCTTTCGCAGCGACTGACATACACTCTTGGCTGCTACCGTCTCGTCGACAAACTGCCGCCGGTTGCTCTTCTGACACGAGCGAAGTTTTTCAGGATGTGCTGGAACGATGCACGCCGGAAAACGCGCTATAAGCTGCTTTGGATCTTCTAGGAGTTCGGTGTCCAGCTCATGAACTACCCATTCCCCTCTGGCGCGCCGGACCTTGCGCGATCCTTCCTCGATCGTCTCCGGACCGCCTACGACACGCTTCGTGTAACTCGTCGCGAGAGGCGGAATAGAACCGATGTGACGATTCAGCCACTTCGCGAGATCAAGTCCCTTGCGCCGGCCGATGTGCCGCTTGTCTTTGTCACGCATAACGACACTGCGCTTCTAGGCGCGTTCATCCAACACTACCGCCAACTGGGTGTAACACGGTTCATCTGTGTGGAAGACGTTTCAACCGACGGAACACGCGAGGCTTTGCTGAGCGAACCGGATGTCGACGTCTGGACGTCGCCGATAAGGTATGGCCAGGCGCGGCGGGGTCGAAACTGGAGGGAGCGTCTCTTCTCGATCTATGGTTTTGGGCGATGGTACGTCAACGTCGATTCCGATGAATTCCTTGTCTACGACGACTGTTTCAAACGATCGTTGCCATCGCTGTTCAATGCGCTTGAAACGAGGGGCCTGAAGCGAATGGCAGCCCCCATGTTGGACATGTATCCCAAGCTCAGCGAAGTCGCAGAAGGCTCGCTTTCCGTCGACAGGCCTTGGCAATTTTCGCGCTATTTTGATGGCGACAGCTACCTGCCAACGCTTACCAAACGCGGCATCAGTATCAAAGGCGGTCCGAGGGGGCGGAAGTTTTCCGAGGGCAATGAGCTCATCAAGTACCCCGTCATTTTCTGGGACGAGGCGTGCTTTTTTGGCAGTAGCCCGCACCAGCCACTGCCCTACGGCCGCAACTTCCCCTCGATCTGGGGCGCTATTCTGCACTTCAAATTCTACACCAATTACAAGGCGAAGATAACGGAAGCGGTGGAGGGCAGGCAGCACTACAATGCATCCGAGCACTATCAGAAAATGATGGATATCCTCGATCGCGAAGGGGAAATCGATTTTAGTTACGATCACTCGATCCGCTATGACGGACCACAACAACTCATAGATCGTGGCTTCATGACGAAGATCGACTTCGTGTCGCTGGATTAGCGCCGTGGAAAGCCCGGAGGGTTAGCTCCGGGCTGTCAGGGTCAGTGCCAGGTCTGATGACCGTACCAGTCGTCGATGTCCCGCCGCGCGCGATCGCGCTCGATGCCGTAGCGCTCCTGAATCTTGCCTTCCAACTGGTCGCGTTTGCCGGCAATCTGATCAAGGTCGTCGTCGGTGAGTTTGCCCCACTGCTCCTTGATCTTGCCCTTCATCTGCTTCCAGTTTCCTTCGACGCGGTTCCAATCCATGGCGCTTTCTCCTTGCGTTGTTGGACTGGAAGTTAACGACGGCGGCGTCGGAGTGTTCCGCAACTTCGCATATCCGTTTTGGCATCGCGGCGGGAAACCGTCGGCAGATGTTCGGCTAACAATCGTTGATTTTGGAGCGGGTGAAGGGAATCGAACCCTCGTATTCAGCTTGGGAAGCTGCTGCTCTACCATTGAGCTACACCCGCGTGAGAGCGAGACTTTCTACAGATGGCGGTGTCTGTCAAGCCGCCAAAATCGAGCCGGCAAGAAGTTGCGGTAGTGGATTGCGGCCTCGGCCCACCGCTGCGACTTTAACGCAACTCCCGGTCACTACCTCCTTTTAATAAGGAAATGTCATTTTACCAAGACTAACCCCAATGTTATAAGCGCCGGCAGGAACAAAACAAAATAACTTTGGAAACGCCCTTCAGTTCATCGAGATCGTGACAAGGTCAGGATTGAAGAAAATGAAGGACGCAACTGCTAGCCTTGATCATCGTGATCACAGGATACTTTTGATATCTCGCATTCTGGGCTACTCATTTGCCTTTATGCTTGTCTTCATCATCGCGATGGCGATGATCCCCAATCAGTTTTTCATCGTCTCGACGCGCGCCGTCGTCAACGCTCCCGTACAAATGATTGCTTCGCCAATCTATGGCAGGGTCGACAAGATTGCGCTGCAAGTCGGGCAGGTCGTCAATCTCGGCGACGTGATGGCAACGGTTTCCAATCCCAATCAGGACCAAACGTCGCTGACGGGACTGCGGCTCGAGAAACTCGACCTGGCGGAAAAGCTCAACAATACGACGAGCGTTGTTGCCGAACGCAACGAGCAGCTGGAGAAGGTCAAAGCCCAGATTGCCAGCGTGAAGGACGGTGTGCTCAGCGAGTTATCCGCGGTGATCGACAATGCGAAATCCAACGTCCAGACATACGAGGCGCGCCTCAGCGAACAGGATGCGTTGCTGCAGAGGCAACTGGTACTCCTGAAAAGGGGCCTCGTCTCCGACGCGAGCATCGAGCCGCAGCGCCAGAAGCGCAATGCTGCGCAATATGAACTCGACGCCGCGAGGGGCGAACTGCGCCGCAACGAGATCGTCCAATCGCTTGTCAGCCGCGATATCTACACCGGGGGCACAGTTGCCGCCAACCTTTTGACGCTTGAGATGCAGCGGTCGAAGCTCTCCGGCGATATCGCCGAAGACACCATCGAAATCAATCAGATGGCAGAGCGCAAGCAACAGGTCGAAAACCTCATTGGACGCGAAGAGGGACGCCTCGGCAAGACCGGCGCCGCAGAGGTGGTGGCGGAGCGCCACGGCCAGATTGTCAGCGTGGATGCCTCCTTCGGTGATTTCGTCATGCAGGGGCAACCGGTCGCCAAGTCACTCGATTGCAATGATGCTTTTGCCGCCGCCGTCTATCGAAGCCGCGACGTGACCTCGCTTGAGATCGGGATGCCGGCGATGGTCAATTTTCGCAGCCTGGGGGTCAAGCGAAGCGCCCACATCTACAAGATCGTTCGGTACTTCAACTCGGGGCCTGAGAACCGGTACTTTGCAAAATTCCCGGAAGCCGAAGGCCACGAAGTCTACGTACTGGTCAAGATGGATGAGCCGGCCGCGGACGAGGCGACGACGGCACAGCGGAGCAATGACAAATTCTTCGGATGCCACGTCGGCGAAGACGTCATCGTTTCACTCGGGGAAACGATGATCTCGCGGGTCGCCCGATATTCAAGCTTGGCGATCAATACGATCTTTTCCTCCGGCAATATCCTCTCCGCCTCGACACTGTTCGACAAGACCGTCCGTCCACGCGCCGCAAGCGCTCAGACCGCAGCCCCATAAACACCACGCCGGTCTCAACCGTTGTATTGCGAGGCAGGAATGAAGCGTGCGAATTGGTCGATACAAACCTTACCGGTGCTTGCGTTTATTCTAGCGGGCATTGTGCTTTTCGCCTCTTTGGCGAAGGCGGATGACGAACAGCGCAGGCAATTGGCTTGCTCGCTTTGTGACGGCTTGGCCGCGCAGATGAGTGGCGAGCCGGAACAGCCTTTCATCTTTCGGAGCTTCGAACCCGCGAATGGCGGCTCCGCGCTACACCCGGCTCTCGAGAATACGGGATTCACCTACGACAATGCGGTCGCCCTGATGGCCCTCTACGGCTGCCAGCGAAAGAAGGAGGCGCGCCGGGTTGCCGACGCGCTGGTGCTCTCACTGGAAACCGATCGTCACTACCACGACGGACGTCTTCGTAACGCATATCGTTCGGGCCCGGTCACCCCAGGCAAGGAAGGGATGCTGCTGCCTGGTTACTGGAATGCCACCAGCAACTCCTGGATCGAGGACGGCTACCAGGTGGGATCGGCAACGGGCAGCACCGCGTGGGGCGCGCTGGCGCTGCTGATGGCCTTTGAGGAAACAGAGCAGCCGGCCTATCTCGACGCCGCCCGCAAAATCATGGATTGGATTCACCGAAGCACGGCAGATCCCCGGAACGCCGGCTACTTCGGCGGCTACTTCGGCCACGAGCCAACGCCTGAGCGCATGACGTGGAAATCGACCGAGCATAATGTCGACGTCTATGCGGCAGACCGCTGGCTTGCACAACTGGACGAAGGCGGGGATTGGCCGCACCAAGGCGACCGCGCTCTGCAGTTCCTCAACGCCATGTGGAACGAGGGTGAAGGGCGGTTCTTTATCGGCAGCGTGCCCGATAGCAACGCTCCGAACATCGAGATGTCCGGCCTCGACGCAGAGCTCTGGCCGCTGATTGCGGTTCCCGATTTCAAGGGCAAGGCTAGCCGCGTGATCGAGTGGACAGAAATCCATCACGGCGTCGACGGAGGCTTCGACTTCAACAGCGACCGCGACGGGATCTGGCTCGAAGGAACAGCGCAGGTAGCCCTCGTGCTTCGCCTTACCGGCCAACCGGCGAAGGCGGAGCCATTGTTCAAGACGATCGAAGCTCAACGAACCCCCGGCAACCTGATCTACGCGACGGTCAACGAGCAGCTGTCCACTGGCCTCCAGGTCGGGCCGAACTCTACGCCGGGAGACTTCAAGTATTACCGTTTGCCGCATATCGGCGCCACAGGCTGGGCCGTCCTTGCCGCACTCGATCTGAACCCCTTCGTTGGCAGCGCGGGCCAGGCGTCCGATGGCAAGGAGTCCCCATGTCCCCAGAAGTAGTCACGCTGTCCGATTCGATGCTGTTTTCGGCGCTGGCCATTGCGCTGATACTGGGATGCAGTTGGCTTCTCGATAGCCGCCGCAGCGCCGACCGGATTATCTTCGGTTCGATCCTCGTCGTGATGCTGTCGAACTACCTGTATTTTCGCCTCACCAAGACCTTGCCGGACTTCGAATGGAGCGCCTACGCGATCTGGCCCAGGATCTATTTGTCCTTCGAACTGGTCGTCATCTTCTACACGGTCTTGTCGATCGTTTTCTTTTTTCGACGAACCGATCATCACGGCGCGGCCGACGCCAGCGAGGCACTGCTGGCAAGACTTGCTCGACAGCCTGCCGTGGACGTTTTCATCTGCACCTACAACGAAGAACTATCGATCCTGGAACGAACGATCCTTGCCGCTAAGGCGATCGACTACAGCAACTTCACGGTATGGGTGCTAGACGACGGACGGCGAGACTGGCTGCGGGATTACTGCGCAGAGGTCGGCGTCCGCTACCTGAGGCGCGAGGACAATGCCGGTGCCAAGGGCGGCAATATCAACAATGCGATACGGCAGACGGCGAAGGAAACCAACGCGCCCTTCATTCTGATCCTCGATGCGGATTTCGCGCCACAGCGTGCAATTCTGAACCGTACGGTAGGCCAGTTCATCAACACGGATGTCGGCCTCATCCAGACCCCGCAGTTTTATTACAACGCCGATCCTGTCCAGCATAATCTCCTGGCCTCGAAAGCCTGGGTCGATGACCAGCGTATTTTCTTCGATGTCATGCAGCCGTCGAAGGATGGCTGGGGGGCCGCATTCTGTGTCGGAACGTCGTGCGTGGTCCGCCGGGACGCCTTGGCGATGATTGGCGGCATGCCCCAGGAAACGGTAACCGAGGATATTCACCTGACCTATCGGCTGCTGCAGAAGGGGCTGAAGACACGCTGGCTGAACGAGCGCCTGAGCGTTGGCCTGTCGGCCGAAAGCCTCTCCGGCTACATTACACAGCGCTGCCGCTGGTGCCTTGGCACTATCCAGGTAGCGCTCCTTCGTGATGGTCCCTTCCTTGGCAAAGGCTTCACCATCGTGCAGAGGATGCACTACTTTCACGGCCTGCTTTTCTGGTTCTGCCGCCCGTTCATCCTGCTGCTGATGGCGGCACCGCTGCTCTACTATTTCCTTGGCCTACCGGCCATTCGCATGGAGCCCGAGGCTTTCTTTCTCTACGCACTGCCGATGGTCGCCGGCATGTGGGCGTTCCACGCATGGGTCTCGGGCGGACGCAGCCTGCCGCTCTTTACCGAAGTGTCGCAAATGGTTTCGGCCGTGCCGATCACCATCGCCCTCTTTCATGCGCTCCTGCATCCGTTCGGCCGCCCGTTCAAGGTGACGGCCAAGGGCGAGGACCGCGGGCGGGTCGAAGTCATTTATCCGATTGCCGGGACATTTCTCTGCGTCATTGTGCTGACATTTGTCGGGATGCTGAACGGACCGCTGCTCGGAACCTACAATGATCTCGACGGCTTCAGCGTTGCATGGGGCATGGTCGTGATGGTTTATGCCTTCGTGTCACTGCTCGTCTGCATCGAGCTTCCAAGAGAGGCGCTTGATGACATCGAGTTTCCCCTCGAGCGCCAAGGGCATGTCGCCAGCCGCGGCAAATCAGCCCCCTGCACCTTCGACACAATATCGATTCACAGGGCAAGGATGACCATGCAGGACGAGGTCGCCTTCGCCGACATGCGGTTGGGTGACCTTCTGATCTTTACGCCTTTCGCCGACTTCGATGTCGCCGGCCAAGTGACCGCCATGGACAGGGGGAGATCGGGCGTATCGGTGTCGATCGTCGGCATCAGGGACCGGCGGGATGCCTGGGAAATCAAGAAAACGCCGGAAGAGGTTCGCCAGAAGATGGTGCAGCGGATCTTCAGCGAGATGCCGGAAGTGATGCCGCGGCGCGCTTACCCGCTTGCGGCAGGAAGAGGCCTCTGGAAACGTATGTTCGCGCGCCCTTCGGTCCTTGTCGGTAAGCTGGAACGCCACACCGTCACCGCGCGGACACCGCAGCGCTCACGAAGGCTCTACCGCCCACCCTTTATCAGCCGTCGAACGCCGCTTCTCCAGATCGGCAGCAGGAACGTTGCCCCACCTCTCGCCGAATAATGGCGCACGCCGGCAGAGTTCTCAGATGCGGAAGTGCTTGGAGAGCTTCAGGCCCTGCGCCTGATAGTTGGAGCCGAGGCCGGAACCATAGAGGCTCTCCGGATGCTCCTGCATGTGCTCGTAGACAAGACGGCCGACGATCTGGCCGTCTTCGAGGATGAACGGGACCTCGTGGCTGCGAACCTCAAGCACGGCGCGGCTGCCGCGACCGCCGGCAGGGGCGTGCCCAAAGCCCGGATCGAAGAAGCCCGCATAGTGCACGCGGAATTCGCCGACCAGGGGATCGAAGGGGGTCATTTCGGCCGCGTAGTGCGGTGGCACATGGATGGCTTCGCGCGAGACGAGAATATAAAACTCGTCCGGATCCAGGATCAGTTCATTGCGACCGCGGCTATAGAGAGGTTCCCAGAAGTCGTAGATGTCGTGCTGCGCCTTCTTGTCGACATCGACGACCGCCGTGTGATGTTTTCCGCGGTAACCGATCAAGCCATCCTTGTCGCCAGCCAGATCGATCGACAGGGCAATTGCGCCGCCCGAGACGTTCGGCTGCTTGCTGGCAACCAGCGTTTCGGCATCGTGCAGCGCCAGAAGCTCTGGCTCGCCAAGCACGGAATGACCGACGCGGAAGCGAATCTGCGACAGGCGCGAACCGCGGCGCACGACGATCGGGAAGGTGCGCGGGCTAATTTCGAGATAGAGCGGACCGGAATAGCCCGCCGGGATCTTGTCGAACTCCTGAGCGTAGTCGGTGATGACGCGCGTGAAGATATCTAGCCGTCCCGTCGAGCTCTTCGGATTGGCCGAGGCCGACATGTCGGCCGGCAGGTCGAGGCGCTCCATCAACGGAACGATGTAAACGCAGCCTGTCTCAAGAACCGCACCCTCGGAGAGGTCGACGACGTGGAGGCTGAGGCGATCGAGCTTGTCGGACACAAGATGGGATGGGCCCGGCATGAAGCTCGCGCGAACGCGAAAAGCCCTTGCGCCGAGCCTGAGATCGAGGCTTGCCGGCTGGATCTGGTCGTGGTCCAAATCGCGCTCGCTGGTGAGACGTCCCGCCTCAAAGAGCGCAGCTATCGCGCGATCCGCCAAAATTCCTGTTTCGCGAGCCATCATGCCCCATCCATATTCGGTGGAGACAAAACCAAACTCAAGGAATTGACGCAAGCATAGAACGGCAGTATTGCACTTTTATCCCGTGGTGATTTGGCCGGTCGGCTTGCAGCCACGTTAAACAAGTGGCTAAAAAGACCGGGTGCAAAACCGGTCTGCTTTCGCGGCCGGTTTTTTTGTTGTTTGAAAGTGGTGATTCATGAGCAAGACTTGGCGCCCCGCAACCCAACTCGTTCACGACGGCTCTCTGCGCTCGCAATACGGCGAGACCTCGGAAGCAATCTACCTCACGCAGGGCTTTGTCTATGACAGCGCGGAAGCGGCGGAAGCACGCTTCAAGGGCGAGACGGAGGGCTATATCTACGCCCGCTACGGCAGCCCCACCAACGACATGTTCGAGAAGCGCATGTGCGCGCTCGAAGGCGCCGAGGAAGCCCGCGCTACCGCTTCGGGCATGGCAGCCGTCACGGCAGCAATCCTCTGCCAGCTGAAGGCAGGCGACCACATCGTTGCCGCCCGCGCACTTTTCGGTTCGTGCCGGTGGGTCGTCGAGACACTCGCGCCGAAATACGGCATCGAATGCACGCTCGTTGATGGCCGCTATCTTGAGAACTGGGAAAAGGCGATCCGCCCGACCACCAAGGTGTTCTTCCTGGAAAGCCCGACCAACCCGACCCTTGAGGTGATCGATATCGCCGGCGTTGCCAAGCTTGCCAACCAGATCGGCGCCAAGGTCGTCGTCGACAACGTCTTTGCAACCCCGATCTTCCAGAAGCCGCTTGAACTCGGCGCCCATATCGTCGTCTATTCGGCCACCAAGCACA
Source organism: Rhizobium sp. BK661 (assembly GCF_024808825.1). NCBI lineage: Bacteria > Pseudomonadati > Pseudomonadota > Alphaproteobacteria > Hyphomicrobiales > Rhizobiaceae > Rhizobium > Rhizobium sp. BK661. The sequence continues at coordinate 578,010 of NZ_JANTYT010000001.1, read as the reverse complement.
TCGACGGCCAGGGCCGCAGCCTCGGCGGCGTGATCCTCTCCGACAAGGAGTGGGTCACCGAACATCTCCAGGACTATTACCGCCACACCGGCCCTGCGATGTCGCCATTCACGGCATGGACGCTGTTGAAGGGGCTTGAGACCTTGCCGCTTCGCGTCAAGCAGCAGACCGAAAACGCAGCGAAGATCGCCGACTTCCTGGCCGAGCAGCCGAAGGTCGCCAAGGTCATCTATCCAGGCCGCAAGGATCATCCGCAAGCCGACATCGTCGCCAAGCAGATGAAGGGTGGCTCGACACTGGTCGCCATCGAACTGAAGGGCGGCAAGGAAGCGGCTTTCGCCTTGCAGAACGCCTTGCAGATTGTGAAGATCTCCAACAATTTGGGCGATGCCAAGAGCCTGATCACCCACCCGGCGACGACGACGCACAAGAACCTGACGGACGAAGCGCGGGCAGAACTCGGCATTTCCGGCGGCACGGTTCGTCTGTCTGCAGGCATCGAGGACACGGACGACCTGATCGAGGATTTCGCCCAGGCCCTCGCAAAAGTAAACGCCTGATTGGTCTGGCATCGGCCGGATTGAAGCAAATCCGGCCGACAGCCATACGCCCTTTGTCGCAAGCAAGACTGCCGAAAATCGGACTTAATACGCGAAACTTCTTGCCATTACAGGCATTTCGGACGTGATCGACTATCGGTTTATTGACGGATTGGTCGCTGTATAAGATACCGGTAACGTATGTTGACTATGGTGTAGGTATGTACCGCGCCCTTACACGAGACATTGAAGTCGTCGTCGAACCCTTTTATCTGGAGGAGCAATCCGATCCGGAGGACGATCGCTATGTCTGGGGCTACCGGATCGTCATCAGCAACAATTCCGACAAAACCGTGCGACTGGTGAACCGCTATTGGAACATCACCGATCAGAACGGTATCGTCGATGAGGTCACGGGCGCCGGCGTAGTCGGCGAGCAGCCGCGCCTTTCTCCGGGCGATACGTATGAATATTCCTCGGGCTGCCCACTGGATACGCCATCAGGACTGATGTTCGGCCACTACCAGATGGAAACCGACGAAGGCGAGCTTTTCAATGTCGAAATACCCGCCTTCTCCCTGGATTCGCCAGGACTTCTCAGGGTCCTGAACTGATCACTCGGCAGCTTGCGCCACCTCTTCCACCTCGAAGCGATAGGTGGTGGAGCAGAATTCGCAGGTGACAGAGATCTTGCCGTCTTCCTGACTGGCATCGATTTCTTCGCTCGAGAACCCCTTCAGCACACCCTTGATCTTCTCACGCGAACAACTGCACCGATCGAAAACCTCTCTCGGTTCGTAGACGCGAACGCCTCGCTCGTGGAACAGCCGGTAAAGCAGCCGCTCGGTGCCGACCTGCGGATCGGTCAACTCGTCGGCATCGATCGTATCGACGAGCGAGCGCGCTTCCATCCAGGCATCGTCTTCCTTGTGGGTGCTGCCAGCCGTGTCGCCGTCGCCCCCATGCAGGTCCGGCTGGCGCATGCGCTCCGGTGCTTCCGGCAGGAACTGGGCAACGAGCCCCCCTGCCCGCCAGCGATGACGCGGCTTGCCGGCTTCGTCGCGATCGAAGAGTTCGGCCGCAGCCAGACGCACCTGCGTCGGGATCTGCTCCGACTGGCGGAAATAGGTGCCGGCAATCTCCTCGAGCGTTGTACCATCCAGCGCAACGATGCCCTGATAGGGCTGGCTGAACTTGCCCTGGTCGATGGTAAAGGCCAGCATGCCCTTGCCGAGCAGCTGCTCCGGCTCGATCTGGCCGGCGGCAATCGCCTTATCGAGGAGGCCTTGGTCGAAGCGTGCATAGGCACGCACGTTCTCAGGTGTCGAGAAGTCGCAAACGAGCAAGTCCACCGGGCCGTCGCCCTTGGTCTGGACCGTGAATTTACCTTCGAATTTCAGCGACGTGCCGAGCAGCACCGTCAACACGACGACTTCGGCGAGAAGCCTCGCGACGGGCGCAGGATAGCGATGGCGCTCGAGGATCGCGTCGAGCATCGGGCCGAGCTGGACGGCGCGGCCGCGCACATCCAGGCCCTCGACCTGAAAAGGAACGACATGATCATCACCGGCGAAATTGAATTCGCCGAGGGCGGCTGCAGGTTCTGCCATGGTCTTCTCCTAGTCTGAGAGCGGGCGGACAAGAGTGTCCATCCGCTCGCGCGGCCACCGGGCCTTCCGGCCAAACGTGGCGCCAGTATGGTTCAGATCGCGCCCAGGCACCAAGCAAGAATCGACTTCTGCGCATGAAGACGGTTTTCCGCTTCATCGAAGACCACGGATTGCGGGCCGTCGATCACCTCGTCCGTGACTTCCTCGCCACGATGGGCAGGCAGGCAATGCATGAACAATGCATCCTTGCCGGCCTGTGCCATCAAAGCCGAATTGACCTGATAAGGCTGGAAGACGTTGTGACCCCGGGCCCGATGTTCCTGATTCATGGAGACCCAGGTATCGGTCACCACGCAATCGACGCCGGCGACCGCACGGTCGGCATCATGGCAAAGCATGATTTCGGCGCCCTCATTGCGGGCCCAGTTCAAATAGTGATCCTTCGGCTCGGAACCAAGGGGCACCGCCATATTCATTCGATAGCCGAAACGGGCAGCCCCCTCGACCAACGAATGCAGCACGTTGTTGCCGTCACCGGTCCAGGCGATCGTCTTGCCTTTGATGGGGCCGCGATGCTCCTCGAAGGTCATGATGTCGGCCATGATCTGGCAGGGATGCGTGTCGTCGGTCAGCGCGTTGATAACCGGAACAGTCGCGTGTTCGGCAAGCTCCAGCATGCGACCGTGATCGGTCGTCCGGATCATGATCGCATCGACATAGCGCGACAGCACCTTCGCCGTATCGCCGATCGTCTCGGCGCGGCCGAGCTGCATTTCGGTACCCGACAGGAACAGCGTCTCTCCGCCAAGCTGGCGCATGCCAACATCGAAAGACACGCGGGTTCGGGTCGAGGGCTTCTCGAAGATCATCGCCAGCATCTTGCCGGCGAGCGGCTTGTCACCCTGGCCGGCTTTGAAGGCCACCTTGCGGGACATCGCGTCGTTCATGATGAGCCGCAGGTCAGATGCCGCGACGGCGGAGAGATCGAGAAAGTGTTTGGGGGATGCCATCGTCTTTACCTATCACGCCCGCCTTTCGGCAGGCTTTATCCATTCAAGCCGTCTTCTTTGCCTTCGAAGCGCGCAGGCTTTCAGCGGCGCGTTCAAGGCGGGCAAGGCCCTCGCGGGCTTCGTCAGCCGTGACGACCAGAGGGGGCAGAAGACGAATGACGTTGTCGCCAGCGGGAACGCCGAGCAGATGAGCGTCACGGATCGCCTGCAGCAGTTCCGAGGATGGTACGGCGGCCTTGACGCCGAGCAGCAGTCCCTCGCCCCTGATATCCTCGATAATATCAGGATAGCGATCCTTGAGCGAGGCCAGCCCCTGGCGGAAGACCAGCGAGACGTCGCGCACCTGCTGCAGGAAGCCGTCCGCGAGAACCACGTCGAGCACGGCACTTCCGACAGCCATAGCCAGCGGGTTGCCGCCATAGGTGGAGCCGTGCGTGCCGGCCTTCATCCCAGATGCGGCTTCTGCCGTCGCGAGGCAGGCTCCGAGCGGGAAGCCGCCGCCAATGCCCTTGGCGACCGCCATGATATCAGGCGTGGCGCCAGACCACTCGTGCGCAAAGAGCTTGCCGGTACGTCCTACACCCGTTTGCACTTCGTCGTAGATTAGCAGGAGGCCGTTCTCGTCACAGATTGCGCGGAGCGCCTTCAGGAACTCGTTGGTCGCCGGCCGGACGCCGCCTTCCCCCTGAATGGGCTCGATAAGGATCGCGGCTGTTTCGCTCGTGATGGCGGCACGAACGGCGTCGAGATCGCCGAAGGGAACCTGATCGAAACCGGGCGCCTTGGGACCGAAGCCTTCGAGATATTTCTCCTGGCCGCCAGCGGCGATGGTCGCCAGCGTTCGTCCATGAAAGGCGCCTTCAAAGGTGATGATATGGAACCGCTCGGGGTGGCCCTTGGAATACTGATAGCGACGCGCAGTCTTGATCGCGCATTCCAAAGCTTCCGCGCCGGAGTTCGTGAAGAATACCTTATCGGCGAACGTCGCATCGGTCAGACGCTTCGCGAGCGTTTCCTGGCCCGGAATCTCATAAATGTTGGAAAGGTGCCAAACCTTGTCGGCCTGCTCCTTCAGGGCGCCGACGACATGCGGATGACCATGGCCAACGGAGGTGACGGCCACGCCCGCACCGAAGTCAAGATATCGCTCGCCCGTTTCGCTGATCAGCCACACGCCCTCGCCTCGCTCGAACCGCAAGGGGGCACGAGAGTAGGTATCGTAAAGCGCGGCTTCAGCCATAGCGCGATCTCCTGTCATTGATCATCAGCGGCCGGACTCCGGCTAAGGAAGGCGGGCCTGAAAATTAAAAATGCCGCCTTTCGGCGGCGAGCAGCACTATTTACTTTTCGCACTGCAATGTCAACAAAACTGAGCTTTTGCTGCATGCGTCAAGCTGCCATCCCGAGGCGTCCGACCTATCAACAACTAATGTTGCAGAAATGACTCTGCCGTCCAGCAAGTTGGGGAAAACTCCAAATTCGATTCGCCGGGATTCAACCGACTCTTGTCACGGAGTCAGCCTCACACTAGGTTAAAACTCAATTACTAGACTGCATGCGGCGGAACTAGTCACCAAAATCGAGCAAGCGTTTCTTGCCTCGGATACGTCCGGGGCAACGGTGAAGGATTCTGCCTACACCAACGCTAATAAGGCGGAGACAGGGGCATGAACTGGACAGACGAGCGCGTTGAAAAACTGAAGAAGCTTTGGTCCGAAGGCCTGAGCGCCAGCCAGATTGCAGCACAACTTGGCGGTGTAAGCCGTAATGCCGTCATCGGCAAAGTCCACCGTTTGAGTTTGCCCGGCCGTGCCAAGGCCGGAGGCTCGACGACGACCGTCCGGACACCCAAGCGCACGACATCCGCACCGCGCGCTCCGAACTATGCATCTCGCGTCGCCACGCGCACCGTCACTCGCCAGCAGGGCGCGACGATGCTCAAGGAAGAAATCGAGATCGATGCGATCGAGGAAGTCCGTTATCGTCCGGCCGCAAACGTGGTCGTTCCGATTTCGCGTCGCCTGGGCCTGACGGAGCTGACCGAACGCACCTGCAAGTGGCCGGTCGGCGATCCGCTGAAGGACGACTTCCACTTCTGCGGCTGCGAGTCCCCGGACAACTCCCCATATTGCACGTACCATCAACGCATGGCCTATCAGCCGGTAAACGAGCGCCGTAAGGCCGCCAACCGGGTCGCTTGACCCGGAAGCCGGATAAGGACCAAAGAAAACGGGCCCTCGCGGGCCCGTTTTTCATTTGTGAAATTTTATGAAAGTCGCGCAGGCTTTCCGGGGAAAGCCTAGGCTTCCATTGAATATCCGGCGCCGCGAACGGTGCGGATGACGTCCTGCATGTTGGAGAAGTTCAGCGCCTTGCGCAGACGACCAACATGGACGTCGACGGTGCGTTCGTCGACATAGATGTCATGACCCCAGACGCCATCGAGCAATTGCGAGCGCGAGAAGACGCGGCCAGGGGACGCCATGAGGAATTCGAGGAGCCGGAACTCGGTCGGACCAAGGCGAACTTCGCGGCTCTTGCGATGAACGCGATGCGTCTCGCGGTCGAGCTCGATATCGCCGCACTTCAGGAGCGTGGAGAGCACTTCCGGTTTGGCGCGGCGAAGCATCGCCTTGACGCGAGCAACGAGCTCCGGCGTCGAAAACGGCTTGACGACGTAATCGTCGGCACCGGTGGAGAGGCCGCGAACGCGTTCGCTTTCCTCGCCGCGGGCCGTCAGCATGATGATCGGCAGGCGCTCGGTCTCCGGCCGCATACGCAGGCGGCGGCAGAGTTCGATGCCGGATACGCCAGGCAGCATCCAATCGAGGATCAGGATGTCCGGGGTCCGTTCCTGCAACCGGATCTCGGCCTCGTCGCCGCGCAGGATGGTATCGACCTCGAAACCTTCAGCCTCAAGGTTATAACGGAGAAGCACGCTCAGTGCTTCCTCGTCTTCAACGACTGCTACTTTTGGAATCATTCGTTTCGGTCTCCTGGGGGCGCGGTCGCGGAAGGATTATTCGGTGACAGCGCCGACGGTGTTGGCGGTATCGTCCTTCGGACGTTCGCCTTCCGGCTGAGCACCGGTGGCCATGTAGTAGATTGTCTCGGCAATGTTGGTGGCGTGGTCGCCGATACGCTCGATGTTCTTGGCGCAGAACAGAAGATGTGTGCAGCTGGTGATGTTGCGCGGATCTTCCATCATGTAGGTGAGCATCTCGCGGAACAGCGAGGTGTACATCGCGTCGATTTCCTCGTCGCGCTCACGGATCGACTTTGCCTTGTCGGCAGCGCGGCTCGTATAGACATCGAGGACTTCCTTGAGCTGGACGAGCGCCAGTTCGGAGAGGTGCTCAAGGCCGCGGGCAAGCTTGCGCGGGACGCCGGCGCTCTGCACGGCGATAACGCGCTTGGCGGTGTTCTTGCCAAGATCGCCGACGCGCTCAAGGTCAGCGGCGATGCGGATCGAACCCATGATCTCGCGAAGGTCGGCGGCCATGGGCTGGCGACGGGCGATGGTAACGATCGCCTTGTCACCAACCTCGCGTTCGGCGTGATCGAGGATCACGTCGTCGGAGATGACCTTCTGGGCCAGGGCCGTGTCGCCGTTGACAAGGGCGCGAACCGCATCCGAAACCATCTGCTCGGCCAGGCCGCCCATTTCCGAGATACGGCGCGTCAGAAACTTCAAATCATCGTCATACGCAGAAAAGATATGTGTCGATGCCATAGGGATCATCCTTGAATGTCGTGAGTGTTACCGTCGTCGGCGATCAACCGAAGCGACCCATGATGTAGTCCTGGGTGCGCGGGTCGTCCGGGTTGGTGAACATCTTGTCGGTGTCGTTCTCCTCGACGAGATTGCCGAGGTGGAACATGGCCGTGCGCTGCGAAACGCGGGCGGCCTGCTGCATCGAGTGCGTCACGATGACGATCGTGTAATTTTCGCGAAGCTCGTGGATCAATTCCTCGACCTTTGCCGTGGCGATCGGATCGAGAGCCGAGCATGGCTCGTCCATCAGGATCACTTCCGGGCTGACGGCAACGGCGCGGGCGATGCAGAGACGCTGCTGCTGACCACCGGAAAGGCCGGTGCCGGCTTCATGAACGCGATCTTTCACCTCGTTCCACAGACCGGCGCGCTGCAGGCTGACCTCGACGATCTGGTCCATGTCGGCCTTCGACTTGGCAAGACCATGGATGCGCGGGCCGTAGGCGACGTTCTCATAGATCGTCTTCGGGAACGGGTTCGGCTTCTGGAACACCATGCCGACGCGAGCGCGGAGCTCCACGACATCGATATCCGGATCGTAGATATCGTCACCATCGAGCGTGATCTTGCCGGTAACGCGGCAACCATCGATCGTGTCGTTCATCCGGTTCAGGCTGCGCAGGAAGGTGGACTTGCCGCAACCGGACGGGCCGATCAATGCTGTCACCGTGTTTTCGCGAATGTTCAGCTTCACATCGAAAAGCGCACGCTTTTCGCCGTAGTAAACCGAGACGTCCTGGCCGATCATCTTATAGGGAACGGTATTCATCTTCTGATCCAGCGCCTTCTCAACTGCTGCTTCCGTCAACATGTTCATAATGTCTACTCCGTTTACCAGCGGCGCTCAAAGCGACGACGCAAGAGAATGGCTCCGAAGTTCATGACGACCAGGAACAGGAGCAGGACGATGATGGCACCCGATGTGCGCTCGACGAAGGCACGCTCGGCTTCGTTGGCCCACATGTAGACCTGGACCGGCAGGGCTGTCGAAGGCTCCATCGGCGTTGCCGGTGCGTTGGCGACGAAGGCGACCATCCCGATCAAGAGCAGCGGAGCCGTCTCGCCGAGTGCATGTGCCAGGCCAATGATCGTGCCGGTCAGGATGCCTGGCATCGCGAGCGGCAGGACGTGGTGGAACACCATTTGCATCTTCGAGGCACCGAGACCAAGGGCAGCCGCGCGGATTGACGGCGGCACGGCGCGGAGCGCTGCGCGCGTCGCGATGATGATCGTCGGCAGGGTCATCAGCGACAGCACCAGACCGCCGACCAGCGACGCGGAACGCGGCAGGCCTGCGAAGTTGATGAAGACGGCAAGACCGAGCAGGCCGTAGACGATCGAGGGAACAGCCGCGAGATTGTTGATGTTGACCTCGATCAGGTCGGTCAGCTTGTTCTTCGGCGCAAACTCTTCGAGATAGATCGAAGCTGCGACACCGATCGGCAGTGAGAGGGCGAGCACGATCAACATCAGGTAGAGCGAACCGATCAGCGCAACGCCGAGTCCCGCAGCCTCCGGACGGCTGGAGTTGCCGTTGACGAAGAGACCGGTGTTGAACTTCTTGTGCAGGGTGCCATCGGCGGCAAGCTGGTTCATCCAGCCGACCTGCTTGTCGTTCACCTTGCGGTTCTTTTCGTCCACGTTGAGGTCGATCTGACCCTTGTTGGCGGAGTCGATATTGGCGTCCGCAAGCAGCGTGACACTGACCGTCTTGCCGATCAGCGACGGATCGGCAACGACCATGTCGCGCAGCTGGATCGGCGCACCCTTCGAGATCATCGCGGCTGCGTCACGAAGGTCCGGACGGCTCGACGGATTGAGGTTGAGCGCCTTGATCGTCGCGTCGCGGATGAGAGGCGCGTAGTTCGCAGCAACCAGAACCGAGGGATCGGTCGCTCGCTTGTTGTTTGGGTCGATCGTTTTCTCGCTAAACTCGATCGGCAGCGTGATCGCCGTCTGCTGAAAGGCCGTATAGCCTTTGCTGATAACGCTCGTCAGCAGGATTGCCAGGAAGATCAAGCCAAAGGAGATTGCGGCAATCCCATAGGCCCGGAACCGACGTTCGGCGGCATAGCGGCGCTTCAGGCCGATGTCGCGACGTTCAGGCGCCTTCGAGACGACAACGCCTTGAACCGGAGAAACAATATCCGTCATTCGTACTGCTCCCGGTATTTGCGCACGATGTAGAGCGCGTAGATGTTGAGGCAAAGCGTGATAAAGAACAGCGTGATGCCGAGGGCGAAGGCAACCAGCGTCTGCGGCGAGGTAAATTCAAGGTCGCCTGTCAGCTGATTGACGATCTTGACCGTCACTGTCGTCATAGGCTCGAAAGGATTGATCTGGATGCGGGCAGCAACGCCTGCCGCCAGCACGACGATCATGGTTTCACCGATCGCACGCGAGGCCGTCATCAGAAGTGCGCCGACGATGCCGGGAAGCGCTGCGGGAAGCACGACCTTCTTGATCGTTTCCGAGCGCGTCGCACCCAGACCGAGCGAACCGTCACGAAGCGCGCGCGGCACCGCTGTGATGATATCGTCCGACAGCGACGAAACGTACGGGATCAGCATGATGCCCATGACGATACCCGCAGTCAGAACGCTCTGCGCCTGAATGAAGTTCGTGTAGTTGCCGGAAAGGAGGCCGCTCACCTGCGAAGACAAATCGCGCAGGAACGGACCGACGGTGACCAAGGCGAAGAAGCCGTAGACGATCGTCGGAATACCGGCGAGAACTTCGAGCAGCGGCTTTGCGATCGAGCGAACCCTGGGAGCGGCGTACTCAGCCATGTAGATCGCCGCGAAGAGACCGACTGGTACCGCCACGAGCATTGCAACGAAGCCGATATAGAGCGTACCGAGCAACAGCGGGATCAAGCCGAATTGCCCGAAGGACGAGCTGCCAGCACCGGCGAAGCGCGGATCCCATACCGTCCCGAAGAAGAAGTCTGCAGCGGGAACGGCAGCGAAGAAGTGGGCCGCTTCCGTCAGCATCGACAGAACGATACCGATTGTCGTCAGGATGGCGATCGACGATGCCAGGAGCAGGCCCCAGAGCATGACGCGCTCGACGCGGTTTCGTGCGCGGAACCGCGGAGCGACTTCGCGAAGCGCATAGAATGCGCCAGCGACGGCAAGGACGAGAACCAGCGCCGTCATCACGAGGCGGCTGGAGCCGGATTCTGCATTCAGCTTCTGCGCCGCCTCGATCATATAGGGCTGAGGCGGACCGGCGAGCGGAACGCCCTTTGCGGCAAGCTTTGCCTGGAGGCCGGCCGGATCGTCGGCAGCACCGGCAACCTCGTCAGCAGTGAGCAGCGGCAAGCCCCGCGCGATGGCGCTGACCATGCCGTAGTTCAGGTTCTGCTGTGCGGCCGGTTGGGCCTTTACGTCATCCGGGAAGGCGCCACGGACGGACGATTCAATGATTGAAGGGCTGATCGCCAGCCAGGCGCACAGCAAGATCAGTGCAGGCAGCACCGTCCAGATTGCGGCATAGACGCCATAGTAACCCGGTCGCGAATGCAGTGCGGAGGACTTGCCCCCGGCAAGTGCCGTAGCACGGCTGCGCGCTGCAAGATATGCAACGGCGCCAAGTACCACGAGGCACAAGAGAATGATGGATGTACCCATTCGTTTAGGTCCCCAGGCCCTTTGACTCCAAAAGCGGAAGCGGCAGGCAGACCGATCCGGCTCTCAAACTTGGAGAAGTTCAAACCTCGTCCCAGCGACGGAACAAGGCAATGCCGGCACGATCTGGTGATCGCGCCGGCAAAGGTCATTACATGGTCTTGCCGTCTTCAACGCTCTTGCGGATGGCGTCGCGCTCAGCGTCCGGAGCGGCAACGAGGCCGTACTCGACGAGCGGGCTGTCAGGGCCGATCATCTGCTCGGAAACGAAGAAGTTGACGTATTCCTTCAGGCCCGGGATGACGCCGAGGTGTGCCTTCTTGACGTAGAAGAACAGCGGACGGGAAACCGGGTAGGTGCCGTTGGAGATGGTTTCGGTCGACGGAACGATACCGTTGACGGTCGCAACCTTCAGCTTGTCGGCGTTGTTTTCATAGAAGGAAAGGCCGAAGACGCCAACGCCGGTCTTGTTGGCAGCGATGCGCGCCAGCGTTTCCGGATAGTCGCCGTCGATGTCGACGGCAGCGCCGTCCTTACGAACTGCAACGCAAGCCTTGGTCTGGGCAGCAGCGTCAGAGATCGCAGCCTTGATGACGTCGAGAGCGCCGGAAGCCTTGCAGCCAGCAGCGAGAACGTTCTGTTCGAAGACTTCGCGGGTGCCGTGCTTTTCGCCCGGAATGTAGGCAGCAATATCAACAGCGGGAAGAGCCGGGTTGACTTCCGACCACTTCTTGTACGGGTTGTCGACGAGCTTGCCGTCAACGACAACCTGAGCGGCCAGAGCCTTGTAGATGTCGGCCGGAACGTAAGCAACGTCCGGGTTGGACGAGTCGGTTGCGAAGACGATGCCGTCATAACCGATCTTGACTTCCTGGATGTCGGTTACGCCAGCTGCCTTGCAGGCGTCCAGTTCCTTGGCGTTGATCGGACGCGAAGCGTTAGCAACGTCGATGCTATCCGGGCCAACGCCCTTGCAGAATTCCTTGAGGCCTGCGCCCGTGCCGCCGGATTCAACGACCGGCGTCTTGAAGTCCGTGAAGGTTTCGCCGAAAGTTTCGGCAACGATCTTGGCGTAAGGCAGGACGGTGGAGGAACCGGCTACCTGAACCTGGTCGCGAGCAACAGCCGCGCCAGCAAAAGCGGCGGAAGCGGCAAGTGCAGCGACCGTAAGTTTAAAAGCGTTCATAACAATCTCCCGGGCATAATGCGGTCTGAGTGCGGCCTTCAGTGGCCTTTGGCGGTGCCGTCTCATCAGCGGCACGCTCTCTTTAGCCCCTGATGACTAGAGCTTTTATGTCATTTTGACGAAACATTTGTGACAGCTTATGTATTTGAATTTACAATACAAAGAATAGACGATGGTCGAGGTCGCTGCAGTTTTATGTCAAAACCGCACGGTGAAGCTCGTCCCCTTCCCGACTTCCGACTTGACGATCAGCCGGGCGCGGTGCCGGGTCAGGATGTGTTTGACGATGGCAAGGCCCAGCCCCGTGCCCTTCTTCGAACGGCTATCCTCGATGCTCACGCGATAGAATCGCTCGGTCAGACGGGGCACGTGTTCGGCAGGAATGCCCGGCCCCCTGTCGACCACGGTGACCTCGACAGGTTCGCCCGAGCCATTCTTCAAGAAGACATCGACGGTCTTCCCCTCCTGCCCATATTTGCAGGCATTTTCCATCAGGTTTTCAAATACCTGAACCAACTCGTCGCGGTCGCCGAGCACCTCTGCCTTGCCTTGCGGCAGATGCAGAGCGATCTCCACACCGACGTCATTTGCAAGCGGCACCAGCGAGTCCCTGACGTGGCCGAGAAGGGGGACGAGGTCGACCTTCTGATCCGGGGCGATATGCGACTTGAGTTCCAGCCGAGAAAGGGAAAGCAGGTCGTCGACCAGACGGCTCATGCGGGTGGCCTGATCCAGCATGATACCCAGAAAGCGCTCCTGCGCCTTCGCGTCGTTCTTTGCTGGTCCCTGGATGGTCTCGATGAAGCCTCGCAGGGACGCCAGCGGCGTCCGCAACTCATGGCTGGCGTTGGCGACGAAGTCGGAACGCATGCGGTCGATGCGCCGGACTTCGGAAATATCGCGAAACGAGACCAAGAAGAAGCGCTCATCCGTCGGCTGCTGTCGATCCAACTCCACGGGTGCGCTGCGGACGATGTAAACGCGCTCGGACGGCAGGCGCTCGGAGTGCTCGATCTGGTTCGGCGCATTGGTCGCAATCGTTTCGGCGATAATGTCGAGGACGCCCGGCGAGCGCAGGCGCGCGGAAATGTGGGCACCAATGGTGACCTCGCCAAACGCCTTTTCCGCAGCGCGATTTTGGTAAAGCACCGAGGCATCGTTTGAAAGCACCATGACGGGCATGTCGAGCGCGGCCAACGTCGCCGTTACTTCAACCAATCTGCTGGGCGGCGTTTCGATAATCTCAGGAGCAGGCTCAAGCGGCGCCTCTCGGATGACCGGAACCGCGTGCCACACGGCGGTGATGACCATCAATAGCAAAAGCCCGAGGACGACCCACTTGTTCACGCCCGCGGCAAGAGCGATCAGTGCGATCAGCAACGCCACCAGCAGAACCGGGCGTTCCTGCCGAACGCGTGCGATCAAGCTTCTTGTCCACGGTACTTTGTCTTCCACTGCCCCTCGCGATCCCGACTCGTACTATTGCCTTCAAACCTCTGCGTGATAGCCGTGAATCATGACAGAAGTTTTCGACCGCAGCCAGCAGTGGAAGGGCTGTAACAGGAACGCACAGGAATTTCCGCGATCTGCAAGACATTTGATTTTCAAAAGAAAATATGATCGCCTGTCTCAGCGAAGGTTACAGCGGGAGAGAAGTCATGGCCGATGATGTCGAAAGCAGAGCCGTCGAACTGGACATCCGCGGAAAGAAGCGCGTCTTCGATGTCGACGATCCCGTGTTGCCGGACTGGGTGGACGAAGCAGCCCTGCAATCGGGCGACTTCCCCTACAACAAGAAACTCAAGGAAGAGGAATACCTCGAGGAGCTGCAGAAACTGCAGATTGAACTCGTCAAGGTGCAGTTCTGGCTGCAGGCGACCGGCAAGCGCGTCATGGCGCTTTTCGAGGGACGCGATGCGGCGGGCAAAGGTGGGGCGATTTCGGCCTCGTCAGCCCATATGAATCCGCGCCTCGCCCGGGTGGTTGCCCTGACCAAGCCCACTGAACGCGAGGCAGGGCAATGGTATTTTCAGCGCTACATCACGCAGTTTCCCACCGCCGGCGAGTTCGTGCTGTTCGATCGGTCCTGGTATAACCGGGCCGGGGTCGAGCCGGTCATGGGTTTCTGCACTCCAAAGCAATATGAAGACTTCCTGAAGCAAACGCCTCAGCTCGAGAACGGCATCGCCCACGAAGGCATCTTCTTCTTCAAGTTCTACCTCGATATCGGCCGCGAGATGCAGCTGAAGCGGTTCCATGACCGGCGGCACGATCCGCTCAAGGTATGGAAGCTCTCTTCGATGGATATAGCGGCGCTGACGAAATGGGGCGACTATAGCGATAAGCGGGACCGTATGCTGAAGGAGACGCATACGGACGCAGCGCCCTGGACGGTCATACACGCCAACGACAAGCGTCGCGCGCGGCTAAACCTGATCCGTCACATGCTGAAGAGGATGGACTACGACGGCAAGGACAAGGACGCCATCGGCAAGCTCGACGACAAGATCATCGGCTCGGGTCCCGGCTTCCTGAAATAGCTTATTGTCCCGGCAGGATCCGCACGGCGTAAAGATTGATGCTGCGCGCCTTGCCGTCGACGTCGGTGTTGATCGTCAGGCTGCCGGCAGAGTTCGGCGCCAGTGATCGATCGAAGCGGACCTGCAGAAGCACATCCGATTTCTGGCGGCTGACGGAAAAGCGGTGGCGGGCGCAGTCGCCGAGCGACTGGAAATTGCACTCCACGGTAATCTGCGTCGGTTCGTCAGACGTCGACTGCAGCGTGATTGCAATCGTCGAGGACTTGCCGGCCAATTGCTGCAGCACATCCGCCGGCACGCTGACACTGACATTGCCGTCGTTGCCATTGGTTTGCGAGGTCAGGCGTACTGCCGGGCCATCGTTTTCAGCGACGTTCTGCGTCTGGGATTGCGGGCCGGTCTTGATCTTGTCCGCATCGGACGGCTTGAAAACCTCGATCCAATCTGCCGAGAACGAGTTTTGCGGGTCGATTGTGACGGGAGCCGCATTATCGCCCGCAGCAGCGTTATCGGTGCCGTCAAAGTCTTCCGGTTGCGTGGTCGCCGGCGGATTGGCAACGCCCGTATCTCGTTCTGCGGCGGTCATCAGCAGGCCCGATGAATAGACCCACCATGCGCCCATGCCGATGAAGGCGAGAAGAACGCAAGCGACGAGCAGCCTGGAGAAGAACTTACGCGGCTTGCGCCGAACCGCCGCACGCTCCGGCCGAAAGTCCATCCGAGCCGGTTTTTGCTCCACCGTCGCCGGCGCCTCGGCAGTCGGCGCAGCGCCGAGGTGATCGCCGCTGCCCGCATGCACGCCGGCGAGGCTGGATTCGTCGTCGAAGCGTGGGTCCGTGACAGAATGCTCGCGGGTCTCGCCGCCGATCGAGACGTTTGCCGCCTCGTCCTCTGCGGCATGGGCCACGGGCTTCGGCATTTCCACCTCGGGTGGCACAGGAATTTCAGGCGGCCCCTGACGCGGATGCAGACGCTCGCGCTCTTCAGCCTCGATCGTATGGATCGTGGTTTCGAGTCTATGGCGATGATGGGTCACCGCTTCCGCGTCGGTGATGTCCTGTTTGCGGAGACCGGATTCGAGCGCCTGACGTGCGGATTGATAAATCTTTGCACGGACTTCGGGATTGTCGCGATCGGCATTGTTGAGCGCCGTTCTGATAGCCGTTTCTAATCCGCTCACGTCCGGTCCTTTACTCTGAGACTGGGCTTTGTCCTTAACACTTCGTAAAAGCGGTAGCTGCTACCAGGGCAAATCGCAAGCCTCACCCCGCTACCGGGTCGGATCGGCCGGGGAAAACGCAGGGTTGCCGCATGCTGCCTTATCGTCTTGCAAGAATAGCCGATATTTATGGAATCGATAGAGCGAGCTTTTCCTCACCGAAAGTCTCTGCTATCACATTGACGTTTTCGTAAACGTCAATTCTTACGGTGTCTTATGGCCCTGCCTCCGATCCTCACCCAGAATCTCAGATTGCCGGTTGTCGCCTCGCCGCTCTTCATCATTTCGCACCCGGCGCTGACGCTGGCGCAGTGCAAGGCTGGGGTCGTTGGCGCCTTTCCCGCGCTGAACGCACGGCCGGAGAGCCAGCTCGACGAATGGTTGGCGATGATCACCGAGGATCTCGCTGCCCACAACGCGGCAAACCCTGATCGGCCGGCTGCCCCGTTTGCCGTCAACCAGATCGTCCACATGTCGAACAAGCGGCTGGAGCATGACCTCAGGCTCTGCGTCAAATACAAGGTGCCTGTGGTCATCTCGTCGCTTGGCGCGGTGCCGGAAGTCAATGCCGCCGTGCATTCCTATGGCGGCATCGTACTCCACGATGTCATCAACAATCGCCATGCCAACTCGGCCATCCGCAAGGGCGCCGACGGGCTGATTGCCGTCGCAGCCGGTGCCGGCGGTCATGCCGGGACACTTTCGCCCTTTGCCCTCGTTCAGGAGATCCGCGAATGGTTCGATGGGCCGCTGCTGCTTGCCGGCGCCATCGCCAATGGCGGCGCCATCCTCGCGGCGCAGGCCATGGGGGCCGACATGGCCTACATCGGCACGCCCTTCATCGCGACCGAGGAGGCTCGCGCCTCCGAGGCCTACAAGCAGGCAATCGTCGACGGCATGGCGAACGACATCGTCTATTCCAACTACTTCACGGGCGTTCACGGCAACTACCTCAAGCCCTCGGTCAGATCCGTCGGCCTCGATCCCGACAATCTCCCGGCCGCCGATCCCTCCAAGATGGATTTCGAACAGGCCGTCGGCGGCGCCAAGGCCTGGAAGGATATCTGGGGCAGCGGCCAGGGCATCGGCGCCATCAAGGCCATCGAACCGGTCGGCAAGCTCGTCGACCGGCTCGAGAGCGAATATACGGCTGCCCGTGCACGCCTGTCGTTATAACGGTCGACCACAGATTTCCACAGCGCCGTTCTTTTTTACCGAAGAGATGACGGGGCGCTTGAAATCTTCAAACAATGCCTGTATCAGCCCCATGCAAATCGCGGGGCCGCATGGTTCGCCCGCACGGGTTGCCGCTTTAGCTCAGTCGGTAGAGCACATCATTCGTAATGATGGGGTCACGTGTTCGAGTCACGTAAGCGGCACCATTTTAATCTTTTATAATCAATGTGTTGACGTGCGCCCACCAGCTGCACGCTGGTGAACGCAATCGGCGGGTCGTCACCGTGGCGGCCATGTTCCATTCCTGTTGCCGCCATTCCCGTTGATTTCCAACGGATGAAGGCAGCTGTCGGCGAATCCACGCGACATGGAATGCAACGTTGAGAGATTCTTCTCCACGCACTCTGCGAGTTTGAGTGTCGCGTTCTTCCTGTACACACACGACAGAGCTAAATAATCGAATAGTGGTAAATGCGAGCCCAAGCGGCGATTTTTGCGCCTCGTTGCGTCGAATGCGGGCATCAATCAAAGGCTTCGTTCGTGCGGGGCGCGATCAGCAGTCGATCGAGAAGGCGAACCAGCAAACCTCCGCGCAGGAAATCTGGAGCCAGGTCACTGTTATCGTTCGCCAACGCCCGGACGCCGTTACGGCAGCCCTGATGAGCGCTGTCAACGAGACTTTTGATACCGGGACCTCCGAGCGGCTTGCGCTTGATACCCGCCTGCCCGCCCAGATTTTCTGGCTCATCGGGGTCATGGTGCTGAGCACGGCGACCCTCGGATATCAGTTCGGGATCAAGGGACGACCCGTGCGTTTCCTTGTTCTCCTTCTTACTTTGGTCTGGACGCCGTCGTGATCGACATCCTCGATCTGGCCACGGCTCGCCTTGGCAGTTTCCGAACGGACGTCCGTATGTACGAGTGGACCAGGCAAGGACTTGGCGAAGCGCGCCCGCCTCCCGTGCCAATTCAGTAGATCGCGTTGCCGGGCCTAAGCCTGAACGTTGCTCGATCCTTCTTTGTTACGTTCAAGTTTACCGTAAAGTACTTTCGCAACTGCTCGAATTCTGTTCGGCTGCCTCCCTGAAGTTAGATGGTTTGCCCGACGACTTGCGTATGCGGTGAGCCAGGCCGGCAACTCCTGGAGACGTGTCAATGGGATTTCGCTTCTTTAACGCCTACGCAAGACGCTCAGCGATCTTTCTCGCGGCGGCAACTGTCATCGGCTTCGGCGCCGGGCTGGTCCACGCCCAAGACCAAGCGGCTGCCACGCAAAGATCCGCAACGACCGAGAGCGCGGCCTCGACCGAACTGAGCGACGCGGAAATGCAGGTCCTTGTCGCACGTATCGCGCTCTATCCCGACGAACTCATCGCACTGGTAACCTCGGCCTCGCTCTATCCGCTTCAGATTGTCGAAGCGTCCCGGTTTCTTGATCAGGTCAAAGTCAACTCGACACTAAAGCCCAAGGACGATTGGGACGGCAGCGTCGTCTCCCTGCTCAACTACCCCGATATCGTCAAAATGATGGGTGACGACCTCGACTGGACGCAGCAGCTCGGCGATGCAGTCGCCGACCAGCAAAAAGACCTGCTGATCGCCATTCAGACGCTTCGCGACAAGGCGGTCGCGGATGGCATGATCAAGACCGACGACAAGGTGAAGGTCGTTCAGCAGAACGACAACGTCGTGATCCAGGCCGCCAATCCGGAAAAGATATACGTCCCGCAGTATGAGCCGCAGATGCTCTACGAAGAAGGATACGCTCCCGCGCCGATCGGCTACTATCCCGATCCCTATCCGAACTACTACTACCCGACCGCCACCTACTTCGCCGGCTTCGTGACGGGCGCGGTGTTTGGAGCCGTGGTCGATTGGGACAGATGGGGCGTCTGGGGCGGTCGCTTCGACGGCAACGACATCGATATCGATTGCGACCACTGCTTCAACAGGTTCGATCGGAACGGCAAGGTCAACTTCAACGACGTCGACTGGAAGAATGTCGATCGCAGCAAAATCAAGTTCGATCACAACCAGTTCGCCAACATCGACAAAACGAACATTCGCAACAGGCTGGAAGCGGGCGGCAACAACGACATCCGCACGAAGGCCAAATCCGTCAAGGCACGAGCCGCAAATGCCAACCATGCGAGAGTGACGCCGTCTGCCATCAAGGACATCAGAGCCAACAAGATCGCTGGCGGCGGTGGCGAACTGCGCGACCGTGTCGCCAACAGACCGGGCGGAGGTTCAGATTTACGTGATCGCGTTGCCAACCGCCCTGGTGCCGGCGGTGAGGGAGAACTCCGCGATCGCATCGACAACCGCCCTGGCGAACGCCGCGGTGAGATCGGAGACCGCGTAAACCGCGACATCGGACATCACGCGATGGCCGGCAAGCGCGACATTCGTCCCAATGGTCCTTCGGGCCTTGGCGAAATTCGATCCCGTAGCGCCGCCAACCTTCACTCGCAACGTGGTGGCCGCGCGATGGGCGGCGGGCACCATGCCAGCCGCCCGGAATTCGCCGCACACCGTGGCGGCGGAGGCGGCGCTCACTTCAGCGGCGGCGGCAGAGGCGGCGGGGCCCACTTCAGTGGTGCTGGCGGTCGTGGTGGCGGTGGTCATGCCCGCGTCCCCCACGGTGGACGTCGTCGCTAGTTGAACCAAACGGAGTTATTGCCATGAGTGCTCATAGCCATCGCATTGGATTTCGTTTGATTGCCTCCGCGGTCTTGTCGGTTCTGCTGTCGGCTGCCGGCACGTCGGCTGCCGAGAAGGATCTTGTTGATCTCGTCTCGAAGCAGCTGCCAACCGAGTACGATAGCGCCGAAGCTGCGATGACAGCGTTCAAGGACGCGGTCAATGCCTCAGACCTCGACAAGCTGGCGTCCGCTTTGGGCGTCGACGCGGCCCACCTGAAAGCCACCGACGGCGTTTCGGAAACGCTTGCGGCCATCAAGGACGGCATCGGAAAACGCATCGCGCTCGAAGAGAAAAATGGCCAGAACATCATCGATGTCGGCGAGATCATGTGGCCATTCCCCTTCCCGATCGTGAAGGTAGAGAACGGCAAGTATGCCTTCGACCCCGTCGTCGGTATCGAGGAGATTATCAATCGCCGCATCGGTGAGAACGAAATCCAAACGATTGAAACGGTCCGCGGCTATGTCGACGCTCAGCAGCAATACGCCAGCGCCGACCATGACGGCGACGGCGTGCTGGAATATGCTCAGAAGCTTGTAAGCAGTCCCGGTCGGGCCGATGGTCTTTATTGGCCCGAAAGCGAAGGCTTGGGTGAAAGTCCGGCTGCGCCCTATCTTGACTATGTCCAGTTCGAGAAGTCGAAAGACAATGGATACTTCGGTTACCGCTACAAGGTCCTGACTCGCCAGGGCGGCAATATCGCCGGCGGTCCCTACGACTACGTCATCAACGGCAACATGATCGCGGGCTTTGCCCTGGTGGCGTGGCCGGTCAAGTATGGCGAGACGGGCGTCAATACCTTCGTCGTCAACCGCAACGGCATCGTCTATCAGGCCGATCTCGGAGCGGACACAGACAAGATCGCGCGCGCCATGAAGCAGTTCAATCCCGGCGACCGCTGGTCGGTCACCGAGGACTGAAGATGGCGGAGATGAAGGCTGCACCGCCAACTGCCGGCAAGCTCGATCAACCGCAGGATCGACTGCAATTCCTCGCGTCACATGGCGGCCCGTTCTTCGAACTTCAGCGGCGGCTCAAACTCGTTCATGAGAGAAACCTCCATACCGGTCGTCGAATCCTTGTGTTCGTCGCCATCGCCTGGGCCGTTCCGCTCCTTCTGACCCTACCCACCCTGGCTTCGGAGACGCCGACGCTGAAGGCCTATCTTACCGACCCCGGTCCCTGGGCGCGGTTCTTTGTTGGCATTGCCGCGTTTTTGGCCGCCGAGCAGGCTGTCGAAGCGGGATTGCGGCGCAAGCTTGGACAATTCCTCCGCGCCCCCCTGATCACACCGACCTCCGAGGGCGCTGCACTAGTTGCATTGAACACGGCGCTCGGTCGACGCGATTCGGTGCTTGCGGAACTCGTGTGCCTCGCTCTCGCAGCCGTCTCCGCAGTTCTTGCCTTTGCCACATTCAAGCAGCTCCCATCGACAAGTTGGGCAACGACGGTGACAGGTGATGCTCATCACCTGACAATAGCGGGCTGGTGGTGCGTGGTCGTCAGCATACCGCTCTTCATCTTCCTCTTGGTCCGCGGCATCTGGCGACACCTTGTCTGGGCTGAACTGCTACGAAGCATCGCGCGCCTCGACCTGAGGCTGGTGTCGACCCATCCGGACGGCAAAGGCGGACTTGCCTTCCTCGGGGAATATCCGAACGCCTATGTTCTCTTCGTCTTCGGTATCAGCTGCGGCATGGCGGCTGCGGTCGCTAAGCACCAGATGCAGGCCGATCTGTCAGCCACGACGCTCACGACTATCATGGCCGCCTGGCTTTTGGTCGTCCTCGCGTTTTTCGCCTATCCGCTCTCCGCCTTCTCGAAACCGCTCACTCAACTGAAGGACAAGACGCTTTTGACCCTATCGGCGCGAGCGACGACCCAGCAGAGGGCTGCGGAGCGCAAGTCGATCGGCGCGAACGTTGTTGCACCAGATGCCGACGAAGCGGAACAGGCAATCGAGCCTGCCGATCTTACGAAACAGTACGAGCAAACGCGCAAGCTGTCGTCGATGCTCGTCAACCGCAGCACGTTGCTGCCGGTCGCCGCCGCAGCGCTCCTGCCGTTTGCAATCGCGGGCGCGACCAAGCTGCCCTACAAGGAGGTCTTCTCGGTCCTCAAAAAGCTTCTGCTCATCTGAGCGTCATAGGTCCCTCCCAAGGGTGCGGGAAGTTGGGCTGGCTTCCCGCAGGTCTTGCAAATAAAATCGCCCTTAGGTGGTGCTTCTCACAGTGGGCGACCCGAGCGCATCAACCGCCGGATCCTTCGGTGGCGATTGCCCATTTGTGAAATTATCATATTTTTCAAGACAATCCCTCTGTTGCCGAAGAACCACATGGGCTCCGAATTGCAATGCTTCAGCCTGACCTAATCAATTGACAGCTTGAAAAACTCAACCGACACTTGCCTTTGGGCTGGCTACTGGGGGTAATCGATGATTGATCCGGGGTACACACAGTTTTGCGTTCATCCGATCGGCGAGCATCTAGCTGACGTGCAACTTCCTTCACGGATCCCAAATTATCCACCGGCTCGGCCTAGCGCGTCGCGTCGCGCATCCGTACGCCTTCTCCTTCTCCAGTCATCCGTTGCTTCAATCGCCCTTCTCGGCCTGAGTGGCACACGAGCGGAAGCGGCCTGCGTCGAGAATACACCCGGTGTTATCGACTGCTCAGGTTCAACTCCTGGCCCAACTACGACCGGTCGGTCTGTAACCATCAATGCAGACAATACGGCGAGCCTAACCAGTAACGTAGTGGTCACCGGGCCCGGAACCAGCGTCGTTAACAACAACGGCGGAAGATTCACCAACAGCGTGGTGGCCACGGACAACGACAGTTTCACGCTCAACAACCGCGGGCATATCGATGGGAATATCAACCTCGGTGGTGTTGGAACCAACTTCATTTTCAACTTCGCCGAAGGCTCGGTCTCAAATGGGGTGACGAGTACAGGGAGTTCTGTCGACACGGTGATCAACCGTGGCTCTTTCCAGGGCTCCATTAGCCTCGGTGACGGCAACGATACCCTAGAGCTGCTCGGGGGGACCGTCCAGACACAGGTGGACATGGGCGCGGGCGACGACAATTTCACTTGGCTCGTTGGCAACATCGCCGCTACCGTCCAGATGGGAAGCGGAAACGACACCGCACGATTCACTAATCTGACGCAGGCAAACCTGACGGCGGGGAAGCTCATCGACGGCGGCCAGGGGACTGACACCCTGATCTGGGATCACACTTCCAATGACGACGGCGGCCAGGGAGGCGACGCCCCATCGAGCTTGATCAACTGGGAAACCATCAATCTCACCAATCAGTCTGAGTTCGTGTTCATCTATACCACGAGCGTCCTGACACTCGGCGATTCGACGACTGGCACTGGCACGATCTCGATCGACGCCACCAGCAAGATCGAGGCGGGAAATTCCTTTGGCTACGCCATCGTACCGGCCAACAATTCGCAATTGGTGACCGTGAACAACGCAGGTATCATTGACCTCACCAACGATGCACCGGGCGCCGGCACATCACTGCATGACACATTGACGGGGTCCTGACGTTCCACGTGCCCTGTCTCTTCCGGACGGAGTCCGGGGTCGACCTTTTCGTCTCTGGCCCGATCAACCGGCCCAAGGATGCCATTGCTCCGCTATCAGGCGTCATCGAGACTGACTGGTCTCCATACACCTTCACGATGAACTGGAAGTTCACCCGACCGTTCCAGAAGGTGTATTTTGAAGCGGACGAACCCTACTGCCACCTCTTTCCGCTCGCGCGAGGAAGTCTCGAGGACATCGCCCCGGACATCCGCAATCTCTCGGAAAATCCGGATCTGGCGAGGGAATATGACCAGTGGACGAAGAGCCGCAACACCTTCAATGCGGCCCTAACCGAACCGGATTCGAAGGCATCCCAGGACAAATGGCAGAAGTCCTACTTCCGGGGGGCGGCTCCCAGCGGTGCGCCCGGGCCGAGCGATCACAAGAGCAGGCTTCGGTTGAAGCCGTTCTCGAAGGCGTAGAGCGCGCTTTCCACCACCAAGTTGTCCTGGCGTGTCGAGGCTGACCGAGTGATTGAGAGGAAGCGGTTAATTACAATTCGTTCGCGTAAAGTGCGCTTGCCCAAACCCGGTCGGTCGATCCTTCGGAACGTGTCCTCGGTGGCCTGTTGCCATGCTGTATCGGGTATGTGGTGGAAATGGTAGTTCCTGAAATTCGTAATGATGGGGTCGCGTGTTCTAGTCGCGTAAGCGACACCATTTTTCTCCAATAATATCAATTGCTTGCCATGACACCGGCGCATCAACCGGCCAGGTTTCCAGCCTTCAAATGTTTGGTAGGACTTTCCGTAACATGGAGGCACGCCGCCGCCATGCTCCTAACCATGTCGCTTGTGTGCTCATTGGGAAACGCCCTGACGCTTCTCTGACACTCGCATCGGAACCGACAACGCATTCGAAGCTCAGGCGCCTGCTACTCTTTGCCAGACACATCCGCCGCTTTCTGCGCGATGAGGGCCAATTCAACGCGGTTCTTCGCTTGAACCTTTTTGAGAAGCCTGGAGACATGAAACTTCACGGTGCGCAAAGTCGTTCCCGTCGCTTCGGCAATGGCCTGGTTCCCCATTCCGCGACCCACGCATTCCAACACGTGGCGCTCCTTTGCGGACAACGCGGTCAGCGGATTGCCGTCGGTTCGCGGCTGTGTGTGTCCTCTCATTGCGGCGACCAGTTTGGAACCCAGTGTCGGCGCTAAATAGGTGCTGCCGCGCTGGACGGTCGTCAACGCGTCGAGCAACTCGTTTGCGGCGATGCCTTTCAGAATGTATCCGGACGCGCCAGCCTCCAGGGCCTCCAGGACGTCTTGGTCATCCTCGGAAACCGTCAGCATCACCACCTTCACATCAGGCCATCGCTCGTGGATCTCGCGCGCCGCGGCGACCCCGCCACCCGGCATGGAAATATCCAGAAGCGCGATCGTCGGGTGATGGCGCGCCACGAGATCCAGAGAATCCTGCTTGGATGCGCCCTCCGCAACGACCCGCAAGTTTTCATTGAGGGCAATCGTCTGCAACACGCCCATCCGAAACAACGCGTGGTCGTCAACGACGATGACAGAAGCCGGCTCTACCATTCAGACTGCCTCCCCAAGCTCGAAACACATTGTCAGTTTTGTCCCGGCGTCCCCGCCGGCGATCTGCAGGCTGCCGCCCAGGCTCTCGATGCGCTGCCGCAGGCCCTGAATGCCCATTCCTCCGCCGGCGCGGGCAGGCGGCTTGACGAAACCCTGCGGTGGGCCCTTGTCGGAGACGACCACTTTCATATGCACTGCCCCCATCTCGCACCAAACCTCCTGACCATTGCCGCCAGCGTGCCTGTAAGAGTTATTTAGGCCCTCCTGGACAAAGCGGAAAAGGCAGATCTTCATTGCTGCCGGAATCTCCCGTTCTGCCCCGACAATGGTGCAAGCGACCTCTGTCCCTGAGCGGCCCTCGTGCATCTTGATCGCACGTTCGATGATGCGGCTAGGCGGGAAGTGCTCGATTTCTGGCAGGATCAGCGATCGGGCAATCGCCCTGATCTCGGTCAAGGCGATATCGAGCGACTCCTCGAGTACGGCGAGCGGCGCTTCGCGCCCCGGATCGGACCTGGCTTGGCGGACCTGTTCAACCTGCAGGCGCGCGAAGCTGAGAAGCTGGGCCGGGCCATCGTGGAGGTCTGCGCCAACGCCACGCATCAGATTCTCGTTACGCTCGGCGAGTTGCATCGAGGCCTGGCGGGCAACACTCTGCAGTTCGGTCAGCTTGCGCGATGCGGACTCCGCGTCTTCCGCGCGCTGACGCAGGGTCCGCCGCTGCTCTTCTATGGTGTTGCTTCCCCGGCGAACGATCGCGTAAAGACAGAGCAGGATCGCGCAGGAGGCAAGCGCCACCGCTGCCCAACTGACCATCCGCACGCGCTCCACATCGTGATCAAAGGTCGCGGGATCCTCCTGTATCTCCGCAATGGCTATGATCCGGCCGGTCGAGTTGTCACGCAGCGGGCTATAGATCTCTAGATAGCGTGTCTGGAAATTGCGGGCGACATGTTCGCCTGCATCAAGATCGGCGAAGGAAAGTGAAACCTCGCCCGAAAGTGCATTCTCGGCCCCGGCGGGGAGCTCAAAGCGGTGACCGATCAGGTCTGCGGCAAGCGAATAGGCAATTGTACCATCGGTCGTCCAGATCTCCACATGCGGGAAACGCCCCCTCAGCATTGGATCGGTGAAAAGCCCGTGGAGCCTCTCGATATCCCCCTGTGGCAGGGCGTCCGCCGAAGCCAGCTTCTGAACAAGCGGCTCCATCATGCTCTGGACGAACGTTGCGGCCGCACCGGCTTTGCTGCGGATCGCGTTTTGCTCGACGATTCCGGATATGACGTAGCCCGAGATCAATGTCGCGAAGAAGATCAGGATACCGCTGGCAAACAGGAACTGGATCGACAGCGGTCGGCGCCTCATCCAACTCAGCAACCCTTTGGACCGCAATCCTTGTCCCCCGATCGAAGAAAGCAGCTATTTGTCAGTACAATGATCGCAGTGTTCGCGTCGAATTGAAAGACTGGCTCAAACTGACTCGGTCTCGAATGTTGGTCCTGCATCGGGGCTCTGCCATTGGGCGCCGCCAAACCGGCCTCGTAACCAAACGGATAATAATTGACGCCTTTGCCTCGGCGGCATAGAACGGGGCAACACTTCGCGCCGGCGCTTTTCCCCCAGTCGACTTGCCGATCATCTCAGGCACTTCGCGGAGTACCCGGAGAAGATGTCGTGTCCAATACAGCCCAGCGCTCGAACCGTGCGCTCATTGTCGCCATCATCATGCTCGCAACCTTCATGGTCGCCATCGAGGCCACGATCGTCGCGACGGCGATGCCGAAGATCGTCGGGCAGCTTGGCGGCTTTACCTACTACAGCTGGGTGTTCTCGGCTTTTCTTCTGGCGCAGTCGACGACGACCGTCATCTACGGCAAGCTTTCGGATATCTTCGGACGCAAGCCGGTGCTGATTTCGGGCATTCTGATCTTTCTCGTCGGCTCTCTGCTTTGCGGTTTCGCATGGTCCATGGCGTCGCTGATCACCTTTCGCCTGCTGCAAGGGCTTGGCGCCGGAGCCATCCAGCCGGTGACGATGACGATCATCGGCGACCTCTTCACTCTCGAGGAGCGAGGCCGGGTGCAAGGCATCATGGCGACGGTTTGGGCCACATCGGCTGTCGTCGGGCCGCTTGCCGGCGGCGTTATCGTCGATACCGTTTCCTGGGCCTGGATCTTCTGGATCAACCTGCCGATCGGCATCGTGTCGATCGCGGCTTTTGCCGCCTTCCTCAAGGAATCGGTCGCACACAAGCAGGCAAAGATCGACTATCTCGGCGCCATTCTGTTTTCGGTCGCCGTCATTGCCTTGCTCGTCCTCCTCACGGAAGCGGCGGATGCCAATGCGTGGGTCCTGGTGTCGCTTGCGGTGGTCTTCGTCGTTGCTGCTGTGCTTTTCCTGCGACAGGAGAAGCGGGCGGCAGAACCGATCATTTCGATTGCTCTCTGGAGCCGCAGGCTGGTCGCGACCAGCAACGCCGCAACATTGCTTGCCGGGATGGCGCTGATCGGTCTTTCGACCGTGTTGCCCATGTATGTCCAAGGTGTCCTTGGGCGATCGTCGATCGTCGCCGGCTTCACTTTGACCATGCTGGTCGTCGGCTGGCCTCTGGCCGTCATGCTCTCCAGCCGCTTCTTCAAGGCGTTCGGCATCCGACGCACGCTACGGGTCGGCAGCTTGATGTTTCCCTTTGGCGCAAGTTTCCTGCTGTTTCTGACGCCCGACAGCCACCCCGCGCTTGCCGGTGCAGGCTCCTTCTTCATGGGCTTCGGGATGGGGTTGATCAGCCTCACCAGCATCGCGCTCGTTCAGGACAGCGTCGAATGGTCGATGCGTGGCAGCGCCACCGCGTCGATCATCTTCGCTCGCAGCCTCGGCAATACGCTCGGTGCGACAGTGCTTGGCGCCATTCTCAACGCCGGCATCAGCCACTATGCGGTCGGCGATGCAGCAGCGTCGCTTCATGACGTGTTGAACCAGCCGACAGGATTGTCCGAGTTGGCAGCAGACCCTGCCATCCGCACGGTCTTCGATGCCTCCCTTCACTGGACGTTCTGGGGGGTGGCCGTGGTCGCCGTCCTCACGTTCCTGTCGGCCTGGCTCATTCCCGTGGGACGCGAACATAGCCGGACGCCGGTGGCGTCAGCCGCCAGCGAAGCGTCGCATTAGATCCTCGCCGCCACCCTCATTATGCTCCCGAACAACGCCAATGCGGTGGCTCGGCGCGTCATTTTTCAAGGAACCAGTTCTTTCCTCCTTCGTTGGTCTTCCATGAATGAAGGAGAATTGACATGCGAAAGACCCTTATGAACTGTACCGTTGCGGCGATGGCGCTATGTTCGTTCGTCGCTCCTGCCATGGCCGACGGTGTGATCGTGACTCGCGAACGAAGTTACGACGACTACGACCAGGCGCGCCCTGCAATTACCATTAACGAACACGGCATCAGAGTTGGCGCCGTCCGTGATCGTGATCGTGATCGCTATTATCGTGATGGCTGCTACACCAAGACCATCAGAACAACGACCGACGATGGGGATGAGATCACCAAAACGGTGCGTCGCTGCAGATAATCACGATCGCGGATGATATCCTTTCACCCCAGCAGGCGGCGGACGTGCAGTAGCGTAAACCCGGCTTCGGCCGTGTTTGCTCTTAGACTACTTCTCGATAGCACCGTCGTCGGTGGCGGTTAATGGAATGGATTGGAGCAGCGTCTGACGCGCCGACCTCAAATGCAGACGACAGGCGGAATTGATCGCCGCCTGATCGCCTGACTCCAGCGCAGCAATGTAGTCGAGATGCTCATGAATGGCGCGTTCGTTGCGCTCGCGCGCGAACGCCTTGTTCCATTGGTAGTGATAGTGAAAGATGATCGCGATCGCGTCGTAGAAGTCAGCGATGAAGCGGTTTTTCGACGCTCCGTGGATCAGCAGGTGGAAACGTTCGTCGAGCGCCGAAAAATCCTTGTAGCGCCTGTCGAGGTCGCGCAGCATGGCCTGATGCTCGGCCTTGATGTCAGACAATGCGCGCCATGCCTCGCTCTCTGGTGGAAGCCGGCCGAATTCGGCGGCCGAATGCAGCTCGAACATCTCGCGCACCTCGGCGAGCTCAAGCGCGAAATCGCGGGTGAACCCCTTGAGTATCCAGTGGCTGTTCGGCCGTTTCTCGATCAGGCCGAACCGCGAAAAGCGGATCAGGAACTCACGGACGCTCGTGGTGCCGGTGCCGATCTCGCGCGCCAGTTCCAGCTCATTGATCTGCATGCCTGGCGCGGCATCATCCGACAAGATGCGCTGCATGAAGCTGCGCTCGATGATGTCGTGGAGTGAATTCGTCTCTTCCGATGGAAAGAAATCGTCTTCCGTCGGTTGGCGCAGAACGATCTTCTGGCGCTTGTTCCAGCGGATGATTCCTGCATCGCTGAGCCGTGTCAGGATGGCGCGCGCCGTGCTGCGGCTGATCCCCAGCTGGGCCGCGATCTCAGGCTCAGACGGCAGCGCCGCGTCGGTGCGCAAAGCGGCGACATAGCGGTTGTAGGCTTCCTTGAAGACTGTATTCTGCCTTGCCATGCACCCCGCCCTCTTGCCTCGGCAACACGGATCGGGCGGCCGCAGAGTTGCGGTGCGCAGCGTGGCAGAAGCTTATCTCTCGGCAATCCTTATCTTATTTTGGATTGCATGCGGCTGTTTGCCTCCCTCGTCCACAGGATCGATAATCCCGTTGACTTGAAAATGTTTATTGTAGATAAAAAACAAAATCAATGAACATTCGCCGACGCAGCGAGTGTTTCCCTAGGGAGAAGAATGTTGACCAAAGACCCTTGGATCATCCTGTCCGCCGGCGACAATGTTGCGGTCGCGACGGCGGCGATTCCCTCCGGCGCGACGGTCGCCGGCATCCAGACACGGCAGAAGATCGATCCCGGCCACAAGATCGCGTTGGCCGATATTCCGCTTGGCCAGCCGGTCGTCAAATACGGTCAGGCCATTGGACGCACGACGGCTGACGTTAAGGCCGGCGACCATATTCACAGCCACAATCTGCATTTCGAGAACGACCGCCTTGCGGCAACCGCCAACTCGGCGCCCGAGGAAGCAAGTGCGACGGACCGGGCGCGCACCTTTATGGGCTATCGCCGCGCCGATGGTCGTTCGGCGACGCGCAACTACATCGGCATCATTGCCAGTGTGAACTGTTCCACCACGGTCTGTCGGGCGATTGCTGACGAGGCCAACCGGACGATCCTTCCGCATTTCGACGGCATCGACGGCTTCGTGCCGATCGTGCACGATCAGGGCTGCGGCATGAGCTCCACCGGCGACGGCATGGCGGTACTGCACCGGACACTTGCCGGCTATACCCGGCATGTCAACTTCGGCGGCGTGCTGATGATCGGCCTTGGCTGCGAAGTCAACCAGCTCACACTCTACGGCCAGAGCGGCGCCGGCAATGCCAAGCGTCATTTCAACATCCAGGACGCCGGCGGCTCGCGCCGCGCCGTCGAGCGCGCCATGGGCATGCTACGTGAAATTGCCCAGGATGTCGGCAAGGAAAAGCGGGTTGCGCTGCCAATCAGCGATATCATCATCGGCCTGC
Organism: Rhizobium sp. BK661; assembly: GCF_024808825.1. Lineage (NCBI taxonomy): Bacteria > Pseudomonadati > Pseudomonadota > Alphaproteobacteria > Hyphomicrobiales > Rhizobiaceae > Rhizobium > Rhizobium sp. BK661. Next base: position 547,888 of record NZ_JANTYT010000001.1, on the reverse strand, counting down.
AATGCGGCGGCTCGGACGGCTTTTCCGGCATCACCGCCAACCCGGCGCTCGGCGTGGCCGCCGACTTGCTGGCGGCTGCCGGCGGCACGGCGATCCTTTCCGAAACCTCCGAAATCTACGGTGCGGAGCATCTTCTGCGCAGCCGCGCCGTCAGCGACGAGGTTGCCAGGAAGCTCGACGACAAGATTGCCTGGTGGGAAAAGTATGTCGAGTTGCACGGCGCGTCGCTCGACAACAACCCCTCGCCTGGCAACAAGCGTGGCGGCTTGACGACGATCCTCGAAAAGTCGCTGGGTGCCGTCGCCAAGGGCGGCCGCTCGCCTCTGACCGCCGTCTACGGTTATGCCGAGCGCGTCACCGCACCGGGTCTCGTCTTCATGGACACCCCCGGCTACGATCCGGTCTCGGCGACCGGCCAGGTCGCCGGCGGCGCGAACATGATCGCCTTCACCACCGGTCGCGGCAGCTGTTTCGGCTGTCGCCCGGCGCCGTCGATCAAGCTTTCCAGCAATTCGGCTCTCTATGCCTCGATGGAAGAGGACATGGATATCGACTGCGGCACGATCGCGACAGGTGACGCTACGATCAGCGCCAAGGGCCGCGAGATCTTCGACCTGATCATCGACACGGCATCGGGCAAGAAGACGAAGAGCGAGGAATTCGGCTACGGCGACAACGAATTCGTGCCGTGGCACCTCGGAGCCACGCTCTAAGGCAGCGCATATCAAGTCTTCAGAGGAGGAATGATGAAGACGAGGAGGATCGGCAGGACAGAGCTTGAGGTCACCGAAGTGAGCTTCGGTGGCGCCGCTCTCGGTGGCCTCTATCGGGCCTGCCCGCGCGAACAGGCCATGGAGACGCTCGAGGCTGCGTGGGCCAGCGGAATTCGCTACTTCGATGTCGCACCATGGTATGGCCTCGGCCTCGCCGAGCGTCGCTTCGGCGACTTCCTGCGCGACAAGCCGGAGAACGAATGGGTGCTGTCGACCAAAGTCGGCCGGCTTCTACGCCCAGTGCCGACGGGGACGGTCCCCGACTACAGCTATGTCAACCCGCTCTCCTTCGATGCCGACTACGACTATTCCTACGACGGCATCATGCGCTCGGTGGAGTTCAGCTACGCGCGTCTCGGACTGAACCGGATCGACATCCTCTATGTCCACGATCTTGGCGGATACACACATGGTGCGGCGAAAAACGCCGTTCTTCAGAAGCAGTTCCTGGACACCGGCATCAAGGCGCTTGAGGAACTGAAATCTTCCGGCGCGATCAAGGCCTTCGGGCTCGGCGTCAACGAGGTCCCGGTGTGCCTCGACGTCATGCACAACGCCGACATCGACTGCATCCTTATGGCAGGGCGCTATACGCTGCTCGACCGGTCTGCGGTTGCCGAGCTGCTGCCGCTCTGCCGGAAGAAGGGTACCTCGCTCGTGGTCGGGGGCGTCTTCAACTCCGGCATCCTGGCGACGGGCCCGGTGCCCGGGTCGCATTTCGACTATATGCCGGCGACGGACGACATTCTCGCCAAGGTCGGCGATATGGAGAAGATCGCCGCCAAATATGGCGTGCCGCTGGCTGCTCCGGCGTTGCAGTTTGCGCTCCAGGATCCAATCGTATCGTCCGTGCTGATCGGTACTGCAAAGGCTTCCAGCCTGACGCGCAACATGGCGCTTTTCGAGCCCGCTTTGCCGGACTCGATCTTCCCTGAATTCGACCCCCTGACGCTCGTCGCTCCGCCGCTCGGCGAAGACGCCGTGCGTGTTTGAGGACCTACCATGCTTAGAGGTATTCACCCCATTCTCAATCCCGACCTGCTCCGTGCGATTGCCCGCATGGGACATGGGGACGATATCGTCATCGCCGATGCCAATTTCCCTTCAAGCACCATGGGCCCGGAGGTCATTCGTGCAGACGGCGTCACCGCGACCGATATGGCCGAGGCCATCCTCACGCATTTTCCGCTCGACACCTTCGTGCCCGAGTCCGCATGGCGCATGGAGGTGGTGGGCGATCCGACCGCCGTGCCCGAAGTTTGCGCCGAGTTTCAGGAGATCGTGACAAGACGGGCCGGCGATTTCACGATTGCCTCGCTGGAACGCTTCGCCTTCTATGAGCGTGCGCGGACCGCTGCCTACATCGTGGCGACGACTGAATTCCGGTTGTATGGCAACTTGATTTTGAAGAAAGGCGTGGTCCATCCGCATGAAGTCTATCGCGGCTGACAGAACTTTAGCCAGCGATTGAACAACTGAAAAAACAATTACTTGGGGTGAAGAAAGAAACGATAATCAAGTCCGCCGCGCTACTTGCAATTTGACTTTCGCTCGGCTAGCTTCTGATGGTAATTGTTTTTTATCGATAAAAATCGCCCGCCTGCGTTCAGCGGTACGGTTTCTAGGAGGAGAACGCATCTTGGAGGAGAACCACATGCGCATGAAATCGATTCTCTCCCGCCGAGCCTTTACGGCTCTCGCGGGCGCCGCCGTTATCGCCACCGCAATGCCGGTGTCGTCGTTTGCGGCTGACGTGACGATCCCGATCATCGTCAAGGACACGACGTCCTTCTACTGGCAGATCGTTCTGGCCGGCGCCCGCAAGGCAGGTCAGGATCTCGGCGTCAACGTTCCGGAACTCGGCGCACAGGCCGAATCCGACATCAACGGCCAGATCAGCATTCTTGAGAACGCTGTTGCCGGCAAGCCGGCTGCAATCGTCATCTCGCCGACCGAGTTCAAGGCACTCGGCAAGCCGATCGACGAAGCTGCCAAGTCCGTTCCGATCATCGGCATCGACTCCGGCGCTGATTCCAAGGCCTTCAAATCGTTCCTGACAACCGACAACGTCCAGGGCGGACGTATCGCTGCTGACGGGCTTGCCGCTGCCATCAAGGAAATGACGGGCAAGGAAGAAGGCGAGGTCGTCATCCTCACCAACCTTCCGGGCGTCGGCTCTCTCGAGCAGCGCCGTGAAGGTTTCCTCGATCAGGTCAAGACGAAGCATCCTGGCCTGAAGGTCATCGCCGACAAGTACGGCGACGGTCAGGCAACGACCGGTCTCAACATGATGACCGACCTGATCACTGCCAATCCGAACCTTGTCGGCGTCTTCGCCTCGAACCTCATCCTCGGACAGGGTGTTGGCCAGGCGATCGCGGAAAACAAGCTCGGCGACAAGATCAAGGTCATCGCCTTCGACAGCGACGACAAGACGGTCGGCTTCCTCAAGGACGGCTCGCTTGCAGGTCTCGTCGTGCAGGATCCTTATCGCATGGGCTATGACGGCGTGAAAACCGCGCTCGCCGTATCCAAGGGCGAAAAAGTCGAAGAAAACGTCGACACCGGTGCAAACCTGGTCACCAAGGCCAACATGAGCGACCCGAAGATCGACGCTCTGCTGAACCCCAAGATCAAGTAAATAACATGACGGTGGCCGCGCGAGAGGAAATCCCGCGCGGCCTTTCCTTCACCTGTGTTATCGTCCGCCTGAGGAGTGCGGGCGGCCGGTGGAGAGACGGCAATTCGCGAGGAGGAAACGCCCATGAGCCTGGAAGAGGTCAGTCATCGCCACGATGACAGCGCCAAGCTGACGGAGGCAAACCGCATTCCTGCGGGCGCCCCGATCCTCGAACTCAAGGGACTCCAAAAAAATTACGGCTACGTCCAGGCGCTGAAACCAGCGACGGTGACGTTCCTGGCCGGTGAAATTCATGCGATCGTCGGCGAGAACGGCGCCGGTAAATCGACGCTCATCAAGCTTCTGACCGGCGTAATCACCAGAACGGCTGGCGAAATTCTCTGGTGCGGCCATCCGGTCGCCCTGGCGACGCCGAACGAGGCGATCGCACGCGGCATCAATGCCGTCCATCAGGAAGTCGTTCTCTGCCCGCATCTGACGGTCGCGGCCAACCTCTTTCTCGGCGACGAGGTCAACAAGTACGGCCTGATGCGCAAGAAAGAGATGGAGAGGATGGCACAGGCCGTCCTCGACGATCTCGGCTTCGGGCTCCCAGCCCATGTCCTGCTGAGCGATCTGACGATCGGCCAGCAGCAACTCGTCGCGACGGCACGCGCGGCAATGCGCGGCACGCAGTTCCTGATCTTCGACGAACCGACCGCCTACCTGACCCGCCAGGAATCGGCCCAGCTTTTCAAGCTGATCCGCCGTCTGCAGGGTGAGGGCGTCACCATCGTCTACATCAGCCACCGCATGGAAGAAGTGTTCGAGCTCGCCGACCGCGTTTCGGTGCTGCGCGACGGAACGCATGTCGGCACGCGCACGATCGGCGAGACGAACGAAGGCGAGCTGATCGCGCTGATGATCAACCGTTCGATCGAGCAGATCTACCACAAGGAAGAGATCCCGATCGGCGAAACGATCGTCGACGTGCGTGGGCTGTCCGGCCCCGGTTTCGAGAACGTGTCGCTCTCGGTCAAGGCCGGGCAGATTGTCGGCCTCTACGGCTTGATCGGCGCAGGGCGCAGCGAGTTCGCGCTTGGCCTCTACGGCAGAGAGAAAACGACCGGCGAGATCCATTGGATGGGCAAGAAGGTCGATATCAAGGATGAGCGCACTGCGATGGAACTTGGCATCGCGCTGGCACCTGAGAGCCGCCGCGACCAGGGACTTTGCCTCAACTTGCCGATCGGGCTGAACATCAACCTCCCCGTCTTCAAACGGCTGAGCAAAGGCCCCGTCATCAGCCACAGCGAGGAATCACAGAACGCCGACCAGCAGATTCGCGATCTCGCGATCAAGACGCCAAGCCGACGCGTTCTCGTCTCGGCCATGTCGGGCGGCAATCAGCAGAAGGTCGTCATCGGCAAGTGGCTGAGCCATGGCGCCCGGCTCTTCATCTTCGATGAGCCGACGGTGGGCGTCGATGTCGGCACGAAGGCGGAAATCTACCGGCTGTTTGCCAAGCTTCTGAAGCAGGGCGCCGGGATCATCCTGATCTCGTCCTATCTGCCGGAAGTTTATGAACTCGCGGACAGGCTGCACGTCTTCCGTCGCGGCCAGCTTGTTGCCAGCCACGACTTCCACGCGGCAACACATGAAGAAGTGCTCGGCGAAGCGATCGGCGTCTAAAAGAATAAGAGGGAGAGACCATCAATGACCGTAACCCCCACTGAGATCGCAGCGCCGCCGGCGCGCCGGAAAGTGAATATCCTCTTCGGCCTGACCCTTATCGGTCTCCTGGCGTTCCTCTGGATCCTTCTCGGCTTCGTGACCGCCAGCTTCTGGACGCCGCTGAACATCTCGAACCTGCTGCGCCAGGGCGCCATGACCGCCATTCTGGCGCTCGGGCAGACCTTCGTGATCATTACCGCCGGCATCGACCTCTCGGTCGGCGCGATCGTCGGTTTCTGCACCGTCATCCTCGCCTGGCTGCTGCAGGCGGGCGTGCCGGTTTGGGCCTCCATTCTCATCACCCTACTGATCGGCGTCGGTATCGGGGTGTTCCACGGCTTCGGCATCGTCAAGATGGGGTTGCCGCCGTTCATCATCACGCTGGCAACGCTGACCTCGCTGCGTGGTATCGGACTGCTGATCACCAATGGTTCGACGATCAACATCGTCAACGAGCCCTTCACGAACTTTGCCCGCGCCGACTTTCTCGGCGTGCCAAGCCTGTTCTGGATGGTCATTCTCGTTGCGGTCCCGTCCTATGTCTTCCTGCACTTGAGCCGTTGGGGGCGTTATCTCTTCGCCGTCGGTTCGAACCGCGAAGCGGCCCGCCTGTCGGGCGTGCGGGTGAACGGCATCATCTATCTTGCCTACATTCTCTCCGCGACGTTTGCGGCCTTCGTCGGCGTTCTCCTTGCCTCGCGTATCGCGATCGGCAACGCCACACAGGCGGACGGATGGGAACTGCAGGCAATCGCCTCGTCTGTCATCGGCGGCACCAGCCTGTTCGGCGCTGTCGGTTCGGTTCATGGACCACTGATCGGTGCATTCATTCTGGCAACCATCAACAACGGCGCGAACTTGCTCAACGTCAACTCGTTCTGGCAGCGCATCATCACCGGTTTGCTGATTATCGTGATCGTCTACTTCGATCAGCTGCGCCGCCGCCGCAACCCGTAAGCCGGCAGCGACATACGGAGCCGGCCCCACGGCCGGCTTCTTCCATTCCAGGAATGCGAGATCATCATGAAAGCAGTGCTCTGCAAAGAACCCGGTGTCCTCGAACTCGTGGAACGCCCTTCCCCTGCCGCGCCCGAAGCCGGTTGGGTAAGGCTTGCGGTCAGCCACGTCGGCATCTGCGGTACGGACTACCATATCTTCGAGGGCAAGCATCCGTTCCTGGAGTATCCCCGGGTGATGGGGCACGAGATTTCGGCGACGATTCTGGAAGCCGGCGACGGGGTTGCCATGGCGGTCGGTTCACCTGTCATCGTCAACCCCTATCTTTCTTGTGGCATCTGCGTCGCCTGCCGTCAGGGCAAACCGAATTGCTGCACGAGCATCAAGGTCCTTGGCGTCCATACCGACGGAGCCTTCTGCGAGGAAATCACCGTTCCAGCCAGCAATCTTTATGCTGCGAACGGCGTGAGCCTTGAAGCGGCAGCAACCACCGAATTTCTGGCGATCGGCGCCCATGCGGTTCGCCGTTCGATGGCGCCAGCCGGATCGCGCTCCCTTGTCATCGGCGCCGGTCCGATCGGGCTGGGCGCGGCGATCTTCTCGCGGATTGCGGGACATGATGTGACCTTGCTCGATACCAGCCGAGAGCGTTTGCAGATGGCTGCGGATCGTTTCGGCTTCTCCTCAGGCATCCTCGCCGGGGAAGGCGTCGCCGAAGCGGTCAAGGTGAAGACCGACGGCGATGGTTTCGACGTCGTCTTCGATGCGACCGGCTATGGCCCATCCATGGAGAAAGCCTTCAGCTTTGTCGCCCATGGCGGCGCGCTGGTGCTGGTCAGCGTCGTCAAGGACGACATCCGCTTCTCCGATCCTGAGTTTCACAAGCGGGAAATGATGGTGATCGGCAGCCGCAACGCGACCCGATTGGATTTCGAGCATGTGGCGGACTCGATTGCCAAGGGCCTTGTCCCGGTCGACAAGCTGATCACGCATCGAACGACATTGGCGAATGCACCACGAGACCTGGCACGCTGGGCACACGAAAAAGGCGGGCTGATCAAGGCCGTGATCAAGATCGGCACCTAAGCCATCCCAATGCCTACGCTGGCGAACGATCAGGCTGCGTCGATCGCTGCCCGCATCTGGCGGACGACGCTGGCATCCGTCCGGTTTGTCGCTGCAGCCTCAAAGCCGAAGGCGACGGCGCGCGGATCGAGACTCTCGACCGGCGAACTGCAGGAGGCGTGAACCTCGCTTGTTCCGGTGGCCCGCAGGAACTCAGCAACGTTGCCGGGCCGTACGCCACTACCCGGCATGATGGCGATACGGCCGGCGGCCTTGCGGGAGAGACGGCTCAGCGTCTCCAGGCCATCGATTGCCTTCGGCACACAGCCGGATGTCAGGATGCGCTCGCAGCCAAGCTCGATCGCCTGCTCCAATGCCGCATCGGCATCCGGCACAAGATCGAAGGCGCGATGGAGTGTTGATCCAAGCCCCTCGGCGCGGGCTTTCAGCCGGCTGATCAGCGGCACATCAAGCGTGCCGTCCTTGCGATTGGCACCGATGACGACGCCGGCTAGGCCGAAGGCACGCACGGCATCGATGTCGGTCATCATCGCTTCTTCGTCGGCCGCATCGAACACGAAGGGGCCGGCATGCGGGCGGATCATTGCATAGACCGGAATAGGCGCCGCAGCTGCGGCTTTCATCAGGCCCGCGACGGGCGTCAATCCGCCCAGTTCCAGGGCCGAGCAGAGTTCGATGCGGTTGGCGCCGCCGGCAATTGCTGCCGCAAGACCTTGCGGGCTGTCCACGCACACTTCCAGCAAAACACTCACGCTCGAATCTCCTTGTCCGCCGCTGTCTCTTTAAGCGAAGGCGCGCTCTTGTGCGACGGGTTCGGCGATTATTTTGGCAATGGCCGCTGTTATCATGGCGCTTGCGTCAGCCGAAGCTTTCCGATGGTTGAAGGCGACATGATAAGACATCGGGATGGACTCCTCGAGTTCGACGATGCGAACTTTGTCGGCAATGGGCATGGCGCTGACGCGGCCTAGAAACGAGATGTAGCCATGGTTGGCGACAAGGTCGACGATCACGGGCAGGGAGTCGGCCGCGGTAATGTCCTGATTGCGGTGCCTGCGATTGGCGGTGCGCTCATGGCTGAGCGCCATTGCGGCGTGCCCAAGCCCTGTTCGAGAACTCGGCGTGCAGATCGCGTGACCTTCGACGAGCTCGGCCACCGTCCGTTCGCGGCTCTGGGGCGGTGCGATGAGGACCATGTCGGTCTTCAGCAACTCTCGATGCTGGAAGTGCTCCAGACCGAAAACGGAGTCGAGAATGGCAACGTCGATCCGGCCGGACTTCAAAGCCTCCCGCAAGTCATCCGCCGTCATCAGAACCAGAGACAGCGCATTCTTACTGCGGCGGGCGTTCCATTCGGCGACAAGGGCCCCGAGGCACCGCGCGACCCAGCTTTCCGATCCTGTCGGAATGATCGAACCGATGCGCAGCGCCCGCGCCGTGCGCTGATAGCGTTCGTCGGCGGTCGCTTTCAGATCATTCCACTCCTGCGTGACGGCCTGGAAAATGGCGTAGACCCGGCCGCCCTGCTCGGTCAGCGCCGAGCCGTTGGCTTGGCGCTCGAAGAGGCGATGACCCAGCGCCTTTTCCAAAGTCGCGATCTGAAGCGAAAGCTGCGGCTGACCAAGTTTCAGCCGTCGCGCCGCCCGGTTGATGCTGCCTTGGTCGGCGACCTCCAGAAATCGCTCCATCGTGGCGATCTTGATCGGCAGACGCGCCGGTTCGCCGGTCCCGATCCAATTTGCCAGTTCTTCGGCTGACTGTACGATCGGGGCGAGCTTTTCGCGCACGTCGTTGCTGGCGAGAAGCGTGGTTAGCTCACCGGAGCTGCGCTCCGTCAGCTTGAGCGCAAGCTCGGTCTCGAGATTGCGGACCGCCGTCGAGACCGTCGATGCTGCAAGCGAAAGGCTGCGCGCCGTCTCTCTGACCGAGCCGGATGCGAGCACGTGACTGGCGACAAACAACGTGCCGAGCTGCAATCGTTTTCTCCGTAACAATATGAAAAATCGAACGATATGGTGTGTTCGCGAAAAAAGATATCCCTGTCGCAAAATCAGACCGGTATCGTTCTCATCAAGAACAAAACCGGGTTGGACAGTAGAAGCACTGAAGAGCACCGGACATCTGCGGAAACACGCAAGGGAACAAAAACAAATCGCTGCAGCGACGGAAAAGGAAATGCATTTTCGCGCAAGCATTTGCATTCACCGCCATAATCGCGCCGCGAACGCAAAACTGGAGAGGCTTGCATCGATTTTTCGAACGCGAACGCTATTTCCATGACGCACGTATTTCCGGCATGATCGCAGCCAGGCTGCTTTCGCCGGTGATTTTATACGTGAAAGGCTCCCGCCGGGGCCTGCCACGAGGTCAAACGGTGTAAATCAAGGGGACAATCCATGTTGAAGAAATTCGCTCTTGCCGTCTCGCTTTCCGCATTTGCGGCAGGTGCGGCCCATGCTGCAGACGTCGTCGTTTCATCCAAAATCGATACTGAAGGCACGCTGCTCGGCAACGTGATCGTGCTCGCGCTCAATGCAAACGGCATCAAGACGCAGGACCGCGTTGCGCTTGGGACGACGCCGGTTCTTCGCAAGGCAATCACCGCAGGCGAAATCGACATCTATCCGGAATATACCGGCAATGCCGGCTTCTTCTTCAACAAGGCCGACGATGCAGCCTGGAAGAACCTGCAGCAGGGCTACGACCTCGCCAAGAAGCTCGACTACGACGCCAACAAGATCGTCTGGCTGACGCCCTCCCCGGCCAATAACACCTGGGCGCTCGCTGTACGCAACGACGTCGCCGGCCCGAACAACCTGAAGACCATGTCGGACTTCGGCAAGTGGGTCTCCGGCGGTGGCGCTGCCAAGCTTGTGGCTTCCGCCGAATTCGTCAACTCGGCCGGCGCGCTTCCGGCATTCCAGACGACCTACGGCTTCACGCTGAAGCCGGACCAGGAAATCGTCCTTTCGGGCGGTGACACGGCCGCGACCATCAAGGCGGCAGCCGACCAGACGAACGGCGCCAACACCGCCATGGTCTATGGCACCGACGGCGCGATTCAGGCTGCGGAACTGACGGTCCTGGAAGACGACAAGAACGTCCAGCAGGTCTATGCGCCCACCGCGATCATCCGCGAGGAGGTGCTGAAGGCAAACCCGAAGATCGAGGAAGTGCTCGCCCCAATCTTCAAGAGCCTGAACGCCGACGAACTGCGCAAGCTGAACGGCAAGATCCAGGTCGACGGCGAGCCGGCGAAATCGGTTGCCGAAGGCTACCTGAAGGAAAAGGGCTTCCTGAAGTAATCTCGTTGCCAGACGCTCCGCCTGTTCGCGGGCGGAGCAGCCTTTCGACCGGACAGGATGGATCGATGGAAGAAACCTTAGCGGTCCGCAAACTGGACCGGCTTGGCGTGGTGCTGGTGACGGCAGGTGTCGTTGCAACTGCGCTCCTGCCCTTCATCTATGTGAAGGCAAACCGCATCGCCGCCGGAAAGCCCCTGCTGCTGACGCAGCTGCTCAATCAACCCTCCGCCATCATCCTGACAATTCTGCTTATCGTCACCGCTCTGGCCGTTCTGTTTCTGCAAAATGCGATGCTGCGGCTGGTGGTTTCGACCCTCTGTTTTGCAGCCCTGCTGGCGACCATCGGTTTTGCTGCCTCGGCCTTCACCCCGCCCAACAGCAATGCCGCGCGCATGACGCCGGGCGGTGGGTTCTGGGTGCTGTTTGCGGTGATCGGGCTCATCGTCTCGGATGCTCTTGTGAAGATCAAGCTGACCCCGTGGATGCGCATTGCGGCGCTTGTTATATACACTGGCTTGCTCGGCATCTTCCTTGCGTCCGGACTGCTCGACGATCTCTCTATCATGAAGGAATTCGCGACCCGATCCGCTCAGTTCTGGACGGAAGCGCTCGCTCATTTGCTGCTGGCGTTCGGCTCGCTGGCGATCGCCATCGTCATCGGCCTGCCGCTAGGTATCCTGTGCTTTTGGGTTCCAAAGTTACGCGCCGTCGTGCTGCAGGGCCTTAGCCTGATCCAGACGATCCCGAGCCTCGCGCTCTTCGGCATCCTGATGCTGCCGCTCGGCTACCTCGCGACGCATGTGCCCGCCGCGGCCTCGATCGGCATTCGCGGCATCGGAGCCGCGCCGGCGTTGATCGCGCTTGTCCTCTATTCGCTGTTGCCGATCGTCGCCAACACCGTCGTCGGTCTGCAGGGCGTAGATCCCTCGGTGCGTGATGCCGCGGCGGGCATGGGATTGACGCGCCGCCAGATTTTGACCGGCATCGACCTGCCGCTTGCCTTTCCGGTCATCCTCACCGGCATCCGCATCGTCCTGGTGCAGGCGATCGGCCTGGTGACGGTCGCGGCTCTGATCGGCGGTGGCGGCTTCGGCATCTTCATCTTCCAGGGGCTTGGTCAAACGGCCATGGACCTCGTTCTGCTCGGCGCCGTGCCGACCGTTTTCTTCGCCTTCTCTTCGGCCGTCATCCTCGATGCGGTCATCGACAGCATACGGGGATCCGCCGCATGAGCATGATCGAAATCAGGAACGTCACCAAGCGCTACGGCACGGCGACCGTGGTCGACAGCGTCTCGATGGCTGTGGAGAAGGGTTCGATCACCGTCGTTGTCGGCACCTCCGGCTCGGGTAAATCGACGCTCATGCGGATGATCAACCGGCTTGTGCCGATCACGTCGGGCGAGATCTTCGTCGGTGGCCAGAACATCATGGACGTGCCTGTGACCGAGTTGCGCCGCAAGATCGGCTATGCGATCCAGGGGCACGGCCTTTTTCCGCACCGGACCGTTGCGCAAAACATCGCGACGGTGCCGCAGCTCCTCGGCTGGGATACGGTGAAAGTCAACGACCGCGTCGAGGAACTGCTCGGCCTGTTCAACCTCGATCCCGCGACATTTGCCGAGAAATACCCACACCAGCTGTCCGGCGGCCAGCAGCAGCGAGTCGGCGTTGCGCGGGCCCTCGCCGCGGAACCGGAACTGCTGCTGATGGACGAGCCGTTCGGTGCGCTCGATCCCGTCATCCGCGGCAAGGCGCAGGACGATCTATTGGCGATCCAGAAGCAGTTCGGTACAACCGTCGTCCTCGTGACGCACGACATGGACGAAGCCTTCCATCTTGGCAACCAGATCGCCGTGATGAGCGCCGGCAAGCTGCTGCAATGCTCTGCACCCGAAAAGATCCTGACTGAGCCGGCGGACCCCTTTGTACAGCAGTTGACCGGCACCTCCGACCGGGCGCTGAAGCTGATGTCGCTGCTGCCGCTGAGGGAAAGCATGGAGCCGGCAAAGTCAGGCCTGGCTTACGCATTACCGCAATCGCTCAGCTTGCGCGACGCCCTGGCCGAGATGATCTGGCAGGGCGTTGACGAAGCCGCGGTTCAAAACGCGGACAAGGCACCTGTTGGCTCTATCTCTATGACCAGACTGCTCGAACTGGGCCGCAAAGCATGAGGCTCGTCTTTGCGAACCTCTTTCGCGTTGGCGCGCTGGTATTGCTGCTGATCCTGTTGTTCAGGACGGAGTGGCTGTCGTTCCTGCTCGTGCCGTTGACGAGCAACAATGCGCCGGCAGTCTATACCCAAAACAGCCTTCCGCAGCTTGCCGCTTCGCATCTCTTCCTCGTGGCGATCTCGATCGTCGGCAGCGCCGTTCTGGCGATCCTCGGCGGCATCTTTGTCACCCGCAAGAGCGGTGAGGACTTCCTGCCGTTGTCCCGGGCGATCGCCAGTGCCGGCCAGACTTTCCCGCCGGTGGCGGTGCTCGCCCTTGCCGTACCCGCGACCGGCTTCGGCGCCGGACCGACCTTGATCGCCCTCTTTCTCTATGGCCTACTGCCGATCTTCGAGAACACCGTCTCTGGCCTCAAGCAGGTGTCTCCCTCGGTGCTCGATGCCGCCGACGGCATGGGCATGAATGGTACACAGCGGCTCTTTCAGGTGGAATTGCCGCTCGCCCTGCCGCTGATCCTCGAGGGCTTGAAGATTGCGACCGTCATCAATATCGGCACGGCAACGATCGGCTCGACGGTGGCCGCCAAGGGCCTCGGCGAAGTCATCATCGCCGGGCTGATCTCCGACAACACCGCCTTCATCCTCCAGGGCGGCCTGATCGTCGGCCTGATGGCGGTGCTGATCTATGACGCGATGGGGCTGATCGAAAACGCCATCACTGAAAGAATTGGCTTGCGCCCGGCATGAGGCGGCGGCTACCAAGGCTGCCGTGATATCGGCAATGGGAGGCAGCTTTGGCCAAGATGATTCACTCCATGATCCGCGTCCTCGACGAGGCGCGTTCGGTCGAGTTCTATGGCAAGGTGCTCGGCCTCAAGGTCGCCGATCGCATCGACTTCGACACCTTCACCCTGATTTACATGAGCAATGACGAGACCGGCTTCGAGCTGGAGCTGACGGTCAACAAGGGGCGCAGCGAGCCCTATGATCTCGGCAACGGCTATGGGCATCTGGCCCTCTCCGTCCAGGAGGTCGAGGTGGAGCACAAGCGCCTGACCGAGGCCGGCCTGAACCCCGGCAAGATCGTCGAGCTCAATCGCGACGGCAAGCTGCTGGCGCTGTTCTTCTTCATCACCGATCCCGACGGCTACAAGATCGAAGTCCTGCAGCGTCACGGCCGTTATCTCTAAGAGTTTCTCATGATCGAAAAGACCGAACTGAACCGGGGCTGGACGCTCTCCTGCAACGTTACAGGTCGACGCGACCTGCCTGCTGAAATTCCGGCACAGGTACCCGGCTACGTGCATCTCGACCTGCTCGCCAACCGACTCATCCCCGATCCCTATCTCGACGTCAACGAGATCACCAACGACTGGATCGGCAAGGAAGACTGGACCTATCGCTGCAGCTTCGATGCATCGCCGGATGCCGGGAAGGTCCAGGAACTGGTGTTCGAAGGCCTCGATACCGTCGCGACGATCGTGCTGAACGGCGAGGAGCTCGGCCGCACCTTCAACATGCACCGCATCTATCGCTTCGACGTGTCGGAGCGGCTCAAGCAAGGTGCGAACGAGCTGGTCGTGACCTTCCGCTCCGCTTACGCCTACGGCGCCGAGATGGAGGCGCATTACGGCTATCGCCCGAACAATTATCCCGGCCCCGGCAACCTGATGCGCAAGATGGCCTGCAACTTCGGCTGGGACTGGGGTCCGACGCTGGTGACAGCGGGGATCTGGAAGCCGGCGCGGCTGGAAAGCTGGGAGCGAGCCCGACTTGCGGAGACACGGGTTTCGGCGACGCTTGCCGGCGGCGACGGGCGCGTGACAGTTCGTGCAAGCGTCGAGCGCCAAGACGGCGTTCCGGCAAAACTTGTTGCAACCCTCGCCGGCGTCAGCCATGTCGCCGAACTCCCGGAGGGAGCTGACGAGGTCGAGTTCCAGCTGACCGTTCCCTCGCCGCAGATCTGGTGGCCGCACCATCTTGGCGCCCAGCCGCTCTATCCGCTGCAAATCGAATTGCGGGACGGCGTAAGCTATGACTTACTCGACAGTTATTCGAAGGAGATCGGCTTTCGTTCGGTTCGGCTCGATACGGCTCCAGACGAACACGGCTCCGCCTTCACCTTCGTCATCAACGACGTGCCGCTTTTCGTCTGCGGCGCGAACTGGATTCCTGACGATTGCTTCCCGTCGCGGGTAACGGTCGAGCGCTACGTTTCCCGCATCGAGGAGGCGAAAGCTGCGAACATCAACCTGCTGCGCGTCTGGGGCGGCGGCATCTTCGAGCGCGACGAATTCTACGAGGCCTGCGACCGCGCCGGCATGCTCGTCTGGCAGGATTTCCTGTTTGCCTGTGCCTCCTATCCGGAAGAAGAACCCTTGCGCAGCGAGGTCGAAGCCGAGGTCCGCGACAACGTCGTGCGCCTGATGCCGCATCCGTCGCTGATCGTCTGGAACGGCAATAACGAGAACATCTGGGGTTTCGACGAATGGGGCTGGCGGCCTATCATCAAGGAGGGCGTGAGCTGGGGGCTCGGCTACTATCTCGACGTCCTGCCGAAGCTCTGCGCCGAGCTGGATCCCGATCGGCCGTACTATCCCGGTAGCCCCTACTCCGGGACGATGGAGATCGAGCCCAACGCCGATGAGCACGGCTGCAAGCATATCTGGGACGTCTGGAACGACGTCGGCTACGAGATCTATCGCAACTACATCCCGCGCTTCTGCTCCGAATTCGGCTGGCAGGCGCCGCCGAACTGGGCGACGATCGAAGAAAGCGTGCACGACGCGCCGCTGACGCCGGTTTCCAACGGCGTGTTCCATCATCAGAAGGCCACCCAAGGCAATGACAAGCTGATCCGCGGCCTTGCCGGGCATCTGCCTGTGCCGCAGACGATGGACGACTGGCACTTCGCAACACAGCTGAACCAGGCACGCGCCATCCGCTTTGCGATCGAGCACATGCGCTCGCATCGCGACATCTGCAAAGGTGCCGTCGTCTGGCAGTTCAACGATTGCTGGCCGGTGACGTCCTGGGCAGCACTCGATTCAGCGGGACGGCGCAAGCCGCTCTGGTATGCAATGCAGCAGGCATTCGATCCCAGGCTGCTGACGATCCAGCCACGCAACGGTGGACTGGCAGCCGTCGCCGTCAACGAACGCACGCTGTTCTGGCGCTCGAAAATATCAGGCAAACGGCTGCGGCTTGACGGAACGGTACTGGCCGAATTCGAGTTCTGGCGGCTGCTCTGCGACCGGTTTGAGGCGAAGGAGTTTCCGCTGTCGGCCGATGTCGCAACGCCGGATGATGCCGGTAACGAGCTCATCGTCGTGCAGATGCTTGACCGGCGCGCCTTCCACTATTTCGCCGAGGACTTTGATTTGAAGCTCCCGGCACCGCGGGCGTCGATCGAGCTTAGCGCCACCACGGAAGGATATGCTGTGACAATTACGGCACAGACCTTCCTTAAGGATCTCTGCCTCATGGCCGACCGGCTCGATCCTGATGCAGTCGTCGATTCCATGCTGGTCACGTTGCTTCCGGGTGAAAGCCACACATTCGCGCTGCGCACTGCAAAAGCGTTCTCGGCAGGCGATATCGCACTTGGCACAGTGCTGCGCTCAGCCAACGACCTCGTTGCCAGAAGCTGAAAAGGCCCCGTCCGCGACGGGGCCCATCCAGGTCGTTTTACCACGCCGCGCGTCAGAAGGCGCGTTGGCGCAGCGCATGTACGCGCGATCGATGGATCGCACGTGAGCGGACGACGTTACATCCAGTAGGGCGGCACGCCGTAGTAATCATACACTCGGCGGCCATTATCGTTGTACCAGGTGTCGTCATCATCCGCATAGCTCGGCGCGCCTTCGATCTGCTCCTTCGTCAGGTCGATGCGATAGCCGTCCAGCTGGGTGTCGTAGCTCAGCTTTTCCCACGGCAGTGGATAGTGATCGTGGCCAATACCCAAGAAACCGCCGAACTCAAGCACGGCGTAGGCAACGCGGCCGTCCCGCTTGCCGAGGATCAATCGTTCGATCGAACCGATATGCTTGCCATCGGCTCCATAGACGCGGGTGCCTTCCACGCGGTCGCTGGCAATCAGCGTCGGAGTATCCTTCACGTTCGGGTCACGGCGGGTGTTGTCAGCGTCCTGATGCAGCATGGTGCACCTCCTTTTGGTTTTCCTCGTGGTTGGTCCACGCATAAAAACGCTACCCCGAACTCGATGTTCCCAACTTTACTCACGACAACCGCAGACGCTGCGTTATTGACGTTTACGTTAAGGTTAGTGTAGCTCTATTCTCAGCTTGAACCATTCAGGCGATGACATAAGCTGCCGCGTTGGAAGATGGAGGATCGTCCAATCGGCTTGCCGGTTGGACCGGCCGGCAGCGACAGGGAGAGAGACAATATGAACAGCATTTCCGTCCATCCAGGCGGTGCGAAGCCCGAAAAGCCCTGGCTTGCGACTTATCCCGAGAGTGTGCCGGCAGAGCTTCCCGCACTGGAATACGAATCGTTGGCGGAATTGCTCGAGAAATCCTGCGCGCGCTATGCCAATCGCACCGCCTTTTCCAGCATGGGCAAGACACTGACCTACGGCGCGCTTGAAAGCCAAACCCGCAAGATTGCGGCGTGGCTGCAGAGCATCGGCCTCGAGAAGGGTGATCGCATCGCCGTCATGATGCCGAACGTCCTGCAGAATCCGGTCGCCGTTTACGGCATCCTGCGCGCCGGCTTCGTGGTCGTGAATGTCAATCCGCTTTACACGCCCCGCGAACTGGAACACCAGCTGCGCGATTCCGGCGCCAAGGCCATTTTCGTGCTCGAGAATTTCGCTCGCACGGTCGAGCAGGTGCTGGTCAAAACCGACGTGCGCCATGTCGTCGTCACGTCGCTCGGCGAGATGCTGGGCGCCAAGGGCTTGATCGTCAATCTGCTCGTGCGAAGGGTCAAGAAGCTCGTTCCCTCATGGTCGATCCCCCAGCACAAAACGTTCAAGCAGGTGCTCGGCGAGGGCGCAGGCAAATCACTGAAGCCCGCAAGCCTCAAGGGTAACGACATCGCCTTCCTGCAATACACCGGCGGCACGACGGGCATCGCCAAGGGCGCAGTGCTGACGCACAGGAACCTGCTCTCCAACAAGCTGCAGCTCGAACTCTGGCTGGAATCGGCCTTCGACAAGAAGCCGCGCCCGGAGGTCCTGAACTTCCTCTGCGCCTTGCCGCTCTATCACATCTTCGCGCTGACGGTGAATTCGCTGATGGGCATGTCGCTCGGCGCCCACAATATCCTCGTCGCCAATCCGCGCGATATTCCGGCCCTGGTCAAGGAATTCGGCAAGGTGAAGGTTCATATCTTCCCCGGTCTCAATACGCTCTTCAATGCGCTGATGAACAATGCCGATTTTGCCAAGCTGGACTTCTCTAACATCGTGATGTCGCTCGGTGGCGGCATGGCAGTGCAGCGGCCGGTCGCCGAGCGCTGGATGAAGATCACCGGCTCCCACATTACCGAGGGCTACGGGCTTTCCGAGACCTCGCCGGTGGCGACGGCGAACCGCTTCGATTCGGCGGAGTTCACCGGCTCGATCGGCCTGCCGATCCCCTCCACCGATCTCGACATTCGCGACGAGGACGGCAACTCGCTGCCTCTCGGCGAAATCGGCGAAATCTGCATCCGCGGGCCGCAGGTGATGGCCGGCTATTGGAACAAGCCGGAGGAAACCGCCCGTGTGATGACGGCGGACGGCTATTTCCGCACCGGCGACATGGGTTTCATGGATGCACGCGGCTATACCAAGATCGTCGACCGGAAGAAGGACATGATCCTCGTCTCCGGCTTCAACGTCTATCCGAACGAAATCGAGGAAGTGGCGGCGATGCATCCGGGCATTCTCGAAGCGGCAGCGGTCGGCATCCCCGACGGGCACTCCGGCGAGGCCGTGAAGCTCTTTGTGGTGCGCAAGGATCCGGCGCTGACGGAGGCCGATGTGAAGGCGCATTGCGCTGCGAACCTCACCAACTACAAGCGTCCGCGCTTCGTGGAATTCCGCACCGAGTTGCCAAAGACGCCGGTCGGAAAAATCCTGCGCAAGGATCTCCGCGGCTAAGTTTGACGGTTGCGTGAAATTACGGCCATCCGCTTAGGCGGGTGGCTTTTTTGCGTCCAGGGAGGTCGCCGAACTTGATTTGCGCCCTACAAAGCGAATAGTTTCCGCGACCCTCTCGCCCTGCAAAGGAGCCTCCCATGAATGCCATCGTCGAACAATTGAAGAGCACTGCGGCCGCTACCAAGGCGACTGATCTGCGCGCCGCCTTTGCCGCCGATCCGCAGCGCTTCTCCCATTTTAGCGTGTCGCTTGACGACCTCCTGATGGACTATTCCAAGACGGCGGTGAACGACGAGATTCTAGCTCTCCTGGTTAAGCTCGCGGAAACGGGCGGCGTCGAAGCCAAGCGCGACGAGATGTTCTCAGGCAAGGCGATCAATTTCACTGAAAACCGTGCCGTTCTGCACACCGCTCTGCGCAACCGCTCCAACACGCCGGTGCTGGTTGACGGCAAGGACGTGATGCCCGACGTCAACGCCGTTCTATCAGCCATGGGCACATTCGCCGACGGCATCCGCTCCGGCAGCCTCAAGGGCGCGACCGGCAAGGCGATCACCGACGTCATCAATATCGGCATCGGCGGCTCCGACCTCGGCCCCGTGATGGCGACGCTGGCGTTGGCACCATTCCATGACGGCCCGCGCGCGCATTTCGTTTCCAACATCGATGGCGCCCATATCGCCGATACGCTGAAGCTCGTTCAGCCCGAGACGACGCTCTTCATCGTCGCCTCCAAGACGTTCACGACGGTGGAGACGATGACGAACGCGCAGACGGCGCGCAAGTTCATCGCCGACGCGCTCGGCGAGGCTGCCGTTCAGCATCATTTCGCCGCCGTTTCGACCGCACTCGACAAGGTCGCGGCTTTCGGCATCGGGAGCGAGCGCGTCTTCGGCTTCTGGGATTGGGTGGGCGGCCGTTATTCGCTTTGGTCGGCAATCGGCCTGCCGATCATGATCGCCATCGGGCCGGAGAATTTCATCAAGTTTCTCGAGGGCGCCCATGCCGTCGACAATCACTTCCGCACGGCGCCCGTTACCAAGAACCTACCAATGCTGCTCGGCCTGATCGGCTTCTATCACCGCAATGTGCTCGGCTATCCAACCCGAGCGGTCCTGCCTTATGACCAGCGCCTGTCCCGCTTTCCGGCCTACCTGCAGCAGCTCGACATGGAATCGAACGGCAAGGGCGTCACGATCGACGGCACGCCGGTAGAAGGCAATTCCGGCCCGGTCGTCTGGGGCGAGCCCGGCACCAATGGCCAGCACGCCTTCTACCAGCTGATCCACCAGGGC
Organism: Rhizobium sp. BK661; assembly: GCF_024808825.1. NCBI lineage: Bacteria > Pseudomonadati > Pseudomonadota > Alphaproteobacteria > Hyphomicrobiales > Rhizobiaceae > Rhizobium > Rhizobium sp. BK661. The sequence continues at coordinate 527,837 of NZ_JANTYT010000001.1, read as the reverse complement.
ACGAGCGTCATCCCGGCCGAGTTCATGATCGCGGCGAACGCCTTCGAACCAAATCTCCGCCACCAGCACCAGTTGCTGATCTCGAATGTGCTTGCACAGTCGGAAGCGCTGATGAAGGGGCGTACCTTCGAAGAAGCGAAGAAGCAGCTGACCGACAAGGGCATGGACGACAAAAAGGCCGATTTCATCGCGCCGCACCGTGTCTTCACCGGCAATCGCCCATCGATCACCTTCGTCTACGACAAGCTGACACCCTATGCGCTCGGCCGCCTGATCGCGCTCTACGAGCACCGCGTCTTCGTCGAAGGCGTGCTGTTCCGCATCAACTCGTTCGACCAGTGGGGCGTCGAGCTCGGCAAGGAACTGGCAACCGGGCTGCTGCCCGTCGTGGAAGGCAAGGAAAGCGCCGCCGGTCACGATTCCTCGACACAGGGCCTGGTCGCCGCGCTGGCGAAGCTCGCCAAGTAAGAGCATCGAGACAAAAAAGCTCCCGCGGCTGACCGCGGGAGCTTCTCACAGTTTGCGAACTGGGGGCTCAGAAAGCCGCCTCTAGTTCGGCCTCTTCGGGAAGCCACGACATAGCAGTCGATTGTGAACGTGACTCGACCCGACGATGGCGGCGGCGACATCCACGGCCAGTTCGTCATCTCCACGACAGCGGACAAAGCCTTCAAGCACCACGAAATCGCCAAGCATTGAAACAATGATCTGCGTGCTGTCGAACTCCGATGACGCTTCCAGTGCGCACTTGATCGCGGCTTTGGTCGCCGCCGAACAATGACCGGCTTCGACGCTGCCGAGCGACCAGCCGTGACCGTCAACGCGTAGAACCATTTCTTCTCCTCCAACGTTAAACATTGAAGGTACAGGTCGCAATATTAGCGGTCTATTAAGTATGACATGCGTCGATTTCTACCCAGGCTCGCCCGCGACGCGGTATTTCGCGTAGTCCATGTCGAAATCCGACCTCGCCATGCGTTATAGGTACGTCGCGATGCGGAGAGGTTGAATGAGCGTAACGGACGACGAACTTGTGAATTTCGAAGCGCATGGCGCGGCGCCGCTACCTAGGTCGCAGCACCATGGCTTCGTTGAGAATGACGGCGCCCGCATCTGGTATGCGAGCTACGGCTCCGGTCCGGCCGTGATCCTGTTACATGGTGGGCTCGGCAATGCAGGAAACTGGGGCTTTCAGGTGCCAGCGCTCGTCGCCACGGGCCGGCAAGTCGTCGTCATTGACAGCCGCGGCCACGGCCGCAGCACGCGTGACGCGCGTCCCTATCATTACACGCGGATGTCCGAAGACGTGCTTGCGGTGATGGATCACCTAGGACTGGTAAAGGCCGCGCTCGTCGGCTGGAGCGACGGGGCATGCACGGCGCTTATTCTCGCCGACCAGCGGCCGGAGCGGGTTTCCGGTGTGTTTTTCTTCGCCTGCAACATGGACCCGAGCGGCACGCTTGAATTCAAGCCGACCCCGATCATCGATCGTTGCTTCAGCCGGCATCGAAAGGACTATCGGGCGCTATCCGCCACGCCCGACGCCTTCGAGAGCTTCGTCGGCGACGTGTCGAAGATGATGGCAAGCGAGCCGAACTATAAGCCCGCCGACCTCGCGAGCATCAAGGTGCCGGTCGCGGTCGTGCTCGGAGAGAACGACGAATTCATCAAGCGCGAGCACGCGGATTATCTGGCACGCAGCATTCCCGATGCCGAGTTGATCCTCCTGCCAGAGGTGAGCCATTTCGCACCGCTGCAGCGGCCCGAGCACTTCAACCGCGAAGTGCTCGCCTTTCTCGATCGGTTATAGGCCTCGGCTCAGAGACCGATTTCTTTTGCCCACGGGGGATTGGCTCCGGCGCGCGAGACGGTGACGGCTGCGGCCTTGGCGCCGAGCGAGAGGGCGTTCTGCAGCGCCTTTTCGCTGAGCGACGCGACCTTTTCCTTGGTCAGGAGATCATCGATCTTCAGCGACGCAAGCACGCCGGCGTCGAAGGTATCACCGGCGCCGACGGTATCGACGACGGTAACGCGCTCGCTCGGGACGGTGACCTTGCGTTCGTTGGTGTAGCCTGATGCACCTTCAGCTCCCTTGGTGATGACGACGAGCTTGGCACCCTGCTTCAGCCAGTAGGCCGCCAGGTCGTCATGGCTGCCCTCGAGGCCGAACCACTCCAGATCCTCGTCGGAGAACTTCAGGATGTCGGACTTCGACGCCATGCGCTTGATACGCGCCATATGGGCTTCCTTGTTCTTGATGAAGCCGGGGCGGATGTTTGGATCCAGCGAAATCACCCGCTTGTCGCACTCGCGGTCGAGAAGCGCTTCATAGGTCTCGCCGCAAGGGCTGGGGATCAGGCTGATCGCGCCGAAATGCAGCGCCTCGCAATCGTCGCCGAGAACGGGCAGGTCTTCGGTCGTGATCATGCGCCCGGCCGTGCCTTCGTCGTAGAAGGCATAGGTGGCCTGACCGTTGACGAGCTTGACGAAGGCGACCGTCGACGGGCGCGGGGTAATGGCGCAGAGGCTGAAGTCGACATTGCTCGCCTTCAGCGTATCGCGCAGGATCTCGCCCATCATATCGTCGGCGAGGCCGGTGAAGAAGGCCGTCGGGATGCCGAGGCGTCCGAGCGCGATCGCCGTATTGAAGATCGCACCGCCGGCGTAGGGCGCAAACCCCTTCTCACCGAGAGTCGTTTCCCGCGGCAACATGTCAATCAGCGCTTCGCCACAGCACAAAATCATTCCGGCCTCCCAAGCATTACGATCCATCGATGTTCAAATCGATTAGATAATTTCGTGGCAAAAGCAAAGCGCCGCGACGCAATTCTTCATTCAAAGTGATGAAATGCCGCCGTTGCGTCCGGACCATGCGAGCGGCGCATCGAGGAACGCTTCGACTTCGTTCAGAATCTTCTCGTCGAACAGCTTCTGCGCCTTGGCGACCGCCAGAACATCGCGCCAGGTGGCGATGTAGTGCAGCTTCACCTTGCCATCGGCAAAGCGCAACGCGCCTTCATCGAAAATGCCGTAATAAAACAGCGCGATACCGTGATCGACCACGCCACCGGCAGCCCTGACAGCATCGATGAACTTGAACATGCTGCCGCCTGCCGTCGTCAGGTCCTCGATGACGAGGACGCGCGAGCCCTCCGGCATGTTGCCTTCGATCTGTGCGTTGCGGCCGTGACCCTTCGGTTGCTTGCGGACATAGATCATCGGCAGGCTGAGGCGATCGGCGAGCAGTGCCGCAAACGGGATGCCCGCGGTCTCGCCACCGGCAATGCAATCGAACTGCTCGAAACCGGCTTCGCGCAGCACGACGCTGGCGGCAAAATCCATCACGGTCGAGCGGACGCGCGGGAAAGAGAGCAGCTTGCGGCAATCGATGTAGACCGGACTCGCCATGCCGGACGCGAACTTGTAGGGCTGGGCAGCATTGAAATGCACCGCCTTGATCTCCCAGAGCATCTTCGCCACGAGTTCCGCCATCGCGGCGCGGTCGGTGAATGTCGTCTGGATCATCGCTCTCTCCTTTGGTCAAATCTATGGGCCAATAGCAGCAAGCGCGACAGTTTTCCAGAACGGCCAGCGGTTCGATACTCAGAAAACGTCCTGACGATCGAACGGTGTCGCCGGCGCCGCACTCCAGCCACGCAGCGTTCGAGGCCTTGAGGCCGCAATGCACCAATTCTTTCAGATATTTGCGCTTGCGCGCGTATAAAGCGGCGATATCGTCATGCCATGGACCATATCGAAGTTTTCCAGCGCCTCGGCGTGGCGCTTGCCATCGGCCTCCTCGTCGGCGTCGAACGAGGCTGGCAGGAGCGTCAGATCCGTGCTGGAGGCAGGGCCGCGGGTATCCGCACGTTCGGCCTCACCGGCTTTCTCGGCGGAATAGCCGGAACGCTTCAATCCATGACGGGTCCGTATCTCCCTGCGACGATCGCAGTGCTGTTGGGTCTCGTTTACATAGCCGGTAAGTGGCAGGAGACGGAGGAGAACCACGATTATGGCATTACCACCGTCGTCGCCGCCCTTGTGGTATTCGGGCTCGGCGTCCTGGCTGCCGTCGGCGACGTTGTGACCGCGGCAGCCGGCGCCGTCGCAACGACGGTCATTCTCGCGGCGCGCCACAGCCTGCACGGCTTTCTCAGAGGGTTGACGTGGGTGGAACTCCGTTCCGCCCTGCTGCTGCTCGCGATGACCGTGATTGCTCTGCCACTGCTGCCGGACAGAGCGCTTGATCCCTGGGGTGCGCTCAATCCTTACTCGCTCTGGCTCTTGACGATCACCATAGCGGCGCTGTCCTTTGCCGGCTACATCGCGATCCGATTGATGGGCAGCGGTCGAGGCGTTCTGCTCGCCGGGGCGGCAGGCGGGCTTGTCTCGTCGACGGCCTTGACGCTGTCCTTCGCCCGCTATTCAGCGGAGGCACCTGAAGGTGCGCGGCATCTTGCGGCCGGCGCTGGCATTGCTGGCGCCCTCTCCTACGCTCGCGTTCTTGTCATCGCCAGTGCCCTGTCCTTCACGATGCTGGTACCGCTCGCCTCAGCGCTCGTCCCGGCGATCATCGGTTTTGTGGCCGCCGGCCTGTTTGCAGCGTGGCGTTCCAAGACTGCCACCGAGGCGCCGGAGATTGACCTGAAAAACCCCTTCGAGCTCACGACCGTCATCTCCTTCGCGGCGCTGCTCGGTCTCATCAGCCTCGTGTCGAAGATGGCGATCGACTACGTCGGGGCATCCGCGCTCTTCGTCGTGGCAGCCATCTCCGGCCTCGTCGATGTCGATGCCATCACGCTTTCCACGGCACGCCTCGTCGGCTCGACGATCGATGTGACGACGGCGGCCGATGTCATCCTGATCGCCGTCGCGGTCAATACCATCACGAAGGTTGTACTGGCCTTCACGGCCGGACGCCGGGAATACGCGATGGCGCTCGGTGAAGCGTCGGCGGTGGCGGTCGTGCTCGGAGGCGTGGGCTACTTCACAGCGCGCAGTTTCCTGCCGGCTTAGCCGATTGCGCCAGCGGCTAAGACAGTCGCGCGATATCGGCCGGCAGCATTCGTTGATAAAGGGCAATCGCTGCCTGTCCCTCGGCATCATCCAGCGAAATCGCGTAGCGGACGGCGGCGGCGAGAAGCTGCATCGTCAGTCTGGCAACGGCGATCAGCTCGCTTCTGCTCCGCTCCGGCTCCAGCTTTGCAAGAACGGAAAACAAGGCCTGGGCATGAAACTCCATGTCCTCGGCATCGACCTGCTGCAGCAGCCGGTCGGCCTGGGTGGCGATCCAAATGTCTCGCATCACCGGCTCCTGCCGGAAAAAGGCGTAGTACTGGTCGGCGATGTTGCAGAGAGCCTGGCGGAGCGTCTTCGCGTCCGCCACTGTTGCGAGCTCCGCCTCGACGCAAGCCCTGCCCTGCTCGTTGAAGCGCTCAGCAAGCGTGCGGATGATCGAACTCTTGTCGGGGAAATACTGATAGAGCGCCCCGAAGGATAGCTCGGCCTTTTCAACGATCTCGCTCATTTTCAGCGCGTCGCTGCCATTCCTCTCGATCAGTTCCAGCGCCGCCGACAAGATCTTCTCGAAACGCTCCCGGCCTCGCTTCTGCTGCGGGATGCGGCGTGGCTGGCCGGTCTGTTCCGGCTGTCGTCTGCGCCTGGCGGCAACCTTGTCGCCCATTCCGCTCTCCATTTTTCACTTGACGATCAAAATAAGAGAGTTTATCTCATTTTGCAAATGGGAGACTTTCTCTTATTTTGATCGGAGGAGTGTTCAGCATGCAAGATTCCGAAATCATTCTCATCGGCGGCTCAGGCAAAACAGGTGGCCGCGTGGCCGACCGGCTGAAGAAGAGAGAACTTGGCTTCCGCTTTGCCTCCCGCTCCAGCGTGCGGCCATTCGATTGGGAAAAGCCGGCCGCCTGGGCCGCAGCGCTCGTCGGAGCAAAAAGCGCCTATGTGAGCTTTCAGCCTGACCTTTCCGTATCTTGGGCCGCCGATGCAATCGGCAGACTCGCCCACACGGCTATCGACTGTGGCCTTACGCATATGGTGCTGTTGTCCGGTCGCGGCGAGGAAGGTGCGCACCGGGCGGAGGATGCGCTCAAGGCATCCGGCATCGGCTACACCATCCTGCGCGCCTCGTGGTTCTGCCAGAACTTCAGCGAGGGCGCCTTTGCCGAGCCGATCGGCGCGGGTCTATTGGCGCTTCCGGCGGGCGCGGTGAAAGAACCTTTCGTCGATGCGGACGACATTGCCGACGCGGCCGTTGCTGCGTTGACCGATACCCGACACCTCGGGAAGACCTACGAACTGACCGGTCCGCGGGCGCTGACCTTCCGCGAGGCCGTCGCCGAGATCGCTGCAGCGAGCGGCAGGGACCTCAGCTATGAGCAGATCTCAATGGGAGAGTTCAGGGAGGGTCTTGCGGCCGCCGGGCTGCCGAAAGACATCATCGACCTGCTCGAGGAGCTCTTCACGCAGGTGCTTGACGGCAGGAATTCGCAGGTTGCGAGTGGAGTCGCGGATATTCTAGGCCGCCCTGCCAGGGATTTCGGTGTTTATGCTCGAGATGCCGCGGCATGTCGCACATGGAGGGTATGACAGTGGCAGGTGTTCTCGGTATCGTTTTGGCGGCCGCTGCGATCGGCAGCGGCCTCGTCGCGGGTATCTTCTTTGCCTTCTCGACCTTCATCATGACCTCGTTTGCCCGCATTCCTCCCGAGCAGGGCATCGCCGCGATGAACTCCATCAACCTCACGATCGTGCGCTCGCCCTTCATGCTGCTGTTCGTGCCGACGGCGGCCCTCTGTCTCGTGATCGCCGCCTTCGCGTTCCTTCATTGGCGTGGTGGCCTCAGCGTTTGGATGCTCGCGGGCGCAGCGCTCTATCTGCTTGCATCGTTTCTCTCGACGATCGTCTTCAACGTGCCGATGAATGACGCCTTGGCAAAGGTGAGCGGCAGCGGCGCCGAGGCGACCGCTCTCTGGACCAGCTATCTCAAGGACTGGACATGGTGGAACCATGTCAGGACGGTCGCCTCGCTGCTCGCCTCGATCGCCTTCGTGCGCGCCCTAATACTAATATGAAAAGGCGGGGGCGATCTTCCCGCCCTGCCGGCGTTACGTCCGCTCGCAGAATGTTAGCCGGTTATTGAAGGGGTCAATGACCTCCATTTCCAGGCCCCACGGTGCTTCCTGCAAACCGGGCTTCATATAGCGATAGTCCTTGGCCGCAAGTTCCGCCTGAAAGGCGCGAACGCCGGTGACGGGAATGAAGGCGCGGGCACCGGGGCTGGCATCGCCGGAATGCTCGCTGAGGTGCAAGATCATGCCGCTTCTCGATACCTGGCAGTAGAGCGGGAAATGATCGCCGAAGCGGTGCTCCCAATCGAGGGCGAAGCCGAGGAAGCCGCAATAGAACTCCTTCGTCTTGTCGACGTCGAAGATGCGGAAGATCGGGATTGGTGGCTGGATAGCAATGGCCGACGGCGCCGCTTCCTGCTCGTCAAGCTTGGCCGATAGGATATTCCATTGATCGAAGCCGAATTGGCGAGCAACGATCTCCAGAGTTTCGCTGTGCGTGAGGTCTATATTGCGGGCGGCCATTGCCTGCCGCAACGCTTTCGCCATGAGTTTGGCGTCGCGAAAATCGCGCATGATTCATTCCTTCCGTTGGCGGCAAACAGGATGATCAGTGCCCGCGTCTGCTGACCCGTTCGCCATCGATCGCCAAACGGCAAGGGATGTGAAGGAGGTATCTGGATGCATTCACCATCGCGCTTTCGCGCCGCGGGGCGGCTGGCCGCATCCGGCCGACTGCGACCATAGGCGAGCCGACGTTTCCGATCAAGAGCCGGTGCGAACGGGTCCGGCCGGTACGGAATGGAGACGGCTTGCAAGCTCGATCCGGTTACGACCCGCACGCTTGGCTTCGTAGAGCGCCTTGTCGGCGGCGCTCAGCATGGCGTCGAAATCCATTGGCATTGATCGCCCCGGCGCGACGCCGACGCTGACCGTGCATTTAAGGGTTTCGTCCTCAAGATAGATCTCTCGGGCGGCGAATGCCTTGCGGATGCGCTCCGCCACCATTTCGGCGCGGCCCGGCGCCATCTCTTTCAAAACCAGCGCAAACTCCTCGCCACCCAAACGGGCGGCGGTATCGCCGGCCCGGCAATTCGCAGCGAGCTCGCCGGCAAAGACCTTCAGCACGCGGTCGCCGCCGGCATGTCCGAACGTGTCGTTGATCGATTTGAAGTGATCGAGATCGAACACCAGGACGGCGGTCGCCGGCCCCATGGTGCCCTGTCCATAGCGATCGAAAAGAGCCCGCCGGTTCACAAGCCCCGTGAGCGGATCCGTCATGGCATCCAGGCGATGGCGAGCGGCGAGCCGCCACTGATGAAGCGCCAGCGACAGCGCGCCGATACCGGTCATGCTGGCGATGCAGATCGCAAGGCTTAGATCCTCGGCCCAATTGCTGGGCGCAACCCCGAGGACCATCTTTCCATCGGCAATCAGAACGGCGGCGCAAAGCACAAAGGAGATCGCCGTCAGGGCATAGAGGCCGGTAATTCCCGTCAAAGGCGCCGGCGCCTCCGCGCGCGCCCGCCAGTACTGATGGGCCGTGGCAAAAAGCAATACGGCGATCGCGAGGTTATCCGCGATGAAGGCCAGCCCGTCCAATCCAAGCAGCAACAGCGGGATCGAGACGAGCATCGCGGCGAGAGCGCAGCAAATGATGGCAATGCGCGGCAGCTTGCCAGTTCGGAATTGATAGCCGGCACCCCAAACAGCGGCAAAGCCGGCATGGAACAACACGAAGGCAACGACGGCAAGGCCCATCTTGGGCTCGTCGACATAAAGACCATAGGCGACAATGCCGCTGACGATCAGAACAAGACCGAAGGTACAGGTTAAGAGAAAAGTCTCGGTCCGGCGCGCAAACCAACTCCCGAGCAGCGTGACAGCAAGACACGTGGCCGAGACTGCAAGCGCCATCAAAAGGGAATTGTAATCAAGCGTCATGCTTTATCGCGACGGCTGCCGCGCCCCTCATTCGTGCGAAGCCTACGAGTCTGCTATGAGGAATGTCTTACCTATTTCGTTAAAAATTCATGCATTTAAATCAACAATAAGGCGCGGACAGCACATTGCCGCCGCCCTGAAAGAACAGCAGCAGTAAAAACTGCGTGATGCCAGCAAATCCTACCGCTCAACGTCCCAATGGAGCGGGAACATTGGATCGAAAACTGTAACTAGGCCCCCGCCGGTTTCAACTTTACCTGGAAAATTGACCGGCTCTTCACGCTTGACCAGCGTTATTCTTTCTTCGTTCACCGGCAGACCATACCAGACGGGTCCGTTCAGCGACGCAAAGGTCTCGAGCTTGTCGAGAGCGTTTTCCTGTTCGAAGACATGCGCAAGGCAACTCATCGTGTTGATCGAGGTGTAGATGCCGGCGCAGCCGCAGGCGCATTCCTTCAACGGATCGACATGCGGAGCCGAATCCGTGCCGAGGAAGAAACGCGGATCGCCGCTCGTTGCGGCGGCACGCAACGCAAGCCGGTGATTTTCGCGCTTGGCGACCGGCAGGCAATAGTAATGCGGGCGGATACCGCCGACGAGAATGGCGTTGCGGTTGATGATCAGGTGGTGCGTCGTGATCGACCCTGCAAGATTGGCCTTCGCAGACTTGATGTAGTCGATGCCGTCCTTGGTGGTCACGTGCTCCATCGTGACCTTGAGTTCGGGCAGACGCTTGCGCAGGGGATCGAGCACCGTTTCAATGAACACCGCTTCGCGATCGAAGATGTCAACCTCAGATGTCGTCACCTCGCCGTGAACGCAAAGCGGAAGTCCGATCTTCGCCATCCGCTCCAGCACCGGCATCGCCTTTTCGATATCGCGCACGCCGCCATGCGAGTTGGTCGTCGCACCAGCCGGGTAGAGCTTGACCGCGGTGATGAGCCCGCTTGTCTTGCCGGCTTCGACGTCATCTGGGTTGGTATGTTCCGTCAGATAGAGCGTCATCAGCGGCTGGAACCTGTCGCCCTTTGGTAGTGCCGCCATGATGCGACCGCGATAGGCTTCAGCATCCGCGGTGGTGACCACCGGAGGCACCAGGTTCGGCATGATGATTGCGCGGGCGAAGTCGCGGCTGGTATCACCAATCACACCCTCCAACATGGCTCCATCACGCAGGTGAAGGTGCCAATCATCGGGGCGACGGATGGTGATCGATTGCATGCGCTGAAACTCCGCGGGCTGCTGATAACGTTCAGCCCTGCGCATTATCACCCCGAAGCGGGGCATGGCAAACATTTTGCCCGCGGCTCTTTCAAGCAGATGGTGAACCGTATTCGTTGACGCCTGATGTGCCGGGGCTGAGATACCAGACGAGCAGAACGATCCAGCCTACGAGCGGAATGATGCCGACGAGGATCCACCAGCCGGAGCGGCCGACATCATGAAGGCGGCGGATCGCCACGCCCAGGCCGGGAAGCAGGACGGCAAGCCCGTAGATTGCGCCAAGAATCTCGTGGCCGAAGAGAAGATAGTCGACGACGGCCAGGATCAGCGATGCGACAACATTGAAGAGCGCAAACCACCAAAATTCCGGTCGCCCGGCGCGCCCGCTGAAAACGGCATATTTAGAGAAGACTGACGAGACTGCTTCGGTGAAGCTCATGCGCTATCCCTCCATGTCCAAGCGTTCCGCTCACAAAGCGGAAGTTGCATGTAGGCGAGCGTGCAACGATTCCATCTATTGCCGCAAGGCTGCTTGGCCCGGCAGAGGCGGATCAGGCTACCTCAAGCGTTACGTCCGCCCTACGGCGGTTACCGAGGATCAGCCGGCCATTGGGGAGGTCGTTGCCATAGACCTTGGCGCTCGCTTCCTCTTCGCTGAGCTTGTAGCCGCGCCAACGCTCCCACAGCCGTTCCTCGAGCACCTCGATCGGTGGCGCAAGCATGACCGAGTAGTCGAAGATGCCTTCGAGCTCCGCCCATTTGCCTTGGCTGAAAAGCAGGTAGTTGCCTTCGACGATGATAAACCGATGTTCCGGCGAGACGACGCGCGCCGAGGCGATGGCAAGTTCGCGGGAACGATCGAAAACCGGGATCAACACTTCCTGGTCGGCCGGACGCACGGCGCGGATGATATCGAGGAAGCCGCGGACATCGAAGGTCTCCGGGATACCTTTCCGGGAAAGCAGGCCACGTTCGATGAGGATGGCGTTGTCCATATGGAAGCCGTCCATCGGCAGGACCTCGGCCGTCTCTCCTCTAGCTCTGAGGGCGTCGCCGAGATTGTCCGCCATGGTCGACTTGCCAGCGCCGGGCGGGCCGGCGATGGCGATCAGGAAGCGCTTTACATCGCCGGCGCGGCTGACGACGTCGCCGGCGATTTCATCGATCGTTACGCTCATGCTGCGACCGGCTCCGTCGGAGCCGCCTTGGCGCCGGTCATGAAGGCGACGGCGTCCGACATCGTATATTCCTTCGGATTGATGACCGTGAGGCGACGTCCAAGCCGATGGATATGGATGCGGTCGGCAACCTCGAAAACGTGTGGCATGTTGTGAGAGATCAGCACGATCGGCAAGCCGCGCGAACGGACGTCGAGGATGAGTTCCAGCACCTTGCGGCTTTCCTTGACGCCAAGAGCCGCCGTTGGCTCGTCCATGATGACGACCTTCGATCCGAAGGCGGCCGCCCGCGCGACCGCCACACCCTGGCGCTGGCCGCCCGAAAGGGTTTCGACGGCCTGGTTGATGTTCTGGATGGTCATCAGGCCAAGCTCGGTCAGCTTGTCGCGAGCCCGTTTCTCCATCGCCGGGCGGTCGAGCATGCGGAACCAGCTACCGAGGATGCCGGGCCTGCGGATCTCGCGACCGAGGAACATATTGTCCGCGATCGACAGCGCCGGCGACAAGGCGAGGTTCTGGTAGACCGTCTCGATGCCGGCTTCGCGCGCCTCCATCGGCGACTTGAAGTTGACGGTCTTGCCCTCCAGCGTGATCTCGCCTTCATCGGGCGTGATGGCGCCGGAGATCGCCTTGATGAGCGACGATTTGCCGGCACCGTTGTCGCCGATGACGGCCAGGATCTCGCCTGGGTACAGATCGAAATCGGCATGATCGAGCGCGGTAACGCGTCCGTAGCGCTTGACCAGACCGCGTGCCGAGAGAAGAGGTTCGTTCGCCATATTACACCGACACCTTTCTGATCCACTGGTCGATTGCGACTGCGGCGATGATAAGCACGCCGGTGAGCAACACCTTCCACTGCGGATCGGCGCCGAGCATGTTGAGGCCCATCGAGACAACGCCGACGATCATCGCGCCGAACAGGGTGCCGAGGATCGAGCCGCGGCCACCGAAGAGCGAGATGCCGCCGATCACGGTTGCCGTGATGGCCTGCAGGTTATAATCCGTCACTGCTGACGAGGGAGAGATCGAGCCATTTCGGCCGATCGAGACCCAGGCTGCGAAGGCGGCAATCACACCCGAAACCGTATAGACCGTGAGCAGGACGCTCTTCGTCTGGATACCCGAAAGCTTTGCCGCTTCGGGATCATCACCGACGGCGTAGACGTGGCGCCCCCAAGCGGTGTGGTTGAGGATATACCAGAGCGCAAGGACGAGCAGCACCATGGCAATGACGCCGAGCGTCAGGACTGCACTGCCGAGCCTGAAGCTGATTGCAAAGAAATGCAGCAACGGCGCCTGCGTGTCGACATCGGTGTCGCGGATCGTTTCGTTGGCGGAATAGATGAAGTTCGTGGCCATCACGATGTTCCACGTACCGAGCGTCACGATGAACGGCGGCAGCTTCATGAACGCGACGAGGAAGCCGTTCAGTAGACCGCAAAAGCCGCCGACCAGCAGGCCGGCCAGCACCGCGATGGGCGTTGGAATGCCATAGGTGATGGCGCAATTGCCCATGATGACGGCCGAAATAACCATGATCACGCCGATCGAGAGATCGATGCCCGCTGTGAGAATAACCAGAGTCTGCGCGGCGCCGAGAATACCGACGATGGCTATCTGCTGAAGAATAAGCGTCAGCGTGTAGGACGAGAAGAAGCGTCCGCCAAGCGCGATCCCGAAGATAATGATCGACAGCACGAGCACGATCAGCGGCACGGCGGCCGGCGTCGAGTGCAGGAAGTGCTGCGCACGCTTCACAAATGGTACGGCTTGATGCTCGAACGACGCGACATTCTTGTCGCTTCCGTCAAGCACCCGTTCGAAGTCTTGTGCTCCGGTCATTGTTTCTCCTCCGCTTTCGCGCCAAACCGCGCGCGGAAGCCCTGCCCCATATCGCTCCGGTCTTTGTTCGCCGGCTCCCGAGACAACAGCTATGGTCGGTCGAAACCGGCCGAGGATCAAGCCCCGGCCGGCGGTAAGTTATATCGCGGGATTTAGCCCCAGCACTTGTCGGTGCCGACCTTCGTGTCGATCGACTCGAGGCCCGAAACCGGCTTGTCGGTCACCAGCGAAACGCCGGTGTCGAAGAAGGACTTGCCTTCGGTCGGCTTCGGCTTTTCACCGCTGTCGGCAAACTTCTTGATCGCCTCGATGCCAAGCGACGCCATGAGCAGCGGATACTGCTGCGAGGTAGCGCCGATCACGCCTTCCTTGACCGACTTCACACCCGGGCAACCGCCGTCAACCGAGACGATCAGAACGTTCTTTTCCATGCCGACAGCCTTGAGGGCCTGGTAGGCGCCAACAGCAGCCGGCTCGTTGATCGTGTGAATGACGTTGATGCTCGGATCCTTCTGCAGAAGGTTTTCCATGGCCTTGCGGCCGCCTTCTTCGTTGCCGTTCGTTACGTCGTGACCGACGATGCGCGCATCGTCTTCATCGCCGATCTTGTTCGGATCCTTGGTGTCGATGCCGAAGCCCATCATGAAGCCCTGGTCGCGCAGAACGTCGACGGTCGGCTGCGATGGCGTCAGGTCGAGGAAGCCGACCTTGGCATCCTTTGCCTTGTCGCCGAGCGTTTCCTTCGCCCACTGGCCGATCAGCTTGCCGGCGAGCAGGTTGTCGGTTGCGAAGGTTGCGTCGGCAGCGTCAGCCGGATCGAGCGGCGTGTCGAGTGCGATGACCAGCAGGCCTGCGTCGCGAGCCTTCTTGACCGAGGGAACGATACCCTTGGTGTCGGACGCGGTGATCAGGATACCCTTCGCGCCGTCGGCAATGCAGCTTTCGATCGCGGCAACCTGGCTTTCGCTGTCACCATCGATCTTGCCAGCGTAGGACTTCAGCGTGACGCCCAGTTCCTTGGCCTTGGCCGTCGCGCCTTCCTTCATCTTCACGAAGAAGGGATTGGTGTCGGTCTTGGTGATGAGGCAGGCCGAAACGTCAGCTGCCATGGCAGGCGCCGAGAAGGCGACCCCTAGAGCGAGCGCGCCGAGCGCGGCGGAAAGCACTGATTTCTTCATTGAGTCCTCCCAGAGATTTGCCGACCCGCCCCAGGCGGTGCCGGAATTGACAAGCACAAGAACCGCTGCGGTCTCGCCGGCGGCCTCCCCCAAGCCGTTCCGTGCCGTTGACGATGGCAATTAAGAGCGAAAGAAATCGCCTTGTCAATAAATAAATCCAATTGAATTATTAATTCCGTATGGCATGCTTGGCAAAAATGGAGCATAGACCAAGAGGCGGGAGGAGCGGCTATGTCGTCTTTGGACGGTCCGGTGCAGACACCGGCCCAACTGCCTATTTTGAGTCCGGCCGGGGGCGCGAACCAGATCAGGGTGCGCGCTTATAACGAGCGGCTTGTGCTGTCGCTGGTGCGCCTCTACGGCTCCCAGTCGAAGGCGGATATTGCACGTCGAACCGGTCTTTCAGCGCAGACGGTCTCCGTCATCATGCGGGCACTGGAGAAGGAAGGGCTGCTCTCCCGCGGCGAGCCGGTGCGCGGTCGGGTTGGTCAACCATCGATCCCGATGCGCCTCAATCCGGATGCGGTCTACTCGTTCGGCGTAAAAATGGGCCGACGCAGCGCCGACTTGGTGCTGATGGATTTCCTTGGCCAGATCCGCCTGCAACTGCACAAGACCTACGCCTATCCGCTGCCCGATACTTTCCTGGACTTCATCACCTCCGGCATCCAAGAGCTCGAAGGCCGGCTCGACGAGAAGCAGCGCAGCCGCATCGCAGGCATCGGCATTGCCGCCCCGTTCGAACTCTGGAACTGGGAGGAAGAGGTCGGCTCTCCCAAAGGCGCGATGGATGTGTGGCGCGACTTCGATCTCCATGCCGAGATTACTGCGCGCGTTCCCTATCCGGTCTACCTGCAGAACGATGCGACAAGCGCCTGCGGCGCCGAGCTCGTGTTCGGTATCGGCCCCTCCTATCCCGATTTCGTCTATTTCTTCATCGGCTCCTTCATCGGCGGCGGCATCGTTCTCAATTCAGCGATCTTTTCCGGACGCACCGGCACGGCCGGAGCCATTGGCCCCCTTCCCGTCCGCGGCAAGAACGGTGAGACGCTGCAGCTGCTGGAGGTCGCCTCGATCTTCGTGCTGGAAAACATGCTGCGCGAACGCGGCATTGACCCGCAGCCGCTGTGGTATTCTGCCGACGACTGGATCGATTTCGGCGAGCCGCTCGAAACGTGGATCCAGGACACCGCCAAAGCGCTCGCGCAGGCAATCGTCGCCGCGGCCTCGATCATCGACTTCAGCGCGGCCGTCATCGACGGCGGCTTTCCCGGATGGGTGCGGGAGCGGATTGTGCAGGCGACGATCCGCGAGGCGGATCTGCTCGACCTTCAGGGTGTTGTCATGCCTGATATCATCGAGGGCGCGGTTGGCGCCCATGCGCGCGCCATCGGCGGCGCCAGTCTGCCGATCTTCGCGCGCTACCTCACGGACCAGAACGTTCTATTCAAGGAGGTCGAATATGCTGAAGGGACTTAACCCGCTTCTGAGCCCCGAACTGCTTTCGACGCTGCGTGCCATGGGGCATGGCGACGAGATCGCGATCGTCGACGGCAATTATCCGGGTGTCGAGCATGCGCGGCGGCTGATTCGCCTCGATGGCCATGGCATCGTGCGCGTTCTCGACGCCGTCTTGAGCGTCCTGCCGATCGACGATTTCGTGCAGGACGCGATCTTCCGCTCCACCGTCAAGGCCGATCGCGACAAACTCGATCCTGTGCATGAGGAAATGATCGACTGCTGCGCCCGTCACGAGCCGCACCGACAGGTGGTGCCACTCGTCGGCGCCGACTTTTACAATCGCGTGCGGGCCGCCCATGCCGTGATCCAGACCAGCGAACCACGGCTTTACGCCAATATCATCCTGCGCAAGGGTGTCATCTACCCGGAGCAGGTGGGCGACCACGCCGTTGAAAAGGCAGAGCTCGACCCCTTCACTTACTGAGCGTCAGATCTCGCCCGCCAAAGGCCCCCAGACGTCCGTCAATGCAAAGCCGCCTGGATGCGGATCGAAGGGGTCGAGCGCGACCTGCGAAAGACCGAAGGTGAACCCGCGACCCGCAATCGTCGGGACAATTGCGGGACGACCAGCAACTTCGGTTTCCGCCAACAGTCCAACTTCGAACTCCGAACCGATGATCGAGCGTGACTTGAAGACATCCCCGACCTTCGCCTCGCCGCGCGCGTGTCGTGCCGCAAGGTTGGCGGAATTGCCCGTGCCGCAGGGTGAGCGATCGGCGCGGCCCGGCCACATGGTGGTGCAGGTGCGAACAGTGCCGTCGGCCTCGAGGTCGCGGAACATGACATAGGCAACGCCGGAGATCGCCGGAATTTCCGGATGGACGACCTCGATGCTGCGATTGATCAGCTCCTTCAACACCATGCCGGCCTGTACGAGAGCCGCGGCATTGCCCTTCTCGATTGTCAGATTGATCTGCCCGACATCGACGAGCGCGTAAAAGATACCTCCGTAGCAGATATCGACCTTGATCTTGCCCCAGTGCGGCGTGTCGACGTCAACGTCGAGTTCCTGCACGAAAGACGGGACCATGGTGAGCTTGACCTTCTCGCAACGCCCATCGCGGCAGGTCGCTGTCGCCTTGACGAGGCCGGCTGCCGTTTCCAGCGTGACGATGGTTTCCGGCTCCTTCATCTCGACGATCCCGGATTCCAGCAATGCCGTCGTGACGCAAATCGAGTTCGAACCCGAGCTGGCGTGCGCCTGATCGGGCTGCAGGATGATGAAAGCCGCATCGGCATCCGGATGCTTCGGCGGCAGCAGCAGATTGACGGAGCCGATCGGAGCGCCGCGTGGCTCGAGGCAGAGGAAACGACGGAGTTCCTGACCCTTTGGATCGGTGTTCAGCCAGTTCAGTTGTTCGGCGACCGTATTGCCAGGGATCTTCGGCACGCCGCCGATTGCGACCTTGCCGATCTCCCCTTCGGCGTGAACATCCAGAAGCTGGATCGTGCGCTTCCATCTCATCAGTCAACTCCTCTCAAGCATGTCGTATCATGTCGGCCGAAGCAGCTTCGGCATCCGCGTCATGTTATCAGCCTGATATATCAGATCGTCGGCGGTTGCCTATGGGGAATTTTCGTTGATGCGGACTTGCGGCAGCCCACCGCCTGCTACACGCCAAGCAATGTAGCGCGACGGCGCACGTCTCTGCGAGCGAGAAGCCACGATTTGTCGATGCAGGAGGCAAAATAGAAAAGAGCCCGGTGCGGGAGGAGGTGCACCGGGCTCTTGATCCTGACTGACAACTGGGAGGAGGAGTGTTGTCAGTCCGATGAAGGAGCGCTGGGAGGAGGAGTGCGCTGCCTTCGAGGTAATAGATAGCCCATTGTTTCGATCAGGAATAGGGAGATTACCGCAACGCAGCAATGCAAATAACGCATACCTCGCAACTGCAGTTGGCCTCTTTTTGTGGCATTTTTGATCAACTAGTCAATTTTTTGGGCGAATACGGCGCTCAATCTGCCGGAATTGCGCGATGAGACGTCAGAATTCCCATTCGAGGACCGATGAGGGGCCCAGTGACTCGAACTCTCGCCAATTGCTATCACGCCGAATTATGCGAACTAGCCGGGGGAACATCTACGCTGCGGAACGCGAATTGATGTGGAGCTCGACTGCGGTAGTGGGCCAAACGGCGGAGCACCGATACGATCTGTTGTGAGTCGCCCTTCGCCGACGAACCTCGAAAAAGTATCACCAGCAGTTGAGGAAGCAGTGAATGTGAAGGCGGGAGCTATCCCGCCTCACATTCAGGACGTTACGTCATCAGTAGCCGTTGTCGCAGGGCATGCTGCCATCACCGTTGGTGCCGCCAAACGTGTTCTGGCAGTAGGTCTGGCGCTGCATGGGTCGCACCGGCTGAGTGCCGATGGAACCTGTCGTACCGCCCTCAACACCGAAGGCAGCCAACGGATACCAGTAGCCATCTGGCCCGCGGCGGGTGCCGGCGCGCTCAGTGCGCGAGCCGCGATAGCCGTTGAAATAGCCTGACCGCTGCTGATTGTACTGCACCATTTCGACGTTCGAGGCGCTTGGGAGAGGAACCTGCTGCATAGGCGCCGCCTGCACGGGAACGGTTGATGGCAGTAGGAGGAGCGCTCCGGCTGACAGGGCAAAAGCAATGTTGGACATGTTCATGATAAATCCTCCTTCTTGGATTTATCAAAGAAAAATGCGTTCCTGCGTAGCAAAGTTCCGCGATCACACGCTCCCTCCTGCAGTCGTGATCAGCGGCGATTGCGCGTGAAGCGGGCTGACGCGGCAGGCGCCACAGCGGGCTAGGCGGCAGGCTTCAGCCAGCGAGCTTATCGGCCGTAAATTCGATACCCTTGGCTCGACAGGCAGGTAACATACTGCCGTTGTGCCGCGGCGATCGCGGTCGCTTCCTGCTGGGCGGGATCGATCGGATAGCGGCCCATTCCGGCGCGCAGCTCGTACTGCTTCTTTGATTCGCGGTACATAAAGTTGCTGTCACCGGTGCAGATGTGATGGGCGACTGCCGGCAGATTGAGCGGTGGATCGGAAGGCCATGCAACAGGTACAAGTGTCGGCATATTGGCATCGACGCAGCTGGCAAGCGTTGCCATGACCGCGCACAACGCAAACGCTTGCACCGTATTCCTCAGCATATTTCCTCCGGCCATGCGCCATGAATCGCTGCCCACGCAGCGCCCATTGCACCATCGCGTCGCAATGTTGCGCCAAGCTAGCCAGCCGGCCTCAATTCATACCCTGCCGTTCAATCCGAAGCGGCTGCGGTAGTCTCCCGGCGACAGGCCGGTAATCTTCTGGAACACCTTGCGGAAGGCGCCCGGATCCTCGTAGCCGGCAGCAACGGCGATCTGCTCGACGGTCCGTTTCGAAGACTCCAGCATTTCACGCGCCTTGCCGACCCGCAGATGCTGGCAGTATTCCGTCGGTCGAAACCCTGTCGCCTTGTGGAAACGGCGAAGGAAGGTGCGCTCTTCCAGGCGCGCGCACTCGGCCATCGCGGGCAGCGTGACTTGGCGCGCGCCGCTCGCGTGCAGCCAGTGCTGCACCTTCAGGATCGGTTCGTCGCCATGGTTCAGGCGGGGCGAGAAGCTGCTGTAGCAGCGTTGCTCCCTGCCAGGCGGATCCACCAGGAGGTAGCGTGCCGTCTCCAGCATGACAGCCGATCCCAGCAATCTGTCGACGAGCTTCAGGCCGAGATCGGTCCAGGCCATCAGGCCTCCGGCGGTAATGACGTCGCCTTCATCGATGATGAGCTTGTCGGTATCGACCCGCACATCGGGAAAGCGCTCAGCCAGTACAGCCGCGTAGGTCCAGTGGGTCGTCGCCATCCGGTGCGCCAGAAGACCGGTCTCGGCAAGCAGGAACGCGCCGATGCAGACGGAACTCAGCGTCGTTCCCTCGGCATGCCGCTGGCGAAGCCATCGGGCCAGCGGAGCGGCTTCCTCGGATGTCATCGGTTCGCCGAAGCTCGGGGGCAGCAGCAGCACGTCGGGCGCCCCTTGGGTGCCAGGTGCCGTATCGAATACGCGCTCGACCGCCTCCGCGGCGTCTGTCTCCCGCCAATGGCTTACGCGCAACGCCGGGCTCCCCGAAGTCCGTTGCCTCGTTGCAAACCGATTCGCCAGATTGAATAGATCAGTCAGCCCATAGACGGCCGCGAGTTGGACGTGCGGATAGAGCAGGATGCCGATCTCGGTCGGTGCGTCGGCTTGGATCATTTGTCAGTTTTGACCTCGATAATGTCAATTTCGCCAATCCACACCATGCCGCTTCAGACATAGTTTGTCCATCAACGGACGGGACGGTCCCGGAAGGAATGAAAGGATATCAGGACATGACCAAACAAGCCCTCATCGTCGTCGACATTCAGAACGATTATTTCCCGAACGGCAAATGGCCGTTGAGCGGCGCCGATGCCGCCGCCGACAATGCTGCACGGATCGTCGCGGCGGCCCGCGATGCCGGCGACCTAGTCATCCACGTCAGGCATGAGTCGATCGGCGAGACTGCGGCTTTCTTCCTTGCTGGGTCCGAGGGTGCACAGATTCATCAGAAGGTGCTGAATCGACCGGGCGAGACCGTCATCGTGAAGAACCATGTCAACGCGTTCCGTGAAACAGAGCTGAAGGCGACGCTTGATCGTCATGGCATCGAAGAGGTGACGGTCGTCGGCAGCATGAGCCACATGTGCATCGATGCCGTGACACGCGCCGCCAGCGATCTCGGCTACCGGGTAACGGTTGTCCATGATGCCTGCGCAACACGCGACCTCGAATTCAACGGCACGCTGGTTCCTGCCGCACAAGCGCATGCGGCGTTCATGGCGGCGTTCGCATTTGCCTACGCCTCCGTGCTTTCGACGGAGGAGACACTGGCCAAGCATGGCGAGGTGAGAGTCTCCGCCTAGGGAGGCGACAGCCGGCGCGCCAAAGTGGTGCGTCGAACTTGCGTGACCGCCATCGTCCTGTGGCGGTCATCAGGCATTGCACCCTCCGCCGTTGACTTCGCGGACGATGAGAGGAGAATGCCTTGTATGCCTTCCGACGCAATCTTAAGGGGAACCCAAGATGACCATCGCAAGGAAGCTTCAGGACTATATCGACGGTGAAGGCATCGCCTACGACACCGTGCCTCATCATCGTACAGCGACGACCAGCCAGTCAGCGCAGGCCGCCCATGTTCCGGGCAGCAGGCTCGCCAAATCTGTCGTCGTCCATCACGAAATGGGATATGTACTGGCCGTTGTTCCGAGCACTCACCGGCTCGAGCTCAGCACGCTGCAGGATGTGATGAACAAGCGCCTCGGCCTCGCCTCGGAAAATGAAGTCAGCACACTTTTCGCCGATTGCGATATAGGTGCGGTCCCGCCGATCGGATCGGCCTACGACGTGCCTGTCATTCTCGACGAAAGCCTCGGCAACGCCAGCGACGTCTATTTCGAGGGCGGCGACCATACGACCTTGGTACATGTCAGCGGTCCCAACTTTCGCAACCTGATGAAGAATGCGCAAATCGCCCGCTTCAGTCACCGACCGTAACGACTCGATTCCACGGGCGGCGGATCAGGTGATTGCCGCCTGAAACACACATCGGCTGACTTTGGTGAGTCTCGGGAAGACTTGCGGGTCTCACACCATACCCTGGTTGGAGTCACGTCATTTTCATGACTGACGTGCATGTCGTTCTAACGCAGCCTCGCAGATCACAAGCGGCCTTCCTTACATCCGAACAATCGAAGAAAAGCGTTGATCGCCGCGATCTCATAATCGCTCTATTGCGGCGGTAGGCGCGTCGACTACCCTCGCCGTCTTGGGACTGACTGACGGCGACGTTTATGAACGGCCGCCTCAGCCAAGGTTCATGTTGAGAAAAATATCCTTTGAAACAAACGCCTAGCCAACGGCGTTACGTGCTCAAAGGAGTAAAACATGAAAAAGCTTACTACCGTAGCAGCCATTGTCCTGACATCGCTTGCATCAACAGCCGCCCCTTCGTTTGCCGATAATGTCAGAGTGATTATTGGAACGCCGGGCTACCATGATGATTACCGGCCCAACTATCGCCACGGCCCGCCGCCACGCTACTGGCGCGATCGCCACTATTCTTCCTACCAGCGTTGCTGGAGGGAACCCTACCAGGTGCGCAGCCATCACCATGAGATTACCAAGTACAAGACGGTTTGCCGTCACTAACGATAGCTGACGCCACCGTAGACCGAATCCCTGCAGCCCTGCCGAGTCGGCGGGGCTTTTTTTGCCTAAGCCGCAGAGGGATGGTTGTGCGCGCAGTACGGCGCCAACCAGACATAAATATGATATGAGGAAGAGAATGGCGCACCCGAAGAGATTCGAACTCCTGACCCCCAGATTCGTAGTCTGGTGCTCTATCCAGCTGAGCTACGGGTGCGTGCCGAAGCGGCCGAACCGCTTGCGTGGGCGGTTCTCTAAAGGGTCCTTTCGGGGATTGCAATAGGCTTTCTGAAAAAATCGCGACTTTGATGGCGCAGAGCGGAAATGCGCAAAATGCATCACTTTTCCTGCAGCGCGCGGCCGCGGTAGTCGTCCAGCGATAGCGGGCGATCCGGAATCTCGATGCGAAACTGCGTTCCAACCGAAGGCTTTTCCACAAGAGCGATGGTGCCACCGTGCGCCAGCACGAGTTCGCGGGCGATCACCAGCCCCAAGCCCGTGCCGCCGGAGCGGGCCGAGCCGCGGAAGGCAGCAAAGAGATTTTGTCTGGCCTTTTGCGGCATACCGGGCCCGGTATCATCGACGATGATGCTGACCACGCTACCGACACGCTGCGCCGAAACGGTGATGCGCTTGGCGCCGTCGGCTCCACGCGCTACCGCCGGTGCGCTGAGGGCCTGCACGGCGTTGCGACAGAGATTGTGGATGACACGAAACAATTGCTCGCTGTCTGCATCGACCTCGAGCTCGGGCGCGACCTGGCCGACGAACTCGATACCGCTCTGAGCATCGATCGCCAACATGTCCTTCACGTCCTGGGTCAGGTCATAGAGCCGGATGCGGCGCCGACGGGGTGCCGCTTCGCTTGCCTGGCCATAGGACAGCACCTCAGTCGTATAACCGACGGCGCGGTCGATTGTGCGTAGCAACTTTGGCGCAAAGGCCTTCACCATCGGATCATCGACGTCCACGAGACGGTCCGACATCAGCTGTGCCGAGGCCAGGATGTTGCGCATGTCGTGGTTGATCTTGGAAACTGCTAGGCCGAGCGCTGCAAGGTTTCTCTGCTGCTTCAGCGTCTTTTGCAGTTCCAACTGCATGGAGGTCAGGTGCCGTCCGGCAACGGCAAGCTCGTCGCGACCGCCGTCGCCGACAAAGACATTCTGCGGATTTTCCGGATCGGAGGAGAAATGCTGCATGCTGCCGGTCAGCTCGCGAATCGGCCGAATCAGGATGCGGTTGATCGCGAAGAACACCAGCGTCGCGGTAAACAGTGAAATCAGGATCGACAGCAGAAAGACGTTGCGGGAATAAACAAGCATCGCATTGCGGAGGTGCTTGTCCTTCATAAGCACTTCGACACCGGTATTGGTGTCCTGTACCGGACCATAGACGCGGATCAGGCGGTTGCCGCCAAAAATCATCGTATCGAGCGCGTCGCGAATCGCGGTCACTGATGGCACGTCGGTCAAATCATACTGTTCATCGACCGAGGTCGGCATGTCCGTCGTCGCAAGTAGGCGCGAGGTGCCCTCTTTCCGCAGCACGATCGCCTTGGTGCCGGTCGCTTCCAACGTTTCCTTCTGCAGCGCGCGCGGCAGTTCCACCGGCTGTAGACCGTCGATCACGATCGCGGCCGCAGCCGCGGCATTCAGCCTTTCGTCCAGCCACCGCAGGCGCATGGTGGCAACCGACGGAAAGAAGATCAGCACCTCGGCGAGCATGATGCAGACAACCGTCAGCCACAGCAACTTGCCGGAAAGCCCGCCGAACATGCCGGACGGGCGCTGGTCCGCCCGGTCGGGCTCGGTCCCGGCAGCACCGTCTGGGAGAAGATTGTCGCCTTGATCGTGGGCTTGCATTGTCTTTCGTCCGCTTGGCGCCGGGCGCCCTTTGCGCGTTCTATATTAGACGATGACGGTCCGCTTTCAAATCTTTGCGAGCAAGGCCATTTGCGACAAATGGAAACGCCGCCCTGAGGCGGCGTTTCGTCTTTGTCCAAGGGAGCGCAGGGCGTTTAAAATTCTTCCCAATTCTGCTCGGCAACGGCGGCGTTGCCGCTAAACGCCCGCGCGACGGTCCCCATGGCGCGACGGGCCGGAGAGGCCACCGGACGATGTTCCTGATGGCGCGCGACGGCGACGGCGGCCGCTGCCGGCACGTTGGAGACTTTGAAGCGTGAGATCAGGCGGACAAGACCATCGGCTTCGCCGGAGAGCTTGTGCGTTGCTGCCGAGGTTTCCTCGACCATGGCAGCGTTCTGCTGCGTCACCTGATCCATCTGATTGACGGCGGTATTGACCTCCTTGAGGCCAGTTGATTGCTCCTTCGCAGCCGTCGCGATCGAGTGGATATGGTCGTTGATCGCGTTGACACGGCGTTCGATCTGGGACAGCGCCTCGCCAGTCGCCTGCACCAGCTTTACGCCAACCTGTACTTCATCGCCGGACTTGGTGATCAGGCCCTTGATGTCCTTAGCGGCGGTTGCCGAACGCTGTGCCAGCTCGCGAACTTCCTGAGCGACGACAGCGAAACCCTTGCCTGCCTCGCCCGCACGCGCCGCTTCGACGCCTGCGTTCAGCGCCAGCAGGTTCGTCTGGAAGGCGATCTCGTCGATGACGTTGATGATCTGGCTGATTTCGCGCGAAGCCTGCTCAATGCGACCCATGGCGTCGACGGCATTGCGGACGACCACGCCCGACTTGCCGGCGTCGTCCTTGGCCTCGGAGACCATGACACTGGCTTCCTGAGCACGCTCGGTCGAATTGTTGACGACCGCGGTGATCTCGTCGAGCGCCGCCGAGGTCTCTTCGAGGGCAGCGGCCTGCTGCTCGGTACGCTTGGAAAGGTCGTCGCTTGCGGCGCGCAGCTCGTTTGTGTTGCCGTGGAAGCCTTCGGCCGTCTCGCGTACTTCGCGCATCGTTGTCTGCAGCGTCGCGAATGTGCTGTTGACGTTCTGCTGCAGTTCGGCGAAGGCGCCCTGGAAGTTGCCGCGCATCGTCTGCGTCAGGTCGCCTTCCGCCAGGCTTGCAATCACCCGGCGCGTTTCGCCGACACCCGCATCGATGCTGGAAAGCAGATGGTTGATGTTGCTGGCGAACTGGTTGAGGTTGTCGTCGCCGTAGTCCTTTTCGATGCGGCGGCTGAAGTCGCCGGCGGCTGCGGATGCAACGACGACGGACATGCTGGACTGCAGATCGTCGCTCTTGGCGCGCATGGCGGTTTCCTGCGCATTCATGCGACGTACGGCGAGACCATTCTCCTTGAAGACAGCGACGGCGGCGGCCATTTCGCCGATTTCATCCTGACGTCCCGCGAAAGGCACTTCGGCCTCAAAGTTACCGTCGGCAACCTGCTTGATCGCGTCCGTGACCTTCTTGATCGGGCGGCTGAGCTGAATGGTGCCGATGTAGAAGCCCATACCGACGCCAGCCACAATGCCAACACCGGTAATCGCAATCACGAGCCACAAGACGGAGGTGCGCGAGCTTTCGACCTGCGCATTGACAGCATCGAGTGTCGCCTTGTCGGTGGCGACGATCGCATCGATCTCCGCCTGGAAAGCCTTGCGATTGGCTCGGTTGGCGTCGTTGTTGCCCTGCTCGTTCGCTGCCTGCGGGCTCACTTCGGTGCCGAGGCGGGCTGTTTCAGCGCGGAACGCGCGGAATTCCTTGGCGCGCTCGGTCATTTTCACGAAGGTGTCTTTCTGGCTTTCAGGAACCAGCGGAGCCCAGGAGGCAATTACCTTGTCGATCTGATCGAGATCCGTCAGCAGCCCCTTGGCGAAGGCAGCGGCTTCCTTTGTCGAGGGAGCGCCGTAGATTCCGCGGGCCTCCATGACCGTCGCCGTCACGAAGCGGTTGAGGCGCTCGCCATAGTAAGCGCGATCAGACGCGTCTTCATATGCCGACAGATTCTCGTCATATTGATGCACGGCCCAAAGTGCCGTTGCCCCGATCAGCAATGCAACGCCGCACATGGCGGAAACGAGCAGATTGATCTTACCTCGGATTTTCAAAGGAAGCCCCCCAGAAACTGATGACAAGCCGGGAAAGCTTTCCGGCCGATAGCTAAATTTGGCCGAAATAAATTAACGTTAGATTTCGGATGCTTGGCCGCCTAACTACAAAAAATTACCTGTACTTAGTCGTCAACGTTTGGTTTTTTGCGCCGAAAAACGCTAGATCGCCCCGAGAATGCGCGCAGCAGTTGCGAACGAAGAAAAATATTACGCACGGCCGACTTTAACGCGCCGTCACAAACATTAATGTGCGTCGCTAAATCTTGTAGCGCTGGGCTGAAATCCAGAAATTCCGGGCGATAATTGACTTTGACGGCCTTCATCCGTATAAGCCGCCGCACGTCCGGTCATATAAGGCTCTCGTTAGCCTCGCCCGTTCGAAAAACAACGCTCCTTGCAATATGCAAATTCAAGAAGGGCCGCACTCCGCGGTGTTTAAATAAATGAAGCGTACCTACCAACCATCCAAGCTTGTTCGCAAGCGCCGCCACGGTTTCCGTGCACGCATGGCCACCAAGGGCGGCCGTAAGGTTATCGTTGCTCGCCGCGCACGCGGCCGCAAGCGTCTTTCGGCCTAAGGCCGAATTGCCCGATAAGAGATGGCGGGCGAATTGACGACCAATAAGAAGAAAATGACTGCCGGGCGGCTGAAAAGCCGCCCGCAGTTTCTTGCTGTCCGCAATGGCGAAAAGCGCAGGGGCAGCTTCTTCCTGCTCGAAGTCCTCGACCGGAAGGAACCAGAGGCCGAAGCCCGCGTCGGCTTCACCGTCACCAAGAAACATGGCAACTCGGTCGAAAGAAACCGCATGAGGCGGCGCCTGAAAGAGGCGGTGCGACTTCATGCAGGGTTTGCAATGCAGCCCGGACACGACTATGTGGTTGTCGCGCGAAGAGACGTGCTGCAAGCACCCTTCGAAAAATTAGCCGCAGAGCTCAAAACTCGCGTCGAGACCAAGCCGAAACACAAGCGGTCCGGAGACGGCCGCCCCAGGAACGTATGATGCAAAACAACCGCAACTACTTCATTGCGATCGCCCTCTCCGTGCTGATCGTTCTCGGGTGGCAATTCCTCTACATGAATCCGCGCATCGAAGCGCAGCGCAAGGCTGAACTCGCTCAAAAAGCGCAGCAGAAGACCGAACAGGTGCAGACCCCTGCTGCGGGTGGCGCGGGTACGGCCCAGACGAGTGGCGCCGCGCCTTCCGGCCAGGCTGCCGCGACAACCTCGCTTGCTGACGCACTTGCCAAGAACCCGCGCGTCACGATCGATACCGCCGCTCTTGCCGGCTCCATCAACCTCGTCGGCGCCCGTCTCGATGACCTGAAGCTCAAGGGCTATCACGAGACCGTGGATGATTCGAGCCCGATCATCACGCTCTTCAGCCCGTCGGAGACGAAGGACGGCTACTTCGCCGAACTCGGCTACATCGGCGACGCCACCACCGGCAGCGTTCCGGGTCCCTCGACCGTCTGGACCGCACCGGAAGGCGCCAAGCTGACCGAAACGACACCGGTTACGCTGACCTACACCAATGACAAGGGCATCACCTTTGCCCGCACGATCTCGGTCGATGAGCACTACATGTTCACGGTCACCGACAAGGTTACCAATGCGGGCCAGGCTCCGGCGGCATTGTCCTCCTATGGCCGCGTCACCCGTTACAACAAGCCTGCCGTTGCCTCGACCTACGTGCTGCACGAAGGCTTCATCGGCGTGATCGGCGACAGCCTGCTCGAGAGCAAGTACGCCGCTGTCGAGAAGGAAGCCGTAACGCCGGCAACGGCAACCGGTGGCTGGCTCGGCATCACCGACAAGTACTGGGCGGCAACGATCATTCCGCCGCAGCAGACCCCGTACGATGCACGCTTCACGCACTTCACGGATGGTCAGCCGCGTTTCCAGGCCGACTACAAGCAGAACGCCGTTACCGTCGCTCCTGGCCAGTCGCTTGAACTGAAGAACCTCGTGTTCGCCGGCGCCAAGGAAGTTCCTGTCATCGACGGCTACGAGAAGACCTATTCGATCCCGAAGTTTGACCGGTTGATCGACTGGGGCTGGTTCTACTTCCTGACGAAGCCGATGTTCAGGCTGATGGACTTCTTCTTCCGTTACTTCGGAAACTTCGGCGTCGCCATTCTGATGACCACCATCGTCGTCAAGGCGCTGTTCTTCCCGCTCGCCAGCAAGCAGTACGCTTCGATGGCGAACATGAAGCGCGTGCAGCCGAAGATGGAAGAGCTGAAGGCCAAGTTCGGCGACGACCGCATGGGCCTGCAACAGGCGACGATGGCGCTCTACAAGGAAGAGAAGATCAACCCGATCGCCGGTTGCTGGCCGATCGCACTACAGATCCCGATCTTCTTCTCGCTCTACAAGGTGATCTACATCACCATCGAGATGCGCCACGCGCCGTTCTTCGGCTGGATCCAGGACCTTTCGGCGCCCGATCCGACGTCGTTCATCAACCTCTTCGGCCTGCTGCCGTTTGCGGCGCCCGCCTTCCTGCATCTCGGCGTCTGGCCGCTGATCATGGGTGTGACGATGTTCCTGCAGATGCGCATGAACCCGACGCCGCCGGATCCGACGCAGGCAATGATCTTCAACTGGATGCCGCTGGTCTTCACCTTCATGCTGGCGAGCTTCCCGGCAGGTCTGGTCATCTACTGGGCCTGGAACAACACGCTGTCGGTGATCCAGCAGTCGGTGATCATGAAGCGCCACGGCGTGAAGATCGAACTCTTCAGCAACCTGAAGGGGCTCTTCAAACGAAAGCCGGCCCCGACGGAGAAATGACCAAAGCCCCGCTTCGGCGGGGCTTTTCATTTCAGCCGGCATTGCTGCGGTAACCTGGCAGCTGCCGGTCGGTTGACAAAATCGCCGGAAACCTGAATGCCATAGGCACATTGGATCTGGACTGGAAAAGGCCGAATGACCGACAACAAGAACGACAAGCCGCTATTCGGGCGCCCCTGGACCTTTATCCGCGGCGTACCGTCCCTGAAGTTCCTGCCGCCGGAAGGGCCGCTGGAAGTGGCCTTTGCCGGCCGATCGAACGTCGGCAAGTCGTCGCTGATCAATGCGCTCGTCAGTCACAAGGGGCTGGCGCGTACCTCGAATACGCCGGGGCGCACGCAGGAACTCAACTACTTCGTGCCGGAGGGTTACTCCGGTGAAGCCGGCGACCTGCCACCGATGGCGCTCGTCGACATGCCGGGCTACGGCTACGCGCAGGCGCCGAAGGACCAGGTCGACGCCTGGACGAAGCTCGTCTTCGATTACCTGCGCGGCCGCGCGACGCTGAAGCGGGTCTATGTGCTGATCGACAGCCGCCACGGCGTGAAGAAGAACGATGACGAGGTTCTGGATCTGCTCGACAAGGCGGCGGTCTCCTATCAGATCGTTCTGACCAAGACGGACAAGATCAAACCACCGGCTGTGACCAAGCTGCTCGCGGACACCGCGGAAAAGATCAAAAAACGGCCGGCCGCCTATCCCGGCATCATCGCCACCTCCTCGGAAAAGAGCGAGGGTCTCGATGACCTGCGTGAGGCGATTGCCCAAACGGTCGGGATCGCCAACTGGAAATGAAAGAAGGCGCCCAGATGGAATTGGGCGCCTTACGCTGACTGCCTGAACCGGCTTACATTTTCGGCAGCAGAACCTTGTCAACGACGTGGATGACGCCGTTGGACTGCTTCACGTCAGCGATGGTCACATGGGCGACATCGCCGTTTTCATCGGTGATCGTGATCTTGCCCATGTTTTCCTTGGCCTTCAGCACGCAACCGCCGACCGTCTTGATGTCGTGTTCGCCGCCGTCGGCCTTGATCATCTTGGCAACGGTTTTGGCCATCGCGTCAGCGGCGACGACGTGGCAGGTCAGGACCTTCGTTAGTTGGGCCTTGTTTTCCGGCTTCAGCAACGTATCGACCGTGCCGGCGGGCAATTCCGCGAAGGCTTCATTGGTCGGAGCAAAGACTGTGAAAGGTCCCTTGCCTTCCAGCGTCGATACCAGACCAGCAGCCTTTACCGCCGCAACCAGCGTCGTGTGATCCTTGGAGTTCATGGCATTCTGCACGATATCCTTGGTCGGATACATTGCGGCGCCACCGACCATTGGGTTCTTGGCCTGCGCAGCGAAAGCAAATGCGGAAACGGCAGCAGCAAGCACGCTCAAGCGCAGTGCGGACTTCATCATGATGGTTCTCCTCTAGCGTCCGTGGCTAAGCCGACCGGATGCCGACATTCCTTACGGACATGAGGATCTACGAGAGGCTCGTGGGGAGAGTTTCAGCCAGAGCGCAAACTTGCTGAAAAAAGGTCAACGGCGGTGCGTCGTACCGCTTGCCACGATCGGCCCGGTGGCCTGCCCGGTCGGCGAGCCGCCGAAAGGCTCGAGGCTGACCGCCAGAGTCGCGCCTTCGTCTACGCTGCCGCGCATATCGACAGGGATGACCAATTCGCCTGCCTGACCGGGAGGAAATACGCCAAGCGATCTTGGTGCACCGCTTGCCGGAACAAGCCAGAGCTCCAGCGACTTCTCTTCGGGCTTGCCGGTGGCGATGGGTACGATCCGCAGTTTTCCGCTCTGTCGTTCATAGGAGGCAAGTAGATTGACCTGGCTGCTGGAGGCTGTCAGTTCAGCCACGAGCGGTGCAGGGGCCTGAGGCGGAGTGACGGCAACGGTGGCAATCGTTAGTGCGCCCGCGGTGATCAACAGCGAGACGAGCGCGAGGCAGCGCCAGAAAATGAGCGAACCCCACACTCCACGCGCCGGCGCCGGGGTTGCTTCAGGCGCACCAAACAACCGCGCCTCGATCTGCTTGAACGTTTCCTGGCTGGGGCTAACGACGTCGTAATCGTCGTTGAAGGAGGAGAGATTGGTTTCCCAGCGGCTGACGATGGCCGCGAACTGCCTGTCGCGACGCATCCGCTCCTCTACAACTCGCCGATCCTTGAAGGAAAGAACACCAAGAACATACTCACCGGCGAGTACCTCGTCGCGGGAGCGGCCTCCCTTGCTCTGATCCGGCGATGTCATCGTTCCATGCACTCTCTCAGTTTCAAGAGGCTGCGACGCAGCCATGTGCGCATCGTGTTCAAAGGGACGCCAAACTGATCGGCCAGTTCCTGATAGCTCTGCCCTTCGACGTAAGCTTTCTTCACCGCCATTGCCCGATCAGCTTCCAACTCTTCCATGCAGGTGTCAATGCGCCTTCCTTCATCCTTGATCACAGTCTGTATCTCGGGGGAGGGTTCGTCATCCGCGAGGTCGTAGGCACTATCGAGTTCGTCGGCAATCGGCTTTCGCGCGCGCATGATGTCGATCGCCTGGTTGCGCGTGATTGCCGCGAGCCAGGAAGACGGCGCACCGGATCCGGCAGCGAACACGCCGGCACGCTGCCAAATCTTCACGTAGACTTCCTGAAGCGATTCCTCGGCCTCGGTTCTGTCCTTCAAGATACGCAGGCAGATGGAAAAGAGTTTCGGGCTGGTCTCGCGATAGAGCGTGGCAAAGGCCTTGCGATCGCCGATCGCCACCAGGCTGATCAGATGCGCGATTTCGTCGCTTGTCATGCCATGCCCCTTACCACTAGCCCGACTCCCCGGGCTTACTGCCAGCTGATACGGCAAACTAATGGCCTCTGGATTATTCCATCTGTCAAAAACTTGAGATAAAAGGCCGCGATCAATTCCGCGGGGTATCCCATGAACCAGTCCGAAAGCGAAACCCAGGCACGCCTGCTTGCGCAGGCCCTGCCTTTCATGCAGCGCTATGAGAATAAGACGATTGTCGTGAAGTACGGCGGCCATGCCATGGGCAATGCCGAGCTCGGCAAGGCTTTCGCGAGCGACATCGCGCTCTTGAAACAGTCCGGCGTCAATCCGATCGTCGTCCACGGCGGCGGCCCGCAGATCGGCGCGATGCTGACGAAGATGGGCATCGAATCGAAGTTCGAAGGCGGCCTGCGCGTCACCGACGCCAAGACGGTCGAGATCGTCGAAATGGTTCTCGCCGGCTCGATCAACAAGGAAATCGTCGCGCTCATCAACCAGACGGGCGAATGGGCGATCGGCCTTTGCGGCAAGGACGGCAACATGGTCTTCGCCGAAAAGGCGCAGAAGAAGATCAAGGACCCGGATTCGAACATCGAGCGCGTGCTCGACCTCGGCTTCGTCGGCGAGGTCGTCGAAGTCGACCGCACGCTGCTTGACCTGCTTGCCCGCTCGGAGATGATCCCGGTCATCGCACCGGTCGCCCCCGGCCGCGACGGCGCGACCTACAACATCAACGCCGACACGTTTGCCGGCGCGATCGCCGGTGCGCTGAACGCCACCCGCCTGCTTTTCCTAACTGACGTTCCTGGCGTTCTCGACAAGCAGGGCAACCTGATCAAGGAATTGTCCGTCGCGCAGGCGCACGCGCTGATCGCCGACGGCACGATCTCCGGCGGCATGATCCCGAAGGTCGAGACCTGCATCGATGCGATCAAGGCCGGCGTCCAGGGTGTCGTCATCCTGAACGGCAAGACCGCCCATTCGGTGCTGCTCGAGATCTTCACCGAGCACGGCGCGGGAACGCTGATCGTTCCCTGAGCCTTTGCCGGACCTCTGTTAGCCCGCGGCGGCATAGACCGCCGCGGCTGCCTCTTTCAGCTTCTCCATCATCGCCCGATATGGTCCCGGCCCGTAGCTGACGCGGCTGACACCGAGCTTCGCCAGCGTTTTCACGTCCGGGGCGCCCGGCCGCATCATGATGTTGACCGGCAGCGGCGACGCGGCGCAGACCTTCTCGATGAGACCCTCGTCGATCAGCCAAGGCACGAAGAAGCCGTTGGCGCCGGCGGCGGCGTAAGCCTTGCCGCGCTCGATCGCTTCCTCAACCAGACCGGCATGCTTCGAAAGATCACCTTCGCGCAGGAACAGATCGGTGCGTGCATTGATGAAGAAGGCAATGCCGCGGCGGTCCGCCATCTCGCGGATGGCGCGGATGCGGGCGACCTGCTTCTCGACGGCGTGCAGCCCTTCGCCGCCAACCACCTGATCTTCAAAGTTGATACCGACTGCGCCGGCGTCGATCAGCTTTTCGACATTGGTGGCAGCACCCGCCGGATCGGTGGAATAGGCACCCTCGAAATCGACCGAGAGAGGCAGGCCGTTGACCGCGGTGATCTGGCGGGTAGTGGCGATCAACGCCTCCATCGGAATCTTTTCACCATCACCATAGCCCTGCGCTGCCGCGACCGACCAGCTTCCGGTCGCCAGCGCCTTTGCGCCGGCTTCGGTCACCGCCTTCGCCGTTCCGGCGTCCCATATGTTATAAAGGACGACGGGATTGCCCTTTTGATGCAAGGCGCCGAACGCCTTTGCCTTCTCAGCCTGGTTCATTGAATTCCCTCCACAGACAATCTCTTGGATTTCATCTCATTTTCGTGTCGCAAAAGCCATTGCTTGCGCCAGAGCCCGCCGCCGTAGCCGGTCAGTGAGCCATCGGCGCCAATCAGCCGGTGGCAGGGGATGACAATCGCCATCTGGTTCGCCCCGTTTGCGCGGCCGACGGCGCGCACGATCTGCCGGTTTTCCATATCGCGCGCAATGTCGCCGTAGGCGCGTGTCTCGCCAACGGGTATCTCCATCAGCTTCGACCAGACCTGCCGCTCGAAAGCCGTGCCGAAACCCAGCGCAAGCGGCGTCCGGAAGGATGCCGATCTGCCATCGAAATACGCCTTCAGCTCGGCATCGATCTGCTCGATCGCCGGCGTGCGGCCGGCTGCGACGGTAGAGCGCGTCTTGCGCTGCAGCTTGTCTAGCTCAGCAGGCAGCGCCTTGCGGTCGTGGAATTCGAGGAGATGCAAATGCGTCTGGTCGGCCACAGCAACCATGGGGCCGAGCGGCGTTTCGAACCAATCCGCACGCAGAAGGTCGCGTTTCTGCGATAGCGCGGGCGCTTTGCCGATCAGCCGCTGAAATGCCGCGCGGAAGCCGCTGCCCGATTCATACCCTGCCTCGATCTGAGCGTCGATGACACGGGCGCCATTCGCCAGCTGTTTCGCCGCCTCGCCAAGACGGCGATAACGGGCGATATCGAGAAAGGTCATGCCGAGGGATCGCTTGAAGGCTCTCCGTACGGTCGAGGGATCGTAGCCGCCCGCAATCAGATCGTCCTCCGTCCATCGCGCTGCGGGATCGCGGTCGAGCGCGGTGAGGAGCTGGTCGACGATCGGCTCCCTGCCCGCCTCCTCCAGAGGCCGGCAGCGTTGGCAGGGCCGAAATCCGGACTGCATGCAGGTGGCGATAGAACCATAGAACAGCGTGTTTTCCCGCTTCGGTTTACGAGCCGGGCAGGTCAGCCGGCAGAAGATGCCGGTTGTCTTGACGCAGACATAGGCAAGGCCTTCATAGGCCGGGCTGCGGGCAATCAGCGCATCGTAAAGCGCGTCGTCACTGGGAAGGTCGAAGAGCATGAGGAGTTCTACCATCCCTTCCCGGCTGCGTCCGCCGCAAATCGGGCGTCTATTTTTTCTTGCCGATTTCCTTGCCCGGCAAGCCGTGCCATAACGACCGCATGACCAAGATAGATCGCACGCCGACCAAGGCGGACTTCTCGCATGTGACCGAGTGGGTTTTCGACCTCGACAACACGCTCTATCCGCACCACGTCAATCTTTTCGCGCAAATCGACAAGAACATGACGGCCTATGTCGCGACCCTGCTGCAGATGGAGCGGGACGAGGCGCGTAAGCTGCAGAAACAGTACTACCTCGATCACGGTACGACCCTGCAGGGGCTGATGATCCACCACGGTATCGATCCGAACGACTTCCTCGAGAAGGCGCATGCGATCGACTATTCGAGCCTGACGGCGCAGCCGGAACTCGGCGCGGCAATCAAGGCCCTGCCGGGCCGCAAGTTCATCTTCACCAATGGCAGCGTCAGGCATGCCGAGATGGCGGCGGGCGCGCTCGGCATCCTCGAGCATTTCGACGACATCTTCGACATCGTGGCCGCCGATTTCGTGCCGAAACCGGCGCAGGAGACCTATGACAAGTTCACTGCGCTGAAGCGGATCGAAACCGGCAAGGCGGCGATGTTCGAGGATCTCCCACGCAACTTGAAGGTCCCGAAAGCGCTCGGCATGCAGACGGTCCTGCTGGTGCCGAACAATCTCGAGGACACGGTCGTCGAATGGTGGGAAAAGACCAGCGGAGAGGACGATCACATCGACTTCGTGACCGACGATCTCACTGATTTTCTTGCGAAGATTGCCGACTAGATTACAGAAATTTCATCCAGCTTACCGATCTTTAATTGGGCAATTTGCCGCACCGGCCCTACCCTTTCACCTGTAGTCCTCATTGTGATTGCAGATCGAAAGGAATTGAGATGTCACGAAACAAGCTGATACTGGCCGCACTCTCCTCCGTCATGATCGTCGGTGCCGCAGCCGGCACCAGTTTTGCCGCCTCTCACGACAAGAAGCACCATTCGTCGCGCCCGCAACACGCCA
Organism: Rhizobium sp. BK661; assembly: GCF_024808825.1. NCBI lineage: Bacteria > Pseudomonadati > Pseudomonadota > Alphaproteobacteria > Hyphomicrobiales > Rhizobiaceae > Rhizobium > Rhizobium sp. BK661. The sequence continues at coordinate 492,149 of NZ_JANTYT010000001.1, read as the reverse complement.
TGGGCATGATGATGGGGCCGCGCATGGGCGCGATCCGTGAAGTCATCTTCGTTCGCATGCTGAAGCAGTTCGACACGAACAAGGACGGACAGATTTCCAAGCAGGAAGCCAAGGACGGGATGGAGGCAATCTTCGTCGCGATCGATACCGACAAGGACGGCTCCCTGACGCCAGGCGAAATCCGCAAATACCGCGAAGCGCAGATGGCCAAGGTAAAGGCACCCGCCGATGATGCAACGGATGACGATGCTACGCCGATGGCGCCGCCGGCCGATGCCGACAATGCTCAGCCGGCGCAACCGCAGCCCGGTCCCGACGGCCGTCCGGATCGCCGCGGCATGCATGGCGGGATGATGCGCGGCATGATGATGATGCAGCGCTTCGATACCGACGAGAACGGCCAGATCTCCAAGCAGGAAGCCGAAGCGGCATTCGACAAGTTCTTCACCTGGATGGATCGCAACAAGGACGGCACGATCTCGCTCGACGACATGCCGGATCGTCCGTTCCCGTAAGCTAGAGCTTACATAGATCGAAGCCCGCCCACCGGCGGGCTTTTTCTTACTCGTGGTGTTCGTAGAAATCCTGGATGATCTTCCAGGCAGCGTCGGCAGTATCGACGAAGCTGATCAGGTCGACATCGTCGGGCGCAATCGTGCCGAATTCCGCAAGCGCCTCGAAATTGACGATGCTCCTCCAGAACTTCTCGCCGAACAGGATCAACGGCATCTTTTCCATCCGGCCGGTCTGGATCAGCGTCAGGCACTCGAAGAATTCATCGAGCGTACCGAAGCCGCCAGGGAAGACAGCGATCGCCTTTGCCCGCACCATGAAGTGCATCTTGCGGATCGCGAAATAGTGGAAATTGAAGCTCAGTTCCGGCGTCACATAGACGTTCGGCGCCTGCTCATGCGGGAGCACGATGTTGAGGCCGATCGAGGGAGCACCTTCATCAGCCGCACCACGGTTGCCGGCCTCCATGACACCAGGGCCGCCGCCCGTAACAACGACATACTCATGAAAATCGAAGCCCGCCGAATATTTCGAGCACAGACGGGCGAACTTGCGTGCTTCGTCGTAGTAGACCGAAGCTGCCTCGAGGTTGGCGCGCTGCGTTTCGTTTCTCGCTGCCCAGGCGCTCTGGCCTGGCGCCGGAATGCGGGCGCCGCCGAACATGACGACCGTCGACTTGATTCCGCGCTCGGTCAGCAGCATTTCCGGCTTCATCAGCTCCAGTTGCAGGCGGATCGGCCGCAGCTCTTCGCGGCATAGAAAGTCTTCATCGACATAGGCAAGACGATAGGCAGGTGACAGCGTCTGGGGTGTTTTCGGCACGGCTTCGGCGCGATGCTTGTCGGTTGCGCTCGTCTTCAGCGGGTCCCAGACGCCATCCTTGCGCCGCAGCCTGCTGTTTTTTGTTTTTGCCATGTCAAAATGCCTCTCAGTACGCCCGGCAGGTGGTGCCGGTATGTCGTTTCCTGCTTTGAATTGGGAGAGTTACCACGCCCCGAAAAATCATTCCATTTTACCCCTGCATGGGATAGAGCAGATCGCGTCCCGCCAATCACAATTCCGGAGGCTTCGGTCTCCACGATAGAGATCGAAGTTTAAGGAATTCCCATGAGCGCCAGCGACCTTTCTTCCCTTGAAAAGACAATCGAAGCTGCCTTCGATAACCGTGACAACGTCAATACGTCCACGAAGGGCGAAGTTCGCGACGCTGTCGAGGCAGCGCTCGAACTGCTCGATGGCGGCAAGGCACGTGTTGCCGAGCGCGGCAGCGACGGCGCCTGGAAGGTCAATCAGTGGCTGAAGAAGGCCGTGCTTCTCTCCTTCCGCCTGAACGACATGGAGGTCGTCAAGGGCGGTTCGGGCAACTCGACCTGGTGGGACAAGGTGCCTTCCAAGTTCGAAGGCTGGGGTGAAAACCAGTATCGCGCCGCCGGCTTCCGCGCCGTGCCGAACTGCGTCGTGCGTCGCTCGGCCTATATCGCCAAGAACGTCGTGTTGATGCCGTCCTTCGTCAATCTCGGCGCCTTCGTCGATGAAGGCACGATGGTCGATACCTGGGCGACAGTCGGTTCCTGCGCACAGATCGGCAAGCATGTGCATCTCTCTGGCGGCGTCGGCATTGGCGGCGTTCTTGAGCCGATGCAGGCCGGCCCGACGATCATCGAGGACAACTGCTTCATCGGCGCGCGATCGGAAGTCGTCGAAGGCTGCATCATCCGCGAGGGCTCGGTCCTCGGCATGGGCGTCTATATCGGCAAGTCGACCAAGATCGTCGATCGCGCCACGGGCGAAGTGATGTACGGCGAAGTGCCGCCCTACTCCGTCGTCGTTGCAGGCTCCATGCCTTCGGGCAACGCCACCATGGCGAACGGCTTGCCGGCACCACACCTCTACTGCGCCGTCATCGTCAAGCGCGTCGACGAAAAGACCCGCTCGAAGACGGGCATCAACGAACTGCTGCGCGACTGATCAAGTCTTGGCGTTCCGGCGGTCCGCGCATCTGAAAAGACGCGCGCCGCCCGAACGCTGACGGTCGGACTTGATCCGGCAAAATGAACGGCACATTTCAACAAGGCGGCATCGCCGGCTTGCCTTTTCTTTGCCATTACAGCTGGATAGTTCCACTCCCATGACCGCTACCGATCCCGTCGCCAATCTTCAGACCCTGATTCGCTGCCCGTCCGTCACGCCTGCCGAGGGCGGTGCGCTTTCGGCACTCGAAGCAATGCTGTCGCCGCTCGGCTTCAAGGTCGACAAGGTGACGGCGACGGAACCGGGAACGCCCGACATCGAGAACCTCTATGCGCGGCTCGGCACCGAGGGCCCGCACCTGATGTTTGCCGGGCATACGGATGTGGTGCCGGTTGGCGACGAAGCGGCCTGGACGCATCCGCCCTTTGCCGCCGAGATCGCCGACGGCGAACTCTTTGGCCGTGGCGCGGTCGACATGAAGGGCGGCGTTGCCTGCTTCGTTGCGGCCATTGCCCGCCATGTCGAAAAGCATGGAGCGCCGAAGGGCTCGGTCTCCTTCCTGATCACCGGCGACGAGGAGGGCCCGGCGGTCAACGGCACGATCAAGCTGCTCAAGTGGGCGGCCGAGCGCGGCGAGCGATGGGATGCCTGCCTCGTTGGCGAACCGACCAATCCGGACCAGCTCGGCGACATGATCAAGATCGGTCGTCGCGGTTCGCTGTCCGGCAAGATCACCGTGCACGGCGTCCAGGGCCATGCCGCCTATCCGCATCTGGCCGACAACGCGGTGCGCGGCATCCTGCAACTGACGCAGGCCCTGATGCACCCGCCATTCGATGCCGGCACCGACAACTTCCAGCCGTCGAACCTCGAAGTGACGACCATCGACGTCGGCAATCCGGCGACGAACGTCGTGCCGGCCAAGGCGACAGCGAGCTTCAACATCCGCTTCAACGACACGTGGACAGCGGAAAGCCTGCAACAGGAGATCCTGCGCCGGCTCGATGCCGCCGCCGCGGACGGTGTGCTGCGCCCCGGCCGTCCGCCGCTCAAATACGACATCATGTGGGCTGAGCGTCCGAGCCACGTCTTCCTGACGCGCAACAATGCGCTGATCGCCTCGCTATCCTCCGCCGTCGAGAGCGTAACCGCCCAGTCGCCGAAGCTTTCCACCACGGGCGGCACGTCCGACGCCCGCTTCATCAAGGATTATTGCCCGGTCGTCGAGTTCGGCCTCGTTGGTCAGACAATGCATATGGTCGATGAGCGCGTTGCCGTTTCCGACCTCGAGCGACTCACGGTAATCTATGAAACCTTCATCGAGCGCTGGTTCGCGAATGCCGGGCTTTAGGGAAGTTCAATACTATCTTGCCGGAATCTGGCTGCTGATCCGCATGGACCCGCGCGGCTTCCGTTTTCTCGACATGTCGGAGCGCGGCGTCAACCGCTCGTTCTGGGCGATCTTCTGGTGCCTGCCGCCGATGGGGATCTCGTGGCTCTGGTGGCGCCAGGCCTTCCTGCAAACGATGCCGCCGCACACCAATGTCGGCGCGCTCTTCTATTTCCGCCTCGGACTCGTCGAAGCCGCCAACTGGTTCGTACCGCTGGTTTTTGCGGGCTTGCTGCTGCTCGCCTTCAAGAAGGGCGAGCGTTTCGCGCCCGTCATCGTCAGCGTCAATTGGCTGGGTGTGCCGCTTTCCTATATCAACGGGCTGCTGCTGGCGCTGGTCTTCTTCCTGCCGCAACTGATGGGCTTCGTGTCTCTGCTGCTTTTGGCTTTCATGCTGGCGCAGGTCTTCGCCATCGCCCGCATTCTCAGGATGATCTTCCACGGCCAAGGGCTGATGGTTGGCGCGATGACGCTGGTGCTGCTGGTCCCGTCGCTGATGCTGTCGGAATACCTGCAACGCTTTCTCGGCATCTATCCCGTCTAGCAGCTATTTGCCTTGAACGACTTCACCATCTTCCTTCGTGAAGGTCCCGATGGAGGCATTCGGCAGGATATCCAGCACCGTCTCCGAGGGCCGGCAGAGCCGCACGCCCTTTTCCGTGACGACGATCGGGCGATTGATCAGGATCGGATGCGCGATCATCGCGTCGAGCAACTGGTCATCACTCAGCGATGGATCGTCCAATCCGAGTTCATCGTAGGGCGTGCCCTTTTGGCGCAGCAGCGCGCGGACGGGGATCCCCATCGCAGCGACCAGCTCGGCCAATCGCTCGCGTGTCGGCGGCGTTTTCAGATAGTCGATCACTACCGGCTCCTCGCCGGATTGGCGGATCATCGCAAGCGTGTTGCGCGAGGTGCCACAAGCGGGATTATGATAGATCGTCGTCGTCATCGCGTGCCTCCTTTTCCCGCCGGCGATCGGTGATCACCTCGGGATAATCGACCTGCATGAAATAAAGTCCGTCCGGCGGCGCCACCGGGCCGCAAGCCTTGCGGTCGCGGGCTTCGAGCGCGGCGCGCACATCGTCTGGTGTCCATTTCCCCTCGCCGGCGAGCTTCAATGTGCCGGCGAAGGAGCGGATCTGGTTGTGCAGGAAGCTCTGTGCGGTCGCGCGGATTTCGATCAGTTCGCCGCTTCTTGTGACGTCCAGCCGATCCAGCGTACGGACAGGACTATTCGCCTGGCAATGGGCGGAACGGAAGGTGGAGAAATCGTGCTTGCCGACAAGGGTCTGCGCGGCCGCATGCATAGCATCGTGATCGAGAGGTTTCGGCACCCACCAGGCCTTGCCAGCCTCGAGTGCCAGCGGCGCCCGGCGGCTGATGATGCGGTAGAGATAATGGCGCCGCAGCGCCGAGAAGCGGGCATCGAAAAACTCGCTGGCCGCTTCCACGTTGATGATCGCGACCCGTTCGCCTGCCATCTTGAGGTGGGCGTTCAGCGCATTCTGCAGCTTGAAGGGCGACCATTCCCTGGCAAGATCGGCATGGATGACCTGGCCTGTCGCATGGACGCCGGAATCGGTGCGGCCGGCCCCGCGGATCGACACCGTTTCGCCGCTTGCCGAAAGAATCGCCTTCTCAATCGCGCCCTGGACGGAAGGTCCGTTGTCCTGCCGCTGCCAGCCGACATAAGGGCCACCGTCATATTCGACGATCATGCGGTAGCGATGCATCAGGTGAGCCTCGTACCTGATGCAAGCGGCGTTCCGCGAAGGAAATCGGCAGCCTGTAGCGGCTTGCCGCCAGCCTTCTGCAGTTTAGTGAGACGTACGGCGCCGGTTCCGCAGGCGACAACCAGATCGTCGGTCAGCAGGTCACCCGCAACCCCTTGACCTTGTGCGAGCTCGGACGCCAGCACCTTCACACGTTCCGGCTTGCCGCCGATCGCAACCTCGAACCATGCGCCGGGAAACGGCGCCAGGCCGCGAATGTGATTGTGGACGTCGGTAGCGTTCTTCGAAAAGTCGATCCGCGTCTCGCCTTTGTCGATCTTGGCGGCGTAGAGCACACCGTGCGACGGCTGGGGCGTCAGGGGCAGCTCGCCCATCTCGAGCTTGACGATCGCCTCGGCCATCGCCTTGGCACCGACATGCATCAGTCTGTCGTGCAACTCGCCAGCCGTGGTGTTGGCGCCGATCTCGACTTCGCTGGTGAGGGCGACCGGGCCGGTATCCAGCCCCTTGTCCATCTTCATCACCATCATGCCGGTCTTTTCGTCGCCGGCCATGATCGCCCGCTGGATCGGGGCGGCACCGCGCCAGCGCGGCAAGAGCGAGGCATGACCATTGTAGCAGCCAAGGCGGGTACCGGTCAGGATCGCCTCCGGCAGCAGCAGGCCATAGGCCACGACAACGGCAACGTCGGCGTCGTGCGCCTTGAAGCGCTCACGTTCTTCCGGATCCTTGAAATTCACTGGCGTAAAGACGGGAATGCCGAGCAGTTCAGCGGCTTGATGCACCGGCGACTTCTGCAGATCGAGACCGCGCCGCCCACCCGGCCGCGGAGGCTGCGTATAGACACCGATGATTTCATGCCCGCCATCGACCAGCGCGCGCAAGGTCGGAACAGAGAATTCGGGCGTACCCATGAAGATGATGCGAAGCGACATTGTATCTCGCCATGTTGCAGATCGTCACCCGTCTTCAAACGGGCTTACGAGCCTAAGATCAAGTCCATTGGCTTGCCCGGCGACATCGCCGCCGGAGTTCCAGGCGCTTGGGGTCGTCGTCGGATCGTAATCGACTCCCGGCAAACCCCGCTTAAAGCGCCTTCGCCGACTTCGCTGCCTTGGTGAACTTCTTGATCACCATGTCGCGCTTCAGGCGCGAGATGTGGTCGATGAAAAGCACGCCGTTCAGGTGGTCGATCTCGTGCTGCAAGCAGGTCGCGAGCAAGCCGTCGGCCTGCACCGTCTGCTCCTTGCCGTCGCGGTCGAGATAGTTGACGGTGACGGTCGCCGGCCGTTCGACTTCGGCGTAGTAATCAGGGATGGATAGGCAGCCCTCTTCGTACACCGAGCGCTCGTCTGAGGATGCGACGATTTCCGGGTTGACGAATACCAGCGGCTGCTTCTCTTCGCCCTCGCGGGAAACGTCAATCACCAGCATGCGGCGCGGCACGCCGATCTGGATGGCAGCAAGGCCGATGCCTGGCGCGTCATACATGGTTTCAAGCATGTCGTCGGCGAGACGCTGAAAATCGGCGTCGACGCGCTCGATCGGCTTGGAAACCTGACGAAGCAGCGGATCGGGGAGAATGATGAGTGGCTTGATGGTCATGGCGTTCCCATAACGCATCTTTTTCCAGGATGGAATTATCCGGCAGGCGGGCGGGACGCTTTTTTACGTCCCAGCCCGGATTTTCGCCGCATTCCTTTAAGCGGCGCGGCGTGGCGCGGCCATCGAGCGATGCTCGCCGCCGGTACGGAACCGCTGCAGCAGCGCCACAAGATTGTCGACCTCGCCGCGCAGATGCCGGGTTTCGGCCGAAGTGTTCTCGACCATGCCCGAGTTTTGCTGGGTAATGGTATCCATGTTGCGGATGGCGATGCTGACCTCATTGACGCCGGTTGCCTGATCGCGCGCGGCGGCGGCGATATCGGCAACAAAGCGGTTGATGATGTCGATGCGGTTGATCATGTCGTTGAGCGCCTCACCGGTGCTGCTGACGATGTCGACGCCCTCGTTCACCTGGATCGAGCTCTCCGAAATCAGGTTCTTGATTTCCTTGGCGGCGTCGGCTGTGCGTTGAGCGAGCTGGCGGACTTCCTGCGCGACAACTGCAAAACCCTTGCCCGCATCGCCGGCACGCGCCGCTTCGACGCCGGCGTTCAGTGCCAAAAGGTTTGTCTGAAAGGCGATCTCGTCGATCACGCCGATGATCTTGGAGATCTCCGTGGAAGACTTTTCGATGCCGGCCATGGCGGAAACTGCGCTGGTCACAAGCTCGCCGGAGTTCTTCGCCTTCTGCTGCGTTTCGCGAACGGCGCCAGATGCCTTTTCGGCATTTGCCGCCGTCTGGCCGACGCTGACCGAGAGCTGCTGCAGCGCCGCCGAACTTTCTTCGACACCGGCGGCCTGCTGAGCGGTACGCAGAGCAAGGTCATCGGACGCCTTGGCAATTACATCCGTACCCTTGAGAATCTCACCCGAGGTTGCCCGCACAGAGACGAAGGAGGTGCGAAGTGCGGCGACAGCACGGTTGTAATCGTCAGCCATGGCTTTGAAGTTGCCCGGAAGATCGGGTGGCAGAGTCGCCTCGAGATCGCCGTTAGAGAGTGCCTCCAGCCCGCGGCGAAGATGATCGAGTGCGATCGCCTGATCCTGTTCGGCCTTTGCACGTTCCGCTTCCAGCGTCCGGCGCTTTTCTTCAAGAGTTTCCAGGTAGACCGAGATCGAGTAATCCATGTCGAGCATCGCGGCCTTGATGACAGCTGCCAGCTTCTCGGCCAGGACCTTGCCCTGCTGCCTGCCAAACATAGAAGGCCACTGCTTGGCCATGAGGCCCTTCACGAGTTCGCTCATCAGCAAAGCATAGCCGCCGATGTACCAGCGTGGCTCGAGCCCGATGCGGGCGTGCGTCTTGCCGACCGCAACCACCCCCTTCACATAGGACTCGTCGAAGTTGCCGCCCGCTAGGTTCGCCCAGTGGTCTTCCTGGCGCTTCTTAGCATGGCCCATGTGCGCCTTGTCGGCGAAGAAGCTTGCGACATCAGAGGTCTTCGCCAGTTTCGCATAGAACTTGTCCAGTGCGCCACCGAGCAGCTCGGAGATCGCCGGGCGCATCTCCCGCAGGGCCGTGCGCGCTGCATCATCCAGCTCAATGAAATCGAGGCGTTGCTTGAGCGCGCTGTCGGACTGCTGGCTGGTCATGATGTCTCTGCTTCGTGATTGATACGGAAGGGAAAAATTGAGCAGAGCTTTTGCGCAATATGGTTGAGTAATGGTTAAATGAGCTTGTCATTTGTCAGCACTCGTTTCTTCCGGCATTGCGAGCGTTTCGAAGTGACTGTGAGTTGTTCACGTTTTGATCTAGTCATCTCATCCCGATTTGCTATGGTTGCGCCATGAACACCAGCTCTGAGTCGCTCTTCCTCGCCCTGTCGCATATTAGCCCCGCAATGCTGGCGCTCGCCGGCGGCGGAATTGCCGCAATGATCTTGCTCCTGGTCGTCCTCCTTGTCCGCAGTGGGCAGGTGCGGCGCGAGCAGGCGGAGGTTGCGAGCCTGCGCGCGGCAGAGGCGGATGCCCGCATGGCGGAACTTCTGAAGATCCAGTCCGAGATGCACGGGCGGATGTCGACGATGGCGGAAGTGTTCGGCTCGAGACAATCCGAATTGAACCAGGCGATCAACCAGCGCCTGGACGGAATGTCGCAGCGCGTCAGTACGACGATCAGCGAACAGACGAAGTCGACACACGAAAACCTGCAGCGGTTGCAGGAACGTCTCGCCGTCATCGATGCCGCACAGAACAATATCCAAACTTTGGCAAAGGACGTCGTCGGCCTGCAGGCGATCCTCTCCAACAAGCAGACGCGCGGAGCCTTCGGCCAATCGCGCATGGAGACGATTGTCGCGGATGGCTTGCCGATGGGCGCCTATGCCTTCCAGCAGACGCTGTCGAACGGCTCGCGCCCGGACTGCACGATCCGCATGCCGAACGGCGCGCCGCCGCTGGTGATCGATGCCAAGTTTCCACTTGAGGCCTGGAACGCGATACGCGATGCCGGCGGGCCTGACGGAGCCAAGGTCGCCTCGCAGCAGTTTCGCCGCGACATGGAGACGCATATACGCGATATCTCCGAAAAATATCTGATCCAGGGGGAGACGCAGGACACCGCCTTCATGTTCGTCCCGTCGGAATCGATCTTCGCGGAGATCCACGAGAATTTCGAAGCGATCGTCCAGAAGGCGCATCGGTCGCGCATTGTCATCGTGTCGCCGTCACTGCTGATGCTCTCCATCCAGGTCATCCAGGCGGTGCTGAAGGATCAGCGCATGCGGGCCCAAGCGCATGTCATCCAGGGCGAGGTGGCGAACCTGATGGATGACCTCGGCCGGCTCGACGAGCGCGTCCGCAAGCTGCAGAGCCATTTTTCCATGGCTCAGAGGGACGTCGACCAGATTCTCACCTCCACCGATAAGCTCACCAAGCGCGGCGCAAAGATCGAGGCCCTGGAGTTCGAAGGCAGCGACAATGGCAAGGCCGCGGCGCGCGACAACGACTCCTCGCCGAAATCCGTCGATAGCCGCAGCGGGCTTCTGAAGCTCAGAGTGGTTGACGACGAGTAAGCCCTTCGGGCAGTGTCGCGCCCAAGAAAAGCACGGGACGGGACACTCATGATCACAGTTTTCGGCTCCATCAACATGGACCTCATCGCCACCACCGCGCGGTTGCCGAAGCCCGGCGAGACCGTCGCCGGCAACGGCTTCTCGACGGCTGCTGGCGGCAAGGGCGCCAACCAGGCGCTTGCTGCGCGACGGGCGGGACGAACCGTTCACATGGCAGGCGCAGTCGGGCGAGATGGCTTCGCCGAGCCGGCGCTCGCGCTGCTGAAGGAAGCCGGCACCGAGCTTCAGGCGGTCAAACAGGTCGACGAGCCGACTGGCACCGCGTTGATCCTCGTCGGCGGTGACGGCGAGAACATGATTGCCGTGGTGCCAGGGGCAAACGGCACGATAACGCCAGCCGATGCCGACGCGGCGGTCCGTGCCATGAGCAGGGGCGACATCCTGATGCTGCAACTCGAAGTTCCGGTCCCGGCGGTCGAGCAGGCCCTGGCCAACGCCCGCGCCAAGGGCGTGACGACCGTGCTCAACCTTGCGCCGCTGATCGAAGACGCCGCCCGCCTCGGCCGCCTCGCGGACATCGTGATTGCGAACGAGACGGAATTCGAGCGGCTTGCCGGCCAGGAGAACATGGGCGCAGGCGACCGCGAGGCCGCATTGAAGCGCCTCAATGCGGAGACCGGGCAGACCCTGATCGTGACGCTTGGCGCGGACGGCGTCATTGCCATTCGCGACGGTGTCGTTTCTCGGGCCAAGGGACTGAAGATCGAGCCCGTCGATACGGTGGGCGCCGGCGACACTTTCTGTGGCTACTTCGCCGCGAGCCTCGATGAGGGACTGGATTTCGAAGCATCCTTGCGCCGCGCGGCGGTGGCCGGCTCACTCGCTTGCCTCAAGCAGGGGGCCCAGCCATCGATCCCATCGAGCTCGGACGTCGCAAACGCGCTATAAGACAGCCTCACCCGCGACACATTGAACCGTTCGCTGCAGATCCAGTCGATTTTTATAGGATTTCATTCAAATTTAAGAGGTTTTCGGTGATGTTCCAGCCATCACCGGACTTCCCTAGGGGGCCGGTTTCTGTAACGGCTGCTCCATGAGGGGGCGACGCCTCCGTCCCCTGTGCCGATGAATGCCCCGTCCGGCACATCCTTGCTCCCCGAGGACTCCATGTTCATCTTTCGCATGAAATCGCTTGCAGCCAAGCTTATCCTCATTACCGGCATTGCCATCGCATTCGTCCTCCTCGTCTCCAATTTCTTCCTCATCGGCGAGACGCGCAACCGCGTCCAGACGCTAACGATGGATCAAGCCAATCTCGAAGCGAAGGCGATCGCCAACGAGGTTGCTTCCTCCGTTGGAGAGTTGGCGGGCGCGGCCCGCTCGATGGCCGGCACGATCGGCCGCGGTCAGGAAGGCAAATATCTCGACCGCAAGGCCGTTCTCGACATGTTGAAGGCAAACGTCGAACGCAACCAGTTCGCCTTCGGAAGCTGGTTCGCCGAAGAGCCGAACGCCTTTGACGGCCAGTCGCCGACGATGGCAGGCAAGGTCGAATTCGGCGCCGGCAAGGATGGCACGTTCAACCCCTACTGGACGAAGAGCAAGGATGGTGGCTTCACCTTTTCGACCTTTGATTCCGACTACAAGGCTGCCTGGTACGCGCTCGCTGCGGAGAGCAAGAAGGGCGCACTGTCGCCGCCTTATGCGGAAACGACCACCGGTGAAAACACCGCGATGACCTCGATTGCCTATCCGGTCATGTCTGGTGGCAAGCTGATCGGTGTCAGCGGCGTCGACATCTCGCTTAAGTCGCTCCGCGACAAGCTCTCGACGCTGCATCCCTTCGGTTCCGGCCGCGTCACGCTGCTCTCGCAGACCGGCAAATGGATTGTCTCGCCGATCCCCGAACTCGCCATGAAGGACTACGACGGCGAAGGCACCGACGCCGTAAAGAGCGCGCTTTCGACACTGCAGCCCGCCGTCGTCAAGAACCTCGCCTATGACGGTTATGAACCCTTCGATCGCGTCGTTTACCCCTTCGCCCTACCCGACGTGAACACGACTTGGGTCGTCCTCGTCGACGTCCCGCACACCGCCATCAACGCGCCTGTTCAAGATCAGACCTTCATGATGGTCGCAGCCGGCATTCTCGTGCTCGCCGCGGTCATGATTGCCCTCTACCTAGCCGTCCGTTCTCTCGTCCAGCGCCCGATCGGCGGCCTCGTCGCCAGCGTCAAGGCACTTAGCGACGGCAAGTACGAGCAGCCGGTTGCCGGTCAGGAGCGGGCCGACGAGATCGGTTCGGTCGCGAAGGCGCTGGAAGGCTTCCGCTTTGCGCTTGCCGACACGCAGCGCCTCGAAGCTGAAGCGAACAACCAGAGAGACGCAGCCGAGGCCGAGCGCGGCCGGTCGGAGGCCGAGCGGCAGCAGTCCGTCACGCTGCAGCGTCACATCGTCTCGATCGTCGGTTCTGGCCTGTCCGAATTGTCTCAGGGCAATCTCGGTCACCGCATCACCGAGGAGTTCCCGGGCGAATATGCCAAGCTGAAGCAGGATTTCAACGCGGCGCTCGAAAGCCTCGAGGAAACCATCAAGACGATGAACCTCAGCGTCGTGAACATCGGCTCCGGCACCAGCGAAATCAGTGGCAGTGCCTCTGACCTCGCCAAGCGCACCGAACAGCAGGCAGCAAGCCTCGAAGAGACGGCGGCGGCACTGAACGAGCTTACCGCCCAGGTCAACTCGAGCGCCGAGAATGCCCGCACCGCCGCTGATAACGTCAACCTCGCCTGCGAGGATGCCGAAAAGTCAGGCGAAGTCGTGCGCAAGGCGATCGCTTCGATGCAGGGCATCGAGCAGTCCTCGACAGAGGTCTCGCGCATCATCAGCGTCATCGACGAGATCGCCTTCCAGACCAACCTGCTGGCACTGAACGCCGGCGTCGAAGCCGCCCGCGCTGGGGAAGCCGGCAAGGGCTTCGCCGTCGTCGCGCAGGAAGTCCGCGAGCTAGCTCAGCGTTCGGCAAATGCCGCCAAGGAGATCAAGACGCTCATCAACACCTCGGCCGTACAGGTCAAGGAAGGCGTCGATCTCGTCGGTCGCGCGGGCGACACGCTCCACAAGATCTCCGAGCAGGTCATGGGTATCAACGGTCTCATCCGCCAGATCTCGGCATCGGCCAGCGAACAGGCGATCGGCCTAAAAGAGATCAACCAGGCCATGAACCAGATGGACCAGGTGACCCAGCAGAACGCCGCCATGGTCGAGGAGACGACGGCCGCCAGCGTCACGCTCAACGACGAGGCGCAGACGCTGAAGCAGCTCGTCACGCGCTTCCGCGTATCCGGCATGAGCCACGCTTCGGCGCTGCGCTCGACGGCTCAGCAGATGCGTGCGCCGACCGCCGCTGCGACCTATCGCCAGGCCGCAGCTCCGGCACCGCGCCGGGCCGTCCCGCAGACACACGGTTCGGCAGCACTGGCCCAGGACAATTGGGAGGAATTCTAAGCCGAGCCCGGTCGCTCAAAACAAGAAAGGCGCCTGAGCAATCAGGCGCCTTTTCTAATGGAATGTCGAATGCTCAGGCAGCGTTCGAGGTCTGCTCTTCATTGAGGAATGCATAGATCGCCGACGCGGAGTCGGTCGCGCGCAGCTTGGCGACAAGATCGTGGTCACGCAGCACGCGGGCGATGCGAGACAGGGCCTTCAGGTGATCCGCACCGGCGCCTTCTGGCGCGAGAAGCAGGAACACAAGGTCAACAGGCTGATCGTCCAGAGCCTCGAAATCGACCGGCTGCTCAAGGCGCGCGAAGATGCCGACGATGGAGTGGACGCTTGCGAGCTTGCCGTGCGGTATGGCGATGCCGTTGCCGACGCCGGTGGAGCCGAGGCGCTCGCGCTGCAGGACAACATCGAAAACTTCCCGCTCCGAAAGTCCTGTGACTTTCGACGCCTTTGCAGCCAATTCCTGGAGGAGCTGTTTCTTGGAATTTACCCTGAGGGCGGGAATTATCGCATTTTGCTGCAGCAAATCTGCCAATGCCATTTTATTTTCCTTCTGCGCCGAGAGAGCGATGGCGGCAGCCTAACTGCCGCCCTTCGCCTTAACCTCAGCTTTTGATGCTGGCTGCATCGATCCAGCCAATGTTACCGTCATGCCGACGATAAACGATGTTCAATTGTTCCTTGCCGGGGCTGCGAAACAGCAGCAGCGGCTCATCCGTCATGTCGAGCGCCATCACGGCGGTCGCGACCGACATTGTTTTCAGTTGCTTGGTGCTTTCGGCGACGATCGCCGGCGCGAAATCATCCGGGATCTCGTCTTCGTTGTCCGACATGCCATCCATGACGGTATAGGCAACTTCCGCTGAACCATTCTGGTGATTTCCAGAGTAGTGATCCTTCAGCTTGCGCTTGTAGCGGCGAAGACGCTTTTCGATCCGCTCGGAAGCGGCATCGAACGCCAACTGCGGATCCATCGCCTCTCCGGCGGCATGCAATACAACTCCGCTATCGAGATGAAGCTTGCAGTCCGCGGAAAACCGGGCGTTGGCCTTATGTACGATCACTTGACCGGAATACCCTCCGTCGAAGTATTTCGTGACGGCTACACCGATTTGGTCCTCGATCCGCTGACGAAACGAGTCACCAATTTCCATATGTTTACCGGATACACGCACACTCATGGAGTTTCCCTTCTTATGGTAGTTTGCGAGTACCAGTTTACGCCAAGGCTCCCGCTCATCCAAGCACTTCGCACGATCCCAAGCAAGATCGGCCGAAGTTGCCGGCTTCAGGCGCCCTGAGGATGATGGGGATAACTTCCTAGCGCTGTCCACAGCGCCAATTGCGGCGGGCTTCTAGCCAGAAGTTACCAAAATGTCAACAGACTTTTATTAGCGCCTTGAAATACACGCACTGATGGCTGCGAAATCGCTCTCAAAAGCCCGCGACCTTGGCCAGGGCTTTCTTTTCGCGCCTGCGCTGGACGGAGGAAGCAATGCTCATTGCTTCACGGTATTTTGCCACTGTGCGACGAGCGAGATCGACGCCGCTCTTCTTGAGGATATCCGCTATATCGTCATCCGAAAGCACGGCCTCCGGGGTTTCCTGCATGATCAGCGTCCGGATCTTGTGGCGGACGGCCTCGGCCGAATGACTATCGCCGCCTTCAACGGCACTGATCGAAACGCTGAAGAAATACTTGAGCTCGAAGAGGCCGCGTGGTGTCAGCATGTACTTGTTTGACGTCACGCGGCTGACCGTGGATTCATGCATCTTGATGGCATCCGCCACCGTCTTGAGGTTGAGCGGTCGCAGGTGATCGACGCCATGCATCAGGAAGGCATCCTGCTGCCGGACGATCTCGCTTGCCACCTTCATGATCGTCTTAGCCCGCTGATCGAGGCTCCGGGTCAACCAGTTGGCGGTCTGCAGACATTCCGACAGAAAGGCGTAGTCATCGCCACTTTTCGTAACTTTTGAAAAATACGCCTGATTGACCAGAACGCGCGGCAGCGTGTCCGGATTGAGCTCGATCAGCCAGCCACCATCGGCGCTTGCGCGCACGACGACGTCAGGCATGATCGCCTCGGACATCCCTGCTTCGAAGCCGGTGCCGGGCTTCGGGTTGAGCTGGCGGATCTCGCTCAGCATGTCGAGCAGATCTTCCTCGTCAACGCCGCAAAGCCGTTTCAGTGTCGCGAAGTCACGCCGCGCCAGAAGCTCGAGATTGCCGACCAACGCTTGCATAGCAGGATCAAAGCGATCCTTCTGGCGAAGCTGGATCGCCAGGCACTCCGCCAGATTGCGGGCGAAAACACCGGGCGGATCGAGGGTCTGCAGGGCTGCGATCACCCGCTCGACATCGTCGGGGTCGGCGCCCAGGCGATCGGCCGCCTCGGTCGCATCGCCGTGAAGGTAGCCGGCCTCGTCGAGTTGGTCGACGAGATGCTGGGCAATCATCCGGTCGGCCATGTCGGGCAGAACAAAGGGCAGTTGCTGGGCCAGGTGGTCGCGCAGAGAGGTCTGGCCGGCAACGAAATCATCGAGATCGTAACTCTCTGCCCCATCGCCGCCGCCGGGCATCGATTTCCACTGGCTGATCAGCTCCGGCGCATCGGCGCGCTGCGGGGCACCGTCATCGGGAAAGACATTGGCGTAGTTGGCGTCGAGTTCATCGCTGAGGCGGTTTGCGCCCCCGGCGTTGCCACTCTCGTACCAGTCGCCCGACAGAACTTCAGTCCGGCTGTCGTAGCCGTCTTCGGAGGTCTCGTCCGGCTGCGATGCGTAAGCCTCGTCTTCCGCGCCGCCGCGCTCGGGAGCTGCGTCTGCGTCAGTCGACGGAATCTCGAGCAGCGGATTTTTCTCAACTTCCTGGGCAATGAACTGGGTCAGCTCAAAATGCGTCATCTGCAGCAACTGGATGGACTGCATCAGCTGCGGTGTCATCACCAGCGACTGGTTCTGGCGCAGAAAAAGGTTGGCCGACAATGCCATAGCGGACGCGAAACTCCCGTTCGTCTCCTCCGGGAAACCGCGTCCTGCCACGGGCTCAGGCCACGGATATCCAAGTTGGCCCAAAAATTGCTTTTTTATTCTATTTGGTCAAGCAGAACCGTCACGGAAGGTGAATTTCCGGGCTGGCCTGCACGCGTCAGAGGCTGAAATTGTCGCCGAGATACAGGCGGCGCACTTCCGGATTGTTGACGATGTCGTTGGCGCGACCATGCGTCAGCACTTCGCCTGCATGGATGATGTAGGCGCGGTCGATCAGGCCGAGTGTCTCGCGCACATTGTGGTCGGTGATCAGCACGCCGATACCGCGCCCTGTCAGGTGATGCACGAGGTGCTGGATGTCGGCGACGGAAATCGGATCGACGCCGGCGAACGGCTCGTCCAACAGCATGAAGGTCGGATCGGTTGCCAGTGCGCGAGCAATTTCCAGACGCCGCCTCTCGCCACCGGAGAGCGACACCGCGGCGCTCTTGCGCAGCTTGCGAATATGGAATTCGTCGAGCAGCTCGTCGAGTTTCTTCTCGCGTGCAGCCTTGTCGTTGATGTGCACTTCAAGAACCGCGCGAATATTTTCTTCGACGGTCAACCCACGGAAGATCGACGCTTCCTGCGGCAGGTAGCCGACACCTAGCCTCGAGCGACGGTACATCGGCATCGTCGTGACATCGTTGCCGTCGATCTCGATCGTACCCTCGTCAACGGGTACGAGCCCGGTGATCATGTAGAAGCAGGTAGTCTTGCCGGCACCGTTCGGGCCGAGCAGCCCGACGGCTTCGCCACGTCGAACGACCAGCGACACGCCGTTCACCACGCGCCGCGTGCTGTAGGTCTTTGTCAGACCGCGCGCGATTAGCGTGCCCTGATAGCGGCTCTTGTCACCGGCGGGGGTCTCAGCAGCTTGCTGCCCGGACCTGCCGAACATGGTCGATAGCGAGAATAACTTCACGTGGTAAGGCCGGGGTCAGTTCTGTTTCTGTGACTTCGGATCAAGCTGGATCTGGACGCGCCCCCCGCAGCTGTCCAACTGTGCCTGACCTGTTTCCATGTGGACCGTCAACTGGCAGCCCGTAAAGACGTTCGGTCCATCGGTCAAGACAACCTTGTCCCCCTTGAGGATGAACAGCTGCTTGGCCATATCGAACGAACCGTTGTCGGCGGTCGCTGTCTGCGTGCCCGAGGTCAGGTACACCTTATCCGTGACCACGATGTGATCGATATCCGTGTTTCCCGATGAAATCGACGCCGAGGTGTTCTGGGCGGGTGCAGCCTTCTTGGCGCCAGCGGCCGGCGCCGCGTTGGGATCGGCCTTCGGCTTGTAATAGACCGTCATGTGGCCGGCCTGCAGCGTTGTCTTGCCTTGTACGACCTTCACATTGCCCGTGAAATCGGCCGTGTGCTCCTGATCGTGGATCTCCAGCTTGTCGCTCTCGATCTGAATCGGTTCGTCCCTGTTCAGCTTCAGGCCGTCCATTTGGCTGGTCGTTGCCTGCGCCAGGGCGCCTCCGGCCAACAGCAGCAGCGCGACCGCGCCATTGAAAAATACTGCTCCCGCCTTGCGGGTAGAAATGCGACAATCGTTTGTCATGGTGACCCGGCTGTTAAGTGCCCTGTTTGTGAATAGCGGACGGATCGACATTCATGCGTACATTCCCCTCGAATGTGATCGTCTGCCCCTTATCCGTCATCTTGATCGACTGCGCAACAATAGAGGCGCCATCTTTCTGAATACTTACGGGATCCTCGCTGGTGAGTTTCCCACCTTTGATATCCACCTTGGCGGTCTGGAACTTGGCCGTAAGGCCGTTGCTCAACAGAATGGCAAAGGGGGATCGAACATCGAGATTGTCGGTCGCGCGATCGTAGTCCGCAGACGTCGCTTCGACGCGAGCGATCAGGTCGTCCTTCATCGGCACCGCAGCCTTGATCTTCTCAAGCGTCATCAGGTTCGGATTCTTGATATCCTGGAGCGCCCGTTCGGCCAGCATCGAATAGTTGATCCCGTCCGAATTGCGGCCCGAGATGGCGGGCTTTTCCATTACGACCTTGCCGTTCTCGATCTTGGCGCCCTCGATCTTTATATTTTCCGGCAGATAGGTGCGGATAACAGACACACCAATAAAGACCAGCGACACCACGACGGCCGCCACCGGCAGAATGACCTTCAGGCGGCGTACACGTGCGGAATGGAAGCGCGCATCGACATAGGCGCCTCGCTTCGGCGCCGCATAGTCGGCCTTTCCGCTGGTGTTCAATGTATTGAGCATAACCTGGTCCATGTCCGTGATCGGGCAGCTTATATAGGCGTTGCCGCGCCCGATCACAGTTCGTTTCGCATTATTACACTGACTTGCCAATATGGATTTTTTTCTGCAACAAGCAACAAAGGCGCCGGAACGTGTAAAATCAACGTGTCCGAACGGCGCAATAGCCCTAAGGTTAGGGGTCGTGCGTGCTCGCCACCCCCTGGAGGAATTAATGGACAGTTCGATGATCGCCGATCGCCGCAGGCTTCGCCGCAAGGTCGGCTTCTGGCGCGTCGTCGCGGTGTTGCTGCTCGTGGCACTGGGCTTTGCCGCCTACAGCGCCTTCATCGGCGACGTCCCACGCAGCCGGCCACACGTCGCCCACGTGACCATTTCCGGACTGATCACCGATGATGACGAGTTGCTGGAGCGACTGAAGAAGATCGAAAAGAACGATGCGGTAAAGGCCGTCGTCGTCTCCATTTCCTCGCCCGGCGGCACGACCTATGGCGGTGAAAGGGTCTTCAAGGCTATCCGCGCCATCGCCGCCAAGAAACCCGTCGTCTCCGACGTGCGGACGCTGGCCGCTTCCGCCGGCTACATGATCGCGACTGCCGGCGACATGATTATTGCCGGCGACAGCTCGATCACCGGCTCGATCGGCGTGATCTTCCAATATCCGCAGGTCAAGCCGCTGCTGGACAAGATCGGCGTGTCGCTTGAAGAAATCAAATCCTCGCCCCTGAAGGCCGAACCCTCGCCGTTCCATCCGGCGAGCGAGGAGGCCAAGGCGATGATCAACAGTATGATCGTCGACAGCTATGGGTGGTTCGTCGATCTCGTCGCCGAGCGGCGCAAGCTGCCGCGTGATGAGGTGCTAAAACTGGCGGATGGCACGATTTTCACCGGGCGTCAGGCCTTGAAGGCCAAGTTGATCGATCAGATCGGCGGGGATGACGAGATCCGCGCCTACCTGGAGACGCGCAAGGTCAGCAAGAGCCTACCGGAGGTCGATTGGGACAAGCGAAGCAGCACACCCTTCCTGCTCGCAGACAGCGCATCTCAAATCCTGACACTGCTCGGCTACGACAATCTTGCCAAGGCGCGGGACCTTGGTGGAATTCTGCCCCAAAAGTTGCTCCTTGACGGGCTCCTTTCAGTTTGGCAGGTTGGCAATGACCAATAAGAAATCAATAATTTAAGGGGGCAGAAGTGATCAAGTCCGAACTGGTGCAGATTGTTGCAGCTCGCAACCCGCATCTTTACCATCGCGATGTCGAAAATATCGTCAACGCGGTGCTCGACGAGATCACCGATGCGCTCGCGGCGGGCAACCGCGTCGAGCTGCGCGGTTTCGGTGCCTTCTCGGTCAAAAATCGCCCTTCCCGTTCCGGCCGCAATCCGCGCACCGGCGATACCGTTTTCGTCGAGGAGAAGTGGGTTCCCTTCTTCAAGACCGGCAAAGAGCTGCGCGAGCGTCTCAACCCGGGACAGGCCGACGAAGAGGATTGATCCTCGCGATCACGACTGCCTGCGGCAAGCCTGCACTTGAACTTGGCTCTCGGCCCACTATCCTGCTGACCAGATCAAAGCGCTACGCCAAAGGCGGTGGGCGTTGAAATACGGAGGCCGAGCATGGCGAAAAAGATCACCAACCTATTGATTTTGCTGCCACTCGGAATCATCCTCATTGTCTTCTGCGTCGCCAACAGGCAGGTGGTTACGCTCGCATTCAATCCCTTCCTGCCGGAAGACCGCGTGCTCTCGCTGTCGGCGCCATTCTTTGTATTCATCTTTATCGCGCTGATCATCGGCATGGTCGTCGGTTCGGCTGCCACCTGGTTCAACCAGAGCAAATATCGCAAGCGCGCTCGCACCGAGGCTAAGGAAGCGGTTCGCTGGCAGGCAGAGGCGGATCGGCACAAAAACCGCGCCGAGGAAATTGCCGGACAGCTGCCGTCGCGGTGACAGCTCGCCCGAAGCGAGGCTGAAATTCGGCGGGGCAAGCACTTGCAGCCATCGCCCCAGCTTCATAGCTATACAAAGTAGACCCGCTGCACATCTGCTAGGCACAGTCGTTCTACGACACACGCGCGGCGCCTTGCGAGGATGAGACCATGAATATCGACGAAATCCTGCGGTCAGTCGTGGCCGTCCGCTCATCAATTCCCGAAGACGCCTTTACAGCAGGCACACTTGGCACACGCCGCGAAGGCAGCGGCGTCGTGATCAACTCATCCGGGCTGGTCCTCACCATTGGCTACCTGATCACCGAAGCCGAGGAAGTCTGGCTGACGACGCTTGACGGGCGGGTGATCGCAGCCCATCCGCTCGCGTATGATCAGGAGACCGGGTTCGGCCTGCTGCAGGCTCTCGGCGACCTCGGCCTGCCGGCCCTGGAATTCGGAAGCGGGACCGGAGCCGGCCTCGGTGATCCCGTCGTATTGGCGGATGGCATCGGCCAATTCGTGGAGGCGAGGATCGTTGCAAAGCAGGAATTCGCCGGCTACTGGGAATATCTTCTGGATGAGGCAATCTTCACCACGCCTGCGCACCCGTCCTGGGGCGGCGCCGCCCTGATTGATGCCGAGGGCAAGCTGCTTGGGATCGGTTCGCTGCGTTTGCAGATGAGCCAGAACGGCGAGGTCGCCGACATCAACATGATCGTGCCGATCAACCTGCTTCCACCAATTCTGGACGACCTGATGACGCGCGGGCGCGTCAACAAACCGCCGCGGCCGTGGCTTGGAGCCTTCTCGGCGGAAAGCAACGGCGATGTGATCGTGATGAGCGTCGCTGAAGGCAGCCCCGCGGATACCGCCGGCCTGCGGCGAGGTGACATCATTTCCGAAATCCGCGATGGCGAAGTCGATGGACTTGCCGATTTCTATCGCAAGGTCTGGAGCAGCGGTCCGGCGGGCGCGGAAATCCCGATGCGCGTGCTGCGTGATGGCCGGGAGGCGTGGCTGCGCATCAGGTCCGCCGACCGCAATCAGTTCCTGAAAAAGCCGCAGTTGCAATAGGGTCGGAGACGCGTGGTTCTACGCGTCTGGATAAAAACTCATCTCCTCGTAGTCGCCTTCCGCCGATGTGCCTGATCCGGTGACGACGAACCCTTTCGAACAATAGAAGGCCTTGGCGCGGTTGTTCTTCACCAGGCATTTCAAGCGATACTTGTTATGCGGCCAATCGGGGAGCGCCGCGAGCAGCGCGGCACCGGCGCCCTGCCCCTGCCAGGATCTGCTGACATAGAGCATGTGAATGAAATCGTCCGGCGGCCACAACGTCATGAAGCCGGCGATTTCGCCGTTTGGCGCCTCCGCGAGCCACAGATGTTCGCCCTGTGTGTGGGCCCTGAAATCATCGTGGCGGAAGCTGGCTGGATCGACCCACGCAAAGGTCTCGCGGCGCACGGCGAGATAAATGTCTGCCAGAGTTTCCAGATCCGATTCCCGTGGCGATCTGATCGTCCACTTGACGGATTGCGGCTGCGTCTGAACGGAGAGATCTGTCAATTCCGACCCTTATTCTGCGGCTTTGGCACTGACGGCGGCGTTGAAACTCGAGAAGAACTGCTGCGCCAGCTTCGTGGAGGTCGAGTCGATCAGTCGTGCGCCGAGCTGCGCGATCTTTCCACCGACCTGGGCTTTTGCTTCGTACTGCAGGACCGTTTCGTTGCCCTCGTCCTTCAGCACCACATCGGCGCCACCCTTGGCAAAGCCGGCGATACCACCTTTGCCTTCGCCTGAGATCGTGTAGCTTTCCGGCGCGTTGATATTGGAAAGCGTGACCTCTCCGTTGAAGGTTGCCGAAACCGGACCGATCTTGATCTTGACCACAGCCGTCAGCTCGGTTGGGGACTTCATTTCCAGGCTCTGACAGCCCGGAATGCACTGCTTCAATATCTCCGGGTCATTGAGCGCTGCCCATACGACATCGCGAGGCGCGGTAATCCGTTCTTCGCCGGTCAAGTCCATCCGAAATCCTCCCATTTCGACCTGCCTCAATTTATCACAGCCCGAAAGCGCTTTGCCAAGGTGAAACAGGATGCTATTTGCACGAGTTCTATCGAATTGAAGCACGCGGAAAATCACGTGAGACAGAAAGAACGCCGGCCTGGCCAGAAATCCGCCGCCGGCCCCTCGGGCGGACGCCGCCCTGACGATCGCGGCCAGCGGCCGATAAAGCCGGCAGCGAAGCCAGCGCCAGTTCGTGAGAAGGTGCGCGAACCGGCTTCCGTGCCGACGGCAATCGACCGGCCGCTGATGGTGCGCACTGGCGAACGTCCGGCTGAACGCGTGCCCGTTATCCTCGAGTCCCTCGGCGCAGGCGACTTCCATCTGATCGACAGTGGCAATGGCGAGAAACTGGAGCAATACGGCCCCTACCGGATCGTGCGCCCGGAGGGCCAGGCATTGTGGCAGCCGTCCTTGCCGAAACAGGCCTGGGAGAAAGTCGATGCCGTCTTCACCGGCGACACCGACGAGGAAGGCACCGGGCGCTGGCGCTTTCCCAAGGAAGCGCTCGGCGAGACTTGGCCGCTTAATCTGCTCGGCGTCGATTTTCTCGGCCGCTTCACCTCTTTCCGCCACGTCGGCGTCTTTCCCGAGCAGATCGCCCACTGGACCTGGATGAAACAGCAGG
This sequence comes from Rhizobium sp. BK661, assembly GCF_024808825.1. Lineage (NCBI taxonomy): Bacteria > Pseudomonadati > Pseudomonadota > Alphaproteobacteria > Hyphomicrobiales > Rhizobiaceae > Rhizobium > Rhizobium sp. BK661. The sequence goes on along the minus strand of NZ_JANTYT010000001.1, from coordinate 468,517 downwards.
TCGAGGCCGCCAAGCGGCCATTGAAGGTTCTGAACCTGTTCGGCTACACCGGTGTCGCCTCGCTCGTCGCCGCCGCTGCGGGCGCCGAGGTTACGCATGTCGATGCTTCCAAGAAAGCGATCGGCTGGGCACGCGAAAACCAGGCGATGAGCGGACTGGAAAAGGCGCCGATCCGCTGGATCTGCGAAGACGCGATGAAGTTCATCCTGCGGGAAGAACGCCGCGGCAACACCTACGACATCATCCTCACTGATCCGCCAAGCTTCGGCCGCGGCCCGAACGGCGAGGTTTGGCATCTTTTCGCCCACCTACCGCTAATGCTCGACATCTGCCGCGAAATCCTGTCTCCGAAGGCTGTCGGGCTCGTGCTGACCGCCTATTCGATCCGCGCCAGCTTCTATTCGATCCACGAACTGATGCGCGAGACCATGCGCGGGGCCGGCGGTGTCGTCGAATCCGGCGAGCTTGTCATTCGCGAGGCCGGGCTGGACGGCAATAGGCCGGGCCGCGCCCTTTCCACCTCTCTCTTCTCCCGTTGGTACCCAAATGAGCCATGAACACAGGGGCCACGGCCCGCATAAGGTCGGGCACGTGAAAGAGGTCACTTCGCTCGCCAATCCTATCATCAAGGACATCAAGGCGCTTAGCGACAAGAAAAACCGCGAGCAGAGCGGTACCTTCATGGCCGAAGGGCTGAAGCTTGTCATCGATGCCATTGAACTCGGCTGGACAATCCGCACCCTCGTTTACGCCAAGGCAGCCAAGGGCAAGCCGCTGGTCGAGCAGATGGCGGCAAAGACCGTCGCCTCGGGTGGCCTGGTGCTCGAGGTCAGCGAGAAGGTGATCTCCTCGATCACCCGCCGCGACAATCCGCAGATGGTGGTCGGCATCTTCGAAAGCCGCTGGAAGCCATTGCGCGAGATCCACCCGAAGCCAGGCGAAACCTGGATTGCCCTCGACCGCGTGCGCGACCCCGGCAATCTCGGCACGATCATTCGCACCGCGGATGCTGCCGGCGCCTCCGGCGTCATCCTCGTCGGCGAAACGACTGATCCCTTCTCGCTGGAAACGGTGCGCGCCACCATGGGCTCGGTGTTTGCCGTTCCCGTTGCACGCGCCACGGCGGAAGAATTTATCGCCTGGAAGAAGCACGCCGGCGTTTCCGTCGTCGCGACGCACCTGGCCGGATCGGTCGACTACCGCACGATCGACTACAAGAAGAAGCCGGTGGTGATCCTGATGGGCAACGAGCAGTCTGGGCTGCCCGAGCATCTTGCAAAGGAAGCCGATGCGCTTGCCCGTATTCCGCAGCAGGGCCGCGCCGACTCCCTCAATCTTGCCGTCGCCAGCGCCGTCATGCTCTTCGAGGCACGGCGTCACCTTCTCTCACTCGACGAGGCCAAATGACCGAACAGACGCTAGAGCGCCCGACGCTGTTTGCCAGGCCGCTGCCGATCCTGATCTTCATCGTCATTGCCGTCGTGCTTGACCAGATCGTCAAGATCGTCGTCGACCGTACGCTGCCACTTCAGGAGCCGGTGCATCTAATCCCGATGCTGGCGCTCTACCGGACGTACAATCTCGGCGTCGCCTTCTCGATGCTCTCTGGCATGGACGGGTGGTTCATCGTCGGCATGCGCCTTGTTATCGTCGCTTTCGTCATCTGGCTCTGGCACCGCACTGGCAAGCAGCGCACCTTTGCTCATCTCGGCTATGCGCTGATCATCGCCGGCGCGCTCGGCAACCTGATCGACCGGTTCCTCTACGGGCATGTGATCGATTACATCCTGTTTCATACCGAGACATGGTCGTTCGCCGTCTTCAACCTAGCCGACAGTTTTATCACGATCGGCGCGGGATGCGTGATTCTTGACGAGCTGATACAACCTAAAAACGCAGACCGTTAAAATCCTAGCGATTTGCTGAAGGCATTTGGAACCGCCGTTGTGCTATCCCGCGACCATGCAAAGTCTCGGTCAATTGCACGAAAGACTTGCCGCCGCATTTGGGCGGCGTACCGCTCGTCGCCATGGCGCGTGGATTTTGGATGCTGTTGACCCGCAAACCGGGCTCGTTTCGCCACAACCCCATCGTCGCCGGATAGGCCGCAAGCTTCTGTCATGGTGGTTGGGCGGACTTGGGCTTGTTGCCGGTCTGATCCTCATTGCCATATCCAAAGCCGGTATTTCCCCGGTGCTTTCGATAGGGCTTGGCGTTGCCGCCCTATCCGCCATGGCCCTTCTTGCAGTCTTTTCGGCCACCAAACGGAGAAGCACGCGGAGCCCCTCGACTGGCGTTTCTCCCGCGTGGAGCCAAGGCGCGGTTCTCTTCGCCGATATCCATGACGCGCTTGGCGACATTACCGTCACACGCAGCATGGACCGGCGCATCGTCGGCGCCAACGAGATGTTCCGTCGGCTGACCGGTCGCCTCAATCCGGAAGGGCTGACCTGTGAGGAGATCGGGATCGCCTTTCGTCCGGGTCCCGCACCGCACCGCTTCGAGGTGGAGATCTCGACGCCTGAGGGCCAGCGCATCTACGTCTGGCGCGACGTCGTGACCCGCGATCCCGGCGACGGACGGCTGTTGCTGCAGAGCATCGCCCGCGATGTGACCGAAGAACGGCTAACAGCGCAGTCCCGCGAAGAGGCGCGGCAGAAAGCCGAATATAACAGTGCCGCGAAATCGCGGCTGCTTGCGACCGTCAGCCATGAAATCCGCACGCCACTTTCGGGCATCCTCGGCATGACGCACCTGCTGAGCGAGACCCGTCTGACCCAGGAACAGCAGAACTACCTCACCGGCATTCGCCAATCCGGCTATGCACTGACGCAACTGGTCGAGGACCTGCTCGATTTCTCGACGATTGAGGTCGGTCGTTTTCAGCTCCGTCCCCGGGCAGAATCTCTGCGCAAGCTGCTCGAGAGCGTGGTCGAGATGCTCGCCCACCGCGCCCACGAAAAGGGCATCGAGATCGGCGCAACCGTTTCCTCCGACCTGCCGGAACTGATGAGCTTCGATCCGGCACGCCTACGTCAGGTCCTGTTCAACGTCATCGGCAATGCCGTTAAATTCACGCAGGCGGGTGGCGTATTCGTGCGGGCATCCCAGCAGGGCAATGGTGTGCTGATCAGCGTCAACGACACCGGCCCCGGCATGACCGAGGAAGAACAGAACCGCATCTTCGGTGAATTCGAGCAGGGCGGAAGCACGGTCGACAAGAGTGCCGGGACGGGACTTGGTCTGTCGATCTCTGCCCGCATCATGCGCGAGTTCGGCGGCTCGCTCGCGGTCTCGAGCGAAAGAGGCACCGGCAGCGAGTTCAGCATCCGCTTTCCGATCGACATTCCGGAGGAAAACCGCGCGCGCCGGAATACGGTGCTTGCCGGCAGCGTCGTCCTGCTGCTGGCGCCACCCGGCGCGGCGTGCTTGGCGATTTCTGAGACGATCACAACGCTCGGCGGCGATTGCCACCTGGTCACTGATGGCGAGAGCGCGCATGCGATGCTGCTTGCCATGACGGCGCGCGGATGCCGGCCAACGGACATTATCGTCGACCACCGCATGTCGGGAGAATTTGCCGACCACCTCGCCGATCGCGCGGAAATCGCTGCACTGGGGCTGCGCAAGATCTTCCTGGTCAACCCCGAGGAGCGCAACGCCCATGCGCTCGACCTCTTCGACGCATGGCTGATACGGCCGCTGCGAGAGCAGTCGCTGATCGACGTATTGCGCGGCAGGATGCGCGGCATGGAGAAGCGTGACGCTCTGAACGACAACCAGCCTGGATTCAGCGTCGTCATCCCGGAGGCGGGCATCCAGAGCGGGCTGCGAATCCTGTTGGCCGAAGACGACCCGATCAACGCGATGCTCATTCGCGCCATGTTGGAGAAAGCCGGCCATACCGTCCAGCATGTCGACCACTTCGAAACGCTTCTCGACTGCGCGCTGTCGGAAGGAAGCGCACGCCCCGATATCGTCATCAGCGATCTTTCCATGCCGGGCGGCGATGGCATCGACATGCTTGGCCGGCTACGCGGACATGAGCGCCGGCTTGATGTTCCCCCGGTCCCGATCATCGTGCTGACCGCCGACAAGCGCGACGAATCCCGTAGACAGGTCTTGCTGAATGGCGCAAACCGCGTCATGGTAAAGCCAGTTGACCCGATAAGGTTGCTGACGGAAGTCCAAGCCGTTGCTGCGCTTTCGGCCCGCCGCGCGGAAGCACGGTAACCACCGAGAGACCGGCACGCTGCTTAAGTGTGACGGCGACATGATGTCACTTTCCTGTCGTACATAAGTGTTTTATGGCGTGTCAAAAGCCGGCAACGGGAGAATCGCCATGTCCGCAGACGCTTTCAATTGTGCCGCCGTCGCCGAGGTTCATCGGCCGTCGAGCACGCTTGCGCCAAAGGAAGGCGACATTCTCGGCCGCATCGGCAATCTCGAGACCCGCCTCGCCCGTAGTTCCAGCGAGATCGACGCCGCACAGGCCGTTCGCTTCCGTGTCTTCGTCGAAGAAATGGGTGCCGAGCTTTCACAGGAAGCCATGCGCCGCAAACGCGATTTCGATTCCTACGATGCGTTCTGCGACCATTTGCTCGTGCTCGACCGCTCGATCGAGGGCGACAGCGAGGACCAGATCGTTGGCACCTATCGCCTGCTCCGGCAGGAAGTTGCCATGGCAAACGGCGGCTTTTACTCGGCTTCGGAATTCGCCATCGACGAGCTGCTGGCCCGCCACCCGGATAAGCGGTTCATGGAACTCGGCCGCTCTTGCGTGCTGCCTGATTACCGCACCAAGCGTACGGTCGAGCTTCTGTGGCAGGGCAACTGGGCCTATGCGCTGAAGCATGGCATGAGCGCCATGTTCGGCTGCGCGTCCTTCCCGGGTATCCATCCGGAAAGCCATGCGCTGGCACTTTCCTTCCTGCATCACAACGTCGCCGCCAAGGACGAGTGGGCGGTCAGCGCCCTTCCGCATCTGGCTCGCGATATGGATCTGATGCCGGCCGAAGCCGTCAACCCGAAGCGGGCCCTGATGGCACTGCCGCCGCTGATCAAGGGTTATCTGCGCCTTGGCGCCATGGTCGGTTCGACCGCCGTGGTCGACAAGGCCTTCAACACGACGGATGTTCTGATCGTCCTGCCGATATCAAGCATCTCCGATCGCTACCTAAACTATTACGGCGCCGACGCCGGACGGTTCGCGAGCTGATTTCAAACGGATGAAAAGACGGAGCGGGAGGATGCCTCCCGCTCCGTCTTTATTTCACGATCCGGCCGTGTAGGCCGCGATCGCCGCCATGTTGACAATATCGGAATCCTTCGCGCCCATCGAGGTGATCTGAACGGCCTTGTCGAGACCGACGAGGATCGGGCCGATGACGGTCGAACCGCCGAGTTCCTGCAGCATCTTCGTTGAGATCGCTGCCGAATGGAAAGCCGGCATGACCAGCACATTGGCCGGCCCTGACAGACGGCAGAACGGATACTGCTCCATCACCCTGCGGTTCAGCGCCACGTCAGCCGCCATCTCGCCGTCATACTCGAAATCAAGGCGACGCTTGTCGAGGATCTTTACAGCCTCGCGCACACGCTCGGAGCGTTCGCCCGACGGGTGGCCGAAGGTCGAATAGGCCAGCATGGCAACACGCGGCTGATAGCCCATGCGACGCGCAAAGCCTGCGGCCTCGACAGCGATATCAGCGAGCTCCTCGGCGTTCGGCATGTCATGAACCGCCGTATCGGCGACGAACACTGTTCGGCCGCGGCAGAGCGCAATCGATACGCCGATCACGCGGTGCCCCGGCTTCATATCGATGCAGCGGCGCACGTCTTCGAGCGCCGTCGAATAGTTGCGGGTGATACCGGTGACCATTCCGTCGGCGTCGCCAAGCGCCACCATGCAGGCGGCGAAGTGGTTGCGGTCCTGGTGGATCAGGCGCTGGGCATCGCGATGCAGGTAGCCCTTGCGCTGCAAGCGCGCATAGAGATAGTCGACATAGGTTTCGACGCGGGTGGAGATGCGCGCGTTGACGATTTCCAGCCCCGGCCGATTGAGATCGATACCGGCGCGTTCCGCGGTCGCTTGAATCAGGTCCTCGCGGCCAAGCAGGATTGCCGTCCCGAGTTCCTGGTTGGCATAGGACATTGCTGCGCGCATGACCTGCTCTTCTTCCGCTTCCGCAAAAACCACCCGCTTCGGGCGGCGGCGTACGCGCTCGTAAAGGCTCGCCAAGGTCGAGGCGATGGGATCGCGACGGGCGGACAGCTCGCGGGCATAAACTGCCATGTCGGCGATCGGCTTGCGGGCGACGCCGCTATCCATCGCTGCCTGCGCCACGGCAACTGGGATCGCCGAGATCAGCCGCGGATCGAACGGCACCGGAATGATGTACTGCGCGCCGAAGCGCGGGCGGTTGCCCTGGTAGGCGGCAACGACATCGTCAGGCACGTCCTCGCGGGCGAGGTTTGCCAGCGCCTCGACGGCCGCAATTTTCATGGCGTCGTTGATCGTGGTCGCACGAACATCGAGCGCGCCGCGGAAGATATAGGGAAAGCCGAGAACGTTGTTGACCTGGTTCGGATAGTCTGAGCGACCGGTTGCCATGATGGCATCGTCGCGGACGCGCGCGACCTCTTCCGGGGTAATTTCCGGATCGGGGTTGGCCATGGCAAAAATGATCGGACGATCGGCCATGGAGCGGATCATCGTCTCCGAGAAGGCTCCCTTCTGCGAGAGGCCGAAGACGACATCCGCGCCCTTCATGGCCTCCTCGAGCGTGCGTGCCTTGGTCTTGACCGCATGCGCCGATTTCCATTGGTTCATGCCCTCAGTGCGGCCCTGATAGATCACACCCTTGGTATCGCAAAGAACGATATTCTCGGGGGCGAAGCCCATCGCCTTGATCAGTTCGACGCAGGCGATGGCGGCGGCACCGGCACCATTGCAGACGAGCTTCGTCGTCTTCAGGTCGCGACCGGTCAATTCCAGCGCGTTGATGAGGCCGGCAGCCGCGATGATCGCCGTCCCGTGCTGGTCGTCATGGAAAACAGGAATGTCCATCAGCTCGCGCAGGCGCTGCTCGATGATGAAGCAGTCGGGCGCCTTGATGTCTTCGAGATTGATGCCGCCGAAGGAAGGTCCGAGGAAACGCACGCAATTGATGAATTCGTCGACATTCTCGGTGTCGACTTCGAGGTCGATCGAGTCGACGTCGGCAAAGCGCTTGAAGAGCACCGACTTGCCCTCCATCACTGGCTTCGAAGCCAGTGCGCCGAGATTGCCGAGGCCGAGGATCGCCGTGCCGTTGGAGATGACCGCAACCATGTTGCCGCGCGTGGTGTAATCATAGGCGGTCGCCGGATCGGCGGCGATTGCCTTCACCGGAACGGCCACACCAGGCGAATAGGCAAGCGACAGATCGCGCTGCGTCGCCATCGGCTTCGTGGCGTTGATCTCCAGCTTTCCGGGCCGCCCCATGGCGTGGAACTCAAGAGCCTCGTTGTCGGTTACAGATGTAACCGGCCGCTGCTTCTTCTCGGTATCGGGCATTTTTCCTCCAACGTCTTGTGGGTGACGCCTTGCTCTTCCTCAATCGCAGTTGTCATCTATAGCGGCGGGCAGCTAGGGTTGGCACCTCTTTTTTGGAAAAAATGCATCTCCGTGAACGAACGAATAGACACTGGAATAGAAGCCTTTTCGGCTGCCGAACTGGCCACGGAAGAAAGCCGTGCCTCGGCAACGCCGATGATGGAGCAATTCATCGAGATCAAGGCCAACAACCCTGACTCGCTGCTGTTCTATCGCATGGGCGATTTCTACGAGCTGTTCTTCGAGGATGCGCTGGACGCTTCGCGTGCGCTCGGCATCACGCTCACCAAGCGCGGCCAGCACATGGGGCAGGACATCCCGATGTGCGGCGTGCCGGTGCATGCGGCCGACGACTATCTGCAGAAACTCATTGGACTCGGCTTCCGGGTTGCCGTCTGCGAGCAGGTTGAAGACCCGGCCGAGGCCAAGAAACGTGGCTCGAAATCGGTGGTGAAGCGCGACGTGGTCCGCCTGGTGACGCCGGGCACGATCACCGAGGAAAAGCTGCTTTCACCATCGGAATCGAACTATCTGATGGCACTTACCCGGATTCGCGCCGGCGCCGAGCCTGTGCTGGCGCTTGCGTGGATCGACATTTCGACCGGGATTTTCCGGCTGGCCGAGACTGAAGGCTCGCGGCTGCTTGCCGATATCCTGCGTATCGACCCGCGCGAACTGATCGTGCCCGATACTATCTTTCACGATCCCGAACTGAAGCCTGTTTTCGACGTGCTGGGTCGCACCGCCGTTCCGCAGCCGGCTGTGCTCTTCGACAGTGCCACGGCCGAAGGGCGGATCGCACGCTACTTCAATGTCTCGACACTCGACGGCTTCGGCACCTTTTCGCGTGCCGAGCTTGCTGCCGCTGCTGCGGCCGTCGCCTATGTCGAGAAGACGCAGATCGCCGAACGGCCACCGCTCGGACGGCCGGAGCGCGAGAGCGGCGCGTCCACGCTGTTCATCGATCCGGCGACCCGCGCCAACCTCGAACTTGCCCGCACGCTGTCAGGCGATCGCAACGGCTCCCTGCTGAAGGCGATCGACCGCACCGTCACCGGTGGCGGAGCACGGTTGCTTGCCGAACGGCTGATGTCGCCGCTGACCGATCCCGTCCGCATCAATGAGCGTCTGGATTCCATCGGCTTCCTGATGGAGGAGCCGTCGCTTTGTGGCGACCTGCGCCACCATCTCAAGCATGTTCCGGACATGCCGCGCGCGCTCTCGCGCCTGGCGCTCGACCGTGGCGGGCCCCGCGACCTTGCCGCCATCCGCCAAGGTCTGAATGCTGCGGGCGATATCGGTCGGCTGTTGTCCGACGCGCTGCTGCCGGAAGAACTGCAGCTTGCGCTTTCCAGCCTTCAGGCCCTGCCCTCCGGCCTTGCGATACTGCTTTCCGAGACGCTCGGCGACGAGTTGCCGCTATTGAAGCGCGATGGCGGCTTCCTGCGCGACGGTGCCAATACCGAACTTGACGAGGTCAGGGCGCTTCGCGATCAATCGCGTCGGGTGATTGCCGGCCTGCAGCTGCAATATGCCGAGGAAACCGGCATCAAGTCGCTGAAGATCAAGCACAACAATATCCTTGGCTACTTCATCGAGGTGACCGCCGGCAATGCCGGGCCGATGACCGATACGCCCGAGGCCAAGGGGCGCTTCATCCACCGCCAGACGATGGCGAACGCGATGCGCTTCACGACGACCGAGCTTGCTGATCTGGAAAGCCGGATCGCCAATGCGGCCGACAAGGCGCTCGCGATCGAACTGGCGGCCTTCGACCGCATGACGGATTCCGTCGTAGCCGAAGCGGAGGCAATCAAGGCGGGCGCCCGCGCACTGGCCGTCATCGACGTTGCTGCTGGCCTGGCGCTGCTTGCCGACGAACAGGCCTACTGCCGACCACTCGTCGATGGCTCGAAGATGTTTGCGATCGAGGGCGGCCGCCATCCGGTGGTCGAACAGGCGCTCAGGCGGCAATCGTCAGGCCCGTTCGTCGCCAACAACTGCGATCTCTCGCCCGTTTCCGACGGCAAGGATGGCGCGATCTGGCTGCTGACCGGCCCGAACATGGGCGGTAAGTCGACCTTCCTGCGCCAGAACGCGCTGATCGCGATCCTCGCGCAGATGGGGTCCTTCGTGCCGGCCACCTCGGCCCATATCGGCATCGTCGACCGGCTGTTCTCGCGTGTCGGCGCCTCTGACGATCTGGCGCGCGGTCGCTCGACCTTCATGGTCGAAATGGTCGAGACGGCGGCGATCCTCAACCAGGCGACCGACCGTTCCCTGGTCATTCTCGATGAAATCGGCCGTGGCACCGCAACCTTCGACGGCCTCTCCATCGCCTGGGCCGCCGTCGAGCATCTGCACGAAGCAAACCGCTGCCGCGGTCTCTTCGCAACCCACTTCCACGAACTCACGGTGCTTTCGGAAAAGCTTGCGCGGCTATCAAATGCGACGATGCGCGTGAAGGAGTGGGACGGCGACGTGATCTTCCTGCACGAAGTCGGTCCCGGTGCCGCCGATCGCTCCTACGGCATCCAGGTCGCCCGGCTTGCCGGCTTGCCGGCTTCCGTAGTGTCCCGCGCCCGCGATGTGCTGACGCGGCTCGAGGACGCCGACCGCAAGAACCCGGCAAGCCAGCTCATCGACGACCTGCCACTCTTCCAAGTGGCAGTGCGCCGCGAGGATTCCAATCGCGGTCCCTCGAAGGTCGAGGAAGCATTGAAGGGCATGAGCCTCGACGACATGACCCCACGCGAAGCCATGGACGCGCTCTACGAGCTCAAGAAGAAGCTGAAGCAGGGCTGACCGATGTTCATGGACCGGCTGTTCAACGAGACCCAAAGGCTTGCGGCGATCTTCAGCGCGCTTGAAGCGCTGCGGCTTGCCGACGAGCGCGGCAATCCGCGTGGCTGGGCCTCGCCGTTCGGCCTGCTGCAAATCATCCGCTGCTGCGCCAGGATTCTGGAACTCTCCTCCTGTGTCGCCAAAGCCGGCTACCGCGAGTGCGACCAAGAGACCCTGGAGGCGATCACCAGCGAAACGCGGCAGGTGCTCTATTCCGTGCGGGCGCAGATCGCCGCCTGATGGGTTGAAGCCGCAGGTTTCAGGCGCGGCAACACCTTTTCGCCAAAATTAAACGTTCTGCAGTAGGAAAGCCCGTGTCATCGGTGGGCAAAGAGGCTATAGCGCATGCAGACGAAACGAGAGGTGCAGCACGAAGCGGCTGCCCCGCGCGAAGAGGAAGCCGCCCCGCGCATGGCGACGACGAACGAAATCGATTTCTCCGATATCCTCGACACCGACTATCTCCGGAAGATGTGCGACGCGGTCGCCGAGGCCAACAAGACTCGGCCCGACGTCATGCGGTCGGATCTGCTGGCGATCCTCAAAAAGGCGAGCAGCGAGGGTCGGCAGAAGGCGCGCGAGCTGCTTTCGGCCGATGGCAGCGGCATCAATTGCGCCCGCCGGATTTCCTGGCTGCAGGACCAGATCATCACGGTTCTCTACGAGTTCGTCTGCGCGCACGTCTTCCCGAAGCAGAAGGACAAGTTCGCCGTCACCGCCGTCGGCGGCTATGGCCGCGACACGCTGGCGCCGGGCTCCGACATCGACCTCCTGTTCCTGTTCCAGCCGAAGCCGGCGGAGGAAACGCACAAGGCGGTCGAATTCATGCTCTATGTCCTCTGGGACATGGGCTTCAAGGTCGGCCATGCCACGCGCACCTTGGAAGAGTGCATCGCACTGTCGAAGTCCGACATGACTATCCGTACGGCTATCCTCGAGATGCGCTACATCTGCGGCCTGCGCGCGCTGGAAACGCAGCTTGAGACGCGTTTCGACAAGGAAATCGTCACCGGCACCGGCCCCGAATTCATCGCCGCCAAGCTTGCCGAGCGTGACGAGCGCCACCGCAAGGCCGGCGATACGCGCTATCTGGTCGAGCCGAACGTCAAGGAAGGCAAGGGCGGCCTGCGCGACCTGCACACGCTCTTCTGGATCTCGAAATACTATTATCACGTCCGCGACACGGCTGAGCTCGTGCCGCTCGGCGTCCTCTCCAAGCACGAGTATCACCTGTTCCAGAAGGCGGACGACTTCCTCTGGGCGGTGCGCTGCCACATGCATTTCCTGACCGGCAAGGCAGAGGAGCGGCTGTCCTTCGACATCCAGCGCGAGATTGCCGAAGCACTCGGATACCATGCGCGCCCTGGCCTTTCGGCCGTTGAGCGTTTCATGAAGCACTATTTTCTTGTCGCCAAGGATGTCGGCGACCTGACGCGCATTCTCTGCGCGGCGCTCGAGGATCAGCAGGCGAAGTCGACGCCGGGTCTGACCGGCGTCATCAGCCGCTTCGCACACCGCAGCCGCAAGATCGCCGGCAGCACCGAGTTCGTCGAGGATCGTGGCCGCATCGCGCTTGCAAGCCCCGATGTGTTCAAGCGGGATCCGATCAGCATCATTCGACTGTTCCATGTCGCCGATATCAACGGGCTGGAATTCCATCCGGACGCACTGAAGCGCGTCACCCGCTCGCTCAGCCTCATCGACAACAATCTGCGCGAGAACGACGAGGCAAACCGCCTCTTCATGTCGATCCTGACCTCGAAGCGCGACCCGGCGCTGATCCTGCGCCGTATGAACGAAGCCGGCGTGCTCGGCCGCTTCATCCCGGAGTTCGGGAAGATCGTCGCGATGATGCAGTTCAACATGTACCACCACTATACGGTGGACGAGCATCTGATCCGCACCGTCGACGTGCTCTCGGAAATCGACAAGGGCAAGGCAGACGATCTGCATCCGCTTGCCAACAAACTGATGCCCGGCATTGAAGACCGCGAGGCGCTCTATGTCGCGGTGCTGCTGCACGACATTGCCAAGGGCCGCCAGGAGGACCATTCGATTGCCGGCGCCCGCGTCGCCCGCAAGCTTTGCGCTCGCTTTGGTCTGTCGCAGAAGCAGACGGAGATGGTCGTCTGGCTGATCCAGGAGCATCTGGCGATGTCGATGGTCGCGCAGACCCGCGACCTGACCGACCGCAAGACAATCACCGACTTTGCCGATGTGGTGCAGTCGCTTGACCGGCTGAAGATGCTGCTGATCCTGACGATCTGCGACATCCGCGCCGTCGGCCCCGGCGTCTGGAATGGCTGGAAGGGCCAGCTGCTGCGCACACTCTACTACGAAACCGAACTGCTGCTTGCCGGCGGCTTCTCGGAAGTGTCGCGCAAGGAGCGCGCCAACTTCGCGGCCGAAGCGCTTTACAATGCGCTCTCCGACTGGAGCCAGAAGGACCGCAAGATCTACAGCAAGCTGCACTATCAGCCCTACCTGCTCTCGGTTCCGCTGGAAGACCAGGTGCGGCACGCCGGCTTCATCCGCCAGGCGGACAAGGCGGGCCAGGCGCTGGCGACGATGGTGCGCACCGACAGTTTCCACGCGATCACCGAGATCACCGTGCTCTCGCCGGACCATCCGCGCCTTCTTGCCGTCATCGCCGGTGCGTGCGCGGCGGCGGGGGCCAACATCGTCGATGCGCAGATCTTCACGACCTCGGACGGCCGCGCGCTCGATACCATCCATGTCAGCCGCGAGTTCAAGGACGACGCCGACGAGCTGCGTCGTGCCGGCACGATCGGGCGTATGATCGAAGACGTGCTTTCCGGCCGCAAGCGGCTGCCCGAGGTAATTGCGACACGGACCAAGAACCGCAAGAAGAGCAAGGCCTTCGTCATCCCGCCGTCGGTCAACATCTCCAACAGCCTGTCGAACAAGTTCACCGTCATCGAGGTCGAATGCCTTGACCGGCCGGGCCTGCTCTCGGAAATCACCGCGGTTCTCTCGGACCTTTCGCTCGACATTCAATCGGCGCGGATCACCACCTTCGGCGAGAAGGTGATCGACACCTTCTACGTGACCGACCTCGTCGGCCAGAAGATCTCGGGCGACAGCAAGCGCGCCAACATCACCGCACGCCTCAAGGCCGTCATGGCCGAGGAACAGGACGAACTGCGCGAACGGATGCCTTCCGGCATCATCGCGCAACCGACTCCTGTCCGGGCCGCGATGCAGACAGACAAGAAGGCGGATTCGCCCGCATGAGCCCAATCGCATGAGCCTCGTCAGAAAATTCGCCACCGTCGGCGGCGCCACCCTCGGCAGCCGCATCTTCGGCTTTGCCCGTGAAACGCTGATGGCCGCGGCCCTCGGCACCGGCCCGATGGCCGACGTCTTCTATGCCGCTTTCCGGTTTCCGAACCTTTTCCGACGGCTCTTCGCCGAAGGTGCGTTCAACGCCGCCTTCGTGCCGCTGTTTGCCAAGGAAATCGAAGCGAACGGCACTGACGGAGCCAAGCGCTTCTCCGAGGAAGTCTTCGGCGTGCTGTTTTCGGTGCTGCTGCTCATCACCATCGTGATGGAACTCTGCATGCCGCTGCTCGTGCGCTTCGTCATCGCGCCGGGCTTTGCCGACGATGCGGAAAAATTCTCGATTACCGTCCGCATGGCGGCGGTGATGTTCCCCTATCTGATGTGCATGTCTCTGACGGCGATGATGAGCGGGATGCTGAACTCGCTGCATCACTTCTTCGCCGCAGCCATCGCCCCGGTTTTCCTCAACGTGGTGATGATCGGGGCGCTGTTTTACGCGCTCTACACCGGCGCTGAACCGCTGCAGACAGCCTGGTATCTCTCCTGGGGCGTGCTCGTCGCGGGCATCCTACAGCTCGTCGTCGTCTATCTCGGCGTCCTGCATGCCGGCATGAGCATCGGGTTACGCTTTCCCCGCATTACGCCGAACGTCAAGCGGCTGCTGATCCTCGCGGTGCCTGCCGCCGTCACCGGTGGCATCACCCAGATCAACCAGATGATCGGCCAGGCGATTGCCTCCAGCAAGGAGGGTGCGATCGCCGCGCTTCAATATGCGGACCGCATCTACCAGCTGCCGCTCGGCGTCGTCGGCGTTGCCGTCGGCGTGGTGCTGCTGCCGGAATTGGCGCGCGCGCTTAAGGGCGGCAATCTGCGCGAGGCGGCGAACTTGCAGAACCGGTCGATGGAATTCGTTCTGTTCCTGACAATCCCGGCCGCCTTTGCGCTCTGGATCCTCTCCGACGAGATCATCCGCGTCCTTTATGAACGTGGCGCCTTCCATCAGGAAAACACGGCGATCGTCGGCTCCATCCTCGCGGTCTATGGCGTCGGTCTCCCTGCCTTCGTACTGATCAAGGCGCTGCAGCCGGGTTTCTATGCGCGCGAGGACACCAGGACGCCGATGCGTTTTTCCGCCGTTGCCGTTGGCGTCAACTGTGCGACGGCTTTGACGCTGTTCCCGTTCATCGGCGCTCCCGGCATTGCGGTTGCGGAAGCAACGGCAGGCTGGATCAGCACCGTGCTTCTGTTCACGACTTTGCTGCGCCGCGGTCACCTCATCTGGGAATGGGCGCTGGCGCGGCGTGCGGCGCTGCTGGTCGTCTCCGCGGCCGTCATGGGCGCAGTCATCATGTACCTTCAGCACCGCTGGGAGCCGTGGCTTGCCTCGAGCGCGCATTTGGCGACGAAGGTCGGCACGCTCGGCCTTCTGATCGTCATCGCCATGGCTGTCTACTTCGCGACAGCCTTCCTGATCGGCGGCGCGAACCTCGGCATGATCCGTCGCAACCTGAACCGCAAGCCGACCGCAAAGGTGGACGGCTAAGCGGTCCGGCATGCTTCAGCAATAGGTCCATCGTCGGCTGGGGCCGATGTCGACATGCACTATCCCGTTGCAGTAGCGGCCTATCCCGCCGATGCCGGGAGCCGAAGCGGCAATCGCGATGATCGTTCGTTCGGATACCCCGGGAATTCGAATGTCCGCGGCAGCGCAACTGCGATGCTGGGAATGCGATCGACCACGCGAGCGAAACCCGGAGGTTACGATCGGGCGGCGACCGGTCTTAGCGGCTATGTAGGTGAGAATGCCGCGCAGCTGCGGCGGGAAGCAGTTCGCCTGAACGCTGACGGTCTGCAGCGAGTAGGCGAGCGTTTCTTTGTGTTTGAGCGACGGGATTGTCACTCTTCTGACATTCTGCGCGTCGGCGCTGTCGAAACACGACAGACAGAACAGGCCGGCGAGTGCGATGGAAAATGCGGATTGCATGGTTCCCCTCCCCTCGAAATACGCCGCGGTGGCGCAATTTTTGGCGAATGGAAAGATCTCCCTAAAAATGGCCTTTTTGTGAAATTGTTTACCTACCGTTACGGAACATCGCCATAATTTACTGCTAATTGATAGGTTAGAAATACCTCAAAAGAGGTACGAATTTTCTGCTCGCAGTTTGTGAGACATATTCACAAAAAAAGAATCTCGGCAAATTTTCCCCGACATCTGGACCGATCCTAGAATTCGTCCCTCCTGTCGCGGATACACCGCAAGGCGTTGCGGCGAGGCGGGACCGGCGCGGGGGGTGAGGGTAGGACGCAAAACCTCATGCACCGGGTCCGCAGAAAATGGTCTCCCTCCGGGGACGGCGGCGATCGCGCGAATCCGGCGTCGAGTTGAGCCCCGGACGTGCCTGTGTGGCACACATGGCCCCCAGGGGAAGCAAAGCTTCCTCGGGCAAGGCGGCAGAGGGACCGGAGTTGCGGGCATAAACCGCCGAACGGGGCGCTGGGAAGCGCCATATTGTTTTTACTCCAGCGAGGCAATTTCCAGCGCCCCGTCCGAGTGAAGTGCAGGATCAAGCCACGGGCCGCAAGGACCGCGTGAGGGAAGCGCCGTGCACCGAACGCCGGCACCCGGCCGCCCTTGACCAGCCACGCATCCTTGGCGACAACACCACACCACGAATCGGAGCCTGCAATGTTCCAATCACTTTTCCTCGTGACCCTCGTCGTCGACGATTACGATCGTGCCAAAGATTTCTACTGCGGCGCGGTTGGCTTCGATTGCCTCCAGGACGACATTCAGCCCGACGGCAAGCGATGGGTGGTCGTCAAGCCGAAGGGCGGGGACGGTGCCGCCTTTCTGCTCGCGCGAGCTGCCAACGACCGGCAAACGGCGGCGATGGGCAACCAGGCGGGCGGGCGCGTCGGCTTCTTCATCAAGACCGACGATTTTGCCCGCGACCACGCGTCGATGCTGGCGAAGGGCGTGCAGTTTCTCGAGGCGCCGCGGCACGAGGTTTACGGCACAGTCGCCGTCTTTGCGGATCCTTATGGCAACACCTTCGATCTGATCGAACACACCGCAGGCTGAACCCCTTGATTGCGCTGGCGTCCGCGTGCATAAGCGCGCCCGTTAGCAACATGGGCCATTGGCCCTGGGGCCCTCCACCAGCCTAATCGAGGACATGATGAACGAATTCAAGAAAGTGGTTTTCTCCGGCGTCCAGCCGACAGGAAATCTCCATCTCGGCAACTATCTCGGCGCGATCCGCAAGTTCGTCGCCCTGCAGGAAGGCAACGACTGCATCTACTGCGTCGTCGACATGCATGCGCTTACGGCACAGCTCGTCCATGAGGACATGCCGAACCAGATCCGTTCGATCGCCGCCGCCTTCATTGCGTCCGGCATCGATCCGGAAAAGCATATCGTTTTCAACCAGTCGGCCGTGCCTCAGCATGCCGAGCTTGCCTGGATCTTCAATTGCGTTGCGCGCATCGGTTGGATGAACCGCATGACGCAGTTCAAGGACAAGGCCGGCAAGGACCGCGAGCAGGCTTCGCTCGGTCTCTACGCCTATCCGAGCCTGATGGCTGCCGACATCCTCGTCTACCGCGGCACGCATGTCCCGGTCGGCGACGACCAGAAGCAGCACCTTGAACTCGCCCGCGACATCGCCATGAAGTTCAACCTCGACTATGCGGAACATATCCGCAAGACGGACTACGGCATCGACATCACGGTCGGCAACGAACCGGTGCATGCCTATTTCCCGATGGTCGAGCCGCTGATCGATGGCCCGGCGCCACGCGTCATGTCGCTTCGCGACGGCACCAAGAAAATGTCGAAGTCGGACCCATCAGATCTGTCGCGCATCAACCTGATGGACGACGAGGACGCGATCTCGAAGAAGATCCGCAAGGCCAAGACCGATCCGGAAGGTTTGCCTGGTGAAGTCGACGGCCTCAAGGGCCGCCCGGAAGCCGACAACCTTGTCGGCATCTATGCGGCGCTCGCCGACAGGTCGAAGGCTGATGTGCTTGCCGAATTTGGTGGCCAGCAGTTCTCGGTGTTCAAGCCGGCGCTTGTTGATTTGGCCATCAACGTGCTCTCGCCGATCACCGCTGAAATGCGTCGCCTGATGTCGGACACCAGCCACATCGACGCGATCCTGCGCAATGGTTCCGAACGGGCGCGGGCGCGGGCCGAAGTGACGATGAAAGAAGTGCGCGACATCGTCGGCTTCCTGTACTGAAATATGACCTTGGCCCGGGGCGGACCTCACCGCCCCGGGCTTGTCGAAGCCAGACCTGCGGCGTAGTCTTATCGAAACGGACCGTCAGGAGGCTTCGATGCGAGATCGCAACCTCATCCAGATCGGAACCATGGAGATCCGGCTTCTGATCGACGAGGATCAGAGCGCCGAGAGCCTCGTGATGTTCGAATTCACGGTCCCGCCCCAGGCACGTGTCCCCGCCCCTCACTATCACCGCGACGTCGACGAAGTGATCTACGGCTTGTCCGGCACGATGACGACGACGCTGGACGGGCGCAAGCACGAGATCGGGCCCGGGGCCACCCTGTTCATTCCGCGCGGCTATGTCCACACCCACGAGAACCTGCACGGTGAAGCCGCCAAGGCCTTGATCACCATGACGCCCGGGTTGATCGGCAGGCGCTATTTCGAGGAAATGGCTTTGGCCATCAACGTTCATGGGAAACCCGACATCGAGCATGTGAAGGCGATCATGCGCCTTTACGGACTGGTTCCCGTCTGACGCAGACTGGCCCGGCAGACCGTTCGAGGGTCAAAAACGAGGGCTTGCAAATTTTCAGGTTCAGGTGTCAGAGTCCGGCCCATGGTATCGAAACGACTCTCCCGGCTCGAAGGTCATCGCCGCAAATTCATTGCGGTCATCGACGATACGCCCGAATGCTCCCGCGCCGTCCACTACGCCGGTCGGCGCGCCAAGAACTCGAACGGCGGCCTAGTGCTGATGTACGTGATTCCGGAGGGGGACTTCCAGCAATGGTTGGGGGTTGAGGAGATTATGCGGGCCGAGGCGCGCGAGGAAGCCGAAGCGGTGGTCGCGAAAGCGGCGCACGTGGTTCGCGAAACGATCGGCATCGACCCGGAGATCGTCATCCGCGAGGGAAGTGCCACCGAGCAGATCAACGCCGTCATCGAAGAAGACCGCGATATCGCGATCCTGGTGCTGGCCGCAAGCTCCGCCAAGGAGGGACCGGGGCCGCTGGTGTCGTCGATCGCCGGACGTGGCGCGACATTTCCGATCCCCGTCACGGTCCTGCCTGATACATTGACGGACGAGGAACTGGATGCGCTCGCATAAAGCGATTTCTTGAGTACCAGTCTCTTGAATAGAGTTGCCAATCGGCTTATTTTCTTTTTTGAAGAATTCTAAAGACGGCGTGGGCCGCTGCCCGCCGCACGGAGAGCGAGATGTTTATTCAGACCGAAGCCACGCCGAATCCCGCCACGCAGAAGTTCCTGCCGGGTCGGGTCGTCATGGAAAACGGAACCGCCGAATTCCGCAACGCGGACGAGGCTGAGGCATCGCCGCTCGCGGCTCGCCTGTTCGAGATTCCTGGCGTGACCGGCGTCTATTTCGGCTACGATTTCATTTCCGTGTCCAAGGACAATGCCGAGTGGCAGCACCTGAAGCCGGCGATCCTCGGCTCAATCATGGAACACTTCATGTCCGGCAAGCCCGTGATGGGCGACGCTTCTGTCCTTTCCGAAGATCTTGATGCCGGCGGCGAATTCTTCGATGAAGCCGATGAATCGATCGTGCTCACCATCAAGGAATTGCTGGATACCCGAGTCCGTCCCGCCGTTGCACAGGATGGCGGCGACATCACCTTCCGTGGCTTCAAGGACGGCAAGGTCTATCTCAACATGAAAGGCTCCTGCTCCGGCTGCCCGTCTTCGACGGCGACGCTGAAGCATGGCGTGCAGAACCTGCTTCGCCATTTCGTTCCGGAAGTCGAGGAAGTCGTCGCCGCCTGACGACGACGCCCTGTCCCGGCATTTGTCCTGGCGCAGCATTTGCAAGCGCGGCAGGGTGAATGTATGGACGCTGAGGAACGCTTTATTCGGAAATTGATGCCATGATCATACTGGCGCTCGACACCGCAGGTGTGGATTGCGCTGCCGCTCTCTATGACAGCGGCAGGGATACGATGCTGGGGGAGGCATCGGACATGATCGGCAAGGGGCATGCTGAACATCTGATGGGAATCGTCGACCGCGTGCTGGAGCAGGCCGGCGTCGCGCTTTCGGCTGTCGATCGCATTGCCGTTACCATCGGCCCAGGCTCCTTTACCGGCATTCGCGTCGGCGTCGCCGCCGCCCGTGGCTTTGCGCTGTCGCTCGGCGTTCCGGCCGTCGGCGTCACCACGCTTGCGGTCATGGCCGAGGCGCAGCGGTTGAAGACGCCAGGGCGGAGCGTGCTTACCGCCATGGATGCCAAGCGAAACGAGATCTATCTGCAGACATTCGATGCCGATGGCGAACCGCTCGATGAGGCCCGCGCTGTCGCCGTCGAGGAAGCACAGGCAATTGCTGCGACGTTCGAGGGCGAAATTGCCGGTTCGGCTACGCCGCTCTTGAAACCCGGCACGATCGGCGATTGCGCCAACCATTTCCCGATTTCCATCGTGGCGCGTCTCGGCGCTGCCGCCGACCCGTCTTCCGGAAAGCCGAAGCCCCTCTATCTGCGCGGACCCGATGCCAAGCCGCAGGCCGGGTTTGCGATTGCGCGAGTATGACCATGTTGGAATCCTATCTGACGCTGAAGCCGGAATTCGAGATTGTCCCGATGGACGCCGATGACTGCCGCGCCGTGGCGGCGTTACACGGCGAACGCTTCGCACGACCATGGGGCGATGGCGAATTCTATAGCTTGCTCAGCCAGGACACCGTCTTCGGCTTCGTCGCTCGGCAGACCAACGCATTTCTGAAGAAGCCGCTGCCGGGTTTTGTGCTCGCGCGTCAGGTCGCTGGCGAGGCGGAGATCCTGACAGTCGCCGTGCAGACGAAGGTCGCTCGCGCCGGCCTTGGCTGGCGGCTGATGCAAGCTGCGATGCGTGAAGCGAAGCTGCGCGGTGGCGAGAGCATCTTCCTGGAGGTCGATGACGGCAATGCGGCAGCGCTCGGGCTCTACCGCAAGCTTGGATTCGAGAAAGTCGGTGAACGCAAGGGTTACTACAAGGATACCCAGGGCGCGGTTTCCACGGCGCTTGTCATGAAGCGCGTTCTTCGCTAGTCCGTTGCTCAAACGTTGACTATCGGAAGGCAGCCCATGACTGACGTCGCCAAGACCCTTGAGGAGCTTTGCACCGAACGCGGCATGCGCATGACCGAGCAGCGCCGGGTGATTGCCCGCATCCTCGAGGAGTCGGCCGACCACCCTGACGTGGAGGAACTCTACCGCCGCTCCGTCAAGGTCGACGCCAAGATCTCCATCTCCACCGTCTATCGCACCGTGAAATTGTTCGAGGACGCCGGCATTATCGAACGCCACGACTTCCGAGACGGCCGCTCGCGCTATGAGACGGTGCCGGAAGAGCATCACGACCATCTCATCGACCTGAAGTCGGGCGTCGTCATCGAGTTTCACTCGCCGGAGATCGAGGCCCTGCAGGAACGCATTGCCCGCGAGCATGGCTTCAAGCTCGTCGACCATCGACTGGAGCTCTATGGCATCCCACTCAAAAAGGACGAGCGCTGAGGCCATGAGCGCAGCCGCGGAGTCTTCGTTTTGATCGCCTGGCTGCGTCTCGCCCTCGCCGGTATCGTCATTTTCTTCGCCAGCATAGTGCTTATGCCCTGGCAGCTTCTTGCGTTGCGCTTCGACTGGAAGCTGCGACGCTGGCTGCCGCGCATCTGGCATCGCATCGTTTGTTTCTGCCTCGGCATCCGAATCCGCGTCCATGGCAAGATGGAGACCCACAGGCCGTTGATGCTTTGCGCCAACCATTCGTCGTGGATGGACATCATGGTGTTGTCCGCGGTCGCCGACGTCGCCTTCATCGCCAAGATCGAAGTGCGCGACTGGCCGATCTTCGGCAACCTGGCGAAGCTGCAGAAGAGCGTGTTCGTGGTGCGCGAGGAAAAGCGCAAGACCGGCCACCAGGCCAACGAAATTGCCACCCGCATGGCGGATGGCGAGATCGTCGTTCTGTTCCCGGAGGGCACGACCTCGGACGGGAATCGGCTTCTCGAGGTCAAATCCTCGCTGTTTGGCGCAGCCGCCATGGCGGTGCCGGCGTCGCCAACAGGCGCCGTCGTGGTTCAACCGGTCGCGGTTGCCTATACGGGTGTCTACGGCCTGCCGATGGGCCGTTATCACCGGCCCCTCGCCTCTTGGCCAGGCGATGTCGAGATGTTCCCGCACCTGAAGGACATGCTGCAATGCGGTGCCTTCGAGGTTGACGTCTGTTTCGGCGAGGCGGTGGAGTATCGTGCCGACAGTAACCGCAAGGAAGTCAGCGCGACGATTGCCCGACGCATCCGCACGATGCTTGGCGCCGCTTTGCGCGGTCACAAGACGGCCTAAGGCACAAGATTTCCTTTTCTCGCGCATGAAAAACCACTAAATAGCCGGCCATGACCCAGGACAGCGCCCTTCTTCAGGCCCCGGAGACCGATCTCCGCGATGGCAGCAACAGCCGCAAGGTATTCATCAAGACCTACGGCTGCCAAATGAACGTCTACGACTCGACGCGCATGAGCGATGCACTCGCCCGTGACGGATATGAGCCGACGGAAGTCATGGAAGAGGCTGACCTTGTCCTGCTCAACACCTGCCATATCCGCGAAAAGGCTGCTGAAAAGGTCTATTCGGCGCTGGGTCGTCTGCGCGACATGAAGAAGGAACGCAGCAAGCAAGGCCGGGAGTTCATGATCGGCGTTGCCGGCTGTGTCGCACAGGCCGAGGGCGAGGAAATCCTGCGCCGGGCGCCAGCCGTCGATGTCGTCATCGGTCCTCAGACCTATCACCGCCTGCCGGAAGCGCTGCGCAAGGCGAAGGAAGGCCAGCGCATCGTCGACACCGAATATGCGCTGGAAGACAAGTTCGAGCATCTGCCGATCGCCGAAGCCAAGAAAATCCGCTCGCGTGGCGTCACCTCCTTCCTTACCGTCCAAGAAGGATGCGACAAGTTCTGCACTTTCTGTGTCGTGCCTTACACCCGCGGTTCGGAAGTGTCGCGGCCGGTCAGCCAGATCGTCGAGGAAGCGCAAAAGCTCGTCGAGGGCGGCGTACGCGAGATCACCCTGCTCGGCCAGAACGTCAACGCCTGGCATGGTGTCGGCGCCAACGGTCAGGAATGGACCCTTGGCGACCTGCTTTACCGGTTGGCGGAAATTCCCGGGCTTGCGCGCCTGCGCTACACCACCAGCCATCCGCGCGACATGGACGACCGCCTGATCGAAGCGCATCGGGATCTCCGAGCGCTGATGCCATACCTGCATCTGCCGGTGCAGGCCGGCTCCGACCGCATCCTGAAGGCGATGAACCGGCGCCATACGGCTGCCGAGTATCTGACCCTGATTGAGCGGATCCGCGCCGCCCGTCCGGACATCGCTCTCTCCGGCGACTTTATCGTCGGTTTTCCGGGGGAGACAGACCAGGATTTTGAAGATACACTCCGCCTGGTGGAGGAGGTCCGCTATGCACAGGCCTTCTCCTTCAAGTACTCGACACGGCCGGGCACGCCCGGTGCGGAGCTGAAGGACCAGGTGCCGGAAGAGATCAAGGCAGAACGGCTTGAATGCCTGCAGGCGCTTCTCCTGAAGCAACAGCAGGAATTTGCCGAATCCTGTGTCGGGAAAACGATCGAACTGTTGCTTGAAAAGCCCGGTCGTATGCCAGGACAGCTTATAGGCCGTTCTCCCTGGCTTCAGTCCGTGAATGTTGATGCAAAAGCATTGCAAATCGGTGACATTATTAATGTGCGAATCACCGGAACCGGAACCAACAGCCTGTTTGCCGAGATAGCAGAGGCTGAGGTTTAAACCCTAGGAGCTCGACCGCTTGAACGGACAAGAATTGGTTTCTTCTTCACCGCGCCACCCACGCATTGCGAGCGACGCCAATCACTTTATTCTGACGTTCGAGAACAATCGGTTCGCCAGCGAATTGTTCGGTCAGTTTGACCAGAACCTCAAGCTGCTTGAAGAGCGTCTGCACATCGACGCTCGAGCGCGGGGCAATTCCGTCGTTATATCAGGGGACATCGTCGCTACCAACCAGGCGCGGCGCACCCTCGACTATCTCTATGAGAAACTCCAGAAAGGCGGCAGCGTGGAGCGATCCGACGTTGAAGGCGCGATCCGCATGGCGGTCGCGGCGGACGATCAGCTGAGCCTGCCAACCATGGAGCGCAAGGCCAAGCTGACCATGGCACAGGTTTCCACGCGCAAGAAGACCATCATTGCCCGGACTCCGACCCAGGACGCCTATCTCAGGGCACTGGAGCGAGCCGAACTGGTTTTCGGTTGTGGACCCGCAGGTACCGGCAAGACCTATCTCGCCGTCGCCCATGCCGCCCAGCTTCTTGAACGTGGCATGGTCGAGAAGATCATCCTTTCCCGCCCGGCCGTGGAAGCCGGCGAGCGCCTCGGCTTCTTGCCCGGCGATATGAAGGAAAAGGTCGATCCCTACCTTCGCCCGCTCTATGACGCGCTTTACGACATGATGCCGGCCGACAAGGTCGATCGTGCGATCACCGCAGGCGTTATCGAAATCGCGCCGCTCGCCTTCATGCGCGGTCGGACGCTCGCGAACGCCGCCGTCATCCTCGACGAGGCGCAGAACACGACCTCGATGCAGATGAAGATGTTCCTAACGCGTCTTGGTGAGAACTCACGTATGATCGTCACCGGCGACCCGAGCCAGATCGACCTGCCGCGCGGTGTCAAGTCGGGACTGGTGGAGGCTCTTCAACTGCTGAACGGCGTCGAGGGCATCTCGATTGTCCGCTTCAAGGATACCGACGTGGTGCGCCATCCGCTTGTCGGGCGCATAGTCAGAGCCTACGATTCCACCTATGCAACGGAAACCGAAGAGGTTAGCCGGCAGGACTGATGGCGGAACTCGATATCCAGATTAGCGTCGAGGAGGGCAATTGGCCCTCCGAAGATGCGTTGCATGCATTGGCGGACCGGGTGCTTGAAACGGCCGCCAACTATCTGCGCGAGACGGTCAAACAGCCATTTCCGAAAATGGTGCCCGAGGTTTCGCTGGTCTTCACGGACGACGCCTCGATCCAGGACATCAATGCCGAGTGGCGCGGCAAGGACAAGCCGACCAACGTGCTTTCCTTTCCCGCCTTTCCCGTCACGCCGGGCAAGGTGCCAGGTCCGATGCTAGGCGACATCATCATCGCAAGAGAGACCGTGGAGCGGGAGGCAATCGAGCTCGAGAAGCGCTTTGACGACCACCTGACGCATCTGATCGTGCATGGATTCTTGCATCTCTTCGGCTACGACCATAATAATGACGCTGAAGCCGAAATAATGGAGGGGCTGGAGACTCGCATTTTGGCGGTACTCGGCCTATCTGACCCATACGAGGGTCAAGACCTTAAAATGGAACCATGAGCGACTTTACGACGAGACCGGCCGCCGAGGCCAAGGACGCCGATCAATCATCCTCCTCCGACGAGGGTGGCAGTAGTAGGCAGTCTGGACGATCCCAATCCTTCTGGTCGCGTGCGGCGCGTATCTTAAGACCGCAGCAAAACTCACGCCTTCGCGAAGATATTGCGGATGCTTTGATGACCGACGCTGCGGTCGGAGACGTCTTTTCGCCCGATGAGCGGGCGATGCTGCATAACATTCTGCGCTTCCGCGAAGTGCGCGTTGCCGATGTTATGGTCCCCCGTGCCGATATCGAAGCCGTCGATCAGAACATCACCATCGGCGAGTTGATGATCCTGTTCGAGGAATCCGGTCGTTCGCGTATGCCCGTCTATGCCGATACGCTCGACGACCCGCGCGGCATGGTGCATATCCGTGATCTCCTCTCCTACGTCGCCAAGCAGGCGCGGAACAAGCGCCGCGGTAGCGCCAGGGCCATCAAGCCGGCGACGCCTCTCGTGGACGTTTCCCCCGAACATCTGCAGAAGCCGACCCGCTCCGTGAAGGCGAATTTCGATCTCAGCCGCGTCGACCTGCAGAAGACCCTGTCGGAGGCCGGGATCATCCGCAAGATCCTCTTCGTCCCGCCATCCATGCTCGCGTCGGATCTGCTTCGCCGCATGCAGGTGAACCGCACGCAGATGGCGCTCGTCATCGACGAATATGGCGGCACTGACGGCCTGGCGTCGCACGAGGACATCGTCGAGATGGTCGTCGGCGACATCGATGACGAACACGACGACGAAGAGGTGATGTTCAAGCGGGTGTCGGAAGACGTCTTCGTCGCGGATGCGCGTGTCGAACTGGAGGAGATCGCCGAGGCGATCGGACCGGACTTCGACATCACCGAGCAGGTCGACGAAGTCGACACGCTGGGCGGCCTGATCTTCTCCGAGCTTGGACGCATTCCGGTGCGGGGCGAGGTGGTGCAGGCCCTGCCCGGTTTCGAGTTCCACATCCTCGATGCCGATCCGCGTCGCATCAAGCGCGTGAGGATTACCCGCAAGCGCCAGGCCATTCGTCGCCGCGCCAAGCTCGATGGTGACGGCACAGCCGGCTCGGACCAGGGCGAAGAGCGGCAGACGGACGTCCCCACGACAAACTGATTGCCGCAAAGCACGACAAACGGCGGCTTTTTTGAAACACTGCGGTCGGGTTGATTCGCGGCTTGACGGGAGTGCGCATGGAGCGGCTTGCAGACAGGGTTATCCTGGCCTGGGGGTTCAAAAGGGTTGCAGTGGCAATCCTTGCAGGCGCCGTCGGTGTTTTGGCCCTCCCGCCATTTGGCTTCTTTGCCGCGATGTTCGTGTCGTTCACGCTCCTTGTCTGGCTGATCGACGGTTCGGCGGCTGCTCCTGAAAGCGGGTGGATAGGCCGTCTATGGCCTTCCTTCGCTGTCGGCTGGCTCTTCGGGTTCGGCTATTTCATTGCCGGCCTCTGGTGGCTTGGCCACGCCCTGATGATCGACGCGGAGGCTTTTGCATGGGCGCTGCCGCTGGCGATCTTCGGCCTGCCTGCGGTGCTCGCCATCTATTACGGAATTGCCGCCGCGCTGGCACGGACCCTGTGGTCCGATGGCATGGGGCGGATTGCGGCACTTGCTGCGAGCTTCGGATTGCTCGAATGGCTGAGGAGCGTGCTTTTCACCGGCTTTCCCTGGAACGCGGTCGGCTACGGCATGACGCCCGTGCCCCTCATGATGCAATCGGCGCATGTCATCGGCATCATGGGTATCACATCACTGTCGGTCTTCGTCTTCGCCGCGCCCGCACTGCTCGGCACCCGCCAGGGCACCAAGCTCGGTCTCTCCCTGGCGGCTCTGCTGTTCGCTGCGCATATCGGCTACGGCGCCTATATCCTTTATGGCCCGCAGCCGACACCAGCGGCGGACGCCAAAAGCCCTATCATCCGCCTCGTTCAGCCGATGATCGAGCAGACCGCGAAGATGGACACCGACGGCGACCGCGCCGCCATCTTCGAGAAACACCTGAAGCTCTCGGCAGAGCCCCCGAAGGATGGCGGCCGGAAGCCCGACATCATCGTTTGGCCGGAGACGGCCATTCCCTTCATACTCACCGACAATCAGGATGCACTCAGCCGGATCGCCGATACGCTCGACGACAACCAGATCCTGATCGCTGGCGCCGTTCGGGTGGAGGATACCGGGCCCGGCAATCCGCCGCGCTACTACAATTCGATCTACGTCATCGATGGCCGGGGACAGATCGTTGGCGCCGCCGACAAGGTGCATCTTGTGCCGTTCGGCGAATACGTACCGTTCGAGAGCGTCCTCGACGATTTCGGCATCCAGAACGTGGTCGAGATGCCGGGTGGCTTCTCGCCCGCCGCCAGCCGCCAGCTGCTGGCCTTGCCGACCGGGATCAAATTCTATCCGCTCGTCTGCTACGAGATCATTTTCCCTGACGAGATGACGGGCGACCTTGGTGCCGCCAATGCCATCCTCAACGTCACGAACGATGCCTGGTTCGGCGCTACACCTGGACCCTACCAGCACTTCCAGCAGGCCAGGCTGCGTGCCGTGGAGACCGGGCTGCCGCTGATTCGTAATGGTAACAGCGGCATTTCGGCCCTCGTGAACGCTCGCGGCGAAGTCATTACTGGTCTTGATCTCAATGAAACGGGCTTCGTCGATGCAACTATCACGAGCTTCGACGCGCATCGTCCTGCGGGCTATCCACGCCAAACTTACTTCTGGTTGCTGGAAATACTTCTGTTTGTAATTGCTATCGTTTCTCGCTTTGGTTTTGTTTTCAAGCAGAATTGACCGAAAACCCCTAAAATTGCATAGTGGTTGGGATCGGCGTTCTTAGCGTATGTTTCAAGGTGGTTAAGCAAGACTTTGCAACGTGGCGTTTTGGGGTGGGTTTGGGCATGCCGGTTTAAACAAGGTTGAAAATTATTGTTAGGGCAGGACCATGATTGAGAACAAGAAGCGGCCGAACCCCATCGACGTCCATGTAGGTAGTCGCATTCGCCTTCGCAGAACGATGCTCGGAATGAGCCAGGAAAAGCTCGGGGAGAGCCTCGGCATCACCTTTCAGCAGATCCAGAAATACGAAAAGGGCACCAACCGCGTCGGTGCCAGCCGTCTCCAGAACATCTCCAGCATTCTGAACGTCCCGGTCTCCTTCTTCTTTGAAGATGCCCCCGGCGAACAGTCCTCCGGACTGTCCGGCATGGCGGAAGCCTCCAGCTCCAACTATGTGGTCGACTTTCTTTCGTCGTCCGAAGGACTGCAGCTCAACCGCGCCTTTGTGAAGATCACCGACCCCAAGGTTCGCCGCAAGGTCGTGGAATTGGTCAAGGCGCTCGCGGCCGAAGCAGACAGCGAATAATAGCCACTGAAAATTTGGAGCAAGAGTGAAAGCGGCCACAGCGGCCGCTTTTTGGCGTTTTTTGGGCACAAATTGCCACTTAGTCGCAGATATAAAGATATATTTATGTCCTTCTACGCTTGTTTTTCCCGCGCGAACTGAGTACCTACTACGCAGCTTTTGTTCTTTGAGGGGAATCCCGGAATGCGCGCCAATTACCTTTTCACCAGCGAGTCAGTTGCCGAAGGTCACCCGGACAAGGTGTGTGACCGGATCTCCGACGAGATCGTGGATCTGGTCTACCGCGAAGCCGCCAAGACCGGCGTCAACCCTTGGGGCGTGCGCATTGCCTGCGAGACGCTGGCAACCACCAACCGCGTCGTGATCGCCGGTGAAGTGCGCCTGCCGCCGAGCCTGATGAAGAAGGACAAGGACGGCAACGACGTCATCAACCCTTCGAAGTTCAAGGCTGCTGCCCGCCGCGCCATCAAGGACATCGGGTACGAGCAGGACGGCTTCCACTGGAAGACGGCTAAGATCGACGTGCTTCTGCACTCGCAGTCCGCCGACATTGCCCAGGGCGTCGACAGTGCTGCCGACCAGCAGGGCGACGAAGGTGCCGGCGACCAGGGCATCATGTTCGGCTACGCCTGCAAGGAAACGCCTGACCTCATGCCGGCGCCGATCTATTACTCCCACAAGATCCTGCAGCTCCTTGCTACCGCCCGCAAGAAGGGCGACGGCGACGTCGCGAAGCTCGGCCCTGACGCCAAGAGCCAGGTGACCGTGCGTTACGTCAACGGCAAGCCCACCGAAGTCACGTCGATCGTCCTTTCCACCCAGCATCTCGACGAAAGCTGGGACTCGAAGAAGGTGCGCGCGGTTGTCGAACCCTACATCCGTGAAGCTCTCGGCGACCTGCCGATCGCCGACGATTGCAAGTGGTACATCAATCCGACCGGCAAGTTCGTCATCGGCGGCCCGGACGGCGATGCCGGCCTGACCGGCCGCAAGATCATTGTCGACACCTACGGCGGCGCTGCTCCGCACGGCGGCGGCGCGTTCTCCGGTAAGGACACGACCAAGGTCGACCGTTCGGCTGCCTACGCTGCTCGCTACCTCGCGAAAAACGTCGTTGCCGCCGGCCTCTCCGACCGCTGCACGATCCAGCTCTCCTACGCCATTGGCGTCGCGCAGCCGCTGTCGATTTACGTCGACCTGCACGGTACCGGCAAGGGCGTGACGGAAGACATGGTCGAAGCTGCGATCCGCAAGAACATGGACCTGTCGCCGACCGGCATCCGCCGTCACCTCGACCTCAACAAGCCGATCTATGCCAAGACCTCGGCCTACGGCCACTTCGGCCGCAAGGCTGGCCGCGACGGCTCGTTCTCCTGGGAGCGCACTGATCTCGTCAAGGCGCTCAAGGACGCCGTCAAGGTCAAGGAAGCAGCATGACCGACATGGAACGTCGCGGACGCGCGACCGAAGCCTTCTTCGGTCGCCGCAAGGGAAAGGCTCTGCGCGAACATCAGGCAGAGCGACTGAACACCCTGCTTCCGACGTTCCTTATCGACCTTTCAGCGGCTCCGCCCGAGCCGCTGAACACTCTATTTCCGACGCCGACCCAAAGGCTGCGCCTGGAAATCGGCTTTGGCGGCGGCGAGCATCTGATTCATCGCGCCGTCGAGATGCCGTCCACCGGCTTCATCGGTGTCGAGCCCTTCATCAATTCCATGCAGAAGCTGCTGACGAACGTCGACAAGGCGGACGCCAGGAATGTCCGCGTCTACAACGACGATGCGACGCAATTGCTGGATTGGTTGCCGGACGCCTCGATCGACCAGATCGACCTGCTCTACCCGGATCCGTGGCCAAAGCGGAAGCATTGGAAGCGCCGCTTCGTGTCGAAAACCAATCTCGACCGCTTCCACCGCGTGCTAAAGCCGGGCGGGCTGTTCTGCTTCGCCTCGGACATCGATACCTACGTCAACTGGACGCTTCTGAAGTGCCGCGACCATGGCGGCTTCGACTGGCTTGCACAGGATGCAGCAGATTGGCTGAAGCCCTACGAGGGTTGGCCGAGCACACGCTACGAGGCCAAGGCACGGCGCGAAGGCAGATCTTCCGCCTATCTCACATTCAAGCGCGTCTGAGCCTGCCTTAGTGCAGGCTCACCGTTTTCAGTTCATCCTCGGCTGCCTTGAAGAAGGTGCTGGAACGATTGTCAGTCAACAGGATCGGCGTGCCATCGGCGCCGAATAGCGCCCAAAGGTCAACGCTCGGATCGATGTCGGGCGCTTCCGGGAAGCACTTGGCAACTTCTTCGTTGCGCATCTTGCGGATATAGGCGACCTCGCCGTTGCCGATACCGGCAAGTTCGGTTTTGGTCAGGTGCGAATTGGCTTCTTTCATCAACATTCCTGTACCTCCAAGAGAAGGGACCAACGGCTCAACATGCGCCGTTGTCCTACTGTGAGACCGAAATGTTAATTTTCTTCACCATACGGCTGGGCTCCGGGCGGATGAGATCCACCGAGAGCAATCCGTTCTTCAGGCAAGCGCCCAAAACCTGCATCCCGTCGGCCAGAACGAAAGTCCGCTGGAACTGGCGTGCGGCGATGCCGCGATACAGGTAATCCCGCTCCCCCTGCTCGACCTGGCGACCGCGAATTGAAAGCTGATTCTCCTCGACCGAAACGTCTAATTCTTCTTCGCTGAAGCCGGCGACGGCCAGGGTTATGCGCAACCTCTCCGGATCGCCGGAAGCACGGTCGGCGGCAACTCGCTCGATATTGTAGGGGGGATATCCGTCGCTGGCCTTGGAAAGGCGCTCCAGCGTCTTTTCCATGGCGTCAAAGCCCAGGAGTAGCGGGCTTGCGAAAGGCGTCATGCGGCTCATCGTCTTCAAGTCCTTGATTCAAGCGACCTTGCCGGACCTGAATACAGCATCCGAATGTTTCCAATATGGGAACTGACAGGCGCAGGCGCAAGGCGGATGTCGCGCTCGCACTTGGAAAGCCCCGCAACGGTCCGACCTTGACAAAGCAAGCGCCGCCTCGCATCAAAACGTGCCCGCGGCGGCTGTGCCGATTTGCGACGGAAGCATAAACAAACGGTGCATGCAACGAAGACGCGCACCATGAGGATGGAACGACCGGAATGGCGGACCCTAGGAAGATCATTATCGACACTGACCCCGGTCAGGACGACGCCGCGGCCATCATGCTGGCATTCGGCAGCCCGGAAGAACTTCAGGTGCTGGGGATCACTACGGTCGCCGGCAACGTTCCGCTGTCCTATACGAGCCGCAACGCGCGCATTGTCTGCGAGCTCTGCGGCCGTACCGATACGAAGGTCTTTGCCGGCGCCGACAAGCCGATCGCGCGCAAGCTCGTCACTGCGGAGCACGTCCACGGCAAGACGGGACTCGACGGTCCTGTCCTTGACGAGCCGACCATGGCTCTGCAGCCGCAGCATTCCGTGGACTTCATCATCGACACGCTGCGCAGCGAGCCGCAAGGCACCGTGACGCTCTGTACGCTTGGGCCGCTGACCAACATCGGCTTGGCCTTCCAGAAAGCGCCCGACATCGTCCCGCGTGTCCGTGAACTCGTCATGATGGGCGGCGGCTTCTTTGAAGGCGGCAACATTACGCCGGCCGCCGAGTTCAACATCTACGTGGACCCCGAGGCCGCCGACATCGTCCTTCGCTCCGGCATACCGATCGTGATGATGCCGCTCGACGTCACGCACAAGCTCCTGACCCGCCAGGACCGCGTCAAGCGCATGGCCGATCTCGGCACGCGCCCGGCCATCGCCATGGTCGAGATGCTGGAATTCTTCGAGCGCTTCGATGTCGAAAAGTATGGCTCGGACGGCGGCCCGCTGCACGATCCGACCGTAATCGCCTATCTCTTGAAGCCCGAGCTTTTCAAGGGGCGGACCTGCAATGTCGAGATCGAAGTTAAGTCGGAACTGACGGTCGGCATGACCGTTGTCGACTGGTGGCACGTGACGGATCGCAAGCGCAATGTTCAAGTCATGCGCGATGTCGATGCGGACGGCTTCTTCGATCTGCTGATCGAGCGCTTCGCCCGCATCTGATGCCTAGTGCGTTTTAGGGCGCCTGAGAGATCAGGCCCGCGGAAGCGGGTCGATCGGATCAGGCGTCCTTCTGGTCAAAAACCGAATTGGTTTCGGGTTCGACGAGCTTCGGGCCGCCCTTGGCGACACCGACCATGGCCGGACGCAGGACACGCTCGCCAATCGTGTAGCCGGCCTGAACGACCTGAACGACGGTGTTGTTCGGTACTTCGGCATTCGGCACTTCGAACATGGCCTGGTGGAAGTTCGGGTCGAATTTCTGGCCGACCGGCTCCAGCTTGCGGACGCCATGACGCTCGAGCGCCGACAGCATCGAACGCTCGGTCATTTCGACACCTTCGATCAGCGTTGTCAGGCCAGCATCGGCAGCAGCCTTTGCTTCTTCCGGAACAGCATCGATGGCGCGGCGCAGATTGTCGGAAACAGCCAGCATGTCACGGGCGAAGCCGGCGGCTGCGTAGGTCTTCGCGTCCTTGACTTCGCGCTCGGTGCGACGGCGCAGGTTATCCATCTCGGCGGCAAGCCGAAGATAACGGTCGCGCAACTCCGCATTCTCGGTCCTCAGAAGTTCCAGCGGATCGGGCTGTACCGTGGCTTCGTTCTCGACGTTTGCGGCGGCGTCCGCTGCGGCTTCGGCCGCGGCTGCGTCAGGTCCGTTCTTCGTCGTTTCGTCAGTCATGACGTTCTCCGGTGATTGGTGTCTTTTAGGATGTGCCCGATATCGAGCTTTGGCGGGCAAAAATCAAGTCTGCGTGACCGAAAAGCGCGCGATGTAAGGCAACCGATGCGGGGGATGCGAGAGGGGCAGCTTGACTTGCTCGCGCTAAAGTTCTTTTATTTTAGTGCCGCCTAAATCTTCAGTGCTTCGGCCTCATCATGGGTCAGGGAGCTGCTACCATGAACGATCAGAAAAGCTATACCGGGCGCTGCTTCTGCGGCACGGTCGAGATTGTTGCGACCGGCGAACCGGTGGCAATGGGATACTGCCACTGCGCCTCCTGCCGGCATTGGTCGGCCGGGCCGGTCAACGCTTTCACGCTCTGGCAGCCCCAGGCGGTCCACGTCACCAAGGGTGGAGAGCACGTCGAGGGCTACCAGAGGTCCGATACCAGCGTTCGGAAATTCTGCGACCGCTGCGGTGGTCATCTCTACACGGAGCACCCGACCTGGGGCGTCACCGACGTTTACGCAGCCCTTCTGCCCGATCTCGATTATGCCCCGGCGTTGCACGTGAACTATCAGGAAAGCGTGTTGCGCATCCGTGATGGCCTGCCAAAATACAAAGATATGCCGGCGGAGATGGGCGGATCGGGCGACACTCTGCCGGAGTAGCCCTTCTACTTCGTGCCGCGCGACAATCGCGTCATCAGCTGAGCGGTGTAATCGACCATCGGAACGATGCGCGAGTAGTTGAGACGCGTCGGCCCTATGACGCCGACGGCGCCGACAATGCGGTCATCGTCGTCCCTGTAGGGCGCGACGATCAACGACGAGCCCGAGAGCGAGAACAGCTTGTTCTCCGAGCCGATGAAAATCCGCACCCCGGGGCCGCTTTCGGCCAGGTTCAGAAGCTCGAGCAAGCTGTCTTTCTTCTCCAGATCGTCGAACAGCATGCGCAGACGGTCAAGATCGTCGGCACCGGCGAGACCGGCCAGCAGATTGGCACGGCCGCGAATGATGAGCTGCGCGGGCTTGCCTTCGTCGGCGCTACCGGACCAGACGGCGATGCCGCGCTCGACGAGATCCTGCGACAGCGTGTCTAGCTCGCGGCGCACATCATCCTTCAGTCGGCTCAACTGATTGCGCAGTTCCGGCAGCGTCTGCCCGGTCATGTGCGCATTGAGAAAGTTTGCGGCCTCGGTCAATTGCGATGACGTGACGCCTGCCGGAAGCTCGATGATCCGGTTTTCCACTTGGTCGTGATCGCCGACGAGCACCGCGAGCGCCTTGGTCGGCTCAAGCCTGATGAATTCGACATGCTTGAGAACAGGATCGCTCTTCGAGGTGATGACCAGTCCGGCGCCGCGCGAAATGCCCGAGAGCATGCGGCTCGCCTCGTTCATCATCAACTCCATCGGATTGTCGCGACTTTCGGCGCGCACCTGCCGATCGATATTGGCGCGATCCTCGGCTGAGAGATCGCCTACCTGCATGAAGGCGTCGACGAAGAAGCGTAGGCCGATCTGCGTCGGCAGACGGCCGGCGCTGACATGCGGTGAATAGATGAGGCCAAGTTCTTCCAGATCGCTCATGACGTTGCGCACAGATGCCGGCGACAGCGACATCGGCAGGATGCGCGAAAGGTTACGGGAGCCGAGCGGTTCACCCGTTTCCAGATAGCCCTCTACAATGCGGCGAAAGATTTCCTTAGAGCGTTCATCCAGCGCAGCCACTGCATCTGAAACCGACGTCGATCTGAACTCCATGAAGCCTTGCGTACCCGTGCTGACGATGATCCGACAAAATATAGCCAATCTCCCCGCAGCGGCAAAAGGGAAATTGCAAATGGGCGCTGCCAATCGTAGAAGCTCTCAACACCACAGCACGCATGATCTATCCGAAGGCTGCTCGCGTCTTCGGCATGACGATTAGGAGAATAGTATGCGGCCCTCAGGCAGAAAAACCGACCAGATGCGCAAGGTCTCTTTCGAGCGCAATTTCTCCAAGCATGCAGAAGGCTCCTGTCTGGTGAAGTTCGGCGATACGCATGTGCTGTGCACGGCTAGCGTCGAGGAAAAGCCGCCGGCGTGGCTGCGCAACACCGGCAAGGGCTGGGTCACGGCTGAATACGGCATGCTGCCGCGCGCAACCGGCGACCGCATGAAGCGCGAGGCTGCGGCCGGCAAGCAGGGTGGCCGCACCCAGGAAATCCAGCGCCTGATCGGCCGGTCGCTGCGCGCCGTCGTCGATCTCAAGGAACTCGGCGAACGCCAGATCACGCTCGACTGCGATGTCATCCAGGCGGACGGCGGCACGCGCACGGCATCGATCACCGGTGCCTGGATTGCGCTCCACGACTGCCTGAAGTGGATGGAGAGCCGCAACATGCTCAAGGTCGAGCGGGTGCTGAAGGACCATGTCGCTGCCATCTCGTGCGGAATCTTCGCCAACCAGTCGGTGCTCGATCTCGACTACCTCGAAGACTCCTCGGCCGAGACCGACGCGAACTTCGTGATGACCGGCACCGGCGGTATCGTCGAAATCCAGGGCACTGCAGAAGGTACGCCCTTCACCGACGAGGAGTTCGCTTCGCTGATGACGCTCGCCAAGGCAGGTATCGCCGAACTCGTCGCAATGCAGAAGCAGGCAATCGCCGGATGAACGACATGCTGGAAGGCATGCTGGAAACGGCGCTCTATGCTGACGATCTCGACAAGGCAGAAGCCTTCTATGAAGGCATCCTCGGCCTTTCGAAGATCTCGCGGGGCGGCAACCGGCATGTCTTCTTTCGCTGCGGTGCCGGTGTATTGCTGATCTTCAACCCTGACGAAACGATCAAGCCACCCTCGCCCGGCTCCCTGCAGGTGCCGCCGCATGGCACGACCGGCGCGGGACACGCTTGCTTCCGTGTCTCCGGGGAAAATCTCGATGCAATTGCGGCCCGGCTGAAGTCCAACGGCGTTGCCATCGAATCCGGAGTCACCTGGCCGCAAGGCGGCCGCTCGATCTATTTCCGCGATCCGGCGGGCAACAGCCTCGAATGCGCTGAAGCCCGCATCTGGGGCATCGAATAGGACCATCATGCGCAAGCTCGAAACCAAGACCATCGTCGTTGCCAGCCACAATGCCGGTAAGATCCGGGAAATTCAGGACCTGATCGGCCCCTTCGGCTTCACCGCGAAGTCGGCGGCCGAATTGAACTTCGTCGAGCCCGACGAAACGGGCACCACCTTCGAGGAAAACGCAAAGATCAAGGCGCTCGCCTCTGCCGAAGCCTCCGGACTGCCGGCGTTGTCTGACGATTCCGGCCTCGTTATCGATGCGCTCGGCGGCGACCCGGGCGTCTACACCGCCAACTGGGCAGAAAAGCCGGATGGCACCCGCGACTTCGCGATGGCGATGGAAAAGGTCGAGGTGGCGCTGGACAAGGCCGGCGCTTCCGAACTTGAACAACGCGCCGCCCGCTTCGTTAGCGTGCTCTGCCTGGCCTGGCCAGATGGCCATACCGAGCTGTTTCGTGGGGAAGTCGAAGGCGCTGTCGTCTGGCCGCCGCGCGGCAGCCAGGGCTTCGGCTACGATCCGGTCTTTCAACCCGAGGGTTATGACACTACCTTTGGCGAGATGAGCGCGGAAGAAAAGCACGGCTGGAAGCCGGGCGACGCAGAAGCCCTGTCGCACCGCGCCCGCGCCTTCAAGATTTTCGTCGAAACCTGCCTGGAAGCCTAAGGGCAAACGTGGACACTTTGGAACAGCCTGACCTGACGCGCTATGCCGCTCTTTTGCCCGATACCGGTGAACCCGGCTTCGGCGTCTACGTGCATTGGCCGTTCTGCGCCGCCAAGTGCCCCTACTGCGATTTCAACAGCCATGTCCGCCATCAGCCGGTGGATCAGGAGCGCTTCACCGCGGCTTTCCTGAAGGAGATGGCGACGGTGCGCCAACTGAGCGGGCCGAAGACGGTGACGAGCGTCTTCCTCGGCGGCGGCACGCCCTCGCTGATGAACCCCTCGACGGTTGCGGCCATTCTCGACGGCATCGGCAAGCACTGGCATATGCCAGATGGTATCGAGATCACCATGGAGGCAAACCCCTCCAGCGTCGAAGCGGAGCGTTTCCGCGGCTATCGCGCCGCCGGCGTCAACCGCGTCTCGCTCGGCGTCCAGGCGCTGAATGATCGTGATCTGAAGTTCCTCGGACGACTGCACGACGTTGCCGATGCGCTGAAGGCGATCAAGCTCGCGCGCGACATCTTCCCGCGCATGTCCTTCGATCTGATCTATGCCCGCCCGAACCAGACGGTCGACGAGTGGGAGCGCGAGTTGAAGGAGGCGATCTCCTACGCGGTCGACCATCTCTCGCTCTATCAGCTGACGATCGAAGAGGGCACGCCCTTCTTCGGCCTTCACAAGGCCGGCAAGCTTATCGTTCCGGATGGCGATCAGTCGGCTCTGCTCTACGAGGCGACCCAGGAGATCACGGCCCGCGAAGGGCTGCCTGCCTACGAGGTCTCCAACCACGCCCGCCCAGGTGCCGAGAGCCGCCATAACCTCACCTATTGGCGCTATGGCGAATATGCCGGCATCGGCCCCGGCGCCCACGGACGACTGACACGCGGCTCCATGAAGATCGCAACCGCGACCGAACGCAAGCCTGAAAGCTGGCTCGATCTTGTCGAGCGCGACGGCCATGGGATGATCGACCAGGAACAACTCGGTTACGAGGAGCAGGCGGACGAACTGCTGCTGATGGGGCTGCGCCTGAAGGAAGGCGTCGATCTCGCCCGCTGGCAGCAGCTTTCGGGCCGCGATCTCGACCCGAAGCGGGAGGAGTTCCTGCTGGAGCACGGCTTCATCGAGCGGATCGGCAATTCCCGGCTTCGCTGCACGCCGTCGGGCATGCTGATCCTCGATTCCGTCGTCGCCGATCTGGCCTGCTAGAGCGGCTGTCTGAAATAGACGACGCGCTGAGTTTCCTCGAAGCCGAGGGCAGCGTGGAAGCGGTGGCTGTCGACATTGTCCAAAAGCGCATCCGACGCAAATTCCGTACAGCCTGACGCCTTGCCGAAGGCGCGCACGGCCTCAAGCAAAGCCCGCCCGATGCCGCCCCGCCGAAACGCCGGTTCGACATGGATGCCCTCGAGGAAGAGAACCGGCGACGATCTGCAGCCGTTAACGTAGTCACGCCGCAAGCATGCTTCGGCGAAGCCGACCGCCTCGCCATCCGGCCGAAAGGCCAGAAAACCGCGGAAATCGGCAGCGTCATCATCGAGCAGCCGCCGCAGGTCCCGGGAATGCTCCTCCATCGACTGGTCCGACCATAAGGCTGCGCGAAGCTTCGCCCACGCGTCGATATTATCGCTCGACGCCCGCTCGATCCTGATCGTATTGCCTGCCTGCTGCTTCATCTCGACGCCCGAAATTGCGGTCTTCGGGATAGTAGCCATACCCTGCGGGTTTGCAATCTTCACCCGTCACGCCACCCGCCCGCGCCAACGGGAGAACAACCGCCCATCGATCGCCGCAAGGCCGATCGCGATCATCGCCATACCGATCAGATGCTTGGACTGCAGCTGTTCGCCGAGGATGGCCGCGCCGAGCAGGATGGCGCTGACCGGGATCAGGAAGGTCACCAGCATCAGATTCGTTGCCCCTGCCGTCGCAAGGATGCGGAAGAACAGCACGTAGGCGATCGCGGTCGATAGCAGGGCCAGACCCAGCAGCGCCAGCCAAGTCTCGACTGACGGGGCGGCTAGTGTCCAAGGTTGGTCAACGATGAGCGCGATCGGCAGCATCAGGACCGTGGAGGCGGTGACCTGCCCTGCGGCGGGAATGAGCGGCGCCATGCCCATTTGGCGGAAGCGGCGGCCGAAAATCCCGGCAAAGGCATAGGACAGAGCAGCAGCGAGCACCGCCAGCTGCGCCAGCACGTTCGAGCCGAGATCACGCAAAACGTCGAAGCCAATCATGTAGGCGACGCCGGCAAATCCGACGAGAACGCCAAGCAGGCGATTGCCGGTCATCTTTTCGTCCGCGGTCAGGAAATGCGCGACAACGACGCCGAAGAGCGGCGTGGTGGCGTTCAGGATGGAAGCGAGACCGCTTGCGATATGCGTCTGGCCCCAGACAATCAGGCAGAAGGGGATCATATTGTTCAGGATGCCCATGCCGAAGAACGCCGCCCAGGATTTGCCGTCACGCGGCATGGTATGGCCGGTTGCACGGACGATCATGTTCAACGCCAGCGCGGCGATCAGGACCCGGCCCGTGACGATCGTGAACGGCGGCAGGGTCTTCACCAGAATGCCGTTGAAGAGGAAGGAGCCGCCCCACAAGAGGGAAAGCACCAGCAACATCCCCCATTCGGAAAAACCCATCTGTTTCTGCTGCATCATCTACTCCCAAAGTCAGTCTGCTACGGCATATATGCCATCGCCAACGGCCACCACCCGATTGTTGCGCGATCTAAGAGCGGTTTTCTCGATTTATTCTCGCTCTTCATTCAGCCGGAAACGGCTTTTGCGATGGCTTTCCTGCTGATATTATTGCCATTCCTGGCATGAGACAAACGAGTCTTTCTCGATACATGATATAGCTGAGCTAAACCATGAGTGATTATCTCCCCTCGCTTTCAGCGCTTCGGGCCTTCGAGGCTGCCGCCCGGCATCTCAGCATGACGCTGGCGGCAAAGGAGCTGAACGTCACACCAGGCGCCGTCAGCCTGCAGATTCGCGACCTGGAGGCGTCGCTTGGCATCAAGCTCTTCGAGCGCAAGACGCGGGCGCTCGCCTTGACGGTGGAGGGTGCGGACTATTTCTCGACCCTGAGGGCGGCATTTCGTCTGGTTCGGGAAGCGACGGCGGCGATCACGGCGCGTGGACGCGGCGCCGTCCTCAATGTCACCTGCACGGCGGGATTTGCAACCTACTGGCTGGTGCCGCGCCTTGGACGTTTCGAGGCTATGCACCCTGAAATCGACGTCCGCATCAGCGCATCACACCGCGTCCTCGACTTTCAGCGTGACGGGATCGACCTCGCGATCCGCCACGGCCTCGGCGGATATGATAACCTGATCAGCGAACGGCTTGTCGATGACGAACTGGTGCCGGTCTGCACGCCAAAGCTCGCCACAGAACTGGGGCCCAATCCGTCCGCGGGCGCCCTCTCTGGTTTCCAGCTGATCCATGATGTCTATCGCCATGACTGGCAGCTCTGGCTGGAAGCAGCCGGCGCGACCGGAGTCGACCCCTCGCGCGGGCCGGTCTTCATGCATGGCAACGGAGCCTATGACGCGATGAAGGCCGGGCTGGGCTTTGCCTTGATGCGACGCTCGTTTCTGGAACGAGACCTGAAAGAAGGCGCAGTGGTCACGCCCTTCCCGATCGGCATTGCAAGCCGGCTTGCCTTTCATCTCGTCTATCCGGGCCTTGCGCTGGAGCGGCCGGCTGCAGCTGCCTTCCGTCGGTGGCTGTTGTCGGAGGCACAAGCCTGATTGGATGCGCTCACTTTATCATGCTGATTAAAATCATGCTGATTAAAAAGTGGAGTAATTTAATCATAAAATAGGGTTTTCTTCGGACAATTTCTTGACTATTACACTCCACATATTTTTCTCTATGCACATTCCCGGTGTGATAAGCCAATGAATAGTCTCCGATTTTCCTCTCGAATCCTTTCAACGTCGGCATTGGCCGGCATGGCGCTCGTTCATCTTCTCACGCCAGTCGCAGCACAGGACGCGACGGGAAAGCAGCAGGACGGTGCGACGGTTCTGGAAGACATCATTGTCAATGGCGGCAGCGGCGGCGTGATCCAGGCAGAGGGATATGTCGGCAAGAGCAGCGCCACGGGCACGAAGACCGACACACCCTTTATCGAGGTGCCACAATCGATTTCGTCGGTGACCGAACAGCAGTTGAAGGATCGCAATCCGCAGACGTTGCTCGATACCGTTGCCTACACACCCGGCACACGCGTCGGCGCCTATGGCTTCGATCCGCGTTTCGATTCGTTCTCGGTACGCGGTTTCGACGTGACCTATACCGGGATTTTCCGCGACAACCTCCGTCAGCCAGGCGCAGGCTCATCGCTCTTCAAGACCGAGCCCTACGGGCTTGAAGGAGTCTCCATCCTTCGTGGTCCCTCCTCCGCGCTTTATGGGGCAACAGGTGCCGGTGGTCTTTTCAACCTCATCACCAAACGGCCGACGGAAGAGCCATTTCATGAAGTTCAGCTGCAGTACGGCACTGAACAGCGTTATCAAACCCAGTTCGACGTTTCAGGCCCCGTCAACAATACGGATCCCTTCTACTATCGTCTGACTGGCCTCTACCGCGATGCCAATACCGAGCAGATCAGCGTTCCCGACGACCGCATCTATATCGCGCCAGCCTTCATGTGGAAGCCGGACGAAGACACGAGGCTCACCATTCTCGGCGAATACTCC
Source organism: Rhizobium sp. BK661 (assembly GCF_024808825.1). Taxonomy (NCBI): domain Bacteria; kingdom Pseudomonadati; phylum Pseudomonadota; class Alphaproteobacteria; order Hyphomicrobiales; family Rhizobiaceae; genus Rhizobium; species Rhizobium sp. BK661. The sequence goes on along the minus strand of NZ_JANTYT010000001.1, from coordinate 426,575 downwards.
CGAACGAAGACCGGCGGCACCGCGGCCTATTACAACGACCCTGCCGGCAACGTAACGGACTTTTTCGCAGGCAATCCGGCCTTCAACGATTCAGTCCAAAACCAGGCCCGCATCGGCTATGAATTCGAGCATCGGCTGAACGATGTCTTCGTATTCCGCCAAAACGCCCGTGCATCGACGCTCAATATCGACGCCGACTGGGCCTTCGCCTACGCCCCCAATGAGATCGATCCAAGTCTCCTCGATCGCAGCGCCGGAACGTTCGACGAGCGGCTGACGGCCTTCGTTATCGACAACCAGCTAGAAGCGCAGTTCGAGATCGGCGCCGTCGACCATACGCTGCTTGCGGGTCTGGACCTGACAAAGCTGCGCTGGCGTTCGCTCGATGGCCGCGGCGTGTCGCCGCCGCTCGACACCAACAATCCGACGGCAGGGGCTTTCGTTGCGCCGATCGATTTCGACACGCGTACCGTCCAGGACCAATGGCAAGTCGGCACCTATTTGCAGGACCAGATCCGCTATGACGCATGGATACTGACCCTCGGAGGTCGCTACGATTGGGTTTCGACGGACACCGACAATACCGACCTCAGCACGAACGCCTTGACGACCATTTCGCAGAGGGACAAGGCATTCTCCGGCCGCATCGGTCTAGGCTACGAGACAGATTTCGGCGTCGTACCTTATGCCAGCTACTCCACCGCCTTCTCACCCAATGCGGGCATCAACCAGGAGACAGACCAGCCCTTTAAACCGACGGAAAGCGACCAGGAAGAGATAGGGGTCAAGTACCTCCTTCCGAACAGCAATACGCTGCTCACGGCGGCGCTGTTCAATATCGACCAGAAGAATAGCCTTTACTACGAGGTCGTGAATCTGCCGACCGGACCGGCGAACATTCAGGTGCAGCGCGGCAAGATTCGCTCTCGTGGATTGGAGCTCGAAGCGAACACGAGCCTCGATAATGGCCTGTCGCTGGTTGCGTCTTATACCTACACCGATACCGAGATCCTGGAAGGAACGACCGGGACTGTAGGCAATTCCGTCTCATCGGTTCCGAGGCACATGGCTGGGCTCTGGGCGAATTATACATTCCGGGAGAGTAGCCCGATCTACGGTCTCGGTATCGGTTTCGGATCGCGGTATCTCGGCAAGAGCTATACGAGCGACACCAACACCGCCCAGAACGGGTCGCGCGTCCTCTTCGACGCCGCTGTCAGCTACGATTTTGCGGCGCTCGATAAGAAATACGAGGGCCTGAGCCTGCAGGTGAATGCCACCAACCTCTTCGACCGCCGCGAGCCCATCTGCTCGGCTGGCTTCTGCTATCGCGATCAGGGTCGCACCGTGATCGGCAGCCTGCGTTATACGTGGTGAGCTGATGGCGAGTGCTGGGCACCATATCGCTGCTCCGGGCGCCAGTGCCTCGGTCCTCTCGCCGGCTTTTGCCGGCGAGCATGCATGGTGCAGCGAGAAAATGGCTCTTTCCGCCGATCTGCCCGACGGCGTGCCGCTGCCGTCGTTCTTCGGAAATGGCGGGTTCGAGCAGGCGATCGGTCGCTATGCCACGGCCTGTGGCGACAGTGACCGGCGTGCGGTCGTGTCGATGTGGTCGCTGTATTACTTCTCCGCTCTCTCCATTCCCTATGTGCTGGCTCGCCGTCTCGCCGCACAGGAGCTGCCGGTCGCTTTTGACGACATGACGATTGCTTTGCAGGATAATGGCCTGCCGCGGGCGTTCGGCGTGCCGCACCGGGGCCGGAATGCCCGGAACGGCGAGGAAGACGGCTTTGAGGCGATTGGCCCGTTGCTGGAGGAACACCTTCCGGAAGCGATCAGGAGGCTCACCGCCTGCGGTGTTTCGGCCAAGCTGTGCTGGAACAATGCCGCGGTGTATCTCGACTACGTGCTGCGGTTGACCCTGCCGCCGGAAGGCCCGGATCTCACCGTCTTTGTGCGCGGCTGTCTGCCCGATGGCGGCGTCAACCCACTTTGCGGCAGCCTGCGATATGTCGAGGAAGACGGAGAGCGCGTCGCTCGCCGGAAGATATGCTGCCTGCGCTACATGCTGCCTGGCGTCCAGAGCTGCGGCAAGCTTTGCGCCCTTCCCAGTCAAAGGAATATGCAATGACCTGCCTCACCATCACAAGGCGTGGCTTTCTCGCCGCGGCGTCTGCGACGCTCTGTGCGCCGGCTCTGCTGAAGGCTGAGACGCGATGGCCGCTGACCGTGATCGATGCCGTCGGGCGGACCGTCACGATACCCAAAAAGCCGAAGTCGATCATCCTCGGCACGGGTTTCAATCTTGTCGCGCTGTCGCTGATCCATCCGGATCCGGTCAGCCTGCTGGCCGGCTGGGCGACGGACATGAAAACGGACAATCCGTTCATCTATGATGCCTTCCGCGGCAAGTTTCCCGCCCTCAACGAAGTCCCGCTTGTCAGCAACGGCCTGGCGGATGGTATGAACTTCGAAGCTGCCCTCTCGTTGGAGGCCGACCTGGCGGTCATGGGCATGTGGCAGGCAGAGGGCGAGCAAGGAAAGCGTGCCATCGACTATCTCCAATTGACCGGCGTGCCTGTCATCGTCGTCGATTTCAATGTCGATCCACTGAAGAGCACCCCGCGGGACATCCGCCTCCTTGGTCGCATCCTGGAGTGTGATCAGCAGGCTGAAGATTATGCCCAGCTTTTCGAAAAACGGGTGCAGCGCATCAGAGCGGGAGCGACGGGGAAAGGCGAGGATGGGCCGCTGGTGCTAATGGATGCCTTCCCGAGCGCAACGCGCGGCAGTTGGGCATACGGTCGAACCAGCCTCGGCGAATTGATTGCGTTTGCCGGCGGACGCAACATCGCGGACAAGAACCTGCCGCCACAGGGCGGTCCGGTTACGGCGGAATATGTCATCGCGGCGGAGCCGGACGTCTATATCGCCACCGGCTCGCCCGGCGGGACTTACACCTTCTCGATCGGCCCTGGCGTCGATCCTGCGGAAGCGCGTCGGTCGCTCGAGGAGACCGTGAAGGCCCCCACGCTTGCGCCGCTGAAGGCGGTGCGCGAAGGGAACGTGCATGGCATGTGGAACTTCTTCAACGCCGTGCCGCTGAACGTGCTGGCGGCGGAAGCGGTAGCATCCTGGATCAGGCCCGACCTGTTCGGCGATCTCGATCCGACGGGCAGCCTCGCCGAGATCAACGAGCGTTTTGCGGCTGTGCCCTTCGAGGGCGCATATTGGACGAGCCTGACAGGCTAACGGGCAGGCGCGCCAGTCTTGAAAAGGCTGCCGGTTGGCGTGTTCAGGAACATCGCCAGCGGAATGTACTCCTGATGCAGGAAGCCGGTGGACGGCAGCAGATCGTCGCGCACCATCTCGATGACGGCAACCACCGAGGCCGATGTCGTCCACGCGATCGCGGTGCGGCGGGCCCCCGCGATCTCGATCGGATAATAGGCGCGGACAAATTCCTTGCGGCGCAGGGTGCCGTTTACCGTACCCTCCGCCGCCACATGGACATAGACAACATCGTCATCGACCGGAGGCTTGGCATTGGTCAGTATCTCGCCGGCAAGCTTGCGCCTGTCGCGCATCAGCAGTTCGTGGAAGAAGAAGTTCATCAGATCCATGTGCCCCGGATAGCGCATCGTCTTGTAGTCGAGGTTCTCGACCTTGCCGAGGAGCGTGTCGCACATGGTTCCGAGACCGCCTGACGTCGTGAACGCCTCAAGTTTGACGCCTTCGACATAAATCGTCTCATGCCATTCCATCGGCGAGACGAGTTTGCGAACGCCGCCCTCGATCACTTCGCAGTCGTTCAGATACTCGTTGACCACGCCCTCCGGCGACCAGTTGAAGGCGTAACCAAGGAGACCGGTCGGGTTCTGCGGCAGCGCGCCTACCCGCATGCGAATGGAACGGCATTTGTCGAATCCGTCCGCAAGGCTGGATCCGACAATGCCGACGAAGCCGGGGGCAAGGCCACATTGTGGCGCCATCAGCCCACGCGCTGTCTTCGACAATTCAATAATGAAATTGGTGGTCGGCACATCCTCGGTCAGGTCGAAGTAGTGGATCCCCGCAAGGTGGGCGGCACGCGCCAGGCCGATATTGAGGTGATAAGGCAGGCAGGAAAGCACGGCCTCGACGCCTGATAGCAGTTCACCGATCACGACCGGATCGGAAATGTCTCCACTCCAGCACTTGAACGGCACCTCCTCGTTTGGCGCCTGAAGGTCGACGCCGAGAACGTCGAAGCCTCCTTCGTGGAGGAGCGTGGCTGCCAGCCGCCCGACCTTGCCCAGCCCAAGTACGGCAATCCTGTCAAATCCCATCGATCCCTCCCACGAGCGCATGGCGACACGTTCCCAGCGTCAAGCGTACAGAAGATTGCCGGCAAAGGAAAACGGCCGGAGCATAGCCCGGCCGTTAAAAGTTGCTCAGAGAGGTTGCCTACTTATTATTCGTTGATCAGGCGCTTCAGCAGTTCAATCTCGTGCGAGAGCTTCGTGTCCCCGGCAATAAGCTCCTCGATCTTGCGCACGGCGTGCAGCACGGTCGTGTGGTCACGACCGCCAAAGCGACGACCGATTTCCGGGAAGGAGCGCGGCGTCAGCGTCTTCGACAGATACATGGCGATCTGGCGCGGCTTAACGATGACGCGGGTACGGCGGTTCGAAACCAGCTCCTGGCGCGACACGTTGTAGTGCCGTGCGACGATGCGCTGGATGTCCTCGATGCGGACTCGGCGCGGCTCGCCCGAGCCGACGAGATGCGCAAGAAGCTCATCGACGCGCTCGACCGTGAGGTTCGGCTCGAAGGAGCGGCGGAAAAGCAGCTGGTTGAAGGCGCCTTCCAGCTCGCGGCCGCTTGCCGTGATGTTACGCGCAACGTGGTTCAGCAACTCGGCCGAGATTTCCAGCGACGGATCCTCGAGGCGAGCAGCAGTGAGACGACGCTTCAGGATTTCGAGACGCATCTCGTAATCCGGGGCGTCGAGCTCGATGGCCACACCGCCCTGCAAACGCGAGCGGACGCGTGGATCGAGCGATTCCAGCTCCCAGGGAGCGCGGTCTGCAGCGACCACGACCTGCTTGGCGCTGTCGAGCAGCATGTTCAGCAGGTGGCAGAACTCATGCTGGATCATCTTGCCCTGCAGGAACTGCATGTCGTCGATGATCAGAAGGTCAATGTTGCGCAGCGAGTCCTTGAGCGTCAAAGCATCATTGTCGCGGATCGCGGTTGCGAAACGCCACATGAAATACTCCGCCGTCAGGTAGACGACGCGCAGCGCACGCGGGTTTTGAACCGCGGCATTGGCGATCGCCTGCAGAAGATGCGACTTGCCGAGTCCAACGCTGGAATGGACGAAAAGCGGGTTGAAGCGAACAGCGCCCTGTCCGGCTTCCGCAATCGTCTTGGCAGCAGCAAGCGCTACACGGTTCGAACTGCCTTCAACGAAGGTGTCGAAGGTGAAACGGGAGTCCAGCGGCGAGCCAAAGAGCGGCTGGCCGGAGCTGGCCGGACGGGCCGCAGCCGCGGATGAGACCGTGTGCTGAACAATCTGCCCGGCATGCTGCGCCACGGAGCGGCGCGTCTGTGCGGCAGCAACAGGCTCTGGAGAAACCGGCTCTTCAGCCGGTTTGCCAACGCTACGCGTTGCGGTGCGCACGAGAATTTCGACTTTCAGGATTTCGGAGTCTTCGGCCTGGAACAGGCTGGTGATCAGCTCAAGATACCGATTGTTGATCCAGGACTTCAGGAAAGTTGTCGGCACCGTGAGGCGCACGACGCTCTTTGAAACCGAATGCAATTTCAGCCGCGCAAACCAGCTTGCATAGACATCCGGACCGACTTGCGCCTTCAGACGGGCGCTGACACGATCGAAAAGTACACCATGCTTCATTTCTCCCTTTTCCCCTGCCGTTTCGGCGCAAATAGAGCCAAACGCCTGCGGTTCATTGTCCCCACTCTCCAGGACATCCGCCGTCATTGTATTCATCTGCATCATGCCGCCTTCCATTCGTCGGCCGACTTTGTTCGTCGCCCGATTATTTCCCCGCTATGACCAGAAAGTGGCACCCTCATGAGCCACTCGCCTGCCGGTTCACTCGAATACTGCCCCACTCACAAGACTTCCCGAGAAAGCGCGAGCCCGCTTCATGCGGCCCGACTGCCCCCTGTCGGACTGGATGCCGCTCCTCGTAAGCCAGCATCCGGTCGTCCTGTCACGACTTCTCTTCCCCATTCCGGCTTCACGCCACGCGTGCAACCAACACACAAAACATCACCATTCCGCGACAGCCACGTCGCGGTCAAAAATGCTCAAGTGCGTGAAAAACCGGAGACTTTGACTCTCCGTAACAAGTGGCACAGGATCATCGTCCTGCCGACGTGGCAGTTTCAGACCGAGCCTTCGCAGGTGATGTCTGGACCCCTTGTTGGAGGGCATTTAGGCAGGATCGATTGCGGGAATCAACGATGAATTTTACGCAAAATTAAGAGCGGCCCGTTGACTCCCGCGGCACCTTTAGGGCGTCACATCCGTGTCAAAAAAGAATCGCTTTTGAATCAAGGAGATTCGCCTCGCTGACATTTTTGACACGCATAAAAAGAAAAAAATAAAAAAGCTTCTTGACTCTGCTCAGACCGCAGATTGTAGAGCCCGAGTCGCGTGCACCTGAAGTATCCTACAACAAGTATTTGTTTTTGTTATATTTTTCGTGTCACACGCTCGACATGAAATCGTCGCCGAGTTAACCATACGGAAGCCAGTCGGCAGAATCGAAAAAGCCCGACAAAGTTGCCGGGCTAATCATAATGATGCGTTTATTAACGAAGGATTATGCTGTCGCAGAAACCGACAGGGCCTTCACACGAGCTGCGAGGCGCGAAACCTTGCGGGAAGCCGTGTTGGCGTGAACAACGCCCTTGCTTGCGGCGCGAGCCAGTTCAGGCTGCGCGGCCAGGAAAGCTTCCTTTGCCTTGGCAGCATCACCAGATGCGATTGCCTCTTCGACCTTGCGAACGAAAGTACGAACGCGCGAGCGACGAGCCTTATTGACGTCGGTACGGCGGGCGATCTTGCGGGTCGCTTTTTTCGCCGAAGTTGTATTGGCCATGGATGCCTCTCTAAGAATTCGAACAAACTCCGTCATTACCGCGGGCCTTGCGGCCACTTCATACAGCAATGCGGGAGCATAATCGGAAAACCGGAGTGGCTTCCCGAACCGTGGGCGGGCATATAACCCTAAAGCCGACCCACGTCAACGCGCATTTTCGAGGAAACGCCGCCTTTCTCCAAGGCTCAGCGGTTCTTGAAGGCAGGCTTACGCTTTTCGATGAAAGCCGTCATCCCCTCTTTCTGATCTTCGGTGGAAAACAGGCTATGGAAAAGCCGGCGTTCGAAGCGCAGACCTTCATCCAAGGTCGTCTCCAGCGCGCGGTTTACCGCCTCCTTCGCCATCAGCACGGACGGACGCGACAGCGAGGCAATCTTGGCGGCCGCCTCCAGCGCCTCGTCCAGCAGCCGATCCGGCGCCACCACACGCGAAACGAGTCCTGCGCGCTCGGCTTCAGCAGCATCCATCATCCGGCCGGTCAGGATCAGGTCCATCGCCTTATATCTGCCGACGGCACGCGTCAGCCGTTGTGAGCCACCCATGCCGGGGATGACGCCGAGGGTGATTTCGGGCTGGCCGAACTTGGCGGTTTCCGAGGCGATGATCATGTCGCACATCATGGCGAGCTCGCAGCCGCCGCCGAGCGCAAAGCCGCTGACGGCCGCAATGACGGGCTTGCGCACCTTGGCGACATCGTCCCAGCCGCTCATCAGGTCGCGGCTGTAGACATCGACATAGCTGAGCGGCTGCATTTCCTTGATGTCGGCGCCGGCCGCGAATGCGCGCTCGGAACCGGTCAGGACCATGGCGCCGATGGCATCATCGGCCTGGAAGGCTTCGTAGGCCTGCAGGAGTTCCTTCAGCACCGTCGAGTTCAGCGCATTCAGCGCCTGCGGGCGGTTCAAGGTGATCAACCCGACTGCACCGCGGGTTTCGACGATCAGCGTTTCGTAGGCCATGGACAATCCTCCCGTTATTTCTGGCAGGTAGGGCAATAGAAGGTCGAACGCCCCGCCTGAACAATGCGTGCGACCGTACCGCCGCAGCCCGGAGTACGGCAAGGCAGACTTTCGCGATCATAGACCGAGAAGGAGTGCTGGAAGTAACCGAGCGAACCGTCCGTCTGGATATGGTCCCGCAGCGACGAGCCGCCCGCCTTGATGGCGTCGGCAATGACGTCGCGGATCGAGGTGACCAGAAGATCCATCTGCTTGGCCGGTTTCCCCGTCTTGGTCACGATCGTCGCCGCAGCACGGGTCGGGCTCAGGTGCGCGCGCCATAGCGCCTCGCAGACGTAGATATTGCCGAGCCCTGCGATATTCTTCTGATCGAGCAGCGCGCTCTTCAGCGGCTGCGCCTTGCCGATGAAACGTTCCGCCAGATAGGCGGCGCTGAGTGCGTTACCGGTCGGCTCCGGCCCGAGGCCGAAGAGGAAGGGATTGAGCTCAAGCTCGGAGCGCCGCGCCATATCCATGAAGCCGAAGCGGCGCGGGTCATTATAAATGACGCGGCTGATGCCTGTCGGTCCCTCGAGATGGAAGATGGCGTGGTCGTGCTTTTCATCCTTCGAACGCGGATGATGAAAGTCGCCAGGCTGATCGGACACTGGCCCGGTCTCGATGCGGAACGAGCCGGACATGCCAAGATGCGAGATGATCGTCGTGCCGTCGTCGAGGTCGATCAGCAGATATTTGGCGCGGCGACCGAGCGCGACGATCTCGCGGCCGGTTGCCCGCGTCTCCAGACCGTCCGGAAAGGGAAACCGCAGGTCCTTGCGACGCAGCTCTAGGCGGGCGATCCGCGCGCCTTCCATCGTGGGGGCAAGCCCGCGTCGGACGGTTTCGACTTCTGGCAATTCCGGCATCTTAACCCATCTATATCTAACATGTTTCAACCACGGGCGTTGTGCGCTATAGCGCCAAGGTGCCGCGGCCTTGACCGTGGCCCACAGATAGCGCCGCGCGCGTCCGTTCGCTATGGTCGCCGCGCCGATTTCAGATAGATGGAGTATTTCGATGTCAGAAAGCCGTACCTCCGCCGAAGGCGGCATGGAAACATCCTACGGCTTCCGTGAAGTGGCGGACGGTGAAAAGCAGGGTCTCGTCAACGAGGTCTTCCACAAGGTCGCCAAGCGCTATGACATCATGAACGACGTCATGTCGGTCGGCATGCATCGCGTCTGGAAGGACGCAATGATTGCGGCACTCAATCCGCGCAAGGAACCCGGCTACAGGACGCTCGACGTGGCCGGCGGCACCGGCGATATCGCCTTTCGCATCATCGAAGCCTCGAACCGGATGGCGCATTCGACCGTGCTCGACATCAACGGCTCGATGCTCGCCGTCGGCGCCGAGCGCGCCGCCAAGAAGAAGCTTTCTGACAACCTGACTTTCGTCGAGGCCAATGCCGAGGATCTGCCGTTCGAGCCGAACAGCTTCGACGCCTACACGATAGCCTTCGGCATCCGCAATGTCCCGCGCATCGACGTGGCGCTCAGCGAAGCCTATCGTGTCCTGAAACGTGGCGGCCGCCTGCTGGTGCTCGAGTTCTCTGAAGTGGACATGCCGCTCCTCGACCGCGTCTATGACAGCTGGTCATTCAACGCCATTCCGAAGTTCGGCAAGGCGATCACCGGCGAGGCCGAGCCCTATCAATATCTTGTCGAATCCATCCGCAAGTTTCCCAACCAGGAGAATTTCGCCGAGATGATCCGCAACGCCGGCTTCTCGCGCGTGAGCTTTACGAACTACACCGGCGGGATTGCGGCCCTCCACTCCGGCTGGAAGCTCTAAGGGATGGTTCGAGAACAATCGTTCACCCGCTCGCTTTCGCAGGCAGGCAATCCGGCATGAGCACTCTGGGGGCATATTTCCGGCTCTGGCGCGTCGGCTGGATTCTGGTGCGCGAAGGCGTGATTTCGGCTTTGCCATCGGAAGACCTGCCGCCATCGGTCGGCCTTGCCAAGTCGTTTGTGGGCCTGTTCGCGCGCAATCGTTCAAAATCGAAGAAGCGCAGCGACCGGCTGGCGCAAGCCGTTGAGCGGCTGGGCCCCTCCTATGTGAAGATCGGCCAGTTCCTGGCAACGCGCCCCGATGTCGTTGGTGTCGAGTTCGCCGACGATCTGTCGCAGCTTCAGGACCGCATGGCATTCTTTCCGCTCGCCGCCGCCAAGGCGAGCATCGCCGGATCGCTCGGCCGCCCGACAGAAGAACTTTATGCAAGCTTCGGCGAGCCGATTGCCGCCGCTTCGATCGCGCAGGTGCACCCCGCCGAAGTCAATACGCCTGCGGGACGCAAGAAGGTTGCGGTGAAGGTCGTCCGCCCCGGCGTGCGCCAGCGTTTCACCCATGACATCGAAGCGATGTATCTCGTCGCTCACATGCAGGAGCGCTTCATGCCCTCGAGCCGGCGCCTGAGGCCGGTGGAAGTCACGAAGACTCTGGAGCAGACGACCAAGGTTGAGATGGATCTGCGGCTCGAGGCGGCGGCCCTTTCCGAGATCGCCGAAAATACCGAGAAAGACCCGGGCTTTCGTGTCCCGAAGGTCGATTGGGAGCGCACCGGCCGCGACGTGATCACGATGGAGTGGATCGACGGCGTGAAAATGTCGGATGTCGAGGGCCTGCGCGCCGCCGGTCACGATCTCAATCTGCTTGCAGACACGCTGATTCAGTCGTTCCTTCGCCACACGCTGCGCGACGGCTTCTTCCATGCCGACATGCATCCCGGTAACCTGTTTGTCGACGAGCACGGCGACATCGTCGCGGTCGACATGGGGATCGTCGGACGACTGGGGAAAAAGGAACGCCGCTTCCTGGCCGAAATTCTCTTCGGCTTCATCACCCGCGACTATATCAGGGTCGCCGAAGTCCACTTCGAGGCGGGCTACGTGCCGGGCCACCACAATGTCGAAAGCTTCGCGCAGGCGATCCGCGCGATCGGCGAGCCGATCCACGGCCAGCCTGCCGAGACGATCTCGATGGGCAAGCTGCTGACCCTGCTGTTCGAGGTGACCGAACTCTTCGACATGGCGACGCGGCCCGAACTGGTCATGCTGCAGAAGACCATGGTCGTGGTCGAAGGCGTGTCGCGCATGCTCAATCCACGCTTCAACATGTGGAAGGCATCCGAACCCGTTGTCGGCGATTGGATCCGCAACAATCTTGGCCCGAAGCGCATCGTCACCGATCTCAAGGACGGGCTGAAGGCGGCTGTGAAGCTAGCCGAAGCAGCGCCCGAGATTGCCGCCAAGACCGAGAAATTCCACCATCAACTGCTGCAGATGAGCGAGAACGGATTGCGGTTCGACGCGGAAACGGCTGAGGCGATCGGCAAATCCGAGGCGCGACACAATCGTTCCGGCCGGTTCGCCCTCTGGATTATCGCGCTCGCCCTTCTTTATATTGCTTGGGTGGTCACCTGATCCATCGCAGCAATGCATGTTGTGTTCGATATTTGGGATATCCCATCGAGTAGCGCCGTCGCATAGTCTCACTTTTCAAGGAGATATGGCAGATGAAGCATGAACGCCCCCGCATCGAACTTTCCGGACAGCCGCTCAGCTTTGCCGAAATGGTGAGGGTCGGATCGGGAAAGGTGGCGATCTCGGCTTCTGCGACCGGGATGGCTCGCGTCGAGATCGCGCGCGGGATCGTCGAGGATGCGATCAAGTCTGGAATGCCCGTCTATGGAGCGACCACCGGCGTCGGCGCCATGAAGGATGTCGAGTGGTCCCCCGAGGACCTCGATGCCTTCAATCTCGGGCTGGTGCGGGCGCATCACTTCGGCACCGGGACGCCATTTTCGTGCTCGGTCGTGCGCAACGCTATGGCCATCCGCATCAATACTGCGCTGACAGGCCAAGTCGGCTGCACACCCGAACTCGTCAATGCGTACATGCAGATGCTGGAGGCGGATATCATTCCGGTCGTCCGCCGTACTGGCTCCATTGGCTGCGCCGACATCGGCCTGATGGGGCAGATCGGCGCTGTACTGACGGGAGTCGGTGAAGCCGTCCATCGCGGCAAGCGCATGCAGGCAGCCGACGCTTTCGCCGCTGCCGGCATGAAACCCTTCACCATGGCACCGCGCGACAGCCTGGCCTCGCTCAGCGTCAATGCCGTGAGTTTTGCCGCGGCAGCGGACGCGACTCGCAATGCTGCGTCTTCCATTCGCGTGCTGCTCGCCTCCGGCATGATGGCTTCAGGCGCGCTTGGCGCTTCCCGCGACCCGTGGCTTTCCGTTCGCCATGTCGGCACCTCCCGGGAGGCATTGATCGGCTCCTGGCTCTGCAATGCGTCGGACGCCTGGCACTGGCCGATCAAGACTCACGTCCAGGACCCATTGAGCCTGCGCATGATCGCGCAGGTCTTCGGCGCCGTCATCGAGAACCTGCTGACGACGGGTCACAAGATCCTCGCCGCCACCGGACGCTCCGACGACAATCCAGTCGTCGTCGAGGGGCGGGTAATGACCTCGGGCGGATCGCTGCCGCTCGACGTGACAATCCTGCTGGAATCAGCTGCTCTCTGCATGGCGCACGCCGCCCGCAATGCCTTCAACCGCTGTGTCCTGCTCGGCAACGGCCAGCGCCGTGACCTGCCGGTCAATCTCGTGCCGCCCGGCCGTATCGCCACTGGCTTCGGTCCGATCATCAAGCTGGCCGGCGAAATCTTTTCTCGCGTGCTGTCGATGTCCAACCCGGTTTCGGCGCAGTCATTGGTGGTTGCAGCCGGCCTCGAGGATGAGGCTGCCTTCCTGCCGCTGGTGATCGAGCGCTTCGAACGCCAGACGCGCGCGCTGATGCGCCTCGCCGCTCTCGAAGCGCTGCTTTCAGCGCAGGCGGTGGACATTCTCGGCGACAAGCCGAAAGGCGTCGGCGGGATGCTCTATGACATCGTTCGCAAGCATGCGGACTTTTATACGGTCGACCGGCCACTCTCTGCCGAGGTGGAAGCGATCGAGGAAGAATTCGGCTCCGACGCCTTCATGTCGAAGCTGATCGAAGAGGTGCCGATCGCATCCTTCGACGATTTCTTTGCACTCGGCTCGCTGGCGCGCATCGAGCAGCGCCTGACCCAGGAACCCGTCGCCATCTGATCCCTTCAATATCTGCCACGGAGAAAGCGGCATGGCTGATTTCGATCTCGTTCTGCAAGGCACGGTCGTTTTGCCGGAGCGCATCCTGGAAGCCGGCTACGTTGCCGTCCGCGACGGCAAGATTGCGGAAGTCGGCCTCGGCGTGCCGCCTGCTGCACGCGAGCGCCATCTCCTCGGCAAGGCCCTGATCCTGCCGGGCGCCATCGACGCCCAGGTTCACTCGCTGTCGCAGAAGGACCAGGAGGATTTCATCTGGTCGACTCGCTCGGCTGCTGCCGGCGGTGTGACGACGATCGTCGATATGCCCTATGATGAAGGCAACCTCGTCTGCTCGGCAGAAGCCGTGAAGAAGAAGATTGCCCATGCCGGCCCGCAGGCGCGGGTCGATTTTGCGCTCTACGGCACCGTGGATCCTGAGGAAGGCGCCAAGCGGGTTGCCGAAATGGTCGATGCCGGCGTTGCCGCGTTCAAGTTTTCGACGTTCGGTACGGATCCGAAACGCTTTCCGCGCATCCCCCTTGCCCTGCTGGACGAATGCTTTGCCGCAATTGCACCGACCGGGCTGACCGCCGGCGTTCACAACGAGGACGACGAGGCCGTTCGCACCTACATGGATCGCGTGAAGGCAAGCGGCATCACGGATTGGCGCGCGCATGGACTGTCCCGGCCGCCGATCACCGAGCTGCTCGCCATGCACACGATCTTCGAAACCGGGGCCAATACGGGATGCCCGTCACATGTGGTGCATTGCTCGCTTGGACGCGGCTACGACATCGCACGCGCCTACCGCCGCGATGGTTTCGAGGCGACGGTTGAATGCTGCATTCATTACCTGACCCTGGACGAGGAAAACGACGTCAAGCGGCTCGGCGGCAAGGCAAAGATCAATCCGCCGATCAGACCACGCGCCGAGGTCGAGGCGCTGTGGCGCAAGGTTGCGGAAGGCAATGTCTGGCTGGTCTCGACGGACCACGTCAGCTGGTCCGAAAATCGCAAGACCAACCCTGACATGCTCGCAAACGCGTCCGGCGTGCCCGGGCTCGAAGTGATGATACCGCTCTTCATCAAGGGTGCCTTCGAGCGCGGCATCCCGCTGACCTGGGCGGCGAAGCTGATGGCGGAAAACCCGGCGAGGCATTTTCGTCTCGACCACGTGAAGGGCGCGCTGACGCCAGGCAAGGACGCCGATATCGTCGTGCTTGAGCCACGCGAAACGGTCTATGACGCCGCAGCCAGCGGCAACAACGTGGTCGGCTGGAGCCCGTACAACGGCATCCGCCTTCCCTGGACAGTCGCTGCGACCTATCTGCGCGGGGAGAAGATCAGCGACGGCGCGACCGTATTGGCTGAACCTCGGACCGGCCGATTTGTGCGTCCGCTGCCGAGGCAAGTAATCGCCGGAGCCGCAGAATGACCAGAAACCTGCCGGTCAATACGGGTCGTATCGCGGAAGATATCGACGCCTTGGCCGGGATCACCGAGCCCGGCCATCCCTGGACCCGTCGCGCCTTCTCGCCACTCTTTCTCGAGGGCCGCACCTATATCGAAGCGCGCATGCGGGCGGCTGGCCTTGAGACAAGGATCGATGCCGCCGGCAATCTGATCGGCAAGCGGCGGGGCGCCATTGACGGGCGCGGCACGATGATGCTCGGTTCGCACTCGGATACCGTACCTGATGGTGGCCGTTTTGACGGTATTGCCGGCGTGGTGGCCGCACTTGAGGTCGCTCGTGCGCTCAGCGACAAGGGCCTCGAGCTCGATCACGACCTGGAGATCGTCGATTTCCTTGCGGAGGAGGTCAGCATCTTCGGCGTTTCCTGTATCGGAAGCCGAGGCATGACCGGGCAACTGCCGGAAGCCTGGCTTTCGCGCGTGACTGAAGGACGTGATCTCGCCGAGGCGATTGCCGAGGTTGGCGGCCGCCCGGGCGTGCTCTCGCAGCAGAACCGGCCTGACATTGCCGGTTTTCTCGAACTGCATATCGAGCAGGGCCCAGTCCTCGAGAACGAGAAGAAGGATATCGGCATCGTCACTGCGATCGCCGGGATCACCCGGATTGAGATTGTCGTCGAGGGGCGCGCCGACCATGCCGGCACGACGCCCATGGATAGCCGCTCGGATGCGCTGGTCGCCGCCGCACAACTGGTTCTCGATATCCGCAATGCCGCAGCCGCCCGTGCGAAGACACCGGGGCATTTCGCGGCGACGGTCGGCGAGTTCCGGATCGAGCCGAACGCGGCCAACGTCGTTCCCTCGAAGGTCGTCCTGCTGATCGATGGACGCGCCGAGGTCCGCAACGACATGGAAGCCTTCTGCGAGTGGCTGGATGAACATGTCATAAAGTTAGCCATCGCTTACGGAGTATCGATCAAGAGTCCCATGCGGGTTTCGGATAACCGTCCGACGCCAAGCGATGCCGGACTGTTGAAGACACTTGAAAAGGCGTGCGGAACCGTAGGCGCCAGCCACCGCCGAATGGCATCGGGCGCCGGCCACGACATGGCCTGGATTGCCAAGGTCGCGCCCGCCGCGATGATCTTCGTGCCCTGCAGGGAGGGGCGCAGCCACTCCGCTGACGAATGGGCTGACAACGACGACATTGCGCTTGGGGCGGCCGTGCTTTTCGAAGCCGTCTTGGACATGGACAAGAGCTTGAAGCAGGAGAATGCCTGATGGGACGCATACTGGTTGAAAAGGACGTCGAAGCAGCTGTCAAGGGCGGGTCGGTCTATGCTGCCGGTGGCGGCGGCTGGGCGGATCACGGCCGCATGCTCGGCTATGCAGCGGTCAACGTCGGCAAGCCGGAACTTGTGTCGATCGACGAGTTGAAAGATGACGACTGGATCGCGACGGCCGCCGCGATCGGCGCACCCGCCTCCACGACAGCCTGGGAAATGCAGGGCATCGACTATGTGAAGGCGGTCCAGCTGCTGCAGGACGAACTCGGCGAGAAACTGTCCGGCCTGATCATCGGCCAGAACGGCAAGTCGTCAACGCTGAACGGCTGGCTGCCCTCTGCCATTCTCGGAACCAAGGTCGTCGACGCCGTCGGCGATATCCGCGCGCATCCGACCGGAGACATGGGCTCGATCGGCATGGCGGGTTCGCCTGAACAGATGATCCAGACGGCGGTCGGCGGGAACCGCGCCGAGAACCGATACATCGAGCTTGTCGTGAAGGGCGCGACAGCGAAGATCTCGCCGATTCTGCGGGCAGCTTCCGACCAGTCGGGCGGCTTCATCGCCAGCTGCCGCAACCCGCTGCGTGCCTCTTATGTGCGCACCCACGCAGCACTTGGCGGCATATCGATGGCATTGGCACTGGGCGAGGCGATCATTGCGGCTGAGAAGAAAGGCGGTTCAGCCGTGATCGACGCCATCTGCAACACAACCGGCGGCCATATCCTGGCCGAAGGTATCATCACCAAGAAGGACGTCGTCTATACCAAGGAGGCCTTCGACATCGGCTCAATCGTCGTCGGCTCCGGCGACAAGGCGGTGACCATGCATGTAATGAATGAATACATGGCCGTCGACGACATCGAGGGCAAACGGATCGCCACCTTCCCCTCGGTCATCACAACCCTCTCGCCCGAGGGCGAACCGCTGAGCGTCGGCCAGTTGAAGGGCGGCATGCATGTCTTCATCCTGCATGTGCCGATGAACATCATTCCGCTGTCGGCCAGCGTTCTCGACCCGGCCGTCTACCCCCCGGTGGAGAAGGCGATGGGCATCGAGCTTGCCCGCTACGCGCTCGCGGCAAGAGCCTGAGCCGCGCCGGATTCCGACGCGGCAAGCGAAGATAGAGGAACAACCAAGATGCCGAAGCCCAATCCACGTCATCCGAAATTTCCGATTCCGGGCGGGCCGGACCTGCGCGCCAAGGGTTGGCGGCAGGAGGCCTTGCTGCGGCTTCTGGAAAACGTTCTCTCCGTCGGCGAGGATCCGGACAATCTCGTGGTCTACGCCGCGCTCGGCAAAGCCGCGCGCAACTGGGCGGCGCACAAGGGCATCGTCAAGGCGCTGACCGAAATGGACGAAGACCAGACGCTGCTCATCCAGTCCGGCAAGCCGATCGGCCTTGTGAAGACGCACGCTAAGGCGCCGCTTGTCATCATGGCGAACTGCAACATCGTCGGGCAATGGGCGAAGGCCGAGGTCTTCTACGAGCTGCAGCGCAAGGGACTGATCTGCTGGGGCGGGCTGACGGCCGGCGCCTGGCAGTATATTGGCAGCCAGGGCGTCATCCAGGGGACCTATGAAATATTCATGCGCATTGCCGAACGCCGGTTCGGCGGCGATCTCTTCGGACGCTTCGTGCTGACGGCGGGGCTCGGTGGCATGGGCGGCGCGCAGCCGCTGGCTGGCCGCATGGCGGGTGCAGCCATCCTCTGCGTCGACATCGATCCGGAGCGCGCGAAGAAGCGGCAGGAGATCGGCTACCTGCAGGAAATTGCGCCGGATGTCGGTACGGCGCTTGCGATGATCGACGCCGCCGTGAAGGAAAAGCGGGCGCTATCCGTCGGTCTCGTGGGCAACGCCGCGGAAATCTATCCCGAAATCGCACGGCGCGGCATCGTGCCCGATATCGTCACCGACCAGACCTCCGCGCACGATCTTGTCTACGGTTACGTGCCGAAGGGGATGAGCCTCGCGCAGGTGCGCGAGCTGCGCGACGACGGCCAGGGACAGCTGATGGCGGCAAGCCGCGCCTCGATCGTGCAGCATGTGACGGCGATGCTGGACTTCCAGAAAAAAGGTGCTGAGGTCTTCGACAACGGCAACCTCATTCGCACACAGGCGAAGGAAGGCGGCGTCGCCAACGCCTTCGATATTCCGATCTTCACCGAAGCCTATCTGCGGCCGCTCTTTGCCCGGGCAATCGGCCCCTTCCGCTGGATGGCATTGTCGGGCGAAGAAAGCGACATCGCCCGGATCGATGATCTGCTGCTGGAACTGTTCCCAGACAACAAGATCATCACCAACTGGATCCGGCTGGCGCGCGAGCATGTGCCTTTCGAGGGATTGCCGGCCCGCATTGCCTGGCTCGGCCACGGCGAGCGCACGATGCTCGCCCGCCGGGTCAACGAACTCGTCGCAAGCGGTGAGCTGAAAGGGCCCGTCGCCTTCTCGCGGGATCATCTCGACGCCGGCGCGATGGCGCATCCGAACATCATGACCGAGCGGATGAAGGACGGCTCCGACGCGATCGCCGATTGGCCGCTGATCGATGCGATGATGCTCTGCTCGTCGATGGCTGATCTCGTCGTCGTTCATTCCGGCGGCGGCGGCTATGCCGGCTACATGACGAGCTGCGGCGTGACCGTCGTGGCCGATGGTACCGATGCCGCCGACGAGCGGCTCGACCATGCGCTCACCAACGACACGGCACTTGGCGTCATGCGCTATGCCGATGCCGGCTATGACGAGGCTCTCGACGAAGTGGCCAAGAAGGACGTACCCTACATCAGGCTCGGATAGCGCCGCGGCGGCTGTCTGGAGGCATTTTGTGTCGGATTACGCTATGGCGTGGCGCAACCGATCGATCGCTGGTCTGGCGTCTCTGATAGAGATCGGATGTCGACTCGACAGCTGCCATTCCAACGAACGGACCTCACCATGCAGCCCCGCACCTACGGTATGCTCCTCGTCAGCATTGCTACGATCATGTGGAGCACCGCGGGGCTCTTCGTCCGGGCGCTCGACCTCGATGTCTGGACGGTGCTCGGCTGGCGCTCACTGTTTGGTGGACTGGCGCTGACGATCATCATTTTGGCAAAGAAGCGGATTAGTGCCGCGCCTGGCAAGGTACCGCTCTATTTCTATCCGCTGTTTGGTCTGATGGCCGCGATTTCGATGTACGGCTATATTGGCGCGCTCAAGCTGACGACCGTCGCCAACGTGCTGGCGATCTATGCGACCGTTCCCTTCGTCGCCGCAGCCATCGCCTATCTCTGGCTGAAGGAGAAGATCAGCCGGCGCGTGCTTATCGCCAGTATGATCGCCTTCGTTGGCGTCCTGATTGTTGCAGGTTTCGGGGCGAGGCCCCAGGACATCGCGGGCAATGCCCTGGCGTTCCTGATGACGCTAACCTTCAGCATTCTGCTCGTGGCAGCGCGACGCTATCCGGCGCTGCGGCTGGCGCCAGTCAACGCGCTGGGGTCGGGCCTCTGTGTGCTGCTTTGTCTGCCGCTGATGTCCCACACGCTACCGAGCTGGCAGGAAATCCTCGTGCTCGTGGTGTTTGGGTCGACGACATCGGGGATCGCCTATCTGCTGTTCATGACCGGCGGCCGCTATATTCCGTCGAGCGAGGCTGGACTGATCGGCTTGCTTGACGTCGTACTCGGTCCGCTCTGGGTCTGGCTCGCCTTCTCGGAGACGCCCACCCTTTCCACAATCATCGGCGGTGTGATCATCCTGATCTCCGTCTTCTGGTATCTGTGGAGCGGCATGAGAGGGGCTCAACCGCGGCGCACAGCAAAGACTGTTTAGTCCGCTTACTATCTTTGGTTATGACGCCTATCGTTTGGCCAGCCTCGCGGCGGCGAGCGCCGCGACCATACCGAGCACCAGCAGCGCCAGCGTGAAGGAAACGACGGCATCCCAGCCATCGGCACCCCAGAAATAGCCACCGACCGAACCGGCAACGCTGGAACCGATGTAATATGACAGCAGATAGAGCGCGGAAGCGTGCCCCTTGGTGCCGCGGGCAAGGCGACCGACGAGCGCGCTTGCCACCGAATGGGCGACGAAGAAGCCCGATGTCAGCAGCACGATGCCAAGGACAATCAGCGGCAAGGAGGACGAGAGCGTCGCGGTCACACCCAATGCCGCGACCGCAATGCCGGCCGGCAGGACGATGAAGTGACCGATGCGATCACCGAGCATGCCGGCAACCCACGAGGCAGCAATGCCAAAGAGGTAAACCGTGAAGATCAGGCCAAGCTCGGTTTGATTGAGGTTGTATGGCGGCTGAACTAGGCGGAAGCCGATGTAGTTGTAAACCGTGACGAAGGTGCCCATGGCGAGAAAGCCGATGGCGAAGAGCAGCGGCAGGGCAGGATTGCTAAGATGTCCGGCCCAGGCCCTCACGTGAAATCGGGCGTCGAAACCCTTGCGCGGTGTAAAATTGCGCGATGCGGGGAGCAGCAGGAAGAAGCCGATTGCTGCAGCAAGGCCGAGCACGCCGAGCGCGCCCAATGCGACGCGCCAGGAGAAAAATTCAGCCAGCGTGCCCGTGACGACACGGCCTGCCATACCGCCGAAGGCATTCCCAGCGATATAGAGGCCCATCGAAGCGCCAAGTCCCCGCGGATCGATTTCCTCGGAGAGATAGGCCATCGCGACAGCCGGTACGCCTCCGAGCAACAGCCCTTCAAGCGCGCGGATAACAAGCAGCGCGTGCCAGCTTGGGACGAGGGCGCAGGCGATCGTGCAAAGCGCGGCCCCGAGCAGCGAAGCGAACATCAGGCTGCGGCGGCCAAAGCTTTCGGAGACGGCCGCGGCACAGAAGATGGCGAAGGCGAGAAAGCCGGTCGACAAAGACAATGATAGCGAGCTCGCCGCCGGGCTTACTCCGAAGTCCGCGGCAAAGATCGGCATCAGCGGCTGCACGCAATAGAGCAGCGAAAAGGTAGCAAAGCCGGAAAGGAAGAGCGCGAGGCTGGCGCGCCGATAGGACGAGGTGCCGCGCAGCAGGAACTGCCTGTCCTGCGGCCCCGCCGTCGTTCGCACGACGTGGAGATTTGGACGCGAGTGGATTTCGGAGGCGTCTAAGGGCTTATCTGCGGCGCGTTGCATCGGGGCACCAACCTTTCACGCCTTTTGACCTAGCCAGCAGCGCGCTATTTGTCCAATATATGAAAGTGCCATTGTTGATAGCTTTTGGAGATACCAATGGAGTTGCGCCATATCCGCTATTTCCTGGCAGTGGCCGAAGAGGGGAATTTCACCCGCGCCGCCGCGAAGCTCGGCATCGGCCAGCCGCCGCTCAGCCAGCAGATCCGCGACCTTGAACATGAGGTCGGCGCCGCGCTGTTTCATCGCGTCCCGCATGGCGCGGAACTGACGGAGGCGGGCAGCGCATTCCTGCCGGAAGGCCGGGCTGCCATTGCTGCGGCCGAAAAAGCGAAACTCGCCGCACAGCGCGCGACACGTGGCGAGACCGGGCGGCTGGCACTCGGCTTTACCGCATCCTCCGCCTTCAACACGGCGGTCAGCGGCACGATCCGCCGCTTTCGCAGCCAGTGGCCCGATGTCAGCCTTTCCTTGACCGAGATGAACAGCAATTGGTTGATGGAGAAATTGCTGCGGCAGGAAATCGACGTCGCCTTCATCAGACCCGGTCTGGAAGATCCGAAAGACGTCACGCTGAAGCGACTGGCGGACGAGCCGATGCTGATTGCTTTGCCGGCGCACCACCCGCTTGCAAAATACGGGAAGGTGCCACTCTCGGCGCTTGCTGGCGAACCTTTCATTCTGTTTCCACGCACGGTTGGTCTCAGTCTCTATGACGATATCGTGCGCGGATGCCGCGATGCCGGTTTCGAGCTCGTCGTGACACAGGAGGCGCCACAGATTCCGTCGGTCGTCAATCTTGTGGCCGCCGATCTCGGCGTGTCGATCGTTCCGGCTTCGATTGCCCATCTGGCTCTCGATGGCGTCGCCTACCGACCGATCGAGGGGCCACCGCTGGTGGCGCGTCTCGGACTTGCTATGTTGAAGGCACAGCGGTCGCGCGTCGCCGCAAACATGATGAGCCTCATCTGATCAGCCGGCGGGATCCCAATAGGGCGGATCTCCGAAGGTCCTGCGCAGATGGTCCGCGACGGCGCGCAACTTCGCGGACGGATTGCGGCCCTCCGGATGCGCCATATAGATGAACTCGGCTTCCGGCCTGTAGCCGACATCGATTTCCTGCAGCTGTCCCTTACTGATCGCAGGTCCAGCGATGAAGGCTGGCAGCAGCGCGATTCCGAGACCGGCGGCCGCGGCATCGCGGATCATGTCTCCGTTGTTCATGCCGACGGCCTGGCTTGCCCGCACGACGATCGCTCCATCCGGGGTCTGGAACCGCCAGTCGGCAACGCCCCGGTTGGTGTAGAAGATGCCTTTATGGTCATCAAGGTCGGCAAGGGTCTTCGGCATACCATGGCGGCCGAGATAATCCGGCGAGGCGACCAAAATCCGACGACTGCGGCTGAGCTTCCATACAACCAGCCGGGAGTCGACAATCGGGCCATGGCGGACCACGGCATCATACCCTTCCGAGGAGACATCGACGCGGCGGTCGTCGATGTCGAGCACAAGCTGGATCTCCGGGTGCTCGGCCAGAAACGGGTATAGCGCAGGGCCAAGATGCATGCGCCCGAAGGTGACGGGGGCGGCAATGCGCAGCGGTCCGGATAGTGTGCCACGGCGTACCGCCATCTCGGCGGTGGCTTCCTCTATTTCCTGAACGATCCGCGTCGCGCGCTCCAGAAAGGCCGTGCCGTCTTCCGTGAGGGTGAGTTTTCGCGTGGTGCGATGAAGGAGCACACCGCCAAGCGATTTTTCAAGCTCCGCCAGTCGCTCGCTGACGACAGACTTCGACAACCGCAGGCGCCGGGCGGCCTCGCTGACCGAGCCGGCTTCCACGATCGCCACGAAAGCCGTTATTCCCTCAACCCTGATCATCGTTCGGCAAATCCGAATTCGAGTTCCACCATTTGGAGACTAATCCGAACGAAAAGAAAATGCCATCTTCTGCTCATCGAAAGGGACGGCAATCGCCACCCACTACCCAACACTGGAGATGGAACAATGAACCGCTTGAATGGAAAAGTCGCCATCGTCACCGGCGCAAGCGCCGGCATCGGTCGCGCAACGGCCAAGCTCTTTGCTGCCGAGGGCGCAAAGGTCGTGGTCGGCGCCCGCCGCCAGGCAGAACTTGAAAGCCTGGTGGCAGAGATCAAGGCAGCCGGTGGAGACGCCGTTGCCGTTGCCGGCGACGTCCGCTCGGAAGACTATCACAAGGCGCTGGTCGCCACCGCAGTCGATCGCTACGGCAAGCTCGACATTGCTTTCAACAATGCCGGCATCCTTGGCGAAGCCGGTCCTAGCACTGGCGTTTCTGAAGCCGGTTTCACGGAGGCGCTGACGATCAACCTGACGGCCTCCTTCCTGGCTGCCAAGCATCAGATCGGCCAGATGGAAAAGAACGGCGGCGGCTCGGTCATCTTCACCTCGACTTTCGTCGGCTACAGCTTCGCCTTCCCGGGCGTTGCCGCTTATGCCGCCAGCAAGTCCGGCCTCATCGGCCTGACGCAGGCGCTCGCCGCCGAATTCGGCCCGAAGAATGTGCGTGTCAATGCGGTTCTGCCGGGTGCTGTCGACACCGACATGTATCGCGAGATGAACGACACCGAAGGCAAGCAGAGCTTCATCACCAACCTGCATGCGCTGAAGCGTGTCGCTGCGCCTGAGGAACTTGCCCGCTCCGTGCTCTACTTCGCATCCGACGACTCGAGCTTCGTCACCGGCACCGCCTCGCTGGTCGACGGTGGCGCCTCGATCACCCGCACCTGAGTTCGAAAGCTATCCGCTCTGACCGGAAAGATTGTGGAAAGAGCGGATATCGCGGCTAGCAATTGCAATCGCATCCTCCCAACATCAATGGATCATAAGGACCCACGACAATGGCACGCTTGCAGAACAAGACAGCTCTCATCACTGGCGGCACCAGCGGCATCGGCCTCGAAACCGCCCGTCAATTCATCGCCGAAGGCGCTCGCGTTGCCATCACCGGCAGTAGCGAAAAGAGCGTCGAGGCCGCCCGTGCCGAATTTGGCGACAAGGCGTTGGTCATCCAGGCGGATGCCGGCAACGCTGCCGGCCAGAAGACCGTCGCCGCCACCATCAAGGAAGTTTTCGGTCATCTCGACATCCTCTTCGTCAATGCCGGCGTGGCCGAGTTCGGCCCGCTCGAACAATGGAGCGAGGAAGCCTTCGACAAGTCGATCGCGATCAATGTCAAGGGTCCGTTCTTCCTGATCCAGGCACTCTTGCCGCTCTTTTCGAAGCAGGCCTCGATCGTTCTCAACACCTCGATCAACGCCCATATCGGCATGCCGAATTCCAGCGTCTACGCCCTGACCAAGGGCGCGCTGCTGACGCTGGCAAAGACGCTCTCCGGCGAATTGATCGGCCGCGGCATTCGCGTCAACGCGGTTAGCCCCGGTCCGATCGCGACACCGCTCTATGGCAAGTTCGGAATGTCGGAAGCCGACGCCAAGGCGATGGCATCGCAGATCCAGGCGCAAATTCCGGTCGGCCGGTTCGGCGACGCCGGCGAGGTTGCCAAGACGATCATCTTCCTCGCCTCCGATGAAGCTGCCTACATCGTCGGCAGCGAACTTGTCATCGATGGCGGGATGAGCAACCTCTGAGGACCGAGACCCCGAGAGAGGATGCGTGAGAAGGCCGTGGATTCTCTCCTCCACGGCCTTTCTGCTATCTGTCGATCGGGCTAGGCGCGAGTGTGTCCGCCTCCCCCGCGATGTCACATCGATCGCAACCTTCTGGACCTGACGTAGAGCCAATCCAAGCCGAGCATAACGATGAGCGACAGGCCGACCAGCGGGAAGAGCACCCCGCCGATGGCAAGGATCGCAATCAGGCCGCGAAACACGCGTTTGTCCGCCGGCATCGGCGGAACGCCGAGCGATCCGGCCGGGCGTCGCTTCCACCACATGATCGCAGCCGAAACCGCAAGCAGGATGATCGCCGCACAAGCGACGATAAGCACAAGCTGGTTCACAAGCCCGAATTGCTGACCGAGATGGGTGTTGATGCCCCACTCGAGCGACTTTCCGAGCGGACCGTAGTCGGCATAGCTCATGTCGATCAGTGGCGTTCCGGAATACTGGTCGAGATGTACGACCCGCTGCTTGGTAAGGTCATCGGGATAGACCGATCCGGTAAACACACCGTCCGACGTCGTCGGAATATTCACGGCGTAGCCACGATGCAGGCCAAGACGGTCGAAGGTGGCGACGGCGCCGTCGAGACTGATCGGCTGTGCATGATGCGCGTGCCCGGCAGACTGCGGGACCTGCGCCTGCTCCAGCGACCACGAGGTCTTGGCAATGTGATCGAGGTGCTCGTCGGACATCGGTACGGCGACGCGCACCCCTGCGGGATAGCCGAAGTTATTACCATTCGCCCACTCATTGACCTTGCCACCCCAGACCCCGGACCACGGCATGCCCGTGATGGCCAGGAAGACGATGAAGAAGCCGACGAATATGCCGCTCACGGCGTGCATGTCCCGCCAGAAGACCCGGCGCTTCGGCGTGCCGCGAACGGAAAGAACGCCCCCAGTCTGGCGTCGCGGCCACCAGAGGTAGATGCCCGTGGCAACCAGCAGGATTGACCAACCGGCCGCGATTTCGATCAGCATGCGTGCGTAGTTTCCGAAATATTTTAGGCTGTGAAGATAGCGGATCGTCCACATGACGGTGCCGCGATCCGGCAATGCGCCCAGCACCTTGGCGGTGTAGGGGTTGACGTAAACAGCAAGTTTACCTTCCGTCTCGGTACCGACGGTGATTTCGGCAGAAGCGTCGGGCGTGACCGGGTCGGTGAATTTGACTGCAGTTCCAGGGTGGACAGCAAGCGCGGCGGCCACCATAGCTGAAGGTGCCGCAGGGTTTACGCCCGGCTGCACTTCGACGCGCTTGAGATCGGAATGGATCGCCGCGTCTATCTCATCCTTGAAGAGATAGAGGCCGCCGGTGATTGCCAGCGTAATCATGAAAGGCAGGACGAGAAGGCCTGCGTAAAAATGCCAACGCCAGACGGCGCGGTAGAGGTCGGAGGCGGAGCGCACCGAAGCGCCAACGCTCTCGCGACCGATGGTAAGATCGGACATGGAGGACTCCCAACGTGAGAAAATCGGCCTCTGCAGCAACAGGCGTAGAGGCGGACGACGATGACGTCAGGCTGTGATGGGAGGTGCACGCGGTTCGGCGATCCGTCCGCGCAAAGGATATGAAACAACGGCATCCGCTCGGGCCGCTATGTCGATAGAGGCCTCGACCGCAACATAAAGAGGAGCTGTCTGCCCGCCGAGAATTGCCGGCATGGCAGTCGATGCGAGGCGGCAGAGCGTGCCGCACGGGCACTCCGGCATCTTCTTGGCCGGCAAATTACCGTGCCCGGCATCATCGACGGAACCGTGTCCGCTCGAAGAACAGATGATCGCGAAGGGATCGACGGCGGATGCCGCCATCGATCCCTGCGCGGTGCCGGTCAGCAGCCCCTGGATCAAAAGCAGGCAGGCGAACAGCAGCGCGACGGCGCTTACCGATACCCGATCCCGCAAGATTCTCCGCATGGTCCCCATGCTTCGCTCCATGCCACAGGACGTCCGCGTTGTCACTGCGACCGATGCGCTTCCAGTGCCGATTGCTTATTATTCCCCAAAGGCTTAGGGTTTGATGCAATCAGCTAATCGATGGAAAGAGCCATGGTTCTCAGCGGCAAACGCATCCTCCTCATCATTTCAGGCGGGATCGCGGCCTATAAAAGCCTGGACCTGATCCGACGGCTCAGGGAGCGGGGCGCTTCCGTGCGACCGCTGATGACCACAGGCGCGCAGGAATTCGTGACGCCGCTTGCCGTCGGCGCGCTTGCCGCCGACCATGTGTTCACCGATCTTTTTTCTCGGCAGGACGAGCAGGATGTCGGGCACATCCGGCTGGCGCGCGATTGCGACCTTGTCCTGATCGCGCCGGCGACGGCGGACCTGCTTGCCAAGATGGCGAACGGGCTTGCGGACGACCTTGCTTCTACGGTGTTGCTTGCGACCGACCGGCCGGTTCTCGTCGCACCCGCCATGAACCCGCATATGTGGGCGCATCCGGCGACGAAGCGCAACGTCGAGACGCTGCGCGGCGACCGCATCCGCTTCATCGGGCCGATGTCCGGCGAGATGGCGGAGAGCCGTGAGGCGGGCATCGGTCGCATGGCCGAACCGCTGGAGATCGTTGCTGCGGCAGAAGCTTTGCTCAGCGATGGGCCAAAACCGCTTGCCGGTCGCAGGGCCATCGTCACCTCCGGGCCAACGCATGAGCCGATTGACCCCGTGCGCTACATCGCCAATCGCTCCTCCGGCCGCCAGGGGCATGCAATTGCCGCGGCACTCGCCACGCTTGGCGCAGATGTGACCCTCGTTTCCGGACCGGTTTCCATTCCCGATCCTTTTGGCGTCAAGGTTGTCCATGTGGAGCGCGCCGATCAGATGCGGGATGCCGTGCTCGCAGCGCTGCCCGCCGATGTCGCCGTGATGGTCGCGGCCGTCGCCGACTGGCGCGTGGCCTCAGCCGCCGACCAGAAGATCAAGAAGCATCCGGGCGAATCCATTCCGACGCTCGCGCTAACGGAAAATCCGGACATCCTGAAAACAGTCGGCCATCACACGATGCGGCCGAAGCTGGTGATCGGCTTCGCCGCAGAAACCCAGGACGTCGAAAACAACGCCAGGGCAAAGCTTGATCGCAAGGGCGCCGATATCATCGTCGCCAACGATGTTTCGCCGGCAACGGGCATCATGGGCGGTG
Source organism: Rhizobium sp. BK661 (assembly GCF_024808825.1). Taxonomy (NCBI): domain Bacteria; kingdom Pseudomonadati; phylum Pseudomonadota; class Alphaproteobacteria; order Hyphomicrobiales; family Rhizobiaceae; genus Rhizobium; species Rhizobium sp. BK661. The sequence goes on along the minus strand of NZ_JANTYT010000001.1, from coordinate 398,759 downwards.
TGCGCAACCGCGTAAAGATCGTCGCCCACAGCGGCATCGAGCAGTGGCCGGACCTTGCAAAGGAAGAGGTTGCCACCAGGCTGGCGGCAATGATTGCCGAACGGCTCAAGCCGTGATGGCGACCGGAGCGGCTCTCACCACAGCCTGCACCGGACGAAACGGTACGATGTCGAGACCACCGTCGCCGAGCGTGACGACGCTGCCGTCCGGGATCTCTGCCCAGGCATCGACGTCATCGTTGAGCGGCTCGGACACTAGGCAATAGCCCTTGCCGAGCGGTGAGGCGTAAAGCGTCGGCGCCTTGCGATCGGTCGCATAGCGGATCGCATAGAGCGACTTGCCATCGGAGAAGGCCGCCGTATAGCGCAGCAGCACAGATCCCAGCAGCTTGTCGGCGAGGCTTTCGACGAAGCGGATCATCTCCGCCATCGCAGCCACCGGCGTCTGTTGTAGACCGAACTGCAGGGCAAGCAGGAACATCAGCTCTGAATCGGTCGTCCCGCCGCGGGCATTGAAGAGTTCGTCGTCCAGCATGCCTTCCATGGGTCGGCGCAGCCGCTCGAAGCCGGAGATCTGGCCGTTGTGCATGAACGACCAGTTGCCGTAGGTGAAAGGGTGACAGTTGTCGCGACGGGTACCGCCGCCGGTCGCCGCCCGCACGTGCGCCAGGAACAACGGCGAACGGATCTGCCGCGCAAGGCTCTTGAGATTGCAGTCGGACCAGGCCGGCAAGGTGTCGCGATAGCGACCCGGCTCCGGTCGGTCGCCATACCAGGCAATGCCGAAGCCGTCGCCATTGGTGGGCGTCTTGGCCCGGGTGGCGCAATGCGATTGCTCGATCAGCGAGTGCGCGGGCGATGACACCAGTTCCTCCAGATAGAGGGGTTCTCCGCGATAGGCTGCCCAGCGACACATGCTCTTTCCACTCCGGAACCCGCTCCGTCGGAAGCGGGAGAAATGCTGAAACGCGACAATGATTGTCGAATCCGATGGTTAATAAGACCTGAACGGCTTCGTGGCTTGCAAGCGGAAGATGACAAATTTCTGACGGTTGACGCGTTCACATTGCGCAATGGCGCATCTTCTTTTGTGAACAGTGCGTTCCTGCCTCCGGCGGTTTCGCTCGGGCCGGCCCGATGGCTATATTTCGGGCTAAGTTGAACCTTGGAGAGGATGCCATGTCGATCCGTCCCGTAAAGCATATGAGCACTGCAACGCCGACAATGGAAGGCGCCGGCGTGAAGCTGCATCGCGTCTTCGGCTTCGGAGATCCGTCGATGACAGATCCGTTCCTGATGATGGACGATTTCCGCAACGACAATCCGGCCGAATATATCCGCGGCTTCCCATGGCATCCGCACCGCGGCATCGAGACGATCACCTATGTTCTCGCCGGCACGGTCGAGCATGGCGACAGCCTCGGCAATCGCGGCCTGCTCGGCGCCGGCGACATCCAGTGGATGACGGCGGGCAGCGGCATCATGCATCAGGAAATGCCGAAGGGCGATTTTGCCGGACGCATGCACGGCTTCCAGCTCTGGGCCAATCTCCCCTCGTCGCTGAAGATGACGGCGCCACGCTACCAGGACGTCAAGTCCGCCGACATTCCTGTCGTGGTCGATGACGATGGCACGGCTGTGCGCGTCATCTGCGGCGACTTCTGGGGCAAGGCAGGCCCAGTCGACGGCGTGGCAGCCGAGCCGATCTACCTCGATGTCTCGGTACCGCCAGGCAAGAAGAAGCGCTTGCCGGTCGATACCTATCGCAATGCCTTTGCCTATATCTTCGCTGGCTCCGGCACGTTCCGCGACGCGTCGAAACCCTTCGGCGTCCGCGTCGAGAAAGAGGTCAACGGCGAAGAGCTGAACATCCGCGACATGTCGGGCAACCGAACGCTGGTCGTCTTCGACAGCGGTGACGAAGTGACAGTGCAGGCCGGCGACGAAGGTATCCGCTTCCTGCTTGTCTCGGGCAAGCCGATCGAGGAACCGGTCGCCTGGCACGGGCCGATCGTCATGAATTCCCGCGAAGAGATCATGCAGGCGATGCGCGAACTGCAGAATGGCACGTTCATCAAGGCCGCACATTGAGCCGGCTCAATCCACAGGCTTTCCCACTAAAGTCTACAATGGAACAGAAGCAAGCACTCCGTTGTAATCATTACAGGATCACCGATGACAGCGAAATGAAATCGTGGGATTGGCAAGTTGTCGCGCCGTCCTCGTCAGGAATTCTTCTTGCATCGCCGGCGAATCATCCTACCTTCTTCTTATCGACAACAGAACGAAAGGAAGGTGATCCAATGTCTAATGAGATTTCAGACCTCGTAAAAGGCATGGAAGTGGTGATGAAAGCGAGGCAGCCCTCGCTCTAAGCCCACCTTCCTAGGGCCGCTTTGACGGTCCGGCCATTTACAGGCCAGAACTCATGGAAAGGGTCGCTCGCGCGGCCCTTTTCCAATTTTCGCGATGGCATTGACGAACATCATGATCTCGGAGTATTCGTAAAGTCATCTGATGACTTTACGAATACGAACGATGGAACCACTCGCAAAAACCAAGCTAGCAGATACCGCCATTGAGGCGATCCGTGCGGAGATCCTCGGAAAAAGGTGGGCGGTTGGCGATAAATTGCCGAACGAGGCGACGCTTTCGTCCATGCTCTCCGTCAGCCGCGGAACTGTCCGCGAGGCGGTCAGGGTGCTGGTGTCGCAAGGCCTGCTGGAGACCCGGCAGGGCTCGGGAACCTACGTGCTCTCGACCACGGATACCCGGCTGCCGCTCACCATGGCCCGTCGCGCCAGTCTGCGCGATCTGTTCGAGGCCCGGTGCGCGCTCGACGTCGAGGCGGCACGGCTCGCGGCCCTACGGCAGACGCCTGCGATCATCGCGGAGCTTCGGGCACTTCTTGAAAAGCGCGGCAATTTCGAAGGCGGCGACAAAAGCGCCTTCGTCGAACGCGATCTTGCCTTTCACAAGGCGGTCATCGCCGCGTCTGCCAACCGTGCGATGATTGAAATCTATGAGTTTTTCTCCGCCTCGATCACCGAGACGATCAAGGCGACGTTGGATGATGAAATTCCGGAGCCCGATATGCGGGCGCATGCGGACATCATCGACGCAATCGCCAGCGGCAATCCGCAGCAGGCCGACGCCGCCGTACGCCGCTTCATGGCCCCGATCATCAGTGCTCTCGACCGGATGCTCCATTCATGACAACGCCCCTCCAGGATTCCGCTCACGTCTACGACCTGGCGGACGAACAGCTCATCGACGCCGAGGCCGACAGCGTCCCGCAACCGAAGCCGCCGGTCGGCAGCAGCGCCGCGGCGCGCTTTCTGCTTGGGGCAAGCCTCGTTCTGATTGCGTTCAATCTGCGTCCGGTGTTCTCCAGCGCCTCGGCGCTGTTGCCCGAAATCAAATCTGAACTCGGCCTCTCCGCGCTGGGCGCCAGCCTGCTGACCACTTTGCCCGTTGTTTGCCTCGGTGCCTTTTCACCGCTGGCGCCGCGGCTTGCCCAGCGGATCGGCACGGAACGCACGCTTCTCGGCGTGCTCGTCCTGCTGGCGCTCGGGACAGCCTTGCGTGGCCTTTCCTCGATTCCGCTGCTCTTCGTCGGCACTGCCCTCGCCGGCGGCTGCATCGCTGTCGGGAACGTGCTGCTGCCGGGCTTGGTCAAGCGCGACTTTGCCGATCGCGCCGCATTGATGACCGGCTTCTACACGATGGCGCTGTGCGCCGGCGCCGCGAGCGCGGCGGGCTTCACCTTGCCGCTCGAACACATTCTCGGTGATTCCCTTTCCGCGGCGCTCGCCGCGTGGGGGATACCCGCGCTGGTCGTCGCGATTATCTGGCTGCCGCAGGTGCTGTCCACGAAGAACCAGGTCAAGCGCACCGGCTTTTCGGTGCAAGGGCTCTGGCGCGATCGCCTGGCCTGGCAGGTCACACTCTTCATGGGGCTGCAATCAGCACTGGCCTATTGCGTGTTCGGCTGGCTCGTTCCGATCCTGCGCGAACGCGGCATTGACGGCATCACTGCGGGGGCGATCGTTTCCGTGTCGGTGATGGTTCAGGCCGCGGCATGCCTTGTCGCCCCGCAGATCGCGGTCAGGGGCAAGGATCAGCGGGTGATCAACGCGTCGCTCTGCGCCGTCGCCGTCGTCGCCCTGTTCGGCCTGCTATTTGCGCCGCTGTCCACGGTCTGGGTCTGGGCCGTGCTGCAGGGTATCGGCCAAGGCGGACTGATTGCGGTTGCCATGACGACGATCGTCTTGAGGTCTCGCGATCCGCATGTCGCGGCCCACCTTTCCGGCATGGCCCAATGTGTCGGCTACCTGCTTGCGGCGATCGGTCCGCTCGTCGTTGGGCTGATCCGCAGCTGGACCGGCAGCTTTGGCTGGTCGGCGGTGCTCTTCGTGGCGCTGGGCACCGGTGCCGCCATCAATGGCTGGAACGCCGGCCGTGCACAATTCGTCAATGCGCGGACGATCGAGAAGGCGGACTGACGTCCGCCTCACCATCTGTTGATTTCTCCCCTCACCGGGCGATGCTAGGCTGACCTCTTCCATGCCGCTTCCGCCGGAGGAGAAGTCTTGCGTTTCCTGTCCGCCATTCTGCTCGCAACCGCCCTGCTTGCCCCGATCACTCCCGCCGTATCGCAGGAGGGCGGAGGCGATGCTTCTACACAGCGGGCATCTGACGATAGTGTACTGAGCCTGTTGCCAATCGACTCGGCGACCGAGCGCACAATGACCATCGGTGGCCGACAGCTCGACTATGTCGCAACGGCCGGGACGCTGGATCTCTTCGCGCAAGACGGCTCCAAGACCGGCGCCATCTTCTATACGGCCTATGTCGCCAAGAATGGAGCGCCCGACCGACCGCTGACCTTTGCCTTCAATGGCGGCCCGGGTGCTGCCTCGGCATTTCTCCAACTCGGCCTTGTGGGGCCGCGTATCCTCGATTTCGGCCCGAAGGGCGACGATGGGGCCGACGCGAAATTGGTCGACAATCCGCTGAGCTGGCTCGACTTCACCGACCTTGTCCTGATCGATCCGATCGGAACCGGCTGGAGCCGGACCGCCAAGGCTGACGACGCGTCCAAATATTACAACGTCAACTCCGACGCGGAGAGCATTGCAAAGGCGATCGCTCTCTACGTCGCTCACAACAATCGCTCCGGTTCGCCGAAGTTTCTTCTCGGCGAAAGTTACGGCGGCTTCCGCGCCGCCAAAGTCGCCGGAGCACTGAAGGATAGCCAAGGCATCATCGTCTCCGGCGCGATCCTGCTTTCGCCCCTGCTCGAAGGGCAACTGATGTTCAATGCAGATCAGTTTGCACTCGGCGCCGCGCTTGAGTTTCCATCGCTCGCTGCAGCGAACATGGAGAGGCGCAACGCCTTCGATGAAGTACGGCAAAGCGAGGCGGAGAAGTTTGCACTCGGCGACTATCTGACGACACTTGCCGGCCCGGCGCCGACAGGCGATTCCGCCAAAGCCTTCTATGGGAAGATTGCCGGCATGACCGGTATTCCCGAGGATGTCGTAACGAAGAACCGTGGCTTCCTCGGAAATGCCTACGCCAAGCAGTCAAGTGGCCAGGACGGCAAGGTCGTCAGCCCTTACGACGCGGCGTTCTCGACGCCCGATCCTTACCCGGAGTCGGACTCTGACCGCGGCGACGACGCAATTCTCGACGGCTTCACCCGCGCCTATGGCGGCGCCTTTGCCGACTATGCGCGCAACGAACTCGGTTTCAAGACCGAGATGACCTATTCGCTGCTGGACGGCGACATCAGCCGCAGATGGGAATGGGGCGGACGCGGCGGCGGTTCAAGGCTGCAGGCGAGCGTGACCGACGACATCCGCCAGCTGCTCGCCTCCAATCCGAAATTCCGCCTGCTGATCGCCCATGGCTCCAGCGATCTGGTGACGCCCTACGGCGTCAGCCGCTATGTCGTTGACCACCTGCCGCCTTCGCTTGCCGGCGAGCGGGTGGCGCTGAAGGTCTATCGAGGCGGCCACATGTTTTATACGCGGGCAGATCAGCGAGAAGCCTTCACGGCCGACGCCAAGGCTTTTTTTGCCGAGCATTCCGGCACGATCCCGGCTGAATGAAACGGCCGAGCGCAGGACGCCGGTAGAAATCCGAGATTTCCTCGCAACATTCAACCGCGCGGGTTGCCTTGGGATGATAGCGACATAGGTAAGTCACCATGTCGTACACCAGTAAGCCATTTCCTGCCGCGACGCCGCAATCGGCCTCGGGGCAGAAGAAAGTGCTGAGCGCTCTGTCCTCTTCGCCTCAAGATTGCGCTCTCTTCCTCGATATCGATGGGACATTGCTCGATCTCGCCGAGGTACCGGACGCGATCGTCGTACCCCCGCTGCTGCCTGCAGGTCTCGATATCGCTTCGCAAAGGCTCGGTGGCGCGTTGGCCTTGGTCACCGGGCGAGCGCTCGCCTATGCTGATGAATTATTCTCGCCATTCCGGTTTCCGATCGCCGGCCTGCACGGCGCCGAGTTACGTCGACCCGACGGAAAGGTCGCCAAGGCAGAAACGACAGCCGCCTTCGAGGCTCTGAAGGCCGATCTTCGGAAGGAAACGGAAGGGCTGGAAGGCGTGCTCGTGGAAGACAAGGGAGCGGCAGTCGCCGCCCACTACCGTCTAGCGCCACACAAGCAGGCGCAGGTGGAGTCCATCATGGAGCGGATGCTGTCCCGGGCCGGCCCGAACTGGACCTTGCAGCGAGGCAAGATGGTCCTCGAAATCCGCCCCGCCAGCGCCGACAAAGGAAACGCTGTCGAGGCGTTCCTGTCGATGCCACCGTTTGCAGGCAGACGTCCGATCACCATCGGTGACGACGTAACCGATGAAGCGATGTTTCGCATCGCCAATCGTCAGGGCGGCCTCTCCGTTCGGGTGGGCGCAACCTCCGAAACGGCCGCCGCACTGACGCTGCCTTCGGCATCGGCAGTACGGGAACTCATTGGGCAGTTTGCCGTTTGATCCGAGCGCTCGCGCTGCCCTCCCAGGAAAGGAATCCCTGTGTCCCGTCTCGTCATCGTTTCCAATCGCGTGCCAGCCCCGACAAAGGAGGGCGCGGCCTCCGCTGGCGGACTGGCAGTGGCTCTGAAAGCGGCATTGGAACAGCGCGGCGGCATCTGGATGGGCTGGTCCGGAAAGTCGAGCGAAAACGACGAGCCCGGTCCGCTCTCCCTGACAGAAGAAGGCAAGATCACCTACGCCCTGACCGACCTCACCGGCAAGGATGTCGAGGAGTACTACCACGGCTTCGCCAACCGGGTGCTCTGGCCGATATGTCACTACCGGCTGGATCTCGCGGAGTACGGTCGCAAGGAAATGGCAGGGTATTTTCGCGTCAACCGCTTCTTCGCGCATCGGCTGGCGCCGCTGCTGCGGCCGGACGACATCATCTGGGTGCATGACTACCATCTGATCCCGCTGGCTGCGGAACTCAGGCAGATGGGGTTCAAGAATCGTATCGGCTTCTTCCTGCACATTCCCTGGCCGCCGGCCGATGTGCTCTACACGATGCCGGTTCACGAGGAGATCATGCATGGTCTGGCGGCCTACGATCTCGTCGGCTTTCAGACGGACCATGATCTGGAAAACTTCGCCGGGTGCCTTCGCCGCGAGGACATGGGCGATGCGATCGGGGATGGCCGGTTCACGGCAAACGGCAAGGTTTTCAAGGGCGGCGCTTACGGGATCAGCATCGAAACGGCTGCCTTTGCCGATTTTGCCAAGAAGGCGAGCAGCCATCATCTGGTGCAGCGCGCACGGCAGAGCGTCAAGGACCGCGATCTTATCATCGGCGTCGACCGGCTCGATTACTCGAAGGGCATCACACAGCGGCTGGATGCTTTCGAGCGCTTTATCGTCAACAATCCTGCCCACCAACGGAAAGTCACCTATCTCCAGATCACACCGAAATCCCGATCGGAAGTGCCTGAATACGAGCAGATGCAACGCACCGTCGCGGAGCAGGCCGGCCGCGTCAACGGTGCCTTGGGAACGGTGGACTGGGTGCCGGTCCGCTACATCAACCGCTCCGTCAGCCGCCCGATCCTCGCCGGTCTCTATCGGCTGGCCGAGGTTGGATTGGTCACGCCGCTTCGGGACGGCATGAACCTCGTGGCCAAGGAGTATGTTGCCGCCCAGGACCCGGAGGATCCCGGCGTGCTGGTGCTCTCACGCTTCGCGGGTGCCGCCCGCGAACTGAAGAAGGGTGCCTTGCTGGTCAATCCCTACGACATCGAGGGAACAGCCAACGCACTGGCACGGGCCTTGAACATGCCGCTTGAGGAACGCCAGGAACGTTGGCGGAAGATGATGGACCACCTGCTGGTGCACGATGTATCGCGCTGGTGCCAAGATTTCCTCGATGACCTCGTCGCTTGAGGGTAGCGTCAGTCGATGCCAGCCTCGGCCATCAGCCACGCTGCAAGCAGGTCACTTTGGGCATCGCGCATGTGCCGCGGCAGCAGCAACCAATAGCCTCGATCCGGCGCTTCCAGCGCGGGGCCAGCGGTCTTCAGCATCCCGGTTGCTAGCAGGGAGTCGACCAGGCCCATCCATCCGATTGCAACGCCCTGTTCGCCGATTGCCGCCTGTACCACCAGCGAATAGGTGTTGAAGCTGAGGTCGCCCTGCCCGGCGTGACCATCGCGGCGGACACCAAGCTCCGCCAGATAGGTTCGCCAGTCGAACCAAGGCGACGGTTCCTCGGTATCGAGATGAATCAAACGCGTCCGCGCGAGATCATCAGGCGTCGAGAGGGAGCCGTAGCGATCGAGAAAGCCCTGGGTGCAGACCGGTGCGACCTTTTCCGGCAGGAGCAGAACCGCGCCGCGATCGAATTCGGATCGCCGACCAAAGACCACTGCAATATCGCCGTCGTCCGAACGACCTTTCTCTATTCGTTGTGTCGCGACAATCTGAATGTCGACATCCGGGTAAAGCGTGCGGAATGCGTGCATCCGCGGGATCAGCCAGAGCGAAGAGAATGCGAAGTCCGTCCGCAGTCGGATCGTTGGCCTGTCCGGTTCAGTGCGGAAGCGCCGCGCCAGCTCGTCAATCTCGCTGACGCTCTTTGCCACTACATCGAGCAGGCGTTGGCCCTCCGCCGTCAATTCAACGCCGCGATGTTGTCGTTTCAGGAGGCTCACGCCTAGTTGCTCCTCCAGCCGGCGAACCTGATAGCTGACGGCGGGTTGCGTCAGACCAAGAGCGCTTGCCGCAGCCGACAGACTACCTGTCTTGCCGATCTCGGAGAATATGCGCATCCACCCAAGTTCGACGCGGCGGCTTTCCATAAAAAATCCTTAGAGATGATATCAAAAAATGCCCGCTTCACAGGTCAATTGGTATCGATAATCAATAAAGCAATCAAATGGCACATGCGAGATGAGGCCGAGATTCCTGTTGCGCCTTCCAGTCGATGCGGGCTGGAATAGCGCAGAGCACACGGCTAAGTTCCCGCTCCCGCAAACCGAAGGACGATACGCATGGCGCGCCCGAATATTCTCATTCTGATGGTGGATCAGTTCAATGGCACGCTGTTTCCCGATGGGCCGGCTGATTTTCTCCATGCGCCGCATCTGAAATCCCTGGCGCAGCGTTCGGTGCGTTTTGCCAACACTTACACGGCAAGTCCGCTTTGCGCGCCGGCGCGCGCATCCTTCATGTCCGGGCAATTGCCGAGCCGGACCCGCGTGTATGACAACGCCGCCGAATTCGCGTCCGACATTCCGACATTCGCCCATCACCTGCGGGCGGCGGGCTATCACACCGCCCTTTCCGGAAAGATGCATTTTGTCGGCCCCGACCAGCTGCATGGCTTCGAGGAACGCCTGACCACCGATATCTACCCTGCCGATTTCGGCTGGACACCCGATTACAGCCAGCCCGGCGAGCGCATCGACTGGTGGTACCACAATCTCGGCTCGGTCACCGGTGCCGGCGTGGCCGAAATCACCAACCAGATGGAGTATGACGACGAGGTCGCCTACAACGCGACCCGCAAGCTCTACGACCTCTCGCGCCGTCAGGACGACCGCCCATGGTGCCTGACTGTGAGCTTCACTCACCCGCACGACCCCTATGTCGCTCGCCGCAAGTATTGGGACCTCTACGAGAATTCCCCGGCGCTCGATCCCGAGGTCGGCGCAATTCCGTTCGACGAGCAGGATCCGCATTCTCAGCGCCTGCTGAAGGCCTGCGACTACGACGCATTCGACATCACCCCGGAACAGATCCGCCGCGCGCGCCAAGGCTATTTCGCCAATATCTCCTACATCGACGACAAGATCGGCGAGATCCTTGATGTCCTCGAGCGTGCGCGGATGGCGGACAATACCATCGTGCTGTTCGTTTCCGACCACGGTGACATGCTCGGCGACCGTGGCCTCTGGTTCAAGATGTGCTTCTTCGATGGTTCGTCGCGCGTGCCGCTGACGATTGCGGCGCCCGGCTGGGCACCGGCCTCTATCCGGCAGCCTGCCTCGACGCTCGACGTGACGCCGACGCTTGCGGCACTGGCGGGCATCGACATCGCCAAGCTCGCACCATGGACGGATGGCGAGGATCTGACGCCGCTTGCCACCGGCACCGGCGGTCGTGGCCCGGTGCCGATGGAATATGCCGCCGAGGGGTCGGAAGCCCCGCTCGTCTGCCTGCGCGACGGCCGCTTCAAGCTGACGCTGTGCGAGAAGGACCCGCCGATGCTGTTCGATCTCGAGGCGGACCCAAGGGAATTGAAGAACCTTGCGGGCGATGCGGGATATGCCGATGCTCTCGCCGGATTGACGGCTCAGGCCGAGAAGCGCTGGAACCTGCAGAACTTCGACGCCGACGTGCGCGAAAGCCAGGCGCGCCGGTGGGTGGTCTACGAGGCGTTGCGGAACGGCGCCTACTATCCCTGGGACTACCAGCCGCTGCAGCGGGCTTCCGAGCGCTACATGCGCAATCACATGGATCTGAACGTGCTGGAGGAAAGCCAACGCTATCCGCGCGGCGAGTAGATTGCCGGCGCACACCTTAGCCACTACTGTCCGCATGCAAAACAGGAGGCTTCCATGAAGATCAGTGCACGCAATCGCTTGAAAGGAAAGATCGTCGAGGTGAAGAAGGGTGCGACCACGGCGCACGTCCGCATCGATATCGGCGGCGGTTCCATCGTCACGTCCTCGATCACCAACGAAGCCGTCGATGAACTGGGGCTGGCCGTCGGCGGCGACGCCTATGCGGTCGTCAAGGCCTCTGACGTTATGGTCGCGGTCGACTGATCGTCAGGCCTTCTTGCAATAATGCGCGACGTCGTCGCCGGTCTGGAAATCTCCGGGCTGCGGCGGCGCGATCGGCTTGAACAGCGTGCGATCGGGCTTCAGGTCGAGCAGCGGCGTGCCGTCAAGGCAATCCATCCCGCGAACCAAAAGAACGCCCGCTTCGACCCCTTCCAGCTTGACGATGGAGGTGCCGATCGGATTTGGCCGCACCGGCGAGCGAAGCGAAAAAGTGCCATGCACTTTTCCGCTATTGGCAGGACTTTGCAGAACGAGATCACGACGTGATTGATCAAGCCAATAGAGGATCTCCAGCCGCTCGAAGGCTTCCACGCCCTGGAGTGCCTGCCTCCATGGCTCGAATATCTCGACCTTGCAAAGCGGACCGTCATGCCGCCCCTGGCGCGGCGTCTCCATGCGCGAGGTCCAAGGGGTCAAGATACGCCCGATGAACACCAGCCCCGCATCCGTCGCCGGCGGCAGATCGACCGCGACTTCGTTTTCCCGGATTTCGTTCTCGCGTACCATCAAACGCTCCTGTTCGAAGATACATCATGGCAGATCGGTGTATCCGATCCAATATCACGCGGCCTTGACGGCGTGGTATTCCTTGAGGGCGGCCATCCTGATCGCCGGGTAGCGCTCGGCCTCGTAGCGCAGAGAGAAGCTGTCCTGCGCCAGGAACACCGGGTCGTTATCGAGGTCGCGGGCGATATCGCCGCGACGCGCGGTTATGAATTTTTCGAGCTCTGCCGGCTGATCAGCCGAAATCCAGCGGCACACGGAGAAGCGCGACATTTCAAAGGAGACCGGCAGGCCGTATTCGGCCATCAGGCGCTCCTTCAGAACGTCAAGCTGTAGCGCGCCGACGACGCCAACGATAGCCGGCGAACCATCTTCCGGCGAGAACAGCTGGACGACGCCCTCTTCCGCCATCTGCTGCAGCGCTTCCTTGAGCTTCTTCGCCTTCATGGCGTCTTCCAGACGTACGCGGCGCAGGATTTCCGGCGAGAAGTTCGGCACGCCCTGGAACACCAGCGACTCGCCTTCCGTCAGCGTATCGCCGATGCGCAGCGTTCCGTGATTGGGAATGCCGACGACGTCGCCGGCATAGGCCGTATCCGCAAGCTGCCGCTGCGAGGCAAAGAAGAACTGCGGCGCGGTGAGGCCGAGCTGCTTGCCGGTGCGCGACAGGCGGGCCTTCATGCCGCGCTCGAGCTTGCCCGAGCAGATGCGGGCAAACGCGATGCGGTCGCGATGATTGGGGTCCATGTTCGCCTGGATCTTGAAGACGAAGGCGGTCATCTTGTTGTCGGTCGCCTGCACGGTACGGATGTCGGCGACCTGATCACGGGGCGGCGGGGCGAACTCGCCGAGCGCATCGATAAGGTCGCGCACGCCGAAATTGCGCAGCGCCGAACCGAAGAAGACGGGCGTCAAATGGCCTTCGAGGAAGGCCTTCCTGTCGAAGGGCTTGCATGCCTCGATCGCCAGCGTCGTCTCCTCGATGAACGCGTCACGCTCGTTCTCCGGCAGGCGATGGGCTACCATCTCGGGATCGGTGACCTTGGTCATGATCTCCTGCGTGTCCGAAGCACGCACCTCGTTGTTCGCCAGGTGGTAGGTGCCGCAGAAGGTCTTGGAACGGCCGATCGGCCATGTCACCGGTGCGCAGTCAAGCGCCAGCTTCTCCTCGACTTCGTCAAGAATCTCGAAGGGATCGCGGCTTTCCCGGTCCATCTTGTTGATGAAGGTGATGATCGGAATGTCGCGCATGCGGCAGACTTCGAACAGCTTCAGTGTCCGCGGCTCGATACCCTTGGCGGCATCGATCACCATGACGGCGGCATCGACCGCCGTCAGCGTGCGATAGGTGTCGTCGGCGAAGTCTTCGTGGCCGGGCGTATCGAGGATGTTGAAGACATTGTCCTTGTACTCGAACGTCATGACCGAGGTGACGACCGAGATGCCGCGCTCACGCTCGATCTTCATCCAGTCGGAGCGCGTCTGCATGCGATCCTTCTTTGCCTTGACTTCGCCGGCAAGCTGAATGGCGCCGCCGAACAGCAGCAGCTTTTCGGTGAGCGTGGTCTTACCCGCGTCCGGGTGCGCGATAATAGCGAATGTGCGGCGGCGGGAGACCGCCTCGGCGAGACTTTCGGCCATAATGTGAATCCTGTGGAATTGCGGCGTATCTAGCGATTAAAGCCCGGCATTGCAATTGACCTTGGCGCTTCGGGCGCAAACTAATGCGGCATGACCATTCATGCCGATACGCGCCCGACGCTCAACATCATCCGCCTTGCCAACGGCAAGGACCTCGAACTGCCGGCCTATGAAAGCAAGGGGGCGGCGGGCATGGACCTGCGCGCCGCCGTCGATGCCGACGCGCCGACCATCCTCGCGCCTGGCAAGCGCGCGCTGGTGCCGACCGGTTTCATCTTCGAAATTCCGGAAAGATTCGAGGGCCAGGTGCGTCCGCGCTCCGGCCTCGCCTTCAAGCACGGCCTCACCTGCCTGAATACACCCGGCACCATCGACAGCGACTATCGCGGCGAGGTCAAGGTTCTGCTGATCAACCTCGGCGACGAGCCGTTCGAGATCACCCGGGGCATGCGCATCGCCCAGATGGTAATCGCACCGGCGATTCAGGCTCATATCTGCGAAATCTCCGAGGCGAGTGCCACGGCGCGCGGCGCCGGCGGTTTCGGCTCGACCGGGGTATGACCTCCAAGGGGATCGATCATTCCGGCTTGACCTTCCGCCAAGACTATTTCGGCGACCTTAAGGCATGGCAGGCGCTGGTCGATCTCCTAAAGGACACATTCGATATCGATATCGGCCCATTGCAGCAAATGGGCGGACCCGACCCTAGCAGCATGCCCTTCGGCTGGTTTGACCGCGATGGCCTGCTTGCCGCCAATCTTTCGGCCTTTGCGATGCCCCTCGTCATCAACGGTCGAACACTGAATGCCGCCGCATTCCAATCAGGCGCGGTCCGGCCGCCCTGGCGCAGACGCGGCCTGTATCGCGACCTGACCCGCAAGGCGCTCGCGTGGTGTGAGGAGATGGGCTTCGAAGCGATCGCCCTCTACACGGACAAGCCGTCGCTGTATGAACCCTACGGATTCCGCTCGGTTCCAATGCATGCCTATTCCGGCAAGGCGCCGGCTGTTTCAAAGGCGCAAACGCCAGCCTGTTGCCTCGATCCGCTCGACGCGGCAGACCTCGAGTTGTTGCGCGCAGCTTTGAGAGCCCGCGAACCAGTCTCAGACGTGCTCGCCGTGTGTCAGAGCGCCGCGATGTTTCTCATCAACACACAGCTCGACCCCGGCGTCAGGGTCAGTTGGATGGAACGGGAACAGGCCGCGATTGCCTGGAAGATGGAACCGCCGGGACGTTTGATTCTCCTCGACGTCGTCGCGGCCGATATCCCCTCGCTGACCTCGATCATCGGAGCTCTCGACATAGAGCCTGGCGCCGTCGATGTGTTGTTCTGCCCTGACAAACTCGGGTGGAACGGCGAGGCGCGACCGCTCGACGGCCACACGCACTTCATGATCCGCACACCCGGCGCGATCGCCTTTGATCGACCTGCAATGCTGTCGCCGATGGCCGATTTCTGATCTATCGGTCCCGCGAGAGCGGCGGCAGACGGCGTTTTACCGGTGATGCCTTGACCATCGAGGTGCTGGTCTCGGCCTTCTCGGCCACCTTGTCGAGGATCGCGTCGAGTTCCGCCATGGAGGAAACGACAAGCCGGGCAATGAAACAGTCATCACCCGTCACCTTGTCGCACTCCACGAACTGGGGCGTATCCTGGATGATGCGCTGGACGACATGCAACTGTCCCGGCAGCGGCCGGACGCGCACGATCGCCTGCAGCGGATATCCGAGCGCCGCGGCGTCGATATCAATTGTGAACGCGGCGATGATCCCGCGTTCCTCAAGGCGGCGGAGACGTTCGGCGGCGCTGGGCGAAGAGAGGCCCGCGGCCTGCGCCAGTTCCTTCAAGGAAATGCGGGCATTCTCCGCCAGTGCCTGCAGGATTTTCTGGTCGACCGCATCGATCAAGTTGTCATTAGGCAATACAGACACTTTTCCTCACAAAGATAGGACGATTGCGCAGCGAGCCTAATGGAATCTATATAAGTCACGATGACCCCGCAATATTCTTTCTCCATCAACATGGAGAGATGCGATGCACAGCGAAGTTCGCGCCGGCGCTGCCCAAATGACAGCGGCAATGCTGATTTCAGGAACCATCGGCTGGTTCGTCGTGATGTCCGGCCAGCCTGTGAGCGGCGTGGTGTTCTGGCGCTGCTTCTTTGGGGCGATCAGCCTGCTCGCCGTCTGCGCGGCCATGGGACTGCTGCGACCGGGCGTCATCAGCTTCAAGGCGTTTGGCATCGCGGTCTTCGGCGGAGTTGCCATTGTTCTCAATTGGCTGCTGCTGTTTGCGTCATACGGCCACGCCTCGATTTCGATAGCGACGACCGTCTACAATACGCAACCCTTCATGTTGCTTGCGCTCGGTGCGCTTTTTCTCGGCGAGAAGATCACCGCCGCGAAGCTGTTGTGGCTGACGCTGGCCTTTGGCGGAATGGCGGCCATCGTCGAGGCCAAGCCGGCGACGTCAGCCGAACACGAGGGCTATGCGGCCGGGATCCTTTTGGCGCTTGGCGCTGCGTTTTTCTACGCGCTGGCAGCCCTTGCCGCGAAATGGCTCAAGGGAACGCCGCCGCATCTCATAGCGCTGATACAGGTTGCGACCGGCGTGCTGATGCTGCTGCCGACCGTGAACTTCTCGGACCTGCCAACCGACGGACAGTCCTGGTCAATCCTTGCCACCATGGGCATCGTTCATACAGGGCTGATGTATGTGCTGCTCTACGGAGCGATCCAGAAGCTGCCGATCCATCTGACAGGGGCGCTGTCGTTCATCTATCCGATCGCCGCCATCCTCGTGGACCGGGTGGCCTTCGGACATGCGCTGCAACCGCTTCAGCTCGTTGGTGCAGCGATCATTCTCGTCGCCGCGGCCGGCATGAACCTCGGCTGGACGCCCGCGCAGTTGCTACGTGCGCGGGCAAGCTCATAGGCCAGAGGGCGCCGACGCTATTTCTGCTGCCGCGTCGTTTCGAACAGGAACCAAGTGCGGCGCTCGGCCTCGTCGATCCAGACTTCCAGCAGGCTTGTGGTAGCGAAGTCATTGTGCTCGGAGCAGACATCGTGGGTTTCGCGCAACAGCGATACAAGCTGCCTGTTGTCGTCGCGCAGTTCCGCCAGCATGTCCTCCGGCGTCACATACTCGGCGTCATTGTCATTGATGCGCTGCAGGCGACCGATATGGCCGATGGAGCGCAACGTCGTTCCGCCGATCTTGCGGGCGCGCTCGGCAATCGCGTCGGTCGTGGCAAAGATCTGCTCAGCCTGTTCGTCGAGCATCAGGTGATAGTCGCGGAAATGCGGCCCCGACATATGCCAGTGGAAATTCTTGGTCTTCATGTAGAGCGCGAAGACGTCTGCCAGCAGCGCCGCTAAAGCGGCCGAGATGTCCTGGATGGCATTGCCTTTCAGGTCCGTCGGAGTGGCAAGTGGGGCGAGTTTGCGCTTTTCGGCTGCGTTGAGGCTCATCGATATCTCCTTTGGCGAACAGTAGGTATTGGTCGGTATGGAGGGTTCATTGCCCATTGCCCCTCGGATTTGGTTGTTGGCGCGATGCCGGCCTTCACAGCTTCGACCCCGCCTTGGAACTAGAACCGTCACAACAAGCGTCAATAGCGGCTATGCACTGCAGCCTAGTGACAGAGCGTCACATCCTTGAAATCCCCCGTTTGCAGGCGTAGAAGGCGTCTGAAGCAGGAGCTTGCACCATGTCCTTCACCGCCCTTTTTGCATATGCTGCAGCCCTTTTCATCGCTGCCGCCATCCCCGGACCGGGCATCACGGCGATCGTCGCGCGCGCACTCGGCTCGAATTTTCGCGAGACATTTTTTATGGGCCTCGGTCTAGTGCTTGGTGATATGACCTATCTCACTGCCGTCATTCTCGGCCTCGCTTTCGTGGCGCAGACGTTCACCGAACTCTTCATTGTCATCAAGATCGCCGGTGCGCTTTATCTCTGCTACATCGCTTACAAGCTCTGGACGGCCGGGTTGCTGCCCCACGACATCGCGGCCAGGAAGGCGAGCAATGTCGGCATGAGCTTCCTGTCCGGCCTGCTGGTAACACTCGGCAATCCCAAAACCATGCTCTTCTATGTCGCACTGGTGCCGACTTTGATCGACATCAACAGCATCGGGCTTCGTGAATATGGTGTCCTTTTGACAACCACCTTCGTCGTCCTGCTTGTGGTTTTGGTCCCTTATATGCTGCTTGCGTCACGCGCCCGCATGATGCTGAAGCAACCGCGTGCGCTGGCGGCGCTGAACAAGACGGCGGCAGGTATTCTCGCCGGCACGGCCGCCTTCATCGCCACCCGCGCGGCCTGAAAAATTCATTCGACAAAGCCCGGTTCCTAAAGGATTTTTTCTCGCCTGACCGCTTCTGGCGGATGAACCCACACTGGCCTCCATCCATCTTTGACCCTATTCTCTCCGCACATTTCACCAAGGGAGAGCCTAATGTCGAAGAAACCGGGCCGCGGCCGCATCTATTCCTCGATCACCGAGACCATCGGTGACACGCCAATTGTGCGGCTCGACAAGCTCGCGAAGGCGAAGGGCGTCAAAGCGAACCTCCTGGCGAAGCTGGAATTCTTCAATCCGATTGCTTCCGTGAAGGACCGCATCGGCGTCGCAATGATCGAGTCGCTGGAGTCACAGGGCAAGATTTCGCCCGGCAAGACGACCCTGATCGAGCCGACATCGGGCAATACCGGAATTGCGCTCGCCTTTGCCGCGGCGGCCAAGGGATACAAACTGATCCTGACGATGCCGGAAACCATGTCCGTCGAGCGCCGCAAGATGCTGGCACTGCTCGGCGCCGAACTCGTGCTCACCGAAGGTCCGAAGGGAATGAAGGGCGCGATCGCCAAGGCCGAGGAATTGGCGGCGACACTCCCCGATGCGATTATCCCGCAGCAGTTCGAAAATCCTGCCAATCCAGAAATCCACCGCCGCACGACAGCCGAGGAGATCTGGAACGATACCGACGGTGCGGTCGATATCCTGGTTGCCGGCATCGGCACCGGCGGCACCATCACCGGCGCGGGCCAGGTGCTGAAATCGAAGAAGCCTGGCTTCAAGGTCGTCGCCGTCGAACCTGCGGAATCTCCCGTCCTTTCCGGCGGCCAGCCGGGTCCGCACAAGATCCAGGGCATCGGCGCAGGCTTCGCGCCGGCGATCCTCGATACCCACATCTACGACGAAATCGTCACGGTCAGCAGCCCCGAAGCGCTTGACCTTGCCCGCGAGGTTGCCAGGCTGGAAGGCGTGCCGGTCGGCATTTCCTCGGGCGCAGCCTTGGCCGCCGCAATCAAAATCGGCAGCCGTGAGGAGAACGCGGGGAAAAACATCGTCGTGATCATCCCATCCTTTGCCGAACGTTATCTCTCCACGGCCCTGTTTGAGGGGCTTGGCGGCTAAGCCGGCATTCCTGACGCGGGGCGCTCTCGGCGGGCGCCCCCCTTTCGTTTCAGGCGGGCGTGGTCAGACGTTCGCCGGCGATGCGATAGGAGATCGCCTCGGCGAGGTGGATGCGACCCACCATCTCATTGCCATCGAGATCTGCCAGGGTGCGCGCCACCTTCAGGACACGATGATATCCGCGCGCCGAGAACTTCATTTTTTCGGCTGCGTCGCGGAGCAACTGCAGGCCGGAAGCATCCGGTGCGGCGTATGTCTCGATCATGGCGGTCGAGCAGCGGGCGTTGGTCCCGATTGCCCCCGGGGTCGCCGCCTTGAAGCGATCCCGCTGAATCTCGCGCGCACGGGCGACGCGGCGGGCGATATCCACGCTCCTTTCAGCAGGCATCGGCCGAATGAGATCGAAGGCGGAGACAGCCGGAACATCGATGCGGATGTCGATGCGATCCATTAGCGGGCCTGAAATGCGCGACTGATAGTCCGTCATGCAGCGTGGACCGCGTACGCAACTATGGCCGGGTTCGCCGGCCATGCCGCAGCGACAGGGGTTCATCGCCGCGACGAGCTGGATGTTGGCCGGATAGGCCACACGATGATTGGCGCGGGCGATGATGCATTCGCCTGTTTCGAGCGGTTGCCGCAGAGCATCGAGCGCCTGCGGCGAAAACTCGGGAAACTCATCGAGAAACAGAACGCCATGGTGGGCTAGCGACGCCTCGCCGGGCTTGGCGCGCACACCGCCGCCGACGAGGGCTGCCATGGTGGCGGAATGATGCGGCGTACGGAAGGGGCGTCGATCCGAGAGCTTCCCGCCGGATAATTGTCCGGCTACCGAATGGATCATCGACACTTCCAGAAGCTCGGCAGCGGAAAGCGGCGGTAGGATCGAGGGCAAACGCGCTGCAAGCATGGATTTTCCGGAGCCGGGCGGACCGACCATCAGGAGATTGTGGCCACCGGCCGCCGCCACTTCCAGCGCCCGCTTGGCGCTTTCCTGCCCCTTGATATCGGCAAGATCAGGCAGGCTGACCGTATTGGCGCGGATCGAGGGTTCTGGACGGGAGATAACCTGGGTGCCGCGAAAATGATTGGCGAGCGCGATCAGGCTGCGCGGCGCGAGGATGTCGATATCCGGTCCCGCCCAGGCCGCCTCCGCGCCGCTTTCGGCCGGGCAAATCAATCCCTTGCCGATGGCGTTGGCGCCAATCGCGGCCGGCAGCGCCCCGGCGACGGGGGCGATCGTCCCATCCAGATTGAGTTCGCCAATCACCACGTAGTCGGAGAGTGCATCCGCCGGAATGGCGCCCAAGGCGGCCATCAGGCCAAGGGCGATCGGCAGGTCGAAATGAGAGCCTTCCTTGGGCAGGTCCGCCGGCGCCAGGTTGACAGTAATCTTCTTGGCCGGGAGGGCCAGGCCCGAGGCGTGCAGCGCGGCGTGAACGCGCTCGCGGCTTTCTGCCACCGCCTTATCGGGAAGGCCGACGATCTGGGTGACGACCCGGCCGGGCGCGACCATGACCTGGACCTCGACCGGAACACCCTCAATACCCTGAAATGCAACCGTGCTGACGCGTGCGACCATGCCCCATCCCCTGTGCCGCAACCCACTACACTGCAGTTTAACGACGCATCATTGTCGCCAATTGCAATCTTGCATAGAAACAGGAATGAAACAAGAACAATAAAAGAACAGATTCAAGCCAACGCTGTGGGTAGGTTGTGGCAGGTTGCATAGGCGGAACAAACCGGCCGACGTGTCCCGACCGTATCGAGCGGGAGCATCCGGAAGAGACGAAATGTCCGCAAAACCGCGCGCCCGTTCTCAGCGCGCGGCAACAAAACGATGCCTAGCGCTTCTGCTCGATCGCATCCCACAGCAGGGCGGCGATATCGAAACCGCCAAATTTGCGCACTTCGCGGATGCCGGTCGGCGAGGTGACGTTGATCTCCGTCATGTAGTCGCCGATGACGTCAATGCCGACGAAGAGGAAGCCGCGTTCCTTCAGCGCAGGGCCGATGCGCTTGCAGATTTCGATCTCGCGGGCCGTCAGTTCAGTCGCCTCGGCGCGTCCTCCGACATGCATGTTGGAACGGCTGTCGTGCTCGGCGGGCACGCGATTGATGGCGCCGACGGGCTCGCCGTCGACGAGCAGGATGCGCTTGTCGCCCTTGCGAACATCAGGAAGGTACTGCTGCGCAATGAAAGGTTCACGGAAGAGTTGACCGAACATTTCTAGCAGGGACGACAGGTTGCGGTCGTCCTTTGTCGAATGAAAAACGCCGGCGCCGCCGTTGCCGTAGAGCGGCTTCAGGATAATGTCGCCCATCTCGTCTCGGAAGCGGCGAATTTCCGCTGCATCCTTGGTGATCAGCGTCTTCGGCATCAGATCGGCAAATTCGGTGACGAAGATCTTTTCGGGAGAGTTCCGAACCCAGGCCGGATCATTGACGACCAGCGTCTTCGGATGGATCCGCTCCAGCAGGTGGGTCGAGGTGATATAGGCCATGTCGAACGGCGGATCCTGGCGAAGCAGGATCACGTCCATGGTGGAAAGGTCGACGCGTTCGGGCGCCCCGAGCTCGAAATGATCGCCCTTGACGTCGCGCAACACCATCGGCTCCACCGTGGCGTACAGATTGCCGTCCCGGAAGCTCAGGCGCTCAGGCGTGTAATGGAAAAGCTTGTAGCCGCGAGCCTGCGCTTCCAGGCTCATCGCAAATGTGGAATCGCCCGCGATATTGATGCCGGCGACATGGTCCATCTGGACCGCTACATTCCTGATCTTAGCCATTTCCGTCCCTTAGCTGATGCGGACAGATGTAGGCTGCGGATGCCCCGAAAGCAACGTCAATCAACGGCTTCGTTGTGGCGGGACGGGAAATCGTCAGGCGGCGATGCCGCTCTTTTGGACGTCGCCGCGCAACAGGCTCTTCAGCCGGTAGGCGAGCGCGACCGGCTTCGGGAACGGCTTCCTCAGGAACGCAACCTTGCGCACGTAACTGTCCACGCGCCAGCTGGCCCAGGTGCCCGCAGCGAAGAAGGCAACATCGCCGGCTTGCAGTGTCCGCTCCGTGCCGTCCCCGGCAACGATATGGACGCCGCCTTCGAGGATCATCACCGTTTCGTCCCAGTAGAAGTGCCAACGGAATTCGCCGGCCGTGCAATCCCAGATCGCCGTATAGGCTGCATCGTCATTGCTGCGAGAATGCTCGCCGGTGCGCGCCTGAGGGTTACCGCTGATCACCCAATCCGGATTGATCGGCGTCGCGCGCATGTCGAAAGTATCGCCGGACTTCGCCACGAATGTCTTTGCTTGCGGCTGCGGCAGGCTCGGAAAGGGCACCACGCGCGCCGCCATCGCGACCACGCTTGCCAGCATCATATGAATACCCATGAGCCCCCCAGCTATCCAATCCGTGTCGGGATAGCAGAGAGTCGTAAAGGCACCGTACAGGCGATCCGTACAATTTTAAGGATCAGTGAGGCGTCAGGCGATTTCCGTTTTGACCACGGCGGCCGGCGAAGCTGCCGGCTCGCCGATGCGCTTGCCCGTCTCGTGATTGAAGAAATGCAGCCGCTCTGCGCCGATGACCAGCCGTAGTTCGGACTTCAGCTCCGCCTCAGGCGACAGGACCGCGGTCAACTGCTGATCGCCAAGACTTCCGTGCACCAGACGCTGTGAACCCAACTCTTCGACATAGTCGATCGCGACCGTCATGGCATGTTCACCGGCACGGGCAAGGCGGAGGTCTTCGGCGCGAATCCCGACCGTGACCGGACCCGACGTCGGCGCGCTGCCGGCAAGGTCAATCAGGCTCGGGCCGAGCGCCAGTTTGTCGCCATGCAACTCGCCCTTAAGGAGGTTCATGGCCGGCGAGCCGATGAAGCTGGCGACAAAGGTGGAAGCCGGGCGATGGTAGACCTCGAGCGGTGTGCCGATCTGCTCGATTTCACCATGGCTCAGAACCACGAGGCGATCGGCGAGCGTCATCGCTTCCAGCTGGTCGTGGGTGACATAGAGCGAGGTGGTGCCGAGGCGGCGCTGCAGGCGCTTGATTTCGCCGCGCATGGAAACGCGCAGCTTGGCATCGAGATTCGACAGCGGTTCATCGAACAGGAAGGCGGCCGGCTTGCGGACGATGGCGCGGCCCATGGCGACGCGCTGGCGCTGACCGCCCGACAGCGCGCGCGGGCGGCGATCGAGATAGGGCTCGAGCTGCAGCATGCGGGCGGCCTCGGCGACGCGCGCGTCGATTTCCGACTTCGGCGTCTTGCGGTTCTTCAGGCCGTATTCAAGGTTCTCGCGCACCGTCATGTGCGGATAGAGCGCATAGTTCTGGAAGACCATGGCGATGTCGCGATCGGCAGGGTCGACGCTGTTGACCACGCGGTTGCCGATGCTGACGGTGCCGTCGGAGATTTCCTCGAGACCCGCCACCATGCGCAGTAGCGTGGACTTGCCGCAACCGGACGGGCCGACGAGGACGATGAACTCACCATCGGCGATCGAGATATCGACGCCGTTCACGGCGCGAACGCCGCCATGATAATCCTTGCAGACCTTCGAGATTTCGATCCGTGCCATGTTTCTTCCTTACTTATCGCTCTCGGTGAGGCCCTTGATGAACCATCTCTGGAAAATCACGACGATCAGCACCGGCGGCAGCATGGCCAGCACGGCGAGTGCAAAGGCTTCGTTGTAATCGGGAATTTGCGAACCGACCCAGACCTGCAGGATCGACTTGATGCCGCGCATGAGCGTGAAGAAGCTCTCGTCGGTGGTCATCAGCATGGGCCAGAGATACTGGTTCCAGCCATAGACGAACATGATGATGAAGATCGCCGCCATCATCGTGCGCGACAGCGGGATCAGGATATCGACGAAGAACTTGAACGGCCCGGCGCCATCGATGCGGGCCGCCTCCAAGAGTTCCTCGGGAACGGACTTGAAGAACTGACGGAAATAGAAGGTGCCGGTCGCCGACGCCAGCAGCGGCACGATCAGGCCGGTGTAGGTGTTCAGCAGCCCGAGTTTGCTCATCACCTCATAGGACGGCATGATGCGCACTTCGAGCGGCAGCAGCAACGTCGTGAAGATGATCCAGAAGGCGAGCGTCGCAAAGCGAAAGCGGAAATAGACGATGGCGTAGGCCGCCATCATCGACAGCACGATCTTGCCGACGGCAAAGCCGATGCCGAGGATGAGCGAGTTCAGCACCATGTTGAGGCCGGTGACCTGGCCGGTGAAGCCGCCCTTCTGGGTCAGGACCTTCTCATAGGTGCCGACGAAATTGTCGCCGGGGAGCAGCATCAGGCCCTTGGTGTGGATTTCGGCCGCCTCGTGGGTCGAGGTCATGAAGGCCACGATCACGGGCACGATCAGGAACAGCGAACCGAGGATCAGGATCAGATGGTCGAGGGGTTTCGTCTTATACATGGTCGTCCCCTCTCACGTGTAGTGGATGCGCTTCTCGATGAAGCGGAACTGAATGATGGTGAGGACGAAGACAACGATCATCAGGATCACCGACTGCGCCGAGGAGCTGCCGATGTCATTGCCGCGGAAGCCATCCATGTAGACCTTGTAGACAAGGGTGATCGGATTGTTGGCCGGCTTGTCCTTCACCATCACGTCGATGACGCCGAAGGTGTCGAACAGCGCGTAGGTGATGTTGATGATCAGCAGGAAGAAGGCCGTCGGCGCCAGCAGCGGCAGCGTCACCGTCCAGAAGCGACGGAAGCCGGAGCGGCAGTCGATGGTGGCGGCTTCGCGCACGGAAACCGGCACGCCCTGAAGACCCGACAGAAAGAAGATGAAGTTATAGGGGATCTGCTTCCAGACCGCGACGACAATCAGCGCAAAGGCGGTGTCGTAGTAGTTCAGACCAACCTGCATGTCCCAGCCGAACCATGCCGCCAGTTTGACGAAGGGGCCGATGTGCAGGTCGAAGAACATCATGCCGATGAGGCCCGCAACCGGCGGGGCGATCGCATAGACCGAGATCAGCAGCGTCTTGTAGGCGGAGCTGCCGCGAATGACGGCATCAGCCTTGACCGCCAGCAGCAGACCGAGCGCCAGCGAGAAGAAGGTCACCAGCGCTGTGAAGACGACCGTAAACTTGGCGATGCTCAGATACTCGGGGCTGAAGATGGCGTCCGTATAGTTGGCGAAGCCGACGAAGGTCGAGCCGAAGCCGAAGGGGTCCTCGATGTAGAAGGACGACTGCACCGCCTGTACCGACGGCCAGTAGAAGAAAATGAAGATCACCGCGAGCTGCGGCGCCAGAAACAGATAGGGGATGAGCGATGGCGAGAACTGGACGCGCTTGGCGCCTGCCGGCTCGGCAGCGGCTGCCGGTTTCCTGGCGCCTGCCGCAAAGCCCGGTATGAACCGGCCGAGGCGAGGTTGAGAAGGTGTATAGGCCACGCGCGGTCCTCTATCGCTGATAGGACCTCCCTTCCGGAGAAGGGAGGTCCATGTTGACTGTCATGGTCGACGTGGCTTGGATCAGCCAGCGGTCTTGGCGAAGCGGGCGAGAAGTTCGTTGCCTTCCTTCTCGATGGTGTCGAACGCGTCCTTGACTGTGGTTTCACCAGCGAAGATGCGGTTGTATTCGCGCTCCATGATCGAGCGGATCTGCGGGTAGAAGCCGAGGCGATAGCCCTTCGACCATTCGCCGCCTTCCAGCTTCAGCTGCTTGATACCGACTTCGGCGACAGGCTCCTTCTCGTAGTAGCCTTCCTTCTTGGCGAGATCGTAGGCTGCTTCGGTGATGGCGACATAACCGGTTGCCTGGTGGTAGAACTTCTGGATCTCAGGCGAGGTCAGGAACTGGAAGAAGTCGGCAACGCACTTGTTTTCGGCTTCCGGCTTGCCGGCCATCGCGAAAAGGGCAGCACCACCAATGAAGGTGTTCTTGCCGGCGCCGCTGATCGAGTTCCAATAAGGCAGGAAGGTTGCCGAGAAGGGCATGGTTGCCGTCTTCTTCAGACCGCCGAAGGAGCCCGAGGAACCGATCCACAGAGCGACCTTGCCTTCTTCGAAGGGCTTCTGGTTGTCGTTCCAGCCGGCGCCGTAATAGGCGAAGTAGCCTTCATCCTTCCAGGCCTTGAGCTTTTCGAACATCATGATGAGGTTCGGGTCGGTGACCTTGAGCTTCGTGTCGACGATGCTGTCGTAGCCGTTGTTGTTGGTGGCGAACTGGATGTTGTTGCGCGAGAAGAAGTTCTCGGTGAACTCCCAGGTCAGCTGCGTCTGGACGAGCGGGATGTAGCCGGCATCCTTGAGCTTCGGCGCGATCGCCTCGAACTCTTCCCAGGTCTTCGGGGCTTCGACGCCGGCCTTCTTCAGCGCTTCCGGGTTCGTATACATGATCGGAGCGGACGAGTTGAACGGCATGCCGACGAACTTGCCGTCAGCAGCAGCGTAGAGGTAGCGAACGCCCGGAATGAAGGCGTTGCGGTCGAACTTGTAGCCAGCGTTGTTGATCAGGTCTTCAGCCGGGATGACAGCGCCCTTGGCGTTGATAATGGTCGCGGCACCCGCATCGAATACCTGCAGGATGTTCGGCTGTTCGCCCGAGCGGAAAGCGGCGATGCCGGCTGCCAGCGCTTCTTCATACGATCCCTTGGAGACCGGCGTGATCGCGCAGCTCGTCTGCGATGCGTTGAACTTCTGTGCGACTTCGTTGATGACTTCGCCGTTGCGGCCGCCCATGCCGTGCCACCAAGTGATATTGGTCGCGGCAAAAGACGACGAGGCCGAGAAGCTCACGGCCACGGCCGCCATCGTAAATTTCTTGAACATGACTAATCCCTCTCCACCAGTTGTTGGGGTGAGGAGTGCAATAGAGGCGTTCCATGACGCCTCCTTGATGATTTGATGACGGGACTGTTACAGTCGGCTCTTTTTGCACGCGAGTGCAAAGAGGTCAGAAGGCGTTCGGAAAATGACGCGGCAGCCGGCCGGGCAGGATGGCCACAATATCGTAACGCTGCGAAAGCAAAGCATAATCGCGTTGGCGCTGAAGCCATAGATCACTGGCCGCTCTGATCCGTTTTTGCGCCGTTGGCGACACGGCGTCGATGGCGATCATCTCCTCGCGCCGCGCCTTCACTTCAACAAAAATCGCCAGATTGCGCTTGCGTGCAATGATGTCGATCTCGCCGAGCTTGGTGCGATAACGCATGGCGACGATGCGATATCCCTTCAACATGAGATAGAGAGCAGCGAAATACTCGGAGACATGGCCCCGGCGGAGCGCCCTTCGGCGGTCGGCAGCAGGAGGAGTCCTATCGCCCATCGCCGCCCTTCATGTCGAGGAGCCGCTGATAGAGTTCCTTCTTGGAGACGCCGGTCAGCTTTGACGCTTCCGCGGCAGCCTTGGAGGTTGGCAAGGTTTTGGCCAAGTCCGCCAAGATCGCATCGACATCGGCTGCTTCGACCGCCCGCTCGGGAGGCGGTCCGATGACCAGCACGATCTCGCCCTTGACGTTATCGACATCGGCGTAATGCGCCGCGAGCTCGGCCAGCGTCCCACGGCGAAACTCTTCATAGGTCTTCGTCAATTCGCGACAGACGGATGCCGCGCGATCGCCGCCGAGCACATCGGCGGCAGCGGTCAACGTAGCAGCAATGCGATGCGGCGATTCAAAGAACATCAGCGTTGCGGGAACTGCCTCGAACTCCGCCAGCCGATCACGGCGGGCCTTGTCCTTGGTCGGCAGAAACCCGGCGAACAGAAAGGCCTCGTTCGGCAGGCCGGAACCGACCAGAGCCGCAAGCGGCGCGGAGGCGCCGGGAATCGGCACGACGCGATAGCCCGCCTCGATGGCGTTCTGTGCGAGGCGATAGCCGGGATCGGAGACCAGCGGCGTTCCGGCGTCCGAGACGAGAGCCACAGACTTTCCGGCCTCCAGCGCCTGCAAAAGCCGCGGCCCAGCCTCGTCGGCATTGTGTTCGTGATACGCATAGGGGCGGTTCTGAATGCCAAACCGGTCAAGCAAGACGCGGGTGACGCGCGTGTCTTCGCAGGCCAGGACGTCGGCGCCGGCAAGCGTTTCCAAGGCACGCAGCGTGATGTCGCCTAGATTACCGATCGGCGTCGCGACGAGATAGAGCGCCGGCTCCAATGGTCGTGCCGGAACGGACATATTGTGCAGGCGGAAGCTGCGTTGCCTGCCGCCATCGGCCATCACATCGTCATTGCTCAAGGTATCGATACTCATCTCTCGTTTCCGCTGTTATGGGCGAGACCCCACCTTTCGGCAAGGCCGCAGCAATTTCTGTGTGCATTGCACCGGAAAACGGCAATTGCACTGGCGCGGCCATTTGCGCCTCTTGCAATCGGTCTCAAAATCCTGCCATTTTGCCTATCCACTCTACGGTCCCTTTTGGGCAAAGGCATTCCTTGCGGCGCGCAGCATGCGCGCCCAAGCAGTAACGGTCGAAAGCGGTAGCATCCCATGCGTATTACAATTGAGCGGTCCAACCTTTTGAAGTCGCTGAACCACGTGCATCGCGTGGTCGAACGCCGGAACACGATCCCGATCCTGTCCAACATCCTGCTGCGCGCCGATGGTCAGAACCTCGACATGAAGGCGACCGACCTCGATCTAGAGGTGACCGAGGCGACGCCTGCGAACGTCGAACAGGCCGGCGCCACTACCGTTCCTGCCCATCTTCTCTACGACATCGTGCGCAAGCTGCCTGACGGTTCCGAAGTCCTGCTGGCGACGAGCACAGACGGCGGCTCGATGACTGTCGCGTCCGGTCGCTCCAAGTTCTCGCTTCAGTGCCTGCCGCAGTCCGACTTCCCGGATCTCACCGCGGGCACCTTCAGCCACACCTTCAAGCTGAAGGCGACGGACCTCAAGATGTTGATTGATCGTACCCAGTTCGCGATCTCGACTGAGGAAACGCGCTATTACCTGAACGGCATCTTCTTCCACACCATCGAAAGCCAGGGCGATCTGAAGCTGCGCGCCGTCGCAACCGACGGCCATCGCCTCGCCCGCGCCGACGTCGATGCGCCATCGGGCTCCGAAGGCATGCCGGGCATCATCATTCCGCGCAAGACCGTCGGCGAACTGCAGAAGCTCGTCGATGTTCCGGATGCGATGGTGACCGTCGAAGTGTCGGACGCCAAGATCCGCCTCAGCATCGGCCCGATCGTCATGACCTCGAAGCTGATCGACGGCACATTCCCCGATTACCAGCGCGTTATCCCGGCCAACAACGACAAGGAAATGCGTGTCGACTGCACGACGTTCGCGCAGGCCGTGGACCGCGTCTCGACGATCTCCTCCGAGCGTGGCCGCGCCGTCAAGCTCGCTCTCTCGGACGGCCAGTTGCTGCTCACCGTCAACAATCCGGATTCGGGCAGCGCGACGGAAGAAGTCGCCGTTGGCTATGACACGGACGCGATGGAAATCGGCTTCAACGCCAAATACCTGCTTGATATCACTGCACAGCTTTCCGGCGACGAAGCGATCTTCCTGCTCGCCGATGCGGGATCGCCGACGCTCATTCGCGACACCGCAGGCGACGACGCCCTTTACGTGCTGATGCCGATGCGCGTCTAGACGGGCGTCGCATTTGCCGTGCAAACTTTGCCAATTGCGACGTCAGGCCTTGTTTTTCGCTGAGACTGACTGCAATTAGAAAGCGGGCTGTTTTGTTGCATAACCAGGAGGACGGGCATGGCGTTGCGCCTAAAGGAACGGCTGGGCAAGAAGTTTGACGAAGAGATCCGCTTCTTCAAAGGAATGATGCAGGGGCCGAAAACCGTCGGTTCGATTGTTCCCACCTCCTCCATTACAGCCCGTAAGATGGCAAGCGTCATCAACCCTCACTCGGGACTGCCGGTCCTTGAGCTCGGACCCGGCACCGGGGCGATCACCAAAGCCATTCTTGGTCGCGGCGTGAAGCCAGGAAATCTGGTCGCCGTCGAATATTCGACCGACTTCTACGAACATCTCGTCCGGCTCTATCCGGGCGTGAATTTCATCAATGGCGACGCGTTCAATCTCGACAAGACGCTCGGCGCCATGAAGGATCAAACGTTCGATTCCGTCGTTTCCGCCGTGCCGCTGCTGAACTTTCCGATGCAGGCGCGCATCGCACTTCTCGAGAGCCTGCTCGACCGTCTGCCAGCCGGTCGCCCGGTCGTGCAGATTTCCTACGGCCCTGTATCGCCGATCATCGCGCGGCCGGATCGCTACCATATCCAGCACTTCGACTTCATCGTCCGCAACATTCCACCTGCGCAGCTCTGGATCTACCGGCGCGGCTGAACCGGTGTTCGGCCTCTACATCACGCATCCACAGGTGAAGATCGACCCCGATGTCCCTGTACCGAAATGGCGGCTGTCGGAGATCGGGGCTGCGCGCGCTGGCAAGGCAGCTGAAAGCGGTTGGGCAAGGCAGTTGCGGCGGGTCGTTTCCAGCGACGAGACGAAAGCGATCGAAACTGCCGAAATCCTTGCGTCCGCAGCCGGACTGACCGTCGAAATCGTCCCGGGCATGCATGAGAACGATCGCACGGCAACCGGTTTCCTGTCGCCGCCGGAGTTCGAAAAGGCAGCCGACTGGTTCTTTGCGCACCCCGAGGAGAGCTTCCGCGGTTGGGAGCGAGCAATCGATGCACAACGGCGTATCGTTTCGGCGGTTACCGATGTCCTCGCATCGCATGATTCCGTCCTGCCCATCGCGTTTGTCGGGCACGGCGGCGTCGGCACGCTGCTGAAATGCCACCTTCAGGGCCGGGCGATCCGGCGCGACGGCGATCAGCCTGGCGGTGGCGGCAATCTCTATTGTTTCAGCCTTGCAGATCAGCGCCTATCGTGCGACTGGACGCCTATCGAAGAGTGGCAGGGATGGATGTGAGATGGACGCACGCGAGCGCCTGATCGTCGGGCTGGATGTTCCAACGCTTGGCGAAGCCGAAAGGATCGTCAACACACTCGGCGACGACGTGGTTTTCTACAAGATCGGCTATCAACTGGCCTTTGCCGGCGGCTTGGAATTTGCGCGCGACCTTGCCAAGAGCGGCAAGAAGGTCTTCCTCGACATGAAGCTGCTCGATATCGACAATACGGTCGCGTCGGGCGTCGAGAACATCGTCAAGATGGGCATGTCGATGCTGACGCTGCACGCCTATCCGAAGGCGATGAAGGCTGCGGTCGAGGCGGCGAAGGGCTCCGATCTCTGCCTCCTCGGTGTCACCGTGCTGACATCGATGGACGAGCAGGACCTGATCGCCGCAGGCTACGAGTATGATCCGCATACGCTCGTGCTGCGCCGCGCCGAACAGGCGCATCTCGCCGGCATGGGCGGCATCGTCTGCTCCGCGGAAGAATCTGCGGCCGTGCGCAAGATCATCGGCCCCGATATGGCGCTCGTCACGCCGGGCATCCGCCCTGCCGGCGCCGACAAGGGCGACCAGAAACGTGTGATGACACCGGCCGATGCGCTGAAGGCCGGCTCCAGCCATCTGGTCGTTGCCCGCCCGATCGTCAAAGCCGCCGATCCTCGCGAAGCCGCGCGGGCGATCCTCGCCGAAATGGCAACCGTCCTACAATAACCAAGCATGCCAGGGAGCACTCAGATGGCAAAAGCATACTGGATCGCACGCGTCGATGTTCGCGACCTCGAGCGTTACAAGGACTACGTCGCAGCCGGAAAGCTGGCATTCGACAAGTACGGCGCCAACTTCCTCGCCCGTGGCGGCGCGATCACCGAGCTTGAAGGCAAGTCCCGCGCACGCAACGTGGTCATCGAATTTCCCTCGATGCAGCATGCCGTCGATTGCTACAATTCACCGGAATACCAGATCGCCGCGAAAATCCGCCAGGAAATCGCCGATGCCGAGATGGTCGTCGTCGAAGGCATCTGAGACGAGTTCTCAGCGGTGAGAACTGCGGCGCGATGGCCCTTTTCGTCACGCCGTGATTGGTCTAAGACGAAACCACATCGACCACACAACTGAGCCTTTCGAGGAGCCTGCCATGACCCTTGCCAACCTGCCGCCACTCGTCACCGTGTTCGGAGGGTCCGGCTTCATCGGCAGGCATATCGTTCGCGAGCTCGCAAAGCGCGGCTACCGCATCCGTGTTGCCGTCCGCCGTCCCGATCTCGCCGGCTTCCTGCAGCCACTCGGCAATGTCGGCCAGATTTCCTTTGTCCAGGCGAACCTGCGCTACCGCAACTCGGTCGATCGTGCGGTCGACGGCGCTGACTATGTGGTGAACTGCGTCGGCATCCTCCACGAAGCCGGCCGCAATACCTTCGAGGCGGTCCAGGAATTTGGCGCCCGTGCCGTCGCCGAAGCCGCGCGCGGCGTCGGTGCCAAGCTGATCCATATCTCCGCGATCGGCGCACATGCCCATTCCGACTCCGGATATGCCCGCACGAAGGGTCGCGCCGAGGCGGCGATCCACGCGATAAAGCCGGACGCCATCATCTATCGTCCGTCGGTGGTCTTCGGCCCCGAGGACAGCTTCTTCAATAAGTTCGCCGACATGGCGCGCATGTCGCCGATGCTGCCGCTGATCGGCGGCGGCAAGACGAAATTCCAGCCGGTCTACGTCGTCGACGTCGCCGAAGCGGTCGCGAAGGCTGTCGAGGGCAAGGTTGCCGCTGGCGAAACCTTCGAGCTCGGCGGCCCCGAAGTACTGACCTTCCGCGAATGTCTTGAAATCATGCTGAAGACAACCTCGCGCAAGAACCGCCTCGTGTCGCTTCCGTTCGGCATCGCCTCGATGATCGGCAGCATTGCCTCGCTCGTTCCGTTCATCACCCCGCCGATCACGGCGGACCAGGTGCGCCTCCTGAGGAAGAACAACGTCGTCTCGAAGGAAGCAGAAGCCGAAGGCCGTACGCTGAAGGGCATCGGCGTCACGCCAACTCTGGTGAACTCGGTTATCGGGTCGTACCTCGTGCAGTATCGTCCACACGGCCAATACACCGGCTCGGGCAAGGCCGCCTAAAGCCGCTGTCCACTTCTATCTAGGTGTGCCGCTCGCGGGATCGCGGGCGGCATTTTTCTTGGAAGAGTTTTCCGGAATCGCGCAAGTTGTGGATGCTTTTTTCTCTGTGCCGGCAAGGCACTCGTTGCATAAAAGCCGCACCAAAAAATTAGCGGAATTAACACCAAATTTAGCAGGAACATTTATTGCTATTTGTCATTCCACTGACTACACACCCCGCGCGTCTCCCAATGGACTCAGCGCCTTGACGGCGCGCTAACGACTTTGAAAGGCTTTCTTCGATGGGTAGGTCAATCGCGCTTCTGTTTGCGTGCGCGGCGCTGGTTATTCTGGCAGGCTCCTTCATTGCACCCGGCTCGGTTGCAGCGGTGAAGGGTGAGTGCTCGCCAGCTTATGGCATCGATCCCTGCGAGACCGGCTCCATCAGCCGATAACGAAAAACCGGCGCTCTACGCCGGTTTTTTTGTGCCGTCAGACATCTGAAGTGTTTGTCACTTCGTCGGGCAATCCGCATTTGCGCGATCAGTGCGCAAATGCGGCAGTCAAAAGCTATCTCAGGCGATCGCCCCAGTCGCGGCCATGCCAAGCAGAATGGCGCCCAGAATGATGCGGTAGATGGCAAACATCGTAAAACGGTTGCTGCGGATATAGGAGAGCAGCCACTTCACAGCCACGAACGCGACAATCGTCGAGACGACGAAGGCGATACCGAGGCTCGTCCAGTTCTCATTTGCGGCGCCGCCATCCTTGAACGTCTTCAACAGTTCGTAGGCGCTGGCAGCATACATGGTCGGGATGCCGACCAGAAAGGCGAATTCGGTCGCCGCAGCGCGGTTGCCAGTGCCGGCCAGCATAGCGACGAAGATCGTGGCACCCGAGCGGGAAGTTCCCGGGAAAACGCCTGCGACGACCTGGGCAATGCCGACCAGGATGGCAACAAGCCAGGTGATTTCCTTGTGCGGGGGCCTACGCGCGGCGGCCCACTCGGCAAAGATCATCCAGACGCCGCCGATGATCAGCGCCCAGGCGATCGGTGTTGCGTTCTCCGGCAACTCGAAGCCGAGCTTCTTGACGATCAGCCCGAGGACGGCCGTGATCAGAAATGCGACAATCAGCTTGGCGGCATAGGCGCGGTTTCTCGGATCACGCCATCCGAGAACGAGATCCACGAGGCGCCGCCAGTAGATAATGGTGACGGCGAGGATGGCACCAGCCTGAATGACAATGTTGAACATGTCCGAGCGGTGGCCGAGCCATTGTTCCGCAATGATAAGGTGGCCAGTGCTCGAAATCGGCAGAAACTCGGTAATTCCCTCTATTATGCCTAGAATTATAGAGTTCACATATTCCATACATTCTCTCCGTGGAAATTTGGTCGGGCTGCGCGGGGGTTATGGCGGCCGTAAGTGACGAAGGCAGGGCGGGAAGGCAAAAATCGGTCTTTGGCGCGTACACGTCCTTTGTCCAGGCGGTCGGCTGTCCGACTCGCTTGTATTGGAAGGACCAAACTCCTATAGCTTCAACGAATAAGTCATGACTAGGGCGCTATGATCATCGCGCTCCCGCAACGCACCCACAGCCATCAAAAATCCGAGAATCGATGCCCACGCTCTATCATCACCCCATGTCATCCGCATCACGCTTCGTTCGGCTGATCCTGACGGAGTACGGCTATCAGGCGGATCTGATCGAAGAACAGACATGGGAGAAGCGGCGGGATTTCCTCGCGCTGAACCCGGCCGGAACCTTGCCGGTGTATGTCGATGACAGCATGCGGGCGCTCTGCGGCGCCACAGTCATCTCGGAGTATCTCGACGAGACGCATGGCGTGCTCAAGCGGGATCGCCGGCTACTCGCAGAAGATCCGTTCCAGCGCGCCGAAATCCGCCGGCTGGCGGAGTGGTTCATGCAGAAGATGGAAACCGACGTCACCAGGCCGCTTGCCCGCGAGCGGGTCTACAAGCTGCAGATGACGGCGGACCAGGGAGGCGGTGCGCCTGACTCGAAGATCCTTCGCACGGCACGGGCAAACATCCGCCAGCATATGAAGTACCTCACATGGCTCGCAGGCTCGCGCCAGTGGCTGGCTGGCGACCGCATGAGCTATGCCGACCTGGCTGCCGCCTCCGCCGTTTCCATTCTCGACTACCTCGGCGAGATCGACTGGTCGGAAGCGCCTGTTGTCAAGGAGTGGTATCAGCGCCTGAAGTCGCGTCCATCCTTCCGGCCCCTGCTCACCGAACGCGTACGGGGCCTGACACCGGTGTCCCACTACGCCGATCTGGATTTCTGACGAGGGCCTTCGATGGCCACAGAAAACAAGGAACAGAAACGCCGCGACACCCTCACCGCCTTCGTTCGCTCGGAGGCGAACGCTCTCGGATTCGATCTCTGTCGCATCACCCGAGCCGATGCAATCCCCGAGGCCAAGGAGCGGCTTGGCGAATTCATCGACGCCGGGCGGCACGGCACGATGGAGTGGATGGCGGAAACTCGCGACAGGCGCGGCGATCCGCGCACGCTCTGGAGCGATGTCCGGTCAATCGTCGTCTTCGGCCTCAATTACGGACCGGATGAAGATCCCCGCGAAATTCTGACGAAACCCGACAAGGCCGCGATCTCGGTCTATGCGCGCAATCGCGACTATCACGACGTCATCAAGGGACGGCTGAAGGAGATTGCGACGCGTTTTGCGGCGCGTGCGGGGGCGGACGTGAAGGTCTTCGTCGATACCGCGCCTGTGATGGAGAAGCCGCTTGCGGCTGCGGCCGGCCTTGGCTGGCAGGGCAAGCACACGAACCTCGTCAGCCGTGAACTCGGCTCGTGGCTCTTTCTCGGCTCGATGTTCACAACCGCGGATCTGAATATAGATGCCGCTGAAGTCGACCACTGCGGCTCCTGTCGTGCCTGTCTCGACATCTGCCCGACCAATGCATTCCCGGCACCCTATCAAATCGACGCGCGACGCTGCATTTCGTACCTGACCATCGAGCACAAGGGACCGATCGATCCCGCCCTGCGTCCGTTGATCGGCAATCGGATCTACGGCTGCGATGATTGCCTTGCCGTCTGCCCATGGAACAAGTTTGCCCATGAGGCGTCCGAAATGAAGCTGCAGCCCCGAGAGGACCTGAAGGAACCGACGATCGAGTTCCTGCTCAACCTCGACGACGCCGCCTTTCGCGCATTCTTCAGCGGCTCGCCGGTCAAGCGGATCGGCCGCGACCGCTTCATCCGCAATGTGCTCATCGCTGCCGGCAATTCGGGCGACCGCCGCTTTGTCGAGCGATGTCGGGCGCTGTCGCTGGACCCCTCGCCCGTCGTACGTGGTATGGCGGTCTGGGCGCTTTCACGCCTTTTCGAGGCTGGTGAATTCGCAGCCTTTGCGGCACAAAGGCCAGATGAATCGGACAGCGATGTCAGGGACGAATGGCGGCTAGCGGGAGCTGTATGATGGATGTGATGATTTTCGGCTGCGGTTTTTCCGGTAAGGCAATCGCCGAGGCTTTCATAGCTGATGGGGCGCGCGTAACCGGGACGACACGGACGGACGAAAAGGCTGCCGCTTTGCGTGGCCTCGGGATCAACGCGTTCCTTTTCGACGGCGAGACTCTGGGACATGATCTGAGCGTCGCGATGCGCGATACGACGCATCTCGTTCAATCCATTGCTCCACGGGAAAGCGGCGATCCGCTGATCGGGCTCGCAGGTGAGCGATTGCGGGAGATGATGCCGAAGCTCCAGTGGATCGGCTATCTCTCGACGGTCGGCGTCTACGGCGATCACAAGGGCAACTGGGTCACTGAAGACACGCCCTGCACGCCGGTTTCCGGCCGCTCAAAGGAGCGGCTGGAAGCGGAAGACGGCTGGATGGCCATCGGCGCAAAGAACAATATTCCGGCGGCGGTTCTCCGCCTTTCCGGCATCTACGGACCCGGCCGCAATGCGTTTTGCAATCTGGAGCGCGGCACGGCAAGGCGGCTGATCAAGAAAGACCAGGTCTTCAACCGCATCCGCGTCGAGGACATTGGATCTGCGACGCGGTTCCTTGCCGAGCGCGGACTTGGCGGCATCTACAATGTCACCGACGATCTGCCCGGCCCGCCTCAGGATGTCATTGTCGAGGCCGCTCGCCTTCTGGGCGTCGAGCCCCCGCCGGAGCAGCCGTTTGAGACTGCCGAACTCACGCCGATGGCGCGGTCCTTCTACGGCGAGAACAAGCGGGTATCCAACGCCAAGCTGAAAGCGGCAGGCTTTACCTTCACGTTCCCGACCTATCCGACCTCCCTCGCGCAGCTGAAGCAAAGCAACAGCTGGCGAGGATAGGCAGCCTCAAGCCGACACGCCGAGAGCCGGTTCGGTCTTTGCTCTTGCGAGCGGCGGAAACGCCAGGGCAATCGCAGCCGCCCCAAGCCCAACCAGGGCGGATCCGATGAAGAGCCACGAGTAGTTGTGGAACGTGTCGAAGATCCAGCCACCGATCAGTGGGCCGAAGGCCATGCCGAGGCTGGAGAGCATAGTGGCGGCGCCGAAAACGGTGCCGATGATACGCGGTCCGAAATATTCCCGCGCCAGCACCGCATAGAGCGGCATCACGCCGCCATAGGCACTACCGAAGATGATCGCCAGAGCATAGAATTCACCGAGCCTGCTGACGAAAAGGTAGGTTGCCAGCGCGATCGCCTGGACAAGCAGGCCGGCCACAAGCACCGGCTTCACGCCGATCCTGTCGGCAAGCCCGCCATAGAGAAGCCGTCCGCCCAGCCCCGCGAGCCCCTCGACGCTGTAGATGCTGACAGCGGCCATCGGCGCAATGCCACAGATCGTGGCGTAACTGACCATGTGGAAGATCGGCCCTGAATGCGCGGCACAGCAGGCAGCGAATGTCAGCCCGAGCACGATGAATTGCGGCGAGCGGAACACTCGGGAAAGCGACGGCTGCTCGCCACTCGCCACATCGGCGGCCGCAGCGTCCCCCGTTTCCGCGGGCGGACGGCGAACGAGCAAGGCTGCCGGTATCAGTAGCACCCAGGCGGTGATGCCGATCAGCAGCATCGCAGTTCGCCAATCATAGGCGGAGATCAGCCAGCGCGCGAACGGTGAGATAGTCATGGGCGCAACGCCCATGCCAGCCGACACCAGCGAAACGGCAAGGCCACGGTTCTCCTCGAACCAACCCGTCGTCGTCGCGATCATCGGCGCAAAGAAGGTGCTGGCGGCCAGCCCGACCAGAATGCCGTAGGTCAGTTGGAATTGCAGAAGGGACTCGGCTCGACTTGCAAGCACAAGCGCCAGGCCGAGGCCTCCGGCCCCGATCAGAACGACGACGCGGGGCCCGTAGCGATCGCTTGCGGTGCCCCAGAAGAAGCCACCGATCCCCATGACAATGAAATTGAGCGTCATTGCGCTCGCGATGCCAGCATGTGACCAGCCGGTGTCTATGGCGATCGGCTCCTGGAAAATCGCTAGGGAGAACATCGCGCCGAGCGCGACGCACGTCATCAAAGCCCCAGCAGCAACAATGATCCAACGATAGGGTATGCTCATAACTTCGCAGCCTCCCTGCCCAAGTTGACGAGGCGTGCACTACTTGCGCGCCTGCAAGCTAAAGACGTTCGGGCGTCCGCATTTTCGACAACGTCGTCGTATTTTGAGCGACACCTCGCCAACTCCCAGCCAACTTGATAGCACGAGTTGGCAAGCCGGCGGGAGCGGACCTCAGATTTTTACGTCCATGGGTTGTGCAACCGCTCGCAGACAGCTCGCCAAAAGAGGTAGGAAATTCCTACCTTTCCGGTGCGCACGCACAATTCTGCGCCGCTTTATGGTTAACGGCCCCTAAATTTGCTCAAATGGGGCAGCAATTATGGCAATTGCGCAAAATTATTTTCGTAAATTTTGTGATCTCGGGTTGCGTGGATCATGTCTTGTAAAAAACGTTCGAATTTTACTTGATTTCATTATCTTTTTTTCCATCTCCTTGTTTTTAACGGCGTTACCTGTCGTGCATCTATCCATCACAGATATTACACTCTGTAACATTCCGTGATAATTGGGGGCACTTTTTCGCCACACTTGGCCGGATTCAACCCCTTCACCGCCCACAAGGCGTGAGTTCAACAGTTGAGGGACAATCCGTTTTGAAGAAAATCTGCCGTTCTGTTATCGCCGCAGCAACAATTGCAGCTTGCTCTACCATCCTTCCCGTCGAAGGATTTGCTGCAAATGGTTGCGGTGGCGCTTCCTGGTACGCACTTCGCTCCAAAACCGCCTCCGGGGAACGTATGAACCCGACCATCAATACTGCAGCACATCGTTCATTGGCATTTGGCACGAAGCTGAAAGTTACCAACCGCAACAACGGCCGCAGCGTCGTCGTTCGCGTCAACGATCGTGGTCCGTTCATTCGCGGCCGCGTCCTCGATCTCTCCCGCGCTGCCGCCCAGAACATTGGCATGGTCAGCAGTGGCACGGCAAAGGTCTGCTACGAAGTCATAGGCTAAGCGTTCGCCCGTATACGAACGGGTCGCTTGCTCTTGCCGCCAATCGCGTCTACGACGCGGTTTAGACTTGTGTACTATCCGCTGCGTCTGTCGCGCTTCCTGCGGATTGTTCACAAGCCCGGTATTTTGATCCAGGCGATAGGAGCTGTTTGAATGCGATTGGGCGGGCGGCTCGAAGGGGCGATTTCGGTTCTTGCAGATATCGATGCCCGCAGACGGCCTGTAGCCGATGCATTGAAGGACTGGGGCCTCGCTCATCGGTTTGCCGGCTCCGGCGACCGCGCCGCGATCGGCAACATCGTCTACGATGCGCTCCGCATGCGCCTGTCCCACGCCTGGCTGATGGACGACGACAGTGCTTCCTCCATCGCTTACGCCGTGATGTTCCGCCAGTGGGGTTTCACGCCGGACACGCTTGCTGCGGAACTTGCGGACGACAAGTTCGCACCTGCCCCCCTTTCGGAAGCTCAACTGTCCGCATTCAATAGCCGGCGCCTGACCGACGCTCCGGCTCATATCCAGGGTGATATCCCTGAGTGGGTCCAATCCTCCTTTGAAAATGCCTTCGGCGACAGCTGGCTTGCCGAGGCACAGGCCCTTGCGGGACGTCCTACACTTGATCTGCGCGCGAACATCCTCAAGGCGACCCGCGACAAGACGGTCAAAGCGCTTGAGAGGGCCGGCGCACAAGAGGCAAAAATCGCGCGCTACGGGATCCGGATTCCCGCCGGCGAAGGAGCCTCAAGACTTCCAAACGTGACAGCTGAGCTTTCGTTCCAAAAAGGTTGGTTCGAAGTTCAGGACGAAGGATCGCAGATCGTTGCCGATCTCGTGCTTCCCAAGGACGGCGAACAGGTGCTTGACTATTGCGCAGGCGGCGGCGGCAAGACGCTCGCCATGTCGGCGGCGATGCACAACAAGGGCCAGGTTCATGCCTACGACGCCGACCGCAAGCGGCTCGCCCCGATCATCGAACGGCTGAAGCGTGCGGGCACCCGCAATGTCCAGGTCCATGATGACGCCAAGGCCCTGAAGAGCCTTAGCGATCGCTGCGACAAGGTGCTCGTCGATGCGCCGTGCACGGGAACCGGGACTTGGCGGCGGCGGCCCGACACCAAATGGCGATTGACCGCCAAGAACCTCGACGAGCGCACGGCCCAGCAGCAGGATGCCCTCAAGCAGGCGAGCGCCTTTGTCCGCCCCGGTGGCGAGTTGATCTATGTCACCTGCTCGGTTCTGCCGCAGGAAAACGAAGAGCAGGTCCGACGCTTCACCGCCGAGAACGGCGACTACGAGATCGTCAGCGCCCTGCCCGCCTGGGACGGACTGTTCGGAAAGGACAGCCCGCGCCCACGCTCGTCCGACGGCAAGACCATCACGCTGACGCCCGCTTCCACCGATACGGACGGGTTCTTCTTCTGCCGCATGAAGCGGAACGGCTGAACAGCCGGTCTTCGCGCCCGCAACCGCGGCGAATACACTTAAAACCATTCCAAACTAGAGTGTTTGACACCAGTTTGCTTTTGCGCAAAGAGATTTGCGTCGGACTTCGCGCTGAACGTCCGCACAGGAGAGGATCATGAAACTCAACAAGAATTTCTGCGCAGCCGTGGCGCTGGCGGTGGCCCCAACCGCTCTGCTTGCCATTCCCGCCTACGCGGCTCCGGATGCTGCTGCAGTTGTAAAGCACTACGCTGACGTTGCGCATGCCAAATACGAAGATTCGCTGACGACGGCCAAGGCCCTTGACGCGGCAATCGACGCCCTGCTCAAGGACCCGACCGACAAGACATTGAAGGCTGCCCGCGCCGCGTGGATCAAGGCACGCATCCCTTACCAGCAGACGGAAGTCTATCGCTTCGGCAACCCGATCGTTGACGACTGGGAAGGTAAGGTCAACGCTTGGCCGCTCGACGAAGGCCTGATCGATTACGTCGATGCGTCGTACGGAACCGAGAGCGACGAGAATTCGCTCTACGTTGCCAATGTCATCGCCAACAAGACGATCAAGATCGACGGCAAGGATGTGGACGCGTCGAAGCTGACGCCCGAATTCCTCTCCGGCACGCTGGCCGAAGCCGGCGGCGTCGAAGCCAATGTCGCCACCGGCTACCATGCCATCGAGTTCCTGCTCTGGGGCCAGGACCTGAACGGCACCGGTCCCGGAGCTGGCAACCGCCCTGCCACTGACTACGACCTGAAGAATTGCACGCACGGCAATTGCGATCGCCGTGCCGAATATCTGAAGTCCGCCTCGACGCTGCTGGTCTCCGACCTTCAGGAGATGACCAACAACTGGACTGCGGATGGTGAAGCCACCAAGCATGTCGAAGCCGATCCGAAAGCTGGTCTCGTTGCCATCCTGACGGGTATGGGCTCGCTCTCCTACGGAGAACTGGCTGGCGAGCGCATGAAGCTCGGCCTGCTGCTGCACGATCCGGAAGAAGAGCATGATTGCTTCTCCGACAACACCTTCAACTCGCACCTCAACGACGCGATCGGCATCGCCGCTGCCTACACGGGCGACTACACCCGCGTTGACGGCACGAAGATGAAGGGACCGTCGCTGCACGATCTCGTCGCCGCCAAGGACGAGAAACTCGACAAGGAAATGCAGGCCAAACTGAAGAAGACGCTCGATGCGATGCAGGTCATGGCGAAGCGCGGTCTGAACGTCGAGAAGTACGACCAGATGATCGGCGAAGGCAACAAGAAGGGCAACGCTGTCGTTCAGGCTGCCATCGACGGTCTCGTCGACCAGACCAAGACGGTGCAGCGCGTTATTGCCGCACTCGATCTCGGCACGGTGAAGCTTGAAGGTTCCGACAGCTTGGATAATCCTGGCGCGGTCTTCCAATAAGTGAAAAGGCGGGCCGCTTCGTTCGACGCAGCGGCCCGAACTCTCGAATGCCTCCCAGATCGGCTCGTCGTCTTCTGAGTTGCGCAGCATTTTGCGCCGCGATTGCCGGATTTTCCGTTGCGCTGGCATCCGGGTTCGATCTTCCGACGAAACGAGGCGACCTTTCCGAAGCGGATATGAAACGCGTCGCCGCGGTGACCCGGCCGACCACGGATTTTTCCAAGGCCGAGCAATACGAGGCGATGCAGGCGGGCGGCGCCACGTCCATCGATCCGGCCACCGAGGATTCCTTTTCGCATATTTCCGCGACCATCCCCTTCGAGGAAGAGCAGCCGTTCCGACTGGGAAACGCCCTCTTCAAGAAGCTCTGGGTTTCCGCTCCTTCCTCGACACAGGCCTCGGATGGCCTTGGGCCGCTCTTCAATGCCCGCTCCTGCATGAGCTGTCACGTAAACGACGGCCGTGGCAAGCCGCCGGAAGGCGGCGTCAGCGCCACCTCGATGTTCCTGCGCCTGTCGCGTCCCGCAGCCACGCCTGACGAACAGCGGGCAATTGCCAACGCCGAGATCGTCAACTTCCCTGATCCCGTTTACGGCCACCAGCTGCAGGATCTTGCGGTTCCGGGTCTGCCCTCCGAGGGCAAGATGGCGATCCGCTACTCCGAGGTAACGGTCACACTTGCTGGCGGAGAGACGGCTTCGCTCCGCCGCCCGAGCTACGAGGTGACCAACCCAGGCTATGGCCCACTCGACCCGGCGACGACGATCTCGCCGCGCGTTGCGCCCGCGATGATCGGGCTCGGCCTGATCGAAGCCATCCCCGAGGCGGATATCCTGGCCCATGCCGATCCGGACGATACGAACGGCGATGGCATTCACGGCAAGGCGGCTGTTGTGCGCGACCATCGCACAGGCAAGATCGCGCTCGGCCGCTTCGGTTGGAAGGCGCAGAACGCAAGTGTGCGCGATCAGAGCGCGGATGCCTTCTCCAATGACATCGGCATTTCGACGCCGGACCAGCCTGACTCGCATGGCGATTGCACCGGAGCCGAGGCCAAGTGCAGGGAGATGCCGACCGGCGTGCAGAAACGGCTTGGCAAGGAGGAGGCCCCCGGCCCGATCCTCGACCTCGTGACCTTCTACTCTGCCAACTTGGCCGTCCCTGCCCGGCGAAAGGCGAGCTTCCCGGCTACCCTGCAGGGCAAGAAGATCTTCTACCAAAGCGGCTGCATTTCCTGCCACGTGCCGAAGTTCGTCACCCGCCGGGACAGCGCCGACAAGGCCCAATCCTTCCAGCTGATCTGGCCCTATTCCGACTTCCTGCTGCACGATATGGGCGAAGGTCTCGCGGACGGACAACAAGTCGGGAGCGCCAACGGTCGTGAATGGCGCACGCCGCCACTATGGGGTATAGGTCTGACCCAGACTGTCAGCGGGCACAGCTTTTTCCTCCACGACGGCCGCGCCAGAAATCTCACCGAAGCGATTCTCTGGCATGGCGGCGAGGCTCAAAAAGCGCGTGACGCTTTCGCATCCCTGCCGAAGGATGATCGGCAGGCACTGATTACATTCCTGGAGTCCCTTTGATGCGCCTTTGGCAACCTCTTCTTCTCTCCTTGGCCCTT
The DNA here is from genome assembly GCF_024808825.1 of Rhizobium sp. BK661. Lineage (NCBI taxonomy): Bacteria > Pseudomonadati > Pseudomonadota > Alphaproteobacteria > Hyphomicrobiales > Rhizobiaceae > Rhizobium > Rhizobium sp. BK661. Next base: position 354,887 of record NZ_JANTYT010000001.1, on the reverse strand, counting down.
GCTACTTCTGCCTCCGCACAGACCCCCGCACCGCAAGCCGGCCTGAACGAGGAAGCGGTATCCACGGTGATGCAGCGGGCAGTTGACGAGGTGATCCGCCCCGGCTATCGCAATGCCCAGCAATCGGCCGCACGCCTGACGACGGCGATGAAGGACCTCTGCGAAGACGCGACGCAGCAGAAGCTCGACAAGGCGAAGTCGGCTTTCGACGACACGATCCGCTATTGGTCGGTCATCGAGATCGTCCAGACAGGACCTGTCATTCAGGACAATCTCTTCGAGCACATCCTGTTTTATCCCGATCGCAAAGGGGTCGGCCTGAAGCAGGTTCAGGCGCTGATCGCCAAAGCCGATCCGAAGGACACCACGGTCGATGCGATCGCCGGCAAGAGTGTTGCGCTGCAAGGGCTCACTGCGCTTGAATACGTGCTCTACGGCACCGGCGCCGAAGACCTGACGACACAGAAAAATAGTTTCCGATGCCTCTATGGCGCAGCCGTCGCCGGCAACATTCAGCGCGAGGCCGGCGAGGTTGTCGCCGCCTGGGAAAAGCCCGACGGCGTGCAGGCGAGCTGGAAGCATCCCGGCCCGCAAAGCGCGGACTTCATGGATAACAAGGAAGCAGTGACGGCGCTGCTCGGTATTCTCGTCCACGGCGCCGAAACGGTTCGCGATCAGCGTCTCGAGCAGTTCTACAAGGGCAAGGACAGCACGCCGCGCCCGCGCATGGCGATCTATTGGCGTTCCAAGAACACTTGGAAGTCGATGGCAGCCAATCTCGACGGACTGCGCACGCTCTGGCAGAAGGCCGGCATGGTAGAGCTTCTTCCCGCCGACAAGAAACCAATTGCCGACGCGATCGATGCCAGCTTCAAGTCGCTGCTGGAAACCGTACCAAAGCTCAACCCCGATATCGAAGTCGCGACAAGCGATGCCGAGAAAGCAAAGCTGGATGCCCTTCTGGTCAGCACGCGTGAGCTGATTACCAAGATAAGCGACGACTACGGAGCGGCGATCGGCCTATCGGCTGGCTTCTCCTTCTCCGACGGCGACTGAACATGTGGAACAGCTCTGCGATTGATCGGCGCAGTTTCGTCAAGGCTGCCGGACTAACGTTCCTGGCGGCACTGCAGCCGCGCGCGCTGATGGCACTGGAGCGTGCAGATGCTGTTTATGCATCCGGTTTGCGGACGGCCGACGGATCCTATGCCATAGCCACGGTCTCGGAACGCGGTGAAATTATCGACCAGGTTGCGCTTCCCGCGCGGGCGCATGGCATGGCCTTCAGCCGGGCGACCGGAAAGACCGTCGCCTTTGCGCGTCGCCCCGGCACCTATGCGATGATCTTCGACCCGCGCGGCAAGAACGAGCCAATCACCATTGCCGCCGCCGAGGGACGCCATTTCTATGGTCATGGCGCCTTTTCACCAGATGGTCGGCTCCTTTATGCCAGCGAGAATGCCTTCGACGCCAATCGCGGCGTGATCGGCCTTTACGACGCGACCGGTCGTTTCGATCGTATCGATGAATTCGAGACCTACGGTGTCGGTCCGCATGACATGACGGTGTCCGACGACGGGCGCATGCTGATCATTGCCAATGGCGGGATTGAAACGCATCCGGATTTCGGCCGCACCAAGCTCAATCTTTTCAATATGCAGCCTTCGCTGACGCTGATCGATGCAGCGACGGGATCGCTGATCGAAAAGCGCTCTCTGCCGTCGCAATGGGCACAACTCTCCACGCGTCACGTCGATGTCGACGATAGCGGCCGCATCTGGTTTGCGTGCCAGTACGAGGGTCACCGCAACGACCTGCCGCCGCTCGTCGGTTCCTTTGCAAAGGGAGAAGACCTGCGCTTCGTCGATCTGCCGGACGAAACCACGCGCCGCCTCGCCAACTATGTCGGCGCTATCGCCATCAACCGGGCAGATGGGCTCGTCGGCATCACCTCGCCCAAGGGCGGTGCATCCGTGACGATCGATGCGAAGAGCGGCCGCGTGCTGCGTGAAGCGGTCGTGCCTGACGCGGCTGGGATTGCAGCGGCCAAGACCGGCTTTGCCGTGTCATCCTATGATGGCGGGTTTTTATCAACGCGGAGCGATGTGGCCTGGGACCAGCATATCGTGCGTATTGCGGCCGTCTGAATTGTGCGCAAAAGATCGCTAGCGATCTGGTTGGAGGGTGCGCTCGCCCTATCTAGCGCGGATGAGCAGAGCCCTGACCTACGTCGTCTTCATCGCCATCGCGCTCGGCGGGGGCCTGACTGTCGGCGTCAACAATTTGCCCGGTGAATGGTATCAATCCCTCGCCAAGCCGCCGTTCAATCCACCTGATTGGATATTCGCCCCTGTGTGGCTCACCCTCTACGTTTTGATTGGTATTGCCGGTGCGCGGACATGGTTGCGCGGCCATCTCTCCGTCGGCATGCTGATCTGGGCCTGGCAGATGGTACTGAACTTTCTGTGGTCGCCGTTCTTTTTCGGCATGCGGATGCTCTCCGCCTCCCTGGTCGTCATCGTGCTGTTGCTGGGGCTAGTGATCGCCTTTGTCGTCAACCGCTGGAACGCCGACCGGGCAGCCGCGCTGCTTTTCATGCCTTATGCCATCTGGGTCGGTTTCGCGACGCTTCTCAACGCCTCGATCGTCTATCTGAACTGAAGCAGCGGCAGCGGGATCGTCGGTCGCGAGCCACGGAGGCTTCCGCCCGAAGGCAGAAAAAGAGAGCTCGTTTGCCGGATTCTAATCGGCTTTGGCGACCCAGTCGTGCCAGTCCGCTTCGCTGCCGTGGAAGACATTCAGGTCGATCCGGCCGTCAACGCCGTGCGAGATGCCGGAGCCTGAATACTGCCAGAACACCCAGCGGCGTCCGGGATAGACCTTGGAAGGGTGCGCCGCGACCGAACGCAGCCAGAAGGGATAGTTCAGGAAGGCTCCCTTCAGGTTGTCGCGATAGAAGTCCGGCGCGGTGTAGATGATCGGCCGCTGCCCGTAGTGCTGCTCCAGCTTGTCCATGAAGACCTGCATCTTCTCGCGAACCTTCTCGGGCGAGACTCGCCGCTTGCAGCTCGACTCGCCGTTCCATTCGACGTCGATGACCGGTGGCAAGGCCCCGGCTTCGCGGGGAACGTTGCGGATGAACCAGTCAGCCTGTTCGCCCGCCGTGCGGCACCAGTAGAAGAAGTGATAGGCCCCGCGTTTGATCCCGGCCTGTTTGGCGTCGCGCCAGTTCTTCCGGAACATCGGATCGAGGTGATCGCCACCGTCGGTCGCCTTGATGTAAACGAAGTTCGCGCCCTGCGTTCTCAGCTTCTGCCAGTCGATATCGCCCTGCCAGCGCGAAACGTCGACACCATGGACGGCAAGCTTTCTGGGCGACGAGGAGCCGAAATTGATCGGTTTGACGTCGCGGAAACGATGGTTGTAGATCCGCGAGCGTGTCCGCGGCGCGTCGTCGATTTCGGGGGCCGTCGGCGTTAGCACGGCTGGCTGGACTGTTGCAACCGGCCTTTCCGAAGGCATGGGGGCGGCGGACACGCCTGCCTGCGGTTCGAAGGCTCGTGGCTGAGGAACCGGGCCGGCCCAGGCCAATTCTTCCTGTCTTGGCGCCGTTGCCGCAGGCGTTTCTGCAACATCCGCCGATGGCACCGGGCTTGCCGGCACAGGCGCGCTTGGGCGTGCAACCGAGCTGGTCGTCTCGCGGGACGGCACGCTCGCGACAAGGTCCGGCCCCAAGCTGGATGTGCAGCCGGACAGAGCAAGAGAAGCAAGAAAGAACGCTGGCGCAGCCGATAGACGCATTGAGAACCCGCACGCAAAACAATTGTCGATGGCAGGGAGCCGCCACCGGGGAACCATTGAAAGGCAATGGCTAATGGAAAATTACCAAAAAAGACTGAATCCAATCTTTACGCGCGGCACGGGACGCTTCGTCAGTCAGACAACATCCAGCGCGCAGAAACCTTCTGCCAACTGATTTCCGGGAACCGCTTGTCTGACGCGACGCACCATGCCACTTTCGCGCCGGCAAAAAAGGCAAAGCGATGACTGACAACGGCGACTTCCACGAGCGGATCCGAAGAAACTTTGCGCGCCAGGCGGCGCTGCAGACCATTGGCGCCGAGTTGACCCGCGTCGAGCGGGCAACGGTGGAAATCGAGCTGCCATTCGACGTCAAGCTCACCCAGCAGCACGGTATTTTGCATGCAGGCGTGATTTCCGCGGCGCTCGATTCCGCTTGTGGTTTTGCCGCTTATAGCGTCATTGACGCCGAAGCATCCATTCTGACGATCGAATTCAAGGTCAATCTGCTGTCGCCGGGCCGGGGCGAGCGTTTTCTGTTTCGCGGCGAGATCACCAAGCCGGGATCGAACATCATCGTCGCGGACGGGCGCGGCTACGCGATTGGCGACGGGCCGGCAAAGCTGATTGCTTCCATGACAAGCACCATGATGATCATCCGTGGCAGAGAGGGCATTTCGGGATGAAGTTTGAGCTGAAATCGGTCGCCGGCAAATCCATTCTGTTCGTGATGGCGGCGGAGGCCGAATACGGTCCGTTCCTGCGCTCCCGCTTCGAGCCGCTGATGACCGGGGTCGGCCCCGTCGAGGCGGCTGTCGCCCTCACGCGGACACTGACGGAATTGGATAACGCGGACGACCTGCCACAACTCGTCGTCTCGCTCGGATCGGCGGGCTCGTCCAAGCTTGAGCAGACCGAAGTCTACCAGGTCACGTCAGTCTCCTATCGCGACATGGACGCCTCGCCACTTGGTTTCGAAAAGGGGCGCACGCCTTTTCTCGATCTGCCCGCCGTCGTCGAATTGCCGCTGAGGATTCCGGGCATTGCCGAAGCAAGCCTCTCGACCGGTGGCAACGTCGTGTCCGGGCAGGCCTACAGCGGCATCGCCGCCGACATGGTCGATATGGAGACCTTCGCAATCCTGCGTGCCTGCCAGGCCTATGGCCTGCCGCTGATCGGCCTGCGCGGGATTTCAGACGGTGTGGAGGAACTGCAGCACATTTCCGGTTGGACAGAATACCTGCATGTCGTCGATCGCAAGCTGTCTTATGCCGTCGACAGTCTGTTTACGGCGCTGGAGGACGGGGTATTCTGGTTCTAACCCCTGCTAAACAGGGACAATCGGGACAATAAAATCCTCCAGCCAAGGATTTCGCGCATTGCAAGACCGGGTGCTTTTCATTAAAGGCTCGCCATGACCCAGACAGCACATCCAGACAGCGTTCTCATCGTCGATTTCGGCAGCCAGGTAACCCAGCTGATCGCACGCCGCGTGCGCGAAACGGGTGTCTACTGCGAGATCGTTCCCTTCCAGTCCGCCGAAGAAGGCTTCAAGCGCCTGCAGCCGAAGGCAGTGATCCTGTCCGGCAGCCCGGCCTCGACGGTGGATGAAGGCTCGCCCCGCGCCCCCCAGATCATCTTCGACAGCGGCCTGCCCGTTTTCGGCATCTGCTACGGCCAGCAGACGATGTGCATGCAGCTCGGCGGCAAGGTCGAGAGCGGCCATCACCGCGAATTCGGCCGCGCCTTCCTCGAAGTCGACGAAGACAGCGCGCTGTTCGAGGGCCTATGGTCGAAGGGTTCGCGCCATCAGGTCTGGATGAGCCACGGCGACCGCGTCACGGCGCTCCCCGAAGGTTTCGAGGTCGTCGCGACTTCACCGAACGCACCCTATGCCTTCATTGCCGACGAGAAGCGCAAATATTACGGCGTGCAGTTCCACCCGGAAGTCGTACACACTCCCGATGGCGCCAAGCTGATCGCCAACTTCATTCACAACATCGCCGGCATCAAGGGCGACTGGTCGATGTCGGCCTATCGCCAGAAGGCCGTCGAGGCAATCCGCGAGCAGGTCGGCGACAAGCGTGTCCTCTGCGCCCTTTCGGGCGGCGTCGACAGCTCTGTTGCAGCATTGCTGATCCACGAAGCGATCGGCGACAAGCTCACCTGCGTACTGGTCGACCACGGCCTGATGCGCAAGGACGAGGCGGCCAACGTCGTCGCCATGTTCCGCGAACACTACAATCTACACCTGATCCACGTCGACGCATCCGACAAGTTTATCGGCGAACTGGAAGGGGTTTCCGACCCCGAGACCAAGCGCAAGATCATCGGCCGCCTGTTCATCGAGACCTTCGAGGAAGAGGCCAAGAAGCTCGGTGGCGCCGACTTCCTCGGCCAGGGCACGCTCTACCCCGATGTGATCGAAAGCGTTTCCTTCACCGGCGGCCCATCGGTGACGATCAAGTCGCACCACAACGTCGGCGGCCTGCCGGAGCGGATGAACATGCAGCTCGTCGAGCCGCTGCGCGAGCTCTTCAAGGACGAAGTGCGCGTGCTCGGCAAGGAGCTCGGCCTGCCCGACAGCTTCATCGGCCGCCATCCCTTCCCGGGTCCAGGCCTCGCGATCCGCTGCCCCGGCGGCATCACCCGCGAAAAGCTGGAAATTCTGCGCGAAGCCGACGCCATCTATCTCGACGAAATCCGCAAGGCCGGTCTCTACGACGCGATCTGGCAGGCCTTCGCCGTGCTGCTTCCCGTCCAGACCGTCGGCGTCATGGGCGACGGCCGCACCTACGAATTCGTCTGCGCACTGCGCGCCGTGACCTCGGTCGACGGCATGACGGCGGATTTCTACCACTACGACATGGAATTCCTCGGCCGCGCCGCTACCCGCATCATCAACGAAGTACGTGGCATCAACCGCGTCGTCTACGATGTGACGTCGAAACCGCCCGGCACGATCGAGTGGGAATGATTTGAGAGTCGCCTCAATCGAGGCGACGTCCATCAGAAATCAAGTGACTGCTGCACCGGCTTTGGCCGCGCCAGGCTAACGCCTTCGAGCTCCAACATCCTCTGCTTGGACGTTGAGCCGCCGGGCGCGGAGAAGCCTCCGATCTTGTTTCCGGCCGTTAGCACGCGATGGCAGGGGATGATCAAGGCGACCGGATTTTTCGCCATCGCCTGGCCGACGTCGCGGGCGGCCTCCGGCCCTACGCCGAGTTGTTTCGCGAGCGCACCGTAGGTGGTCGTGTGGCCCCAGCCGATCTGGCGGGCAGCATCGTAAACCTGCCTGAAGAAGGCATCCTGACCAGCGAGATCGACCTTCACGGTTGAGAAGTCCGTCGGCTCGCCGCTGAAATAGCGCTTCACTGCGGCAACAGCTTCGGCAACGGCGGCCGTCGGCTTCGCCGCCTCGGCGCCGGGAATGCGGCGAAGGAGCAATCGCTCGGTTGCCTCGGCACTCGACGTCGGCAGCTGAAACCGCGTAATGCCGACATCATTCCAGGCGATGCCGCAGAAGCCACCGCTCGTCTCGAAAATCAGATAGTGATGCATTGCCTGTTGCATGGGTCATTGCCTCCCTGCTGTTCACTCCGAAGATCGTGCCGTCGCGGCCGGAATTCAACCCGTTTCTTGCGTCGCACGAGCTTGCTCCGGTCGATCGTTCGCCCTTATGTTCTTTTTTTGTTCGTGTCATTTCAAGATCAAATGTTAGGCTCCCTGTCTTCCGTGAAGAATGAGAAACGGCCGTTGCCCAGGAGCCGATCATGCACGAGGACTTGCAGGCATCTTTCGATTTCGCTTCGCCGAAGACGCGCCAACAACCGTCGCGCTTCGACCGGGAAAGCCTTCTCTTTGCGATTTTGCCGGACTCGCGATCGCTCGACGAATGCGTGGCGATCCAGCAGTGGCTGCAGCGGGAACACCTTCCCCTCGCATCGCCACGTCCGCCAGCCGTCGTCCATGTTTCGCACTATTGTGTCGGCAAGAGCGCGCCCGCATTCCCGAGGGGGTCATCGCGGCGGAACGCCAGGCAGGACCGGCGATCGATGCGTGTCAGTTCGAGCTCGCCTTCGACCATATCATCACCGTCCTGCTGCCGCAGGACAACGCGATCGTACTCGCCGGCAATGGCGGACGGGAACTGTTACGGCAACTGCGTGTGCAAATCGCGATCGAGATGCACCGGTTGGGCGCAGACGCCAATCTGAACCCGAACTTTCAACCTCACGCCACGCTCCTCTACGACAAGGACATGGTGCCGCGTTCGCCCTGCAGAAGCCAGTCGTGATGGCTGCGCGCGAATTCGTTCTGCTACACAATCGCCAAGGCCAAGCCGGCTACGAAGAACTCGGGCGCTGGCCGCTTCATGCGCGCGGATAACACCTTGCCTCCGGCTATCGAACTCGCTTAAAGCTCCTGCGACAAGGCATGAAGCGGAGAACGACATGAACACGTCCGAGATCATTATTGCCGGTGACACGGCGGGTATCGAGTGGCGTTTGCCGGTTCTTCGTTTCAAGGGCAGCGATCCCAAGGCACCGAAGGTCTACATTCAGGCGGCTCTCCACGCCAACGAGCTGCCGGGCACGGCGTTGGTTCACTTCCTGTGTGAAAGACTGCGCCAGTCGGAAAACGCCGGTCAGATCAAGAGCGACATCATCGTCGTCCCGCATGCCAACCCGATCGGCGCGGCCCAGTCGCATTTCGGCGAGCTTCAGGGCCGCTTCGATCTTGGATCACGGACCAATTTCAATCGCGAGTTTCCGCTGATCTCGGTGAAGGATCGCGACGGGTTGCTTGAGGGCCTCGAGAACCGTTCCGCCATCGACAAGCTGAAGCGCCAGCTGCTGCATATGGCGCTCGGCTGCGATCTGGTGATCGATCTGCATTGCGACGACGAATCGCTGCAGTATGCCTACATCGACGAGGCTTTCTGGCCGGAGGCAGCCGATCTCGCATCGGCGATGGATATGGAAGCGGTGCTCCTCTCCGATGGCGAGAGTTCCGCCTTCGAGGAGGCCGTCGGTTTTGCCTGGAAATACGAGACGCCGGAGAAACAATCGCGCCTGCCCCGGAAACTGTCCGTCACCGTCGAGCTTCGCGGCCGCCGTGATGTCTATCCCGAGATGGCGAAGAAGGATGCCGAGGGATTGTGGAAATTCCTGGCGAGCCGCGGCGCAATCGATGCCGCCGTCTCGCTGCCGGCCTTCGATGGTCCCGCCGTACCGCTCGACAATATCGAGATCGTCCGTGCGCCGGAGGCCGGCACGGTTCTCTTCCACCACAATATCGGCGAATGGGTTGGCGAAGGCGATGTGCTTGCCACCTTGATCACTCGCCCCGGCATGGCTGACGGCAGCCTCGAGATTCGTGCGCCGCAGGCCGGCCTGATCGTGACCCGCAGCTCCGAGCGGCTCGTTCGCCGCCGCGCCGACCTGATGAAGATTGCTTGCAAGACCGCCAGCAAGGCGACGCGCAAACCCGGAACACTGGAGGACTAAGTGACCGTCACGATCTACGGCATCAAAAATTGCGACACCATGAAAAAGGCCAGAACCTGGCTGGAAGAGCATGACGTCGCCTACCAGTTTCACGACTACAAGGCTGTCGGGATCGATCGCGCCCACCTGCAGGCCTGGACGAAGGAAGCCGGATGGGAAACCGTGCTCAACCGGGCCGGCACGACTTTTCGCAAGCTGCCTGACGCTGACCGCGAAAATCTCGACGAGGGCAAGGCAATCGCTCTGATGCTGGAGCAGCCGTCGATGATCAAACGGCCGGTTGTGGAGGCGGACGGCAAGTTGCTCATCGGCTTCAAGCCCGAGATCTACGGCAGCTTCTTCAAGGCCTGATCGATGTCGAAAACCACGCGCGCCACGCAGGTTCTGAGCCAAGCCGGAATTGCCTTCACGGTCCATACCTACGACTATGATCCGAACGCGGAGCGCGTCGGCCTGCAGGCGGCAGAAGCGCTTGGCGAGGAGCCGCATCGCGTGTTGAAGACGCTGATGGCGGAGGTCGACGGCAAGGCGGTCTGCGTCGTCGTGCCGTCGGATCGTGAAGTCAGCATGAAGAAGCTCGCTAGCGCGTTCGGTGGAAAGTCCGCCAACATGATGAAGCCCGCCGATGCCGAGCGCCTGACCGGCTACCACGTCGGCGGCATCAGCCCGTTCGGACAGAAGAAGCTTGTGCCGACGGCAATCGAAGAGGCGGCGCTTGCCGAGGCGCAGGTTTACATCAATGGCGGACAACGCGGCCTACAGGTTCGGCTTGACCCGAAGGACGCGTTGAAGACGCTGAAGGCAGCAGCGGCACCGCTCATTGCCTGATCTCAGCTGAAGCGTGCCAGCAGAGAACCGAGCGTCGCGGCATCGGCCTTGCTCAGCTTTGCGCCGAAGTTGGCCTCGATGGCCTTGGCATAGACCGTCCACATGCGCTTCTGCAGTGCCCGCCCCTTCTCGGTAACGACCACCCACTGCCCGCGCCCGTCCCGGTCGAACGTCTGGCGCTGCACCAGCCCCGCCTTCTCGAGGCGGTCGATCAGTCGCGAGAGATTGTATTGGGCGAGCAACGTCCGCTCTTCGATCTCGAACGGCCGCAACCTGCCCTGCGGCGAGCGCACCAGTTCCCAGAGCACGTCGTACCAGCCGAGCGGCGGAAGCCCGGCCGACTTGAGATCCGCTTCGATCTGACCGAGCAGTCGCTGCTGCGCGCGCATCAGCCCGATCCAGGCATCGATCGCCGCATCGGAGGGCGTCGTTTCGTTCTTTTTGTTCATACATGCATTTACATCTACCTTGAACCTCGGCGCAACAGCTACTACATGCAATTGCATCTACAATGGAGATGCCCACTATGGATCATTTGCCACTTCAAGCACCGGGTTCGGCTCTGCTGCTCGTCAGCCACCACCTTTGCCCGTACGTGCAGCGCGCTGCGATCGCGCTGGCGGAGAAGGGAGTACCCTTCGAGCGGATCAACATTGATCTCGCAGACAAACCCGGCTGGTTTCTTGAGATTTCGCCGCTCGGCAAGGTGCCCCTGCTCTGCGTCCGCGACAGCGACGGCAGTCGTGAGGTACTTTTCGAGAGCAGTGTGATCTGCGAGTATCTGGAGGAGACGCAGGACGGCGCGAGCCTTCATCCGGCCGATCCGTTGACGCGCGCACGCCACCGCGGCTGGATGGAGTTCGGCTCTTCGATCCTGTCCGACCTCTGGGTCTACGAGACGACCCAGGACCGCGCCCAACTAGAGGCAAAACGGCAGGTCCTTGCATCGAAGTTCGCGACCATCGAAACCGAACTGAAGAGCGGCCCCTACTTCGCGGGCGACAGCTTCAGTCTGGTCGATGCGGTGTTCGCGCCGATCTTTCGCTACTTCGACGTTTTCAACACCATCGGCGACAGCGGCATCTTTGCCGGCCTGCACCGCGTCCAGGCCTGGCGGAAAGCATTGTCGGAGAGGCCGAGCGTAAAGGCCGCGGTCGGGCCTGACTATGCCGATCGGCTGATGGCCTTCCTGAAGCGCCACGATGCGGTACTGTTGCAGCAGCCATCCGTTTCGGCCGCCTAATCCCGGCATAAGCCGGTGGCGGCAAAGAGCTGCCATCGGTTGACAAGCAACTTCAATTTCGCCGCAAAGGGGTCTAAGTCTACCGGCCAATCCGTTTTGTTCGAGGAGTGACCGACCATGAATTTCATGCCGCAAAGCCAGACCTCAGTCGATCCCGTAAAGCTTGAAAAGCTGGCGGAGGTGGCCGTCAAGGTCGGGCTGCAGTTGCAGACGGGCCAGGACCTCGTGATCACGGCCCCGGTCGTCGCCCTGCCCCTCGTGCGCCTGATTACCAAGCATGCCTACATGGCGGGTGCCGGGCTGGTGACGGCATTCTATTCCGACGAGGAGTCGACGCTCGCGCGCTACAGATACGGCAGCGATCAGAGCTTCGATCGCGCATCCGATTGGCTCTATGACGGCATGGCAAAGACTTATGCAAAGGGCACCGCCCGGCTTGCCGTTTCAGGCGACAATCCGATGCTGCTTTCGGAACAGGATCCGGCAAAGGTTGGTCGCGCCAATCGGGCGAACTCGGCGGCCTACAAGCCGGCGCTGGAGAAGATCTCGAATTTCGACATCAACTGGAACATCGTCTCCTACCCCAATCCGTCCTGGGCGGCGCTGGTCTTCCCTGACGATCCGGAAGCGATCGCCGTTGCCAGGCTCGCCAAGGCGATCTTTGCGGCGTCGCGCGTCGATGTCGAAGACCCGATCGCCGCCTGGGCTGAGCACAATGCCAATCTTGCCAAACGCTCACACTGGCTGAATGGGGAGCGCTTCGCTTCCTTGCACTTCACCGGGCCCGGCACCGATCTGACGGTCGGCCTTGCCGACGGCCACGAGTGGCATGGCGGCTCGTCGACCGCCAAGAACGGCATCACCTGCAATCCGAACATTCCAACCGAGGAGGTCTTCACGACCCCGCATGCGCTCAAGGTCGAGGGCCATGTTTCGAGCACCAAGCCGCTGTCCCATCAGGGCACGCTGATCGACAATATCCGGGTTCGCTTCGACGGCGGCCGGATCGTCGAAGCAAAGGCCTCGCGTGGCGAGGAAGTGCTGAACAAGGTGCTGGATACCGACGAGGGGGCACGGCGGCTCGGCGAAGTGGCGCTGGTACCGCATTCATCACCGATCTCAGCGAGCGGCATTCTGTTCTACAACACACTGTTCGACGAGAACGCCTCGTGCCACATCGCGCTCGGCCAATGCTATTCGAAATGCTTCGTCAACGGCGCCAGCCTGACGCAGGAGCAGATCAAGGCCCAAGGCGGCAACTCGAGCCTGATCCACATCGACTGGATGATCGGCTCCGGCCAGGTCGATATCGACGGCGTCAGGCCAGACGGCTCGCGGGTTCCGGTGATGCGTCAGGGCGAGTGGGCCTGACCGACATTGCGCGCTGACTGAGCCAGACGCTCGCGAGCACCATTGCGAAGCCGACGAGCTGCGCGGGCGTCAGGCTTTGTCCAAGAGCCAGCCAACCCAGCAGGGTGGCTGTGACCGGACTAAGGAAGCCCAATGAGGCCGCGGCGGACGGCTCGATGCGCGCGAGCCCCCGAAACCACAGCAGATAGGTGAAGGCTGCGCCGATCAGGCCAAGATAGGCCATGCCGAGGACACTGGCTGTAGTCGGCACCGGCAGCGCGGGTTCAAGGAAGAAAGCGACGGGCGCGAGCAGGATGCCGCCCGCCGTCAGCTGCCATGCGGTAAAGGCAAGATTTGAGACCGGCGGAGCCCATCGTCGCGTCAGCACCGTGCCGAACGCCATCGAGACCGCACCCGCGATGCCCGCGACGACGCCGATCGGGTCGAGCGCCGCGTTGGGCGTGAGCACCAGCAGTGCGACGCCCGTCATCCCGATCAGCCCGGCACCCACCGCAAGAGCATGGATCGGCTTGCCGAGGAAGATGCGCGACAGCAGGATGACGATAAGCGGCTGAATGGCCCCAACCGTCGCGGCAACGCCGCCTGGCAACCGATAGGCAGACACAAACAGCATTGCCCAGAAGAACGAGAAATTGAGGCCGCCGAGCAAAAACACGCGAGCCCACCAGATACCTTGCGGCAGTTGCCGGACGACCGCAAGCAGCAGAAGCCCGGCCGGCAAGGCGCGCAGGAAAGCGACCGTCAGTGGATATCCGTGCGGCAGGAAGGATGTGGTCACGAAATAGGTGCTGCCCCAGATCGTTGGCGCCAGCGCCGTGATCAGGACATCGGAAAGAGGCGCTCCAGTTTTCTTCATCTCAAGAATCTCTATATCAAGATAAATATAATCTAACGCCATTTATCTTGACGTCAAGAGACATGGTGATAACAATCTCCCCGGAAGAATGGGCTGGCCGATGGATCGCGTCGACAAGATACTTGCACAATGGAAAAGGGAGCGCCCCGACCTCGATACCGAGGCGATGGGCATCATGGGTCGGCTGAAACGGCTGACGACGCATCTCGCCCGCGAGGTGGACCAGGTGTTGCAGCAGCAGGGGCTGTCCTCCTCGTCCTTCGATGTGCTGGCAACCCTCAGGCGTTCGGGCGCGCCGTATCGGCTCTCACCGGGCGATCTGCTCTCCATGACGATGGTCAGCTCCGGCACCATGACCAACCGGATCGACCAGTTGGAGAAAGCCGGGCTGGTCGAGCGCGTTCTCAATCCCGACGATCGGCGAAGCGTCCTCATCGCCCTGACCGAAGCGGGACTTGCCGCCGTGGAAAGCGCAGTCGGTCTGCACGTCGCCAATCAGCAGCGTTTGACGCAGGGCTTCAGCGCCGAGGAGAAAGCGCAGCTTGACGCCTTGCTGCGCAAGTTTCTGGCGACATTCGAGTAGCCGGACCAGCCGCCCTCCTCGCGTGTGCCCTTGGCATCGGTGGGCGGCAGCCTCCTTGCTTTGGCCTCAGATGTTCAGGTCGACCCAGATCGCGGCATGATCGGACGCCGCGTGTTTTTGGCTCGGTGAGTTCCGGATACGTCTCCCAGCGTCTCGGCCGGCTTCCGGGCCAGGCGCCTTTGCGGAAGACGCCGCCGCGCTCGACCTTGTCGAAAAGCTTCGGCGACAGGAGGAGGTAGTCGATCTTGTTGCCGGCGTTGCCAAGGCCGAAGGTGCCGGGAAAACCGCCGTCGTCGAACGCGGGATGTGTAAAGGCGTCCCGGAGCGTGCTCTCTTTCAGCGGCGTCAGCGGAGCGCTGTCTGGTGTGTCGTTCAGGTCACCAATCAGCGCGATATGGTCGAACCCTTCGGCGATGCGCTTCTCGTAGATGTCCCGAGCTCGTTGCGCTTGCGCATGCCGGCGAGCATCGGAGGACTGGGCGCTCCCGAAACCCTTGCTCTTGAAATGATTGACCATGACAAGCAGCGTCACTCCTGCAGGAGTGGTCACGCAGTACTCCGGGCAATCGCGGGAGAAGATCGGGTTGCCTGCCGCATCCCGATCGTCGACGTGGCTGCGCATGATATCGAGGACGAAGCCGTTGCGCGTCAGGAGCCCGACATCGATCCCCCGCTCATCGTTGCCATCGATAACCATGACCTGATTGAAGGGCATGCCGCCCACAGCCGGTAACACCTGCGTATTGAACGCCGCGAGGACCGGCCGACTTTCGACTTCGACAATCCCCAGGACGTCGGCATTGAGGTCGCTCATGACGCGCGCGGTGTTTTGCATTGCGATTTCATTGATCGGCTCGTCTCGCAGCTCGAGCGACCCGACCCAATCGATACGACCATTGGCCGTTATCACAACGCCGCCAGTCCTTGGCCGCTTCAGAAGATTGCCCCGGTTGCGACGAAGAATGACAAAGGGGCCGATATCGCTCTCCTCCATGCCGAGCTCGATGATCAAGGTGGCCATGCGGGCTTTGTCGGCGCTGCTGTAGGTGACCTGCCCCAACAATTGCTGCAATTCTGCAAAGCGGTCCAGAACGACTCGCCCCTCCGCCCAGGTGTCCAGGTTCATGGCCTTTGCGCGGTCGAACAGGTTTTCGACATTGAACGATGCAAGCCTCACGTTTCTCCCTCCCATTTATCGAAAGGTTGGCACGCATATGTTGCATTTCCATGATGTCCGCGTGACATTCAGCGGCTGATGACCACCTAGAATAGGCTTCCCTGCTTTGGCGGCGCCTGCTCGTCGTGCGGTTTCGCGGCTCGTTTCTTCTGCGCGGAGGAGGACGCGCCCCCGTCCGTCGTCACCGCGCCGACACGACCATCCGCAAACTCGATCGAGATGCCTGTCCCCGACGCCAACATCGCCGCCTGCGACACGGGCCTGTTCTCGTCGTCCCGGATAACCGCGTAGCCTCGCTTCAGCACGTTCTTGTAAGATAGGGACTGCAGTACACGATCTTGAGCCGTGAGCTCACCGCGTGCCCGCGTTAGCTGATGCCTGACAGCGGTGTCGGCGTGACGTGACAGATTGGCCAGGTGATCACGCTGGCGCGCCGTCTGGGTCTTCAGGCGCGCCGGCAGCGTCGCAAAAATCGCGTCCGCACGGCCAACCCGCGATTTCGAGCGGTCGAGAAGACGCTCGATCGTCCGCTCCGCGCGCGTCATACGTTCGTTCAGATATTGGCGCCGCTCCGTAATGCGGTTCGACAGGACATCGGGCCGCAAATGCGCGGCGATCCGCTCAAAACTACGGCGCTTATTGATCGTGTTGAGTTCGAGACCGCGGCCAAGACCGGCGGCCGCCTCATCGAACCGGCGCCGCGGCAGGGCCAAGAGCTGATCCAGAGAAGGCAGCGCGCGGACGAGAGCCCGAACCGACTGGCGATGATGATCCATGCGGCGGTTCATACACCCCTGCAGGCGCGCGGCGAGTGCTGCTGTCTGCGCCCCCAGTTCGGCCTTCACCGGAACCGCCATCTCGGCCGCTCCGGTCGGCGTCGGTGCGCGCACATCTGCGGCATAGTCGATCAGCGTCCAGTCAGTTTCGTGTCCGACCGCCGAGATCAGCGGGATCTGGCTCTCGGCAGCGGCACGCACAACGATTTCGTCGTTAAAGCTCCAGAGATCTTCAAGGCTGCCGCCGCCACGGGCGACAATCAGAACGTCCGGGCGCGACATGTCCCCACCAGGCTCGAAGCTGTTGAAGCCTCTGATGGCGTTGGCGACCTCTTCACCGGAACCGTCGCCTTGGACTTTGACGGGCCAGACGATGACATGAACCGGGAAACGATCGGAGATGCGGTGGAGAATGTCGCGAATGACCGCGCCCGTCGGCGAGGTCACGACGCCGATCACCTTCGGCATGAAGGGTAGCCGCCGCTTGCGGGACTGGTCGAAGAGCCCCTCGGCGCCAAGCCTGCGCTTGCGTTCCTCGATGAGCGCCATCAGCGCGCCGGCGCCGGCCGGTTCCAGCGTTTCGATAACGATCTGATATTTCGATGAGCCGGGGAATGTCGTCACCTTGCCGGTGGCGATCACCTCCATCCCTTCTTCGGGACGGAATTTCAGCCTGGAGAAATTGCCCTTCCAGACGACGGCATCGATACGCGCGCGGTCATCCTTCAAGGAAAAATAGGCGTGGCCGGAAGAGTGGGGCCCTCTGTAGCCGGAAATTTCGCCCCGCACACGCACCTGGTCGAAGGCAGTCTCGACGGTGCGCTTGATCGAGCCGGAAAGCTCCGAAACCGAATACTCGGCAAGATTGCTCGGCGAATCATTCTCGAAGACATTGCTCATGGTCCTGTTCTAGCCGATGCGGCGGCAAAGAGCAGCCCTTGTCTTAGTCAGGCATTCTGCGCACTCAGCTATTGCCGCAAGCTAGTCTGGCGGTATTACAAAAAACCAGGCGCAAGGCCGCTTAGTCGGAATCTCGCAACAATGGCTTTTTCGGCTCACGCCCTTGCCGAACCAAGCCGCATCCGGAGAGGAAACCATGGAGATCAGCCTAAGGAAGCTCTTCGACCGGTATGAGCGCTTTTTCAACCAGCCCCTCGGCGGCGACGTAGACAGGGAAGGCGTCGCTTCTGGCTCGACAGGGGGATGTTTTTTCAACCGAATTCGCAAGAGCTCGGTTTTTTCCGTGGCAAATCAGTTGCTTCATTGAACCACGCCGCGAAACTCGCGGGACCGTTTTCCCCGACAATCCTTGGAGAGCGATGATCGGGCAAACGACAAAAGGAGTTTGCATGTCCGACCGTTTTGCTTCCCACGCACCCTCTCTTACTGGTCCGGCAAGCGCCGGCTTCGCCATCGTTCCCAATGACAATCTCGATCTCCCGGAGATTACAAGAGCGGTCTATGTCGGCATCGGCGGAGACTTGGCTGTGACCCTGGCGTCGGGGCAGGTTCTGACCTTTGCCTCTGTTTCAGACGGGTCGCTGCTGCCGCTGCGGGTTTCCCGTGTCCATGCCACCGGCACTACGGCAGAGAGCGTTCTCGGGCTCGCTTAGGTGCCCGTCCCGCCAGCGGCGCTCCTGTGCCGATTGCGAACACTGGGGAAAACCGTAACAAACCGCTCCATTAATTGTTCGACAAGACAGACCCGTCTATACTGAAGCAAATCAGGAGATGCTGATGATCGCTTTGACAGCCACCACACTGGGCTTTGCCACTGCGCCAATGCGTTCGATCTTTTCGATGGTGTTGGTCGGCTGCCTCGTCTGCGTCGCCTACGCCTGCGCGGCCCTGGTGTCATTGACATCCATTCTGGATCTTGCAGCCGCGATCGTTTGCTATGACGCTGGCCTTCTGATCTGCCTTCTCGGCCTCCACGCTTTCGCGCGTATCCTCGATCGCCGACGCTTCGTCTAAATTCTACGTCCCAGTGGGCACGTAACGAAAGAACCGAATGGGTGCACCTTCGGGCGCTGGAATCGGCCTCAGGTAAGCCGGGACGATTCCCTTCGTCAGCTGCGCGTAAAGACCATCCGGCTTCATTTTGGCGAGCTCCGTGGTCTGCGGATAGTCGGCGCAAAAAGCCAGAACCGTGACCCCTGCACCCTTCAGGAAGGCCTCGGCTTCCTGCGGTTCCGCCAGGCCGATATGCATTTCCGTCAGCATGCCACCTTGGTTTCGATGGTACGGCGCGGCCAGAATCCGATTCCCTGTAAAGCGGAGAATCGAGACGCCCACGTCGGACGGCGCCGCCACAAGGCCCGGGGGAACATCGGCCAACGGCGCCAGAGCCGACTTCGACGCACAAGAGGTTTTTGTGGACGCCGCTTGCAGGACGCTCTCGTTGTTCACCTGCATACCGATCAGCCCTCCCGTGAGCCCCCAGACTGCCGCCACACTCATAAGAACAGTGGAAAGGTAGCAGAAGGCAGCGGCGACATCCTCGCTGTCGCTGGCCGATAGACGTCGCAGGTCGATGATCAGCAACGTCAGCGGCAGGACCGCGAGAAGATTGGAAAACATCGTGCCGCGCACCTGAAAGGCCGCGATTGCCCAGCTGACGGAAAGAAGGAAAAGAAGGATCAGGTGAATTCGCACCCGGTCCCTGAAAACAAGGCGAAGGATGCAGACGGCTATTGCGAAAACCCCGGTTGCGTAGAAAAAGCCGAGCGTGAACGGATCCCGCTGGTCTAGCGCAACAATCGACTGAGCTTCCTGCACCCCGTCCAACCATAGCGTGACAAGGAGTGGATCGAGGTCAGCCAGCGGGTTGCGGAGGCATTGCGGAGCGATCGTGATCGCAGAGGCGAGGACGACCGCGCCGATCCCGCCCAGAACGACAAACCGCAGCAGCCGGCTTGTTCTGCTGGCGAGGGTGGCGGCACACAGCAACAGCCCGCCGCCAATCGCCGCGAGACTGTAGTAGCCGAGCGACAGGTTATCACAGCTGACTGCCGAATAGAGCCGCGGTGGAACGGTACCGAAGAAAAGCAGACTGATCGAAAGAGCCAAGGCCAATCCGAAAGCCTTGGCTGCGCCTGCGAACGGCTCGCCTTCCCACGCCCACGAGATGGCAACAACCACGCACGCTGCCGCCACGAAAGGCGTTGTTTCGGCGCCGATGGCAATCGCGGTTGCTGCCGCCAGTCCTGCGACCGCGTAGCTGAGCGGTCGATGGTCTTCATCGAGCAGCATCGCCGTCATGATGGCGACCAGCGCGAACTGGACATTGTGGTGGTCGATTGCGCCAGGCAGGAAACGGTTGCTGGCGACCAACAGCATTGCGGTCAGCCCTAAGGCGATGTGCATTCCGAACACGCCGCCGATGCGGCGGCCGGCAAGCCCCATGGCCCAGAGGCTGGGGACGGTTAGTGAAAGCGGCCAGACGGCAAGCGCAAGCGCCTCTGCCCGCTCCTGCGGGAGAAATAACTCGAAAAATCTGATCAGCGTGGCGATAGGAAGGTCAATTAGGCGGGACCAGTGCATCAACGTGCCCTCGCCGAGACCCATCCGGTATTGCATCAGGTCGAACCAGCCCTGGCCGTTCAGGAAATCGCGCACCTCGACAAGCCGCATACCGTCATCGTTATCCGCGCCGACATAATCCGTGGCGCCAGGCAGCTTCAAAGCCAGGATCGCGGCAACGAGGAGGGCGCTGTAGAGGAGCGCCGAAGGCCACAGCCTAATCATCATGGTGCGCAGCTTGGCGGTCAACGATGCCGATGTCGGCGCATCGACCATCTGGGCAACATTCGTCATGAAGCGGATCTCACCGTTTTGAGTAGCAAGAAAGTAACGCGCTCCTGTCAAGAAACCGTAAAGGTCCCACTGGCCGGCGGTTTTCGTGGGATTCATAGCTAGTTGTTAACGGCCACCATCTATTCTTGAACGGATTTCTTCGCCACGGGTTTGATCATGACTGGATCGCGGATCGACAATCTGAATATTGCGGTGCTCTTACCGTGCTACAACGAGGCCTCGACCATTGGCGCCGTTGTCCGGGGGTTCCGATCTGCGCTGCCGGGCGCCGTGGTGCATGTCTACGACAACAACTCGACGGATGGCACCGCCCTCCACGCGATGCTTGCCGGCGCAAGCGTCGTGCGTGAACGGCGGCAAGGCAAGGGCCACGTTGTCAGACGTATGTTCGCCGACATCGACGCCGACATCTACATCATGGCGGATGGCGACGCGACGTACTCCCCCGACGACGCCGATGAACTGATCCGCACGCTACTGACGGAGCGCGCCGACATGGTCGTCGGCACGCGGCGAGGCGTGCAGGCGGACGCCGGCAGGCAGGGTCACGCCTTCGGCAACAAGATTTTCAACGTGCTCTACCGAACGATCTTTGGAACCGACTTCACCGATATCTTCTCGGGCTACCGCGTCTTCTCGCGACGCTTCGTCAAGAGCTTCCCTGCCGTCTCGGGAGGTTTCGAGATCGAGACGGAGATGTCCGTGCATGCATCGCGTCTGAAGCTGCCGATCAGCGAACTTGAGCTGGACTACGGCCGCCGGCCGGAAGGCTCTCATTCCAAGCTTTCCACATTCAAGGACGGCGCAAAGATCCTTTGGATGTTCGCGATGCTGATGAAGGAAACCCGCCCTTTCGCGTTCTTTGGCATCGTCAGCGCCGCCTTTATGCTGGCCAGTCTGGGATTCATGGCGCCTGTTCTCGTCGAGTATTTTGAAACGGGTCTTGTCAGCCGAATGCCGACATGGGTTCTGTCCATGGCACTGATGATGGTATCATTCATGATGTTTACCGCCGGCGTGATCCTGGACTCCGTTTCGCGCGCCCGCGCCGAACAGCTTCGTATCCACTATATGAGCCTTGCGTCCCCTCGCCCACGCGAGCAGACGCCGTTGCTGGTGGATGATCTCGACACTGCCCGACAATTGCCGAGTAGAAACGGCAGCAGATGAAGAAGCTGCTGCGCTTCGCGATTGCAGGCGGCCTTGGCTTTCTCGTGGATGCCGGGGTCTTGGCGTTTTTATTGCATGTCACGCCACTTGGCCCATTCCTGGCGCGCTTGATCGCGATTGCTCTCGCAATGGCGACGACATGGCTCTTCAACAGAACTTTCACGTTCGATCGCTCGGGACATTCGCTCGCCGTCGAGGGATTTCGCTACGGCTCCGTCGGCGTAACCGCGGCACTGGTTAACTATGGACTCTATTCAGCGCTGTTGTTGCGGCTGCCCGACCTGCAGCCGCTCGCGGCGATGGTGCTCTCCACCGCCGCCTCCATGGTGTTCAGCTTTATCGGCTATTCCCGCTTCGTCTTCCGCCGCGACTGAATCAGACCGGCTCCCAGCCGTCCTTCTCGCTCGCGCGATAGATCGAATCGATGAACTTCTGGCTGAGCTTCGAGCTCTCCAGCGTCACGATCTCTTCACTCTCGCCCTTGGCAGCCCGCGCAAAGGCTTCGGCTTCGCGCTTGTACTGACGGCTGTCCGGGAAGCGGAAGATCGTCGATTCATTGTGGCTGCGGTTGGTCAGCTCGATTTCCTCGGCGCCCCAGCGGTCGGCGTTGAAGGGCGACTTCACCTCGATGAAGCCATCCGTGCCGTGGAAGACCATGACCTGGCGGTTCGCCATCTGCGTTGCGACATAGAAGGTCAGCTCGAAGTCGCCGAAGTCGGCCTTGACGCTCGAATAGATGTCGGTGCCGAACTCAGGGTCGCGGCGGGTAACGGCCTGAACACGGAGCGGCTCCTTGCCGGTCGTGAAGCGTGTTGCGATCGTCGGGTAGACGCCGATATCGGGAAGCGCGCCACCGCCGAGCTCGGGGATATTGCGCATGTTGCCGGGATCGCGGTTGAAATAGGTAAATGCGCCCTGGACATGCAAGAGCGTGCCGATCGCGCCATCCGCGATCAGCGAACGGACCTTCCGCCAGACCGGCGTGTAGGTGACCATATAGGCCTCGGTGACGAGAACCTTGTTGCGGTCGCGGGCGGCGATCAGGCTGTCGATCTCATCGGCCTTCAGCGCAATCGGCTTTTCGCAGAGCACGTGCTTGCCGGCGTCAGCGGCCTTGATGGTCCACTCGACATGCTGCGAGGTCGGCAGCGGGATATAGACGGCGTCGATCTTGTCGGAAGCCAGCATCTCCTCGTAGGAACCGAAGGCGTGCGGAACGGAAAAGCGATCCGCCATCTCCCGGGCTCTCGCCAGATCGCGGCTGGCAACCGCCGTCACGACGCAGTTTTCGGCGTCCTGGATGGCGGGGACAACGAGTTCACGGCCGATCTTCGCGGTCGAAAGAATACCAAAACGCAGCATAGCCTCACTCCTCTCCTGGTTCGATTTTTGCGCACCTTAGTAAGGCGACGGCGGCGGCGCAATGGCGTGATCACAATTCAAGGAGCAGGTTTCCATCGCACGATGGCCGCGCTAGGTTACCTCCCGGCGGCGTTCTGTCGCGTCATCGATTTCAATCAATTCAGCACTTTAGGAGAGCGCCATGGATATGCGCCGTCTTGGAAAAACTGGCCTTTCAATCGCCCCGATCGTCTTCGGCGGCAACGTCTTCGGCTGGACCGCCGACGAGAAGACATCCTTCGACATTCTCGATGCCTTCTTCGACGCCGGGTTCAACACGATTGACACGGCCGACGTCTATTCGGCCTGGGTGCCGGGCAACAAGGGCGGCGATTCCGAGGAGATCATCGGCAAGTGGCTGAAGCGCGGCAAGGTCTCCCGTGACAAGGCTGTCATCATCACCAAGGTCGGCTCCGACATGGGCCAGGGCAAGACGCTGAAGGAAACCTATATCCTGAAGGCGGTCGAGGATTCGCTGCGCCGGCTGCAAACCGACCATATCGACCTCTACCTCTCGCATTGGCCTGACGAGAACACGCCCTATGAAGAAACGCTCGGCGCCTTTGCCAAGCTGAAGCAGCAAGGCAAGATCCGCGCGATCGGCTGCTCCAATCTCGACGCGACACAGCTTCAGGCGTCCTTCGATGCCGCCGAGAAGGTCGGCGTGCCGCGCTACGACGTGATCCAGCCGGAATACAATCTCTACGAACGCGCTAGCTTCGAGGGACCGCTGGCCGATCTCTGCGTCAAGGAAGATATCGGCGTCATCACCTACTTCAGTCTTGCCGCCGGCTTTCTCTCCGGAAAATACCGCAGCAAGGCCGATACGGAAGGCCGCGCCCGAGAAGGCCGGGTGGCGCAGTATCTCGACGACAAGGGAATGCGCATCCTTGCAGCGCTCGACAAGGTCGCGGCGGAAACCGACGCCAAGCCGGCGGAGATCGCGCTTGCCTGGCTGCTCAGAAAGAAGGGCGTGACGGCGCCGATCGCCAGCGCCACCAGCCTGTCGCAGCTTGACAGCCTAACCAAGTCGGCGACAGTTTCGCTCTCCGACGAGGCAATGGCACTGCTCGACACTGCGGGCGCGTGACGGGAGCCAGCCGATGGCCGTGACGATCCGCTATGCGAAGCGCGAGCACGGAGCGCGCTGACGCGAGCTTCTTGGCCAATTAAGTTCCCAGGCGGACAGCGTGCGGGAGGCAATGCCAGCTTCCTTTTCCAAGCCTTCTGCCGCCTTGCCCGCAAGAGCGCCACCAACGACCCTATAATCGGCCGCCGCCCACGCCTCTCGCGCCGCCTTCATCATTGTCGTCTTGCCAGCGCCGGCACAGCCGTGATGCGCTCCGATCCGGCGACACGTTCGATCGCGGTTTTCTGCTCATCCGACAGACGGCCATACCGCGAAAGACTGACCGACCCGAGAACTCGCACGAGCCCTCAGCCTGGCCAGCTTCTTAAGTATTACCTTCGGCTAAGCGGTGTAAAATTGAATAAAACAGCTCCATAGATAAGATGTAACCCTATTGGTGTATGCGTCGCGATACATCATACCGCTGATTACTGTCGTTCTCTCTTTCCGCAAACATGACAGGATACTTCCCTGGACATGTGTCGCAGTGCGAGTGAGGGGCGTTCGTCATGCTGAGGATCAACATCAAGAACCGCGACTATCTGAGCGCATACGGCGGAACGTCGAGCGTTTACAGCGCAGCGGTCACTGGCAGTGCTCTTCTCGCGAACGCAACAGTAGGTTCCTCAACGGGGGCTCCGCCGATTACCGACGTGAACGCCGTCGGCTCGGTAAGCTCGCTTACGGGAGCACAGACCACAGCATCTCCTCTGACGAGTGATCCAGCCACGTCGCAAATGTCTCCGGCTTCAGGTGCGCCCTCAACAGGCGATACGACCGGCGGAGCCAGCTTCGCGCTAACGACCGCCGGGGCATCGACGACAAGTTCTTCCACGCCCGACCCACAGACGACAGCGAAGCCACGCACGGTCCTGCCTCCCGATCCTTCCACGCCGATTGCCACGACGTCGCTGGAATCTGCCCTTTCGGCTGCTCCCGAGGTGACACTGCCGGTCTCGGGCGCAAGCGATACGTCGAGTGCGCCGATCCTGAGGTTTTCGGCCGCAAGTGTGGGGACGGCTGAGGACGATACTTCGTCCGCGTCATCCACGTCAGCGCCGGCGACGCTGGCCGCGACGGCCTCGACGACACCTGTGATGACAGTCACAGCGGCAGTAGCGGCCACTCCAACGCTGAACAAGATCGCCCGCGAAAACGCGCTGAAAGGCGACCCGATCAGTGAATGGGGCCTCGACGGCGACGGCGGCGGGACTATTCAGGGCTTTGCGACGGAAATCAGCACCAATGTCGGCGGCACCGTAGACTTCAAGATCGCAACGGACTCGACCCATTACCGCATCGACATTTATCGTCTCGGCTATTACGGCGGCGACGGCGCGCGCAAGGTTGCGTCGATCGACAAGTCATTGACGACGGCTCAGATCCAGCCGCACCCCATCGTCGACATGTCGCTTGGCCTTATCGACTGTGGCAACTGGTCGGTTTCAGCGAGCTGGCAGATTCCGGATGACGCAGTATCCGGCGTGTACATCGCCAAACTGGTGCGGGAGGACGGGACGGAAGACGCAAGCATCATTCCGTTTGTCGTGCGCGACGATGCTTCGCACAGCGACATCGTCTTCCAGACCTCCGACACGACCTGGCAGGCCTACAATGCATGGGGTGGGGCGAGCCTCTACGAAGGCAATGTACCGGTCGACCCAGCAGACATGATCGGCTACATGCCTCCAAACTGCAGTTGCGGCCTGACTGCGATTGGGCGTGCATCGGCAATCAGCTACAACCGGCCGATCATCACCAATACAAGCGTGATGGGAGGAACGTGGGACTACATCTTTGGCGCCGAGCACTCAGCAATCCAATGGCTTGAGCAAAACGGCTATGACGTCTCCTACATCTCCGGCGTTGATGCGTCTCGCAATGGCAATCTGCTCCTCAACCATCAAGCCTACCTCTCCGTTGGCCACGACGAATACTGGTCAGGCGAACAGCGCGCGAACGTCGAAGCAGCCCGCGATAGTGGCGTCAACCTGGCGTTCTGGAGCGGAAATGAATGCTACTGGAAAGTACGATGGGAAAGCAGCATTGACGGCAACGGCCAAGCCTACCGGACCATGGTTTGCTACAAGGAGACTTGGGGGACAAGCACGGATCCGAGCGATATCGGCACCGGCACTTGGCGCGATCCACGCTATGCCGACCCCGGACAGGAGCCGGAGAACTCACTGACCGGAACCATGTTCACGGTCGACAGCTATCGCTCCGATACAATTTCAATACCTTATGACTATTCGAACCTGCGTTTCTGGCGAAACACCGACGTTGCCAACCTCCAGCCCGGAGAAACATACAATCTCGTCCAGAACCTGCTTGGCTATGAATGGGATTCCGACGTCGAAAATGGGTTCCGGCCAGACGGGCTGATCAACCTGTCTCTGTCTACGGTGGCGGTGAACACTTACCTCCGGGATTATGGAACAAGCGTTGGCGATGCCGTCGTCGACCACAGCCTGACGATGTACAGAGCCGCAAGCGGAGCTTTGGTGTTCGGCGCAGGCACCGTTTTCTGGTCCTGGGGATTGAACGATCAACACCAAGGCGCCGAGACGCCAACCGACCCTAACGTCCAGCAGGCTATGGTCAACATGTTCGCGGACATGGGCATCCAGCCAACGACTCTGGATGCCAGCCTTATTCTCGCGACGCAGTCCACTGACCACCTGAAGCCAACATCAACGATTACGTCGCCAATCATCGGTGCGAGTTTTGTCGAAGGCCAGCACGTCACGATCACTGGAACGGCCCAGGACTTCGGCGGCGGCATTATCGCCGGGATCGAGGTGTCTACTGACGGCGGCCAGCATTGGTTCAAGGCAACCGGCCGTGAAAACTGGAGCTACAACTGGGTCGTCCAGGCGAGCGGCACCTACACGATCATGTCGCGTGCAGTCGACGACAGCGTCAACCTGGAGACGCCATCGTCCGGAAAGCAGGTCACTGTCACACTGCCGGACACGACCGGTCTTTGGACACTGGCCTCCAAGCCCACGCTCGAGACTGCGGTCGACCGCGACGGCGTCGAGCTCGGGGTCCGTTTTCAGTCCACCACCGGCGGCTATATCGAGGGGATTCGCTTCTACAAAGGCTTCTACAACGTTGGTGAACATAAAGTCAGTTTGTGGGACGCCAATGGGACACTGCTTGCCACGGGCGTATCGACGGGCGAGTCCCTTTCAGGCTGGCAAACAGTCACCTTTTCCACTCCAATTCATATCCCCGCGGGGACGACCTTCGTTGCCTCCTATCACAGCAACGGCTTCTATTCAGTCACCGAGAACTATTTCACTCCTGGCTCGACCTATACCAATGGCGTGCTGAAGGCAGTTGATGGTGGTGGTGTTTATGCATACGGCGCCACCAGTACCTTCCCGGGCAACAACCCTGGCGGATCAAACTACTGGGTTGATGTTGTGTTTGACGCTGGTCCGAACAGCATACCCGTGGCAACCGACGACAGCGGCTTTACCATCTCCCGCAATGGCGTTTTGACAGTGTCATTTGCCTCGCTGACAGCCAATGATGCTGACGCCAATGGTGATGCGCTGACGATCATCGGCGTTGGCAATGCAGTCAACGGAACGGTTGCGCTGGATACTCAGACCGGCAACGTGATCTTTACACCGAACGCCAACTACATCGGGCCTGCAAGCTTCAGCTACACCCTTTCCGACGGGCGAGGTGGCACGGACCAGGGGAGCGTGAGCCTTTCCGTGGAGGAAGTTGCTGCCGGCGTTTCGCTGTTTCAGCCGAACGAAGGTCCCACGGGGCAGGCCTTTACCGACAATTCTGCAGTCGAGTTGGGCATGAAGTTCACCTCATCGAGCAGCGGTTCGATCACCGGAATTCGTTTCTATAAGGCGGCCGGCGATACGGGTACCCACACTGGTTCGATCTGGAGCACTGACGGCACGCTCCTGACGACTGTAACTTTCACCAACGAGTCTCTCAGCGGTTGGCAAACCGCAAAGTTCTCCAGCCCGATCCAGATCCAGGCCGGGGTAACCTACGTCGCATCGTATCACACGACCGGGACCTATGTGGCAACTGTCGGCTACTTCAACACAGCGCATACCAACGGAGCCCTCACCGGCGTTTCCGCGACGGCGAGCGGAGGGAACGGCGTCTTTTCCTACGGCACCGGCACGACCTTCCCAACATCCAGCTATCAGGCATCCAATTACTGGGTCGATGTCGTATTCAATCAATCGACGGTGAATTCGGTGCCTGTTGCAGCCAACGATAACGGCTTCAGCACCTACTCGAGCACGGCACTATCCATTGCGGCAGCAGCCCTCCTGGCGAACGACAACGACCCGGATGGCGACCCGTTGTCGATCACGGGTGTTGCAAACGGGGCAAACGGCACAGTCACTTTCGATAGCGTGACAAATACGATCGTGTTCACTCCGACAACAGGATACGTCGGCGCGGCAAATTTCTCATACACGATCGCGGATGGCCGCGGCGGTACCGCCTCGGCAACCGTCAACTTGACGGTTGGCGCACAGCCAACGGGCACAGGCCTGTTTTCGTCAACGGATACGCCGACCATTGCTGCGGACAATGATCCAGGATCGGTGGAACTCGGCGTCAAGTTCACCTCTTCCGAAAGGGGCGAGATTACTGGCCTGCGCTACTACAAGAGCGCGCAAGACACCGGCACGCACGTCGGTTCACTCTGGAGCAGCACCGGCGTCCTGCTTGCGTCCGCAACTTTCTCGAACGAGACAGCAAGCGGCTGGCAAACGGTAACCTTCTCGCAACCTGTCAGCATCTCCGCAGGCGTTACCTATGTGGCAAGCTATCATTCGAACGGCTTCTATGCGGCCACGCCAAACTATTTCACGACCAGCCACTCAAACGGCACTCTGACCGCATCTTCTACGGGCAATGGCGTTTATGCCTATGGCACAGGCAGCCTCTTCCCGAGCGCGACCTACAATTTGACCAACTATTGGGTCGACGTTCTTTATCAGCCAGCGACTCAAAACGCTGCCCCCGTCGCTGCGAACGACTCCGGAATATCAGGTGTTGCAAACACCCAATTGACGATCCTCGCCTCGGCATTGCTCGCCAACGACAGCGACCCCGATGGCGACGCGATTTCCGTCACCAGTGTCGGCAACGCGCTGCACGGAACGGTGTCCTTCGACAGCCAGTCGAACATGATCACCTTCACGCCGGAAACGGGCTACACCGGATCTGCGAGCTTTTCCTACACCATCGCCGATACGAAGGGTGCAACGTCCACTGCGCAGGCATCCCTCAACATTTCCAACGAAGGCAGCGAGCAGAATGTCTTCGCCGCCGGTACGACGCCGGCGATCGTCTCCGTCAACGACAACAGCCCGGTCAATCTCGGCATGAAATTCCAGTCGGATGCAGCGGGCTGGATCACCGGTATTCGCTTCTACAAGAGCGCGGAAAATACCGGAGCACACACAGGCTATCTCTGGACAGCAAGCGGTACCCTGCTGGCGAGCGCCACCTTCACCAACGAGAGCGCAAGCGGTTGGCAATCTGTCGATCTCTCGCAGCAGGTCGCCATCGATGCCGGCTCGACATACGTCGTATCCTACAGCACGAACGGCAATTACTCGGCAACCGGCAACTACTTCAGCGACACCACGACCAACGGCAATCTGCAGGCGATGTCGTCGGCGCTGAGCGGTGGTAACGGCGTCTATGCATATGGCTCCAGCGGGCTGTTCCCGACGAGCACATTCAACAGCACCAACTACTACGTGGACGTGGCATTCAGGCAGCAGCTCGCAGCGTAACAGCGAGTGGGGGAGTATCAATGACAGGTGGCGACAAGCGCCTCCCAGTAACGGTTTTGGCGGGTTTCCTCGGCGCGGGAAAGACAACCATCCTCAACCATGTATTGCGTAACCGGGAAGGACGCCGGGTTGCCGTCATCGTCAACGACATGAGCGAAATCAATATTGATGCTGAGCTCGTTCGTGATGGGGGTGCCAACCTGTCGCGCACCAATGAAACCCTGGTGGAACTCACCAACGGCTGCATCTGTTGCACGCTGCGTGACGATCTGTTGAGCGAAGTGCGTCGGCTTGCTGCCGACGGTCGCTTCGACTATCTGTTCATCGAGGGCACCGGCATCGCCGAACCTCTGCCGATCGCCGCTACATTCTCTTTTCGCGACGAAAACGGCAGCGCGCTTTGCGACGTTGCGCGGCTTGATACAATGGTGTCGGTCGTCGACGCGGCAAACCTCCTGGCGGATTACTCGAGCGCCGATTTCCTGAGCGATCGCGGCGAAACTCGCGACACCGATGACGTACGAACGCTTGTAGACCTGCTCGTAGAGTAGATCGAATTTGCCGATGTGGTCGTGATCAACAAGGTTTCCGAGGTCAGTTCCGAGACCCGCGCGATGGTGCGCCAGATCGTTGCGGCACTCAATCCCGATGCTCGCGTCATCGAGACGGACTTCGGCCATCTCCCGCTTTCCACCATTCTGGACACCGGCCTTTTCAGCGAGGCCAAGTCGGCCCGTCACCCGTACTGGCACAAGGAGCTCTATGGCTGGGGCGACCATGTTCCGGAAACCGAGGAGTACGGGATCTCAAGCTTCGTCTATCGCGCACGCCGTCCTTTCGACCCCGCCGCGCTCGACCGCTTTCTCGCGCAGCAGTGGCCGGGCCTCATTCGCGCCAAGGGACACTTTTGGTTGGCGACGCGGCCGAACGAGATCGGGCTCCTTTCGATTGCCGGTACACAGCGACGCATGGACACCAAGGGCTTCTGGTGGGCAAGCGTGTCAAAGGCGCATTGGCCACGCTATCCGCAGTTCCGCCAACTGCTCGACCGCTATTGGGACGCCGTATGGGGCGATCGCCGCCAGGAACTCGTGTTCATCGGCGCCGGCTTCGATAAGCGGGCGATCAGCGCCGCGCTCGACGATTGCCTGATCGGAGACGAAGCAAGCTTCGACCCCGATCTCGGTAGGCATCTCGCGGATCCGTTCCCGGCCTGGCAACACGCACAACATCACCATCCATGATCAGCTATCGAAACGAGGAGACGACAATGAGCAATGAACTCTATGCAGATGGAATTGGCGAAATCACCGTTACCGGCACCATCGTGCGCATCGATCTGATGTCGCTGTCGGCCACCGAGCGCGATGCGAGCAACAACCCGAAGCCGGTATTCCGCCAACGCATTATCTTGCCGGTCGACGCGTTCGCGAATGCGGTCGACCTGATGCAGAAGGCGCTTGGCGGGCTTGTCGAGGCGGGTGCAGTGCGTCGCATCAACGACCTGCCATCGGCCCCCAAGGCTGAAATCATTCAGCCGTCTGGTGCATCGGCAAACGCCTCGCCGAACTTCAACTGACCAACGCCTCTTCTTCAACGCAGACACCCGGGTGGGCCATGAGTACGTTTTTGCACACCAATCTACACTGCCTTGCTCTCGTCGCACGCCATCACGGCGTCGATCTATCACCCGAACGCCTGCAGCACGACTACGCAGTCGACGAGCGGCCGGTCGAAATGCGGCAGCTGCTGCGCATGGCGAAGGATGCCGGATTGCGCGCACGGCAGATCAGCCTTTCCTGGACATCACTCGTCCAGTTGGGCGAGGCCTTCCCGGTTCTGGCGGAACTCGACAACGGCAACTGGGTCGTCATTGCCGGCCCGGCCATGGGTGAAGAAGAGGCAAAAATCAGGGTTCTCGACCCGCTCGCCGAGCGCCCTGACTTCATTCTCCTGAACGAGGAGCAGTTCACCAGGTCTTGGCGGGGATCCGTCGTGATGATGAAGCGAAACTTCAGCATCAACGATGCCGACCAGCCTTTCGGCTTCCGCTGGTTCATTCCCGAGATCATCAAGCAGCGCAGCTTCTTCCGCGATGTTGCCCTTGCCGCCATCGTCCTCTACGGCCTTGGCCTGATGACGCCGATCTTCTTTCAGCTTGTCATCGACAAGGTGCTGGTCCATCAGAGCTACGCAACGCTGACGGTCCTGACCATCGGCATCGGCATTGCCCTTGTCTTCGATGCTGCCTTCAGCTTCCTACGCCGTTACCTGTTGCTCTATGCGACGAACCGGATCGATATCCGCATCGCGACACGCACGTTCGGGCATCTGCTCAATCTTCCAATCGCCTTGTTCGAGCAGGCTTCGGCGGGCGTCCTCGTGAAGCACATGCAGCAGACAGGCAGGATTCGCGAGTTTCTGACCGGCCGCCTGTTTCTGACGCTTCTCGACGGCGTGTCATTGCTGGTCTTCATTCCGATCCTGCTTCTTTACAGCGTCAAGCTGACCCTCGTCGTCATCGGATTTGCCGCCCTTGTCGGCCTCGTCGTCATGCTTCTGGTCGGCCCCTTCCAGCGTCGTCTCCAGGCGCTTTACAAGGCGGAAGGCGACCGCCAGGCTTTGCTCGTTGAAACCGTCCACGGCATGCGCACCGTCAAATCGCTGGCGCTTGAACCACGCCAGCGCCGCGCCTGGGACGACTATTCGGCGCAATCGATTTCCGTCCGGTTCCGTGTCGAGAAAATCTCGACGGCCGCCCAATCGATGACCGGGCTCCTCGAAAAGCTGATGAGCGTTGCGATCATCGGGCTCGGCGCTCTCGACGTCTTCAGCGGCGCGATGACGATTGGCGCATTGGTCGCATTCAACATGCTCGCCGGTCGCGTGTCTGGCCCGCTTGTCCAGATCGTGACGATGGTTCACGAGTACCAGGAAGTTGCGCTTTCGGTGCGGATGCTGGGTGAGATCATGAACCAGCGCCCGGAACAGGCTGGCCGCGGTCGCGGCATTCGCCCGCACCTTCGAGGCAACATCCAGTTCGACAAGGTGACGTTCCGCTACGGACCAGATGGCCCGCCGGCACTCGACGATGTCTCCTTCAACATTCCTGCCGGCTCCGTCTTCGGCGTCGTTGGCAAGAGCGGTTCCGGCAAGACGACGATCACGCGACTGATCCAGGGTCTCTATCAGAACCAGCAGGGTATTGTGCGGATGGACGGCTATGACAGCCGCGAAATCGACCTTGTGCATCTCAGGACGAGCACCGGTGTCGTGCTGCAGGACAACTTCCTTTTCCGCGGCACTGTTCGCGAAAACATCGCGGCGGCAAAGCCCGACGCAAGTATCGAGGAAATCATGGAGGTGGCACGCATTGCCGGCGCCGAAGAGTTCATCGAGCGCCTTCCGCGCGGTTTCGACACGATGCTGGAGGAAAACGCCTCGAACCTGTCGGGCGGGCAGAAACAGCGTCTGGCAATTGCCCGGGCACTCATCACCGATCCGAAACTGCTGATCCTGGACGAGGCCACCAGCGCGCTCGACCCGGACAGCGAAACGATCATTCGCCAAAACCTCAGCCAGATCGCGGCCGGGCGAACGGTGGTTATCGTTTCTCACCGCCTCTCCACGCTTGTGGATGCGGACGCCATTCTCGTCGTCGAACGCGGCAAGATCGCCGATATCGGCAGGCATGATCAACTGGTCACACGCTGCATGACATACCGTCACCTGTGGTCCCAGCAGATGAGGCAGGTAGCATGAACGCGCGCGCTGAAAAACCAAGAGAGAACCTTCCAGTTCCAGCACCCGCCCCGGTCACTCAACCGGCGCTCAGGCGCTCGCTGCCGGCCGCGATCGCAGAGTTCCAATCCGATGCCGTGGAGCTGGAGGAACGCGCGCCGCCAAGAGTCGCTCGCATGACGCTTTACGGCATCACCGCGCTGATTGCCGCGGCAATCGTCTGGGCGTCCGTTTCGTCGATCGACGAGGTCGTCGTTGCGCCCGGTAAACTGATCACGACGCAGCCGACCATCGTCGTACAGCCTCTCGAAACGTCCATCATCCGAACGATCAATGTCGCAGCCGGCGAGATCGTTAAGAAAGGTCAGGTGCTCGCGACGCTCGATGCGACATTCAGCCAATCTGACGTCGATCAGCAACGGGCAAAGTTCGCGGCTCTCGACGCCCAGGTGAAACGCCTCGAAGCCGAGCTTGCCGGTACCGACTACACCCAGACGGCCGGCGGATCCCGCGACGAACTGCTTCAGATGCAGCTTTTCGGGCAGCGCCGCGCTTATTACATGGCGCAGCTGCAGAACTACGACCAGCAGATTGCGGCACAGGCCGCGACGATCACTTCAAGCCGGAACCAGGAGACGGTCCTTGCCAATCGGCGTGATACCTTGTCACAGATCGAGGGTGCCCGCGAACGGCTTTACAATCGCGAAAGCGGATCTTTGATAACACTGCTTGGATCGCGCGACGCTCGCCTGGATGTCGAGACCAGTCTTAGCGCTGTCCAGGGCCGGGCAGATGAGGCAGAGCATACCTTCGCCAAGCTGAAGGCGGATAGACAGGCGTTCATCGAAGACTTCCGACGCGCCGCCATGGAGCAACTGGTCGATCTGCGCAGCCAGCGCGACACCGCCGCTCAGGAACTGAAGAAGATGGAGCTTCGGCGTGACATGGTTGCACTGACGGCACCTGCGGATGCAGTCGTGCTTGATCTTGCCGCACGCTCGGTTGGCTCCGTGGTTCGAGAGGCCGAGCCCATTGTGACGCTGGTTCCGCTCAATGTACCGCTGGAAGCCGAGGTTTCGGTCAATACCCGCGACATCGGCCGCATTACCAATGGCAAGGAAGCGCGCATCAAGTTTGACGCCTATCCGTTCCAAAAGTTCGGCACTGCATCCGGGACGGTCAGAACGGTGAGCCGCGACGCCTTCACCCCATCGCAGCAGGAGGCCGCAACCCAGACGGCGGCCCCTTATTTCAAGGCACTCATACCGCTCGCTGACCCAAGGCTAAAGGGCTCGGACGAGCCCGTGCGTCTGCTGCCCGGTATGACGGTTTCAGCCGAGATTATGGTGGGGCATCGTACCGTCATCTCCTACTTCCTCTATCCCATCTTGAGAGGACTCGACACCGCAATCCGCGAGCCCTGAAAACGCCAGATGGCCGCTGGCGCCGCAAATGCTTGACGGGGCCGCTTTATCGCCTCCCCAGCAGTGGGGATGCAGCGGTCCCGACAATATGATAGGTCGCACTGCCACCATCGAGAGGGACAGTGCAGCTATTACCGGGTGGCAGTTTGTTGATGTGACCGGCTCGGCCTTCGAAGATACGATGCTGACGCTCAAGCGCGCCGATCTTGCGCGACTCAACAATCGCCTGGCAGTCGGCCTTGCCAGGTCAACGCCCCCGACAATCCCGGCCCTGATATTCCGCTTCTCACCGAAATCGCAAGCGTCGCCGAGCTGTCCTGGGACATGCCGGACAGTGTTAAGCAGCCTTGGTTGGGTGGCACGATTCAAAAGCGCGCCCTACGACGGCTATGTCGAGAACGACGGGCACATTCGCTATCGCGTCAACTTCTGAGCGGCGGAAAACTTTCATAGAACCCGGCGTGGCTGCCTTCCCAGTTTTCCATTCCCGGCTTCGTGAGGATGCCGCGCGGCCGGACATAGCTCTGGATGATACGGCGGGGTCGCTCATGCCACTGGATGTTGAAGGCCCAGAGTTTCGAGAAGAAGCAGAGTGCGGTATAGGGCAGATGGTCGTGGATCCACCAGGCAAGCCGCTGCCAATCCTCCTCGTTGCGGTAGTTGTCGATCATCCACGGAACGACGACGCAGGCTGTCGCTCCCATGCAGCCATCGAAATCGCGAAGATCCCAGAGGTGATCGGCCGCGGTCGCGGGATTTGACGAGCAGTTGAGATTGTTGCGGTTGCCGAACTGGTTGACCTCGGGCGAGCGATAGCCGGAGCGGATGTGCAGCCGGCCGAAGGTTGCCTGCAGCGGCTCCAGCAGGTCCTCGCAGAGCCGTTTTCCCGCCTCGATCGCCAAATCGGGATTCTCCGGAATGTTCGGAATGCGGTAGAAATCGGCGATTTCGGAATGCAGGAAATCGCGGAGGAAGAAATTCTTCGAAAGCCGCGCACGCCCGAGATCCTCCAGGCCCTTCATCGATCCAGGTTTCTTCACGAAAAGCTCCCGTTGTTTGACCGCCGCAGTCTGCCGGCCCTGACGATCGGCGCAACCCGAAAAACGGCCGGAACAATTAGCGTCCTCTTAGCTTCTTCTCCCGTCCGCGCTTCGCGGTACTCCACACAGTAAGGGAAGAGACAATGGCCAAGGAAAAGACCCTCGACGATCTATTCTACGATACGCTCAAGGACATCTATTTTGCCGAACGGCAGATTCTTCGCGCCCTGCCGAAAATGGCGCGGGCGGCCCGATCGCAACAGCTGAAAGCCGGCTTCGAAAAGCATCGCGAGCAGACGGAAGGCCATGTGGAACGCCTGCAGCAGGTCTTTGAAATCGTTGGGAAGCGCGCCCAGGGGAAGACCTGCGAAGCGATCCAGGGCATTATTGCCGAGGGCGAAGAGATCATCGACGAATTCAAGGGCTCGCCGGCTATCGATGCTGGTCTCATCTCAGCAGCGCAGGCGGTCGAACACTACGAGATCGCCCGCTACGGCACCCTGAAGACC
Source organism: Rhizobium sp. BK661 (assembly GCF_024808825.1). Classification (NCBI taxonomy): domain Bacteria; kingdom Pseudomonadati; phylum Pseudomonadota; class Alphaproteobacteria; order Hyphomicrobiales; family Rhizobiaceae; genus Rhizobium; species Rhizobium sp. BK661. The sequence goes on along the minus strand of NZ_JANTYT010000001.1, from coordinate 318,711 downwards.
TGGGCACAGACGCTCGGCAAGAAGGACGTCGTCGCCCTGCTCGACGCGACGCTCAAGGAAGAGGCCGCGACGGACAAGACCCTGTCACAGCTGGCGATGACAGCCGCCAACCAGAAGGCCGCGGCCTGATTGTCGGTCCCGCGGGAGCAACAATAGCTGCACAGGTTCCTTCCCGGCGCGATCGACAACCGGGGGAAGGTCCGCGAGACCAGATCGCCGGCGAGCATTCCCTGGCCGGCGGAGCTTGCGATCCAGCCAAAAGGTTAAGGCGCTGTCGCATCGGGCGACCTTGCCGCACCCATTCGCTGCACTATGCTATTGGGCATCTTTCTGGCGAGGTGAGGCATGTCGGACCAGCAGGCAATCGAAGCAGTCGTTCATCTCTATGTCGAAGGCATGACCTTCGCCAACGAAGCGGCATTGCGGAAGGCCTTTCATCCGCAATGTGCCATCATCGGCCACTACGAAAATGCCGTCGAATGGCTGAACCGGGACGAGTTCATTGCCGCCATCGTCGCCGAGGGCTCGGCGCCGCCGACCACACAGCCGCATATGGACATCCAGATGCTCGACATCATCGGCGATGCGGCAAGCGTCAAGGTCAGCGACGATTTCGCCGGCATGCGGTTCACCGACTATCTCTCGATGCTGAAGATCGATGGCCGCTGGACGATCGTCAACAAGCTCTACTATCTCCACACATAGAAAAGCCGGCGAGACGATCGCCGGCTTTTTTGCATTAACAGATCGGATGCGCCTCAGGCTCTGAGGACGCCGCCGGTGAACTTCGTCACGCTGGCGACGATCTTCTCAGTCAGCGCTTCGAAATCCTCGTCGGTCAGCGTGCGCTCGACCGGCTGGATCTGCACCTCGATCGCCACCGACTTCTTACCTTCACCGAGCGACGGGCCTTCGAAGATGTCGAAGACGTTGACACCGGTGACGAGCTTGCGGTCTGCACCGGTCGCGGCCTTGATGATCGCGCCTGCCTCCACCGACTTGTCGACGACGAAGGCGAAATCGCGCTTGACGGCCTGGAAGGGTGAAAGCTCGAGCGCCGGCTTGGTGCGGGTCGCCTTCTTCTTCGGCTCAGGCATGGCGTCGATATAGACTTCAAAGCCTGAGAGCGCGCCTGACACGTCAAGCGCTTCCAGCGTCGAGGGATGGAACTCGCCGAAATAGCCAAGAATAACCTTCGGACCCATCTTGATCGTGCCGGAGCGGCCGGGGTGGTACCACTCGGGTCCGCCCTGCTCGATCTGGATATTGCCCATCGGCAGGCCGCAGGCTTCGATCACGGCCAGCGCATCGGCCTTGGCGTCGAAGACGTCGACCGGCTTGCCGCCACCCTTGGCAGCGTTCAGCCACATGCGGCCGGCGCCGGCAAGCGAGGCGGTGCCGCGACGGACACCGCCGGCAACGCGGCGCTGGCCCTCGGGGCGATCGTTCTCATAGGTGCCGGACACTTCGAAGATCGCGACGTCGCCGTAGCCCTTGTCGGCATTGCGCTGGGCAGCCGTGAGCAGGCCGGGCAACAGCGACGGACGCATGTCGGACATGTCAGCGGCGATCGGGTTGGCAAGCTTCAGTGCCGGCGAGCCGCCGCCGAAGAGCTTTGCCTGATCTTCCGAAATGAAGGACCAGTTGACGGCTTCCAGCATGCCGCGCGAGGCAAGCGCGCGCTTGGCGGTGCGGGTGCGGATCTGCAGCGTCGTCAGGATCCTGCCGTTGACGGCCGCGTGGCTTTCCAGCGGCGCGGGCTTTATGTTGTCGACGCCGTGGATGCGCATGACTTCTTCGACGAGGTCGGCCTTGCCGTCGACATCGGGGCGCCAGGACGGCACCGAGACCGAGACGCGCTCGCCGGAACCGGTGACCTTGAAGCCGAGGCGGGTCAGGATCTCGACACTCTCGTCCGTCGAAACCTCGAGCCCCGTCAGGCGCTTGACCTCGGAGAAGGGGAAATCGACGATCTTGGGGTCATAGCCCTTGTAGCCGACGACATCGGCCTTGGCCGCCGTACCGCCGCAGAGCTCGAGGACCAGTTCGGTGGTGCGCTCGATGCCCGGAACCATGTACTCAGGGTCGACGCCGCGCTCGAAGCGGTAGCGCGCATCGGTGATGATACCGAGGCCGCGGCCCGATTTCGCGATGTTCATCGGATCCCAGAGAGCACTCTCGATCAGGACATCCGTCGTGTTCTCGTCGCAGCCGGAATGCTCGCCGCCCATGATGCCGCCGATCGACTCGATGCCATCGGCGTCCGCGATCACGACGTTGTTGGGCCCAAGCTTGTACTCGCGCTGATCGAGCGCCAGCACCGTTTCGCCATCCTTGGCGCGGCGGACTGTCAGGTTGCCCTTGACCTTGGCGGCGTCGAAGACGTGCATCGGGCGACCCTGGTCGAAGGTCATGTAGTTGGTGATGTCGACGAGCGCGTTGATCGGGCGCAGGCCGATCGCCAGCAGGCGCTGCTGCATCCACTTCGGGCTCGGGCCGTTCTTGACACCGCGCACGAGGCGGAGCGCAAAGCCCGGGCAAAGCTTCTCGTCATCGAGGTCGAGCGTCACCTTGACCGGTGTCTCGCCTTCGACGGCGGAGGACGGCGCGGGCCGTGTCTTCAGCGTGCCGAGGCCGGAGGCGGCCAGGTCACGAGCGATACCGTAGATCGAGGTGCAATCCGGACGGTTCGGCGTCAGGTTGATCTCGATCATGGGATCGTCGAGGTGCGCATAGGCGGCGTAGCTCTGCCCGACAGGCGCATCCTCGGGGAGATCGATGATGCCATCGTGGCTGTCGGAAATCTGCAGCTCCTTTTCGGAGCACATCATGCCGTGGCTTTCGACGCCACGGATGTTGCCGACGGCAAGCGTCACGTCGATGCCGGGAACATAGGTGCCGGGAGCTGCAAAGGCGCCGATCAGGCCGGCGCGCGCATTCGGAGCGCCGCAGACGACCTGGACGGGCGCACCATTGCCGGTGTCGACCGAGAGAACCTTGAGGCGATCTGCCTGCGGATGCTTCTCGGCGGTCAGGATCTTGGCGATGACGAAGGGCTTGAACGCCGCCTTGTCATCGACGTCCTCGACCTCGAGCCCGATCTCGGTCAGGCGCTTGCAGATTTCATCGAGGGTCGCATCCGTTTCCAGATGATCCTTCAGCCAGGAAAGTGTGAACTTCATGATCTCTATCCTCCCTTACGCGCTCAGACCGCCGAACAGCGTCGGCATGTCGAGCGGGCGGAAGCCGTAATGGGTCATCCAGCGGACATCGGCGTTGAAGAAGTCGCGCAGGTCGGGCATGCCGTATTTCAGCATGGCGATGCGGTCGAGGCCCATGCCCCAGGCAAAGCCCTGGTACTCGTCGGGATCGAGACCGCCGGCGCGCAGCACGTTCGGATGCACCATGCCGCAGCCGAGGATTTCCATCCAGTCGGTGCCCTCGCCGAACTTGACGATCGGGCCGGAGCGGTCGCACTGGATGTCGACCTCGAAGGACGGCTCGGTGAACGGGAAGAACGACGGGCGGAAGCGCATCGTCACGCTGTCGACCTCGAAGAAGGTCTTGCAGAACTCTTCGAGCACCCAGCGGATATTGGCGACATTCGCCTTCTTGTCGACGACGAGGCCCTCGACCTGGTGGAACATCGGCGAGTGGGTCGCGTCACTGTCTTGGCGATAGGTCTTGCCGGGGATGATGATGCGGATCGGTGGCTTCTGCGCTTCCATGGTGCGCACCTGCACCGGCGACGTGTGCGTGCGCAGCACCTTGCGCTCACCGTTCTCATCCGGATTGAAGAAGAAGGTGTCGTGCATCTCGCGGGCCGGGTGGCCTTCGGGGAAGTTCAGCGCCGTGAAATTGTAATAGTCGGTCTCGACATCGGGACCTTCAGCGATCGAGAAGCCCATGTCGCCGAAGATCGCGGTGATCTCGTCGATGATCTGGCTGATCGGATGGATGCGGCCGCGCTCGGCCGGCGAAGAGCGGACCGGCAGGCTGACGTCGACAGTCTCCGCCTTCAGGCGGGCGTCGATCGCGGCCTTCTTCAGGTCCGCCTTGCGTTCCGTGATCGCGTCGGTGACGGCATTCTTCAGCGCATTGATCGCCGCACCGCGCGTCTGGCGCTCTTCCGGCGTCATCGAACCGAGCGTCTTCAGGAGCTCGGAGACCGAACCCTTCTTGCCGAGTGCTCCAACACGCACGGCTTCGATCGCCGGCTCGTCGGCAGCGGCTGCCACATCAGACAGAAGTTGCTTTTCCAGGGTTTCGAGTTCGGTCATCTTTTCCTGCCTCACAGGGCGTCAGTCTTGTCGATAATTCACGAAAACATGCATCGGATAGCTCAAGCGCCACGATGAAGCGTCGCAGATCACTACCCATGTGCACGCAGCCAATCAACCGGGCACACCACAAAAAGCCCGCGACGTCGAACGAGGAGCGGCCAAGCCGTCTCAATCGCCATCGCGCCAATGCAAAGAACCCGCGCAAGCCTGGCCAGCGCGGGTCCCAAATCATCGAAGCAAAGGTTCGAATAGCGCCGGCTTAGTTGACGGCTGCTTCAAACTCGTTCTTCGTACCGGCGTCCTTCAGGTACTCGAGAGCCTTCTTGGAGGCAGCAACGAGTGCACCGAATGCTTCCGGCTCATGGATAGCCATGTCGGAGAGAACCTTACGGTCGACTTCGATGCCAGCCTTGTTCAGGCCGTCGATGAAGCGGCCGTAGGTCAGGCCGAATTCGCGGACGGCAGCGTTGATACGCTGGATCCAGAGGGCGCGGAAGTTGCGCTTGTTGATCTTGCGGTCGCGATAAGCGTACTGCTTCGAACGATCGACAGCAGCCTTCGCAGCGCGGATGGTGTTCTTGCGACGGCCGTAAAAGCCCTTAGCGGCCTTCAGAACCTTCTTGTGCTTGGCGTGGGCGGTAACGCCTCTTTTTACACGTGCCATTTCATGATCTCCTTAATCTAAAGCGTTCGCGGAATAGTCTTAGAGACCGTTCGGCAGGTAGTTCTTCACGACCTTGCGGCCATCGGGTTCTGCGAGAACCATCGTGCCACGTGCATCGCGGATGAACTTGTTGGTACGCTTGATCATGCCATGGCGCTTGCCAGCAGCTGCAGCCTTGACCTTACCGGTCGCGGTGATCTTGAACCGCTTCTTGGCAGCAGACTTCGTCTTCATCTTGGGCATTTTGCTACTCCGTTTCTGATCCCCCTGCATGCTTCATCAAGGAAGCCTTCTCGCGATGCCCGGTTTACGGCCGTCGCAACAAGGTGCGGGAGCGTTTGTTGTTGATCTGCGGCTCCGGTGATGAACCGTTCCGCAAGCATTCGAAACCGCCACGGCATGCCCTGCCGGTCAGTTCGGACGCGCGCTTATAACCGCAGCGTCATAAAAGTGCAACGGGGCGGCGGATGAATCTTCTAGGCAATGGCGGGAGGCCGGGCGGCCATGGCCGGGAGCATCAGTTTCACCTGAAGGCCGCCCCACCGCGAGGCGGAAAGATCGAGCCTGCCGCCGTAAGCCTCCAGGATATCGCCCGAGATCGCCAGCCCCAACCCAGTTCCTGCCGTGCCTTCGTCGATCCGGACGCCGCGCTTCAACATCAAGTTATAGCTCTCCGGATCGGCTCCGGGCCCATCGTCGGAAACGCTGAGCACGACATCATCCTGTGAGCGCCCGGCGGAAAGATCGATGCGTGTTCTGGCAAAGCGCACGGCATTGTCGAGCACGTTGCCAAGCGCCTCGGCAATATCGGCGGGATCCGCCTGTACCGTGAGCGACGGATCGATATCGAGATGCCAGTCGATCCCCTTCTCTTCGGTGAAGGGTGTCAAGACGTTGACGAGCTTTCCGGAAATCCCGAGCAGCGATGTCGTTGCCATCTGCTCCACGCCCATCCGCGCCGCCTGCAATTGGCGGTCGGCGCGCTGCCGGACCAGCTCGATCTGCTGCAAGGCGGTGTCGCGTTGGCCCTCGGGCAGAGCTTCAACCAGGTGCGACAACACCGTTAGCGGCGTTTTCAAACCGTGGGCGAGGTCGCTCGCACGAGCACGGGCCCGTTCGATCGCCGTCTCGCGCTCGCTGAGCAGCAAGTTGATCTCGCGAACCAGCGGCTTGACCTCGCTCGGCCCCTCCGTGCCGATATGAGAGCTGCGCCCGGCCCTGATATCGGCGACGCGATCGCGAAGCCGCACCAGCGGGCGCAGGCCCACCCACCCCTGCAAAAATGCGGCCAGGAGAAGCATGCCGCCGGTCGAAAGCAGCATCAACCGCAACGGCCGGTGATAGCTTTCAAGCGCTGCTTCCATCTCCGGCTTGGAAAAAGCGGCGTAGACGGTGAAGTTCTTCTTTGCGTCGCCTTCGCCAAGCGCCATCGTCTTCATCGACACCAGCAGCGGCGAGCCATCCGGCCCGTCCGTTTCCCGGAACCCGCAATACATGTCCTTCGACAGGTCATCCGTGGTGATTTCCTCGTCCCACAGCGAGCGGGACCGCAGCGGCTCCTCGTTGCCATCGGGAGAGATTTGCCAGTATCGGCCGCCAGCCGGGATCTGGAAGCGCGAGTCGGCAGGCTCGTTCTTCAATTCAAGAGCGCCATTCTCCACGCTGAGCCGCGCTGCCAGCGAATCCATCACCGACGTCATTTCGTTGGAATACTGGTCGGCCAGATAGTCCGTGAACAGATGGCTGAGCACCGCCCAGACGAGCGTCAACGCCAGCGCGATCGCGACAAGCGCTCCGGCAGCCAGGCGAAAATGCAGCGAGTGGATCACCGAGGTCGCTCCGGAAGGACATAGCCAAAGCCGCGCCGGGTCTCGATGGCGTCGCTGTCCGTCTTCTTTCGCAGCCGCGCCACCATGGCCTCCACGGCATTCTTGGCGGAATCGTCGTCACGGCCCTGAACCTGGCTTGCCAGTTCGGTGGGGCTGAGCACTTCCCCGGGCTTTCCGATGAAAAGCGCGATCATCCGGTATTCCAGCGGGCTGAGGTCGAGCTCGCGCCCGTCGAACGTCACGCGTCTGGCGCTCTCATCAAGTGTGAAACGGTTGGCGGATTTGACGCGCACAGCAACAGCGCCGGTGCGGCGAAGAAGCGCCCGCAGGCGGGCCAACAGTTCCTCGGTACGAAACGGCTTCGGCAGATAGTCATCGGCACCCGCATCGAAGCCGTCGACACGCTCCATCCAGGAGCCGCGAGCCGTCAGAACGAGAACCGGCGTGTTGATGCCCGCGCCGCGCCAACGTTTCAGTATTGAGAGGCCATCCATGCCGGGCAATCCGAGGTCAAGGATGATGGCTGAGTAATCGCCGGTCTCGCCCTCTTCCCACACGGCAGGCCCGCTCGCGAATACTTCGACGCGATAGCCTTCCCGCCCCAGCTTTTCGACCACATGGCCGGAAATATTGGGATCATCCTCCGCCAACAGGATACGCATAGCCCCTAGCCCCCCAGCAATGCTCCGTTGCGGGCGTCAACGCGCAATGTCCTGATCGCGCCCGTCCCGTCGCGAACCTTCACTTGATACACATCGCTGAACATAGATCGACGGAGATTGACGTCGATAACCCGACCGTAGCGTTTTGCGTCGATGCGCTGCAGAACGGTCTTCAGCGGCAGGATCCGTCCCTCGCGAACGGCGTCGCGCGCGCGATCGGAATCGGTGTTCCGTCCGCCGCTGCCGCGGCCGCTGTTACCGCCGCCGCCTCCGCCGCCGCCGTGGTCATCACCGCCGTCATCATCCCCGTGATCGTCGTGGCCGCCACGACCGGAATTGGAACTCCCGCTGCCCGAGTTGGACCCCGAGGATCCGGACGAGCCGGAGCCCGACGAGCCACTGCCGCCGCTTGAACCGCTCCCACCGCCGCTGCCGCCGCCGCCATCGTCGCTGCCATCCTTGGCTTCGGCATGGGAAACGAACATCGGGCCGGCGGCGGCGAGCGCCACGGCCAGCATCAACATCGTCATGAAACTGCGACGGCTTGTGTTCATTGACCTTCCAAGTATTTCAAGCATCTGCAATCGCGGAACCTACACTGAACGCTTTATCGCGACGAGACAAGGTTCCAAGAAACCAAGAACTCCGCCGGGGCGCGGCGGAGTTCTTTCTTCCGAAGGGGTGGCCGGAAGACCGCGCCGGGCAGATTATTGCGCCGAAGCGGGAACTATGTTGACGCTGGTGATCGCGCCAGGATTACGAACAAAGTCACCTCTATGGGGATGCGCAACCACCGTGCGCGTTCCATGTTCAAGCTCAATCTCAACCTCAAGGCGCCGACCAAGCTGGTCGACAGCAACGAGCGAGCCATTCAGCAGTCCTGTCAGGCTTTGCTGAGACACTGCGAGGGTCACTTCGGGACGATTGTCGTTGCGACCACCACGGTGTTCGCCGGGATTGTCGTCATTGGCGTCATGGTCGGCACCGTCATCGTGGCCACGGCCACGGCCATGATCGTCGTCGCCGTCGTCGTGACCGCCGCGACCGCTGTGATCATCACCGCCACGCCCGCTGCCGCTGTGGTCGTCACTGCCGCCGCTGTGGCTGGATCCGCTATTGCCGCTGCCGCCCGAGCCGCCGGAACCGCTACCGCTGCTCCCACCACCATCATCGCTGCCACCACGGGCAAATGCTGCCGACGAAAAATGGCCTGAACTGAATGTCTGGATTGTCGGGAGCGACAAGGTCACCGCGATTGCGGCGACTGAAGCCAGAAACGTGTGGGAAATGGTCTTCTTCATGATCTTTGCCTTCTGCTCTCTTCTTTGTTGAGAACAGATTGCCAAAGTCTCGCTGACAGACCGTTGAGCGCGTTTGTCAGCATCCTGTCAGATTGGGTGGACGAGGCCCCAAAATACAAAAGCCGCCCTTACGGACGGCTTTGATACGAGAGTAGCTACACGCCTCACTTCGGCGCGAGCACCATCATCATCTGGCGGCCTTCAAGCTTCGGCTCGGCTTCGACCTTGGCATATTCGGTCGTGTCGGCCTTCACCTGCTGCAGCAGCTTCATACCGAGTTCCTGGTGCGCCATTTCGCGGCCACGGAACTTCAGCGTCACCTTGACCTTGTCACCGTCTTCAAAGAAACGGCCCATCGCCTTCATCTTCACCTCATAGTCATGGGTGTCGATATTGGGGCGCATCTTGATTTCTTTGACTTCGACAATCTTCTGCTTCTTGCGCGCCTCGGCGGCCTTTTTCTGGTTGGCGTATTTCAGCTTGCCCAGATCGAGGATCTTGCACACAGGCGGTTCGGCATTGGGGGAGATTTCCACCAGGTCGAGGCCGGCTTCTTCAGCCATTTTCAACGCCTGGTCGGTGGGCACAACGCCCAAGTTCTGTCCTTCAGCATCAATCAGCTGAACTCGGGGGATGCGAATTTCCCGGTTCGAGCGCGGCCCTTCCTTCACGGGCGCGTCGGCTTTAAAGGGTCTGCGAATGGTCGTATTCTCCTCGCGTTGTTTCGGATCGCTGCAGCCCTGGCACTCCCAATCACGGGAGTACAAACGTAGTCTCACCATTGCTGCAACGGAGTCAGTAGCATTCTTTAGCGGAAAAAACACCTGCTGTCAGCCTGTCAAGAATCTGTTTTATAGGCCAAAACAATCGGAGTTCTGCGATGTCTGACGCAAATTTCATTCATGACCAACAATATCTGACCGTAGGAGAAGGCGAAGCCGCACGCGAGATTGCCTACCTCGCGCGAAGCCGGTCCGGTCAGGCAAACGGCCCAACCCTCGTTTGGTTATCCGGATACCGCTCCGACATGAGCGGCAGCAAGGCGATCGAACTCGACCGGTTTGCCGCGGAAAACGGTCTCGCCTGCCTACGCCTCGACTATTCCGGGCACGGCCTATCCGGCGGCAAGTTCACCGACGGGACGATCTCGCGCTGGCTGGAGGAAGCGCTTGCCGTGATCCTCCACACGGCCCCCGACCGGATTCTGGTCGTAGGTTCGTCGATGGGCGGATGGATTGCTCTCAGGCTCGCGCAGGAACTTTCCAAGCGGCAGGACGGGCCGAAGCTCGAAGGCATGGTGCTGATTGCGCCGGCTCCCGACTTCACCACCGAGCTGATCGAGCCGAACCTCACGAAGAAGGAGAAAGCCTCGCTAGCCGAGCGCGGCTACTTCGAAGAGCGGTCGGCCTATAGCCCGGAGCCAAACATCTATACGCGGGCGCTGATGGAGGACGGGCGCGACAACAGCGTGCTCAAAGGCATCATCGAGACCGGTTGCCCCGTGCATATCCTGCAGGGGATGAAGGATCCCGACGTTCCCTATCAGCACGCCATGAAACTGGTGGAACATCTGCCTGCCGACGATGTCGTACTGACCTTTGTGCGCGACGGCGATCACCGGCTTTCGCGACCGCAGGACATCGAGCGCATCCTTGCCGCCGTCAAAGGGCTTATCCGATAATTCAAACGGTACCGCCTGTGCCAAATCCTAACGGATTTTAACCATGTTGGTGGTTAGCACCCCCCTCCCCAGAAGTAACGATTGACTCTCCGAGCCTCCGTCCGTTAACTTTTTGTTAACAATACATGGGCGATGCAAGGGAAGAGCGGGCGTGCGGATCAAGGGTTTCGTCGTGGCCATGATGGCCGTGTTTGCTATGTCTACAGCCGCAACGCCGGCTTCCACCAACAACCTCTCGATGGTCACAGGCGCAGCCACTTCCCAGCCGATCGGCCACTACGACTTCTGCCAGATCCATCGCAACGAATGCGGCCCGAACCGCAACACCTCGCCGGCTGAGATGTCTGATGCCAAGTGGGGAATGGTGCGATCGGTCAACGCCACGGTCAACAATAGCATCACACCGATGACCGACAAGGAAATCTACGGCAAGGATGAGGTCTGGGCTTATCCGACGACGGCGGGCGATTGCGAAGACTTCGCCCTCTTGAAGCGCCGCATCCTGGTTCAGCGGGGAATTTCGCCAGCTAACCTTCTGCTCACGGTCGTTCGCAAGCCGGACGGCGAAGGCCATGCCGTACTGACGTTGCGCACCACCAACGGCGACTTCGTGCTCGACAACCTGGCATCCAGCGTCAAGCCGTGGTTCGACACCCCCTACTCCTTCATCAAGCGCCAGTCGAGCGCCAATGCCGGTCGCTGGGTCACCATCGAAAACGGCCGCGACGTTTTGGTCGGCGCCTTGAGGTAGACAATATCGGATTGAACAGGAAAGGCCGGCGAGATGCCGGCCTTTTTTGTACCTCAGCCATTTCCAATCAGAATACCGGCCCCGAGAACAAGACCGCCGCCGACAACTACCTGCAAGGCGGCACGCAGGAACGGTGTTTCCATAAACCTGTTCTGGATGAACGCGATCGCCCAAAGCTCGAAGATCGCGATGATCACCGCCATCGTCGTTGCAGTCCAGAAGTTCGGGATCAGATACGGCAAGGTGTGCCCAAGACCGCCGAGCGCCGTCATGACTCCGCAGGCGAGACCACGCTTGATCGGCGAACCGCGGCCGGAAATCTTGCCGTCGTCATGCGCCGCCTCGGTGAAGCCCATCGAGATGCCGGCGCCGACCGATGCGGACATGCCGACAAGGAAGGTCTGCCAGGTGTCCTGGGTCGCAAACGCGGCCGCAAAGATCGGCGCCAATGTCGACACCGAGCCGTCCATCAGACCAGCGAGACCGGGCTGCACGTAGGTCAGAACCAATTGCCGCCGCGCCGCGACGTCTTCCTCCGCCTTTACGGTCTCAGGCGTGTGCTTGTCGCCCAGCATATGGGTGATCTCTTCGTGGCCCTGCTCGGCGAGCGCCAAGTCACCCAAAAGCTGCCTCGTGCCGGCGTCGGTCACGCGGGTCGCGGCCTCGACATAGAAGCGATAGGCCTGCTGTTCCATGGCCGCCGCCTCGTCCCGGATCTTGTCCAATGACAGGTTGCGTCGCAGCCAGTCGGGCTTGCGCTCATAGAATCCTCGAACATGCTCGCGCCGGATGAGCGTTATGCGCTCGCCGAACCGCTGGCGATAAATTTCGATCAGGGATTTGCGATGTGTGTCCTCGACCTCGGCCATGTCCTCGAAGACTTTTGCCGACGCGGGATACGCGTCCCGCAGCATGTCGGCGTAGGCGAGATAAATGCGCGCGTCGTCCTCTTCGGAGCCGATGGCAAGCGCGAGTATTTCCTGTTCGGACAATGAATCAAAAGAACGCTTGGATGAATTGAAAAGTCTGTTGAACATGACAACCTCGTTTTAGAATTATTCTAAAATATGAGTTGTCGATGCTTGGGTCAAGTTTGGCAAGCCACGGAATCGACGGGGAATCAGGTGATCGCCGCGGCAAGTAAAGTAGAATGCGACTTACGCACGATTGCCGCCCTAAACGCGCATCGCAAATAGCGTGCACGTTACGGTCGATGTCTACGCCGAAAGTGTATGACTGAGCGGCTCAAAACCACAGCAAAAGCAGGTTGAAAATTGCAACTAGTTGGTTGAGATATTGCAAAAGGCGGGCATAGTACTAGCGCATTTGAATTTATAATGAGGGAACACAGCAGTGCCAGATCCGGTAGATATTATTGTCGGCAGAAATGTCCGGACGCTCAGGGCCAAACGACGCATATCGCAGCTGGAACTGGGAGACGCGCTGGGGCTGACTTTTCAACAGATTCAAAAATACGAGAAAGGCACCAATCGCGTATCCGCGAGCAAGCTTCACCAGATCGCGGTCTTTCTGGGCGTGGATATTTCGGACCTGTTCGAAGGCGCCAATCCGCGTGACGGATCGGCGCGACCAGGTCTCAGCCCGGAGGCCTATGAGCTTGCCCTGCACTACGACAAGCTTCGCTCCACAGCAGGCAAAGAGGCCGTAAAGACCATCTTGTCGATCATGACCGGCGACAGCTACGTCGAGGCGTTGGGCTGAGCTCTGCTCTGCCGGTCAGTGCAGCTCGCGCTCGTGAAGGGCGACGAGCAAATCGTCCTGCGTCTGATGGCCGGCATGATAGAGATCTATCGCGATGCTGGCGATCGCAAGTCCCTGCTGGCTGCGCAGCTTGATATTGTGCTCGGCGCACCACGCGTAGAGCGCGCCGGCGAGCACATCGACATCGTCAGACTGGAAAGACACGGAAGCGGCGGCTGCCATCATGGAAGTTGCCCTCGATTTTTTGGTTGATCCCCGCAAGGACACTGGCCGCTTCGTGTGCCTTTGCAAAGCGCCATTCATTGCCTGCGTTAACGCAAGACAGATGCGCATTTCGGCCTGCTCCAGAATGGAACAAGTGCCGGGCGCCAGCGCTATTCCGACGCCACCTTGAAGTCCAGCGAGGCTGAGCAGGCCGCGATCGCATCCAGCATCTTTTCGAATCGGGGGTGATCGCGCACCGAATCCAGATCCGAATCATGCTTGAACCACAGGATGTGATAACAGGACGACAGCGGCAGTAGCTCCTCCAACAGGTCCAGCGCAGCGTCGCATTCGTTCAGCAACGCGTAAACACAGGCGATGTTATACTGCGCAACAATGTCATCCGGGTCGATCATCTGGGCGCGCTTCACCCACTCCTTTGCTTTTTCCGCCTCGCCCATGTGCGCCAGGGCGAGCGCGCCGCGATGAGCAGGGCCTGAATTTTCCGGATGCCGCTCCAGGGCCTCCTCGGCGCGCTCGATGCAGATGCTTGCCCAGTGCGCTCGCTCTTCCTCCAGCCCGAGCGACCGACATGCACTCATCAGGTGTATCGGCGACAAATAGTCGTCCGGCCTGATCTCGGCCGCCCTGGTGAAGAACGTGATGGCTCCTTCGAACTTGCCCTCCATGAAAAGGAAGCGGCCATAGTGAAAATTCGCTTCATAGAGATCGGGTTCCAGCGCCAGCGCCTTTTCGAACTCGCTCAGCGCCTCTTCGTCTCGCCCATCCTGGTGCAGCGCCAGCCCGCGCGAGGCGTGCGCCTCAGCGAGATTTGGATCGAGTGCAAGCGCCTTGGCACTCAGATTGAGAATCCCCTGTAGCGTATACTCTCCCGCGTGCCAGTCGCGCAGCGCTGACTCGCAATCGGCCATCCCGGCATAGGCACGCGCATATTCCGGATCGAGAGCGACCGCAGTCGCAAACATACGCCGCGCCAGAAGCAGATAAGGCCGCGTCCAGGTGTGAGAAAGCTGCCGACCGCGCAGGTAATAGGTGTAGGCTTCGACATTGCATGTCTGCTCGGCTTCGATCGCTCGCCGCTCCTCCGGCAGCAGCTTGATCTTGAGTTGATCGACGATCGCGTGGGTGATCTCGTCCTGGATCGCAAAAATATCGGTCAGGTCACGGTCAAAGCGGTCCGCCCAAAGGTGCCCGCCGTTCTTCGCATCAATCAGCTGCCCGGTAATGCGCACCCGCTGCCCGACCTTGCGGACGCTGCCCTCGAGAACGAAGTCGACGCCGAGCTCGGCCGCGACCTGCTTCACCTGCACGGATTTGCCCTTGTAGGTGAAGGCGGTGTTGCGTGCGACGACGTAGAGGTTCGATACCTTGGAGAGGTCGGTAATGATGTCTTCGGTGATGCCGTCCGAAAAATACTCCTGCTCGGCGTCACCGCTCATGTTGGTGAAAGGCAGGACGGCAACGAGCTGCTTGTGCTTTTCCTTGGCAGCGGCCAGAGCGGCCTTGTTCACTTTCAGCGGCAGCGCCCGCCGCGGAGAGATCGCATAGACCCTGATCGGTTCCTTGATGTTCTTGAGCCTGTGCTCGCCGCGATCCTCGAACGACAGGTCGAGCCGCGAGCCGACGTGGTCCTTGACCGAGGCGGAGACAGCAATGCCGCCGGGTTCGGCCAACGTTTCCAGCCGGGCAGCAACATTGACACCATCGCCGAAAATATCGCCCTCCTCGACGATAACATCGCCGAGATGGATACCGATCCGGAACTCGATGCGCTTTTCTTCAAGTACGGACAGGTTTCGCTGCGCCGTCTCCCGCTGCACCTCGTCGGCACAGGCAACCGCGTTCACAATGCTGGAGAATTCCACCAACATGCCGTCACCGGTCATCTTGACGATGCGGCCGCGATGCTGCGCAATTTTCGGGTTGAGGAGCTCCGTGCGGCAGGACTTTACCGCACTCAGCGTCCCGGATTCATCTGATCCCATCAATCGGCTGTAACCGACGATATCTGCTGCGAGGATGGCTGCGAGACGGCGTTCCAAGTGTCCCTCGGCGCTGCTATGTTGTTCGGCCTGCTAATTTACCCTTTTATTATCTTAATGTCCCACCAATCATTTGGCTGATCCAAAATAGTAAAGCCATTTTCACTGCGAAAGTCGCGCCCGCGCAACAACCCTGCATAGGCAATCCGGAGCAAAAAACAATAAAGGCCCGGTTGCAGGAACAACCGAGCCTTTCAACATTTTGTCGATGACTTGATCAGCCCTCGAAGAATTCCTTCATTCGGGCAAAGAACCCGGTCGATTCCGGATTGTTTTCCTTCGAGGACAGCTGTTCGAACTCCTGAAGGAGTTCGCGCTGCCGCTTCGTCAGCTTCTGCGGAGTCTCGATCTGGATCTGGATGTAGAGGTCACCCGTCTGCGGCGACCGCAACACCGGCATGCCCTTGCCCTTGAGGCGAAACTGCTTTCCGGCCTGCGTGCCTTCCGGCACGGTAACGCGCGACTTGGTGCCATCGAGCGTCGCCACGTCAAACGTGCCGCCAAGTGCCGCCGTCGTCATCGAGATCGGGATGGTGCAATAGAGGTCGGCGCCATCGCGCTGGTAGAATTCGTGCGGCTTGACCGAGAGGAAGATGTAGAGATCGCCCGCCGGACCGCCACGCATGCCGGCCTCGCCCTCGCCCTGCAGGCGAATGCGGGTGCCGTCTTCGATGCCGGCCGGAATGTTCACCGAGAGCGAACGCTCTTCGGTGACGCGACCCTGGCCATGGCACTTCGTGCACGGATCGGGAATGATCGTGCCACGACCATGACAGGTCGGGCAGGTCCGCTCGATCGAAAAGAAGCCCTGGGCTGCACGGACACGGCCCGAACCCTGGCAGGTGCCGCAGGTTTTCGGCTGGGTGCCGGGCTTTGCGCCCGAGCCGGAACAGACATCGCAAGTGATCGATGTCGGAACGCGGATCTGCGCCGTCTTGCCGGAGAAGGATTCCTCCAGCGAAATTTCCATGTTGTAGCGAAGATCGGCGCCACGCTCGCGGCCACCCGAAGAGCGCTGCCGCTGCCGGCCGCCGCCCATCATCTCGCCGAAGATATCCTCGAAAATATCGGAGAACCCACCACCGCCGCCAAAGCCACCGCCGCCGAAGCCGCCACCGCCCATGCCGCCATGCTCGAAGGCTGCGTGACCGTAACGGTCATAGGCCGCCCGCTTCTGCGGATCCTTGAGCATTTCGTAGGCTTCGTTGATTTCCTTGAATTTACGCTCTGCCTCATGATCGCCCGGATTCTTGTCCGGATGGAATTTCATGGCGAGTTTGCGGAAGGCGCTTTTCAGCTCTTTTTCGTCCGCCGTCTTGGCGACACCCAGCGTTTCGTAAAAATCGGCTTTTGCCATTAAGGATCAGACCCCGGAAATGGATTTCCGGCTGCCCTGGAGAGCAGCCGGAATGTCAGTTTCAAACGTGACCGTTCTGGTCCAGCTTACGCGGACTTCTTACGGTCGTCGTCCTTGACTTCTTCGTAGTCGGCATCGACGACATTATCATCGCCAGCTTCTGCCGATGCGTCTGCCGCACCACCTTCAGCCTGCTGCGCTTCATAGATCGCCTGACCGAGCTTCATGGAGACTTCCATGAGGGTCTGGGTCTTTGCCTTGATCTCTTCAGCATCCGGCTCGCTTGCCTCGACGGCAGACTTCAGAGCAGCAATCGCATCGGAGATCGCGGTGCGATCGGCCTCGGTCACCTTGTCACCGTAATCCTTCAGCGACTTCTCGCTGGAGTGGATCAGGCTTTCGGCCTGGTTCTTGGCTTCTACGCCTTCGCGACGCTTCTTGTCGGCTTCGGCATTGGCTTCAGCGTCCTTGACCATCTTCTCGATGTCGGCGTCGGAGAGACCACCAGATGCCTGGATGCGGATCTGCTGTTCCTTGCCGGTGCCCTTGTCCTTCGCCGAAACCTGCACGATGCCATTGGCATCGATATCAAAGGTGACTTCGATCTGCGGAACGCCACGCGGTGCCGGCGGCAGGCCAACGAGGTCGAACTGGCCGAGCAGCTTGTTGTCGGCAGCCATTTCGCGCTCGCCCTGCGAAACGCGGATGGTGACGGCCTGCTGGTTGTCGTCGGCGGTCGAGAAGGTCTGGCTCTTCTTGGTCGGGATCGTGGTATTACGCTCGATCAGACGGGTGAAGACGCCACCGAGGGTCTCGATGCCGAGAGACAGCGGGGTTACGTCGAGAAGCAGAACGTCCTTGACGTCGCCCTGGAGAACGCCGGCCTGGATGGCCGCGCCGAGAGCGACGACTTCATCCGGGTTGACGCCCTTGTGCGGCTCTTTGCCGAACAGCTGCTTGACGACTTCCTGCACCTTCGGCATGCGGCTCATGCCACCGACCAGAACGACTTCGTCGATCTCGGCTGGCGTTACGCCTGCATCCTTAAGAGCAGCCTTGCACGGTGCGATCGTGCGCTGGATCAGATCCTCAACCAGGCTTTCGAGCTTGGCGCGGGTCAGCTTCAGCGTCAGGTGCTTCGGGCCGGTTGCATCAGCGGTGATGAACGGCAGGTTGATTTCGGTCTGCTGCGAGGACGACAGTTCGATCTTCGCCTTTTCGGCAGCTTCCTTGAGGCGCTGCAGAGCCAGCTTGTCGCCCTTGAGGTCGATGCCGTTGTCCTTCTTGAACTCGGCAACGAGGTATTCGACGAGACGCATGTCGAAGTCTTCACCGCCGAGGAAGGTATCGCCGTTGGTGGACTTCACTTCGAAGACGCCGTCGCCGATTTCGAGGATCGAGATATCGAAGGTACCGCCACCCAAGTCGTAGACGGCGATGGTCTTGCCGTCCTTCTTGTCGAGACCATAGGCAAGGGCTGCCGCCGTCGGCTCGTTGATGATGCGCAGAACTTCGAGGCCAGCGATCTTGCCGGCATCCTTGGTTGCCTGGCGCTGGGCGTCGTTGAAGTATGCGGGAACGGTGATGACGGCCTTTTCGACCTTTTCACCGAGATAGGATTCAGCGGTTTCCTTCATCTTCTGAAGGATCATCGCGGAGATCTGGGCAGGCGAATAGCCGGTGCCGCGGGCCTTGACCCAAGCGTCGCCGTTGTCACCCTTGGTGATCTCGAAAGGAACGAGAGCCTTGTCCTTTTCAACCGTCGGATCGTCGTAGCGGCGGCCGATGAGGCGCTTCACTGCGAAAAGCGTATCCGTGGGGTTGGTAACTGCCTGGCGCTTGGCCGGCTGACCGACCAGGCGTTCGCCATCTTCGGAAAATGCTACGATCGAAGGGGTCGTGCGCGCACCTTCGGCGTTCTCAATGACCTTCGCGTCCTTGCCGTCCATGACAGCGACGCAGGAATTTGTCGTTCCGAGGTCGATACCAATTACTTTTGCCATGTCATTCTCTCCTTGAAGCAAGCTGTCGGAACCCCGAGAAGGCATTTCCCTGACAGCCCCTTACGGGATGGGTCTTTAAGATTAACGCAATCGTGATTGCGGTGATGCCGCGTATATAAGGAGCGGTTTTCGGGACTGCAAGGCGAGAAATGGCCAGAAAACCAGCAAAACAAGCGCCCGGCGATTAATTTCGACACACACAGGAAAATGGCATTTTCCTGACCGAATGCTTTGGTTATTGCCCCATGATCAAGTCGAGCAAAGTCGTCCGTCTCGGCCGGTGTGCCGGCGCCGGTTCAGGCTCGCCAATGTCACCCGGCGGCAGCGCGTCGCCGTAGCCATAATCTCCGTCCTGGGCGATGTCCGCGGGAGGCACGGGGCCGCCGTTATCAGCCGTCATCGGCTGGCGTCGTGGCCGACCCGGCGCCTGCGGATAACGCTCGGCGCTCTCACCAAACACGCCGGAAAGAATGCTGCCGATCGTCGTCGGTTCTTCAAGCGGCGGCGCCATGCCAGGCTCGGCGGATGCCATCGGCTGATCGCCAAAGCCGGGATTGGCTGCCGGATCCGCCATGAACTGACCGTTGCCGAACAGCGGCGCCGGCGACAGTCCCTTGTGCGCGGCGACCATGAACTCCTGCCAGGCCTTGGCGGGCAAGCCGCCGCCCGTGACCTTCTTCATTGGCTTGCCGTCGTCGTTGCCGAACCAGACGCCCGTCGTGAGGTTGCTGGTGAAGCCAACAAAGAGCGCGTCGCGCGAGTTCTGGGTGGTGCCGGTCTTGCCGGCGGCCTGCCAGCCGGAAAGCTTGGCGCTCTTGCCCGTTCCCTGGTTGATGACGCCCATCATCATCGTATTCATGTTTGCGGCTATCGCTTCCGACAGGACGCGGGGCGGATTGTCGTAGGTGTTCTCATAGAGCACCTTGCTGCCGTCGGCCGTCGTCACCCTGCGGATCACGTGCGGCGTCGCCTTGTAACCACCATTCATGAAGGCGGCATAAGCGCCGGTGAGCTCAGTCAGCGACACTTCGGATGTGCCAAGCGCGATCGAGGCATTCGGCTGCAGTTCCGATTCGATGCCGAGACGGTGTGCCAGCTTGATGACCTGGTCCGGCCCGTCATACATGACAAGCTGGGCGGCAACGGTGTTCAGCGACTTTGCAAGCGCCGTCGCGAGCGTCACCTCGCCATTATACTTCTTCTCGTAATTCTCGGGCGTCCAGTCGCCGATGCGGATCGGCGCGTCGTTGAATACGGAAAACGGCGTCAGGCCCTTTTCCAGCGCCGCGGCGTAGACGAACGGCTTGAAGGACGATCCCGGCTGGCGTTTGGCAGTGACGGCGCGGTTGAACTGGCTGTCGGCATAGTCCCTGCCGCCCACCAGCGCGCGGATTGCGCCGGTGCCGTCGAGCGAAACCAGGGCCGCCTGTGAGGCATCGAGCTTGGCGCCGTCCTTGCCGAGAACGTCATTCAGCGACTGCTCCGCGCGCTTTTCCAGCGTCTTGTCGATCGTCGTATCGACGACGATGTCTTCCTTGACGTCACCGATCAGACCGGGGAGTTGGTCGATGACCATATCGGCGACGTAGTGACCGGCGCCCGACCAATAGCGCTTTGCCTTGGCCGGCGTCTGCGACATGGCGGTCTTCACTTCGTCATCGGTGATATAGCCCTGCTCGCGCATCGTCTGCAGCACGACCTGCGCGCGGGCATTGGCGGCCTCGGGATCGCGTGCCGGCGACAGGCGCGACGGCGCCTTGACGAGGCCGGCAAGAAGGGCGGCTTCACCAAGGTTCACATCACGCGCGGACTTGTTGAAGTAGCGCCGCGACGCAGCCTCGACGCCATAGGCGTTCGAACCGAAAAACACCCGGTTGAGATACATCGCAAGGATCTGCTCCTTGGTATATTTCTGCTCCAGCCATAGCGCGAGCAGAACTTCCTGGACCTTGCGCTCGAGCGTCCGGTCCGGCGACAGGAAGAGGTTCTTTGCAAGCTGCTGCGTCAGCGTCGAGCCGCCCTGAACCATATGCCCGGTCGTCAGGTTGGTGACCAAGGCGCGTGCAAGGCCAAGCGGATCGACGCCGAAATGCGAATAGAAACGGCGGTCTTCGATGGCGACGATCGCTTCGGGGATGTACGGCGACATATCTTCGAGTGCCAGCGCTTCGCCGCCGGTCGTGCCGCGATTGGCAAGGACGCTGCCGTCGACAGCGGTGATCTTGACGTTCGGCGGACGCTCCGGAATGGCCCAGGTGCTCGCGCTCGGCATACGCGAGCCGTAGTAAACGACGAGGCCGGCGACGCCGATCCCGGCCCAAATCCCGAAAACGATGCACCAGTAGACAAGGCGACGGATGAAAGCGAAGAGCCCACCGCCATCGCGATCACGGCGGTCTCGTTTGCGTCGCTCCGGCTGCCGCGAACGGGACGACTTCGGCGGCGCTTTCCGCGTCGAGCGTCCGCGCACCACACGGTCATCGGCATCGAGCGAGAAATCGTCATCATCATCACGGTCGTCGCGACCGCTGAAAGAAGGTTCGATCCTGTCGCGTGATTTGCCTCTGCCCGCCATCTAGTACCCGGTACACCCCATCTTCGCTTCTCGCGCGGCGATGCCGCAGAAACCGTGCTTTGCCAAACGGTTCTCCACCCGGTTGAACTTTAAATGCGGCGATTTAAGGGGTGGTTAAGAAGTGGTTAGAACGGCCCATGCCTGCCCCAATAATGTCAAATTTGGTTCAGCCCCCGTTCACCGAACCGGCTCTCTAATCGGCAGGCAAGGGACTTGCATAACAGAGGTGCAGAGATGCGTATGAGAATGATTGCAGCCGCGATCGCCATGTTTGGATTTGGCGTTTCCATGGCTGAAGCGATGCCGATTGCGCCAGTGAACGGCATTGCGGCCAAGAATACAGTGCTCGTCGACTATGCCTGCGGGCGCGGCTATCACCTGACCCGATGGGGCAATTGCCGGCCGAACTGGAACCGGCCGCCGCCGCGATACGGCTGGCGCAATGACCGCCGCCCTTATGGCTGGGGCGGCCCGCCGCGCTATGGTTGGCGCTACGAGCGATCCTACGGATGGGATCGCCCGCCGCCGTGGGTGCGCGGACGCGATTGGCGATAGTCGAATTCAGGAAAATCGCAGGGCCCGGCTTCGACCGGGCTTTGTTTTCTTTGGCTTACCAAGCCACGCTTTTTCGGCATAGCTGCCATTCGTTGCGACTGTCACAAATCTGACATATAGCACGTTGAATTGCGCCTAAGATTAGCGCAGACCGCGCAATATGTAGGCATTTCATGAGCATCGACTTTAACAACACCGAAGAATTCAGGCTGCGCGAAGTCTGGAGCGTGCACGAGTTTGCACGCCACCACCGGCTGACCAAAATGGAAGAGAGCCGTCTGAAGATGCTGCACGGTCCGTTTGCCGAGATGCGCGAACTGCTCGCCTCACGGCAAAGTTCAGTTTCTCTCTGGTAAGCGGGAACCATTAGCGACCCCGTGGATTATGCCCGAAGCGAAACACGCCCTACACGTTTCGCTAAAGGTCGGCCGTCTCCCCTCAAACGAGCCGATCGCGATCCGGCCCGGTGTCTCTCCCAGAGCGCCGGGCCGTCCTCTGTCTGCTCCAGACATTTCATCTCGTATGCAAAAAGGCGGCCTGCGGCCGCCTTATCCGTTTACTGCTGAGATCCGCAACTCGGATCACCCGGCTGGCAGCGTGGGGGTCCACGACGACCATCACCACCGCGACGCTGATTCGCGTCGTCGGTCCGCTGCGGCGGTCGCTGGAAATCGTGACGGTTGTCACTGGGTCGCCCCTGGAAATCCTGAGCGTCCGGGCGGCCGCCGAAATCCCGGCGGCGATCCGGGCCGCGGTTTCCATCGGGCCGGCGATTGGGACCACGATCGAAATCGGGCCGCGGGCGGTCGGGGCGCGGGCGTCCGTCAAATTCCGGCGGTCGCGCCGGCCGGACGGCAGCGGGCGGACGATCATAGACCGAATTCCGGCGCCAACGATCCCGGTCCCGATAAAAGTCGCGATTGCGATAGTAGCGGTCCCAGTAATTTCCGACGCTGAAGACCACGGTCGGAATTCCGAGTGGACGGTAGTATTCCGGCCCCACATAGACGCGCCGGCTTTGATACAGCGCCTGCACGTAGCGACCAGCTACCCACCCGCGACCGCCGTAAAACTCCACATCGCACCATGGAACATCCGCAAGGCAACCATGAATCTCCACCGATTCGCCCGCCGGAATGACGGTGACGGCAGGGTATTGCGTGCTCGGCCCGGCGCGCATGTTGACGTTGGCTGTGACAAATCCTCCTGCGGCTTCCGCGACCGCAGGCGCAAGTAAAAGGGCCGCCACGGCAGCGGCCGTCGTCAGTATGGACTTCACGTTTTAAACTCCTTTGCCGACGCACGCGGATCACGCCGCCTGCGCGTTTCGAAGAGGTCGCCTGGTGCATCGGACACGCGTTCGCCATTCGTCGCCCCGCGTCGATTCAGCCAATCACCTTTTTCTTTCAATGGTTTGTAGTTCGCTCAGATGAACCTGAGTTGAACAGCCGAAAGCCTCGAAACGCAAAAATATGCGAGGCTCGCTTGAAACGCGGGACGGGCATACCGACATAAGGCTCAACAGATTGCAGCCGGTGGAAAGCTGGGCGCGCCAGCAACGTTGCCGCTTCCGCCATTGTGATCGTGGCTCGCTGGTTAACCATTCGTTAACCTTTCCCGATCAGTCTGGCTGCAACATTCGCTTCCTCCTTGACCACGGATGTACTGGCATCGAAGTGAAGCGAATGACGAAAGGCCGGTTTGTTCCGGCCTTTTTGTTTTTCAGGCGCCCGCGAAGCAGGCGCACCTTCCGACCGTCACTTGGCCAGCGCTTCCAGGATGCGGATCCAGGAGCGGATGCCCTTGTGATAGGACACCAGTTCGTACTTCTCGTTGGGCGAGTGAATGCGATCGTCGCTGAGGCCGAAGCCGACGAGCAACGACTCCATGCCGAGCATCTTCTGGAAGTCACCGACGATCGGGATCGATCCGCCCATGCCGATGACGACGGCAGGCTTCGGCCACTCGTCGGAAAGCGCGTTCTTCGCCTTTGTCAGAACCGGCGAATCATAGGAAAGATGGATGGCCGGCGAACCGCCGTGCGGGTGGAATTCGACAGAGCAATCCGCCGGGATCTTCGACCGGACATAGGCGCGGAAGCTTTCGCGAATGGCGCTTGGATCCTGGCTCCCTACGAGACGGAACGAAACCTTGGCCGAGGCCTTGGCTGCGATCACCGTCTTGAAGCCCTCGCCCGTATAGCCACCCCAGATGCCGTTGACCTCGGCGGTCGGCCGCGCCCAGGTCAGTTCAAGGACGGACCTGCCCTTTTCACCCGAAGGAATCGACAGGCCAACCTCCCCGAGGAAGGTCTCCGCCGTCTTGCCGAGGGTTTCCCAGGATGCCTTGATGTTGGCCGGGGTTTCCTCGACACCGTTATAGAAACCTTCGAGGGTGATACGGCCGGTTTCATCGTGCAGTCCAGCGAGAATGGCCGTCAGAATATGGATCGGGTTGGCAGCCGCACCGCCGAACAAGCCGGAATGCAGGTCGCGATCAGCCGCAGTTACGACAACCTCCTCGCCGACAAGCCCGCGAAGCGCTGCGGCAATCGCCGGGGTATCACGGTCCCACATGCCGGTGTCGCAAACCAGGGCGTAGTCCGCCTTCAGTTCGGCGGCGTTGGCCTCGAGGAACGGTTTCAGCGACGGTGAACCCGATTCTTCTTCGCCTTCGAAGAGGATGGTAATGCGGCAGGGCAACGCACCGTTGACTTCCTTATACGCGCGGCAGGCCTCGACGAAGGTCATCAACTGGCCCTTGTCGTCGGAGGTGCCGCGACCGGTGAGGACCTTTCGGCCGTTGCCGATGTCCTTGATCGCCGGCTCGAAGGGATCGTTCTCCCAAAGTTCGATGGGATCGACGGGCTGGACGTCATAGTGGCCGTAGAACAGCACATGCGGCGCGTCGGCGCTTGCCGCTGCGTGATGAGCGACAACCATGGGGTGACCGGGCGTGTCGCGTACGGAAGCCTCGAAACCCAGCGTCTTCAGATAGGACACGAGCCATTCCGCCGCCTTGCGGCACTCCGCCTTGAAGGCGGGATCGGTCGAGATGGACTTGATCCTCAATAGCTCAAACAGCTTGTCGAGGCTTGATGGCAGGTTCTGGTCCGCGCGCGAAAGCACCGGTATTGCATCGGTCATTTTCGACTCCTTTCGAAATTTCGCGGGACGATAGACCAAAGGTCGACTGCTTTCGAGGCGAAAAAAGCAGAGCAACGGAACGCTACAGCGAGGACTGGGGCAAGGGATCAGCCTTTCGGTAAGCCTGATATCGAACCGAGCGTAAGGCTGGCTGCATACGAAAATTTTCTTTCCGTACACGGAGACGAGTTTGACCGCCTTTACAACGCGACACCGATAACGGCAGCGAAATGCGCCTGCTCAAAGCTTCTTGGCGTTGTCGAGAAGCCGGCGGATATATTCGAGGGTCAGCTCCCGTTCGAAACTCTTGAAGCCCTGAAATAGCGCAAGGTCGGCTTCTCGCGCCGCCTCGATCGCATCATCTTCCATGCCCTTTGCCTTGTCGGTGAGAAAGATCAGCTGGGCCCGCTTGTCGGATGGATGCGGACGACGGTCGATCAACCCGTCGCGCGCCATGCGTGCAAGCGTGTTCGCCATGGTCGCCTGCTCGATGTCGACGCGGGCCAGTAGCTGCTTCTGCGTCAGCCCGTCCTCGGCCCAGAGTTCGAGAAGAACCGGGAACTGCCCTGGCGAAAAGCCGAGCCGCGCCGCGCGCCGCTGCAGCGAACGAGCAAAGCCCTTGGCCAGCTGGCTGGCAAGGTAGGCCCCCGAGTCCATACGATTACTTCCCATCTTCTCAGTTAGTCGCAAAAAACTCGACGAAACAGTGCAACAAATCGCATACGACGCATCACAAGTGCTTCATCGCAGGTTGTCCTTCGGAAGATAGAGCAGAAAAACAAAGCCGCCATAGCCTGGAGGTCTGGCTATGGCGGCTCTAAAATGGGGACAAAGGCCCGGAGAGGGGATAAGGCCTTTGTCCAAGTCCGATGCGGCGGGGGACAAGCCAGCTATCAGACCCTCGACGCGACCAAACACGATCAAACGTCGGTAGTAATCATTTGTGATCGGGAATGTGGCTTTTCAAGGGAAAGCCGAGCATTGACTATTACAAATTGGTAACAGTTTGGTGAGGCGGAATCTTTTCGGTCTCCAAGTTTATATGGACCTTCCAAGGTCGCCGCGCTATCCATGACGCCATGAAAAAAGGCGATCATCTTTTCCTAGTCGACGGCTCCGGTTTCATTTTTAGAGCCTTTCACGCACTCCCCCCTTTGACCCGCAAATCCGATGGTTTGCCGGTCGGCGCTGTGTCAGGATTCTGCAACATGTTGTGGAAGCTGCTGACGGATGCGCGCGACACATCGGTCGGCGTGACCCCAACGCATCTTGCCGTTATTTTCGACTACTCGGCAAAGACGTTCCGCAAGGATCTCTACGATGCCTACAAGGCAAACCGCTCCACTCCGCCCGACGAGCTTATCCCGCAATTCGGGCTGATCCGGCAGGCAACGCGGGCCTTTAATCTGCCGTGCATCGAGACGGAGGGTTTCGAGGCCGACGACATCATCGCAACTTACGCCCGCCAGGCCGAGGCCCTCGGCGCTGACGTGACGATCGTCTCTTCGGACAAGGATCTGATGCAGCTGGTTACGACTGCGGTCCACATGTATGACAGCATGAAGGACAAGCAGATCGGCATTCCTGACGTCATCGAGAAATGGGGCGTGCCGCCCGAGAAGATGATCGATCTTCAGGCGATGACAGGCGACTCGGTCGACAACGTGCCCGGCATCCCAGGCATCGGTCCGAAGACGGCGGCGCAGCTGCTTGCCGAGTACGGCAATCTCGATGCGCTTCTCGAACGCGCGACCGAGATCAAGCAGGAGAAGCGCCGCCAGACGATCATCGAGAATGCCGACAAGGCCCGCCTGTCACGCGAACTGGTGCGACTGCGTACCGACGTTCCGCTCGAACTTAAGGTGGAAGACCTGATCCTCGAGCCGCAAAACGGGCCAAAGCTGATCGGCTTCCTGAAGGCAATGCAGTTCACATCGCTGACGCGGCGCGTTGCCGAGGCTTGCGATTGCGACGCCAGCGCCATCGACGCCGTTGACGTTCCGGTCGAATGGGGTGCATCGGCGCGGGGTCCCGATCTGGACAGCGCAGAGCCCGAGCCGGTGGCCGGGGGCATTCCCGACGTTGCCGGCGACGCGGTGCCCGTCCCCGCGAAGACGAATGGCGTGAACGGTCGAGAAGGTACCTTCCTGCCCGGCGACCTTGCCAAGGCACGCGCCGAGGCTTTTGCCTCGCTACCCTTCGATCACTCGCGCTATGTCACCATTCGCGATGTAGCGACGCTCGACAAATGGATTGCCGATGCGCGCGATACCGGAGTGGTTGGCTTCGACACCGAGACGACGTCGCTCGATGCGATGCAGGCAGAACTCGTCGGATTCTCGATGGCGATCGCCGACAACGATAAGAATGCCACCGGCACCAGCATCCGCGCCGCCTACATCCCGATCGGCCACAAGACGGGCTTCGGCGATCTGCTCGGCGGCGGATTGGCCGAGAACCAGATCCCGATGCGCGACGCCCTGCCCCGGCTGAAGGCGCTTTTGGAAGACGAGGCGATCCTGAAGGTCGCCCAGAACCTGAAATACGACTACCTCTTGATGAAGCGATACGGCGTCGAAACGAAAAACTTCGACGATACGATGCTGATCTCTTATGTGCTCGACGCCGGAACCGGCGCACACGGAATGGACCCGCTGTCGGAGAAGTTCCTTGGCCATACGCCGATTGCCTACAAGGACGTGGCCGGTAGCGGTAAGTCGAACGTTACATTCGACCTCGTCGATATCGATCGCGCGACGCACTATGCCGCAGAGGATGCGGAGATCACGCTCAGGCTCTGGCTGGTGCTGAAACCGCGTCTTGCCGCCGAGAGGCTGACGACGGTTTACGAACGCCTCGAACGGCCCCTGCTTCCGGTTCTCGCCCATATGGAAGAGCGCGGGATTACCGTCGACAGGCAAATCCTGTCGCGCCTGTCCGGCGATCTCGCGCAGGGCGCTGCCGCGCTCGAGGAGGAAATTTTCAAGCTCGCCGGCGGGCGCTTCACCATCGGCTCGCCGAAGCAGCTGGGCGATATCCTGTTCGGCAAGATGGGACTGGCCGGCGGTACGAAGACGAAGACCGGCCAGTGGTCCACCTCGGCAAGCGTGCTCGAAGACCTCGCCGCTGCGGGCTTCGAACTGCCACGCAAGATCGTCGACTGGCGCCAGCTGACCAAGCTCAAGTCGACCTATACGGACGCGCTGCCGGGATACGTCCATCCCCAGACGAAGCGGGTTCACACGTCGTATTCGCTGGCGTCGACGACAACAGGTCGCCTATCCTCCTCGGAACCGAACCTGCAGAACATTCCTGTACGCACTGCGGAAGGCCGCAAGATCCGCACGGCATTCATTTCGTCGCCGGGCCACAAGCTGATTTCGGCCGACTACAGCCAGATCGAGCTGCGCGTGCTCGCCCATGTCGCCGAGATTCCGCAGCTGACGCAGGCGTTTGCCGATGGCGTCGACATTCATGCGATGACCGCGTCGGAGATGTTCAGCGTACCCGTCGAGGGCATGCCGTCCGAAGTGCGACGTCGCGCCAAGGCCATCAACTTCGGCATCATCTACGGCATTTCCGCGTTCGGCCTCGCCAATCAGCTCTCGATCGAGCGCTCGGAAGCGGGCGACTACATCAAGAAGTATTTCGAACGCTTCCCCGGCATCCGCGACTACATGGACAGCCGCAAGCAGATGGCGCGTGACAAGGGCTACGTCGAGACGATCTTCGGGCGGCGAATCAACTATCCGGAGATTCGCTCTTCCAACCCGTCGGTTCGCGCCTTCAACGAGCGAGCGGCAATCAATGCTCCGATCCAGGGATCGGCGGCCGATATCATTCGCCGGGCAATGATCAAGATGGAACCGGCGCTCGCGGAAGCAGGGCTTGGCGATCGCGTCCGCATGCTCCTGCAAGTGCATGACGAACTGATCTTCGAAGTCGAGGACGCAGACGTCGAGAAGGCGACGCCGATCATCGTTTCGGTGATGGAAAACGCCACTATGCCGGCACTTGAAATGCGTGTGCCGCTCAGGGTCGACGCGCGCTCCGCCACCAACTGGGACGAAGCGCACTGAGCGCTTCGTCGAAAATCCATTAAAATTTTCACTACCGTTCAAGCCATTGATAAAAAATGGTTTTGCATGAATTCCGCGGCGAATGAAGGCGCGGACGGAAGGAACTTATTAACCTTCATTTCCTAATTCGAGAGCGGGTATTAGTTGCTAATCATGAGTGAGTAGCGGTCGTATGCGCTTTCCTAGAACCAATCTGACAGGGGCCGAGGAGATTTCCGCGGAAGTCGAAGGTGAACAGCTGCAGGAACACGCAGGCGAGAAGCCTACGGCACCTATCTGGCAGAACAATTTTTCACTGGCTCCGAATGTGCGGTTTACCCGCACGCCCGAGAATCTGATCAATCCGAAGCGCGTGCCGACGCCAGCCGTTCGCACGCCGCCGCTTGCGCTGCAGGAGCGCGTTGCGGCGGAAATCGGCGCAAGCGTGGAATCGCTGGCGCCCGTAGTCGCTAACCTTCCGCTCGAGATCTATGAAGCCGTGATTCCGCCTGCGATCGAAGTGCAGCCGGCTGTGGCTGTATCACCGATGATGTCGGCCGAGCCCGAAACCCAGACAATTGTCCGCGCCTCCACGGAACTGGCTGCCATCTCGGACTTCGCGTTCTGGGAAGTCATGGCATTCGAGGAAGCGGCGGCGGAACCGATCCTGCTGCCGCCGGTAGTTTCGCTGCCGAAGCCAGAGGTCAGCCCCGAATCGATCATCAGCCGGTTCCGCGTCATGGAGTGGCGGCCAGGTCGACAACATCAGGCCATCGCCGTTGCGCCGGCGCCTGAACCAGTAGCGCCGCTGCCCGTCGCGCCCGCTCCCGGTTTGACGCGGGGCCGCGCAGCGCAAAGCCCCGTCGCGACCGAGCAGACCCGCTTGGAAGAAGCGGTACCAGTCGAGCCAAAGACGCAGCCGATCGCTCCACTGCCGGTTCGCGCCTTGGCGCCGCAGCCGCTCGCACCGGCCCCTCGCTTTGCTGCGCCGAAGGTCGTCCCCTCGAGGGTCGATGCCTCGGGCTACGAATTCCCGTCGCACTCGTTGCTGCAGGAGCCACCGGAACGTGTCGGCGAGATCATGTCGCAGGAGACGCTCGAGCAGAATGCCGGGCTTCTCGAAAGCGTGCTCGAGGATTTCGGCATCAAGGGCGAGATCATCCATGTCCGCCCCGGCCCCGTCGTCACGCTTTACGAGTTCGAGCCGGCACCGGGCGTGAAATCGTCGCGCGTGATTGGCCTTGCCGACGATATCGCCCGCTCGATGTCGGCGCTGTCGGCACGCGTCGCCGTGGTTCCCGGCCGCAACGTCATCGGCATCGAACTGCCGAATGCGCTCCGCGAAACCGTCTATTTCCGCGAGATGATCGAAAGCGCCGACTTCGAGAAGAGCAGCTTCAAGCTCGCACTCGGCCTCGGCAAGACGATTGGCGGCGAGCCTGTCATCGCCGAGCTCGCGAAGATGCCGCACCTGCTCGTCGCCGGCACCACCGGTTCGGGCAAGTCGGTTGCCATCAACACGATGATCCTGTCGCTGCTCTACCGGATGTCGCCGGAGCAGTGCCGCCTGATCATGGTCGATCCGAAGATGCTGGAACTCTCCGTCTATGACGGCATCCCGCACCTGCTGACACCTGTCGTCACCGACCCTAAGAAGGCCGTCATGGCGCTCAAGTGGGCGGTGCGCGAGATGGAGGATCGCTATCGCAAGATGTCGCGCCTCGGCGTGCGCAATATCGACGGCTACAACAGCCGCGTGGCGCAGGCGCGCGACAAGGGCGAGACGATCCACGTCATGGTCCAGACCGGCTTCGACAGAAGCACTGGTGCTCCCATCGAGGAGCAGCAGGAGATGGACCTGACGCCGATGCCTTACATCGTCGTCATCGTCGACGAGATGGCCGACCTGATGATGGTCGCCGGCAAGGAAATCGAAGGCGCGATCCAGCGGCTGGCGCAGATGGCGCGAGCGGCCGGCATCCACCTGATCATGGCGACGCAGCGCCCCTCGGTCGACGTCATCACCGGTACGATCAAGGCGAACTTCCCGACGCGCATCTCCTTCCAGGTGACGTCTAAGATCGACAGCCGCACCATCCTTGGCGAACAGGGCGCCGAGCAGCTGCTCGGCCAGGGCGACATGCTGCATATGCAGGGCGGCGGGCGGATTTCTCGCGTGCACGGACCGTTCGTTTCGGATGCCGAAGTCGAGAAGGTCGTCGCGCATCTGAAGACGCAAGGTCGCCCTGAATATCTCGATACGGTTACGGCTGACGAGGAAGACGAGGCCGGCGAGGAAGAGGACAGCGCGGTCTTCGACAAGAGCGCCATGGGCTCTGAAGACGGCGACGAGCTCTACCAGCAGGCCGTCAAGGTCGTCCTGCGCGACAAGAAGTGCTCGACCTCCTATATCCAGCGCCGCCTCGGCATCGGCTACAACCGTGCCGCCTCGCTCGTCGAGCGCATGGAGAAGGAAGGCCTCGTCGGCCCGGCCAACCACGTCGGCAAGCGCGAGATCGTGGCTGGACGCGGCGAAGGGGAATGATCTCCCGGAGGGGAGAACCGCTGGCGGCGCGCAAGTGACCGCCAGCCTGGGGACGAGGCCACAGCGCGTTCCCAGTCCTCGACAATGCTGGGATTCGGCTTCTTGCGAAGTCAGTCACGGGCGCGACGGCCGAGAAAGTCGGCAATTGCGACACGACGCGTCCGCAGCTATAGATGCCCCGGTAGGCACCGCCCTTCATGCTGAAACATTGGAGCGCGCGCATGGTCTTCCGCACCGCCGGAGCCATTCGTGACGTCTCGGAAGGAGATTGAGCGATGACAGAGATCGCTGATCACGGTGTCCGCTTCGGACGCATCGCCGCGATGCTTCCCGTAAAAGATATCGGTCGGGCAGTGGACTTTTATAGCGGCGTGATGGGCTTCACCAAGGTGTTTGAGAACGGCAACCCGGTCGGCTTCGTTATCCTGAAGCGTGATGCCGCCGAACTGCATCTGACGCTGCAACCGAACCACGAAATCCCCAACTTCAACGTCGCTCATCTCATGGTCGACGATGCGGATGCTCTCTATACGCTGTGCCAGGCGCATGGCGCGCGGATCATCAAGAGGCTGCAGGACAAAGACTATGGCCTGCGCGCCTTCGTGTTCGAGGATCCAGATGGCAACCGTATCGATGTCGGGCAGGTGATCTAGGCCAACGCAAGAGCCGGGCGCATCGTGCGTTCGGTCTCTCTGGCAGGCGGGACACCCGTGCTTCGCCTGCTTGGACCGGAGAATGTCCGCACCCGATCCATTTCGCTATCGGGTAAATCGCAAGCCTGTCGACCGAAGCTGTCCATCCTGTTTCCAACCGCACCCGTTGCCGGGCAACACAAAGCCCCGCACCGGAAAGAGCTCCGGTACGGCGTGGACTGGCTGGGAATAGGCAGGCGGCGGTTATAGTAGATAGGGATTGTCAGGCGGTGCAGCCTGCCCGATCGCATCGAGATCTCCGCCCTTCCGGGCCGACAGGAGCGTCTCTCGGCCTTTCCGATGCGGCGGATCGCCAGCCCCGACGACTTGCGATCCCTCTTCTGCAACCATCATCGAACGCCGGACTTTCGACCAGTTTTGTCAGATCCGGTTCGCGACCCGGCTCCCTGTCCAATGACGCCACCAGTGTGCGTCAGATCATGGATGCGGGGATGGGCGGGGACAATACGGCGGGCAAGCGCCTGAGATCGCTTCGAAGTTTCCTGCTACGCAAGAAAATTATCCGCGCAACGACCGTTCGGCCTCGATCATCGCAAACCGCAACGTCTCTGCGACGAAATCGCTCTTGCCGCCGGTGTAGATATCCCAGTCGCCATTGGCCTTTGCGGCAAGGTGACGTTTCAGCGCCTGATACTCGGCCGCCTTTTGCGGGTGGCGGCGGAGGTGGTCGCGAAACAGGATACGGTTACGGTGAGCCGGATTACTAGGTGTGCAGAGATAGAGGCGTAGGCCATAGCCCTCATGATCGCGGGTGAAGGGCCAGCGGCCGTCGCCGTGGGGATCGCCGTGAGCCCGGAAACCGGCAGATGGAAGCAAAGAGGCGACCGAATTACGTGCTGTTTCGTCCACCAGCACGGCATCGAGATCGATCTTCGGCTTCGCCGCCAGTCCAGGGACCGCTGTGCTGCCGATATGCTCGATCGTGAGGATACTATCCGCCGCCAGCGTCAGCAGTTCGCGTCTTGCGGCGTCGAAGAGAGCGGGCCATGCCGGGTCATAATCGAGAACCGTGATCGGCCGCATGCCCCCCACCTCCGCGTCAGCCGATCTCGGCCAGAAACGCGTTCAGCGCATCGATGATCCTGCTTCCGCCTTCTTCCAGCGAACCGCTGTTGTCCAGGTCGACCACGTCGTAATCGCCGCGCACCGTCAGGGGGCCGCGTGCGAGCCTGGCCATGATGTCTTCATGCGTCTCGCGGCCGCGAGCCTCCAGGCGGCTTGCCAACACCTCGGCGGTCGCTGTCACATTGATGACCTTGAGCCGCGGGAATACGGCCTTGAAGTGGTGGAGCGCCGAACGCGAACCGTTGGCAATAACCAGATTCCCTTGTGCGAGCGCGACCGACACCTCAGCCGGAATGCCATATTTCAAGCCGTGCGCTTCCCACCAGACCGCGAAGTTTCCGGCCTGCTCCATCGACGCGAAACCCTGGGCCGACACGGCGAGATGCTGCTCGCCGCTGGCATGGGTGTGGCGGGTGATGACACGGCGGACAAAATGCACATCCGGGCGGCCCTGGAAGTGCTTGGCGGCGAGCGCCATCAGCGTGTCCTTGCCGGCACCGCTCGGGCCGACGACGACCACCATGATGCCGCGCTCCGTTCCCGGAACAATGTGAGGTTCGTGCGAGGGCATCATGCGACTCGGCGTCCTTCGCGCCACACGGAGCGAGTGACCGGAACGCCGTGGTCCCGGTAGACCCGCACGAGGTCAGCGCGCAGGCTAGGCGCGATCCGGCCACGGTCGTTGAGGTTGACGGTGCGCGCCGGCGTCGACGTAACCATGGCGATTGCCTGCGGCAGCGAAATGCTCTCGACGTCGTCGGCCAGGATGAACGGCGCGTAGAGCAGGCTGAGTGGCACGTAATCCGACGACAACACGTCCAGCACGCCCCGCTCCGCAAGGTCGCGGGCCGCGATGTTGCCGGAGTGGGACTTGCCACGCACCACGTTGGGGGCGCCCATCAGGACGCTCATGCCATGGCCATGCGATGCCTTGGCCGCATCGAAGCTGGTCGGGAACTCAGCGAGGCGCACGCCGTTCTCGATCGCCTCGTCGACATGGGCGAGCGTGGCGTCGTCGTGGCTGGCAACGGTGATACCGCGCTCGGCGCAGACCTTGGAAATGGCCGTGCGGTGCGGCGTGGAATTGCGCTCGGATTCGGACACGCGGCGATCAACGAACTTTGCGAACTCGGCGTCGGAGAGGCCGCGCTTCTTCTGATAGTAAAAGATGTACTGGTCCATCGTCTGGAACTGGCGCTGGCCGGGAGCGTGATCCATCAACGAGACCAGACGGACATAGGGATCGTTTTCGAAATCGGCGAAGTGCTGCAGCACGTTGTCGGCGGAGACTTCGCAGCGCAGGTGGATCAGGTGCTCGGCACGCAGGCGACCTTCCTCCTCGGCCTTCTGGATCGCATCGGCCATCTCGCGCATTTCACCATGCTCGAAGCCGCCGTCTTCATCAGCACCCATGCGCAGGCAATCGAAAACCGTTGTGATGCCCGAGGTGACGATCTGGGCGTCGTGCGCCTGGATTGCCGCCGTCTTGTGCCAGCGCAGGCCGGGGCGCGGCGAATAGTGACCCTCGAGATGGTCCGTATGCAGTTCGACGAGACCGGGGATCAGGTAGTCGCCCTCGAAGTCTTCGCCGATATGAGAGCTGCCCGTCGAGATATCGGCGATCTTGCCATCGCGGACGAGGACCGATCCGTTGACGATCTCGTCTTCGAGGACGATACGCGCATTGGAAAAGACGGTTTCTTTGCTCATGGATCAGGTCTTTCAGCTTTCAGCGCCGGCAAGCGGCCACGAGGAATGAACTTTGAACGGGGCGCCCCGCGCCTCCTCGACGAATACGGCCAGGCCGGAGATTGCCAGCGGCCGGCCCGTGAAGGCCGAAAATCGCTCGGCCAGGATTTCCTTCATCACGCCCGATCGCTCGGGTGGCACCTTGCCGGTCAGGGTCATGTGGAAACCGAAGTCATCCATGACGTAGGGATAGCCCCAGCGCAGCAGATTGGCCCTCTGGCTTTCCGTCAGCTCCTCCGGCTTGCGGCGCGCGACATCGGCCTCCGAGAGCGCGGCGCGGAACGGTTCGAAGGACTTTACCACCTTCGCAGCGAAATCCTGAAGCGGCGGATGCAGGAAACCGGGGATCAGCGCGAAAAAGCGGCCGAGCTGGCCGAGCACCAGTTCCGGAATCTCGAAAGCAGGCGTGCGAGCGGCAAAATCCTCGACGACCGGGATCAGGTCCTTCTCGGTCACGGAGGCCGCCAGGCTGAACGGCGCCTTGATGGTCGCGTGGAAGCCGTAACGCCGCGGATCGGCGGTCAGCTCGAACTGTTCGCCGGCCGGCATCTCCGGATATTCGGGAGCCGGATAAGTTTCGCCGGTGAAGGCATCGCGGCCAAGCCAGAGCGAAGCCGTGCCGTTCAAAGGATGATCCTTCGGCGGCGTGAAATAGAGTGCGTAGCGCAAGACGCGTATCCTGGGAAATCGTTCCGAAAGCGGGCCGCAGTCTGCCGCGATTTGCACGGCAACTGCAAGGCCGGTTTCCGGCTAAAAGATTTCCGTGACAGAATGATGATGGCCGAGGCCGATACTCACATTTAATGTGTCTTCGTTCCCATCAGCCGGTGACGCAGGGCGTTCGAAGCCATGTCGAACAGGAACACCACCGTCAGGATCAGAAGAACCATGTAGGCGACGTTTTCCCAGTTTGCGTTGGTGCGCATCGATTCCCAGAGCTTGAGGCCGATACCGCCCGCGCCAACGGCGCCGATGATCGTCGCACCGCGGACGTTCGATTCCCACTGGTAAAGCGTCTGGCTGACAAAGACAGGAACGATCTGCGGGATGATGCCGTAGCGGTGCGTGAGCATCGTGGACGCACCTGTCGACTTGATGCCTTCGCGCGGCTTGTTGTCGATATTCTCGAGGCCTTCGGAATAGAGTTTGCCGAGCGTGCCGGTTTCCGTGAGGAAGATCGCGCCGGAGCCGGCGAGTGGACCGGGGCCGAAGGCGCGGGTCAGAAACAGCGCCCATATCAGCATGTCGACCGAACGCAGGAAGTCGAAGGAGCGCTTCAGGACCTGATTCAACAGCCTGTTCGGCGTGATGTTGCGCGCCGCCAGGAACGCGAGCGGGAAGGCTGCCAGCGCACCAAACAGGGTGCCGAGGAAGGCCATGACAATGGTCTGGAAAAGCTTTGTCCAGACATCGCCATGCTGCCAGGCGCTGTTGTGCCAGATATTGTCGAAAGCAAGCGACAGATTGGATTGACCGGGCTTCAGTTCCGGACCCGAAACGATCAGGCTCAGGACCTCGCCGGCCGGCTTGTCGAAGAACGGCGATTGAGTGTCGAAGACGAAATTCGCCCAGCCGAGGAAGCGCTTGCGGATCTTTACGCGGTCGGCGGAGATGCTGACGTCGCCGGCAAAGCCGAGATCGGCAAGAACGTTGTCGTCATAGACTGTCATCCAGCTCGGGACGGGGCCCACGACCTTCGGCGCACCGCTCGACAGTTCGACCGGGACAGCGATGCCGTGGGCCGTGACGACGGCTTCGGTCTTCGAAACCGTGACCGTGCGGCTCTCGCCACTCACCGAAACCGAGACGCTGCCATCCGGGTTGTTGACCACCCAATCGGGATGCGGGTTGTCGCCCAGCGGCGAGAAGCGCGGATACTTGACGGTGATGCCGGTATCGCCGATGCGGAATTCCGGCTGGACGTCGTAGCTTACCCACTGGCTGAGATAGAGGCCGACACGTTCCCAATGCGCTTCGGCCAGCAGCTTCGGCAAGTCGAAGAACCAGGTGGCGTAGACGCCATAAAGCAGCGTCGCGATGACGATCATCAGGCCGCCGAACCGCTGACGGAAGGAACGTTTGAAGTAGTCCGGATAGCGGAGTTCGATTTCATGCATCCGGTTGGCGTCGATCACCGTCATGGCGGACCTCAATGCTGCAGAAGGAAGGCATGCTCGCCGACGAGGCGGCGGCGCAGCCATGCGGAGAACTGGTCAACCGCGACAATGGTGATGAAGAGCAACAGAACCAGTGCCACGGTCTTGGCACCGAAACCGCGCGAGATGGAAAGCTTCAGCTCCTCGCCGATACCGCCGCCGCCGACGGCGCCGATGATGGTGGAGGCACGGACATTGACCTCCAGGCGAAGCAGCGCATAGGACATGAAATTCGGCAGAACCTGCGGCAGCGCGGCAAAGCGGACGCGCTCGGCCCAGCTGGCGCCGACGGCCTTCATGCCTTCATCCGGCTTCATGTCGATATTCTCGACGACTTCGTAGAAGAGCTTTCCAAGTGCGCCGATCGTGTGAAGACTGACGGCGATGATGGCGGCGACCGGACCGATCGAGAGGATCGCGGCAAAGAGGCCGGCGATTACGATCTCGGGAAAGGCGCGCAGGAATTCCATCAGGCGCTTGACGACGATGCGCAGCGGCGAAGAAGGCGAAAGGTTGCGGGCTGCGAGGAAGCTCATCGGCACGGCGAAGACAAAGCCGATGATGGTCGAGACCAGCGCGATGTTGATCGTGATGATCATCAGCTCGAAATATTCGGGGATGTAGAAGCTGCCCGATACAGGCACACGACCGAGCGCGAAATTGTATTCTTCGCCGGTCTGGTGGCTCGGGCTTTCGATATCGAACAGCGCCCGCCAGACGTCGTTCCAGTCCTTCGGAACAAGCCAGCTCACGAAATCGAAGAGGTGCGGAAGGCGTTCGAAGAAATGGCCGGCATTGCTTTCGTCCGCGAACTTCACGGAGCTGACGAAAGCGACCAGGAGGATCACCAGGCCGAGACCAGTGTAGAGGCGCCGGCGCGCCACCATCTTGCTCCACGCCTCGCCGATTTCATGGGCGCTCTGCTGCGGTTGCTGCGCGCGGTGCGTCT
The DNA here is from genome assembly GCF_024808825.1 of Rhizobium sp. BK661. Lineage (NCBI taxonomy): Bacteria > Pseudomonadati > Pseudomonadota > Alphaproteobacteria > Hyphomicrobiales > Rhizobiaceae > Rhizobium > Rhizobium sp. BK661. The sequence continues at coordinate 280,680 of NZ_JANTYT010000001.1, read as the reverse complement.
GGGAATGGGGATCGGCAAAGGTCATGAAACGATGTCCGCTTTCTTGGCAGGAAAAAGGGCGGCCACAAGGGCCGCCCCTCTCGATCTCAAGATCGATCAGCCGCCGATGGCAGCCTTACGAGCGTCGATGATCGCGTTGTAGAAGTCAGGCTTGACCTTGGAGTAGCCCTTGAAGTCGCCGCCTTCGATGGCTGCGAAGCACTTGGCGTCCTTTTCCGGAAGCTTCATGAAGAAGTCCGTGAGCTTGGCCTGCCACTCGGTGCCGAGTTCGTTGCGAACGACGAGCGGGCCGTTCGGGATCAGCGGCGAGCGCCATACTTCAACGAGCTTGTTCGGATCAACGGTGCCCTTGTCGACAGCCTTGCGGAAGGTGCCGGAGGTGTAGCCGTCCTTGAAGTCGCCGATGCCCGAGCTATCGTCAACAGCAACGTCGACCTTGCCGTCATAGGCAGCGAGAAGGTTGTTCTCGTGGCCGCCGTTGAACTGCGTCGAAGCGAAGTACTTGTCGTTCGGAACGCCGGTGTCCTTCGGGATCTGCGTCAGCGGGATCAGGTAACCAGACGTGGAGTCCGGATCGGCGTAGCCGAGCTTCTTGCCCTTGGCGTCCTTGATGTCCTTGATGCCGGCCGACTTCAGAGCGAGACCGATCGAGTAGTAGCCGGTCGAGCCGTCTTCCTGCTGCGTCGTCAGGATCGGGGTTACAGCCTTCGGATCCTTGATGTGGACGGCTGCGTAACCGGAAGCACCGAGTTCTGCGAAGTCGAGCGTGCCGCCGAGGAGACCCTGGATAACGCCGTCATAGTCGGCAGCCGGGAAGAGCGAAACCTTCTCGAAGCCGAACTCCTGCTTCAGGTGGTCGGCAAGGCAGGCGTAGTTGCGAAGACGGTCGGCTTCGTTTTCGCCGCCGAGGATACCGACGCGGAATTCCTTGAGGTCGGCAGCATGCGAAACGCCAGCGAGCGCAAACAGCGCCGTGGCGGCAAAAAGTGCTTTCTTCAACATGGTTCTCTCCTGATTGACCGGGGTCTCCGGCAATTCTGTTTAAGAAGAAGTGTGCCCATAACGCAGGCTTACGATCGAGGCCGCCCCTCTCAGAGACCGGCCAGCGCCAGCGGTTGCAAGCCGGCGGATTGTTGCGCGGCTGCGGCCGCGGGAATGTTGATCGAGGTCGACGTCATCGTTTCGTCGATGCCGGCGCCGTTCTTGTCGGTGCCGTAGATCTGCTTGACGGCTTCCGCCGTCAGTTCGGACGGCTTGCCATCGAAGACGACGCGACCGGCCGACATGCCGACGATGCGCTCGCAGTAATTGCGCGCGGTGTCGAGCGTATGCAGGTTGGTGACGACGGTGATGCCTTCACGCTCGTTGATGTCGCGGAGTGCATCCATGACGATCTTGGCGTTCAGCGGATCGAGCGAGGCGATCGGCTCATCGGCGAGCAGCATCTTCGGGTTCTGCATCAGGGCGCGGGCAATGGCGACGCGCTGCTGCTGGCCACCCGACAAGGTGCCGGCCATCTGCAGCGCCGTCTGCTCGATGCCAAGACGCTCGAGGGCGGCAATGGCGTGAATGCGCTCTTCGCGGCTGAAGACGCCGAGCAGGCTCATTGTCGTCGAGCGGTGGTTGAGGCGGCCGAGCATGACGTTCGTCAGCACGTCGAGACGCGGCACGAGATTGAACTGCTGGAAGATCATCGCACAGTCGCGCTGCCAATTGCGCAGTGCATGGCCACGCAGACGCGAGACTTCGACGCCTGCGAAATGGATCGAGCCTGACGTCGGCTCCTGCAGGCGGTTGATCATACGCAGCAGCGTGGACTTGCCCGCGCCCGAGCGGCCGATGATGCCGACCATCTGTCCCTGAGGAATATCGAGCGTCACGGAATCGACGGCAGTCTTGGTTCCGAAACGGCGGGTGACATTCTTCAGTTCGAACATCATGCTCTTCCTCATAGTCCAGGTGCGATATGGGGCAGTGCATTAGTCCCGGTTCATGAAGCTCCAATGTCAGTTTTGTGTAAGGACTGTCATAATCGAGGCTTTGGTGGATAACGAAACCCGCCGGCTTGCCTGCAGACAAGGGCCTGCTGGTCGGCGTCTCGCCTCGCGATTTCAACCCCCGGCCTGTCGCCGTTGACGGTTGACCGGACCGCCAGTCGATGGCAGGCAATCCGGGACCCGACGATAGTGGAGCAAAGCGATGGATCAGACACTCTTCAAAAGCCTGTGCAAAGGCGGCAAGTTCAAAGAGGCACTCGCTCTCGCCACCCGCGGACACGAGGACGAGAAGTTCACGCCCAGCCGCTTCTCGATGGACAAGAAGACCGGACTGCCGATCTTCTACCGCGGCAACAAGCGCGTCGAGCCCGATGAGAACGGTGAATGGCAGCTGGCGAAGAACCCGTGGGCGTGAGGGCCGAAGCCAACAGTTGATCGCGGCAAGTTACGCGCCGGCAGCCCCTACCGGAAACCGCACCGCCGCGGCCGGACCAGCCTGAGTCAACCGTTCACCGGGTACCTTTGCCACGCAACGACAGGCGGCCGCGCTCGGCAAGCTCATCCGCGCGCTCGTTGCCGGCAAGGCCCGAATGGCCCTTGCACCAGGCGATGGTCAGCAGGCGATTGCGAGACAGCTGGCCGTCGATCGCTTTCCAGAGATCCGGATTTGCGATGGTTCGGCTCCGGGCCTTCGCGTTGGCACTTATCTTCTTCCAGCCGTTGTTCTTCCAGATGTGGCGCCACTGATTGCAGCCTTTGACGGCGTAAGCCGAGTCGGACCATACGACAGCAGCTTCCTCCGTGGCGTTGGCGTTGATCCAGGTCACGGCTTCGAGCAGCGCGATCAGTTCCGTCGTATTGTTGGCGGTATCCTTGACGCCGCCAAAACCGCAGGCGACTTCCGCATCGTCGCGATGGACCACGAACGCCCAGCCACCCTCGCTTGAAACAGGTTCGTAGCAACCGTCCGCGAAGACGTAGAGTTCTTGCCCGGCAGCGACATTTTCAGGGAGGTGGACAGTGTCGGGGTGGTCGGTCATTTGCGCCTTGTGGATATCCATCCGCGAAGGACGGATCGCGGAGGCTCGGTCTTACGCCGAGCCGTCCGGAAAGCCAGACCTATTCGGCAGCAGCCAGAAACACCGCGTTCTCTGACGAAGATGCAAGGGCGCGAACCCTGGCTTCCGTCCTGGCGATCAGCCGATAGAACTCGTCTGTCGCTTCGACATCGAGCTGGATGACGGCATTTACGTCGTCCGGGGTATCGCAGACGCAGGCGACCGCCGATATCGGACAGATGCCACCCGGATACCGCTTGCCGGTTCCCGTGTAGGCGCGACGACCCCACTGTTCCGAATAGACCGTTTCCTCACGCTCAAGCTGCAGGATCGTGCCCTTGCAGGCCGTCACGATCGCAGCCTTGCCGTAAGCGAACCAATGATAGTTCAGCTTGCGCAGAATATATTTGCCAGTGATATCTTCGCCGGCCAATTCCGCCGGATCTTCAATCATTCTGATCATGATGACTTCCTCAAGATCAGCCTAATATCCATGAAGTACGTTTATCAGACAAGTCGGAAAAGGTTAGCTTTTGTAAAGACTTAGTCACAATGTATTTCCGATTCTTACAGGAATTGGCATTCGCGCAAGCTCATCCACGGCCAAACGGGTGGTATCCTTGCGGCAAACAGGGGTCGCCTCCGGCTCTTCCCTAGCAGAGACAGACGCGACTATTGTGACAACGGGGTGCGCCGATGCTTCGTCGGCTGCAAGTTTTAGCGACCGGGCGAGCCGCGAATAGCGGTGATCGGCCGGCCGCTTTTGGGCGGCCAAGCTCCGGGGCGCCCGATCATGCTTCGTAGCGGGCGAGGAAATCTTCGGCGCTCAGCGCGCGGAAATCGGCCAGGGCAACGCGCAGGCGATCGTGCTCCCAGTCCCACCAGGCGAGCTTGTCCATCCGTTCGCCGACCTCTTTCGGGAAGCGTTCGCGGATCAGCTTGGCCGGGACGCCGCCGACGATGGTGTAGGGCGCGACATCCTTGGAGACGACGGCACCGGCGCCAATGACGGCGCCATTGCCGACCGTGACGCCGGGCAGGACGGTGGCGCCGTGACCGATCCAGACGTCGTGGCCAATGACGACGCGGTTAGAGCGGCGCCATTCGAAGAAGTCGGTCTCCATATCGGCATCCGGCCAATAATCGGCGGCGCGATAGGTGAAATGGTGCAGCGTCGCGCGCCAGGTCGGGTGGTTGGTGGCATTAATGCGCACCGATGCTGCGATGTTGACGAACTTACCGATCGTCGCGCACCAGATGGCGCCGTCCTGCATGACATAGGAATAGTCGCCGAACTCGACCTCCTCGATGCGGCAACGCTCCGAGACCTCCGTGAAGCGGCCGAAGGTGGCGTTCTTCACGGATGCCGATTCATGGAAATAAGGCTCGAGGCCAATCTTGCGGCTCATGCTGCGATTGCCTTTCGCGGCGAGAACTTCTGGACGTCGAGAATGCGGTCGGCGACGGCTTCGCGCACTTCCTCATCGTGGAAGATGCCGAGCAGGGCGACGCCCGCCTTCTTCTTCTCCTCGATCATGCCGACGACGACGGCGCGGTTCCTGGCATCGAGGGAAGCGGTCGGCTCGTCGAGCAGCAGGACTGTGTGATCGGTGATGAAGCCGCGGGCGATGTTTACGCGCTGCTGCTCGCCGCCGGAGAAGGTGGCTGGCGGAAGCTGCCAGAGCGCTTCCGGCAGGTTCAGCTTCGCGAGAAGGTCTGCCGCCTTTTCGCGTGCCGTTTCCGCCTTCTCGCCACGGGCAACCAGCGGCTCGGCAACAACGTCGATCGCCGCGACGCGCGGCACGGTGCGCAGGAACTGGCTGACATAGCCAAGCGTATCGCGGCGCACGGCGATGACGGTGCGCGGGTCGGCTGTTGCCAGATCGACGATCTTGTCGTGATGCTTGATGAGGATCTGGCCGCTATCGACGGCGTAGTTGCCGTAGATCATCTTCAAGAGCGAGCTCTTGCCGATGCCCGACGGGCCGCCGAGCACGACGCATTCCCCGCAGGCAACGGAAAAGGATACATCCGAAACGACCGGCAGCTTGATGCCGTCGCGCAGGTGCATGGTGAAGCTCTTGACGACTTCAGAAACAACGAGTGGCGTTGCCATGATTTCTTTCCTTAGTTTCGCTTGCCGCGGACACCGGTAGCCGGAGTCAGAACGGCATTCGCGATCAGACCTGCAGGATGGAGGAAACGAGGAGCTGCGTGTACGGCTCGCGCGGATCGTCAAGCACACGATCGGTCAGCCCCTGCTCGATGACATGGCCATCCTTCATCACCATCATGCGGTGCGACAGCAGGCGCGCGACGGCAAGGTCGTGGGTGACGATGATGGCGGCAAGACCAAGATCGTTGACGAGCCCGCGAACGAGATCGAGCAGGCGGGCCTGCACCGACACATCGAGGCCGCCGGTCGGCTCGTCCATGAACACCAGACGCGGGCCGGTCACCAGATTGCGGGCGATCTGCAGGCGCTGCCGCATGCCGCCGGAGAAGGCCCGCGGCTGGTCGTCGATACGACCCTCGTCGATCTCGACGCGCTGCAGCCAGTCGACCGCGGTGGAGCGGATATTGCCGTAGTGGCGATCGCCGATCGCCATCAGGCGTTCGCCGACATTGGCGCCGGCCGAGACCGTCATGCGCAGACCGTCAGCCGGATTCTGATGCACGAAACCCCAGTCGGTGCGCATCAGGAAGCGGCGCTCGGCCTCGTTCATGCGATAGAGGTCGCGATAGGCGCCGTCGCGCATGTGGTATTCGACGCTGCCGGTCGTCGGCATCAGGCGCGTCGAGATACAGTTGAGCAGTGTCGTCTTGCCTGAGCCGGATTCACCGACGATGGCGAGCACTTCGCCGGGCCAGAGCTCGAAGGAGACATTCCGGCAGCCGATGCGGTTGCCGTAGAATTTCGAGACGTCATTGACTTTGAGAAGCGGGGTGTCGCTCATTCGGCGGCCTCCTGATTGGGTGCCAACATCTCGCCGGCATGCCCATGGGCGCGGCGGTCTTCGCAATGGTCGGTGTCGGAGCAGACGAACATGCGCCCGCCCTTGTCATCGAGGATGACCTCGTCGAGATAGACCTCCTCGGCGCCGCAGAGCGCACAAGGCTTGCCGAAGCGCTGGATCTCGAAGGGGTAGTCGTCGAAATCGAGGCTGACGACTTCGGTATAGGGCGGAACCGCATAGATGCGCTTCTCGCGCCCTGCCCCGAAGAGCTGCAACGCGTCCGACATGTGCATTTTCGGATTGTCGAACTTCGGCGTCGGCGACGGATCCATGACGTAGCGGCCGGCAACCTTGACCGGATAAGCATAGGTCTTCGAGATGCGGCCGTTGTGCGCGATGTCCTCGTAGAGCTTCACATGCATGAGGCCATATTCCTCAAGCGCGTGCATCTTGCGGGTCTCGGTCTCGCGCGGCTCGAGGAAGCGGAGCGGCTCCGGGATCGGAACCTGGTAGACCAGCACCTGGTTGGCCCCGAGCTTCTCTTCCGGGATGCGGTGGCGGGTCTGGATGATCGTCGCGTCCTTGGTGTGCGTCGTCACCGCGACATTCGCAACCTTCTGGAAGAAGGCGCGGATCGAGACGGCGTTGGTCGTGTCGTCGGCGCCCTGGTCGATGACCTTGAGGACATCATCCGGCCCGATGATCGAGGCCGTGACCTGCACGCCGCCGGTGCCCCAGCCGTAAGGCATCGGCATCTCGCGCGAGGCGAACGGCACCTGATAGCCGGGAATGGCGATCGCCTTCAGGATCGCGCGGCGGATCATGCGCTTCGTCTGTTCGTCCAGATAAGCGAAATTGTAGCTGGCTAGATCGGTCATTCCGCAGCCTCCTTCATCGTGTCATCGCCGCCGACGCGGTTGGCTTCGAATTCGTTGCGCATGCGGCGAACCAGATCGAGTTCCGCCTGAAAGTCGATGTAATGCGGCAGCTTCAGATGCTCGACGAAGCCGGTCGATTGAACGTTGTCGGCATGCGAGATGACGAATTCCTCGTCCTGTGCCGGAGCCGTGATGTCTTCGCCGAGTTCTTCGGCGCGCAGTGCTCGATCGACAAGCGACATCGACATTGCCTTGCGCTCGCTCTGGCCGAAAACCAGGCCGTAGCCGCGGGTGAACTGCGGCGGCGCCTTGGACGAACCCTTGAACTGGTTGACCATCTGGCACTCCGTCACCTGGATGGTGCCGAGCGAGACGGCGAAACCAAGTTCGGGAACATCGAATTCGACCTCGACTTCACCGATGCGGATTTCGCCGGTGAAGGGATGGTTGCGGCCGTAACCGCGCTGGGTCGAATAGCCGAGCGCCAGCAGGAAGCCTTCGTCGCCGCGGGCCAGCGCCTGCAGGCGCAGATCGCGGGTCATCGGGAATTCCATCGGCTCGCGCGTCAGGTCGCCGATCTCGTGATCCTCGGGCATTTCGCCATCGCCCTCGATCAGGCCTTCCTGTGCCAGAATTTCCGAAACGCGCATGACGCGGCCGGATTCGGCATCGCGAAGTGTCGGCTCCTCGACGGCTTCGTCTGACAGCAGCGAAGGGTCGAGGAGGCGATGCGTATAGTCGAAGGTCGGACCGAGCAGCTGGCCGCCCGGCAGATCCTTGTAGGTGGCGGAGACGCGGCGCTCGATCTTCATGCGGGCGGTATCGACCGGCTTGCTATAACCGAAGCGCGGCAGCGTCGTGCGATAGGCGCGAAGCAGGAAGATCGCCTCGATCATGTCGCCGCGCGACTGGCGGACGGCGAGAGCGGCAAGCGTGCGATCGTAGAGCGAGGCTTCGGCCATGACACGGTCGACGGCCAGCGCCAGCTGCGCGACGATCTGGTCGATACCGATAGCCGGCAACGAACGGTCACCGCGACGGCGATCCGCCAGCAGGCGATGGGCGTTGGCAATGGCGGCTTCGCCCCCTTTGACAGCAACATACATGGGTCACATCTCCGTTGCGGTGATCTTGGTGGTGCGCGGCAGGCAGACGAACCGGCTGCCCGAGGTCAGCACGATGTCGATGCCGCGCGGGAAGAGGGCGCGGTTCTCCGTCCAGAGGCGCAGGAAGGTGTCGGGCAGGCCAAGCGGCGCGATATCGGTGACCGTCTTGATGCCAGGGCCCATGAGCGCCAGCTTGCGGCCGCCTTCGATATCCGCCAGTTCGATGACCAGTGTCGTCGAACGGTCAGGATACTCCTGGGTGCCGGCGGCAAAGAGACCGAAGGACGACAGAGGCGTTCCGGCTTCGACGAAGGCGAAGCGCGCTCCGGCCTTCTCCGGCGTGACAGGCGCGCCGGTGTGGAAGCCGAGCCATTGCGGCACGGCGGATTTCGCGAGACCTGATGACAGCCAGACCGGGGTATCGTGATCGCAGAGCGTCAGCGCGATCGCGCCTGCCGCAACGCCGAGGGGGGCCGGCGGCAAAGCATCGGGGGAAACCGTCTGGATCGTGCCCGGACGCGCCATCGCATCCATCATCAGCTTGAAAACCCGCTGGGCGTGGAAGACCGGCTCGGCAAAGCCACCAGTCAGAACTTCCGTCTTGAGGCTCATCAGTCGTCTCCGCGAACCATGGTGAAGAAATCGACGCGGGTTGCTGCCGTCTCATCGGCCTTGCGGCGATCGGCATCCGCCACGCGTGCGGCGACCGGCTGCAGCAGCGCCTGCTCGACGAAGGATTGTGTGGTCTGCTCCTGCCAGAGGGCGTCGAAGATGGCGGAGAGCCGGGCCTTCTCACGATCGGTGCCGAGCGCCTGGGCGTGACCGACTGAGCCCGAGGCAAGGCGCACGGTGGCGCGGGTCACCGTCACCTCACCGAGGTTGAACGGCGCACCGCCGCCGCCCATCCGACCCCGGACCATGACGAGGCCCGTTTCCGGTCCGCGCACAGGCTGGACCGCCGGCTTTTCCGCCAGCTTGTCCCAAGCCGCGACCAGCTCCTGCCGCTCCGCACGCGCAAGCAGGTCGACGACGCGCTTGCGCCCACCTGCCCCCGGCTCATTCTTTTCCGCTAAGGTCATCGCCACATCCTTTAAATGTTTATTGATATAGACAACTATACAAGATATGGTTACGCTTAAATCGGCGACATGACAAGCGTGTGACATCAAGGGGTAAAATGGCGGGGCAGGTACAAAGACAGACGGGCGTGGCGCTGTGGCGGCAGATCGCCGACCGCATTCGCCAGGCGATCAGCGCCGGTGCCTATGACGAGACCGGCATGGTGCCGCCGGAGACGGTGCTGGCGCTGCAGTTCGGCGTCAACAGACATACAGTCAGAAGCGCGATCGCTGCCCTTGCCCAGGAGGGTATCGTGCGCGCCGTGCAGGGGCGCGGCACGCTGATCGAGCGCAAGGAGCGGCTGAACTTTCCGATCACCAAGCGCACCCGGTTTACAACAGGGATCGGCGAGCAGGCGCGCGAGATGCGCGCACTGCTGCTTTCCCATTCGGAGGAGAAGGCTGACGCGGACGTGGCGCGCGGGCTGAAGATCCGGCCGGGCGAGCCTGTCGTGCGCATGGAAACGGTGCGCAAGGCCGATGGCCGCCCGGTCTCCTGCGCGACGGCGTGGTTTCCGGCCGCGCGCTTCGGCGGCATGCCCGACGCCTACAAGCGGACGGAATCGATCACCAAGGCCTTTGCGGAGCTTGGACTATCCGACTACGTGCGCGCGACCACCGAGATCACCGCCGTCCATGCCGATGAGGCGGATACCGCAGCACTCGAACTGGCGCCCGGCGCGATCCTGCTGATCACCAAGGCCGTCAACACCGACCTCGAAGGCGTGCCGGTGCAATATGCGATCAGCCGGTTTGCGGCCGACCGCGTACAGTTCACGATCGAGAATTGAGAGGGCGCGTCTGAAAACCTGGCGTTGATCAGCCGCCCTCGCCCGACAGTCACGCGCTCGGCTCAGCGTCAACCGGCTTCGCGCTCGCAGTGGGAATACAGCAAGATTGTGCGGGCTGTTCCGCAAGCCAGCGATCGCGCGGCTTGCAGCTCGCCGGCCGCGGCGACAGGTCGACGTGCACGGTGCCGTCGCGCAGCACTGGCATCGCGGCGCGGTAAAGCTGCATCGGTTGAACGCCGTCGCTGACTTCGAATGTCAATTTGGCTGAATCGTCGATCTTCACGGCCTCAGTAACCTTGCGGATGATCGCGAGGAATTTGCCGGCAGGCATATGGGTACGGTCGTCCTCCTCGATATCCCAAAGCTGAACGAAGATCTCCGTCCATGCTTCCCGGTTGGCACCGCAGTCCAGCGCCGAGAACTGGCCGGCCTTTACCTCGGTGACATGATAGCCCGGCTTCACCGGTCGTCCGTCGTAGTAGAATATCAGCGGAAAATCGTTGGCGCCCGTAAGCACGCCGAGTAGCTGGCAGAGCGTGATATCGTCTTCCTGAACTTTGCTATTGTCGATCGTATCCATCTGCGTTATTCCTAATTTCAATTATTCAAGGATTGTTGAAATATGGATCAACGTCAAGCCCTCGTTGCGTTCGGCGCGCTATCTCAGGAAACCCGCCTGCAAATCATCCGCATGCTCGTGGTCGCCGGCCCAAAAGGCATGGCGGCGGGCGCAATCGCAGAACAGGCGGAGGTATCGCCCTCCAACATCTCCTTCCACCTGAAGGAACTGGAACGCTCTGGCCTGATCGCGCAACAGCGAGAATCCCGATCGATCATCTACACCGCAAACTACGAGGCGCTCGGCGGCCTGGTTCGCTTCCTGATGGAAGACTGCTGCTCCGGACACCCGGAAATCTGCGCGCCCGCCGCCGAGGTTGCGGCCTGTTGCGCCCCTAAGATGGAGGAGGAACTGCAATGACCACCGACCGCACCTACAACGTGCTCTTTCTTTGCACCGGCAATTCCGCTCGCTCGATCCTGGCCGAATCCATTCTCAACACGGAAGGCAAAGGCCGGTTCAAAGCGTATTCGGCCGGCAGCCAGCCGAAGGGAGAGGTCAACCCTTACGCATTGAAGGAGCTGCAAGCGCAAGGCTATCCGTCGACCGGATTCCGTTCGAAGAACTGGGACGAATTCGCCGCGCCAGGCGCTCCGGAGATGGACTTCATCTTCACGGTCTGCGACAGCGCAGCCGGCGAGGCCTGTCCGGTGTGGATTGGCCATCCCATGACTGCTCATTGGGGTGTTGAGGATCCCGCTACCGTCGAAGGCAGCGAAGTCGACAAGGGCCGCGCCTTCGCGCAAGCCGCCCGCTTCCTGAAGAATCGTATCACTGCTTTTCTGAGCCTGCCGCTGTCCTCGATCGACAAGCTTGCGCTGGAAACGCACCTGCGCCAGATCGGCGCCCTCGAAGGCACCAGCATCCGGCAGCCCAAGGCAAGCTGATGGCCGGGTTTGATCTGCCGCGCCGGCTGGTTGCAGAAGCGCTCGGGACAGCGATGCTTGTCGCAACAGTGGTCGGCTCCGGCATCATGGCGGCATCGCTCACCCAGGATGTCGGCCTGGCACTGTTGGGTAACACGCTGGCGACGGGCGCGATCCTGGTGGTATTGATCACCATCCTCGGCCCGATCTCCGGCGCCCAATTCAATCCTGCGGTCTCGCTGGTTTTCGCTCTCTCCCGCAGGTTGCCGAAGCGCGACTTTGGGGGATACATCCTGGCTCAGATCGTCGGCGGCGTGGCTGGCACGATCGCCGCTCACCTGATGTTCGCCCTGCCACTTGTTGAAATGTCGACCAAGGTCCGTACCGGCGGCGCGCAGTGGTTTTCAGAAGGCGTTGCAACGTTCGGGCTGGTGGCGGTGATCCTCGCCAGCGTCAAGTTCGAACAAAAAGCAGTGCCCTGGCTGGTGGGGCTCTACATCACGGCCGCCTATTGGTTCACTGCCTCGACCTCGTTCGCCAATCCCGCCGTCGCTTTGGCACGATCGTTGACCAACACCTTCTCCGGGATCCGTCCGGTCGACCTGCCGGGATTCTGGCTCGCCGAGATTGCCGGAGCGGTCGCCGCCCTCATCCTGTGTACTTGGCTTCTGCGGCCAAGTAGTGCTCAGACCGGCAGAGCCTAAATTTCACGCCCAGCCGCGTGCAGAAAGGCGACCGTGGATGGAGGCATCAGCGACCGGGCTCGAAGTCGGTGGAGACACTGAGATCCCGCCAGGCCACATGCTCCTTGGCTCGCACCGCATCGTTCTGCTCGACGCCGCGCACCGCATCGCTGCCGAGCAACAGGCGCAGCGGTGGTTCAGCGAGAGCGGCGACATGGATGATTACCGTGGCCGCCTTTGCTGGATCGCCCGGTTGTTTGCCGTTGTAGTCGCGCTGGTAGCGGGCCATCTTGCCGACGGTGTCTTCGTATTCCGGGCGCCCTTCTCGGAGCGTGGTAGAGGCGCCAGCAAAATCGGTCCTGAAGCCGCCGGGCTCGATGATCGTCACCTTGATGCCGAGCGGACCGACTTCCCGGGAAAGCACCTCCGAGAAACCTTCGACGCCCCACTTTGCGGCCGCATAAGGCGCGCGGCCGGCTGGGCCGATGCGGCCGCCGACGGAGGAAAACTGGATGATGTGACCGGAACCCTGCTCGCGCATCAGCGGCAGCGCCGCCTTGGTGACGATGATTGTTCCAAACAGGTTGGTTTCGATCTGGGCGCGGAAATCGGCAAGGCTGGTATCCTCGATCGATCCGACGTCGCCGTAGCCTGCATTGTTGACGAGCACGTCGAGGCGTCCGAACGTCTCAACCGCTGCCTTCACGGCTGATGCGGCCGATTGCTCGTCGGTCACATCAAGAGGAATCGTCAAGACATTGGCGGGGTAGCGGTGCTTGATATCCTCTAGCTGCGATGGATCGCGCGCGGTCGCGACCAGCTTGTGCCCTGCCGCCAGCACCGCTTCCGCAAGCGCCCTGCCGAGGCCGCGAGAGCTGCCTGTAATCAACCAAACCTGTGACATCCAAAATCTCCTTGATCCGTCGCAAGACCATATAGGCAAGTCGGTTTCATCTTGAAAGAAGGCACCCGCAGGAGCTATACATACCTAATGGTAACTGACCTGGACGATGGTACATTCGATTTTTGCGAGACACTGACCGACGCGCAGGATGCGCTGGCCCGCGAGATGCTGGAGCGCGCCAGCGCAAAGTGGCCGCTGCGCGTCATGCACATCCTTGCCGAGGCCAAGGCCCCCTTGCGCTTTTCGCGGGTTCTGGAGCGGGTCGAGGGGATCAGCCAGAAGGTGCTGACGCAGACACTGCGGACGCTCGAAAGCGACGGGCTGGTGACGCGGACGCTCTACCCACAGGTGCCGCCGCGGGTGGAGTATGAACTGACGCCGCTCGGCGGCGAGCTTCTGGTGGAGGTAGTGACGCTCTGGCAGTGGATCGCCAACCGCCTGCCGGATTTCGAGGCGGCCCGAGCAAAGGCGCCCCGGGCGGGAGCCACGTCAAAGAGCTAGTAAGCTGGTGGCGACAAGGCTGGAAAGCGCCGCGCAGCCGGACGTGCGAGGCGCAATCGATATCAATGCGCGCCGGACATATCGCCAAGCACTTCCTTGGAAGCGACGGTCGAGTCGGCGTTGAGCTTGTAGACCATCGGAACGCCGGTCGCGAGGTTCAGCGCCAGGATCTGTTCCTTGGTCAGACGGTCAAGAACCATGACCAGAGAGCGCAACGAGTTGCCGTGGGCGGCGACCAGCACCTTTTCGCCGCGCAGGACGCGGGGCAGGATTTCGGTCAGGTAGTACGGCCAGACGCGGGCGCCGGTGTCGCGCAGGCTTTCGCCGCCCGGAGGCGGAACATCGTAGGAGCGGCGCCAGATATGGACCTGCTCTTCACCCCACTTGGCGCGGGCGTCGTCCTTGTTGAGACCGGAGAGATCGCCGTAGTCGCGCTCGTTCAGCGCCTGATCCCTGAAGGCCTTGAGGTCCGGCTGACCGACGTTGTCGAGGATGATCTTCAGCGTGTCCTGGGCGCGCTTCAGATCCGAGGTGAAGGCGACGTCGAACTTGATGCCGTAATCGGCGAGCGCCTTGCCGCCGGTGTTGGCTTCCTGAATGCCGAGTTCGGTCAGGTCAGGGTCCTTCCAGCCGGTGAAAAGGTTCTTGAGGTTCCAGTCGCTCTGGCCGTGGCGAACGAGGACGAGAGTGCCGCTCATGAAAAATGCCTCCGAAAAAGATTACTTTGAAGAAAGCCCGAGCACGTCGAGCATGGAATAGAGACCGGGCTTCTTGTCGCGCGCCCAGAGCGCTGCCTTGACGGCGCCGCGGCCGAAGATCGAGCGGTCGGTGGCGCTGTGCGACATCGTTACGGTTTCGCCCTCGCCGGCGAAGATCACCGAATGCTCGCCGACGACGGAGCCGCCGCGCAGCGTCGCAAAGCCGATGGTGCCCTGCTCGCGCGGGCCGGTGTGACCGTCGCGCACCCGCACCGAATGCGAGGCGAGGTCGATGCCTCTGCCCTTGGCCGCCGCGTCGCCAAGCAGCAGTGCGGTGCCTGAGGGTGCATCGACCTTGCGCTTGTGATGCATTTCGAGAACTTCGATATCCCAGTCGGCAGGTTCCAGGGCACGAGCCGCCTGTTCGACGAGGACGCTGAGCAGGTTGACGCCGAGGCCCATATTGCCTGATTTCACGACACGGGCGTGACGGGCAGCAGCCGCGATCTTCGCGTCGTCGTCGACCGAGCAGCCGGTCGTGCCGATGACGTGGACAATGCGTGCCTGGGCCGCCAAGGCGGCGAATTCCACCGTGCCGGCGGGCGACGTGAAATCGAGAACGCCTTCGGCATGGAGAAAGGCCGCCAGCGGATCATCGCCGATGATCACGCCATTCGGGCCGAGACCGGCAATTTCGCCGGCGTCCTTGCCGAGGAAGGGCGAGCCGGTGCGCTCGACGGCGGCATGCAATGTCACGCCGTCAATGGCGTGAATGAGACGGATGAGCGTCTGCCCCATGCGCCCTGCTGCGCCAACCACCACCAGTTTCATCGCAGCATCGCTCATGTCAGTCGATCATCCTATTGTCAGCGGGCATCGGAGGCGGCCGGCCTCTGCAGATTGTTGAGTCGAGCGTAGAGACCGTCGCTGCGCCGCGCAAGGCTGTCGTGGTTGCCCTCTTCGATGATGCGGCCCTGCTGCATGACGACGATCTTGTCGGCGCGGACGACGGTCGAAAGACGGTGGGCGATCACGACCACTGTGCGGCCGACCATGGCCTCATCGAGCGCCTTCTGAACGGCCGCCTCGGACTCGGTGTCGAGCGCCGAGGTCGCCTCGTCGAGCAGCAGGATCGGAGCGTTGCGGACCAGCGCGCGGGCGATGGAGAGCCTCTGGCGCTGACCGCCGGAGAGCGTCACGCCATTCTCGCCGACCGGCGTGTCGTAGCCCTGCGGCTGCGCAAGAATGAACTCATGCGCATAGGCCAGGCGGGCCGCGCGTTCGACGTCCTCGTCGGTCGCCTCTTGGCGGCCATACCGGATGTTGTCGCGAATCGTGCCCTCGAAGAGGTACGGCTGCTGGGAAACATAGGCCAGCTGCTCGCGCAGCGACTGCTTCGTTACGTGCGCGATGTCCTGACCATCGATCAGAATCTGACCGGCCTTCGGATCATAGAAGCGCGGAATGAGGGTGATGATCGTCGACTTGCCGGCGCCGGACGGACCAACCAGCGCCGTGGTCTTGCCGCCTTCGGCGAAGAAGCTGACATCGCGCAACACTTCATCCTCGCCGTAGGCGAAGGAAACGTTGCGGAATTCGATTTTGGCGTCCGTGACGACGAGCGCCTTCGCGTCCGGCACGTCGCGCTGATGCGGGACCGTGTCGAGGAATTCGTAGATCATGCGGGCGTTGACGACAGCGCGCTCCATCTGCACCTGCAGGCGCGCGAGGCGGCGTGCGGGATCGTATGCGAGCAGCAACGCTGTGACGAAAGAGAAGAAGGCGCCCGGTGGAATGTTGTTATAGATCGTGCCGTAGGCGGCATAGGCAAGGACGCTGGCGACCGCGAGGCCGGCAAAGCTTTCCGTCAGCGGTGCCGTCCGTTCCGACAGGCGGGCGATCCGGTTCGCGCGCCGTTCTGCGCTCTCGACGAGCCTGTCAACCTTGCCTTCCAGCTGGCCTTCCATGGTGAAGGCCTTGACGATAGCGATGCCCTGGATCGTTTCCTGCATCGCGCCTGCGACATGGTTGTTTACGTGGATCGCGTCTTTTGTCGCGGTACGAAGCCGCTTCGACACATATCGCAATGCGTAAAGAAGAGGCGGCGCCAGAACAAACACCGCGAGGCTCAGCAGCGGATCCTGGATGATCATCACCGCCAGCAGCGAGACGAACGTCAGAAGGTCGCGCACGGTCGAGGTGATCGTCAGGTTCATCACATCGCGAATGCCGCTGATGTTTTGATTGAGCTGCGAAACGACGTGGGCCGAGCGCGTCTGGTTGAAGTAGCCGAGCGACAGCTTCATCAGGTGCGAATAGGCACGCTGCTGATATCGCGCCACGATATTGTTGCCGATCTTCGAGAGCACCACCGCCTGGCCGTAGCTCGCGAAACCGCGCGCGACGAAGGCAATGAAAATTGTAAAGCAGATCGCCCAGACAATATCCGCACGCCGGTTCTGGAACGCCTCATTGACGACGGACTTCATGATCCAGGCGGTATACGCCGTCGACAGGGCGACGATGACGAGGCAGGTGATCGCAAAAACATAGCCCCACAGATGATCACGGCCGTTTTCCGCGAGGATGCGCTTCAAGATGCCGGTGATGCTGTCGCTGTTAACGGGCGTCTTCTGGGTGTCGGGTGATTGCAAAAATCAGTCTTCCTGTGTGTCAGGACACGCGAGCCCTCATGACTGCGTGCGCTCGCGCGGCTCTATAAAGAGTTGACGGCCTTTTGACCAGAGCCGTTAGGCCCGCCAGCGACGGCCGTCGGTCGAGACCCCGAAACTCTCGGGCTTGCGGGCATACGACGACAGCCCGGCAAGAGCCGCGAGGGGGTGCGTTACGACATAGGTCGGGATCGTCGCCAATAGCTCGGAATGCGGCGCCTTGTCCTCGAACGCCGCGCGAAATTCCGGTTTCTTCAGTGCTGGAAGGATCTTCTGCGGGATGCCACCCGACAGAAACACGCCGCCGCGGGCCATGAAGATCATCGCCATATCGCCGGCAACGCGGCCGAGATAGGTAGAGAACAGGCTGATCGTCTCGACGGCAACGGCGTCGGAACCGGCCAACGCATGGGAGGTGATGTCCGCCGGATCGGAATAGACCGGGGCAATGCCATCCACCGTGCAGATCGCCCGGTAGAGATTGACGATGCCGCGGCCGCAGAGGATCTGCTCGGCCGATACTCGGCCTTCGATCGTTTCCACATAGGGGAAGATCTGCAGGTCGCGTGCGGTGCGCGGCCCGAGATCGACGTGGCCACCCTCGCCTGGCACGGGGATCCACGCGCCACGTGCATGCACGAGCCCGCCAACACCGAGACCGGTGCCGGGGCCGAGGACGAGACGCGAGGCGATCATCTCGCCGGACGCGTCGCCCAGCTGCTCACGATGTTCGTCAGAGAGATCCGAGATTGCGAGTGCCTGTGCCTCGAAGTCGTTGACGACAAGAACGTCCTCGATACCGAGACCGTCTATCATCGTTCGCGGACGCACGACCCAGTCGCAGTTCGTCAACGGAATTTCGTCAGCGCTGATCGGCCCGGCAACGGCCAGAATCGCCGAACGCGGCCGCAGGCTGCTCTTTTCCAGAATGCAGCTGCGGATCGCATCATCGATCGTCTCAAAATCGGCGGTGCGGACATTGGGAAAATGGATCTGCTCTGCCTCGGCATCCGGAATAATGGAAAAACGGGCATTGGTGCCGCCGATATCGCCGATCAGGATCGGAAAGGGCATGACGGTGTCGCTGGTGTCGAGTTGCATGGCAGTTTCCCTGCGAGGCGCTTTCAAGCGCCGGTTACGCGTGAAGGGTGGCAATAAGCTTGTCGGCGGTCGCCTCGTTCAGCGCCATCGGGATATCGTAGACGATTGCAAGCCGCATCAAAGCCTTGACGTCGACATCATGCGGCATCGGCGTCAGCGGATCGACAAAAAAGATCAGAGCATCGACTTCGCCGGTCGCAATCAGGGCGCCGATCTGCTGGTCGCCGCCGAGCGGGCCGCTTTTCAGGCGGGTTACATCGAGATCGGGAGCGGCCTCCAGCACCCGGCCGCCCGTTGTACCGGTGGCAACGATCTTCCAGTTCGCGAATGTCTCGCGGTTGCGGCGGGCAAACTCCGCCATGTCGTCCTTCTTCTGGTCATGCGCAATCAATGCAAGGCACTTGCCGCCGGCCATGAAAAGGACCTCCGCCTGAAAATTCAATCGATTTGGCTGCTTCTATACGAAGCGCCCGTCTTTTGAAAGACCGCTGCAGTGCTGGCAATGCGTCACTCGCCGGACGGCTTGTCGTCCGGTACCGGGCCGATGTCGGGCAGCGCCTCGTCGGACGTCGCGGCAGGCATCACCGCCATAGGCGCAACCGCGGGCGCGCCGGGAGCACCGGGAGCACCGGGAGCACCGCCGAACGTCGCGGCCTGGATAGAGTCGACGGACGGCGCTGCGAGAACCGCGGCACAGGCGTTCGGAAGGTCGGAAACCATCACTTCGCGCGGCTTGACCGGCTTCGTGCCGGGCTTCGGTGGCTTCGGCGGCGCCCAGGGTTCCTTGGTGAACCACCATGCCAGCGGCTTTCCGCATCCGTCGTCAGTTGGCACCGGCGCTTGCGGCTTGCAGGCGGTTGAGCCCGGTGGGCACTTGATGCGGATGTGGAAGTGCGAATCGTGGCCGTAGATCGGGCGCAGCTTGCCAAGATTGGTGCGGTCTCCCGTCCAGGTATCGCACATCTTCTTCTTGATGGCTGGATTGACGAAAATCCGCTCCACCTGCGGATAGCTCGCCGCACGCATCAACAGCCTGGCGCGCGATTCGGTCCAGACGTTGGGGTTGATTGTCAGGAACGCGTTCTTCTGCAGCATCGTCGTGAAGGGCAGCGTTTCGCGTTCTTCGATGCTGAGTGGGTGAGCGGGCATCGGCGTCAGCCAGATGTCGGCATCAAGTCCGATCTGGTGTGACGCATGACCGTTGAACATCGGTCCACCGCGCGGCTGCGAGATGTCGCCGACGAGCAGACCAGGCCATCCGTCATACTTTGCCGCATCGCGAGACAGCCGCTCCAAGAGCGAGATCATGGCGGGATTGCCCCAGCGGCGATTGCGCGAAAGCCGCATGGTTTGCCACGTGGGTCCATCGACCGGCAACGCGACGGCGCCGGACATGCAGCCTTTGGCATAGAAGCCATAAGGCTGAGCTGTTCCCTGGTTCGGCAGGGAAACGGAGCCGAAAATCGCCTTGGCGCTGCCGGGACTCGGTTGCTTCTGCTCGGCACCGACTTCGCCGGCAACAAGGCTTGTGCCAAGCAGGCCGGCGAACGCCAATTTCAAAAATGTCTGGAAAGTCCTGGTGGTATGGAAAGCCATGCCATGTCCTGAGCGTCTGCGGCGCAAGGCCGAGTGATTTGCAATCGAATCTACCGTGAAAAGCAATTTTGGTGAATCGATGTTTTGCACAGCAGGGAATGAGCCAGGCTTGCCCGAGCAACAAATGGTCACGATCTCGCGAGCCAGACAAAAACTCCCACATCACCTGTTTTTCGCCTGCTTTTCGCCTATTGTCGGCGAAAGCAGAAAAACAATCGGGGTTGGCGAATGGCGCTTACGTGGTCGAAACTTGCTGTGGTCTTTTCTCTTCTCGGCACAATAGCGTTGCCCGTGCAGGCCGTTGCCCAGGAGCCAAATTTCCGCATCGGCAGTTCCGTCATCAGCGAGCTGAAATACAAGCCGGGCTTCAAACATTTCGACTACGTCAATCCGGATGCGCCGAAGGGCGGTAATCTCAGGTTATCGGCATCCGGCACCTACGACACGTTCAACCCGCTGCTTTCTAAGGGCCAAACAGCGGTCGGCCTGACGCTGCCGTTCGAGACGCTGATGAAATCGGCGGACGACGAGCTGCTCGCCTCCTACGGGCTGCTTGCGGAAGGGCTTTCCTATCCCGACGACGTCTCGAGCGCGACGTTCCGGCTGCGCGCCGAGGCGAAGTGGGCGGATGGCAAGCCCGTCACGCCTGAGGACGTGATCTTCAGCTTCGACAAGGTCAAGGAGCTCAACCCGCTCGCTTCCAACTACTACAAGCATGTGGTCAAGGCCGAGAAATCGGGCGAGCGCGACGTGACCTTCACCTTCGACGAGAAGAACAACAAGGAGCTTCCCAATATCCTAGGTCAGCTCGTGGTGGTGCCGAAGCACTGGTGGGAAGGCACGGGGGCCGACGGCAAGCCGCGCGATATCGCCAAGACGACGCTGGAACCGGTCATGGGCTCCGGGCCTTACAAGATCGCCGCATTCTCGGCAGGGGCGACGATCCGCTACGAGCTGCGCGACGACTATTGGGGCAAGGACCTCAACGTGAATGTCGGGCAGAACAATTTCGGCTCGATCACCTACACCTACTATGCCGACCGTGACGTTGAGTTCGAAGCCTTCCGCGCCGGCAACAGCGACTTCTGGCAGGAGACTCTCGCCGCGCGCTGGGCGACCGGCTATGATTTCCCCGCCGTCAAGGAAGGCCGCGTGAAGAAAGAGGACGTGCCGAACGCACTGCGCGCCACCGGCATCATGCAGGCCATGGTGCTGAACACCCGCCGTGACACGTTCAAGGACGAGAAGGTGCGCGAGGCGCTGAATTACGGTTTCGATTTCGAGGAACTGAACCGCACTGTCGCCTTCAATAGCTACAAGCGCATCGACAGCTATTTCTGGAATACCGAGCTTGCTTCCTCCGGCCTACCCCAGGGGCGCGAGCTCGAAATCCTCACCGGCCTCAAGGACAAGCTCTCGCCTTCGATTTTCACCACGACCTATTCAAACCCTGTCGGCGGCGACCCGCAGAAGAGCCGCGATAACCTGCGCACCGCGATCAAGCTGCTGAAGGAAGCCGGCTGGGAGATCAAGGGCAACCGCATGGTCAACACGCAGACCGGCAAGCCGATGAGCTTCGAGATCCTGCTGTCGAGCCCGATCTTCGAGCGCTGGGCCGTGCCCTATGCCAACAACCTCAAGAAGATCGGCATAGATGTGCGGGTGCGCACCGTCGACGCCTCGCAATATACCAATCGCGTGCGCAGCTTCGACTACGACATGATCTGGAACGTGTGGGCCGAGACGATGAACCCCGGCAACGAACAGGCGGACTACTGGGGTTCCGGCTCCTCCAACCAGCAGGGCTCGCGCAACTATGCCGGCATTTCAGACCCAGCAATCGACGCGCTGATCCGCATGGTGATCTTCGCGCCTGATCGAGACGAGCAGGTGGCGGCGATCAAGGCGCTCGACCGCGTGCTGTTGGCGGGCCACTACGTAGTACCGCTGTTCTACCGCGATACGCAGTCGATCACCTACTGGAACACGATCACCCGGCCGGCCGAATATCCGACCTACTCGACCGGTTTCCCTGATGTCTGGTGGTCGTCTTCCGCCAAGAAATGAGCGGACTTGCATTGGCCTGACGGCTGGGCTCCAAATGGGCCAACCGAATCACTTCGGACATGATCAGTGCCGGGACTGACCGGCAAAGGAAGGTTGACGATTGAGCGGCGTTAGACTGGACAGCCTACGACAGAAACCCCCGGAGGCCGCTCGCTGATGGGAGCCTATATCCTTCGCCGCCTGCTTCTGATGATCCCGACCATTATCGGCATCATGGCTATCTCATTCACCGTCATCCAGTTCGCGCCGGGCGGTCCGGTCGAGCAGGTAATTGCGCAGCTGACCGGCGATGCGCAAGGCGCCGACTCGCGGCTTTCAGGCGGTGGCGGCGATCTTCTCGGCGGCGGTGGCCTCGACGAAGGCGGCTCGAAGTACCGCGGCGCGCAGGGGCTTGATCCTGAACTGATCAAGAAGCTCGAAAAGCAGTTCGGCTTCGACAAGCCGCCGCTGACGCGCTTCGGCGAGATGATGTGGAACTACATCCGCTTCGACTTCGGCGAGAGCTTCTTCCGCAACACCACGGTTCTCGAACTGATCAAGGAAAAATTGCCGGTTTCCGCCTCGCTCGGCATCTGGATCATGATCTTTTCCTACGGTATCTCGATCCCGCTCGGCATCCGCAAGGCGGTCAAGGACGGCTCGACCTTCGACGTCTGGACCTCGGGTATCATCATCATTGGCTACGCCGTCCCGAGCTTCCTGTTCGGTATCCTGCTGATCGTGCTCTTTGCCGGCGGATCCTTCTATGACTGGTTCCCGCTGCGTGGCCTCGTCTCCGACAATTTCGACCAGCTCGCCTGGTGGCAGAAGCCGCTCGACTACTTCTGGCACCTGACGCTGCCGCTGATCTCGCTTTCGCTGGCCGCCTTTGCAACGACAACGCTGCTGACCAAGAACTCCTTCATCGAGGAGATCAAGAAGCAATATGTGGTGACAGCGCGGGCGAAGGGGCTGAACGAACGGCAGGTGCTTTACGGCCATGTGTTCCGCAACGCCATGCTGATCATCATCGCCGGTTTCCCCGGCGCCTTCATCTCCGCCTTCTTCACCGGCTCGCTGCTGATCGAGAACATCTTCTCGCTCGATGGGCTGGGGCGGCTCGGCTATCTCTCAGTGGTCAACCGCGACTACCCGATCGTCTTTGCGACCCTTTACATCTTCTCGCTGCTCGGCCTGTTCGTCAGCCTGGTTTCCGACCTGATCTACACATGGATCGATCCGCGCATCGACTTCGAGCGGAGGGATGTGTGATGGACACCGCCGCCAATCCGACGACCGCAACGCCGGTCAAGCCGCCGCGCAAGGGGCTGCTGTCGCCGACCAACATCAGGCGCTGGAAGAACTTCAAGGCCAACCGGCGCGGCTACTGGTCCTTGTGGCTGTTCCTCGTGCTGTTCGTGCTCAGCCTGTTTGCCGAGTTCATCGCCAACGACCGGCCGATCATCGCCTCCTACAAGGGCGAGATCCTGTTCCCTGTGCTGGTCAACTACCCCGAGGAGAAGTTCGGCGGGTTTCTGGCGGAAACCGATTACCGCTCCGACGTGATCTCGGACGAGATCAATGCCAACGGCTGGATGATCTGGCCGCCGATCCACTACTCCTATCGGTCCGTCAACTCGAACATCCCGCATTCGGCGCCGACGGCGCCCTTCTGGATGATGAGCAAGGAGGAGCGCTGCTCCGGATATCCGCAGGGTGCTTCCGATCCCGGCTGCAACTTCGGCAACCTCAATTGGCTCGGCACGGACGATCAGGCGCGTGACGTGCTTGCCCGCGTCATCTACGGCTTCCGCATCTCCGTGCTCTTCGGCCTGGTACTGACGATCTGCTCGGCCGTCATTGGCGTCACCGCCGGTGCGATCCAGGGCTATTTCGGCGGCTGGACGGACCTCTTACTGCAGCGCTTCATCGAGATCTGGTCGTCGATGCCGGTGCTCTACATTCTGCTGATTATCGCGGCGATCCTGCCGCCCGGCTTCTTCGTGCTGCTTGGGATCATGCTGCTCTTCTCCTGGGTCGGCTTCGTCGGCGTCGTACGCGCCGAGTTCCTGCGGGCGCGCAATTTCGAGTATGTCAGAGCGGCGAGAGCGCTGGGCGTCGGCAACAGGACGATCATGTGGCGGCATCTTCTGCCGAACGCGATGGTGGCGACGCTGACTTTCCTGCCGTTCATCCTGTCGGGCTCGATCACCACGCTGACCTCGCTCGACTTCCTCGGCTTCGGCATGCCGCCGGGCTCGCCGTCGCTCGGCGAGATGATCGCACAGGGCAAGGCCAACCTGCAGGCGCCGTGGCTCGGACTGACCGCGTTCTTCACCATGTCGATCATGCTGTCGCTGTTGATCTTCATCGGCGAGGCGGTTCGTGACGCATTCGATCCCAGGAAGACGTTTCAATGAGTGACGCTGCCGAAACACTGCTGTCCGTTCGCGATCTTTCGGTGGCATTCCACCAGGGCGGCGATACATCGCTGGCTGTCGATCACGTTTCTTTCGATATCCGCAAGGGCGAGGTCGTGGCGCTGGTCGGGGAGTCCGGTTCGGGCAAGTCGGTCTCCGCCAACTCGATCCTGCGGCTGCTCCCCTACCCCGCGGCCAGCCATCCCTCCGGCGAAATCCTGTTCAAGGGCAAAGACCTCCTGAAGGCATCCGACAAGGCGTTGCGCGAGGTGCGCGGCAACGACATCACGATGATCTTCCAGGAGCCGATGACATCGCTCAACCCGCTGCACACGATCGAAAAGCAGATCGCAGAGATTCTCGAGCTGCACCAGGGCGTGACCGGTCAGGCGGCACGCACCAAGGTACTCGAACTGCTGAACCAGGTCGGCATCCGCGAGCCGGAAAAGCGGCTGAAAGCCTATCCGCACGAGCTTTCCGGCGGCCAGCGGCAACGCGTGATGATCGCCATGGCGCTCGCCAACCGACCGGAGCTTTTGATCGCCGACGAGCCGACGACCGCGCTCGACGTCACCGTGCAGGCGCAGATCCTCGAATTGCTGCGGCAGCTGAAGGGTCAGCATGGCATGTCCATGCTGTTCATCACCCACGACCTCGGCATCGTGCGCAAGTTCGCCGATCGGGTCTGCGTCATGACCAAAGGCAAGATCGTCGAGACCGGCACGGTGGAAGAAGTCTTCCGCAATCCGAAGCATGAGTACACGCGGCATCTGCTCGCCTCCGAGCCGCGCGGTGAACCACCGGTTGCCGATTCCTCGAAGCCGATCGTGATGCAGGGATCCGACATCCGCGTCTGGTTCCCGATCAAGGCCGGGCTGATGCGCAAGGTCGTCGATCATGTGAAGGCCGTCGACGGCATCGACCTGCAGCTGCGCGCTGGCCAGACGCTCGGCGTCGTCGGTGAATCCGGTTCCGGCAAGACGACGCTCGGCCTCGCGCTGACACGGCTGATCTCCTCGCAGGGCCGGATCAGCTTCGTCGGCGAGGATATAGCCAGCTATTCATTTACGGAAATGCGACCGCTGCGAAACCAGCTGCAGGTCGTGTTCCAGGATCCGTATGGCTCGCTCAGCCCGCGCATGTCGGTCGGCGACATCATTGCCGAGGGTCTGAAGGTGCATGAGCGGTCGCTCTCCTATGAAGAGCGCGACAGCCGGGTCTGCTGGGCGCTGGAGGAGGTCGGGCTCGATCCGCTGACCCGTTGGCGCTATCCGCACGAATTCTCCGGCGGGCAGCGCCAGCGCATCGCCATAGCCCGCGCCATGGTACTGAAACC
This sequence comes from Rhizobium sp. BK661, assembly GCF_024808825.1. NCBI lineage: Bacteria > Pseudomonadati > Pseudomonadota > Alphaproteobacteria > Hyphomicrobiales > Rhizobiaceae > Rhizobium > Rhizobium sp. BK661. The sequence goes on along the minus strand of NZ_JANTYT010000001.1, from coordinate 255,333 downwards.
ACGCTTCGTGATGCTGGACGAGCCGACCTCGGCGCTCGACATGAGCGTCCAGGCGCAAGTCGTCGATCTCCTGCGAGATCTGCAGAAGAAGCACGATCTCGCCTACCTCTTCATCAGCCACGACCTGAAGGTGGTGAAGGCGCTGGCAAACGACGTCATCGTCATGCGCTTCGGCAAGGTCGTTGAACAGGGATCGTCCGCCGATATCTTCGGTGCGCCGAAGGATGACTATACCAAGGCGCTGATGGCTGCCGCCTTCAACATCGAGGCGGTGCCGACGCCCGCCGTCCAACAGTAAAGACGATCATGTCCGCAAGACCGCCCATTCTCGTCGATCTCAAGTTCGACCCCGAAACCGTTGCCCGCATCCTGAAAACGGCCTTTGCGGATCGCGGCAGCATCAACCTCGCCGATCCCGCCAACAAGGATCGCGACCTGACCGGCATCGACTATGCGCTGCTCTGGAAGCCGGACGCGGATCTTTTCAGCCGCGCGCCCAATCTGAAGGTCATCTTCTCCGGTGGCGCCGGCGTCGACAGCTTCATGAACCTGCCGGGGCTGCCCGACGTCCCGATCATTCGCTTCTCCGACCGCAGCCTGACGACGCGAATGAGCGAATGGGTGGTGATGCAGTGCCTCATGCATCTCCGCCAGCAGCATCAGCACGACAAGGATCAGCGGGCGCGCATCTGGGGCAAGCTGGTTCCGCCCGAGGCCGCCGAAATCACCGTCGGCATCATGGGCCTTGGCGTGCTCGGCCAGGATGCAGCGTACAAGCTGAAGGTCATGGGCTTCAATGTCATCGGCTGGTCGCGCAGCCGCAAGGAGATCGACGGCGTCGAAACCTACAATTCCAGCCAGCTCGATGAATTCCTCTCCAAGACCGATTTCCTCGTCGGCCTGCTGCCGCTGACACCGGAGACGACAGGCTTCTACAATGCCGCGCTATTTTCGAAGCTGCGGCAGGGTGGTGCGCTCGGCAAGCCTGTGTTCATCAATGCAGGCCGCGGCAAGAGCCAGGTGCAATCGGACATCGTCGCCGCGATTAAGGGCGGCGTGCTCGGCGGCGCGTCGATCGACGTCTTCGCAGTCGAGCCGCTTGCCTCCGACGATCCGCTCTGGGGGCTCGAAAACGTGTTCATCACGCCGCACGATGCGGCAGTTTCCGATGAGACAGCGCTCTTCCGCCACGTCGAGCGCCAGATCGCCCGCTACGAGGGCGGCGAGCCGCTGCAATTCGTCGTCGATCGGCAGATGGGTTACTAAGCGCCGGAACCATGCTGCTTTCCGTTCGTTTTTCTCCGAGGTGAGGTGGCGAGCCGATGACGGCTTGCGCGACATCGGAAGGAGGCAAGCATGGCTCAGCAGACGGAAACGCGCTGGGAAGAAGCGGACGGCAAGCTTCATGCCGAGGAGACGATTTCACCTGTGAAGGCAAAACACGGCCGGACGGGAACCCGGATTCTCATGGTCCTGATCGTCGCGCTGGTGCTCGCCTTCATCGTATGGATTCCCGTCGAAATCTGGGGCAAGAAAGAGTCAGCGGATGTCGCTCCCCAGCAGCCAGGACAGCAGATCCAGTCGCAGCAATTAGCACCGACACCATCGCCCTCGCTGCAAAACGGCAATGCGGTGCCGACCGAGACACCGACTCAGCCGCCAGCCTCGAACACGGCGCCGGCAACGCCCAAGCCTCCTGCACAATAGGAGCGGGCGGGTCAAGGCGGTCACTACCACGCATCCTGTCGGACCGCCGGCAGGGTGCTTTTCTGTTTGCGCTGGACTTTACCGGCTGATTTTTCGATAAGAAAAGCACACGAGCCGGTTTTCGTGCGCCGGTCGGCGCACCTTACCCGGCTTGGGAATGGGCGGAGTACATGGCCAAGACTGATATCGCGCGGCGCGTCTACAATCACACCTGGAAGCTCGATCCGATTGTTCGCAGCCTGATCGACACGGACTTCTATAAGCTGCTGATGCTGCAGATGATCTGGAAGCTCTACCCTGAGGTCAACGCCACCTTCACGCTCATAAACCGCACCAAGCGCGTGCTTTTGGCCGAAGAGATCGACGAGGGCGAACTGCGCGAGCAGCTCGACCATGCCCGCACCCTGCGTCTCTCCAAGAAGGAAACGATCTGGCTCGCTGGTAACAGCTTCTACGGCCGCGCGCAGATTTTCGAGCCTGAGTTCCTTGCCTGGCTCTCGCATTTCCAGCTGCCGGAATACGAACTGTCGAAACGTGACGGGCAGTACGTGCTCGACTTCCATGGATCGTGGAAGGACACGACCATGTGGGAAATCCCAGCGCTCGCCATCATCAACGAGCTGCGGTCGCGCTCCGCCATGAAAGCGCTTGGACCGTTTACGCTCGATGTGCTTTATGCCCGCGCGAAAGCGCGGATGTGGGAAAAGGTGGAGCGGCTGCGCGAATTGCCTGGCCTGCGGATCTCCGACTTCGGTACGCGCCGCCGCCACAGCTTCCTTTGGCAGCGCTGGTGCGTCGAGGCCTTGAAGGAAGGCATCGGGCCTGCCTTCACCGGTACCAGCAACGTGCTGCTCGCCATGGATTCAGATCTCGAAGCGGTCGGCACGAACGCCCACGAGCTGCCGATGGTGGCCGCGGCCCTTGCCCAGACCGAAAAGGAACTGCACAACGCACCCTACAAGGTGCTGCGGGACTGGAACAAGCTCTATGGCGGCAACCTGCTGATCGTGTTGCCGGATGCGTTCGGAACGGCAGCGTTCCTGCGCGACGCGCCCGAATGGGTCGCCGATTGGACGGGCTTCCGACCTGACAGCGCACCGCCCGTCGAAGGCGGCGAGAAGATCATCGAATGGTGGAAGAAGATGGGCCGCGATCCGCGCCAGAAGCTGCTTATTTTCTCGGATGGCCTCGATGTCGACGCGATCATCCACACCTACAAGCACTTCGAAGGCAAGGTGCGGATGAGTTTCGGCTGGGGCACCAACCTCACCAACGACTTCGCCGGCTGCGCGCCGACTGAGATCTCCGGGCTCAATCCCATCTCCATCGTCTGCAAGGTCATTGACGCCAACGGCCGCCCGGCCGTGAAGCTATCGGACAATCCGCAGAAGGCAACCGGCGACCCGGCGGAGGTTCAACGCTATCTGAAGTTCTTCGGTACGGAGGATCGCGTCGATCAGGCGGTATTTGTGTAGGCGCTAAGCGCGAGTCTTCCGCGCAGATCCCCGGGACATATTTTACGGCGGAGGACGGCTCGACACCCGATCCGACTTGCTACCCGGTGTTGCATTGGTTGAACCGCAGGACCCAATCGGCTGCGCAGATTTCCTGGCCGTTCGAGGACCCGCCATCCCGTGCAAACGCCGACCCTTGCTGCCGAGAAGTCTGCAGCGTCCCCGCTGATTGGTACGCCTTGGACGGAGACCAAATCGCAATCCGGTCTGCCAGGCCCAATGATGATCTTTTTGCCGAAAGGCAAACTCCTTATCGACTCTTGCTGGGAAACCTACGCTCTCAGGTCATGGAAACAGCCGTCGGCCAACGAGATTTCATGGGATGAGGACGGCGCGATCATACTGGCCAAGATCAAGACGATCTCTACTGATAGGCTCACTCTTCAAATCTCCGCGGTGAAGGATCTCGTCGAGCGCAGTTATGCCGCCGTCAAGGCTCCCTATGTCTGCCCCGACATGAAGCGGTAGCTTGAGCCGCTAGCCCTGAAAAGCAGACGGCAAAACGCGGTCTGGCAAAATGGGGCGCCAATCCCCATCTATGGCCCAAGAAATGGTCGCAGATGTCTGTGCCCATTGTTTGACTGGAAAGGACGTTTCCAATGACTGTAGAGCGTGCGGTACTGGCGGGCGGTTGCTTCTGGGGCATGCAGGACCTCATCAGGCGGCTCCCTGGCGTCGTATCCACTCGCGTGGGCTATACCGGTGGCGAGGTCGCCAATGCGACCTACCGGAATCATGGCAACCACGCCGAGGCGATCGAGATCCTGTTCGACCCGGCGAAGACCAGCTACCGCGACATCCTCGAATTCTTCTTCCAGATCCATGATCCGACGACAATGAACCGGCAAGGTAACGATATCGGCGCCAGCTACCGATCGGCGATCTTCTACGCCGACGACGCTCAGCAAGCGAACGCCGAGGACACCATTGCCGACGTCGATGCCTCCGGCCTGTGGCCCGGAAAGGTCGTCACGGAAGTTGTTCCGGTCAGCGACTTCTGGGAAGCGGAGCCTGAACATCAGGACTATCTGGAACGCATTCCCAATGGCTACACCTGCCACTTCGTGCGGCCTGGCTGGAAACTGCCGAAACGAGCCCGCAGCACGGCCGCCGGATAACAGGGCGCTAGCTTGCCCGCGTGGCGTTCGAGCGCGTACTGACAAGAGGCCTTGCTGTTGGAGCAGGGCCTCTTGGTTTCAGGCGAATGGCTGGGGACAACAGCCGCTAACGCCGCCTCCACAGCGAATGATCCGTTCGTACCAACAATCGCCGGTCACGGTTGGTATACGTTACAGCCGCATCGTCCATAAGGGGTGCTTGAGTTCCTTTCCCAAAGCGCTACATTCGACTTACGGAATTCGCCTTCGATAGGCTGACCACGGAGGTACTGGCAGCCCATGGTCGCGGCGGATTGAGGAAGGTCGGCACGATATCGTTCCGACCTTTTTCCTTATGGCGGCTCGTCTGAAGGCTGCCGTCACTCCACCCTACGTCGTTGCTTTGCGAGGTGCAGCGTCAGTACTCGCGAAAAGCTGGCTCAGACAATCGACCAGGAAATGCGGGCTGAAACACGGATGCTAGGCGCAAGCTTGCCGCTAGGCAGCTGAAATGACGCAATCCTCGGAAAGCCAAATGGCGGACAGAGAGGGATTCGAACCCTCGGTACGCTTTCACGTACACACGCGTTCCAGGCGTGCGCCTTCAACCACTCGGCCACCTGTCCTTTGGCGGTCTGCATCGGCGAAGATGCAAATCGTCGGAACGGCGCGATATATACCGATGAATTTTTGCCGATCAACCCAAATCTAACAGTTTTTTGACTTCTTCCGGTAAAAGTGCGCTCTGGCCCTCCATTGTAGCTCCACCCCTCCATAACTATCTTTTGTAGAGGTTGACGAATGGCGCGGCTGGCCAGGAAAATGCCTGGCATGTTTGATCGCCGGAGAGTTTGATGCGTTTCCTTTTGCGTTTGGCAAGTCTCGTTGCGCTGGCCGTCGCCGTCATCGCCGGTACGATTGATTCCATTCAGTCCGTTGCCGCGTCGTCGGTAGTTATCACTCCCATGGGTGACGCATGGCAGGACCTTAGCCCCTCGTCGCTGGAAACCCTTCAATCGACCATCGCCTATTACATCCATCCGCGCTTCTACACGCTTGCCTTCCAGTGGCTGATGCTCCAGCCGGCCTTTGCCGTGTTCCTGGTGCTGTCGCTGATGTTGTGGATGGTGGGCTACAAGAAGCCCTCGGTGGCTGGCCGCTTTGCGGCATGACAAGCGGTCTTGGCGAACCCAAATTTGCCGAGAAAAATCGCAAGCCGGTGATGATTTTGTACAAAATTCAGCCCGCGTGAGCTGATTTTTGGCAATTGCGGCAAATCTTTACCAGTCGAAAAATTTCTCGTGAATTTTTTTTTGAGCCATGCAAGGATGCGCCCAGCCAGGCCTCCGGGGGGAGGTCGGTGGTTCCGCAGACATGCCTAAACGGCTTGCGGGAGGACCCAAACAATTAGAAACAATAGGGCTGCAACTCATGAAAAAATCCCTTCTGACTCTCCTGGCCGTGGCTGCCATGTCCACGACGGCGCTCGCCGCCGACGTCAAGCCGGCGCTCGTGTACGGCACCGGCGGGAAGTTCGATAAGTCGTTTAACGAAGCAGCCTACAACGGCGCCGAAAAGTTCAAGAAGGAAACCGGGATCGCTTATCGCGACTTCGAGCCGACCGGCGACACCCAGGGCGAGCAGGCCATCCGTAACTTCGCGAGCCGCGGCTTCAACCCGGTTATCGCTGTCTCCTTCGCCTGGACTTCGGCAATCGAGAAGGTCGCAGCCGAATTCCCCGACACGAAGTTCGTCATCGTTGACGCCGTCGTTGACAAGCCGAACGTTCGTTCTGTCGTCTACAAGGAAGAAGAAGGCTCCTTCCTCGTCGGCACGCTGGCCGGCCTCGCTTCGAAGACCGGCAAGGTTGGCTTCGTCGGCGGCATGGACATTCCGCTGATCCGCAAGTTCGAATGCGGTTATGAGCAGGGCGCCCGCTCGGTCAAGGCCGATGTCGAAGTGTTCCAGAACATGACCGGCACGACGGGCGCTGCCTGGAACGACCCGGTTCGTGGTGGCGAGCTCACCAAGAACCAGATCGACCAGGGCGCTGATGTCATCTACGCGGCAGCCGGTGCGACCGGCCTCGGCGTCCTGCAGACAGCAGCCGACAACAAAAAGCTCTCGATCGGCGTCGACAGCAACCAGAACCATCTGCACCCGGGCTCCGTCCTGACCTCGATGGTCAAGCGCGTCGACCTTGCTGTCTACAACGGCTTCAGCGACGTCAAGGCTGACAAGTTCACGGCCGGCGTTCTCGCGCTCGGCGTCAAGGAAGACGGCGTTGCAGCCGCCATGGACGACAACAACAAGGCATTGATCACGCCTGACATGCAGGCTGCTCTCGACAAGGCCAAGGAAGGCATCATCGCGGGGACCATCAAGGTTCACGACTATACCTCGGACAATGCTTGCCCGAAGTGATCCGTGACTGAGACGGGCGTATGGCGGATCCGTTCCGCCATACGCCCTTTTCGTATTTGGAGCCTGCTGTGACAGACACGCCCGCTATCGAACTTGTGGGCATCGACAAGAAATTCGGTGCCGTTCATGCCAACAAAGACATCAATCTTACCGTCGCCAAGGGCACGATTCACGGCATCATCGGCGAGAACGGTGCCGGCAAATCGACCCTGATGTCGATCATCTATGGCTTCTACCATGCCGACGCCGGTGAAATCCGCGTCAACGGCAATCCCGTCACCATCAAGGACAGCCAGGCCGCGATCGCGACCGGCATCGGGATGGTGCACCAGCACTTCATGCTGGTCGACAATTTCACGGTGCTCGAGAACATCATGCTCGGTGCCGAGGGCGGCGCCCTGCTCGCCAAAGGCGTTTCTTCCGCGCGCGCCGAGCTGCGCCGCCTTGAGAAGGACTATGGCCTCGAAGTGAACCCCGATGCGCTCATTGAAGAGCTTCCGGTCGGGCTGCAGCAGCGCGTCGAGATCCTCAAAGCCATGTACCGCGGCGCCGAGATCCTCATCCTCGACGAGCCGACCGGCGTGCTGACGCCTGCCGAGGCAGACCATCTTTTCAAGATCCTTCGCGTCCTTCGCGACCAGGGCAAGACGGTCATTCTGATCACCCACAAGCTACGCGAGATCATGGCGATCACCGATACGGTGTCGGTCATGCGCCGCGGCGAGATGGTCGCGACCCGCAAGACTTCCGAGACGACGGTCGAGGAGCTGGCCGAACTGATGGTCGGCCGCCGCGTCCTGCTGCGCGTGCAGAAGGGCGAAGCCAATCCAGGCAAGGTGATCCTGTCGGCTCGCAACCTGACCGTTAAGGACAATCGCGGCGTCACCATGGTCGACAACGTCTCCTTCGACGTCCGAGCCGGCGAGATCGTCGGTATTGCCGGCGTCGCTGGCAATGGGCAGTCCGAACTCTTGGAGGCAATTGCCGGCATCCGCAAGCCGCATTCCGGCGAGATTTTCCTCGACAACCAGCCAATCGACAAGGCCGATCCGGCGCGGCTCAGGGAGCTCGGCCTCGCTCACATTCCCGAAGATCGTCATCACATGGGGCTGGTGCTGAAGTTCGAGGAGTACGAGAACTCGGTTCTCGGCTACCATCGCAATCCCGGCTACAGCAAGGGGCCGCTGCTTGATCTCGACGCGATCCGCAAGGACGCGATGGAGAAGATCGAGAAATACGACATTCGTCCGCCGAACCCGCGCCTGAAGACAGCGAACTTCTCCGGCGGCAACCAGCAGAAGATCGTCGTGGCGCGCGAAATCGAGCGCGATCCGACGGCCCTGATCATCGGCCAGCCGACGCGCGGCGTCGATATCGGCGCGATCGAGTTCATTCACCGCCGGATCATCGAGATGCGCGACGCGGGCAAGGCGATCCTGCTCGTCTCCGTCGAACTCGACGAAATCCGCGCCCTTTCAGACCGTATCCTTGTCATGTTTGCCGGCCACGTGGTCGGTGAGAAGACGCCCGATGCCGGTGAACAGACCCTCGGCCTGATGATGGCCGGCATTGCCGCGTGAGGCCTCGATGAGCACTGCTTCCGTTCCACTTCCAAATTGGATCAACTACGGCCTCATCCCGCTGTTGAACCTGTTCGTTGCCTTCCTGATCTCCGGCTTTGTCGTCTGGCTGATCGGAGAGAGCCCGCTTGCGGCCCTGTCGCTGCTGATAGAAGGCGCGCTTGGCAGCGGCGAAGGTATCGGCTTTACGCTTTATTACGCGACGAGCTTCATCTTCACCGGCCTCTCCGTTGCCGTCGCCATTCATGCCGGCCTGTTCAATATCGGCTCGGAAGGTCAGGCCTATCTCGGCGGCCTCGGCTGCGCCCTGGTAGCGCTGGCGCTCGACCACTATGTCCCATGGTATGTGACCATGCCGGTAGCGGTTGTCGGTGCTGGCCTGTTTGGTGCGGCCTGGGCCTTCATTCCGGCCTTCCTGCAAGCAAAGCGCGGCAGCCACATCGTCATCACCACCATCATGTTCAACTATATCGGCGCGGCGCTGATGGTCTACCTGCTGGTGCATGTGCTGATCGTGCCTGGCAAGATGGCGCCGGAAACCCGCACCTTCCTTGAAGGCGGCCAGTTGCCGAAACTCGGCTGGCTGATGGACCTGTTCGGCGCCAAGCTCGGCGCCGCGCCGTTCAACGTTTCCTTCCTCATTGCGCTGGTTGCGGCCTATTTCGTCTGGCTGCTGATCTGGCGTACCAAGCTCGGTTTCGAGATGCGCACGCTTGGCGTCAGCCAGAGCGCGGCAGCCTATGCCGGCATCCCCTACCCTCGCATCGTCATGATTGCGATGCTGCTGTCCGGCGCGCTTGCGGGCATGATGGCGCTGAATCCGGTCATGGGATCCTCGGCCCGTCTGCAGGTGGAGTTCGTCGGCGGTGCTGGTTTCGTTGGTATCGCCGTGTCGCTGATGGGCAGAAACCATCCGGTCGGGATCATCTTCTCGGCGATCCTCTTCGGCATCCTCTATCAGGGTGGCGACTGGATCTCCTTCGAGATGCCCAATATCACGCGCGAAATGATCCTTGTCATTCAGGGTCTCGTGATCCTCTTTGCCGGCGCGCTTGAATACATGTTCCGCCCCGCGATGGTTCGCGTCTACCAACAGTTCAAGGCCGCGTGAGGGAACGCACGATGGATTATTATGACATCTTCATCAGCGTCCTCAGCTCCACGATCCGCCTGTCGATCCCGCTGATCTTCACGGCGCTGGCAGGGCTGTTTTCCGAGCGGGCAGGCATCTTCGATATCGGCCTCGAGGGCAAGATGCTCGGATCGGCGTTTGCGGCGGCCTGCGTTGCTTACCTGACCGGTTCGCCATGGCTCGGTCTCGGCGCCGGCATCGTCTGCTCCGTGGCGCTCAGCCTCGTGCACGGCTTCGCCTCGATCACCAACCGCGGCAACCAGATCATCTCGGGCGTGGCGATCAACTTCTTCGTCGCCGGTATCACGATCGTTCTCGGCGGCGCCTGGTTCGGCCAGGGCGGCCGCACGCCGCAGCTGCTTCCTGAGGCTCGCTTTGTGCCGATCGTGCTGCCTGGCGCCGATGCCATCCGCGATATTCCGATCATCGGCCCGCTTTATGCCAACGTGATTTCCGGCAACAACATCCTGACCTATCTCGCTTTCTTCGCGGTTCCGCTTTCCTGGTGGATCCTCTACCGCACGCGCTTCGGCCTGCGGCTGCGCGCCGTCGGCGAGAATCCGGGCGCCGTCGACACGGCTGGCATTTCGGTCACCTGGCTGCGCTATCGCGCCGTCATGTGCGCCGGCATCCTCTGCGGCTTCTCCGGAACCTATCTCGCGATCGCGCAGTCGGCGGCTTTCATCAAGGATATGTCGGCCGGCAAGGGCTACATCGCGCTTGCGGCGCTGGTCTTTGCCAAATGGAAGCCGGTGCCTGTCATGTTCGCCTGCCTGCTCTTCGGCTTTCTCGATGCGCTGGCAAACTTCATGCAGGGCAAGCAGGTGCCACTGATCGGCGAAGTGCCGGTGCAGATCTTCCAGGCGCTGCCTTATATCCTGACCTGTGTCCTGCTCGCCGGCTTCATCGGCGTGGCAATCCCGCCCAAGGCGGGTGGTGTCCCCTATACGAAGGAACGTTGAGAACATGTCCCACGATCTTTTCGAGGCCGCTCGCGGCGCCATGGCTTTCGCTCATGCTCCCTATTCGAAGTTCCCGGTCGGCGCGGCTATTCGCGCTGAGGACGGAAAGGTCTATACCGGCGCCAACATCGAGAACTTGTCTTTCCCTCAAGGTTGGTGCGCGGAACCGACGGCCATCAGCGCCATGATCATGGGCGGCGCGAAGAAGATCGTCGAAATGGCTGTCATCGCCGAAAAGCTGCCGCTTTGCCCACCCTGCGGCGGCTGTCGGCAGAAGATCTCGGAGTTCGCCTCCAAGGACACGAAGATCTACCTCTGCGATGAGGTCGGCGTGCAGAGGACGATGACCATGGACGAACTTCTGCCGTTCAGCTTCGAGACTGAACTCGGATGAGCGGCGCGCTCGACGTGCTTGCCGGAAGGCTCGGCGGCCTTTCGCCGCGCTACGGTATCGTGCTTGGCTCCGGTCTCGGTTCGCTTGTCGGCGAGGTGACGGACGCGCAACGGATTCCATACCGCGACTTGCCGGGCTTCCCGGTCAGCGCGGTTTCGGGTCATGCCGGAGAAGTGGTTGCCGGTTCGCTTGGCGGTGTGCCGGTTGTCATGCTGTCCGGTCGCGTGCACTTCTATGAGAAGGGCGATGCCGGCGCGATGAGGCTGCCCATCGAAGTTCTCAAGGGTCTTGGCATCGAGACCCTGATCCTGACCAATTCCGCGGGATCGCTACAAGACGACATGCCGCCCGGTTCGGTCATGCAGATTAGCGATCACATCAACTATTCTGGCATGAACCCGCTGATCGGCGAGGAAAGCGATCGCCGTTTTGTCGGCATGACGAGCGCCTATGATGCCAGCCTTGCCGACAAGATGCGCAAGGCCGCCGAGAAACTCGGCATCCCCTTGGCACAGGGCGTCTACATGTGGTTTTCCGGCCCAAGCTTCGAGACACCGGCTGAAATCCGCATGGCCCGTATCCTCGGCGCGGATGCGGTTGGGATGTCGACCGTGCCGGAGGTCATTATCGCGCGAATGCTGGGCTTAAGGGTTGCAGCGGCGTCGGTAATCACCAACTATGGAGCGGGCATGACCGGTGGTGAACTGAGCCATGAGGAGACCAAGGATATGGCTCCGATCGGCGGCTCCCGCCTCGCCGCCATCCTAAGAGAGATGATTGCAGGAGAAAGCGAACAATGACCACTCATTCCAGCAAGGAGACCGCCGCTGTCGCCCTCTCTCTCCTCGATCTCACCAACCTCAAGGATGATTGCACCGAGGCTCAGATCGACGCGCTGTGCGCCCGGGCGCAGACCCCTTATGGCAACACGGCAGCGATCTGCATTTGGCCGCGCTTCGTTGCCCGCGCACGCGCCCAACTCGGCACCGCTCATCCGGTGCGGATCGCAACCGTGGTCAACTTCCCATCGGGCGAAATGGAAATCGCCGACGTTGCCGCCGAAACGCGCGAGGCGATTGCCGACGGCGCCGATGAAATCGACCTCGTCATTCCCTATCGCAAGTTCATGACGGGTAGCGGCAAGGCCGTTACCGACATGGTGACGGCCATCCGCGCCGAGTGCAAGGATCCGATCCTGCTGAAGGTCATTCTCGAAACCGGCGAAATCAAGGATGCGGCGCTGATCCGTCGCGCCGCCGAACTCGCCGTCGACGCGGGTGCCGACTTCATCAAGACGTCGACCGGCAAGGTCGCCGTCAATGCGACGCTCGAAGCAGCTGACATCATGCTTCGGGTCATTCGCCAAAGTGGTCGAAAGGTCGGCTTCAAACCGGCGGGTGGTATCGGGTCGGTGGCCGACGCGGCGCTCTATCTGAGCCTCGCAGAAACGATCCTGGCACCCGATTGGCCGATGCCATCCACCTTCCGTTTTGGCGCATCCGGACTGCTCGACGACATTCTTGCCGTTCTCAGCGGCACGCAGTCCGCGCCTGCCGCTGCATCGAGCTATTGAAATGATCCCTCAGGAGATCATCCGCCAGAAGCGAAACGGCGGAACGCTTTCCACAGAAGACATCCAATCGTTCATCGCCGCGCTTGCTTCCGGTCAGCTCTCCGAGGGGCAGATCGGCGCCTTCGCCATGGCGGTCTGGTTCAGGGGCATGTCGCGCGAGGAGGTGGTGGCGCTGACGCTGGCCATGGCGCGTTCGGGCGACACGCTGAGCTGGACAGACATCGACCGGCCGATCGCCGACAAGCACTCGACAGGCGGCGTCGGCGACAATGTTTCGCTGATGCTGGCGCCGATCGCGGCCGCATGCGGCCTGGCCGTCCCGATGATATCGGGTCGTGGCCTCGGCCACACCGGCGGCACCCTGGACAAGCTCGAGAGCATTCCCGGCTACACCATCACGCCTGATGCAACGGTTTTCCGCAAGGTCGTGAAGGATGTCGGCTGCGCCATCATCGGTCAGACTGGCGCGCTTGCTCCCGCCGATGGCAAGCTCTATGCCATCAGGGATGTGACGGCGACGGTCGACTCGATCCCTCTCATCACTGCCTCAATCCTTTCAAAGAAGCTCGCGGCCGGACTGCAGACCTTGGTGCTCGACGTCAAGGTCGGCACCGGCGCCTTCATGGCCGAGCCGAAAGACGCAGAGATGCTGGCACGCGCGCTCGTCGATGTCGCCAACAGCGCGGGGGTGCGGACGTCGGCGCTGATCACCGACATGAACCAGCCGTTGGCGGATGCGGCAGGAAACGCCGTGGAGATCCGCAACTGCCTGGATTTTCTGGCAGGCAGGAAGAAGAACACCCGGCTGGAGGCTGCCGTTCTGGCGTTTGCGGCCGAGATGCTGATGGAATCAGGCGTGGCCTCCTCAGTGCAGGATGGCGAAACGCGAGCCGCTGACGCCGTTTCGTCGGGTAGGGCCGCCGAATGCTTTGCCCGCATGGTGCGCCTGCTCGGCGGCCCCTCAGACCTCCTGGAAGAGTCGGACAAATACCTTGTCCACGCGCCGGTAACCAAGGCGGTTCTCGCGACTCAATCCGGTTGGCTCTCCGGCTGCGACGTTCGTGAGATCGGCATGACCGTCGTCGACCTCGGGGGCGGACGACGGCATCCCGAGGACAGGATCGATCACCGGGTCGGTGTATCCGACATTTTGCCGCTTGGCACCCGTGTCGAACAGGGCGATCCGATTGCGCTGGTACATGCAGCCAACGAGGATGCCGCAGACGCGTCAGTCGCCGCGCTGGCTGCCAACTACAGGATCGGCGAGCGTCATCCCGCCATCCCTGATGTCGTTTGCGAGCGCATTGCGGCTATTGCCTGAGGCGGACGCACTCAACTGCGGAACAGGAGGCACGACTGGCGCGCTACGCCCTTTTCGGAAGCCTGAAACACGACTTCGGCGGCTATTTGCCAGCAAAGCAACCATGAGATGCTTATGCGGCGTATAAATTCGCCCTTACGATGAGTTCGCCGTTTACTTGCATTGAAATTGCGCAGAATATTAGCGCATGGGAGGAAGCCCTCGGGCCTTCACTCTCCATAATTTGCGCCCGAACGACTTTCTCCCTCGGCTCAAGGGAGGACTAATCATGAGGCGGACTTTGCTGTACGCAGCGTCGGCTGCGGTACTGTCGCTGGGCGTTACACATGCATTTGCGCAGTCGGGCGGCGTTGAGAAAGCGGTAGGCGGCTATGATTTTGTCGAGGCCGCCAAGGAAGCGTCCGGCACGAAAGATTTTCATTCGGCTGACGGTCATTTGACCTTCGCGATTGTGACGCATACGGCAGGCAATGGCTTTTTTGACCCCGTTTACGTCGGCGCAACCGTTGCCGGCAACATGATCGGTGCCAAGATCCTGTTACTCGGCTCGGAATCACCAGTTGACGATCCGGCGCGCGAAATCGAGATCCTGAACCAGATTGTCCAGGACCCGACAATCGACGGCATCATCATGACGACGCCGCAAGTCGGTGCCTACAACGACATCGTCAAGGCCGCCGAGAAGGCCGGCATTCCCATCGCCACAACCAACTCGTTCGACGCAACCATCTTGAACCGCAGTGGCATAAGCCATACCGGCCAGGACGCGTCAGCCGCAGCCATCGGAGGCGAGGCGCTTGCCAAGTGCGTGCTTGATAGCGGCGCGACCAGCGGCTCGATTCTCCTGCCGTCGTCGACCGCGATGGGCAACATCGAGGTCAATAATCGCGTGACCGCCGCCTTCAACGCAATCGTCAAGACGCTGAAGGATGCCGGCAAGCTTGACGCGTTCAAGGTGGATGCCGGGCCGGAGAATGTTGGCATCGACACGAATCCGAACGACCCCGTCAACGCGCTTGTTTCGCTATTTGAGTCGCGTGGTGACGCAGTCGGTGCGTTTACAGCCAACAATGTCTTCACGCCGCCGCTCGTGAAGGCGGTCGCACAGATGGGGAAGACCGGCAAGTTCTGCGCCTTTGGTTTCGATCTCGGCCCGGCACAGCAAGAGGGGATCGCGGCTGGAAATCTCACTGGCTCGCTGGGACAGCAACCCTTCCTGCAGGGCTTCTGGCCCGTCATGCAGCTTTACCTCCAGATCGATCGCGGCATTTCCGCCGCCAACCTGGACACGCGTGCCCAATTGGTGACGAAGGATAACGTCGCCAAAGTCGGCAAGCGCTTCGAGAACTAGCCATTCTGAACGCCTGGAAATCGATGCGGGGGATGCAAAATCCCCCAGCATCGCGACGGCAAGGTTGATCGGTGGATACCATGGCGCCCACGACGACATCGCTAGGCCGTGCGCCACCTCAGCTCGTCGGCGGCTGGGAGGCGGGGCTGCTGATCTTTCTCGCCCTGCTCTATCTCGGTGGAGCTCTTGTTAATCCGGCTTTTTTTGGGTCTGCGGAAGCCCTCCTGGCGCTGCTGCGCGATACATCCCGTGTCGGGATCATCGCCGTTGGAATGACCTTTGTTATCGCCAACAAGGATCTCGATCTTTCGGTCGGTTCCACCTACGGCCTCATCGCCGTGGTTTTTGCCAGGCTCTTTGCGTCTGATGCTCTCGATTTCGGTGTCATCGAGTGCGCAATCTTCTGCTTGCTGCTCGGTACCGTGATTGGCCTCCTCAACGGCATCCTTGTAACGATCCTGAGAGTGCCGGCCTTCATCGCAACGCTGACCATGCTTTTCATCGGTCGCGGCTTCGTTCTCGCGCTTACGCACGGTCAGGCGATCTACTATTCCAGCAAGGCGAAAGACTACCCGCTCTTCTTCCGTCTCGGAGAGATAAATACTCTCGGTTTCAACAACCAGATCGCAGTCTTCCTCCTCGTCGCCGTCGTCGGTGCCTATGTGCTCGCTAAAACCCGGTGGGGCTATGAGACCTTCGCGACCGGCGGCAACGAGCAGGCTGCGGCCTATGCCGGCATCAACACGCGGTGGGTGCGAATTCGCGCTTACCTACTCTCATCACTTTGCGCGACGCTTTCCGCGCTCCTGGCAGCGGCGCAGGACAAGGGTGTCACCCCCCTCTACGGCGTCAGCTGGGAACTGACCGTTATCGCTTCGGTCGTCATTGGCGGCGCATCGATCCTCGGCGGGCGTGGGCGGGTATTCGGGTCTTGCCTCGGCGCCGCAGTCGTTGTGTTGATCGACAAGGTGTTGCGTGAAGGCTGGCCGATCACGCGCACGGTCGTTATCGATGGCGAGAATGTTGCCGTCGGCGCGAGGTTTACCTTACCCGCCGGGGCCGTATTGGTTTTCCTGGGCCTGCTCCTTGTCACGGCGGTGCTTATCGAGCCCTTCCTCATTCGACGTCAGATCGCGACTCGGTTTTGGGCCTGGCTCCGCGGTCGACCGCCGCCGCCGGCCTACGAAACCGGCGGCGTGGCACTGGAAGGCGTTCAGACCAAAGGAGCGATGGCGACCGACATGGCTCTCTCGGCCACGGGGCTCGGCAAGTTCCTCGCGCGCCGTGACGCGCTGGCCATCATCCTGACTGTGGTGCTCTGGCTGACCGGCTTGGCGCTGAGGCCGGACTACTGGTGGAACTTGCCCAACACCTTCGCGATCCTGCTCAACTATACCGAACTTGCACTCATTACCGTCGGGCTCACCTACGTCATTGCAGCCGGGGATATCGATCTCTCCGTGGGCGCCGTGCTTGCGCTTGCCGGCAGCACCGCCGCCTATTTCCTGAAGGTACTGGGCGCCGATCCGTTTACAGCCGTGGCGATGGGTCTGCTGGCGGGGACGGCTGCCGGCCTCGTCAACGCCGTCGTCACGGTCGGCTTCAAGCTGCCCGCGTTCATCGCCACACTCGGCATGTTCTACATTGCCCGCGGTCTTGCCGCCTGGTTCGTGGCAGGCCAGCAGCTGACCGGCTGGCCGGAGGGCTACAACCTGCTTGGCCGCAAGGTGAACGACGTTCTCCTGCATTTCGGCTTTTCGCTGCCGTCGGGAATCGTTCGCGCGGTGGCAGAGGTCGTCAGTGTCCAGACGATCTTCATGTTTCTCGTCGCTCTCGTCGCCGGCGTCATACTTGCCTACACACCATTCGGACTGAAGGTCTGCGCTGCCGGTGGCAACGTCCGCGCAGCCGCCTATGCCGGCATCAACACCAACCGCGTGCGCTTCCTCTCCCTGATGCTGGCAGCGCTCTGCTCCACCATGGCCGGGATCATCAACGTCGCTTACTTCCGTAGCTTCAACCCGGTTGCCGGCCAATTCCGAGAGCTTGACGCCATTGCCTCCGTCATCATCGGCGGTGGATCGATCTTTGGCGGTTACGGCACGATGATCGGCTCGCTTGCAGGTGCAGCCGTGATCACGCTCGTCCGGGCGCTTCTACAGCTCAATGTCCAGGGCTTCAGCATGCCCCAACACTGGATCAATGTTTTCATCGGGCTCATCCTTATCGTCGCCGTGCTGATCGACATATGGGTACGGCAGGCCAATCTCTTCGCGCGACTGCGGGCCCGTTTCGCGACAGCTGCGCCAACCGGAGAACGCATCCATGGCTGACGCAGAGCCCCTACGGCCCATCGTGGAAATGCGGGGCATCGAGAAGGCCTTCGGAGCCGTGCAAGCGCTCCGCAAAGTCGATCTCGCGCTTTTTCCCGGCGAGATCCTCGGGCTGGTTGGCGACAATTCGGCTGGCAAGTCGACGCTGATGAAGATCCTGACCGGCGCCTACCAGCGCGATGCCGGCGAAATCCTGGTTGCCGGACAGCCGGTGTACTTCAAGAGCCCGCACGAGAGTCGGGAAGCAGGAATCGAAATGATCTACCAGGACTTCGCGCTCTGCGGGAACATGGATGTCGGCCAGAACATCTTCCTTGGCCGCTGGCCCCTCAGGGGGCCCTTCGTCGACCGGCGAAAGATGTATGCCGAGGCGGACAGCGTACTGAAGCGTCTCAAGGTCGACGTGAATTCCGTCTATCAGAAGGTCGAGAGTCTGTCGGGCGGCCGCCAGCAATCCGTGGCGATTGCCCGCGCGATCTCTTTTGAACCGCGAGTCGTGATTCTCGACGAGCCGACCGCCAACCTTTCCGTCATGGCGACCGAACGACTGCTCGAAACCATGCTGGAGCTGAAGAAGCAAGGCGTTGCCCAGATCATTATCTCGCATCGTCTGGTCGACATTTTTGCGGTAGGCGATCGCGTCATGGTTCTCAAGCGCGGCGAGTATGTGGGCGACCGCTACGTCAAGAACACGGACGAGCATGAGGTCCTGGAGATCATTGTCTCCGGAACGCGAGAGAGTGCGCGGACCGCCGACCAAGCAAGAAACACAGATCCGTCATGACGCCGTAGGTCACCGTTTATTGCTTCAGGCTGAGCGATCCGTCCGCAACGGAATAGGAAGCAAGCTTCTTGAGGAAGCTCATGCCAACGAGCGTGGAGGTAAGGGCGTCATCCTTCAGCACGAAAGCTTCCACCTCCCGCACGCGGATGCCGCCGATTTCCACCCGATCAAGCGTCACATGCGCTGCCTTCGTCTGCCCGTTGGCGGTGTCGACCGAATAGCGAAAATCCAGCTGGTTGCCGGTATAACCAAGCCTCCGAGCGAAGCTCTCGTTCAGAGCGACATAGGTTGCGCCCGTATCGATCAGACCCTGCACCGGTCGACCGTTGATCTTGAAGTCTCCGGAGTAATGCCCTTGGGCGTCGGCTCGAAGCCGCATTGTGCCGCCAGCGGCGGCCGTGGCAGGCGCCTGATCGGCGCTGCCGGTAACGAAGTTGGCCGAAAGAGCCACTTCGCCGCCGCGCTTTTCCATGATGGATGGAATTTGCGTCGCAAGCACTGCGGCAACGCTTGCAAAAATGACGGTACGCACGAGCATCGGGACAGAAATCCTTCCTGTATAAACCCCGCGTCATGCGTGGCCATGCTTACAGGTTCTACGCCATAATTGCTGATAAGTTGCTAATGCCAGCAAGGCCAATGGCCCGGCAAACTTGTCCGGGCCACAGGCAACAATGAACTTGGTAAACGAATTGCGAATTACTTCGTGCCGTACATGCGGTCGCCCGCATCGCCGAGACCAGGCATGATGTAACCCTTCTCGTTCAGGTGGCTGTCGATCGAGGCCGTGAAGACCGGCACGTCGGGATGCGCGTCGCGGAAGTTCTTGATGCCCTCAGGTGCGGCCAGAAGGCAGAGGAAGCGAATGTTATGCGCGCCACGCTCCTTCAGCTTATCGATCGCGGCGATCGACGAATTGCCGGTGGCAAGCATCGGGTCAACGACGATGATCAAGCGCTCGGAGATATCTTCAGGCGCCTTGAAATAATATTCGACGGGCTGCAGCGTTTCATGGTCACGGTAGACGCCGATATGCGAAACGCGCGCCGACGGCACGAGATCGAGCATGCCTTCAAGAAGGCCGTTTCCGGCACGCAAAATCGAGGCGAAGACAAGCTTCTTGCCTTCGAGGATCGGCGACTCCATTGTCTGCAGCGGTGTCTCGATGGTTTCCATCGTGAGCTCCAGATCGCGGGTCACTTCGTAGCAGAGCAGCGTCGAGATTTCACGCAGGAGTCGGCGGAAACTCCCGGTCGATGTCTCCTTGCGCCGCATGATCGTGAGTTTGTGCTGCACAAGCGGGTGATCGATGACCGTTACGCCGTCCATGGCCAGAGCCCTTCCTATCGTTGTTCTTATCGGATGTTTCTTTCATGGAAATTGCCTCCACCGCAAGAGCGGAGGCCATTTTGCAACGCTGATCCCCAGGGCTGGGGGATCACATCCGGGCAAACAGCGCCTGGCGCGTTGGCTCATCGACGAAGGCTGCTTCGATGCCGGTTCGGGTCAACTCGTTGATTGCGGCATCGTTGAAGCCGAAGGCGTCAGCGGCCAATTCGTACTCGCGCTCCAGCGAAGTATGGAAGAACGGCGGATCGTCGGAACTGATCGTCACGCGGACACCAGCCTCCTTGAGCTTTCGCAAAGGGTGAGATGTGAAGTCCGGAAAGACCTTCAGGGCAATATTCGAGCCGGGGCAAACCTCCAGCACGGTTCCGAGATCGGCGAGCCGCTTGACGAGATCCGTGTCCTCGATCGCACGGACGCCATGTCCGATGCGCGAAGGCCTGACAACGTCGAGCGCATCGGCAACGCTGAAGGCGCCGCAGACTTCACCAGCATGGATGGTAAGGCCGAGCCCTGAATCGCGGGCGATGTCGAAAGCACGTGCATAGTCGGCAACCCGACCCATCCGCTCCTCGCCAGCAAGATTGAAGCCGGAGATCAGCGGGTTTTTCGCCTTGGCGGCATATTCGGCTGCGCCGATGACACTTTCCGGGCCGAAATGCCTCTCACCAGTGACGATCAGGCGTGCCTCGATGCCGCTTTTGCTCTTTGCACGACGGATGCCTTCGCACACGCCCTCGATGTAGGCGTCGGCGCCAAGCCCGATCCGCTTGCCGTGATCAGGAGAGACGATCAGCTCGCTGTAGATGGTGCCGATACCCGCGAGCTCATTCAGATATGTTTCGGTCAGCAGCGCATAGTCTTCCTCGGTCTTGTAGACCTCGGAGACCTTGTCGTAGCACTCGAGGAAGCTCGCAAAGTCATGCCAGACATAGACGCCATCCGCGAGATACGCGCTGATGTCGATGTTGTATTTCCGGGCCTGCGCCAAGGTCAGCGCCGGTGGCGCGGCACCCTCCAGGTGGCAGTGCAGCTCGACCTTCTTCAAATGCGACGTCATAGAAAACTTCTCCCGTGTGCCCCCGGCGGAATCCGCAAGTGGCGGGCGATCGTCTCGCCAATGTCGGCGTAGGTGGTGCGAATGCCGATATCGCGAGATCGCATTCCAGGTCCGTAGGCAATGATCGGCACGCGTTCGCGCGTATGATCTGTTCCGCGCCATGTCGGGTCGCAACCGTGATCAGCGGTCAGAATAACAAGGTCGCCGGGCTTCAGCTTGCCGCCGACCTCGGGCAGCCTGGCGTCGAAGGCTTCAAGCGCAGCGGCATAGCCCGCGACGTCCCGGCGGTGGCCGTAGACCATGTCGAAATCGACAAAGTTGGTGAAGACCAGCTCGCCATCTTCAGCAGTATCCATGGCCGTGAGGCTGGCGTCCATCAACGCCTCGTTGCCGTTCGCCTTGATCACTCGGGATACACCCTTATGCGCAAAGATGTCGCCGATCTTGCCAATGGCATGGACCTTGCGGCCTTCCTTCACAAGCCGATCGAGAAGCGTCGGCTCCGGCGGCGGCACCGAAAAATCGCGACGGTTTCCGGTGCGCTGAAACTTCGAGGCCGTTTCCCCAACGAATGGCCGAGCGATGACGCGACCGATATTGTATTGGTCGAGCAGCGCCCGCGCGATCGCGCAAAAGGTCATCAGCCTGTCGAGGCCGAAATGTGTCTCGTGCGCGGCAACCTGGAAGACGGAGTCTGACGAGGTGTAGCAAATCAGCTTTCCGGTCCGGATATGCTCTTCGCCGTGGCGGGCAATGATGTCGGTGCCGGAGGCGTGGCAGTTGCCCAGAATTCCTGGAACATCAGCCGCCCTGCAGAGCGCCTCGATGAGCTGCGCCGGAAACGCTTCGCCTTCCGTCGGAAAGTACCCCCAGTCGAATGTCACCGGCGTCCCAGCGATCTCCCAGTGACCCGATGGCGTGTCCTTGCCGCGGGAAACTTCACTGGCGGAACCGAACATAGCGTAGGTTTTTTCTGGCACCGGCATCCCGGCCGGGAAGCGACCCGAGGCGGCCTTGGCAAGATGGACCAGACCCAGGGCTGACATATTCGGAAGCTTGAGGGGGCCGGAGCGCAATCCCTCGCGATCACCGGCACCGGCCGCGCAGAATTCCGCGATGTGTCCGAGCGTGTTGGCACCCTCATCGCCATAGGCAGTCGCATCGGGCGCGCCGCCGACACCAAATGAATCCAGAACAAAAAGAAAGGCTCGCGCCATGCTCCACCCAGCGACAAAAATTGACGGCCCGCGTAGTGCGGGCTGCTGCTGCTCAAGCCTTATAACGGTGGAGGGCGCTTGGCAAACGAGCTTGGGACCTCAGCAATCGCCACACGTGACAGTCGGGCTCGCCCGCGGCAGATAGAGGTAGCTGCGGCTGATGGTGATCGTGCTGTCGTTCGGCACCAAATAGGGCGCGAACAAGAAGAGCTTATAGGGAACGCTGAGTTCGGTGCGGACCAAAAAGGTATTGGCCTTCTTCATCTCGGTCGGTATCGTCGTGGCAGAATTTAATGCGTAAGGACGGCTGCCATCCTGGGCCCAGGACCATGCCACCTTTGCGGTTGCAGTACCGTCGATCGCGATGCCAGTGATCTTCACCACGAGACCTGTAGAGCCATAGGGTACGAACGCCGCAGTGGCGACCGCCGGCATATCGGTGAGCCAGACCTTGGTCACGCTTTTTTGTTGGGTCACGATGTCGGTGATCATCCCAGCCGCTCGACTGGCGCGCTTGCTGATGCTGAGACCAACGGTGATCTCAAAGGCGCCAACGTACAGCATCACTAGGATCGGGAACAGGATGGCGAATTCGATCGCGCCCACGCCTTGGCGATCCCGAATGAAGCGTCTTGCGAGACTGTGAAGTTGAATCACCGCGCCACGAGCTACCATCAGTACTGCTCGTTCTGGAAGGCTGTCGTGGCGACGATCAGGAAATAGGAGGAGGAGCCGTCGGTGGGGCGGACGCTGCTAATGTAAGGTCGGATCAGATCGGTGATAATCTGCCAGCGGTAGTAGGCCCTGACCATGTTGATCGTACCCGATCCGCCAGGCAGGTACTTGAAGTCAGAGGTCTTGATATCTGCATAGGTGCTGGTGGACGTTCTCGGTATCGTCGTGGGAACGGCGGCAAACGTGCTGAAGTTCTGCACGTCGATGAACAGCTTGCTTGGCGTCGCAACTTCTGTCGAAGAGCATGTTATCAGAATTGCGATCTCATTGCAGAACGCCGTCCGGAATGCCGTTGCATTCGTGTTTGCAGGTGTGATCTGTCCTGTCCGCATCTTTCTGCTCATCGTATCGACGGCATTGGACACCAATTGCTCGCCGGCGAACGCGACGAACGTCTCGATGATGGCAAAGACAACCATGAAATAGGGAATAGCCAGGAGAGCGAATTCGATCGCCGCTGCACCGTCACGCGAGCGCGAAAATGCGGTCAATCGCGGCCTCTTCCACCGATGAAGGCGGGCGGTCGCGTCCGCTACGTTATCCGTTTCCTTCATGGCATGCATCCGAGGACAGCTACGACTACACTGTTGTAAGGTGTGATCGTTGATTTTCCGTTTCAGGTCGGATCAGAAGTTTAACGGAAAATGTCGTTTGATGGCTGTCACTCGCCCGCCGCTGCGGTTTCAGCGCCTTGCTGGCTGTGCTGTTCGCAATTTGGGGTACAGGAAAGAACCGAGCGCTCCGTCTGGCGGAAGACGCGGACCGTGTTTGCCTCGTCGATCGATACCAGGATGCTCTCATCCAGAATTGCGTTACCGTCAGCATCCAGCAGCACAAGGTTGGTCGTTCCGAAACTGCGCCCGGTCAGGACGATCGTCTTGGAATCAGCGACCGTTGCGTCCGCCACCTTTGCGTTGCCTACAATCACCTTGCTTACCGGACGGTCGAGCTTCAAAACACGCGCTTGATCCATGTAGACGCGCAGTATGTCCTGTTGAGCGAGCGCGGATCCACCTAGGCCGAGGATGGCAAAAAAGCAGGCGGGAATGATCCTCTTGCCACTCGGCGACATTTTCGATCTCTTTCGGGTTTCGGCGATTTCACGGAACAGGATGAGAAAAATTGGTGAATGAAGCCTTAAACCTATTCAAATTTGTCCATGATGCCGGCTTTGTGAACCAGATAGAAACAGCTTTTCGCTAGCGAAGTGCCTCTTTCCGGTCCTCGCGCGTTCGCGCAAGATTATCTTTGGAACATCACAAGCGTCGATTACTGCGCGACATGCTAGATTTTCGTCAAATTCTAAGTAACCAGGAAAGAAAATACTTACCACTCTAGATCGTCTAGTCGTGTTTACGAACCAGTAACCCAACTCTTTAAGTTGATGGAAACAGGCGTTGGCTAAATTGTGGCAATCCGATCAACGGCAACAGTTGGCGGACGTGCTGAACCTCAACTGGAGTAGGAGTTACCATGACCAAGCTTGTTAGCCGTTTTCTGAAGGACGAATCCGGCGCGACCGCAATTGAATACGGCCTGATCGCAGCGCTGATCTCCGTCGCCCTCATCACCGGCGCCAGTGCACTCGGCGGCAAGTTGAACGTTCTGTTCAACAACCTTTCCGTGACCATGAACTCGGCAGCCTCCAAGGCTCCGGCTGCCGTTCCCTGATCAGCGGCTTAAGGCGGCGGCGAGACCGCGCTTTGCCTAAGTGAAAATCGGGCTCACAGTTAACGCTGTGAGCCTTTCTATTCATGGGGATTCAACGGAATGATCTCGGCAGTCGTATTTGTGATTTTCCCACTCTGCCTTGCCATCGCTGCGTTCTCGGACCTGTTCACGATGACGATCCCCAACCGTGCGTCAGTAATTCTCGCTGTGACGTTCCTCGGAGTCGCAACAGCGACAGGAATGCCCTTCATTGTGTTGGGGACGCACTTGGTTGCTGCGTTTGCAGTTCTCGCCGTCTGCTTTGTCCTATTCGCCCTAAATATCATGGGTGGCGGCGACGCAAAGCTGCTCGCCGCGGCGGCCCTCTGGTTCGGCTTTGGCCCGGCTCTTATTGAATTTCTGGTTTATGTCGGCGTCTTCGGCGGCATCATCACTCTTTTGATCCTCCTGATCCGTACACAAGCCCATGTTATCCTGGCGGTCGGGCTACCGGTTCCGAGTTCGATTCTTCTCGCCAAGAAAATCCCATACGGTATTGCTATCGCCGCGGGCGGCTTTATTGCCTTTCCCTCCTCACCGATCTTTGTTGCGGCATTAGAAGGCCTGAAATAGCGTCATTTAAGCCTCCGTTAACTTAAGATCGAAGGTTTTCATTAACCATAATTACACCAATTGTGAGCCATTCTTCGGGTGAATACCGCGAATCCCCGAGGAATGATCGATGAGACCCGCCCGCCTTTTGATACTTGGAGTGGCTGTCGTTGCTGCCGGCCTTGCTGGTGTGCTGGCGATGACGCTCGCGGGCCGCGGCTCCGTTGTCACCCAAGTTCAATCGGTGGTCGAAAAGGAGCCAACCGTCAGTGTGCTCGTCTCCAGCGCCAACCTTCCGGTCGGCGCGCGATTGGATGACAAGGCGGTTCACTGGATGGGGTGGCCACAGAGCGGCGTCGTCCAGGGCTTTATCACCGAAGCGGACAAGCCTGATGCCCTGAAAGACCTGCAGGGTGCCGTCGTCCGCTTTCCGATTTTCGAGGGCGAGCCGATCCGCGCGGAAAAGATCGCCGACTCAAACAGCCGCATCATGTCTTCGCTCCTGCCTTCCGGAAAACGTGCGGTCGCAACCGAAATCTCGGTTTCGACGGGTGCCGGCGGCTTCATCCTGCCGAACGACCGCGTCGACGTCATCATGGTTCGCAAGGCCAAGGAGGCGGACAAGTATCTGACAGAGACCGTGCTCAGCAACGTCCGCGTGCTGGCGATCGACCAGCAGATTCAGGAAAAGGAAGACGGCTCGAAAGCCGTAGTCGGCACGACCGCAACACTGGAACTGACGCCCGACCAAACCAAGGTGCTGGCCGTTGCGCAACAGATGGCGGACCGGCTGTCACTGGCCTTGCGCTCGGTCGCCGATGCCCAGGAACAGGATACCAGCGCTGCGGACTATCTCCTCAGCGGCGACAACGGCAGTGCCATCGTCCAGGTCATCAAATCAGGCTCAATCGTTACAGACGCCGCCAGCGCGCCGAAGGCCGAGTAAAGGAAATGGGAATGGGCAGTTTGACGCGCCACATGAAGCCCTTGATGGCAGGGTGCTTGTCTTTTGCAATCGGGCTCTCCGGCGCCGCACCTGGCGTTCTTGCTACAAGAGCTGCATACGCAGTTTCAGATGGGATCGTTAACATCACTCAGGCTGGACCTGGTGCACACCGCAGTCTGAAGCTCGGTTTGAAGAAGGCGATCGTCGTCGACCTGCCGGTCGACGCTCACGATATCCTCGTTTCTGACCCGTCCATGGCGGACGCGGTCACCCGTAGCTCGCGCCGCATCTATCTCTTCGGCAAAACCGTCGGGCAAACGAACATCTTCATCTTCGGCGCCGATGGCCAGCAGATCGTCAGCCTCGATATCGCAATCGAGCGTGACGTCGCCGGCTTGGAAACCAATCTCCGGCGCTTCATTCCGGACTCCAACATCAAGGTGGAAATCGTATCGGACAACATCGTGTTGACCGGAACGGTTCGCACGCCCCAGGACGCCGCACAGGCCGCTGATTTGGCCCAGGTCTTCCTGAAGGGCGGCGAAGCGACGACGCGTACGGAAACGGCCACCAGTTCAGGTGGAGATGGCTCCGTGGCCTTGTTCGCTGAGGGCCGCCAAACCTCGCAGGTCGTCAACCTTTTGCAGATCCAGGGCGAAGATCAGGTCACGTTGAAGGTGACTATCGCCGAAGTTCGTCGGGAAGTACTGAAGCAGCTCGGCTTCGACAATCTGGTTTCGAACTCGGGCGGACTGACTGTCGCGCAGCTCGGCTCTCCGAGCGCGAGCGGGGCAGCGGCGACAATCGGCGGCGGTCTTGCGGCACTCTTCAAGAGCTCGATCGGAAAATACGATATCTCGACCTATCTGAGCGCTCTTGAGCAGGCGAAGGTGGTCAAGACGCTCGCGGAACCGACGCTGACAGCGATTTCCGGGCAGGCCGCAACGTTCAACTCCGGCGGCCAAGTGCTTTATTCCACGACGGACAACGACGGTAACGTGACGATCGTCCCGTACAATTATGGCATCAATCTCGCCTTCAAGCCGGTGGTTCTGTCCTCCGGCCGCATCAGCTTGGAGATCAAGACGAACGTATCGGAGCCAGCGCCTTCGGTTTCCGGCTCGACTCCGACCTACCAGCGTCGCGCGGCTGAAACATCGGTTGAACTTCCGTCCGGTGGTTCGATCGCGCTCGCCGGTCTGATCCGCGACGACGTTGCGCAGACCTCGAACGGAACGCCCGGCGTCAACAAGATTCCCCTACTCGGCACTTTATTCCGGCAGCGCACGGTGGAGCGTAACGAGACCGAGCTGGTCATCATCGCGACGCCCTATCTCGTCCGCCCGGTTGCCCGCAACGAACTCAACCGTCCGGACGACAACTTCAGCCCGGAAAACGACGCAGCGGCTTTCCTGCTCAACCGCGTCAACAAGGTTTACGGCGGCCGCGAAACGCCGGTCGCCGACGCTCAATTCCATGGCTCCATCGGGTTCATCTACAAATGAGCGCAGCAGGATCAGCGATGGCACAACACAGAGATCAGCCGATGGCCCACAAGCAGAACACTGCGTATGAATACCGCTTTTCGAAATCGCTGCTGACCGCGATCACAGTGGCGACCGCCCTGCTCTCCGGCTGCGCCTCCCACGACCAGCTGACGACCGGCGGCATTCCTGACGACTATCGTCAGCGTCACCCGATCGTGGTTGCCGAAGCCGAGCAATCGGTCGATATCCCGGTCGCTTCGACGGATCGTCGTCTAAACATCGCCCAGCGCGACATGATCCGCGGCTTTGCGCAGAACTATACGTCGCGGGCGACCGGACCGGTCTACCTATTGACCCCCGAAGGATCGCCCAACTCCTCCGCAGCACGGCAGCTCCGCGGCCAAGTGCGCGCAGAGCTCTCGGCCCGCGGCGTCGCCAGCTCCAAAATCGTCAACAGCACCTATGCCGCCACTGGCATCGGAGACGCGGCTCCCATCCGTCTGACCTTCGTCGGCACGACGGCGATGACCTCGCAGTGCGGACAATGGCCGCGGGATATGATCAACGATTTCAACAACCAGAATTATTACAACTTCGGCTGCGCAACGCAGAATAATCTGGCCGCGCAAATAGCGAATCCTGAAGACCTGATCGCGCCCCGCGGCATGACCCCCATCGATGCGACCCGGCGCAACGCGGCGATCAAGGAATACCGTGAGCGCACGAGCAACATCGAGGACGTCAGCGGCAGCGCCGACAGCTTCTGATCGGTAGGATTGAAGATGAGCACCGTCGAATACGAGATCAAGAATACCACCGAGTTGCGGAACGCCGAGGATGCCATGCGCATGGCCGAACTCGAAACCATGCGTCCCCTTCCGCGCATATCGGTGCACGCCTTCTGCGAGAGCGAAGAATTGCAACGGGTCATGGAGCGTTGCAGCCATGACCGCCGCATGTCTAAGGTCGGCTTGCGGATCACCAGCGGCGGCATCGCAGCCGCTGCGAACATGTTCGCGTCGGCGCCGACGCCAAATCTCATCATTCTCGAGACCAAGGCCGGAGCCGGCAATCTGCTCACCGAATTGGCGCCGCTTGCCTCGGTATGCGACCCTTCCACCAAAGTCATTATCGTCGGCTATTACAACGACATCGCGCTTTATCGCGAACTCGTCCGCAACGGCATTTCCGAGTATATGGTCCAGCCTGTTGCCATGCCTGACATCATGATGGCGATGGCGACGATCTTCGTTGACCCGGATGCGGAACCGCTTGGCCGCAGCATCGCCTTCATCGGCGCCAAGGGCGGCGTTGGTTCCTCGACAATCGCCCACAACTGCGCCTTCGGTATTTCCAACCTATTCTCGACGGAAACGATCCTCGCGGATCTCGACCTGCCTTATGGCACAGCCAATATCGACTTCGACCAGGACCCGACCCAGGGCATCGCCGAGGCGGTCTATGCACCTGACCGTCTGGATGAGGTGTTTCTCGATCGCCTGCTGACCAAGTGCTCCGAGCATCTGTCGCTGCTTGCGGCCCCTTCCCTTCTCGATCGCGCCTATGACTTTGAAGGACAAGCGTTCCAGCCCGTTCTCGAGGTATTGCAGCGCAATGCCCCTGTTACCGTCCTCGACGTACCGCATGCCTGGTCGGAATGGACGCGTTCGGTGCTCGCGAGCGTCGATGAGGTCGTCATCTGCGCCTCCCCCGACCTCGCCAACCTCCGCAACGCCAAGAACATGATGGACGCGCTGCGCAAGATGCGGCCCAACGACAAGATGCCGCATCTGATTCTCAATCAAGTCGGCATGCCAAAACGGCCGGAGATCAGCCCGTCGGATTTCTGCGAGCCGCTGGAGACCGATCCGATCGCCATCATCCCGTTCGACGCCAACCTCTTCGGGAATGCGGCCAATAGCGGCCGTATGATTTCGGAGATGGATGCGAAGTCGCCAACCGCGGAAACATTTTCGCAGGTATCACACATCGTGACTGGGCGGATTGCCGTCAGAAAGGCGCGCAAAGGTAGATTGCTCGGCCTGCTGAAGCGCAAGTAACGCCCGCAAGGGTAGATTGGAATAAGGCATGTTCGGAAAACGCGGAAACGAGGGATTTGGCAAGGCGGGCGGCACAATCGCGCCGCCTCCGCCAGTGCAACAGCCCTCCCCGTCTGCACCTGCGGTTCTCGTCGAGCCCCAGCGCGAACCGCCGCGCCAGCAGGTTCCGCCGCCGCCGATGCAGACGCCGCAGCGCAAGCGCCCTGCCCGCACCGACGAGTATTACGATACAAAGGCGCAGGTCTTCTCCGCGCTGATCGACACGATCGACCTTTCGCAGCTTGCCAAGCTCGACGGTGAGAGCGCCCGCGAAGAAATCCGCGACATCGTCAACGACATTATCACGATCAAGAACTTCGCGATGTCGATTTCCGAGCAGGAAGAACTGCTCGAAGACATCTGCAACGACGTCCTTGGTTATGGTCCTCTCGAGCCGCTGCTGGCGCGAGACGATATCGCCGACATCATGGTCAACGGCGCCGGGCAAACCTTCATCGAAGTCGGCGGCAAGACGATCGAGTCCGAAATCCGCTTCCGTGATAATTCGCAACTGCTTTCAATCTGCCAGCGCATTGTTAGCCAGGTTGGCCGCCGCGTCGATGAATCGAGCCCGATCTGCGACGCCCGTCTGCCCGACGGTTCGCGTGTCAACGTCATTGCGCCGCCGCTCGCCATCGACGGACCAGCACTTACAATCCGCAAGTTCAAGAAGGACAAGCTTAACCTCGAACAGCTCGTTCGCTTCGGCGCGATCACGCCGGAAGGTGCGACACTGCTGCAGATCATCGGTCGCGTTCGCTGCAACGTCGTCATTTCAGGTGGTACGGGCTCCGGCAAGACGACGCTGCTGAATTGTCTCACCCGCTATATCGATACGGATGAGCGCGTCATCACCTGCGAAGACACGGCCGAACTGCAACTGCAGCAGCCCCATGTGGTGCGTCTGGAAACACGCCCGCCGAACATTGAAGGCGAAGGCGAAATCACCATGCGCGATCTCGTCAAGAACTGCCTGCGTATGCGACCAGAACGCATCATCGTCGGCGAAGTGCGCGGACCCGAGGTTTTCGACCTGCTGCAGGCAATGAACACGGGTCATGACGGCTCGATGGGCACGATCCACTCGAACTCGCCGCGCGAATGCCTGAGCCGTATCGAATCGATGATCGCCATGGGTGGTTTCACGCTGCCGGCAAAGACGGTGCGCGAAATCATCTCCGGTTCGATCGATATCATCGTCCAGGCGGCCCGCCTGCGCGATGGTTCGCGCCGCATCACGCAGATCACCGAAGTGATCGGCATGGAAGGCGACGTCATCATCACCCAGGACCTGATGCGCTACGAAATCGAG
Organism: Rhizobium sp. BK661; assembly: GCF_024808825.1. NCBI lineage: Bacteria > Pseudomonadati > Pseudomonadota > Alphaproteobacteria > Hyphomicrobiales > Rhizobiaceae > Rhizobium > Rhizobium sp. BK661. The sequence goes on along the minus strand of NZ_JANTYT010000001.1, from coordinate 224,696 downwards.
GGCGAAGACGCCTCGGGCCGGCTAGTCGGCCGGCATAAGTCGACCGGCATCGGCAAGCCGCATTTCTGGGACCGCGCCCGCTACTTCAATGAAGAGAAGCGCCTTGCTGCCGCGCTCGACGAAATGGAAGCCAAGTCCAAGGATTAGTGAAATGTTCGGGTTCGATCCTGTCGTGTTGGCTATTGTCGTGCTCGCCGCCGTTGCGGCGGGCGCTGTTTGCTATGGCGTTCTTTTCACCCGGATGGAAACCGAAAAGAAATCGGCAAGCCGCGTCAACCGTGTCGCCTCAGCGGAAGCAGATAAAGCCAGCGTCAAGGCAGCCCGCGACCGCGTTCAGGAAATGTCGAAGCGTCGCAAGTCGGTGCAGGACAATCTGAAGGATCTCGAAAAGCGGCAGCAGGAGAATACCAGGAAGAAGCTGTCGCTGAAATCGCGACTGACGCAGGCAGGTTTAAAGATCACACCGGGGCGCTTCTACATGTTCAGCGCCATCTTCGGCTTCATCCTGATGTTCGTGGCCTTCCTGGCCGACGCCTCGGTTGTCGTTGTCTTGGGCCTGCCCATTGTCGCCGGACTTGGGCTGCCGCGCTGGGTGCTCGGCTTCCTGATCAAGCGACGCCAGAACAAGTTTCTCGACGAGTTCCCCAACGCTCTCGACGTCATCGTGCGTTCAATCAAATCGGGCCTGCCGTTGAACGATGCTATCCGACTCATCGCCAACGAAGGCAAGGACCCGGTCAAGAGCGAATTTCGGCGCGTCGTTGAATCGCAACAGGTCGGTCTCAGCGTGCCGGATGCCTGTGCACGCATGACAAATCACATGCCGCTGCAGGAAGTGAGCTTCTTTGCCATCGTCATTGCGATCCAATCGCAGGCGGGCGGCAACCTCTCGGAAGCCATCGGCAATCTGGCAAAGGTTCTGCGCGATCGAAAGAAAATGAAGGCGAAGGTGAAGGCGCTTTCGATGGAAGCGAAGGCGTCCGCCGTCATCATCGGCGCGCTGCCGTTCATCGTGGCAACGCTCGTCTACCTCACCTCGCCCGAATATATGCTGGTCCTGTTTACCGACCCCCGCGGCCACCTGATCATGGGCGTTTCTGCCGTCTGGATGTCGATCGGTATTTTCGTCATGCGCAATATGGTCAATTTCGACATTTGATGGAGACGGGCGATGTCATCTGATCTCGCGACCACACTGACTGACCCTTCCATGCTGATCGCAGTGCTGGTGGCGATCGCAGTGTTCGCCAGCCTGTACACGATTGCTGTTCCGTTTTTCGAGCGCGGTGACCTCAGCAAGCGCATGAAGGCCGTGTCGACCGAGCGCGAGCAGATCCGCGCCCGCGAACGCGCGCGCATGAATGCCGATTCGTCGGGAAAGGCCACGCTTCGCAACCAGAACAACCATTCGGTTCGGCAGATCGTGGAGAGGTTCAACCTCCGCGAGGCGCTGGTCGACGAAAACACCATGAACAAGCTGCGCGCGGCCGGTTACCGCTCGGAAAATGCGCTGAACATGTTCCTTGTGGCGCGATTTCTGCTGCCGTTCCTGTTCTTCGGCCTCGCAATCTTCTGGGTGTTCGGTCTCAACAATCTCGCCGACAAGCCAACGATGATGCGTTTCCTGGTGACGTTGGGGGTCGCCTATGCGGGCTTCTACGCCCCGAACATCTTCATATCCAATCGGATGGGGAAGCGTCAGCATTCGATCAAGCGGGCCTGGCCGGATGCGCTCGACCTCATGCTGATCTGCGTCGAGTCGGGTATTTCGATCGAGGCAGCCATGCGTCGTGTATCGGAAGAACTCGGCGAAGCCTCGCCACCGCTGGCGGAGGAAATGATTCTGACGACGGCCGAGCTTTCCTTCCTTCCCGATCGGCGCGTTGCGCTTGAGAACCTCGGCCTGCGCACGCAGATTCCGTTGGTGCAGTCGGTCACCCAGGCCCTCATCCAGGCGGATCGCTATGGCACGCCGATTTCACAGGCACTGCGCGTCCTTGCGCAGGAGGGTCGCGACGAACGCATGAACGAGGCCGAGAAAAAGGCCGCAGCTTTGCCGCCGAAGCTGACCGTGCCGATGATCCTGTTCTTCCTGCCGGTTCTCGTCGCCGTCATCCTCGGCCCCGCCGGTATCAAGGTGGCGGACAGTTTCTAAGTTTTCGAGACTGGCCATCCCGCGGCGTTGAGCTTAGGTTCAGCGGCATCTCTCCGTGAGCGAGCAGGAGCGAGCGATGTCGTCCGCAAGCATCTTTTTGAGCATCATCGCAGCCCTATCCATCGGGGCGATGAGCCCCGGCCCGAGTTTTGTCCTCGTTTCACGGATTGCGATGTCGCGTTCACGTCTGGACGGACTTGCGGCCGCGCTTGGCATGGGAATTGGCGGCGTTGCCTTCAGTGTCTTGGCGCTGGCCGGGTTGACGGCGCTGCTTGCACAATTCGAATGGCTTTATCTGGCCCTGAAGGTGGCTGGCGGCGCCTATCTGGTCTACATCGCCGTTAGAATCTGGCGTGGCGCACGCGAGCCGATCCGTATCGGCGATGCGGGAAGCGATAACCGGGCGCTCGCCCGAAGCTTCGCCACCGCCCTCCTGACGCAGCTCAGCAACCCAAAGACGATCGTCGTCTATGCAAGTATCTTTGCTGCCTTGCTGCCGAGGACCGTTCCGCTCGGGTTGATTTTCTCAGTGCCAGTTGGCGTTTTCGCCGTTGAGGCCGGTTGGTATGCGGTGGTGGCGCTCGCATTCTCGGCAAGGCATCCGAGGCGGCTATATCTGGCGGCCAAAACATGGATCGATCGTCTTGCCGGAACGGTCATGGCCGGTCTCGGCGTGCAACTCGTGACCTCGGGGCTGGCCGGTCGCTGATGTCAGTTCGTGCTCGTGGCTGAGCTGCTATTGTCCTTGGCGGCAAGCTTTTGCCAAGAATTCTGCTGCGACAGCATCGAGCGCAGATAGGCCACGTTGGCATCTGCCTGTTCTTGCGAAAGCTCTCCGCGCGCAATCTTTTCCGCCTCGGGGAAGCGGCCCTGGAGGCCGACGACGAGCGCCAGATTCTGGCGGACCCTGCTATCAGCAGTAGGCTGCCCCGCGGCCTGGTGCAGATAAGTCTCCGCTGTCCTGAGGTCGCCCGTCAGCACATAGGACATACCGAGGTTGGACAAGATCGATGCCTCGCCGGGTTGGATATCGAGGGCTTCGCGATAGCGCTGACGTGCTTCGGTGGGGCGGCCGAGCTGATCGAGGATCGCGCCTTCCGCCGATGTCAGCTTCCAGTCCGGACGGTCCGGGGTCTGCGCGCGGCCAATCGTATCAAGCGCCTGCTGCAATTGACCGGCCGCAGCCTGAGCCTTTCCATAAGCCGCCAGCACGGTACGATCGGTCGGGTTGGAAATGGCAACCTGTTGCATGACAGCAAGAGCCTGAACGTCGCGGCCTTGCATGCGCAGGAGGTTCGCGTAGTTCACACCGTTGACGGCATCGCGCGGGTTCTTTTCATAGGCCTGCCCGACGCGCTCGGTCGAGCCGCGCAGCTCGGCTTCGTTCATCGCTTCTACCGGCTTGGTGAGTGTCGGTATCGATCCCGTCGTCATCCGGTCCTTGGTCGTCGTGCAGCCGGCCAGCGCCAGCACGACGAGCGCGGTCGCGACGCCCTGAAAAATCCGGGTTTTGAGAAAACTATTGGCCGAAGCAGGCATCGTGCGTCCCTGAGATCCGAAATCGGCGTCTGACCTCAAAACGGAACAGGGAAAGGTTTTGACGCAATCTTCACTCCAGCAATAGTCTGTTAACCCTAACAGACCGTTAAGATGCGATTCCCGGACGCCCCTAAGGATACACATGGCCCCCTATCAGTTCATCGAGAGACCGACCCCGTTCAACACCAAGGGCGGCTCAACCCTGCCGATCTTTGCCGTCACCCCGGCGCACATCGAAACCGGCACGATCGATCCGATCGCACTCGATTGGGCGAAGAAGGCGGGCTACAAGGCCGAGAGTGGCTCGCTGCTGCTCATTCCGACAGAAGACGGTCATCTCGGCGGCGCGCTGTTCGGGCTCGGCACCAATCCCTCCGAGCACCCCTACATCACCGGTAAGCTTGCGCGCACGTTGCCGGCCGGCGACTGGCACATCGAAACGGCGCCGCTGACGGCCAACCGCCTGTCGCTCGGCTTCGGCCTCGGCAGCTATCGCTACGACCGCTACAAATCGGAAAAGAATGCAGGCCCCACGCTGATGATCCCGCGGGATGCCGATGGCTCGGATATCAAGCGGCAGCTGGCCGGCGTCTTCCTAGCCCGCGACCTGATCAATACGCCGACCAACGACATGGGGCCGAACGAGCTGGAAGCGGCATTCCGTGGCCTGGCCGCCCATTACAAGGCGGAGATCAACGTCGTCAGCGGTGACGATCTCAGGCAAAACTTCCCGCTGGTCCACACTGTCGGTCGCGCCAGTGCGGATGCGCCGCGCCTGCTCGAAATGCGCTGGGGCAAGAAGGGTCATCGCAAGATCACGCTGGTCGGCAAGGGCGTTTGCTTCGACACCGGTGGTCTCGACATCAAGCCGGCATCCTCGATGCTGCTGATGAAGAAGGACATGGGCGGCGCCGCAAACGTCATGGGCCTCGCCCTGATGATCATGGACGCCAAGCTCAAGGTCGATCTGCGCGTCATCATCCCCGTCGTCGAAAATTCGATCTCGTCGAACGCCTTCCGTCCGGGCGACATCTACCGGAGCCGCAAGGGGCTGACTGTCCAGATCGACAACACCGACGCAGAGGGCCGTTTGATCCTGGCAGATGCGCTTGCCTATGCGGACGAGGATGCGCCTGACCTCATGATCGACATGGCGACGCTGACGGGTGCGGCCCGCGTCGCGCTCGGTCCCGACCTGCCACCCTTCTTTACCGATGACGCCGAACTTGCCCAGGATTTGACCGAGGCAAGCCTTGAGACCGACGACCCGCTGTGGCGATTGCCTCTCTATGCCGGCTACGAAAAGGACATCCGCGCGAAATTCGCCGATATCACGAACGCGCCGGCGGGCGGAATGGCCGGTGCCATCACCGCGGCTTTGTTCCTCAAGCGCTTCGTCTCCAACACCACGAGCTGGGCACATTTCGATATCTATGGCTGGGCGCCTTCGGAGCGCCCCCACTCTCCGGGCGGCGGCGAGGCGCAGGCCATTCGCGCGCTCTACCATCACATCCGGCAGAGCGTGCGCTAGGCGGCGATCGTTAAAATTTTATTCACCGTGACGGGCGGCAAAATCTGACGCCCCGTTGCGTCGCGCGGTGAGCTGCCGGAAAATGGAACGCGGGCGCAACGAATTTCCGGAGGACCCATGCCGCTCGAACTGACGGCCTCGCAGGCACTCGGCTTGTGGCATGGCGTGACGCTCGATCAGGTCAGGCTCGACAATCGCGATTTGACATTGCGCCAGATGGCGATCCTGCTGCATATCTATCTGGTGCCGCCGCCGCATACCGTGCGTGGCCTGGCGGCGACGCTCAATGTGACCAAGCCGGTGATAACCCGCGCGCTAGACACGATGGGCGAGATGGGTCTGGTCGACCGCGTGCGCGACGAACGCGACCGGCGCAACGTGGTGATAAAGCGCACCGTTGGAGGCGCGCTTTATCTGGAAAAGCTTGGCGATCTCGTGCGCGACAAGGGTCGTCGCCTGACGCCATGAAAGGGATAGAATGACGATGCTTGATCGCCGCCTGCATGCCTACCGGCCGGACCTCGCCGAGGCTGGGCTCGAAGGACGAGTGGAAGCCCTGCGCTTCGTTGCCGGTGCGCCAGCCCGCATCGCAGTGCCGGTCATCGGATTGAGGCCCGCGCCGGATATCGCAAAGGGAATCGACACCGAACTGCTCTTCGGCGAGGACGTCACCGTGTTCGACCGTGCGGACGGCTGGTGCTGGGTCAAGGCCGCCTCGGACGGCTATGTCGGCTACCTGCCGGAAACAGCCCTTTCGGATCGGCTCGCTGAGCCCACGCACGTCGTCACAGTTCAGCGGACATTTCTCTATCTCGAGGCCGAGCTGCGCAAACCCTACAAAAGCATCCTGTCCATGGGCAGCAGGGTCCGGATCGTCGGGGAGACCGAAACGCGCGGCAACCGCTATGCGATGCTTGAAGACGGGACGGCAATCTTTGCCAAGCACGTGCAACCGATCGGGGCTGGCGACGGCGGGGACTATGTGGATGTCGCGACCCGGTTTCTGGAGACCCCCTATCTCTGGGGCGGCCGCTCCGGCCTTGGCATCGACTGCTCTGGTCTTGTGCAGCTTTCGATGCTGATGACAGGGCGAAGCGCACAACGCGACACCGACATGCAATCCGCGACCCTCGGCGAACCGATCGACCGGTCCGAACTACGGCGAGGCGATTTCGTTTTCTGGAAGGGTCACGTCGCCGTTCTGGAAGATCCGGAAACGATCATTCATGCCAATGGCCATACGATGACGGTTGCACGCGAAAACTTCGAGGATGCCGTAAAGCGCATCGGCTGGCTGTACGAGCAGCCGACGGGTTACCGCCGCCTGGTCATCTGACCGGCGGCTGCGGCCATGACCCCACCCCGCCTGTCCAAGTCTCGAAAGCCTTCGATAGTCTGAGGACACGCATATCGTCGAAGCGCGGACCGACAATCTGCAGACCGATCGGCATTCCCGATCGCGAGAATCCGCAGTTGATCGACGAGGCAGGCTGCTCCGACATATTCCACGGCACCGTAAAGCAGATGTGCTCAAAAGGCCGCGCCGGATCGTTTGTCGGCGAAGCCCAATCGGCGGGATAGGAGACGATGGGATTGGTCGGCGAAATCACAGCGTCGACCTTGGTGAACAGCCTGCCGCAACTCTTGCGCATCTCAATCGTCTGATTGAAGCCCCTGACGGCGCCGGCGCCGCTGATCGAGGCGCCGCCTTCTGCCCAGGCGTAGACATAGGGCAATATCCTGCTCCGCCGCTCTGAGCTCAAGGTCTCGATATCGGCCCAAAAGCGGGAGCGCCAGAAGGCGTCCAGCCCGTCCAGCATCTCCCGCGTCAGGACGGGCTGAACGGGAATGACAATCGCACCCGCATCTTCGAATCTCTGCGCAGCGGCCTCAACCCCCGCGCGCACCTCGTCGTCCACGGCAAGGCCACATCCGGCGTCGAGCATCAACCCGATCCTTAGGCCGCGGACGTCGATATCAAGGTCCATCCAATCGAAATCGTTCGGCGGCAGGCTGGTCCCGTCCCGCCAATCCGGGCGCGAAAGCGTTGCCATCGCATAGGCGGCATCTTCGACGGTCCGCGTCATCGGTCCAGCGCAGCGACCGACATAGAACGGATCGATCGGGATGCGACCGTGGCTCGGCTTGAAACCGAAGATCCCGGTCCAGCCTGCCGGCAGCCGCACAGAGCCGCCGATGTCTGTGCCGACATGCAGGGGTCCGTAACCGGCAGCCGCCGCTGCGGATGCGCCGGCGCTCGAGCCTCCGGGATTTTGTGAGGTATCCCAGGGATTTCGGCTCAAGCGATGGAAGCTCGAAAGTCCCGAGGAGAGCATCCCGTAATCCGGGCAGGTCGTCTTCGCAAACAGCACCGCGCCGTCTTCGAGCAGCCTTGCAGCCGCAGGGGCATCCTCCGCCGCTGGCACCAAGTCCATGGCCCTGGTCCCGAGCGGCACCGGCTGTCCCTTGGTTGCGATGAGCTCCTTCAGCGTCGCCGGAATACCATCGAGCACGCCAAGCGTCGCACCCTTAGTCCAGCGATCGGTGGACGCTTTCGCCTGCTGGCGCGCCGCCTCTGGATCGTAGGCGTAAAGGGCACAAATAGCGGGCTCCCAGGCCTCGATGTGCCGTTCCAATGCCAGCCAGTATTCGAGCGGGGACAGGCTTCGATCAGCGAAGCGCTGTCTCAATTCGCGGATCGTCAAATCGGTTTCGGACATGGCACTATCATCCGGGACTATGAGGTTTCAAAGACTAACGGCGGCGCACCTCGCGCGGGTCGAGCATGTCGCGCAGGCCGTCACCCAACATGTTGAAGCCGAAGACGCAGAGCGCGATAGCGAGCCCCGGAAGGATCGCCAGCCACGGCGCAAGTCCAAGGTAGGTCTGTGCATCCGCGAGCATGCGGCCCCATGTCGGCGCAGGCGGCGCGATGCCGAGACCGAGAAAACTGAGACCGGCTTCGGTCAGCACGGCCAACCCAAGTTGAATCGTTACCTGAACGATGATCTGGCTCATGATGTTCGGCAGCACATGGCGGACCGAGATCGTGAAGCGGCTATTTCCGATGGCACGGGCCGCGAGCACATAGTCCCGGCTCCAGGCCTGCAGGGCTGTTGCCATCGTGATACGCGCAAAGACGGGAACCATGAAGGTTGCAATGGCGATGATGGCGGTAAGCCGGCCCGGACCGAGAAAGGCGCCCAGCATCATCGCCGAGAGGATCGGCGGCAGCGCGAAGACGACATCGCAGGCACGCATCAGCAGTGCCTCGAAGGCTCCCCGCAAGGCAGCGGCCGAAATGCCCCCGATCGAACCGATCGTACCCCCGATTGCCACGGCGGTGATGGCGATCGAAAGCGAGTTCCAGCAGCCGACCATCATCATCGACAGAACATCTCGGCCAAAGTGGTCGGTGCCGAGAACACCTGATGTCAAGGGCGGCTGCAGCTTGTGAATGATCTGCATCTTCGCTGGCGGCATTGGCGTCCAGAGCAGCGACAGGAGCGCGACGGCAATGAGAACGGCAACGATGCCACCGCCGGCCACCAAATTTATTCTCCGGCTAACGTTGAATCGCCGCCGCTGAACAACCGTATGACTTGATACGAGCGGCGCCATGTCAAATGCCTTTCCGCAAGCGCGGGTCGATCGCAAGATAGGAGAGATCGACGACGAAGTTCATGACGATGACGAGCCCGGCAAAGAACAACACGACATCCTGCATGACGATGATGTCGCGCTGCGATAGCGCCTGATAGGCAAGCCGGCCGAGGCCCGGGAGGTTGAAGACGTTTTCCACAAGAACCGCGCCGGCGACCAGGAAGGTGAACTGCAGGCCGAGGATTGTCAAAACAGGAACGAGCGCGTTCGGCACCGCGTGGCGCCACAGGACCCGACGCTTCGACAGTCCCTTGGCAAGCGCCGTTCGGGTGAAGTCCTCATGCAGGGTTTCCAGAACGGCAGAACGCGTGACGCGGGTCAGGACGGCGGCTTGCGGCAAGGCAAGTGCTATTGCGGGCATCACGAGCGCCTTGAGAGCGGGCCACGTGCCGGAACTCCATCCCGGAAATCCTCCAGCCGGCATCCAGCCGAGTGCCGTCGAAAAAAGCATGATCAGCAACAGCGCCACCCAGAATCCCGGAACCGCGATGCCAAGCTGCGAGAAGATCGAAGCGACGGCGTCCGGCACGCCGCCTCGATGCGCTGCCGCAAGAGCGCCCAAAGGGATGGCGATGGCAATGGAGAGCGCGATTGCGATCAGCGCAAGAGGTAGCGTAACTGCCAACCTCTCGAGGATCAGGCCAGCAACCGGGACACCATAGGTATAGGATTGGCCGAGATTGCCCCGGAATACGCCGGCGAGCCACTCGCCATAGCGCCACAGGAGCGGCTGATCGAGGCCGAGCTCGTGGCGAAGAGTCGCGAGCGTTTCCGGCGAGGCCGACGTTCCGAGCATAATGGAGGCGGGATCGCCCGGCAGCAGGTCCGTCACGACGAAGATGAGGAGGGAAACGATAGCAAGCGTGACGATCAGACCAACGACGCGACGCGACAAAAGCGTTACCATGTCAGGTCCGGTTCTGTTTGCCGCCTCGCCATGTCATTCATCCGCAATCAGTCTTCCCAAGAGACGTTGGCGAGAACATTGGAGGGAATGGGCTCGTTCTCCCAGAGGCCCTTCAGCTTCTTGTCCCAGACGCCGAGCTTGGGCATGACGAAGAGATAGAGCGCCGGCACATCATCGGCCAGAATCTTCTGAGCTTCACCATAGACCTTCGCTTGTGCAGCGGGATCCGAGGTCTCCTGCACCTTCTTCATCAGATCGTTGAAAGCCGGATTCTTGTAGTTGAAGTAGTACGGATCACGGGCGTAGATGTCGATGTCGAGCGGTTCGGCGTGGGCGACGATGGTCATCTCATAGGCGCGATCCTTCATCACATCCTGCACCCACTTGGCCGGGAATTCGGTCGGCTCAATGTTCATCGTCACGCCGACTTCGGCGAGCATCGCCTGCATGACCTCAGCACTTCGCGGCGCATAGGCCATTTGCGGCGACTTGATCGTGAACGTGAAACCATTGGGATAGCCGGCTTCGGCAAGCAAAGCCTTGGCCTTCTCGGGGTCGTAGGGCAGGACGCCGGTAAGATCGACGTAGCCCGGGTCGTTCGGCGTATAGTGGCTGCCGATCGGAGTGCCGAGTCCTGACCAAGCCCCGTCGACGACAGTCTTCCGATCGATTGCCATCATCAGCGCCTGGCGTACGCGCTTGTCGTCGAAGGGCTTCTTGGCGTTGTTCATGCCGGCAACAACTTTCAGCTCGGTGTTGCCGATCTTGGTCGCAAGCCTTGCATCATCGTCAAATGAACTCATCAGCTCCGGCGCCGCGAACTCCGGAATGGCATCGACATCGCCCGCCTTCAACGCGGCGGCTTGCGCCTGAGGGTCGGCAATGAAGCGGAAGGTCACCTTGTCGAGCTTTACCGCGACGTCCTTGTTCCAATAATTGGCGTTCTTCTCGAGTTCGACCTTGTCGCCCTTTGCCCAGTTCACGAACTTGAACGGGCCGGTCCCGACGGGCGTCGTCTTGTCCGCTGCGGCAGACTTCGGGCCGACCATCACCGAGGCTGGCCAACCCAGCCAATAGAGGAGGCTGCCTGTAGGCGCGGAGAGATGCAGGACGAGCGTTTCCGGGTCGGGTGTCTCGATGGATGCGATCGAGGCGAAGAAGCGTTTTTGCGGATTTACCGAGTCAGCGCCGCGAGCGCGATCCAGCGCAAATTTTGCTGCTGCCGAATCGAAAGCCTCGCCGTCGTGGAATTTGACTCCACTCTGAAGCTTGAACGTATAGCTGAGACCATCGGGGGAAATCTCCCAGCTCCTGGCGAGCTGGGGCTGGATCTTGCCGGACTCGTCAATTGCCACCAGGCCTTCAAAAACGTTCTGCCAAGTGACCTGGCCGATCGCGACAGGCGCTGCGATCGTCGGGTCGAGACCAGTCGGTTCGACAGTCATACCAAGGGTCAGATTGGTCTTGGCGGCCTCCGCCGGGGTAAGCCCCAGCGCAACCAGACCGGCCGACACGGCCGCGCCAAAATAAAGTCGCCTAACCAGCTGCGCCGACGGCACGAGCGAAACCTTCTTCATTCTGTTCCCTTGTCTGGCCGCCGCGATGGCGATGGCCTTTTGCTGCTAAGGTGTCATTGTCGGAGTGCACACACAATGGCGAGCATGTGTTCTCGGCATAGCCTATTCTTTAGGCTATCTCGCGCGATCGGGGTAGCGATCTCGCCAAGCCTGCTGCGCGCCGGCAACCGGAAGTGCGGTGGCCTCGTAGATGCCACGCGCGATGGCGCGCGCCATCACGATGGTCGCGAGATGGCAGAGTTCCAGAAAGGCGGGAAAGTCCGGCCGTGGCTTTTTGCCGGTGGAAGCAGCAAAAACAGTGTCGCCATCAAGCGGCAGGTGAGCTGGCAGCAAGGCGCGCGCGAAACCGTCATGCGCCATGATCGCCAGCCGGTGCGCCTCTTGCTTAGTCAGCTCGGCATCCGTGACAATGGCGCCGATTGTTGTCGCGGTGATGTTCACGCCTTTCAGCCGCAGGCGGGTGTCGGCTTCAGAGATCGGTGACGGCAATCCGAGGCCGCCAAATTCCCCGTTCAGTTCGAACGGCGCCGCCCAGAAATGCGGCCCCTCGCCCACCGTCGCCGAGCCGAGTGCGTTGACGGCAACGATCGCTGCGATCTTCAATCCGGTGCCGGTCTCCGCGCTGGCCGAGCCGAGCCCGCCTTTGAACGTGGCGGTCGTCGCTCCCGCGCCCGCGCCGACTGTCCCGAGGGCAATGTGCCCTTTCGCCGCCGCCTTGAAGGCTTGGTAGCCCATGTCGCGATAGGGCGACTGCAGACCCCAGTCCTTGTCGCCACCGTTCAGCAGATCCATGAGAATTGCCTGGGGAACGATTGGTACCTTCACATCGCCGACCGGAAAGCCGCGACCGGCCTCGCGGAGCCCAGCCTGTACACCACCTCCCGCATCCAGCCCAAAGGCCGAGCCGCCGGAAAGCACGAAGGCATCCACCGCGCCGACCGTCATCGAGGGATCGAGAAGGCTCGTGTCACGACCGCCGGGGGCGCCGCCCAATACCACGCCGGATGCAGTGGCCGGTTCGTCGAACACGATGGCGGTCACGCCCGAACCGAGCTTCAGGTCGGTCGCGTGCCCGACGGAAACGCCTTCAATGTCGGTGATCAGATTGAGCAAGCGCGCCATCCTCGTTTGAACAGGAGCGCGCGATAGGACCGCAACAGCGGTCAAAACACAAGACCGGCCTCACCTTTGGGCAAGACCGGTCTCAAATCTGTCAGGGCTGGATCGGCCGTGTCTCATGCGCTCAGGCATGGATCGGCTTCGGGTCACGGCGGGTCATCAGATCATGGATCGCAAGCTTCACCTCCGCCGGCGAGCTGAAATGCTGCTCGTCCAGGTCGTGAACGTGGTACTTCACTGCGATGAACTTCAACCGGTTCTCATCCGGGATGACGATCCCGACGGGAACGCCGGCGTATTCGATTACTTCTTTTTTCATGCGTAGAACTCCTGCCGCGCGGTATGCGCTGGCGATGGCGAATTGACTTGTCTGATTCCGTTAGAGGTGGACGAAGGTCACATTCGACAGTTCGGGCGGGAGAGGGCGCCCGGACGGTCATTGCCAAGCACAAATCGCCCAAGGAAATCGGCGAGAGTATTGATGTCATTCATGTCTCGTTCCTTTCGTTGGCGTTGCGCTTGCTTGAGGCCCCGTTGGTGGGACTCGGCGATGACTGCGCTATAATCTATCTATTCTGTAGACTATATCTCGCAGTCTGTCAGAAACATATTCCGAAACATGTCAAAAAATCGACCATTCGGAAAATTTCATTCCATCATACTCGAATTGACTGCAAGAACCCTATCAAGTCTTTGTGCAATTCGCGTGACAGCCTGACGCTCTCTTTCGATCACGGAGCAGACATAGGAAGCATCACTGATTCCGGCAATGGGCGTTTGGTTAAAAAGCCGTAAGCCTTGAAATGACCGAAATGGTTAACGGGGCGACCGCCCTTTACCAGCCTTCCGAAAGCACCTTTTTCAGCATGTCGACGAAGAAATCTGCGCTTTCTGGCGTCAGGCAAAGCGGTGGCTTGATCTTCAACACGTTCAGGTGATCGCCGGTCGGCTGCATCAGGACGCCGAGATCGAGAAGTCGATTGCAGATCGCCGCGGTCTCTTCCGTCGCCGGCTCCAGCGTCGTTCTGTCGCGAACCAGTTCCAATCCAAGATAGAGCCCCATGCCATGCACGGCGCCGACGAGCGGATAGGTTGCGATCAGCGCCACAAGGCGACCCTTGAGGTAGTCGCCGACATCACGTGCGTTCTCCTGCAGCTTTTCGTCGGCCATGATATCCAGCACGGTCATACCGGCGACGCAACTGACCGGACTGCCGCCAGCCGAAGAGAAGAAATAACCTTCCTTCTCCAGCGAACCGGCGATCGCCTTGGTGGTGATGACGGCACCGAGCGGATGCCCGTCCCCCATGCCCTTGGCAATGGTGATGATGTCGGGCACGACACCCTGCTGTTCAAAACCCCAGAAATGATGCCCAAGCCGTCCATACCCCACCTGTATTTCGTCGGCGATGCAGACGCCGCCGCGAGCTCGAACCTGCCCGTAAACCGCGGCGAGGTAGCCATCCGGCAGCGATATGCCCCCGGCATTCCCATAGACCGGCTCGGCGATGAAGCCCGCCAAGCCCTCACCTTTGGTGTCGATGCCCTCGAGGGCCTCAACGACCGCTTCCAAATACCCGGTGGCTGATTCAGAACCGCGGAACATACCCCGATAGGTATTTGGCGACAGAACGGCATGTACCCAGTCGGGCCGCGTCGTCAGGGCCTGCGGATTATCGGCGATCGACGTGGATACGGCGTCGCTTGCAACCGACCAACCGTGATAGGCCTCGAGCAGGCTGAGCACATGCCTGGACCCCGTATGCGCCCACGCCAGTCGCAACGCGAGATCGTTGGCCTCCGATCCACTGTTGACGAGAAAGACTGCGTCCAGCCCTTCGGGGGCAAGAGAGGCAAGGCGCTCTGAAAATTCCGCGATGGCTGAATAGTGGAAGCGTGAATTGGTGTTCAGCCGCAACCATTGCTCGCTGATCGCCTCGGCCAGGCGCGGGTGGCCGTGACCGAGAATCGTTACGTTGTTGAGCATGTCGAGGTAGGCTCGCCCCTCGACATCGAACATATGCTCCTTCCAACCGCGCTCCATTTGCGGTGGCGCCTCATAGTAGTGCTTCTGCGGCTTTGCAAGATGAGCTTGGCGGAGAGCGAACAATTCCGTGGACGCCGGCTTCGGTGCATCGACGCCGGTTCCCAGAAGTGCTGCCGGCGACGGGCATAATTCCGACCAGGCAGCCGCCTCCCGAGGAGCGCAAAACAGCGGCGGCTCGGTGCCCACAAGAGTGGAGAGCTGTACCCGCAGACCGCCGAGAGATCCGCTTTCGCCGGAGATCGCACCGAGGGGCTGACCTGGTTCCACGTCCGCCTCATCGTCAATCGTGGGCTCCATACCGTCGAGATGAAGGCTGATACCCTCGCCTGCCAGAACGAAATGGTGATTCTTCCAGCTGACCTTCCCGGCGAAGGGGGCGGAAACCGTGGTACCGCCAGCAAGGCAAATGTCGGAATGCAATGTGTAAGTCGCCGGCGGCGTGGCGCTGCGAAGCTTGGAACGCGACAACCGGTACTCGCCATAGCGCGTTGCCGACGTACCGGTCTCGGCCGCAGCGCGGGCAAGCAGGCGCCAATCCATGTCGGCTTGCGACCAGTTGCCCGCGGCGAAATGCGGGCTCGAAACGCCGAGATCGACGAAGGAAATTGTCGCCGGATCGATATCAGGAAAGAGTGGACGCCAGCCTTCCGTCGAAAGCACGGTCGTGCTCATACCAACCGCCTTCAGGACAGCAATCTCCATCAGTTCGTAGGGGGCGGAGACCGCCGTATCGAAAATGCGGCGCTCCAACTCGAGATTGCGGCGAACATAGTCGTTCTCGGGGTCGACCGAGATCTGCTGCTCGCCGCTCGCGACGAGAATGACAGCGCGGGCGACGACCAGCGGCCAGAGCGCGCGCAGCTCCTCCTCGGTCAGAGGATAAACCTCGTGATATGCCTTCACCGCCGGAAGAATATAGAGCGGGTCGCCATCCGCCTGATGCAACAGCGAGGCGCAAGTCACCGCGAGATCCCCGATCAGCCAGCCGCGTATGATATCGCCGAAATCGATAACGCCGTCGGGAACCAGACGGCCGTAGCTGTCGCGGTGGCTGACGACGTTGTCGCCGGTCACATCATGGTGCACGGCCTGCAACCGCAGAGACGGCGCCAGCGGCTGGATTCGCCGCACGGCTGATACCATCGTCTTGGCGATGCGATCGCGGGCGGCGCTGTCGGTAATCGCCGACAGCAGCTGGACGGCGACCGGACCGGCGCGGCGCAAGTCCCATTGCAGGCTGCGATCGAGGCCTGGATGCGTGAAATCGGCGAGCGATTGTGCCAGACGGGCGCAAAGCGCCCCAAGTGCCGCAACCGACTCCTTCGGTAGGTGCTTGCGATGCGTCAGCCCCTCGCCCTCGAGATACTCCAGCAGCCGAACCTGATATGTCTGGTCGCGGACGGTAACCGCGACGATGTCCTGTCCATCGGTCGAGGGGATTACATGCGGAACGCGCGGCGCCCCCTCTTTCGAACTGATGTGATGGATGGCCGCATTCTGGGCTTCGAGCTCCAGAGTCTCATAGGCTACATGACAAATCTTCAGGACATAGCGTCGCTCGCCGGTATCCAGGCAATAGTTGCGATCCTGCTGGCTGCCGAGTTCGGTGAGCGTTCCTGAGAGGCCATACCGCGACTGGAGAAGGTCGCCGGCTTCCGCGGCGGTCACGTCTGGGCGTGGCAACGTCGCGCGATAGGCAAGCGTCTCGTCAGTCATGGCATCCCCCGCGGCATGATTCGATTTTGCAGACTAAGCAGATAATCGAATCCTTGCCACCGGCAAGCGGGGAGATCGCCGCCGATAACGGCGAATCCGCCGCGACTGTCAGCCCATGCGCTCGGAGGCGTAACTGCCCGGGCTTGCAGGGAATACGATGGTGCGGTTGCCGTTCAGGAAGACGCGACGATGGATATGGGCATGAATAGCGCGGGCCAGCACCTGGCTCTCGACGTCGCGGCCGATGGAGACATAATCGTCGGCACTCTGAGCGTGAGTGATGCGGGCCGTATCCTGCTCGATGATCGGACCTTCGTCGAGATCGGCGGTGACATAATGCGCCGTGGCGCCAATCAGCTTCACGCCGCGCTCATAGGCCTGCTTGTAGGGGTTGGCGCCCTTGAAGCTCGGCAGGAACGAGTGATGGATGTTGATGATCCTGCCGGACATCTTGCGGCACATGGCATCGGAAAGAACCTGCATGTAGCGGGCGAGCACGATCAGTTCGGTGCCGGTTTGATCGACGAGATCAAGGAGCTGAGCCTCCGCCTGTGGCTTGTTTTCCTTCGTCACCTTGATGTGGTGGAAGGGGATATCGTGGTTCACCACGACCTTCTGATAGTCGAAATGATTGGAGACCACGCCGACGATCTCAATCGGCAGCGCGCCGATCTTCCAGCGGTAGAGCAGGTCGTTCAAACAGTGGCCGAAGCGCGACACCATCAGGAGCACCTTCATGCGACTGTCGCCATCATGGATTTCGGTGTCCATGTCGAATTTCTCAGCGACGGGCTTGAACCCTTCCTTGAGCGCCGCAAGCCCGACCCCCTCTTCGGAAATGAAGCTGACGCGGGTGAAGAACTTTCCGGTATCGAGGTCGTCGAATTGCGACGAGTCGATAATGTTGCAACCCTGATCCGCCAGGTAGTTGGCGATAGCCGCCACGATCCCGCGCGTCGACTTGCACGTCACCGTCAATACATAGCTCGTCATCTGTTCCGTCCTCTCGCGGCGCCCATCGGCCGGCCTGCTTAGATCAAAGCGAAAGTCACGGATAGAGTACCGCGCCTTCATTCATGCAACTATCTGCTGGGAGAAACTGTCATAGGCTTGCAGGCTCTCTGGCGTCTTCCCGTCGCGATCAACTTACGGCAGACAGCACGAAATTCCGTTCCGCTTGCGCCGTCAAGACGCGTATCCCCGCCGTAGCAGCGCTACGGCCGAACGAGGTCACGTTTTCGAGATGACGGGCGGCAGAATGAGCCCCTCGCTTGATGCACGCGGTGTCCGCGCCTATCTCGATGAAGGAAATGAATCTGGATCCGGCAAGATGTCGTTCGCGAGAGCGTTGTTGATCGCCTTGGCAGTCGGCGCAACCTTGGCGCCAGGCTCGAGCTTTGCTGCAGATTGGCGGCGCGCCGGTGAGGCTCCCGTTCAATCGGACTATCCCTTCGTAAACCTGCCCGGCGTCAAAGCCCAACCGGACCCGAAGGACGAGGAGCAATACAATTGCCGGACGGAAACGCGTCCGCTCCGCCGTTCGTATAACAAGATCTTCCGGACCGGCGGGTTACCTACCCTAGTCTATGTCTGCGATCGCGACGGCGTCGAAAGCGTCGGCACGCAGGTGCCGCTGCGCGGACACTACCAGCCGGTCCGGTGAGCCTATCGCGCGTTGTTGCCAAAATGGCGTGCTATCAGGTGGTCGATCGAGATCCGCCCCGGCCCACCGGCAATGATCACGAGGAAGCACACCGCCCAGGTGCCATGCGTCGGCCAGGCATCGGGATAGACGAACAGTTCGATCACCAAGGTCATGCCGAGCAGGGCAAGGGCGGAAAGGCGACTCGCCAAGCCGATCACCAGCAAGAACGGGAAGAAGTGTTCCGCAAAAGCTGACAGATGAGCGGCAATCCAGGGATCCACGAGCGGCAACTTATATTCGTTCTCGAACAGATAGACCGCATTGTCGGTGACGTGCCAGCCATCGACCTTGGTCTCACCGGACTGCCAGAACACAGCACCGATCGACAGGCGAGAGATCAGGGCGATCACATCATGTGGAATTCGATCGAGCACTCGCAGCCCAATATAGAACTTCTGCGGCAGTGTCGGCCCCTGTGTGCGGGGCATCGTCATTTCGTTGTGCATGGCTGCATCTCCAGAGGTCGGTTAGCGAACGGAACGAAATGCACCCGCGCGCAAGGCGCCGGCGAGGTTCGTCGATAAGTCGAATGCGGCGGCCCCGCCGACAGCCGCCTCGACCGAGCCGCCGAGCGACACGCCGGCTGCCAGTGCCTCCAGGAAGGCGGCGCCACCCGGCGGCAGCCGGCAGACCTCGACGTTCAAATGCGCTCGGGTGACCAGGGCATCTTCGCCCTGCCAATCGTCGATCGGTCCGAGCTCGATCTCGCCGGCGTTCATCGCCCAAATGGTCACCACCGGATGTGGTGAGCGTAGGACCGACAGGGATGGGTGCGGTTCAAAAACGAGACCTGCGAGCTTTTCCGGATCAATTGCGGCCAGTACGCTGGGATCCAAAGGGACCGCGTCGGCGGCGTGGTAGGCGCGACTACGCGCCAATTCAAGGCGAATAACATCCGGCAGGTAGGCGATTTCCGTCGCTGGCTCGAACGAGGCGACGAACTTGGGAAATTCATCTCCGTAGGATAAAAGCAGCGGCGAACGCGGCGGGTAGTGGTGAATGAACTCAGACGCCATCGCGGCAAAGAATTCCGCACCGACGATCTTCTCCGCAACTGGAAAGCGGGAGGCCAGTGCACCGATCAAACCGAGGGCAACATTGTTGCGGTAGACGCCAAAGCGACGCTCCGGCGTCGGCCCATTCCATGCAATCAGCCCGGAAGGAACAGGCGCCTCGGGGTTTATCAAGGCAGTAGCAAAATTGGTCTGCGTCGAGAGGCCCATCGTATCCCCCTATGCAGCCAGATCACTGGCCGCGCGGCGCAAGATAGCGTCGGCAGCCTCGGCCTCTGCCCGCAGCACAGGCCAATCCGGCACCTCGTTGTCCCATTCCACAAGGCTTGCGACCGGCCCTGTTCGGGCAATGAGTTCCTCGTAAAGCGCCCAGACAGGATCCTTGACCGCCGTATCGTGCGAATCGATCAGAAGCGGCGCGCCGCGATCGTCGATCGTTTCCGAATGACCGCTCAAATGGATTTCGCGCACGTGACCGATCGGGAAGCGGGCCAAATAGTCGCGAGGATCCATGTGGTGGTTGGTGGAAGCAACGAAGACGTTGTTGACATCAAGGAGCAGGCCACAGCCTGTACTGCGCGCGATTTCACTCAAGAACGCCGTCTCCTCGATCGTGCTCTCCTCGAACAGGAGGTAGGTCGCGGGGTTTTCGAGCAGCATCTGCCGTTTCAGCATGCTCTGCACTTCGTCGATGTGCTCGACAACGCGCGCCAGCGTCGCTTCGGTGTAGGGCAACGGCAACAGGTCGTTCAGAAACACGCTGTCATGCGTCGACCAGGCGAGATGTTCGGAGAAGCTCTCGGGCTCATAGCGGTCGCAGACAACCTTCAGCCGTGCGAGATGCTCCCGGTCGAGCGGCTGCATCGATCCGATCGACAGGCCGACGCCATGGACCGACAGGGCGTAATCTTCCCTCAATCGACTCAACTGGGCGTGCGGTGGACCGCCCGCTCCCATGTAGTTCTCGGCATGCACTTCGAAAAAGCCGATCGGCTGGCGACCGGCATTGATGCTGACGAAGTGCTCCGGCTTGAAGCCAATGCCGGCGCGGCGCGGCAGTTCGGACGGTTTCATGGCTGATCTCCAACTTCTTGGCGGCAGCGACACGATCCCTAGTGCCGCTGCCGGTGGCTGGTCCCCCGATCAGGCCGGAGCTGGACCTTGCATCAGCGAGCCGTGGCCGTTCGGCGTCTTCATCGAAACGCAGGTGCCCGCCGGAACGAGTTTCCAGGAGTTTTGCTGATAGTCGACCTTGGATGTGCCGGCGCAGGTCGTGCCGGGCCCGGCGGCGCAGTCGTTTTGCCCCTTGAGCGCGATGCCATAGCACTTCTCTTTCGAGGTATCGGCGGCAGAAACCTGCACGGTTCCGATCAGGGACAAAGCAGTCGCCACGGAAGCGGCAAAGACGGTTGCTGAAACGTTGGACATGATGATCTCCGGTCCTTGAAACTACTGATGTCGATAAGCAATCAGGCCGGCATCAACGAGCCGTGACCCTTCGGCGTCTTCATCGAGGTGCAGGTGCCGGCGGGGACAAGCTTGAAGGAAGCCTTGTCGTAGCTCACGGTCGACTTGCCGGCACAATCATGCTTGCCGGCGGCGCAGTCGTTCTGGCCTTTCATTGCGACGCCGTAGCATTTTTCCTTGGCATCGGCGGCAGAGGCCGCCGGCGCCGCGATCGTTGCAAGCGCGGAAGCAAGGGAGCCCGCGAGAGCCAGGGTAGCGATGCTGTTTTTCATGGTTCCGTCTCCGTTTAAGGGACAAGCCGTGATTGGCCTGCACTGGGGTCTACGGAAGCATCCGGTGAGTTGTTACATCAGTGGTCGTGATTTTTTGTGCGGCCCCATCTTGCCGCGTCCTCGATTGCGAGAGAAAACGCTTGCGCAGCAAAGCCTTCCGGCCGGATCGAAAAATCGGCTCCGATGTTGGTAACAAAAACGTGTGGCGGTCCGTAGAGGATAGTGCGGATGAGGCATTCGACGCGTGAAGAGGAATGGGCAGGGTGGATGCGTGGCGCTCTCAAAGGCGACACGCAGGCCTATCACCGCTTTCTTGCCGCCGTCACGCCGCATCTACGCGCAATGGCCCGCAGGCGGTGTGATCAGCTGGGCGCCCCGGCGAGCGAGGCCGAAGACGTGGTCCAGGAGGTGCTGCTTGCCGTCCACCTGAAGCGCAGCTCCTGGGATCCGTCGCGCCCGATCGGTCCTTGGCTGTCGGCCATCGTGCGCAACAAGCTAATCGACAGCCTCCGCCGGCGCGGACGACATGTGAATGTGCCGGTTGAAGACGTAATAGATACGCTTGAGGCCGAAGAGCAGACGGATGCCATGGATCGACTTGACGCCAGCCATCTGCTGGCACGGCTGCGTGATCCCCAGCGCGACATCGTCCGTTCGATTTCGCTGGAAGGTGCCGGTGTGCGTGAAACAGCCGAAAGGCTTAAAATGACTGAAGGAGCCGTGCGCGTCGCGCTTCATCGCGCGTTGAAGTCTTTGGCGGCCCTCTATCGGAGTGAAACACGTGAAGACGAATGACCTGATCAACCTGTTGGCCGAAGACGCAGCGGTCCGTGCCCGGCTAGGGCAAATCCTCGTCCTAGCGCTTGTTGTCGGCGTCGTCGTCTCAGGTGCCATTCTGCTGACAACGATCGGCATCCGTCACAACATGTGGAGTATCTTCGAGACTTCGCGTGTGCTCTTCAAGATCGGTTTCACCGTCGTGCTTGCGGTGACAGCGTGCATCGTCGTGTTCCGCATCGGGCGTCCTGGGGTTTCCGTCAAGGCAAGCGCCGCAGCGCTGCTTCTGCCGCTTGCCCTGCTGATCGTCGCAGTGATCGCGGAGATGCGCGTGATCCCATCGGATGCATGGGAAGCAAACCTGATTGGCAACAATGCCCCCTTCTGCCTGATGTTCATTCCGCTGCTGTCGCTTGCGCCTTTGGTAGGCTTCATGCTGGCCTTGAGGAACGGCGCACCGCAGCGCCCATCACTGGCGGGAGGCGCTGCCGGTCTTGCGGCGGGTGGGATTGCAGCGGCGCTCTACGCCTGGCATTGCCCCGACGACAGTCCGCTTTTCGTGGCCACTTGGTACACGATCGCGATCGCAGCCGTGACTGCCATCGGCAGCCTGATCGGGCGTCGTTATCTGCGGTGGTAATGTCTTTTCGGAGAGGAAACGGGAAGCCGTGGATATCGGCTTTCCCATTGCATTTCTTAGGGAATGGTGCCCAGAAGAGGACTGGCAATATTCCCATCATAAAATCAGCAAAATCAACATCTTAAATCGTCGCCGTGTGCGGGCTTTGTATTGGTTTTTTGTACCAACGTCAACGGCTCGTTCGGCCCTTTTGGGTCGCTGTCACGTTTGCAAAGTTCATGGTGTCTGAAGGGAACGGAAGGGTCTCTCCATAATCGCACATTCGTCTTCGCCATCAATTGCGGCTCTCCGAATGATGGCTTCGGTCTCCTCCGGTGGCTCGTCATACACCGGCACCGCAGAGCCTACCCATCCGCACTCACGACAAAGGGGACGTTCCCAAACGACGCCCAGTGTCTCGGAGCTTCGACCCTCCTCCGGGTTAAGGTCTGGTGAGCCACACTCCGGGCATCCGTCAGGAACACCCTTGATGTGCCGAGCCACGAGTGACGCTGCTAACCCCAATGCATGCTCGGTAGTTGTAACGGACATCTCCGCATCGTGCCACGAGGCAGATTTGGTGTGCGTAAGCCAGTTGGAGAAGTCCCACGCCTCCACCAAGAGCGCACGAAGGAGGTGGCGACGCTCCTTTTGAGCCGCCCCAATCAGTGCCGTGCCAAGTATTCTGTCCACCCAGCCTTTAAGGTTGCCTCTCTGAAGCTGCTCTCCCTCACCCCAGTCCGCAGCATCCTGCGCCGCTGCGATGAAGGAAAGCAACGTCTCCCTGCACCTGACTCCTATGCCTTGGTAATCCGCTGGCCCTTTGGCTTGGGTAAGCGCCTCGCCAGCCTGCCCCAACTGTTTGAACACGTCTCCGAACGGCAGTAGCCGACGCGGGTCAGGGTCTTGTTTATCTGAACGTGGAATGCGTAGGCAGAGGCCAACGTGGAACGTCACGACCAAGTCGAGGTTAGGGAACTGCTCTTGGGAATAGAGGTTGGTCGGGTTCGTTATGACCCACCAGCGGTCCTTGTCAGTATGGATGTCCCAAACATCGTGGACGTGGCCAAGAACGGCTTCCGAGTACACTTTTTGAAGAAAAGTGATTGTGAGGTCTGGCGCCTGCCACTTGAAGTACCCCGCGACCTCTTCCCTCTCCTCATCAGTAGCGCCCAACATCGTTGCGGCTCCGAAACGCGCGTTAATCTATGGCGGCAACACCGGACAACCGGTCACCGTAAGCTGTTTTAGACCGATTCCGCTTGACCAGAATGCTCATCGTTCTCGGTGTCCCCGGCCACCTCAGTCACGGCGATATCACCTCCATCCTTGGCTTCCTCCTGATGCCAGGGACGGCGGACGGGTGCGACCCGTTGTCTAATTCGTTGACCCTCCACCACACGAGAGGGCGGTAGCATCGCATCAAGTCTATCAATAACAGGCGAGAGGAAACGCTCGGGCGACGACAGGACAGAGTTCTGCTGGCGGAGTAGAGCAAGCATCTCTGCTGCTAACTCATCAAGTGTCGGTGCTGCGGGTTGGTCTCCGGGCGCTTGCGCTGCGGCCTGAATAATCAACTCAACTGGATCACGAAGGTCTGGCCACAGCATCGGAAAAAGCCGCTCGATTTGGGCGTCTTCCCTGCGCTGCTCCCGTGGTGCCGCCGCGTTGATGTTGATGATCAACTGACGCACATCCTGCTCGTTGAACAGCGTGCCTTGGAACATGCTCAGTGGTTGCTGAACCTCGGCATGATTTACGCCGAACAGGACGGTAGCAACTCGACCGGCCAATTGCTTGGACAAGGCTCCCGCTTCGAATGCAAGCCATTGTGACTGCAGGTTCTGCGCCGTTAGGCATACAATTCCGTAGTTGCTTTCTTCCAGTTCGCGGCTGATCTCACCTTGCCAGCGCGCGCCCTTCTCAATGTCAGTGGTGGTTATAAAGGGTTCGATCGCCGGAAGGATCAGCGGAAGCCACTTCCGAATTTCTTGGGCAATCTGCTGGCTCACATTGCCAGACCAACTAATGAATAGCTTCAACTGCCTCTCCCTACAGTGCCTCAACTCGGCGAAGACGGAACGACCCTCGCATGGTAGGCGGCCCTTTGCTGATACCTTGAGCCATGATTAGGTCACCACCCACCGCTCCTTGAAGACTCAGGGTGACCGTCCTCAGTGGGCCGAAGACGTTACTGAGTGGCCCGCTGTAGTGGTTGGCCGTGAGAGTTGCGGTGATCTGAGAGTCCTTCAACGAATAGTGGCCACTGTAGTAGTAACTGCCGTCACCGCCGAGCAGTCTCCCATTCGAGAAGACAACGGTACCCGATCCTTCTCCTCCGGGTGAGGAAAACTCCACTATCCAAAGACCCTCTATGCTCACTTTGGCATCCCTCAAAAATTAGTGTCCGGCGCAGTCGCGTCTCCGAGCCAATCTGCAACCGCTCCTTGAATTGATCAAGAGAGTCTTCGACTGGATAGGGCGCACGAGATGGCAAAAATCCATTATCACGCCCCCAGCGGGACAACGGGCAGAGCCTACGCCTCGCGCAGCACTCTGAAAATGCTGGATCTACTAATGCCAAGCTCTTTCGTGATTGCGTCTACCGTCTTTCCCTCGGCCTTAAGTCTCAGAATATCGTCCGTCTTGCGCCGAGCTGTGGGGACGCGCCCATGATACTTACCTTCCGCCTTTGCCTTGGCGATTCCTTCCCGCTGTCGTTCCAACATCAGCTCCCGTTCGAACTCGGCAATAGAACCCAGCAGGTTCAGCATGAGCTTACCCGTAGGCGTGGACGTATCGAGGTTGAGGGCCAATACCTTCAGTTCAACGCCTTTCGCTTTGAGCTTGCCGGTGATCTCGGTCAGGTGGGTCATAGAGCGGGCGAGGCGGTCGAGCTTGGTTACCACCAGCGTGTCGCCCTCCCGCACGTAATCAATCGCTCGCTCCAGCTCCGGCCGTTTGGTGTCAACTGAGGAGAGCTGCTCCTTGAAGATGCGCTGGCATCCCATGGCTTCAAGGTCTCGGAGTTGCGCCTCAAGTCCAGCAGTCTGGTCAATGGTTGATGTTCTCGCGTAGCCGATGATTGCAGATGTCATGCGCCCCTCACAGTGCCAATAGAATCTAAGATTCTTTGACACCGACAGTGCCAAAAGTCAACAACCATTCATGTGACACTATTTCAGCTCTATCAGACGGAGTCACATGGGCAAGCCCTATTGACACTGACCATTGCGAGCAACCTGCTCTGGCAACCGAGGTCAGACTGTGCAAGATCACCGCTCGAAGCAGTGCGATCCGGAGACCTTGATGGCCATCCCAGACTACGAAACTCTAATGCTCCCCACACTCAAGCTATTCGCCGGGGGTGCGACGAACGTGGCGCAGTGCGTGCCTAAGCTAAAAGAGATGTATGGCATTAACGACGATGAAGCAGCGGAGCTAATCCCGAGCGGTCGTGTTACGGTGCTGCAAAGCAGAACGCACTGGGCGAGAACGTATCTTTCGAAAGCGGGGCTGCTGAGTTCCCCCCGCCGCAATCAGCACGTGATCACGGAGGCAGGGAAAAAGCTGCTCTCTGAGAACCCGGAGAAGATCGACAATGCGACTCTTGCGCGGTTCAGCGGGTTTACGGACTGGATCGTGCAGTCTCGGCAGGGGGACAG
Organism: Rhizobium sp. BK661; assembly: GCF_024808825.1. Classification (NCBI taxonomy): domain Bacteria; kingdom Pseudomonadati; phylum Pseudomonadota; class Alphaproteobacteria; order Hyphomicrobiales; family Rhizobiaceae; genus Rhizobium; species Rhizobium sp. BK661. The sequence continues at coordinate 198,924 of NZ_JANTYT010000001.1, read as the reverse complement.
CGATAGCCCCCGGCCCACCCCGGCTCCCGAAGCTCCGATCGACGATAGCCAGACGCCTGAAGATGCAATCGAAACGGCACACTCTCTACTGAATGCTGCGCTGCGCGACGAACTCCAAACCCTTCTCCAGCAGATGACGCCCCAACGCTTCGAGCGGCTCATCCTCGAACTCCTAATCGCAATGGGCTATGGCGGTGGCGACGCAGCCAATGGACAGCTTACTAAGGTCGTTGGAGATGGAGGGATCGACGGTGTGATCCATGAAGACGCTCTCGGTCTGGACGCTGTTTACATCCAAGCGAAGCGCTACGCGCCAGACAACAGGGTAAGCCGTCCGGACATTCAGAGGTTCATCGGTTCCTTGACGGGTGAGGGGGCTACCAAGGGAGTATTCGTGACCACCTCCGACTTCTCGAAGGAGGCCCAAGAGTATCTTCATCGCATTCAACACCGGATCGTCCTAATCAACGGAAGAAGGCTCGCACAGTTGATGATCCAGCACGGCGTCGGTCTTCGAACGCATCGCACCTATGTAGTTCAGGGCGTCGACGAAGCGTTCTTTACTGACTCGCCTGAGTAGTCAGTTCTCGGACGAGTACGATGAGGGGGCACCCGGGGGGAAACGGCTATCCGTCTATATCCAGATGCCCTCTCAGATTTTTTCGCCAAACATCCGCTCCTTGCCTGCCCAGATTGGGCTACCTGAGCATTGGGCAGATCAGGGGTCAGAAAGGCAGCTCTATGTTATCTGGCTCGGTCTCGGGAGGCTCGTAGCCATCAAGATCATTGATCTCGTTTCCGTCGCGATCATACAGGACCATGGTTAGACCCTTTGCCTCTACCATCAACTGAGCGATCTCCAGAGACTTCCTGCCGAGGATGTGGCTGAAGGCCGTGGCTGTAACCTCGGGCCGGTTAGCAAGTGTCTTGGCGAAGGTCGCTCCCAGACGATCAACTACTCTCATCGCTTCCATTTGAATCCATGCATCATCGATTTCATGTTCCACTCCAGTTGTCTGCCGTTGCCATTCCCGATCTGCCTTGTCCCACTGAGAGAACGTGCGAGCCTGCGGGCCAAGCTCACGGGCGACCTTGCGCATCTTGTCAATCGTGCCCTTGCTGATGTGCGTCCTCTGGATGAGCTGAGCCTTTGAGAGCTTTCCAAGCTCATCAGCATGGACGACAAGCCTCCAGGCGTAGTTCGCCTTCTCCCGGTAGGTGACCTGAAGCTTCGCCTTGCTGTTCGCCGTCTCGGCAAACTGGATTGCCTGCTCGACGGTACCTTTGAAGAAGCTGACCGGTATCGGCGCTTCGCGGTTCCAGAGCCGATAAGCTTCGAGCCGGTGATGGCCATCGATGACGATTACGGACTGCTCGCACCGCCACACGGTGATCGGGTCGAGAGCCTTGTGGAGGGTGAGGAGCCTCTTGAGGTCGCTCACGTGACTTTCGTGAACGTCCTGATCTCTGATCTGGAACACCTGAGGTATCTTGATCAAGTCCTTCTGAGGGACATGGGTAGGCGGGGGGTCGACAACCTCTGTTGTTAGCTCAGAGGCGGCCCGTAGAGTCTCCAGAGCGCGGGCGAAGGGTTGGTTATGGACCTTGCTGAGGATCGACTCAGCGACCTCCTGTGAGGCCGTGGTGGTGATTCTGTGATTGGTATCTGGCATCTTCGTTCTTGTTCGATGTTATTGTTGTTGCGGTCGCTCGTTCAGCCGAATGAAAAGACCCTCGGCAACGCATCGGTCACCGAGGGCAAGGCTGAACAGAACGTGAGCGGGCTGAACCAACTCCCGGGGATCGGGTCGCTCGAAGGCGCGTGGTTCTTATATAAGTGAGGGGTAATTGGCCGAGCTATTCGGGTCGACTTACTGCCTCTAAGAGCGGGCTACATTCTACCCCATGGTGGGGGTAATTGATCGGGGTCATCCCAGTCGGCGTACTGCCGCGTGAAGGCCGCCGACTACGTTCAATTTATCCCCATGGTAGTGGTAATTGAATTGTCACCGCCGCGTTGGTCGACTGGCCGCCAACCCACCCTCCCATAAGTGGGTAGCAATGGCCTCGGCCGAAAGCACTCGATGACGGCGCTTAATACTGCCACCCCTTGACCTTCGAGAGGTCTAAGCCCTTGTACGTGATGTCATCGATCTTGGAGCCGAAGTCTCGTACTCCGTAGCGACGGTTACTCGTCTTGCCCTTGCTCACGTAATGTCCCTGTATCCACTCCCGCTCTTCCTCGGTTAGACCGCTGCGAGCGGCTGCCGTGGTCCATGCGTCGCGAAACCCGCGCAATGGCTTATTACCTGTCTCAGGGATGGCTCCATGCTCTCTCAGATACTTGCCCCACCACGTGGCAAAGCTCGCGTGGAGGTATCCGCGCTTGCCTTTCATCGTGAGCTTTGGAAACAGCGCGACCTGCCCCGACTTCTTCAAAGCCTCCACGTAGTGGGTGAACCCGAGGTCGAGGAGTGTCTTAGTGATCGGCAATGTTCGTCTAATGACCGGGTTACCATCGGCCTTGATGTGCCGCGCGCCTTTAACCGGATGCACTCCTTCGTCTGTGATACGCAGGCACCACTGGTCTTCCTCGTCATCAAAGAACACGTCGCCTACCAAAAGCTGGCACATCTCCTCTGGCCGATTTCCGTACGTCAGCAGAAGTAGGGGAAGCCAGAAGGCCGCCTCTCCTCTTCCCTGCGTAGGACGCTCTCCTCGCGTAAAGACTGGTAGGTCAAAGATCGCTTGGAGCTGCGACGCAGTAAAACCCTCATCAGCCGCTGGTAGCCGTTCCTCTACACGCTGGTCGCTGAATGGATTGTCGAGTGACCTATCAACGTGGCCGCGCTTCCTCGCCCATGCCCAGATCGAATTGAGGTGGCTAACATGGCCGTTCACACTCTTGCCCGACAATCTCGGCACGGTCAGCCGGTCAGCGTAAGCGGCAACCAGTTCCCTCAGACCGAGCTGTCGATGCTCTTTGTCTGGACGAACGGGTTTCTGTTGGAGAAGGAGTATCCACTCGGCAACCTCCCGCCGGGTGATCGAAGCCATTGGCTTTCCCTCACTCACGCTCTCGAACAGGCGTAGTGCGGTTTCGGTAGCCTCCGTGGTGGAATGCCCCTTCTTGTTCATGTCCAGCTTCTTCTCGGCCATCTCGCGGATGGTCAAACCTTGCGCCTCTGCAGGTGCCGACTTCTGCTGGACTGCCGATGCCGGCGGTGGGGGGTCAGGTGTTGGTACCGGCTCACCAGCTTGGCGCTTCAAGCTTGCCACCGAATTTTCGATCACGAGCGAGAGGTAGGCTCTCGCCAGTCGCCCGTACCCATCGCTCCTGATGTCCACGTAGAGGCCATGCGCCAGACAGACCTCCTCCAACTCGTCTCTCACCACGTCGCTTATACGGCCTCGTGCGTAGTCCTCTCGATAAGCCTTGAGGAGCATCTCGTGCGTTTCTTGCCGTTGAGACCAGCGCCTGTCAGGGTCATCGTTAAACTCGACCCCAGTCACACCTGCCACTTGCCTTCTGACCTCCTCGAAGAAGTGGTCTTCGTGTGGATCGAAGCGGTTCTCCTCATCTTCTGCAAGCAGACGATGGCGTTCGCTCTTGATGATGTGAGCGATTAACTCAGCGGTTAAATCGTCAAAGTGCCCCGCCGCACGCTTCCTTGCGAGGTCGAGCAAGGCTTCGCATTCCCTCGCTGCCTCAGCGCATTTCTTGAGGATTACAGGGTCGTTCTTCTGCCCCGAGCCGAGCCAACGGACGAACTCGGTGATCTGTCCCTCGACGTGTGGGCGGAGCTTAGCGGGGATCACCTTCCGGAACTTCCAGCGATGACCAACGTAGTAGAGGTTGTTCAGCATTACGCCCATAACACGCCGTCCTTGTACCAAGCCTTTGTACCGGGCACAGCGCGTAAGTTATTGAAAAAGCTGATATCGAAGTCGAATCAAAGACTTCGTTTGGGAATGGTGCCCAGAAGAGGACTCGAACCTCCACACCCTTTCGGGTACCAGCACCTGAAGCTGGCGCGTCTACCAATTCCGCCATCTGGGCGACGGAGAGCCATGTACGGGGGTGGCCTCTTGCTGTCAACAGCGTTTTTGAAGTTTTCCTGACAGGCAGCAAAAAAGTCGTTGATGTCGGTGTATGATGGCAGCGGCCCAGTCTGAAGCAACGCGATAGCGATCGGCGCAAGACGCCCTATATGGAAGCAAGAAAGGATGATCCGATGCCTGGCCTCCACAATCTTTGCCTTATCGCGCTGTTCTCCCTGCTGCCCTGCGCCGTGCTTGCGATGCCGCTCAGCGGATTTTCGCCATACGTCGGCGAATCAGACGTGATCCGCGTGGGGTCGACCATGTGCGACGCACGCGGCTGTTTTACCTTCGGCCCGGTGCAATCGTTCCGGCCGTCCTATGTACAGCCGAACTTTCGACCGCCAACGGCCACCGGTCCGACCTACTATCGACCGGGCGCACAGGGACGCGGGCCGCTCTACTACAATCCGCCGCCGCCTGTTCGTACCGTGCAGCCGAAGACGCAGGACCGGCAATTCCATGTGGATTGGTGCAGAACTCAGTATCGAACCTATAACCCGAAGACTGATCGCTTCGTAACCTATGAGGGTTTCTACAAGACCTGCAATTCACCTTTTGACTAGCGGCAGAACCGGTTTTCGATCCTGCCTCAGCTTTCCAGCGAGGCCCGATCGACGTGGCCGAGATCGCGGCCAGGTTCGATGATGTCACGCACGCGCTGCTTTAGCTCCTTAGGACCGGGAAAGCCGCCGTCGCGCTTGCGCTCCCAGACCAAATCGCCGTTGACACGTATTTCAAAATTGCCACCGGTGCCGGGAATGAGCGCCACCTCACCAAGACTGTCAGTGAAAGTCTGGAGCAACTCCTGGGCCATCCAGCCGGCGCGCAGCAGCCAGTTACATTGGGTGCAATAGAGGATCGTCACGCGGGCTTTCTTGTCGCTCATGTCGGGGGCTCCCTTTCGTTCATCCCGATTTAAGAACTGCGTGGGCATGGCGCAATCCATATTGCAATCGCGAAGCGGCTGGTGTTCCTCTCCGTCTCGAGGATCGTAGGGAGATGCTGATGCGGATCGCCGTCGTTGAGAACATGAAGAGCACGCCGCTCGGCTCGCTGGGCCTAGCGCTGGCGGAAGCCAATGCCGAAATCCAGCACTTCTATCCCTGGATCGACGGTACGCTGCCTGCCGGTGATGCCGATTATGATGCGCTGGTGGTGCTCGGTGGTGAACAGAACGCTATCGACGACGCGAACTATCCCTACCTCCCGGCGCTTACGCATTTGATGCGCGAGTTTGCCGAGGCCGATAAGGCCGTGCTCGGCATCTGCCTTGGCGCACAGATCCTGGCGCGCGCCTACGGTGCCGAAAATCTGCTGAATGCCAGGCTGGAATTCGGCTGGCACACGGTCAGCAAGTCCGAGGAGGGCCGGATCGACCCGCTGCTTTCCGGGCTTGCAGAGGACTTCACAACGTTCCAGTGGCACAGCGACACCTTCACGCTACCGGCCAGCGCGACCCGTCTTGCCGTCAGTAGGCTAGCGGAGAATCAGGTGTTTCGCGTGGGACGGGCGGCCTATGGCACGCAGTTCCATTTCGAGGCCAGCGCATCCGTCATCGACAGCTGGAAAGTCGAATTTGCGACTTCAATCGAACAGATGGAGCCAGGCTGGCATGAACGCTATGCGGCGCTTGCCGCCGCCCACGCGAGCGAATCCGATGCCAGCGGCCTTGCCATCGGGCGCAACTGGGTCAGCATGATCAGAGCACAGGTGCGGTCACAGCCCGAAGCCGTCGCCGGCAGGTAAGCCGGCGACTTATGGTGAACCTGCTGCGCTACTGGGCAGAGCGAATCCAAACGAGCATTTCGCCGGGCGCGCGGTTGTCCCACAGATGATAGGGCACAAAGCGTGCCGTCCCCTTCCCGGTTGCCGGCGGCTTGGTCCGATAGAGTGTCGTACCCCAATCCGACTCATCCTTGGTCACCGGGACATCGAGGGCGACCGCACCACCAAGCTCGGCGATCTCCGCCGTGCTTGCCAATAGATCCTCGCCAAGCCGGATGCCATTCAGGCCTGCCCCGTTGTCCGTTGCCTCGACGCAATAGACGAGAGGACCGCGCATCAGAGCAGCGCGCCCGGCGTCCTGGCGAACCAGTGGATTTGCCCAAAGAGCGCGCGCTTCCAGCGGAATGTTCAAGTCGATCTTGTCGCCATCGCGCCACTCGCGTTCGATGCGGGCGTAACCATCAACGTCGACTGAGCCCAGTTCGATCGGCTCACCGTTGACGGCGAGCGTTGCGCCATTCGCCCATTCCGGGATACGCAGCGAAACCGCAAAGCGAGCCGGCGTGCTTGTCTTGATGTCGAAATGAACGGCACCGTGCCAGGGGTAGCGGGTCTTCTGCGTCAGTTCGACATCCGAGCCGGCGATTTTGAACCGCGCCTTGCCTTCTCCGTAGAGATGGATGGCAATCTCGTCGTCGGCGACACCATACATATAGGAGCCGATCGAGGCGAGCAGGCGGGCAATGTTCGGCGGGCAGCAGGGGCAATGGTGCCAAATCCAGCGGTGGTGCTTGCCAGCGCTTTCCAGCGGGTTTTCGTAGAAGAACGTCTTGCCGTCGAGCGAGAGGCCGGCCATCGCGCCGTTGTAGAGTGCCTGCTCCATTATATCGGCATAGCGACGGTTCGGGCCGCGGCCAAGCATGCGGTTTGCCCAGAAGACCAGGCCGACGGAAGCGCAGGTCTCGGCATACGCGCTTTCGTTCGGCAGATCATAGTAGTCAGTGAAGCCTTCGTTGGCCGCCGCTGGGCCAATGCCGCCAGTGACATACATCTGCTTGGTCGTCAGGTCGTTCCAAAGGGTCTCGAGAGCGCCGGTCAGACTGTCATCGTTATACTCGGTCGCGATGTCGGCCATTCCAGAATAGAGGTACATGGCGCGAACGGCGTGGCCGACGACCTTCTTCTGCTCGCGAACCGGCTGATGGGCCTGGCTGTATTCATAGGTCTTCTGATGATAGTCCGCTGTGCTGCGACCATCGCGGATCGCCTCTTCGGTGAAGAAGTGCGGCTCCGTTCCGCGCTCATCGACAAAGAACTTGGCAAGGTCCAGGTACTTCTTCTCACCCGTCGCACGGGCGAGCTTGACCAGTGCCAACTCGACCTCCTCGTGGCCGCAATAGCCCGGCATCTTGCCCGGGCCGTGACCGAAGACGGAAATCAGGTAATCGGCAAAGCGGCACATGATATCGAGCAGCTTACGCTTGCCGGTGGCCTGATAATAAGCGACCGCGCCTTCCATCAGGTGACCGGCGCAATAGAGTTCGTGATGGTCGCGCAGGTTGGTCCAGCGGCGGTCGGGCTGAACCCGCTGGAACCAGGCATTCACATAGCCATCCTTATCCTGCAGCTTCTCGTACATATCGACGATGGCATCGACCCGGCCTTCCAAAGCAGGATTGGCGCGGCGATAGAGCGAATAGGCAACCGTCTCGATCGACTTGCCGAGATCGCTATCCCAAAACATCTGCGTCGAACCGCCCCAGGGACCGATCGGGATGACAATACCTGGGCTCGGTTTGGTAACGTCGATTGCCTGCAGCATGCCGGCCTCGACACAGCGATCGAGCAGCGTTTCGGCGGTGCTATTGCAGATCGCATCCTGGCGCTCTCCGAACAGGCCATGCACATCGACATCAGGTACGGGAAGCGGACGAAACTGGCGATCTCTTTTCAACTTGTTCATGGCTTGATCCATCTTTCTTCGGAGGTCATTTCACAGCGCCGGCCATCAGCCCGCGCATGTAGTAGCGTTGCAGAAGCAGGAAAACGATGAGGCACGGGATCGTCATGACGGCGACACCCGCCTGCACGGCGCCCCAGTTGATCGCGCCCAGACGACCGGCGCGCACCGCCATCATCAGCACGGGCAGCGTGTACTTCTCGTTGCTGGAAAGCAGCACGAGCGCAGCCAGGAATTCGTTCCAGGCATTGAGGAAGGCGAAGATCGCCACGGTCGCGACACCCGGCAGGACAAGCGGCAGCAGCACGAGCACGAGCAGCTTCAGGTCATGGGCGCCGTCGATACGCGCTGCTTCTTCGATCTCCTTTGGCACCGCATCGAAGGCGTTGCGCATCATGAATACCGAAAACGGCAGCTGTAGCGTCACATAAACCAGCGTCAGGCCAAAGAGGGAATTGTTGAGCCCGAGCCTGGCAAGGATGATGAAGAGTGGTGTGAGAATGGATTGGAAGGGGATCATCAGCGTCGCGATGATCAGGATGAAGAAGACGTTCTTCATCGGGAAGCGGTAGCGCGAGAAGCCGTAGCCGGCGAGCAGGCTGATGACCACGGTCAGCACAACTGTCGCAACCGACACGATGAGCGAGTTGAGAGTATGCTGCCAGATGCCGGCGCCGAAACTGTCCAGCGAGCGATAGGAATCGAAGCTGATGCCGTTCGTCGGCCATGGCGGCAGCGGCGGCAACCGCGCCTCCGTGCCATGCCGGAGCGAGGCGAGCAGAGTGATAACAAACGGAGCGAGGAAGAAAATGGCTATAGCGATGCCGGTGCCGTGATAGGCAGCCTGCCCACGGATTACACGGCTTCGCCTGCGACCAGTGACGAGGCTCATCAGCGCTCCTCCCCGACACGCAGCAGCCAAAGCTGCACGACACTGATGACGACCAGAATGGCGAGCAGTGCAATCGACAGCGCTGCGCCATAGCCGAGATTGAAAGACACGAACGACTGGTTGAAGATATAGTAAACGACGGAAATCATTCTGTTTTGCGGTCCGCCCGAGGTCATGATGTAGAACTGATCGAAGGCGAGGATCGAGCCGGTCACCGAAATAATCAGAGCAAGCGCGATCGTCCTGCGCATTAACGGCAGCGTCAGAAAGCGGAAACGCTGCCACCAGTTTGCGCCATCGACGACAGCGGCCTCGGTGAGATCGGTCGGGATCGCCTGCAACCCTGTGAGCAGGATGATCATTGTAAAGCCGGCTATCTTCCACACGACCATGACGCAAATCGTCAGGAACGCGCTGTCGAAGGTGGCAAGCAGGTTCGGGCTCTTCTCGACCAGTCCGAGCGCTTTCAAGGCGGGACCGATGAAACCGCTGTCGACGTTGGCGAGCCACACCCACAGCAGCGACGCCGACGCCAGACCGACGACGACGGGTAGAAAGATGACGGTGCGATAGGTGCTGACGAAGGCCCGCTGCCGCTCGACGAACAGGGCAAGCGGAAAGGCGACCGCGAAGATCAGGATCGTCACGATGACCGTGTAGTAGGCGGTGAAGTTCAGAGCCGCGACGAAGCGGCCGTCATTGAACATGCGGAAGTAGTTGTTGAAGCCGATCCAGCGCTGGGCACCCATCAGGGGCCAGTTGTGAAGGCTCATCCAGGCGGTGAACCCGACCGGGAGCACGAAGAAAACGATCACCAAAAGCATCGCCGGAGCGATGTAGAGGAGGCCCGTCCATTCCGGTCGTGGGGCACGTCTGCGCACGCATGCAATCTGCTTTTGACCCGTCACGGTCATCGAAACACTCCGCATCATTCCTGGTAAAATCGGCCGGAGGACTGCCACCGCCCTCCGGCCACGGCCGCCGGGAGATTATTGGCCGCTGTCAATGATGGACTGCATCTCCGACTGCGCGTTCTTGAAGGCGCCGTCGACATCGTCGCCGAAGATGGCGGCGTTGGTGAATGTCGCCCACGGACCGTTGGCGCTGTTGATCAGATCGTTGAACTGCAGCGTATAAGGGGTCTTGGCGACCGAGATGGCCTTCAGGCCGACCTGCAGCCGCGGATCGAGGCCCTCGAGCACCTTGTCGGCGATGTCACCGCGGGTCGGCAGGCTGCCGTATTTCGCCATGATCTTCTGGCCGTCCATGGAGTAGATGTATTCGAGGAATTCCTTCACGGCGTCGATCTTCTTGGTGCCCTTGGTGATGACGAAGTTGTCGCCGCCAGCAAAGGAAGACGGATTGCCGTCAACGCCCGGGATGAGCGTCACGCCGAAATTGATGTCGGGATGCTCGGTGACGAGCGTGCCGATCGCGAAGGCACCGAGGCTCTGTTGGCCGATCTTGCCGTTGGTGAAGGTCAGGAAGTTGGCACCATTGTCGCTGGCAGCGCTTGCCGGGACAAGATCCTTCTTAACCATGTCGCGATAGTAGTCGACCGCCTTGCGCATCTGCGGGGTATCGAGGGTCGCCGTCTTGCCGTCGGCCGACAGGATGTCGGCACCCGCACCCCAGGTGAGCGGCGTGAACGTGAAGATCATGCAGCCACCGCAGCCGCCGCCGGAGAAATAGAAGCCGTAGGTGTCATCACCGAGCTTACGGATCTTCTCGGCGTTAGCAGTGATTTCCTCCCAGGTCGCTGGCGCCTTTTCAGGATCAAGACCTGCCTTCTTGTAGAGGTCCTTGTTCCAGGCGAAGACCGAGGTCTCGACTGACAACGGCAAACCGTAGACGCGATCCTGATAGGTGCCGAGGCGGACGTGCGACGGCGATAGCGAATTGAAATAGGGCAGCTTCTTTGCCCAGTCCGTCAGGTCTTCCAACTGTCCGGCAGCAGCGAAGGCCGGGTTGTAGATGAGATCCATCGACAAGGCATCCGGCGCCTGCCCACCGGCAATGGCGGTTGCGTATTTCTGGACGAGTTCCGAGAACGGCACCTCGGTCGCAACGACCTGGTTCTCGTGGCTGGAATTGTAGGCTTCGACAACCTTCTTGAAGGACTCACCGATGCCCGAACGGACCCACATTTCGACTTTCTCGGCGGCCGACGCTCCGGACACCAGGCATAGGGTGGCAACGCTTGTCGCAGCCAACAGACGCTTAATCATGGCACTTCCTCCCAAATTGGCGCATCTCCTCCGCGCCGGTTCCTCATCTCCTGGGGTTTTGGGCCCCGCATGACTGCCGCACCACAAGCCGGCACGGCAATTTCCTGACACCCGGATCCACCGGGCGTCCCTCCGCCAGCGCCAGGACCGTCAACCCGGCCTGACGCCCTAGTTCCTTCAACTCCATATCGACGGAGGTGAGCGGCGGCCGCGTCTGGCCGGCGACGATCTCCCAATTGTCGAAACCGACCACGGAAACATCGTCCGGCACGCGTAGACCACGCTCGCGCAGCGCATCCACCACGCCACGGGCGATCTGATCGTTGCCGCAGAAGATCGCGTCCGGCCTTTCGCCTTCCTTGCTCCAAATCTCAGCGACAGCCTCGTGACCCCAGGCCTCGGCCCAGTGACCAAACATGACGAGGCCCTCGCCGCCAATGACATCGCGATAGGCATCCGCGCGCTCGCGAACCGAGAAGAAACTCTCCGGCCCGGTCACGTGAGCAATCCGACGACGGCCCATCTTCACAAGCCATTCCACCGCCAGCCGCGCGCCCTGCGCGTCGTCCGAGCGGAAGGTAACGCTTGTGGATGCCCCCTCGGTGAATGCGTAGACGACGGGGACAGGCAGGTCCGAAAGATCGATCGGAAGCTGTCGATCCAATCGCTTTCCAGTGGCGATGATCCCGTCCACTTGCTTTTCCAGCATGGCGTCGACATGGATCTGACCGAGCGCTGGATCGTCTTCGATCGCGCAGAGAAAAACCGATACCCCGTGATCGAGCAACGCCTCCGAAATGCCGGCCATGACAGGCAGCGTGAAGCGCCCATACGTGTCGTTGGTCAACAGGCCGATCGTGAAGCTGCGTTTGCTCAGCAGGCCGCGGGCAAGCGCATTCGGACGGAACCCGACCTCGCCGGCGATGCGCTTCACCCGCTCCCGGGTGTCCGCGCTCATGCGCCCGGTTTCATTCAGCGCTTTCGACGCAGTAGAGATACTAACACCCGCCGCCGCTGCGACGTCGTGAATGGTGATCCGGCCTCTTTTTCCGCCAGTGACGTTCACCGCGCCCCTCCCTGTTCGACGATGAGAAAAGCTTTTCCCAAACCGATCGTCAAGTGAGAAAAGGTTTTCTCAATCAAAAATCATACAATTGTCATCGAGAGACCAGGAGGCACGAAAGCAAAGAAAATCGCGGCAGTTTTTACGACTGCCGCGATCCAATTCAGCCACGTGTATGCGATCAACCCTTGATCGTCGCCTTGCCTTCTTCAAGGAGACGGGCCGCCGCTTCGGCGGGAGTCGTCCGCTCGAAAGCGAGTTCATCGGCGATCGGACGGAAAACGCGCTGGTCGAACTGTGTCGAGCCGAGCGGTGCCGGTGCCGGATATTCGCCGACCTGATCTTTCAGCAGGTTAATATATTTCACGGTGGCCTGCTCGGTCGGATTAAGGTTGGGGAGAATCGCCTCGCGCACGACCGGCGACATGGGCACGCCGCGCTCCACGCCAAGGATCTTGCCGGCGTCGACGTCGTTGACGAAGAAGTCGATGAACTTGGCCGCAGCTTCGCCATTCTTGGTAGACCCACCGACGCTCCAGATCAATGCGGGGCGATAATAGTGGCCGGAGGGGCCGCCCTTCTTTTCGCGCGGCAGGAGCGTGATCGCGAGCTTATTTTTGGAAAGAAGCTGGTAGCCGACGAGCTGGTTGGAATAGGCCATCCCCATTGCCGATTTTCCGAGCGCGAGTGCGTTCGTGTCGATGGTGTTCTGGTCAAGCGTCTGGATATCGGCAGCGACGGTGCCGCCCTTCTTGCGCAGATCCTCCCAGAACGTGTACCACGCCGTCGCATCGTCCACATTGAAGCCGAGCTTGCCGTCGGCATAGAGGCTCTTGCCGCGCTGACGCAACCAGGCATCGAAGACGTAGGTGTAGCGCGCACCGTAAGGGCCGCCCCAGTAGTTGTCCTTGCCGCCAGCCTTCGTCAGTTCGACCGCAAGCTTGGCATACTCTTCCCAAGTAAGGTCCGCAGTCGGCACCGGGATGCCAGCTTTCTCGAAGGCAGTCTGGTCAAAGAACAGCGCGAAGGAGTTGAGGCCAAGACCGACGCCGTAAAGCTTTCCGTCCACAGTCGTCAGCTTCAGCATGTCCTTGCCGAACGAATCGACCTTCAATGTCGAGGGTACGAATTCATCCAGTGCCAGGCAGGCACCGCGCTTGGAGTAGTCCGAGATCGTTCCCGGCTCGAGCTGGAACACGTCGGCAATGGCGCGGCCAGCCATCTGTGTGGACAGCTTGGTCCAGTAGCCATCGCCACTCAGGGACTCACCGACGATCGACACGCCGGGATTCTTGCTCTCGTAGAGCTTCGTGACATCAAGCGTGCGTTTGGCACGATCGTTCGATCCCCACCACATCGCGCGAAGCTTCGAATCTTCCGCAAAAGCCGGGATCGAGCCTCCGGCGCCGAAGGCCAGACCGGCAGCAACACCGGCAGAACCCATCAGAAATGAACGGCGATTGACCTGCATCTTTCATCCTCCTCTTTCATCGCCCCGCCATCCTCCAACGGCTTAGTGGGCTTATGCGGCGTAGATTACGCAAAAAAATACTCAATGCAACAAATTATCTTTTTCTTGCAAATTTGCATTATTTGCATAATCTCCTCGATATGAACGAGATGAAGACCAAAAGACTGAGACAAGCCGACATCGCAGCCATGGCTGGAGTCTCCGTATCCACGGTGTCCCGCGTGCTCGCCAACGAGCCCGGAATCAGCGAAAGCGTGCGCCAGCACATTCTCAAGGTGGCGGCCGAGAACGGTTACTCGGCCCGCACGACGAGCGGTCCGCTGCGCGGCACTCTCGCCTTGATAGCCAGCGATGGGGTAACAGGCGGGCTGAGTGTCTTCTACGAAGGGATCGTCGAGGGGTTGCGCGCCGGCGCCCTCGATGCCGGTCTTCCCTTCGAGGTGCGGCTCATCCGCGAGAACAGGGCTACGCCGGACGTGGTCCATGAGTATATGCAGACGGCCGGTGCCGGCGGGCTGTTCCTCGTCGGAATCGATCCGAGCGCCGAGTTGCGCGCCTGGTTCGAGGACGCCGCGATCCCGACGGTGCTGGTCAACGGCACCGATCCGCGGCTCAAGATCGACGGCGTTTCACCTTCGAACTTTTTCGGTGCCTATGAAGCGACGACCCGTCTACTGAATGCCGGCCATCGCCGGATCCTACATTTGACGGGATCGCACCGGAACACGATTCGCGAGCGCGTGCGCGGCTTCAAAGCTGCGATTTCAGAGGTGGAGGGTGCGGAAGGACGCCTTGTGTCGATGACCTTCCATGGCAGTGCAACCCGCGAAGCGCACGAACTGACGTCCGCCGTGCTCGCGGAGAACGTCGGCTTCACTGCCGCCTTCTGCATGAACGATTTCATCGCCGTCGGCGTTCTCGAAGCCGCAACCGAGGCCGGAATGCGGGTGCCGGAGGATTTCGCCATCGTCGGCTTCGACGATCTTCCCTGCGCGCTGATGACCAACCCACCGCTGTCGACCATGCGCGTCGATCGCATGGCGCTTGGCAGGGAGGCAGTCAGTCTTATTGTTGCGCGCTTCAAGGACCGCAATGCCCCTGCCCGCCAGATTTGCCATGCCGTCGTGCCAATTGGCGGCGGCACCGTTCCGAACTCCTGAAATGAGCAATGCCGATGACCTATGACCCCGCCAGTGCAAATCCGCTTGCCAACAATCCGCTGAAGACACGCGAGGACATGTCGCGCGCGCTGCGTGACCTCTTCGATCCGCTGCTTCCCTTTTTTTCGGCAGGCAATGCCCGCGTCCGGCTTGATGGCGCGGCTGCGCATTTCGATCGCGCGGCAGCGGATCTCGAAGGCTTTGCGCGGCCGCTCTGGGGATTGGCGCCGTTTGGCGCGGGTGGCGGCGACTTCGAGGAATGGCACCGCTTTGCCGAGGGCATCGCCAATGGCACAGACCCGAGACACCCTGAATATTGGGGGACCGTCAACGGTCGCGATCAGCGCATGGTAGAGCTTGCGGCGCTCGGCTTCGCGCTGGCACTGGTGCCGGAGAAGGTCTGGGAGCCGCTGAGCGGCCGGGCGCGCGACAATGTCGTCGCCTATCTCAAGCATGCCCGGCAGTTCGACTATGCCGACAACAACTGGAAATTCTTCCGCATCTTCGTCGACATCGCGCTCGACCGCGTCGGCGCCAATTTCGACCGCAGCCTGACCAAGCAATATCTCGAGGAGCTAGAGGGCTTCTACATCGGTGACGGCTGGTACCGTGACGGCAATGTTCGCCGTATCGACCACTACATTCCATTCGCCATGCATTTCTACGGCCTGATCTACTCCAAGCTCGTCGACGACGACTACGCAGAGCGTTACCGCGAACGTGCTGTCCTCTTCGCCAATGACTTCAAACACTGGTTCGGCTCGGATGGTGCGACGATTCCGTTCGGCCGCAGCCTGACCTACCGCTTCGCCTGCGCCGGTTTCTGGTCAGCTCTTGCCTTCGCCGATCTTGAGGCCTTGCCTTGGGGCGAAATCAAGAGCCGCTGCCTGCAGCATCTGCGCTGGTGGAAGGACAAGCCGATGACCAACCGCGACGGCATCCTGTCGATCGGCTTCGGCTATCCCAACCTGCTGATGTCCGAGAACTACAATTCAGCCGGTTCGCCCTATTGGGCATTCAAGGCGTTCCTGCCGCTGGCTTTGGCCGAGGATCATCCCTTTTGGACTGCGCCGGAAAAGCCGCCTGTCGAAACGGCGAGCGTCCTGCCGCAGCGCCATCCCGGCATGGTGCTGATGCGCAATGGCGGCGACGTCGTCGCGCTTTCCTCCGGCCAGGAGAACCTGCAGATGCGGTTCGGCACGGAGAAATACGCGAAGTTCGCCTATTCCAGCCGCTACGGATTCAGCGTCGAATCCGACGAGCGCAACTTCGCCGGCGCCGCCTTCGATTCAGCCCTCGCCTTCAGCGATGATGGCCTGCATTACCGTGTTCGCGAGACCAACCGGGAGGCCAAGCTTGCTGGTGATGTTCTTTATTCCAAGTGGTCGCCATTCCAGGATGTAGACGTCGAGACTTGGCTGGTGCCGGCAGCGCCATGGCACATCCGCGTCCACCGGATCAACACACCCCGGCCTCTGCAGACCGCGGAAGGCGGCTTTGCGATCGCACGCCGGGATTTCGAGCTCGATACGCTTGTCGCGGACGGTTCGAGCGCCTACGCCGTCGGGGAAGCTGACTTCAGCGGAATTGTCGATCTCGGCTCTCAGGCACCGCGCACCGGCGTCACACAAAAGGCGCCGCCGAACACCAACATGATCGTTGCGAAGACGCTGGTGCCGCAGCTGCGTGGTGAAATTCCAGCAGGCCAGACGATCCTGATGACCGCGGTCCTTGCCGCCAACGACACAAGCACGGTAGCCGCCGCGTGGGCTGCTCGACCAAAGGCTCCTGACATTGCGGAGCTTGAAGCCCTTGTGGCGAGCGCCGGCATCGAGGTCAGCGCCATCAAGGCACCGGGGCAGATGCCATGAAGCACCCGTCCATCGCGCTTGCCATGCAGCCATCCCGAACAGAGCACGTCCTGAACGCCGAGGCGCTGCGCCGGTTGGCGGAGATCGGCCATCTTCTCGACCCTACACCGCTTCAGAGCTTTAGCGACGATCGTGCTCGCCGCGTTCTCGCCGAGACCGACATCCTCATCACCGGTTGGGGGGCGCCCTATATCGGTCGCGAGGTGCTTGCGGCCGCACCACGGCTGCGGCTCATCGCCCATGCGGCCGGAACCGTGAAGGGAATCGTCGACGAGCAGATCTTCGATGCCGGCATTGCCGTCACGCACGCCGCCGAAGCGAACTCGGTGCCGGTTGCGGAGTTTACGCTTGCGACAATCATCTTCGCCGGCAAGCAGGTGTTCCGCTTTCGCGACCTTTACGTCGCGGATCGCGACCGACACCGGACGCACGCGATGCAGCGGCTGGCGATCGGCAATTATCGCCGCACGGTCGGCATCGTCGGCGCATCGCGCATCGGCCGACGGGTCATCGAGCTGTTGCGACCATTCGAATACAACGTGCTTCTCTTCGACCCCACCGTCGATGTAGTCGAGGCGAAAAGCCTCGGAACCGAGAAGGTCGACCTGCCGACGTTGATGACACGATCCGATATCGTCTCCCTGCATGCGCCATCTCTTGCCTCGACGCGTCATATGATCGGAGCAGAGGAGCTGTCGCTGATGAAGGACGGCGCAACGCTGATCAACACGGCGCGCGGCGCCCTGATCGACGAAGCTGCGCTGCTCAAGACGCTCGCCAATGGGAAAATCGACGCCATCATCGACGTCACGGATCCTGAAATACCCGAGAGGGGGTCGGCTTTCTACGATCTGCCGAATGTCTTCCTGACGCCGCACATCGCCGGCGCAGTGGGGCTCGAGCGCGGGCGCCTCGGGGACATGGCAATCGATGAAATAGAGCGGTTCACCAAGGGCGAACCGCTCCGATATCAGATCCTGCGCCGCGACCTGGCACTTATTGCTTAGCCGGCTTTCAAATTCGCCGGTGCAGCGGCGACGATCTCCGGCATCAAATCGGAGATCTTCACGACCTTGCCGGTGCGCGAACTGGTGAGCGCCGCAATGCCACACAGTACCGACATGGCGCCAGCACGCGTGCCGGCTCGTTGGCCAAGCTTGTCTTCCATCCCCTGCTTGAAGATCATGTTGCGCATGCGGTTGTCGCCGCCGTAGTGGCCGCCCGCCGAATGCGGCACGACGATGCGTTCGACGGCCGGCTTGTCTTTCGGGAAATTGCGGACGAGCAGGATAGTGTCCTCGTCAGGCGTTTCCCAGGGCTGCTTTTCGTATTGCCTGAGCTCAATGCGCCCATGCGTGCCGTTGAAGGCGATGTGGTGGCCTTCGATCGGCTGGAAGGTATTCAGCGAATAGGAAACATGGACGTTGTTCTTGTAGCGGATGCTGACGACCATCGTGTCGGGGATATCGATATCCTCGCGATAAACGCAGCCGTCGCGGAAGTAGCCATCGATTTTCGACGGGTCTTCGTACAGTGAATCGAGGAATGGATCGGCTTCGAGGTCGAGATAATAGTCACACTCGCCAGTATGCGGACAGAGCTTGCAGCGCGGGCCGCGGAACGGCCCCTTGCGGCCGTAGTTCTGCAGGTCGGCGAAGGAAGTGACGGCATCGGGGTCGCTATCCAGATACCAGTTCAAGAGATCGAAGTGATGCGTCGCCTTGTGCACGAAAAGGCTGCCGGAGTTTTCTGCATAGGCGTGCCAGCGACGGAAATAGTCGGCCCCGTGCTTCGTATCGAGGTACCAGTGGAAGTCGACCGAGGTGACGCGGCCGATCTCGCCGCCATTCAGCAGCTCCTTGATCTTGGCCGCCGTCGGCGCGTAGCGGTAGTTGAACGACACGTCCACGCGCTTGCCGGTTCGTTTTTCCGCATCGAGGATACGGCGGATCTTGTCGACAGCCGTCGTCATCGGCTTTTCCGTAATGACGTCGATGCCGGCTTCCAAAGCACGAACGACGATGTCGTCATGCGTATAATCCGGCGTGCAGACGATGACGAGATCGACCTGCTGCTCAGCGAGCATGGCGTCGATGTTTTCGTAGATCGGCGCATTGCTGCCGATCATCGTGCGGGCTCGCTCGGCACGCAGCGAGTTGGTGTCGACGATCGCGACGAGATCCACATGCTCGCGCCAGCCGGCAAGCAATTCCTTGCCCCACATGGTGGTGCCGCGGTTTCCCGTTCCAATCAAAGCAAAGCGACGTTTCTCCATCGAATGATCCTCCTCATGCGTATGAAACGAACAGCGTCCTGATGCCTGACCAAGGAAAGCTGCGCCCCCTATTCGCGGCTCATGGCAAAGCTGTAACTAAACAGTTACCTGATGGCAGAGATGGTTTCCTGTCAATAGCCGATGGCGAATTTCACGGATCAGGCGGAAATCGATGCGAGGGTCACGTGGACGATGTGCCTCTCCCAGGCGTTGAGATTGCCCGGCTCCGCCAGGTCACGGCCGAAAATCGTCGAAAGCGTGTACTGGTTGGACAGATAGAAATATCCGAGCGAGGCAATCGTCAGGTAAACATTCAGCGGGTCGGCATTGGCGATGAAGACACCAGCCTTCTTGCCGCGCTCCAGCACGTCGGCGAGTTCTCCGATCAAATGCGAATGCAATTCCTTGAGCCGAACCGATTGGCGTAGCCAGCGGGCGCGATGAAGGTTCTCGGTTCCGAGCAGACTGAGAAATTCCGGGTGCTTCAGGAAATAGCGCCAGGTGAACAGCGCCAACTCACCAATGCCCTCCTCAGGCGTGCGGTCGCCGATATGGAGCTCGCGTTCGGCGGTGCGGATCCCGACATAGGCCTCCTCCAGCACCCTGAGATAGAGCTGTTCCTTGTCGCCGAAGTAGTGGTAAAGCATGCGCTTGTTTGTGCCAGCACGCTCGGCGATGGCGTCGACGCGCGCCCCGCCGATGCCGTTCTCAGCAAATTCCTTGGTCGCAGCCTCAAGGATTGCCGCGCGGGTCCGTTCCGGATCGCGCTGCAGGACACGTTCGGGCGATTGACGCCTTACTCTCTTCTTTTGCCCATTTCTGCCGGCGCCTTCCATCGGCTCACCTTTCCAATTTCCCCATTGCGCTCATAGTACGTTGAGAACAGATTGTAAAAACGAGAAGCGTCAGCGGCACCATCAACATCAGCGCTTGACAGCCTCAACGCTTGTCCATAGCTTGTAACCAATTAGTTATTTGTTGCAAGAGAAACCAGCAAGGAACGTGTGGAGGCGTTCCCCAAGGGAGGAGGAGAACAGATGACGTTCAGCATAAATAGACGTGGCTTCATGGCGGGGGGAGCTTCGCTCCTGTCGCTTTCGGCGCTCGGTGCCCCTGCATTCGCAGAGGATGCCCGACTTCGCCTTATCTGGTGGGGCTCGCAACCGCGCGCAGACCGCACCAATAAGGTCTCGGATCTCTACAAGTCGAAAAATCCCGGCGTTTCGATCACCGGCGAATTTCTCGGCTGGGGCGACTACTGGCCGCGCCTGGCAACACAGGTTGCCGGCAAGAACGCGCCCGACGTGATCCAGATGGATTATCGGTACATCGTCGAGTATGCCGGGCGCGGCGCGCTTGCACCGCTTGAGTCCTATATGCCGGCCAAGCTCAATCTGGGCGATTTCGACAAGGCACAGGTCGAAGGCGGCAGTGTGAATGGACACCTCTATGGCGTCAGCCTCGGTGCCAACTCGGCCGCAACGGTGCTCAACACCACTGCCTTCCAGGAAGCAGGTATAGACCTGCCGACCCAGGCAACCACGTGGGAAGAGTTCGGCAAGATGGCCGCCGAGCTGACCAAGGCGGGCAAGCGGAAGGGCATGTTCGGCATGGCCGACGGCAGCGGTGCCGAGCCCCTGTTCGAAAACTACCTTCGCCAGCGCGGCAAGGCCCTCTACACGGCGGACGGCAAGATTGCCTTCGGCGTCGAGGAAGCCTCCGAATGGTTCGATATGTGGAACAAGTTCCGCGAAAGCGGCGCCTGCGTCCCCGCCGACATTCAGGCGTTGGACAAGAACGACATCGAGACCAATACTGTCTCGCTCGGCAAGTCGGCTGCCGGCTACGCGCATTCGAACCAGTTCGTTGCCTATCAGCAGATGAACAAGGACAAGCTCGCACTTACCAACTACATGCGGGTCGCCAAGGACTCCAAGGGTGGGCACTATCGCAAGCCATCGATGTTCTTCTCGGTGTCGTCGCAATCGAAGGTGCTTGAGCAGGCGGTCGATTATGTCAACTTCTTCGTGCAGAATCCGGATGCTGCGGTCTTGCTCGGTGTCGAGCGCGGCATTCCAGAGTCCGCTGCCATGCGTGACGTGGTCGCTGGCAAGCTCGATGCAGTGGGCAAAATTCCGCTGGAGTATGTCGCCGGACTTGGAGAACTTGCCGGCAAGTTGCCGCCGCCGCCGCCCTCGGGCGCGGGCGAAGGCGAACTGACCTTGCGCAACATTTCCGAGCAGGTTGCTTTTGGCCAGGTGGCGCCAGCCGATGGCGGCAAGCAGCTCGTGGATGAGATCACGCGTATTCTCGCGCGAGGTTGAAACCTATGACCAATGCGATGCGCACGACGGCTAGCGGAGCCGTAGCAGTGGAACATTACCAGGGAGCAGTGGCAGACAGCCGTTTTCGGCGGCTGTGGAATGCCAATGCGCCGGGTTACCTGTTCCTATTGCCCTGGCTTCTGGGCTTTTTCGGGCTGACCCTCGGACCTGCTCTGATTTCGCTCTACTTGTCCTTCACCGACTTCGACATGTTGCAGTCGCCGGGCTGGGTGGGTGCTGCCAACTACGTGCGTATCGCGACGGCCGACCCGAAGTTCGCGTCGGCAATGTCGGTGACCCTGACCTATGTTGTGCTCTCGGTTCCGTTCAAGCTCGCTTTCGCACTCTTGGTCGCGATGGCGCTTAACAAGGGTGTGCGCGGTCTGCCCGTCTACCGCGCCATCTTCTATCTGCCGTCGCTGCTCGGCGGCAGCGTGGCGATCGCCGTCCTCTGGCGGCAGCTCTTCGCCCGCGACGGCCTGGTCAACGCGGCGCTTGCCAATTTCGGGATCGAAGGTCCGAGTTGGATCTCACATCCCAGCTATTCGATCTATACGCTGGTGGCGCTCAGCGTTTGGCAGTTCGGCTCGCCAATGATCATCTTCCTTGCCGGCCTGCGGCAAATTCCGACCGATATGTATGAGGCCGCCAGCCTCGACGGCGCATCCAAGTTCCGGCAGTTCTACAAGATCACTCTGCCGCTCTTGACGCCGGTCATCTTCTTCAACGCCGTCGTTCAGACGATCGATGCCTTCAAGGCCTTCACACCGGCCTTCATCATCTCGGGCGGCACAGGCGGGCCGATCAACTCGACGCTGTTCTACACGCTCTATCTCTATCAGGAGGCTTTCGGAAATTTCCGCATGGGCTACGCCTCGGCGCTCGCCTGGGTCCTCGTGCTGATCATCGCGGTCTTCACTGCCTTCTCCTTCCTGACCTCGCGTTATTGGGTGCACTACGATGACTAACGGGATTACATCGGCCGTTGCGGCACCACCTTCCGATATCACCAAGCGCAGCCTCCCGGCATCGATCACGGTCCATACGCTGCTGATCCTCGGCTCGCTGCTGATGCTCTATCCGCTGCTGTGGATGGTCTCCGCGTCGGTTCGGCCGGAAAACGAGATCTTCTCGTCGACCTCGCTCATTCCGTCGTCGATCGACTTCTCATCCTATCTTCGCGGCTGGGTCGGCCTCGACATCAGCTTCGGCCGGTTCTTCTGGAACTCGCTGGTCATTTCGGTACTGACCGTCATCGGCAATGTTGTTGCCTGTTCGCTGGCAGCCTACGCCTTTGCCCGGCTGCGTTTCGCCGGCCGGAACTTCTGGTTCGCGATCATGCTCGGCACACTGATGATCCCGTACCACGTGACGCTCATTCCGCAGTATGTGCTGTTCCTCAACCTCGGTTGGGTGAACACCATCCTGCCGCTGGTCGTGCCGAAGTTTCTGGCAAGCGATGCCTTCTTCATCTTCCTGATGGTGCAGTTCTTCCGCGGCATCCCGCGCGAACTCGACGAAGCGGCGATGATGGACGGGTGCAGTGCCTGGCGCATCTACTGGAAGATCATGCTGCCGCTATCACTGCCGGTGCTAGCGACCGCAGCGATCTTTTCCTTCATCTGGACCTGGGACGACTTCTTCGGGCCGCTGATCTACCTCAACGACATGAACACCTACACGATCCAGCTCGGCCTGCGCACCTTCGTCGACTCGACCAGCGCATCGGACTGGGGCGGCCTGTTCGCCATGTCCACGCTGACGCTGGTGCCGGTGTTCTTCTTCTTCCTGTTTTTCCAGCGATTGCTGATCGAAGGCATCGCCACGACAGGCATGAAGCGCTGATGCAGTTACGGATATAGGTCAATGACTATCAAGAGAGTTGCGATCGTTGGCTGCGGCATCGGCCGTTCCCACATCGTCGAAGGCTACTTGCCGCATCCCGAGAAGTTCAAGGTGGTGGCGATCTGCGACCTGAACGAAGAGCGGCTGCGCGAGATCGGCGACGAGTTCGACATCGCCAAGTGCACGACCTCGTTTGCCGACGTGCTGGCCGATGAGAGCGTCGATATCGTCGACATCTGCACGCCGCCCGGCATCCACCTGGAGCAGGTGGTGGCGGCGCTGGCAGCGGGCAAGCACGTCATCTGCGAGAAGCCGTTGACCGGCTCGCTTTCCGGCGTCGATATGATCATCGAAGCGGAGAAGGCGGCCAAAGGGACGCTGATGCCGATTTTCCAGTATCGCTACGGCGACGGCATCGAAAAGGCGAAACGGATCATCGAGGCGGGTATCGCGGGCAGGCCCTATATGGGCTCGGTGGAAACTTTCTGGCGCCGCACGCCCGAGTATTACTCCGTGCCTTGGCGCGGCAAGTGGGCGACGGAGCTTGGGGGCGTGTTGGTCACCCATGCGCTGCACCTACACGATATGCTGTTGCATCTGATGGGTCCGGTATCGAAGGTGTTCGGTAGGGTCGCAACTCGCGTCAACGACATCGAGGTCGAGGATTGCGCCTCGGCAAGCCTATTGATGCAGAGCGGCGCCTTCGTGTCTCTCTCCTGCACGCTGGGCTCCCAGGAGGAGATCAGCCGGTTGCGGCTGCACTTCGAAAACGTCACCTTCGAAAGCAACCATGAGCCTTACTCACCGGGTAAGGATCCATGGAAGATCATCGCCGCGAATGACGATGTGCAGGCGCGCATCGACGCCATCATCGGTCATTGGCAACCGGTCGCGCCTCGCTTCACCACGCAGATGGAGCATTTCCACGCCTATCTCAGCGGCAATGGTCCGCTGCCGGTGACGACAAAGGACGCGCGCCGCGCGCTGGAACTCGTGACCGCCATCTACCAATCGTCCGATACCGGCAGCGAAGTCATCCTGCCGATCGGATCGGACAGCCCGAAGTACGCCGACTGGCGTGCTCGCACGAAGTAACGGACCAGGGAGGATCCTGAGATCATGGCAACAAGCGTCGTTCTCCAGAAGGTCGAAAAGCGCTACGGCGCGCTTGATGTTATCCACGGCATCGACCTGAAGATTGATCCCGGCGAGTTCGCGGTCTTCGTCGGCCCGTCAGGCTGCGGCAAGTCCACGCTCTTGCGCATGATCGCGGGTCTCGAAGAGATCACCGGCGGCGCGCTTCTGCTCGACAACGAGCGGATGAACGAGGTGGCGCCGGCCAAGCGCGGCATCGCGATGGTGTTCCAGTCCTATGCGCTCTACCCGCATATGTCCGTCTACAAGAACCTGGCCTTCGGGCTTGAGACGGCCGGCTACAAGAAGGCAGAGATTCAGCCGAAGGTGAAGCGCGCCGCCGAAATCCTGCAGATCGAAAAGCTGCTTGAGCGCAAGCCGAAGGCACTCTCCGGCGGCCAGCGTCAGCGCGTCGCGATCGGCCGTGCGATCGTGCGCGAACCGCGCATCTTCCTGTTCGACGAACCGCTCTCCAACCTCGACGCGGAACTGCGCGTGCAGATGCGCGTCGAGATTTCCCGCCTGCATCGCAGCCTCGGCAATACGATGATCTACGTCACCCACGACCAAGTGGAAGCCATGACCATGGCTGACAAGATCGTGGTGCTGAACTCCGGCCGTATCGAGCAGGTCGGCGCGCCGCTCGATCTCTACAACAACCCGGCCAACCGCTTCGTCGCGGGCTTTATCGGCAGTCCGAAGATGAACTTCCTGCAGGCCCGCATCGAGCAGGTCGGCGAAGCCGACACAACCATCAACGTCTGTGGCAACGCCGTTCGCCTGCCGCGCCGGCTCAACACCGAGGCCGGGCAAGCCGTTACCTTCGGCATCAGGCCGGAACATCTTTCGGTGCTCGAAACCGGCGGGATCACGCTTACGACTGTCAATGTCGATCTCGTTGAAAACCTTGGCGGCGCGACCATGCTCTACGCGAAGACGCCGGATGGGCAGCAGCTGACGATAGCGCTTGACGGACAGCAGAAGGTCGAACGCGGAACGAACGTGAAAGCGTCCTTCGATCCGGCGCGGTGTCATGTCTTTGATGCATCAGGCGCCGCAATCTAGTCGCGCTTGACAGCTGATCCCTCTCTGGCCATGATTTCAATAGGATAGGCCGCGAAGGGGAAAAGCGTGACGCCTGAAGATCGGATTCATGCGCTTGGCATTTGGCAGGGTCCGATCGAAATTGTCCCAATCACCGGTGGCATCACAAACCGGAATTATCTGGTGCGGGATCGCACGGTTCGCCGCGTTGTTCGATTGGGCGAAGACATTCCGGTTCACCATATCAGCCGGCAGAACGAGCTTGCCGCCAGCCAGGCCGCACATGCAGCCGGACTGTCGCCTGAAGTCATTTATCATGAGCCGGGCGTGCTCGTCCTCGACTACATCGAGTCGAAGGCGCTCACGCCGGAGGATCTTCGACGCCCCGAGACTTTGGAGCGTGTGATCCCCCTGGTGCGGGCCTGCCACCATGACATCGCCCGCGAATTTCGCGGCGCGGCGGCGATCTTCTGGGTCTTCCATGTCATTCGCGACTACATCGCCAATCTGGAAGCAGCCGACAGCCCCTATCGCCGACGTTTCCCGGATTTGCTCGCCAAGGCCGAAAGGCTGGAGACGGCGGGCGGCCCGTTCGAGATCGCCTTCGGCCACAACGACATGCTGGCCGCCAACTTTCTCGACGACGGCAAGCAACTGTGGCTGATCGACTGGGACTATGCGGGGTTCAACACGCCGCTCTTCGACCTGGGCGGTCTTGCCTCCAACAGCGAGTTCTCCGAGGCGACAGAGCGATCGATGCTCGAGTCCTACTATCGGGTGCCGCTGAGCGCGGACCTCTGGCGGCGTTACCAAGCCATGAAGTGCGCCTCGCTGCTGCGCGAGACACTGTGGAGCATGGTGTCGGAAATCCATTCCACCATCGACTTCGACTACGCCGGTTATACGGCCGAGAATTTAGCGCGCTTCGAGCGCGCCTATGACGCTTTTGAACAGGATCGGTAATATGACGAAGGAATTGCCAAAGACCGCCAAGGCTGTTGTCATCGGCGGCGGGATCATCGGCTGCTCGACGGCCTACCATCTCGGCAAGCTCGGCTGGACGGACACGGTGCTTCTGGAGCGCAAGAAGCTGACTTCGGGCACGACCTTCCATGCGGCCGGCCTCGTTGGCCAGTTGCGCACCAGCGCCAACATCACCCAGCTGCTCGGCTATTCCGTCGATCTCTACAAGAAGCTTGAAGCCGAGACCGGGCTAGGCACCGGCTGGAAGATGAATGGAGGCTTGCGCCTAGCCTGCAACGAGGAGCGCTGGACCGAGGTCAAGCGCCAGGCGACGACCGCGCAATCCTTCGGGCTCGAGATGCAACTGCTGACGCCGCAGGAGGCCTTCGATCTCTGGCCGCTGATGACAATAGACGATCTCGTCGGCGCGGCCTTTCTGCCGACCGATGGCCAGGCCAATCCATCTGACATCACGCAGGCGCTTGCCAAGGGCGCACGCATGTCCGGTGTCGCGATTTTCGAGGATACAGAAGTTCTCGATCTCGAGATCGACAAGGGCAGGATTCGCGCTGTCATCACCGAGCATGGCCGCATTGAGTGCGAACGCGTCGTGGTCTGCGCCGGCCAGTGGACGCGCGCCTTTGCGACGCGCTTCGGCGTAAACGTGCCGCTCGTATCCGTCGAGCACCAGTACATCATCACCGAATCCTTCGGCGTGCCGTCGAACCTGCCGACGTTGCGCGACCCCGACCGGCTGACCTACTACAAGGAGGAGGTCGGTGGCATCGTCATGGGCGGCTACGAGCCGAACCCGATCCCCTGGGCCAAGGACGGTATTCCCGAAGGCTTCCACTACACACTGCTCGACAGCAATTTCGATCATTTCGAGCAGGTCATGGAGCAGGCGCTTGGCCGGGTTCCGGCTCTCGAAACCGTCGGCGTTAAACAGTTGCTGAACGGGCCGGAGAGCTTTACGCCCGATGGCAACTTCATTCTCGGCGAAGCACCGGAGCTGAAGAACTTCTTCGTCGGCGCCGGCTTCAACGCCTTCGGTATCGCGTCCGGCGGCGGCGCCGGCATGGCGTTGGCTGAATGGGTTGCCAAGGGTGAACCGCCTTATGACCTCTGGCCGGTCGATATCCGCCGCTTCGGCCGCCCGCACTTCGATACGGACTGGGTGCGCACGCGCACGCTTGAGGCCTATGGCAAGCACTACACGCTGGCCTTCCCCTTCGAGGAGTATTCGAGCGGGCGACCATGCCGCAAATCGCCGCTATACGACCGGCTGAAGGCGCAGGGGGCCTGCTTCGGCGAAAAACTCGGATGGGAGCGGCCGAACTGGTTTGCCGATCTCTTCGCCAACGAGGAACCGAAGGACATCTACACCTACGGCCGTCAGAACTGGTTCGAGGCCGTCGGGCGGGAACACAAGGCGGTGCGCGAAGCCGCCGTGATCTTCGATCAGACGTCTTTCGCCAAGTTTGTCTTGAAGGGGCGCGATGCCGAGGCGGCATTGTCGTGGATCGCCTCCAACGACGTGGCAAAGCCAGTCGGTTCGCTCGTCTACACGCAAATGCTGAACGACAAGGGCGGCATCGAGTGCGATCTCACCTGCGCCCGCGTCGCCGATGACGAGTATTACATCGTGACCGGCACCGGCTTCGCGACACATGACTTCGACTGGATCGCACGCAATATTCCGGATGGGATGCATGCAGAGCTCGTCGACGTCACCTCCGCCTATTCCGTTCTGGCGCTGATGGGACCGAATGCGCGGGCCGTGCTCGAGAAAGTGACAAACAGCGATGTTTCCAATGCCGCATTCCCCTTCGGGCGCGTCAAGACAATCGGCATTGCCGGCTGCCCGGTCCGGGCGCTGCGCATCACCTATGTCGGGGAACTCGGTTACGAGCTGCATGTGCCGGTCGAATACGCAACAACGGTTTATGACGCGCTGATGGCGGCGGGCGCTCCGCTGCAACTTGGTAATGCCGGCTATCGCGCCATCGAAAGCTGCCGCCTCGAAAAGGGTTATCGCGCCTGGGGTTCGGATATCGGCCCGGATCACACACCTGTTGAAGCCGGACTCGGCTGGGCCCTGAAGACGAGGAAGAACACGCCGTTTCGGGGCCGCGAGGCAATCGAACGGCAGCTCGCGACAGGCGTCAAGAAGATGCTTGCCTGCTTCGTGCCTGAGGATCCCGATATCGTGCTGCTCGGCCGCGAGACGGTCTACCGTGACGGCAAGCGCGTCGGCTGGCTCTCCAGCGGCGGCTTCGGCTACACAATTGGCAAGCCGATCGGGTACGGCTATGTCCGCAACCCCGAAGGCGTGAGCGAAGACTTCGTGCTGTCCGGCAGCTACGAACTCGACGTGGCCCGTGAGCGGGTGCCCTGCCAAGTTTCGCTGAAACCGTTGTACGATCCGGAAATGGTGAGGGTGAAGGGATAGGCACTGAGCTGAGAGGCGGTCATTCCTTTGCTTGTCACCGGAAACCAGGCGTCGAGCGTCGGCGCGGTGAATGACCATAAGCCGTGCCTCCTACACCCCAAGGATGGGGCACACCGAATCCCTATGACAGCACAGGGATGACGGGCTGGGCGCAAGTAAGCCGGCAAGAACAGCCGCCAAGGGTGATAAAAGTGCGGCGATCACCTGTCTATGAAAATCCCCTGCGACGACGAAATCTGTCGCAGGCTCTTCCTCAAAACAGCGGGAGCCTGTTGTCCTGGATCAGGATCTCCAGCTTGTTCGCCACATCCTCGGTCCAGCCGATATTGCCCGTCAGCGCCGCCGGAAAGAGGCCCGGCAAACCGAACAAGGCTTTCGACACGGAACCGCCATTGCGCGGCACGTCGGCCAGCAAAGCGGCAATTTCCGTCGCGCGAGGATCACGCAATTCGTAGCGTTCGCCGTTCCTGTCGACACCAAGGGCGTAGCGCATCCAGGCAGCTACTGCGATCGCATAGGTTTCCGCCTTGCTGCCATTTTCCAACGCCTCGGTCGCGGGCTCCAGCAGACGCTGCGGCAGTTTCTGCGTCCCGTCCATGGCGATCTGATAGGTGCGGTGGGCGATCGCTTTGTTTGCAAAGCGTGCGATCAACTCATCCGCATAGGCCTCTAGGTCGATACCGGGTACAGGATCGAGCGTGGCGGCGGCTGCGTTCATGTGACGGCGTGCCAGGGCCGCCAGGCCGGCGTCATCCATGACGTCGCGGATGAATTCATAGCCACCTATATATCCGAGATAGGCGAGCAGCGAATGCGCCCCGTTGAGCATCCGCAGCTTCATCTTTTCGTAAGCCGAGACTTCCTCGACCATCAACGCGCCGGCCTTCTCCCATTCCGGGCGGCCATTGGCGAAGTGATCCTCGATCACCCATTGCGTGAAGGGTTCGGTCTCGATCGCCGCGAGATCCTGCCTGCCGGTCAGCCTTTCGGCATCGCGATAGGTGGCGTCCGTGCTTGCGGGCGTGATGCGATCGACCATGGTCGATGGGAAGGGTACGTTTGTTTCGATCCACTGGCGAAGCTCCGGATCGATGCGACCGGCAAACTCGAGCACGAGCCGCTTCAATACGGCGCCGTTGCTCGGCAGGTTGTCGCAGCTGAGCGGCGTGAATGGCGCTATGCCCTTATCGCGACGGCGCGCAAGACCTTCGACGAGATAGCCGATGACGCCGCGCGGCGCATGGCGGTTGGCAAGGTCGGCGGCAATGTCGGGGTGTTTCAGGTCGAGCCCGCCCGTGGCGGAATCGAAGCCATAGGCCTTTTCCGTTACCGTCAGGCTGACGATGCGGATGGCCGGGTCTTCCAGTCTTGCAAGCAGATCGCCGGGATTGCGGGTTGCGACATGGGCGCGCAGGATCGGGCCGATAACATGCGCGGTCGTGCCGGACGTATCGCGCACGAGCATCGTGTAGAGCCCGTTCTGCTCGTTCAGGTGATCGGCAACATCGGCTGTGCGCAGGCTCGCGACCTCGATGCCCCAATCGCCGCCGGCGGCGGCAATCGCAGCGTCGGTGAACGGCGCGAAGTGAGCGCGAAAGAACGCGCCGGGACCGAGATGCAGGATACCCGGCTTCAATGCCTTGCGATCATAGCCCGGAAGCTTTGCGGTCGGCGCGAGGCCGGAAAGGCTTGTCAGACGTTCGGTCACAGCTTGTATGCCTTCTTCGCGTTTCCGTAGGAGAGATCGCCGGCAACAATCTCGGCTTCCTTGCGGGACATCCGGTGTTCAGTCACGAACTGCGCCAGGAAGCGGCAGACCTCGCGGCGCCAGACATCGTGGCGGGCCGGGATCGACAGAAGCGCCCGTGTATCGTCATTGAAACCCGCCAGATTGGCGAAGCCTGCCGTCTCCACCACCTGATCGAGATAGCGGCGAATACCGTTCGGGCTGTCGTGGAACCACCATGGCGGGCCGATCATCAGGCACGGCCAATGGCCGGCCATCGGCGCCAACTCGCGGGCATAAGTCGTCTCGTCGAGCGTGAACAGCAGCACGCGAAGACCCGGCGCATGGCCGTACTTTGCGAGCATGGCAGAGAGACCGCCGACCCAGTCGGTCGGTGTCGGGATGTCCGCGCCCATGTTCGGACCACGGGTCTGGAACAGTTCGCGATCCGTGTTGCGGCGCGAGCCGGCGTGGATCTGCATCGTCATGCCGTCTTCGGCCGAAAGCCCCGCCATTTCGGTCAGCATTTGGCCGCGGAAGAGTTCCGCGTCCTCGGCGCTCAGCGTGCCCTTGTGCGCCTTGTCGAGCAGGCGCTGCTTATCGGCAAGCGGCAGGTCCGCGGTGAAGGCCGTCGGTACGCCATGGTCGGTGGCGGTCGCGCCATATTGGCGGAAATAGGCGCGGCGCTTGCGATGGGCGTCGATCAACCCATCCCACTTCGTCACATCGCAATCGGTGAGTTCGCCAAGCCGGACGAGGTTTTCGCGGAAGCCGACGGCATCCGGGTCGGTGACGCTATCCGGCCGGTAGGTGGTACGGACGCGGCCGATCCAGCCGTCCTTGGCCATCGTCTGGTGATGCACCAGCGGGTCGAGCGCACCTTCGGTCGTAGCGATCGTCTCGATGCCGAAACGCTTGTGCAGGGTGCGCGGCCGGAATTCCGGCAGCGCCAGCTGCGCGTTGATATGGTCGTAGAGCGCATCTGCATTTTCAGGCGTCAGCGGCTCTTCGCAACCGAGCACGGCCGACATGGCATGGTCGACCCACAGGCTAGACGGCGTGCCGCGGAAGAGATGATACTGCGCGGCAAAGGCGCGCCAGATGTCGCGGCCCTTGGCGACCGGCTTGCCGTCGAGGCGCGGAACGCCAAGATCATCGAGCTGGACGCCGACGCTGTGCAGCATGCGGAAGAGATAATGATCGGGGATGACGAGGAGCGAAGACGCATCCTCGAACGGCTTGTCGTCGGCAAACCACGACGGCTCTGTATGCCCGTGAGGGCTTACGATCGGCAGTGCGCGAACCGTCTCGTAGAGATCGCGCGCGACCGTTCGGGTTGCCGGATCGGCTGGAAAGAGCCGGTCCGGATGAAGAAAGCCGTTTCCAACATCCATAAGAATTCCTCCCTGAGGGCTACCGGCCTATCCCACAAGTCGGAATGCGGCAAGGGCTTTTAGTAACCAAACGGTTCAGTTTTGCAAATCGCCCTGCCCGCCCCTCGAAATGATTGACCGCACGGACTATTTCCGCTTTTCAGATGCGGACGAAATTGGCCGCTTGCGGCAAGGAGGTTCCATGTCCGACGAGACAAGCCGCGTGATAAAGCTCGAGGAAATTGTTGCTCACCAGGCGAAGACGATCGAGGAGCTATCCGACCAGCTGGCCGAGCAATGGAAGGTCGTGGAGCAGACGCGCGCCAAACTCGATAGATTGACGGAGCGGTTCCTATCGCTTGAGGAGCAGTCTCTCGACGCCCCTGCCATCACACGACCTCCGCACTACTGAGTTGCCGGCAGCCCTTGTTTTTGACCGCCGGAATACCTATTAAAAGGGGCGTGAGGACGACCTCCCCCTCTATGGGCATCAACTCGGGACGACCCGAACATTCCCATTGGGGGTAGTCATGCGGAAAACCGCAGATCGTATCCGTCACGCCATCAGCTTCGAACTTGTCGGATTAGCACTCGTCACCCCGCTCGGGGCACTGGCATTTGGCATGCCCATGGCCGACATCGGCGTGATCGGCGTTGCCGGCGCGACGCTGGCGACGCTGTGGAACTACATCTACAATCTCGGCTTCGACCACCTGATGCAGCGTCTGACCGGCGGGACGCGGAAGAGTGTCGCGATCCGCGTGTTGCACGCCGTCATGTTCGAGGTGGGACTGCTTTTGGCGCTGCTACCGATGATCGCCTGGTACCTCGACATCAGCGTCGTTCAAGCGCTGATGATGGACGTGTCCTTCGCACTTTTCTACATGGTCTACGCCTTCGTCTTCAACTGGGCATACGACCGTGTCTTCCCGCTGCCGGATTGGCAGCCGGTCGCGCAGCAATCATAAAGCAGGTCTACCGATGAAAAGAAAACGGGACCGCCTTTGCCGGCGATCCCGTTGATTTTCAAGGCGTGACCGATCAAGTGATCAGACATTGCCCATGCAGAGATACTTCATTTCCAGATAGTCCTCCGCACCGTGGCGTGAGCCTTCGCGCCCCAAGCCGGATTGCTTGATACCACCGAAGGGCGCCGTTTCGCTTGACATCAGGCCGGTGTTGATACCGACCATGCCGTATTCGAGCGCCTCGGCGACACGCCAGACCTTCTTGAGTTCGCCGGCGAAGAAGTAGGCGGCGAGGCCGAATTCGGTGTCGTTGGCCTGCGCGATCACATCCTCGACGGTATCGAAGCGGAAAAGTGGGGCGACGGGACCGAAGGTCTCTTCGCGAGCGACCTTCATTTCGCGGGTGACACCTGTCAGCACGGTCGGCGTGAAGAACGTGCCGGCACCTTCGACGCGCTTGCCGCCCGTGACGATCCTGGCGCCCTTCGACACCGCGTCCGCAACGTGACTTTCGACCTTCGCCAGTCCCTGCTCATCGATCAGCGGGCCAATCGTCACGCCGGCCTTAAAGCCGTCGCCGACGGACATTTCTTCCACTTTCGCGGCAAGCTTGGCGGCGAAGGCATCGTAGACGCCCGACTGCACGTAGAGACGATTGGCGCAGACGCAGGTCTGGCCGGCATTGCGGTACTTAGACGCCAGAGCGCCTTCGACTGCCGCATCGAGATCGGCGTCATCGAAGACGATGAAGGGGGCATTGCCGCCAAGCTCGAGGCTGACCTTCTTGATCTGGTCGGAGCACTGACGCATCAGGATACGACCAACCTCGGTCGAGCCGGTGAAGCTGATCTTGCGCACCTTGGCGTTGCCGCAGAGTTCCTTGCCGATCGTAGGGCCGTCTTCACCGACGATAACGTTGAAGACGCCGGCCGGAATGCCGGCCTGCTCGGCAAGGACGGCGAGCGCTAAGGCCGACAGCGGCGTCTGCTCGGCCGGCTTGGACACGACCGTGCAGCCAACGGCGAGCGCCGGAGCGATCTTACGGGTGATCATCGCGGCAGGGAAATTCCAGGGCGTGATGGTGCCGACGACGCCGACGGGCTGCTTGATGACGATCATTCGCTTGTCGTTCGACGGCGCGGGGATCGTCTCGCCGTAGATGCGCTTGGCTTCTTCCGCATACCATTCGACATAGGCCGCGGCATAAAGGATCTCGCCGCGGGCTTCCGCGAAGGGCTTGCCCATTTCGGCCGTCAGGATCGCCGCCAGCTCATCGGCATGGGCGACCATCAGGTCGAACCACTTGCGCAGGATCCCGGCGCGCTCCTTGGCCGGACGCGCGGCCCAGGCCGGCTGCGCGGCATAGGCGGCATCGATTGCTTCCCGCGTTTCGTCTGCCCCCATATCTGGTAGCGAGGCGAGAACCTCGCCAGTTGCCGGATTAAGGACGTCGAAAATCTTCGTGGCGCCACCAGCTGTCCAGACACCGTTGATGTAACCGGCGTCGCGCAGGAAAGGCGAGGAAAACGGAACGTGTTTTGTCAGTGCAGTCGTGAATGCCATGTCATGTAACTCCAGGCAAAGAGGCCTTCGCCTTACTTGCCGCTTGCTTCGAGGATCGAGGCTTCCAGAATGTCGAGCGCTTCGCCGAAGACATTGTCCTGAATGGTGATCGGCGCGAGAAAGCGAATGACGTTTCCGTGGACGCCGCAGGTCAAAAGGATCAGTCCCTTTTCCAGCGCGATCAGGCGAACCTTGTTGGCAAATTCGGCGCTCGGCAGATTCGTCGTCCTGTCGTTGAACTCGACGGCGTTCATGAAGCCGGGGCCACGGATGTCGACGATCTCGGGTGCCTTCTCGCGGAGCGATTCAAGGCGCTGTTTGAGCCGGCTGCCAAGCTGGTTGGCGCGGTTGCAAAGATCTTCGTCCTTGATGACGTCAAGAACCGCATGGGCGGCCGCGATGCCAAGCGGATTGCCGCCATAGGTGCCGCCAAGACCGCCCGGTCCCGGTGCATCCATGATCTCCGCGCGGCCGGTGACGGCTGCGAGGGGGAAGCCGCCGGCAAGGCTCTTGGCCATCGTCATCAGGTCGGGGGCGACCTCATGGTGATCCATCGCGAACAGCTTGCCTGTGCGGGCAAAGCCGGTCTGGACTTCATCGGCGATGAGCAGGATGCCGTGCTGGTCACAGAGTTCGCGCAGTGCCTTCATAAAGGAAACCGGTACTGAGTAGAAACCGCCCTCGCCCTGAACCGGCTCGATGATGATCGCGGCGACGCGCTGCGGATCGACATCGGCGGCAAACAGCTTCTTCAGCGCGGCCAGCGACTGATCCGGCGTCACGCCATGAAGCTCGACCGGGAACGGCACGTGGAACACATCGCCCGGCATCGCACCGAAGCCAACCTTGTAGGGCACGACCTTGCCTGTCAGCGCCATGCCCATGAAGGTGCGGCCGTGGAAGCCGCCGCCGAAAGCGATGACGGCGGAGCGGCCGGTGGCAGCGCGAGCGATCTTCACGGCATTCTCAACCGCTTCTGCGCCCGTCGTGACGAAGATCGTCTTCTTCTCGAAATTGCCGGGCGTCAGCGCATTCAAGCGCTCGGCGAGGTGCACGTAGTTTTCGTAGGGAACGACCTGGTGGCAGGTGTGGGTGAAGTGATCGAGCTGTTCCTTGACGGCAGCGATCACTCGCGGGTGGCGATGACCGGTGTTGAGAACGGCGATACCTGCCGCGAAGTCGATATAGCGGCGACCTTCCTTGTCCCAGATCTCGGCATTCTCTGCGCGGTCGGCATAGATCTGCGTGGTCATGCCAACGCCGCGCGAAATGGCAGCATTCTTCCGGTCTGTAAGAGTGGTCGCGGTCATCGGTGTGTTCCTGCGCTCTGGAATGTTGGGAAACGATCTTGCATAACTTCTGCAAGACATGTAAAAAATTCCTACATTTTTCCTGCAAGAAATCAAGCGGCATTTTGTGCTTCAAACCGACGTCGTTTTCGGCGATGGTCGCGCAAGAAAAGAAGAGCCGGAGACGGCCTCAAGAAAACAAAACGAACCGGGAATAATTGGCTTATGAGCAACGGGACGTCGGTGCGCTACAAGGTAGCGGAGGCGGCAAAATCAGCGGGCGTTTCCGCGTCCACACTGCGCCTTTGGGAAAGCCAGGGGCTTGTCGTTCCGGATCGGTCGGAGACCGGGCACAGGCAATACACCACTGAAGACGTCGCGCGGATAAAAAAGATAGCCTGGTATCGAACTGAACGCGGGCTCAACCCGGCCGCCATCCGCGAAGCGCTGGAAAGCGAAGAGCCATCGGAAAGCTCCGATTCGGCGGACACGTCTGATCTTGGGCGCCGGCTGCGGAGCCTGCGGCATGGCGCGGGGAAGACATTGGATCAGGTCGCAGGCGACGTCGGCATTGCTGCATCGACGCTGTCGACCCTCGAGCGCACATCGCAGGGCGTGAGCTTCAAAACGCTGCACGACCTTGCCGAATATTACGGCACCACAGTTTCCCGTCTCTCCGGCGAGGAACGAGACGACATGCCCGAGGTGGTTCGCGCAGGCGCCTGGCACACGTGGCCCGAAACGACACCTGGCGTCACGGTTCAGCTTCTCGCCGAGGGCCGTACGATGATGGATTGCCACCGTTTTGTGCTCGCGCCCGGCGCGGCAAGTGAAGGCGCCTATCGGCACGAAGGCGAGGAGTTTATGCACGTGCTCTCGGGGCGGCTGGAACTGGTGCTCGATTCCGATCAGTTCTTCGATCTCGGACCCGGCGACTCGCTCTACTTCGAAAGCCGCCGCTACCATTCCTGGCGGAACCGTCACGACGGCGAAACCATTCTTATATGGATCAACACGCCGCCGACATTCTAAGCCTTGGCGGTATCGTCCACGATGGCTTTGCGCTATAGCGCCAGAAGTGACAGTTTGAGTGAGAGACGAGATCGATGGCAGCCACCATACGTTTCCATGAGGGTGATATCTCTGCAGCGGATGCCGCGCGCTACACCGGAGCTATTGCGATCGATACAGAAACTCTCGGCCTCGTGCCGCGCCGCGACCGGCTATGCCTTGTGCAGCTCTCGCCGGGCGACGGTTCGGCTGACGTAATCCGCATCGCTGCCGGCCAGAAGGACGCACCGAACCTGATTGCGATGCTGGCGGATCCTTCCCGCCAAAAGATCTTCCACTATGGCCGCTTCGACATCGCCGTTCTGTTCCATACATTCGGCGTCACTACGCAGCCGGTCTTTTGCACGAAGATCGCCTCGCGCCTCAGCCGCACCTATACCGACCGGCATGGCCTGAAGGACAATCTCAAGGAAATGCTTGAGGTTGATATTTCCAAGGCACAGCAGTCTTCCGACTGGGCCGCCGCGACCTTGTCGCAGGCGCAGTTGGAATATGCCGCCTCCGATGTGCTTTACCTGCATGCCCTGCGTGACAAGCTGACCGAACGGCTCGTGCGTGATGGCCGCATGGATCACGCCAAAGCCTGCTTCGAATTCCTCCCTACCCGCGCCAAGCTTGATCTGCTCGGCTGGGAAGAAGCTGACATCTTCGCGCACAGCTAAGATATTTCTGGCTTTTTTGACAGATGGGACCGGCGCGGCCCAGCCGTGCACCGATCATTAGCGATTCGTTAACCGCCGCGTCGTTAAATTCTTTACCACTTTTTATGCATTCGACGGCGCGATGGAGCGCCACGTCGCGCAGATAGGACTGCCGGGGAATGCGACGGGCCGGATGAGCGCGGCCTTCTTGTAACCTGCTTTCACCGCACTTTACGAAAGAAGGAGCATGACATGTTGACTCCGGTTCGTTCAGCGTCAAATACGAGTTTATCCTCCCAAGGCCAGACGGCCGCCGTGAGCGGCGACGTCCTGGTGCGCGCTTCGAGCGCTGTTGCGCCGGTCCACCAGGTTCAGAGCGCGGATCTCAATTCGTCTGTTGCCGGCAAACTCAACATCCTCCTGCTGGCCGTGCGTGCCCGCATGGTCGATGCCCTCCTTGATGTGCTGAATGCGACCAGCGAGGCGGTTTCAATCCCGCGGGAGGAAGATGAACCCGATCTGGCCTTTGCGTCCCGCCTGGCGGCCGCGATTCAGAAGTTGCCGCCCGCAAAAATCGAACAGCTCGAGCGTCAGCTTGCAATGCAAGGCCACGCAGTCCCGCTTCGGTTGTTGGCCGAGGCACTGCGGAACCCGGCCGGACCGGAAGCCGCCCGCATCGCCACCTATCTCGAAACCATTCGGTACAAGGATCGCGATCTGGCGACCCGCGCCGTCGTTCGCTCATACGGCCAGAACGATGCGTCGCCGCCGCGTCAGGAGCAGCGAGGCGAAATCAGCATCCATCGGGACAATCTCACTGTAGCGCCGGGAGCTCCTGTCACGACGAAGCGGGAGCCAGAGGCTCCGCGACAGACGGCGCTCGTTGCCGCCGCCTACCTCGATGCAGACAGCGCGCCGGTTCAACCCATTGAACATTCCGCGGACAAACCGATCACCAAACCGGCTGTCGAGGCGACGGTCGAAGAAGCGTTGCCCGAGATCGGCGAAGTCTTGGATGAAAGCATCGCATCCGGGGAGAAAGTCGAGCCGGCGCAGGAAGCCGCACAGGCAGGCACGCACGACCCCGTATCCAAAGGCGATCCCATCATTCCGAAGAGTTGGGCGGCGATACCCGCGTCGCTCTCGGATGATACGACAAAGCTGATCGTGACAATCATTCGGGACCAGGAAGCCGAAGCTTTGCTCGAGGTCGCCGATCCTGATCCTGCAGTCGAAATCGACATCATCCTCGATGAGACGATCCTTGCCGATCTGCCGGAAGAGTTGATTGCGCTGCATGATCGCGCCCCGTCCCTACCGGAAGGCGTGGCGCGCCAATCGCCGCTTGTCCCCGAACAGCCGGTTAGCGAAGCAGCTGCCACAACTGCGAAAAAGCATCCTGCTCCGGAAATCTCACCGCCCTTGATCGTACAGCAGGCCATCGACGAAACCTATGCGCCGGTACTGATGAAAATCGTCGAAGGCGTGCCCTACGCGATGCAGCCCTACGATTTCTCAAAGGACGAGGCCGACGATAGCGGCGCCCGCGAGATGCATCGCCAGGATCACAATGGCGGCGAGTCGTCGGAGGAGGAGGATGCGGAGAAGCAAGGCGAGCCGTCGAACGAGGAGCCGACGGGTGTTGTGATCGACGACGAGGCCGCCGCTGCCTTGGCCGCCCGAGAAAGCGCGATCAAGGCCGGGACACCGCCGCACCGGCCGGCACCGCCGCTGCCGATGGCAGCGGCAAACGCGGACGACGCCTATATGCTCTACCGGCGCAAGGTCGACTGGGAATAGCGCGCACACTTGCATGGGCAGCGCAAATGCAAAGAACCCGCCGGATCGCTCCGGCGGGTTCTTTTATTCTTCAAGCCTGAGGCTGGCGATTATTCGCCGCCGCGGTTCTTCAGAGCCGCGCCGAGGATGTCGCCGAGCGAAGCGCCGCTGTCGGACGAACCGAACTGAGCAACAGCTTCCTTCTCTTCCGCGATTTCCAGAGCCTTGATGGACAGCATGATCTTGCGGTCCTTCTTGGAGAAGTTGGTGACGCGGGCGTCAACAACCTGGCCAACCGAGAAGCGTTCCGGACGCTGCTCGTCGCGGTCGCGCGACAGGTCTGCACGGCGGATGAACGAGGTGATGTCTTCGTGGTCGACGAGCTTCACTTCGATGCCGCCATCGTTGACTGCGATGACTTCGCAGGAAACGACTGCATTCTTGCGCAGGTCGCCCGAAGCTGCTGCTTCGCCGACAGCGTCCTTGCCGAGCTGCTTGATGCCGAGCGAGATGCGCTCCTTTTCGACGTCAACATCGAGAACGACAGCCTTGACGACGTCACCCTTGTTGAACTCTTCGATGACCTGTTCGCCCGGACGGTTCCAGTCGAGGTCGGAGAGGTGCACCATGCCGTCAACATCGCCGTCGAGGCCGATGAACAGGCCGAACTCGGTCTTGTTCTTGACTTCGCCTTCGACTTCAGTGCCAGCCGGATGGTTGCGAGCGAATGCTGCCCACGGATTTTCCAGGGTCTGCTTCAGGCCGAGCGAAATACGACGCTTGGACGGATCGACTTCGAGAACGACGACTTCGACTTCCTGGCTCGTGGACAGGATCTTGCCGGGGTGTACGTTCTTCTTGGTCCAGGACATTTCCGAGATGTGGATCAGGCCTTCGATGCCCGGCTCCAGTTCGACGAACGCACCGTAGTCGGTGATGTTCGTGACGGTACCGGAGATCTTCTTGCCTTCCGGATACTTGGCCTGGATGCCATCCCACGGATCCGACTCGAGCTGCTTCATGCCGAGCGAGATGCGGTGGGTTTCCTGGTTGATGCGGATGATCTGTACCTTGACCTGCTGGCCAATGGACAGGATTTCCGACGGATGGTTCACACGGCGCCATGCCATGTCGGTGACGTGCAGCAGGCCGTCGATGCCGCCGAGGTCAACGAACGCACCGTAATCGGTGATGTTCTTGACGACGCCGTCAACAACCTGGCCTTCTTCGAGGTTCTGAACGATTTCAGAACGCTGCTCGGCACGGGATTCTTCCAGAACCGTACGACGCGATACGACGATGTTGCCGCGACGCTTGTCCATCTTGAGGATTTCGAAGGGCTGCGGGTTGTGCATCAGCGGGGTAACGTCGCGGATCGGACGGATGTCGACCTGCGAACGCGGCAGGAAGGCAATCGCGCCGTCGAGGTCAACCGTGAAGCCGCCCTTGACCTGGTTGAAGATAACGCCTTCAACGCGCTCACCAGCTTCGAACTTGGCTTCGAGCTTGACCCAGCTTTCTTCGCGGCGAGCCTTTTCGCGCGACAGAACAGCTTCGCCGAGCGCGTTTTCGATACGCTCAACGTAAACTTCGACTTCGTCGCCGACCTTGAGAGTGCCGTCCTTGGCCTTGGCGCCGAATTCCTTGAGGAGGATGCGACCTTCGACCTTGAGGCCGACGTCGACAACCGCGGAGTCCTTCTCGATTGCCGTTACGATGCCCTTGGTGACATAGCCTTCGGCCAGGTCGTGCTTGGCAAAGGACTCTTCGAGAAGGGCCGCGAAATCTTCGCGAGAGGGAGTAGCTACTGACATGAAATCTCCTGCATATCCGGATCCGGATACGTGTGCGCCGGTTGGTTCGTGTTGAACGGGCCTGAACCCAGTCCGCCTCCTCTCGGGAAGCAATCCGGCGCTTGGACGGAATTTCAGGCTTAGTCTTCAAAAGCGACCCAGACACGGCCCGGGCAAATCGCTCGAATTCAGATATTTCGGCTCAAAGCTGCATCGATGATCGATTTCGCAGCTTGAAACGCGGCCTCTATACTCATTTCCGACGTATCAAGCAAGTGCGCGTCGTCGGCTGGTTTCAAAGGGCTATCAGCCCGTCCCATGTCGCGTTCGTCGCGGCGCTTGACGTCGTCGAAAATGGCATCGAAATCGGCAATTCCTCCCTTGCCTTTTATTTCGTCGTAGCGGCGCTTGGCCCGAACCTCGGGACTTGCAGTTACATAAAGCTTCACCGGCGCTGCCGGGCAAACGACGGTGCCAATGTCACGGCCGTCGAGCACCGTACCAGGCGCCTTTTCCGAAAACCGCCGCTGCGCATCCACCAGTGCACGCCGCACGCCAGGCATCACCGCGATCTTCGAGGCGGCCTCGCCGATCTCGTGTTTCGAGAGTATATCGCGATCGAGACCCGCCAGTTCAACATCGCGGGCCATCTTTTCTGCCACCGCCTCGTCGTCGAGTGTGAGGCCGGCATCGAGCAGGGCCTTTGCCGTCGCGCGGTAAGTCAGCCCCGTGTCGAGATGGTGAAAGCCGTAGGTCTCGGCGATCTTGCGCGAAAGTGTCCCCTTGCCGGCGGCTGCGGGTCCATCGATGGCGATCGTGAACTGTTTGATGGTCATCTGTCCGTTCATTTCTCTGTCAATCCGCCGTAGCGACGGACGAGATCGACCATGTCTTCCTGACCGGACTTTTCGCCGAGACCGGCAACAACACCTTCGCGATCGGCAACGGGCCGATTCTGGCTGACCTTCCACTTGCCTTCGATCGCGGCAATCTCGATTTCGACGCCGATGATGCCTTTCATCTGCGCGCGGATGAAATCATCCGGCGCATCGCCCACTGCCCAGGGCCTGTCGCGCGGCCCTTCCTGTTGCGTGGTGATCGCGTTGATCTGCCGGAGCAGCCAATCCGCATCGTCGATGACGCGCGCCTTGCCCCTCGCTTGTACGATCGTGTAGTTCCAGGTCGGCACGACTTTGCCGGTCTCCTGCTTGGCCTGGTACCAGGACGGCGTAATGTACGCATCAGCACCCTGGAAGACGGCGAGCACATCGGCGCCTGCCTCGATATCGCGCCACTGCGTATTGGCCTTGGCGAGGTGGAGACGCAGCGTCCCCTTTTCGGAGGCTGCGGAATCGAGAAGGAAAGGCACCGAATTCGCCATCAAACCCGACGCGCCTGCCGTAATCAGCATGCCGAGCGGATGCGCCCGGATCAGGGCGTGCTGGACGCCCAGGTCTTCCTCGCGAAAATGCGGTGGCTGGTACATTCC
The DNA here is from genome assembly GCF_024808825.1 of Rhizobium sp. BK661. Classification (NCBI taxonomy): domain Bacteria; kingdom Pseudomonadati; phylum Pseudomonadota; class Alphaproteobacteria; order Hyphomicrobiales; family Rhizobiaceae; genus Rhizobium; species Rhizobium sp. BK661. The sequence goes on along the minus strand of NZ_JANTYT010000001.1, from coordinate 156,721 downwards.
TTGGCACCCATTCAGCAGCCGGCGACAAGCCGATCTGCCCCGAAAATGAACAATCGCCGGCTCAGTACCACAACTGGCGGCACCGGTCATCCGGCTTGCATCAGCGATGCTTGAAGTTAGGCTTTGACATGCCGAGCTGCAACGATTATGGGGACCGGCTTATAAATTCCGAATAGAACGCCGGTTTTCACGGCATTTGCCGAATCTTGATTCGGCCATTCTCACGAGGCTAACAGTGGCGAAAGCTGAACTTGGAACGAAGCGTACCGATCCGGAAACCGGCAAGAAGTTCTACGACCTGAACCGGGATCCGATTGTTTCCCCCTATACGGGCAAGTCCTATCCCCTCTCCTTCTTCGAGGAAACCTCCGCTGCAGCGGCTGCCGAAGCCCAGGATGAAGAAGAGGTCGCGGAAGTCGATACCGAAAGCACGGAAGTCGAACTGGTTTCGCTCGAGGACGCCGATGAAGGCGCATCCGGCGACGACATCCCAGACATGGGCGACGACGACGTCGAAATCGAAGGCGACGACGACGACACCTTCCTCGAAGCTGACGAAGATGACGACGATGACGACATGAGCGACATCATCGGCGTCACCGGCGACGAAGACGAAGTCTGATCTGATTAAGTGTCGGCCCGGACGAGAAAATTTCGCCGGGCCGATTTTTTTGGCTTGCTATCTCCAAAAACCGGAAGTAAGAAGCCGCCACTCCGCGAGGCAAGCGCTTCGCGAAGCATCCCAGGGCCGGCTCGCCGGACTGCCTTGATGGGGCTATAGCTCAGCTGGGAGAGCGCTTGCATGGCATGCAAGAGGTCAGCGGTTCGATCCCGCTTAGCTCCACCAAATCTTCCTCGCAGATCGTGCTCACCGTCTTATTGCATTGAAATGCTTACGCTCCAACGTTCTGCCTACAAAGGGCCGCGGCAAATCCCTCTCGGTTCCCGGCACTCAGCATCCTATCTGAATGGATAGGCTGTCCATACGCACGTGGGATTCATTTCGCAGAGCGACCATGGTCTTCTAACCGGGTGTTCGAAGGTCCCTGCGCCACCACCGAATTTCGCACAGAAGCCTAGCGATGTTGGCAAGCTGGAGGATTTTGCCATGGAAGCCCCGAGGTACAGCCTGCACAAGAACCTCAACATCTACTGGACGGTGTTTGACGACATGACCGGGAAAAAGGCCGCGCTCGACGGGTTTTTCATGGATATAGTGAGCATCGACGAGGGCCGCGAATTGGTAGGGATGCTGAACCGTCGGGGGAGCGAAGACGATTCCCCTCCTGACGCCTACCTCGCAGCTCTCACCGGCTTGAGCTGGCCGACGCACCATCAGGATCTGATAGGCCAGCGTTACGCGGTGAGCACGCCGGACTTCGCCGCAGTCACGATCAACTGACAGTTTGCCGACTTGCTTTGCACGCCGAGGCTTTGCCAAATTTTTAGCAACGGCGACTATGGTTTCCATGCCGACTTCCCCGGCGGACTGGAGCCTTGGTTCAATGACACGAGAAAGACGGCGGCGGCTGATCCATGCGCGTAGAACGGCAACGGGCCTGACGCTTGCCGGCGCGATCTCGTTTTTGGCAGGCATGACGGATGCCACCGGCCTCGCGCTGACGGGAGACTTCGTGTCGTTCATGACGGGGAACACGACGCGGGCTGCCTTGTCGCTTGGCGACGGCAATTTGCGACATGCAATTGTCCTTCTCTCGGCGATCATGGTCTTTGTGCTTGGAAACGCCGTCGGCATCGTGATCGCACACTTTGCAGACCGTCGTACGTTTGCCGTCTTGTCATGCGTCAGCATCGCGCTGGCAACGGCTTCGTTGATGGCAGGAGATAGCCTGGCGATGCCGCGCTTCTATCTCATCGTTGCCTCCATGGGGATGGTGAACGCGGCGGTCGAGCAGATCGAAGGGCTGCCGATCGGTCTCACCTATGTCACCGGAGCCCTCTCGCGCTTCGGACGCGGCCTTGGACGCTGGATCGTCGGCGACGACAGAATGGATTGGACCATCCAGATCGTGCCATGGGTCGGCATGCTGGGCGGGGCTATTGTTGGAGCGCTGTTGGCGCAAATCGCCGGGGCAGCGGCGTTGTGGCTGATAGCCGTTTTTGCGATGTTGGTTGCGCTTGCTACCCTTTTGATTCCGAAACGCACCCAACGCCGGTTCAACGCTGCGTCGCGCTCGTCAAAGCAGACGAAATCGCGGTCGCAATAAAGCTCCACCGAATCAGATAGAGAGCACCAGGAAACCGCTAGAGGAAGTCATCCTTGTTTCTCTTTTCGAAGCTCGTCTGGGTGTTCGGCCAACCCTTGTCGCTCGCTTTTCTCTTCGTCGCGCTTGCCTTGGTGGCGGGTGTTGTCCGCTGGCGCGCGACAAGCTTCATTTCAACAGCGATTGCGGGCCTCATCCTGTTCATCACCCTCTACACGACCGTCGGCAACTACCTGCTACAGGGCCTCGAGGATCGGTTTCTGAAGCCGCAGGATCCGGCAAGCCTGCAGTGCATGATCGTACTCGGCGGCGCGTTCGAGAATGAGGTCAATACCGCCCGCCACGGCATCGAACTCAATGCCGGCGCCGATCGCTTCGTCGAGGCGATGCGCCTGGCACAGAAATATCCGCAGGCCCGCATCCTGATTTCAGGCGGCGATGGATCGATCTCCGGTATCTATGAAGGCGACGCGGCGATATCGGCGCGCTTCTTCCCAATGTTCGGCATCAGCAGAGACCGGCTGGTCGAAGAAACGACGTCACGCACGACCTTCGAAAACGCAGTGAACACCAAGGAGCTTCTGGCGAGCCAAGGTCTTTCGAACTGTCTGCTGATCACCTCCGGCTACCATATGCCGCGATCGGTCGGCATCTTCCGCAAGCTTGGGATCGACGTCGTGCCGTGGCCGACGGACTACCGCACCGACGGGCGAGAAAGCCTTGGCCTCGACTTCACGCAGCCGAGCCGGAATTCCCAGAACCTGGCAACAGCAATCCGCGAGTGGTTCGGGCTGGTCGGCTACTATCTCGCCGGCCGCACTTCAGAGCTCTATCCGGGCTGAACCAGCTATTTCTTCGAGATCGTCACGAACTTGGTCCCGCGCACACGGGCCGTGACGACACAGGGCTCCTTTGTCTTGTCGGCATCCGGGCGATCACAGAAGCGCGGGTGCATTTTCATCGCCAGCACCATGTTGCCGAAGCGCTTCACGAAGTCGTATCCGTAGACTTGGGCGGTCGCGATCATGAAATAGCCGCCCTCTGCGACCTGTAGATAGAAATTGTAGGTGCAGCCGTCGTCGTTGCACTGCGGACCCTTCTCGCCGTCGCACGTCAACTCGCCCTCATTGACCACAGCGTCGATCAGGCCGTCATTGTTGATATCCTGGCGGATGACGAAGCCTTCCGAAAAGTCGGCTTTGGTACACTGTTCCTGGAAGTGCTTCTTCTCGTAGATCTCGGGGTCCGAGATAAGCGATTGCTGGGCAAACGCCACAACCGGGGTAACGAGCAGCACAGCAATGTTCAAAGCGATCAGGAGCGTTTTCACGAAGGGTTTCTCTTTTGGTCGGATAAGGGCGCTGTTGGCCACGCAGTTTGCTTGATCCGCCTTGCGCCGCCCTTGCGGCCGTGATTCATTTCGGAGAGATACGCGTCGGCCCTGGAGGACTGCATGCCGCTGTTCGTCTACCTGGATTATGCCGGCGTTGCGCTCTTTGCGGCAACGGGCGCGCTCGCAGCCTCGCGCAAGCAGCTCGACCTGATCGGTTTTCTCTTTTTTGCGATCGTCACCGGCACCGGCGGCGGCACGGTGCGCGACATTGTGCTCGGCCGCGTGCCGGTATTCTGGGTTCTGAACCCGACCTATGTCCTTGTCTGCTGCGCCGTCGGCCTCCTGGTGTTCTTTACCGCCCACCTTGTCGAGTCGCGCTATCGGCTGCTGATCTGGCTGGATGCCGTCGGGCTCTCCGCCTATTGCGTCATGGGTGCCGCGAAGGGCCTTGCTGCTACCGGCTCACCAACGATCGGCATCGTCACGGGCACACTGACGGCAACGTTTGGCGGCATCCTGCGCGATCTTCTCGCAAATGAGCCATCGGTTCTGTTGCGGCCAGAAATCTATATCACCGCAGCGCTTGTGGGCGGCGGCATATTCACGGGCGCGAATGCACTTGATCTGCCGCTTTATGCGGCTTCCGCAGTTGGTGTCAGCGCTGCATTCCTGGTGCGTGGCGGCGCGCTGTATTTCGGCTGGACCTTTCCAACCTACAAGGCAAAGCCTGGTCGTCACCCTGATGACGTGATGTGAGATCAGCGCTGTTTGGGGCGAAGGCGGATCACCACGTCGACATGGGAGATTTCGAGGCCTGGCGGCGGCTCCGGCAGATTGCCGATCGTCAGGTTGCTGACCGGAATATCGAGCACATCGTTTTCGCCTTCGATGAAGAAGTGGTGATGGTCTGAGACGTTTGTGTCGAAATAGGTCTTGGCGCTTTCGACCGCGAGAACACGGATCATCCCGGCCTCGGTGAACTGGTGCAGCGTATTGTAGACTGTCGCCAATGACACCGGTACGCCCGCGTGCACGGCTTCCTCGTGGAGTTCTTCGACCGTCAGATGTCGATCGCCCTTGGCAAAGAGGAGGTCACCGAGCGCGACGCGCTGGCGCGTCGGACGAAGGCCGGCGTGTCTCAGCCGTGCCTCAATGGTAAGCGGGGCCTCTGCCACCATCCAACGAACTCCAGTTAATCTAGCGTCAAGCAATCAGGTTTCATTAGCCATATAACTTTTGCGCAAAAGCGTTTCAATAGTTTCAATGGGGACAAAGCGAGTGAAAGCGCCGCAAAATCGGGCTTTTGGCGCAATTAGTGCTGGCCGGGGGCTTGGCCTTCCTGTATGCGACCACCAAATAAGGCGCGCAGCCGGTCCTCCGAAGGTGGGTGAAGCTCAGTCATGCTTATGCTTCATTTTCCGCTGAACTTGGACTAAACGTTCACATCCATCGGCATAGTTGCGGGGGGAATAAGAGTTTTCATGGCGACGAAACAATCCAGCTTCAACTACGAGGAAATTCTGGCCTGCGGCCGCGGCGAACTGTTCGGTCCGGGTAACGCACAGCTTCCCCTCCCGCCGATGTTGATGGTTCATCGCATTACCGACATTTCCGAAACCGGCGGGGCCTTCGACAAGGGCTATATCCGCGCCGAGTACGACGTGAAGCCGGACGACTGGTATTTCCCCTGCCACTTCCAGGGCAACCCGATCATGCCGGGATGCCTCGGCCTCGACGGCATGTGGCAGCTGACCGGCTTCTTCCTCGGCTGGCTGGGCGAGCCCGGTCGCGGCATGGCGCTCTCGACCGGCGAAGTGAAGTTCAAGGGCATGATCCGCCCGACCACGAAACTGCTCGAGTACGGCATCGATTTCAAGCGCGTCATGCGCGGCCGCCTGGTGCTCGGCACTGCCGACGGCTGGTTGAAGGCTGACGGCGAAACCATCTACCAGGCCACCGACCTGCGCGTCGGCCTGTCCAAGGACAAAGAAGCCTGATTGCACCGGGCATAGTTGCCCGGTTTCCAAGTTAGAAAAAACGAAAAGGTCGAAACACATGAGACGGGTAGTTGTTACGGGTCTGGGTGTTGTCTCCTCGATCGGCAATGATGCCGCCGAGGTCACTGCGTCGCTGCGCGATGCCAAGTCCGGCATTTCCTTCTCCAACGATTTTGCCGAACACGGCTTCAAGTGCCAGGTGTGGGGCCGCCCCTCGCTGGATCCGACCGATCTGGTCGATCGCCGCGCCATGCGCTTCCTTTCCCAGGGCGGCGCCTGGAACCACGTCGCGATGAAGCAGGCGCTCGCCGATTCCGGTCTTGAGGAAAAGGACTACAGCGAGAACGAGCGCACCGGCATCATCATGGGCTCGGGTGGCCCTTCGACCCGCACGCTGATCGAAGCCGCTGAGATCACCATCAAGAACAACAGCCCGAAGCGCATCGGCCCGTTTGCCGTGCCGAAGGCGATGTCTTCGACGGCGTCCGCCACGCTCGCCACTTGGTTCAAGATCCACGGCGTCAACTATTCGATCTCGTCGGCCTGCTCGACCTCGGCGCACTGCATTGGCAACGCTGCCGAAATGATCCAGTGGGGCAAGCAGGACGTGATGTTTGCCGGCGGTCACGAAGACCTCGACTGGACGATGTCGAACCTCTTCGACGCCATGGGCGCCATGTCCTCCAAGTACAACGACACGCCGGCAACGGCTTCGCGTGCCTATGACGTCAGCCGTGACGGCTTCGTCATCGCCGGCGGCGCTGGCGTTCTGGTTCTCGAAGAGCTGGAGCACGCCAAGGCCCGCGGCGCCAAGATCTACGCTGAAATCGTCGGCTACGGCGCGACCTCCGACGGTTACGACATGGTCGCTCCGTCGGGCGAAGGCGCGATCCGCTGCATGCGTCAGGCGCTTTCGACGGTGAAGGGCGATGTAGACTACGTCAACACCCACGGCACCTCGACGCCTGTCGGCGACAGCAAGGAAATCGGTGCGATCCGCGAAGTGTTCGGCTCCAAGATGCCGCACATCCAGTCGACCAAGTCGCTGACCGGCCACTCGCTCGGCGCTGCCGGCGTGCAGGAATCGATTTACTCACTCTTGATGATGCAGGCCGGCTTCATCGGCGAAAGCGCCCATATCACCGAGCTCGACCCCGAATTCGATGGCGTGCCGATCGTGCGCAAGCGCATCGACAATGCCAAGATCGACATCGCGCTTTCCAACTCCTTCGGCTTCGGCGGCACCAACGCCACGCTCGTCTTCCAGCGCTATAACGGATAATAATATGACGGGAATTATGCAGGGTAAGCGCGGGCTTATCATGGGCGTTGCGAACAACCATTCGATCGCCTGGGGAATTTCGAAGGCGCTGGCAGCACAGGGTGCAGAGCTTGCCTTTACCTATCAGGGTGATGCACTCGGCAAGCGGGTCAAGCCGCTCGCAGCTGAAGTCGGATCCGAATTTGTTCTGCCGTGCGACGTCGAGGACATCGCTTCGGTCGACGCCACGGTTGAAGCTATCAAGGAGCGCTGGGGCACGCTGGATTTCGTCGTACATGCCATCGGCTTCTCCGACAAGAATGAGCTGAAGGGCCTTTACGCCGACACCACGCGCGACAATTTCAGCCGCACGATGGTCATTTCCTGTTTCTCGTTCACCGAGATCGCCAAGCGCCTGGCGCCGCTGATGAACGAAGGCGGATCGATGTTGACGCTGACCTATAACGGCTCGACGCGCGTCATCCCGAACTACAACGTCATGGGCGTTGCCAAGGCCGCTCTCGAGGCCTCCGTGCGTTATCTGGCCGCCGACTACGGTCCGCGTGGTATTCGCGTCAACGCGATCTCAGCCGGCCCGATCCGCACGCTGGCTGGCGCCGGTATCTCGGATGCCCGCGCCATCCTGTCGTGGAACCAGCAGAACTCGCCGCTGCGCAAGACCGTGACTATCGACCACGTCGGTAATTCGGCCCTCTACCTGCTCTCCGATATGGCAGCAGGCGTCACCGGTGAAATCCACTTCGTCGATGCCGGCTTCAACATCACCTCGATGCCGGCGCTTGAGGCGCTACGCAAGGCAGACGTGGAGTAAGACAAAAAGCCGGGCTCGAGCCCGGCTTTTCCTTTCTGCGCATCGGCTAGTGATGCACGACCTGCCGAAGGATGGCGGCTGAGTCCCTGGCGCCCCAACGCGTCGTAATCTTTCCGTTTTCGATGACGAACCATTCCATCGCGGTGACGTCATAGCTCTTACCGGTCGGATCGTGACCCACGAGGCCGCGAAAGAAGCCGGAATAGCGCCCGGTCTCCCTGTACCGGACGACGACATTCTGCCCCTCGGCAGCGATATCGAGGATCTCAAGGTTTATGTTCATGCCGTCGTGAAGCTCGTGCCAGATCGGCTCGACATCATCGAGGCCACCATATCCCAGAACGCCGTAGATCCGCGCGTCCGCGGTAAACAAGTCGCGCAACGCCACCATGTCGAAGCGATTGAACGCCTCGACATAGGCTCTGACGATGTCCTTGTTGGCTTCCGTTTCCATGGCTTCCCCTCCCGCTTGTAAGCTCGTGGGGGCAACTCTAACAGATCCGCGAAGGCCGGCTATGCGAGGTGACTACTTCTTTGCCCACAAGACCTTGAAACGGGCGTTCCTGCAGGTTTCGCCGCTTTCCTTGAAGTTCGCGGCCAGCACAGGCTCGTAAGGCAGTCCGCGATTGGCGACCAGCAGCAGGCGACCACCGCCACGCAGCGCCGAGGCGGCTGTCTTGATCATCGCCTGGCCGAGCGATGGCTCCGCCGCATGGCCTTCGTGGAAGGGCGGATTCATGATGACGAGATCGTACTTGTCCTTGACCGGTTCGCCGGCCAGATCGTGCCAAAAGAAGCGCGCAGGCACGTCGGGGCAGTTCTCCTCCAGATTGGCCTTTGCCGCTTCCAGAGCGGCGTAGTTGGCTTCGTAGAGGTCAAGACGGCTGACGCCGGGAGACCGCTCTGCCAATTCGACGGAGAGATACCCCCAACCAGCGCCGAAATCGGCGACGTCACCGGTAAAATCGGCGGGCAGACGCGAGGCGAGCAATTCCGAGCCATCATCGACACGGTCGTGCGAGAACATGCCAGCTGCAGCCAGGAAACGGCCATCCACGCGCACGGACGGCTTGGAAAGCTTGCTGACGACCTCGCTGACGTCGGCCGGCCGTGCGAACCACAGCGCCACGCCGTGATATTTGGGCATGTGTTCGATCTCAAGGCCGAACCCCTCCATGCGCTTGCGAAGCGACTGGATGCCATCCTCCTTGCCGCCGGCGATGACAATCAAGCCGCCCGCCTTCAAGCGCTGAAGCGCAGTGGCGATGTTGGCCTCGTTCTCGCCCTTGTGCTTGTTGCAGAGAACCAGCGCGGCATCGTAGTCCTCGCCTTCGATCTCAGGCGTGGTTTCGATGCGCTGGGAGAGTAGCTGTCGGTACAGCGGCCGGAAGCCCTGTACGGCGCTCAGCGAGGCGGCAAAGCCCTCTGGCACAGCGAAGCCTGCCTCAGCGCCAAGGAAGAGTACGCGTTCGCCCTCGCCCGGCGCGTCGACGGTGCCGCTGGCAAAAGGATGGAACAGTGTCTTCAGTGTCTCGCGGCTCATGGTCTCTTCTCTTCGGATGCAAAAAGGGCGCGGGAAAACTCCCACGCCCTCAAACGGTTTGAAAGGCGCGGCTTACTCAGCCGCATCTTCCTTCTTCTTCTCAGCCTTCTCAGCAGCCGGAAGTTCCTGGCCGGTTGCCTGGTCGACAACCTTCATCGACAGGCGGACCTTGCCGCGCTCGTCGAAGCCGAGCAGCTTGACCCAGACCTTCTGCCCTTCCTTGACGACGTCCTGGGTCTTGGCAACGCGCTCGGAAGCGAGCTGCGAGATGTGGACGAGGCCGTCGCGGGCACCGAAGAAGTTGACGAAGGCGCCGAAGTCGGCGGTCTTGACGACCGTGCCTTCGTAGATCTGGCCAACTTCAGGCTCGGCAACGATCGAGTGAATCCACTTGCGGGCCGCTTCGATTTCCTTGCCAGACGAGGAAGCGATCTTCACCGTACCGTCGTCTTCGATGTTGATCTTGGCGCCGGTCTTTTCAACGATCTCGCGGATGATCTTGCCGCCGGAGCCGATGACTTCGCGGATCTTGTCGACCGGGATGTTCATGACTTCGATGCGCGGCGCGAATTCACCGAGCTGGCCGCGGCTCTCGGTGATGGCCTTGGCCATTTCGCCGAGGATGTGGGTGCGACCGCCCTGAGCCTGGCCGAGAGCGACCTTCATGATCTCTTCGGTGATACCCGCGATCTTGATGTCCATCTGCAGCGAGGTGATGCCGTCGGCCGTGCCCGCAACCTTGAAGTCCATGTCGCCGAGGTGGTCTTCGTCGCCGAGGATGTCGGAGAGAACGGCGAAGCGGTCACCCTCGAGGATCAGGCCCATGGCGATACCGGCAACCGGCTTAGCCAAAGGAACGCCGGCGTCCATGAGAGCGAGCGAGGTGCCGCAGACGGTTGCCATCGAGGACGAGCCATTGGACTCGGTGATTTCGGAGACGACGCGCAGCGTGTAGGGGAACTGCTCGGCAGACGGCAGCATCGGGCGGATGGCGCGCCATGCGAGCTTGCCGTGACCGATTTCGCGGCGGCCCGGGGAGCCCATGCGGCCGGTTTCGCCAACGGAGTAGGGAGGGAAGTTGTAGTGGAGCAGGAAGCGCTCCTTGTACATGCCCGTCAGGCTGTCGACATACTGCTCGTCTTCGCCGGTGCCGAGCGTGGCAACGACGATCGCCTGGGTTTCACCGCGAGTGAAGAGTGCCGAACCGTGGGTGCGCGGCAGCAGGCCGACTTCCGAAACGATCGGACGAACGGTTTCGAGGTCGCGGCCGTCGATGCGGCTCTTGGTGTCGAGAATGTTCCAGCGAACGATCTTTGCCTGCAGGTGCTTGAAGATCGCGCCAACTTCTTCGGCCGTGTACTTGGTTTCGCCTTCTTCCGGAAGGAAGTGCGCCTTGACCTTCGCCTTGACGGCGTCGACGGCAGCGTAGCGTTCAGCCTTCTGTGTGTTCTTGTAGGCAGTGCGAAGCTCGGCTTCGAAATGCTTCAGCATCTCGCCTTCGAGTTCCGAATAGTCTTCCGGCTGGAAGTCGCGCGGCTCCTTGGCAGCCACTTCGGCGAGCTTGATGATCGCATCAAGAACCGGCTGGAAGCCACGGTGGCCGAACATGACGGCGCCGAGCATGACTTCCTCGTTGAGTTCCTTGGCTTCGGATTCAACCATCAGCACGGCGTCGTGCGTACCGGCGACGACGAGGTCGAGAACCGACTCTTCCATCTCGTCGAGATGCGGGTTCAGAACGTATTCGCCGTTGATGTAACCGACGCGCGCGCCACCGACCGGGCCCATGAAGGGAACGCCCGAGAGGGTGAGTGCCGCCGAGGTCGCAACCATCGACAGGATGTCGGGGTTGTTTTCCAGGTCATGCTGGATGACGGTGACAACGACCTGGGTGTCGTTCTTGTAGCCTTCCGGGAAGAGCGGGCGGATCGGGCGGTCGATCAGGCGGGAAACGAGGGTTTCGTTTTCCGAAGGACGGCCTTCGCGCTTGAAGTAGCCGCCGGGGATCTTGCCAGCTGCGTAGGTCTTTTCCTGGTAATTGACGGTCAGCGGGAAGAAGTCCTGGCCCGGCTTCGGCGCCTTGGCGGAAACGACGGTGGCGAGAACCACGGTTTCGCCGTAGGTCGCGAGAACGGCACCGTCAGCTTGACGGGCGATCTTGCCGGTTTCCAGCTTCAGCGGGCGGCCTGCCCACTCGATTTCCACACTATGAGTATCGAACATATGTCTTGTCCTTCAATGCGGGAACGCGCGCCTGCCCTCCAAGGCACGGCACACGGTCAACCGCAATCGGTGTGACACATCATGGGCAAGACAACGGGAGGCTTTGCATCAACGGTCCCGGAAGAGACCGGGCCAAAGCTCATCGAGCCCTGGCCGAAAGCATCCGGCAATCCTGCCCCATGACAGGTCAACGGTTGGTTTGGCAGAACCGGCCCATCCGGGTCTGCCGGGCAATCCGCCACGGGTGGCGGGTGGGGAAAGGTTCCCCGAAAAAAATCCGGCGGGCGTCCCAAGGGGGAGCGCCCGCCGAGAAATCATTAGCGGCGGATACCCAGGCTGCCGATCAGCTTGGTGTAGCGGCCTTCGTCCTTCTTCTTGAGGTAGTCAAGAAGCGAGCGGCGGCTGGAAACCATCGTCAGCAGACCACGGCGGGAATGATTATCCTTCTTGTGGTCCTTGAAGTGGCCGGTCAGGTTGTTGATACGCTCGGTCAGGATGGCAACCTGAACTTCCGGAGAACCGGTGTCGCCTTCGAACGTTGCGTATTCCTTGATGAGAGCCGTCTTGCGCTCAGCAGTAATCGACATCGGATGTTCCTTTCTATGAGAGGAGATTAGGTCGCCAAAAGCCGGGATGTCGTCCAGCTTTGGCCGCGAATGCATCCGGACAAAGCCCGATTGCTGGCGCTGCCTATAAACCAAATGCGTTGCAATGGAAAGAGGCATGCCACAGATGGCCGATTGGTCACTTTCCAGCCATGGCATCGCGGATCATGGCGTTGTAACCCTCTGGGTCCTGCAGCATGGCGAAATGGCTTGCGTCCTTCAGGATCACCAGCTTCGACCCCGGAATCTGCTTGGCCATCATCTCGGTATGGTCAACCTTGACGGCCTCGTCGTGATCGCCGATCGCCAGAGTAACGGGCACCTTGATCTTGCTGAGGTCGTCGGCTGTCCAGGCAGGCTGGCTTCCCCACATACCAGAGATCTGGGTGACGAAGGCATCATATTCGTTCGGCGTCGGCGACAGTCTCTTGTAGGTCTCGCCGGCCGCGTTGATATAGTCGCTGAAGGTCTTGTTGTTCATGACGTCGGCCTTGACGCCGTCGGTCGTGACGTTTGCCGCCTGCGCGACCACGCGCGTCAGCTTCTCAGGGTTCTTCATCGCCATGTCGATGCCGATGATGCCGCCATCCGACCATCCGACCAGCGTCACCTTGTCGAGCTTCAGATAATCCAGCAATGCGACGTAGTCCGAGGTCATCAGGTCATAGCCGAACGGCTGCTGGCTGCGCGTCGAGCGGCCATGTCCCCGGCTATCGGCGACGATTACCCGGTGGTCCCTGGCGAACTCAGCCACCTGATAGCCCCAGACATCCGCGCTGCCGAGTCCGCCGTGGATGAACAGCATCGGCTCACCCTCGCCGTATTCGGCGTAGTACATCTCGATGTCGTTGACGGGGGCCATGCCGCTTGTCTTAGGGGCCGGCATCGGCGGGAAGGCTGGCAACATCGCCCAGCGCTCTGCCGAGCACGCGTCGGCGGCTATCAAAACCGCCGAGAAGAACATCAGGATGCCGGCTGCAAGTCTGCGCATGACTGTCTCCCTGATCCGAAGGGCTCCGCGGCCCGGATCAGGGAAACATATCTCAATGGCAAAGGCTGACAACTGCCATCTGAGGTTTCGTTCGGCCTGCAACGGGCCGAAACCGGAGGTTTATCGAGCCTCAGCCGAACACGCGCTTCGGGCGGAACTCACCCTGGCCGATCTCGCCGATCGCGACCAGTTTGCCGCGGGACGTGGCATAGGCTTCGCTTTCGGCAACCGGTGCATCGCGACCGCGCACGAGGATCGGATTGCCCATCTTCAGCCTGTGCGCCTGGTCGTCGTTGACGACCAGATGCGGCAGCGAGGAGAGCGCTTCGCTGGTCTCGATCAGCAGGGCATCCAGAGCTGCAAGCCGTTCGTCCGCGTCTTCGACTGTCTCAAGCGCAACGAGATCGGCAAGCGGTATCATCGTCTCTTCGGCAAATGGAGCGACAAAGCTGCGACGCAGGCCGGAGATATGGCCATAACAGCCAAGCTCGCGGCCGAAATCGCGCGCAAGCGCCCGCACATAGGTGCCCTTGCCGCATTCGACCTCGAAATGCGCCGTATTGGCATCCTGGCAAGACAGGAGCGTCAGACGGAAAATCTCGACCTCGCGCGACGGAATCTCGACGGCTTCACCTTCACGCGCCAGATCATAGGCGCGCTCGCCCGATATCTTGATGGCGGAAAATTGCGGCGGCACCTGACTGATCACGCCGGTGTATTTCGGCAGGAGGTCGCGGATCTGCTGTTCGCTCGGGCGCTTGTCGGAGCTCTGCGTCACATCGCCCTCGAGATCGTCCGTTGCACGCTCCTCGCCCCAAGTCACGGTGAATTCGTAAATCTTGCGGCCGTCCATCACGTAGGGGACGGTCTTGGTCGCATCGCCAAGGGCGATCGGCAACATCCCCGACGCCAGCGGGTCGAGCGTGCCGGCGTGACCGCACTTCTGCGCCTTGAACAGCCACTTTATCTTGGAAACGGCTTCAGTGGAGCCGAAATCGACCGGCTTATCAAGGATCAGCCAGCCCGAGATCGGGCGGCCTTTCGGTTTGCGTGGTTTGGACATCAGTCTCTTCTACTATTCTTCTTCGGTATCGCCGTGATCGAGATCGCGCTGGACCTCGGGCGAGCGCAGCAACTCGTCGATCTTCTTGTAATTGTCGAAGCTCGTATCGTCGCGGAAGCGGACCTCCGGCATGTACTTCATCTGCCGTAGCTGGGACCCGAGGCGGCCGCGAATGTATTTTGCATTGCGGTTTAGCGCACCAATCACCGCATCATGATCCGTCACACCGAGCGGTGTCACGTAGGCCGTCGCGATCTTCAGATCGGGTGACATGCGGACTTCGGAGATGGAAATGACAGTCTTCTCGATCACGTCATCGCGCACTTCGCCGCGCTGCAGAACCTGCGTGATCGCGGCGCGAACCTGCTCGCCGACGCGCAGCATACGCTGCGAAGGTGCGGAGGTTGTTGGTCTTGTTGCCATTTTTCTTTGCCTCAAAAGGTTCGGGCGCCGGCCTCAGTTGATCCGGCGCCCGTCCAAATTTCCAGTTTCACACGATCAGAGCGTACGCGTGATGTGCTCGACGCGGAAGCACTCGATCGTGTCGCCGGCGCGGATGTCTTCGTAATTCTCGAAAGCCATACCGCATTCCTGGCCGGAATGCACTTCCGAGACTTCATCCTTGAAGCGCTTGAGCGTCTTGAGCTTGCCTTCGTGGATGACGACGTGGTCGCGGACGAGGCGAACGCCGACGCCACGCTCGACCTTGCCTTCGGTAACGCGGCAACCCGCGACCTTGCCGACCTTCGTGATGTTGAACACCTCGAGGATCTCGGCATTGCCGAGGAAGGTTTCGCGACGCTCCGGCGAAAGCAGGCCCGACATCGCCGCCTTAACGTCATCCACCAGATCGTAGATGATGTTGTAGTAGCGGATTTCGATGCCCTGGCGCTCAGCCAGCGTACGAGCCTGCGCATTCGCACGGACGTTGAAGCCGATGATCGCGGCGCCAGATGCCTCGGCAAGCGAGATATCCGATTCCGTCACACCGCCGACGGCCGAGTGAACGATGCGGGCACGGACTTCGTCGGTACCGAGCTTTTCGAGCGCGCCTGCGATCGCTTCGATCGAACCCTGCACGTCGCCCTTGATGACCAGCGGGAACTCCTTGACGCCAGCGGACTGCAGCTGCGTCATCATCTGTTCCAGCGAGCCGCGCTGGCCAGAATGGCGGGCGGCGGCCTTGTCGCGAGCGAGACGCTGGCGGTATTCCGAGATCTCGCGGGCACGGCTTTCGTTTTCGACGACGGCGAACCTGTCACCGGCCTGCGGCGTACCGGAAAGGCCAAGCACCTCGACCGGCATGGCCGGCGGGGCTTCCTTGACATGATCGCCCTTGTCGGTGACGAGGGCGCGGACACGACCCCAGACATCACCGGCGACGATGATCTGGCCAGGCTTCAGCGTACCGTTCTGGACGAGAACCGTGGCAACCGAACCGCGGCCGCGGTCGAGCTGAGCTTCGATGACCGTTCCTTCCGCCGTGCGGTTCGGGTTGGCCTTGAGGTCCAGGATTTCGGCCTGCAGCAGGATGGCTTCCAGCAGCTTGTCGAGGTTCAAGCCGGTCTTGGCCGAAACTTCGACGTCGAGAACTTCACCGCCCATCGATTCCACGAAGACTTCGTGCTGCAGGAGCTGCGTGCGCACCTTCTGCGGATCGGCACTCGGCTTGTCGACCTTGTTGATCGCCACGATGATCGGAACACCAGCGGCCTTGGCGTGGTTGATCGATTCGATGGTCTGCGGCATGACGCTGTCGTCGGCCGCAACGACCAGGATCGCAATGTCCGTCGCCTGTGCACCACGGGCACGCATGGCCGTGAAGGCGGCGTGGCCAGGGGTGTCGATGAAGGTGATCTTCTGACCGTTCTGCTCGACCTGATAAGCACCGATATGCTGGGTGATGCCGCCGGCTTCGCCGGCAACCACGTTGGCATGGCGGATGGCGTCGAGCAGCGAGGTCTTGCCGTGGTCGACGTGACCCATGATGGTCACAACAGGCGGACGGGAAACGCGATCGCCTTCGGCGTCGGCAATGTTGAAGATGCCTTCTTCAACGTCAGATTCCGAAACGCGCTTGACCGTATGGCCGAATTCGCCGGCGATGAGCTCCGCGAGGTCGGCGTCGATGACGTCGCCCGGCTTCATCATCTGACCTTCCTTCATCAGGTACTTGATAACATCAACGGCGCGTTCAGACATGCGCTGCGACAGTTCCTGAATCGTGATGGTCTCCGGCAGGATGACTTCGCGGACAACCTTTTCGCGGGTTTCCTGCATCTGGCTGCGGCGGAACTTCTCCTGGCGGCGGCGCATGGCGGCCATCGAGCGGCCACGGGCGTTGCCGTCGTCGTCGGTGCTCGCAGCGGTGATTGTCAGCTTGCCCTGACGGCGGCCTTCGTCGCCCTTCGGGCGCGCGGTAACGGGCTTTGCCGGTTCCGGACGCACGATACGGCCACGCGCCGGAGCGCCGCCACGCGGTGCTGCGCGATCGTCTTCGTCGGATTCGCGGCGACCGCGACCGGCAGGTCCAGGTGCAGCGGCTCCCGGCGCCGGACGCGCCTGGGCCGGCGACGGCGCGCCATCGGGACGCCGTGCGGCGGGAGCCGACGGCTGAACGCGTGGGGCTTCGGCGCGAGGCGCGGCAGCAGCGGACGCTGCAACTTCAGCCGGAGCCGGAGCCGCAGCAGCGGCGGCAGCTTCCGCGACACTAGCAGCAGCTTCCTCTGCAGCGCGGCGCTTGGCTTCTTCAGCCTCGGCAGCCTGGCGCGCAGCTTCTTCAGCGGCACGACGCTTTTCTTCTTCGGCGCGGCGAACCGCATCTTCAGCATCGCGAACCTGCGCCATGGCGAGCGCGCGGCGGCGTGCATCCATTTCCTCAGGCGACAGATGATTCAGAACCACCGGACGGGGGCGATCCTGCTGGCGCGGAGGCTGAGAAGATGGCTGTTGCGGACGCGACTGCTGGCCGCCGGCCGGCTGGATGCGCGGCTGCGGAGCCTGCGGTGCACGCGGCTGATGCGCGCTCGGAGCGGCTTCGGTGCGTACCGGGGCGGCGGCGGAGCTTACGGGGGTGATCGGGCGTTCGTCTTCCGGACGCATCGGACGCCGCTTGCGGGTCTCGACAACGACCGCCTTGGTGCGCCCGCGGCCCATGTCCTGGCGCACGGTGCCCTGGCTCATTCCCGACGGCTTCAGGGTCAGAGTCTTCTTGCCCGGGCCGTTCAGTGTCTTGTCGTCATTGCTATCGGTCATTCGTTCCCGTTCCTTCGGACAGGGAGCGATGACGTCATCAAACCCTGTCAATCAAATATGTCGATCAATGATATCGGGGCCGGACAAGCCGGTGACCGCATCATTGTTTTTGCCGGCCAGCGCCGCCCGCTGCCCGGGACTGACCGCCGTTGCGGTACTGTTCGAGCATCTTTGCGCGCTTCACTACACCCTCACCCGCCTGCCCTGCAAGCACTGCAGCATGGATAAAAGCGTTCTGGCCCATCAGGCCTTCCATTTCGCTCTCCGAGAAGAGACGGTAGGAAGGTATTTCCTCCTCGGTCTCCATTCCGAGGTGCCAGGCCTTGCGGGCCTGGTCGATTTTTCTCACGCCGTCTTCGGCGGCATTCGTTGCGTGGAACACCGCAATCGCGGCCCCACTCCTGACTGCGGCATCCACTTTCGCGGAGCCGGTAACGAACTGCCCCGCCTTGCGGGCCATGTTCATCATCTGCATCAACTGCTGCGCTAGCAGCATCCCGACGGTTTCGCCGAGAGCGGCGTCCGCCTTCACATCCGCTTTCAACGCACGGGCGAAGAGCTTCTTCGCCACGGCCTTGTCGACCAGCGAGCGGTCGATCTTCACCCAACAGCCGCGTCCCGGAAGCTGGCGCTTCAGGTCGGCGATGACTGTCCCATCCGGAGCGGCAACGAAGCGGATCAGCTCATCCGGCGATCCGCTTTCGCGCGTCACGATGCACATGCGACCATTCACGTCATATCCTGCAAGATCCTCGTCCTCAGGAGAAACGGTCGGCTCACGCGCGGACATTATACTTCCTGCTCGGCCTCGGGAGCTTCTTCAGCTTCCGCGTCCTTGGCGAGGTCTTCCTCGGTGATCCAGCCAGCCGCGAGGCGAGCCTGAACGACCATCTGCTCGGCCTCGACGCGCGAAACGTCGAATTTGGAGAACAGGCCCTCGAACTTCTTGGTCTCGCCGTTCTTGCGTTCGCTCCAGCCAACGAGATCGTCAGCGGCACAGCCGGCAAAGTCCTCGATCGTCTTGATGCTGTCTTCGCCGAGTGCGACCATCATCTGGGCGGTCATGCCGTCGATCTGGCGCAGTTCGTCGGAAACGCCGAGCGCCTTGCGCTTTTCGTCCATTTCGGCTTCGAGCTTTTCGAGATATTCGCGAGCACGGGTCTGGATTTCCTGTGCCGTGTCTTCGTCGAAACCGTCGATCGAGGCGATTTCGTCGAGATCGACGTAGGCCAGTTCTTCAACAGCCGCGAAGCCTTCGGAGGCCAGAACCTGGCCGACCATTTCGTCAACGTCGAGCGAATCCATGAACAGGTTGGTGCGCTCGTTGAATTCCTTCTGACGGCGCTCGGATTCTTCGGCTTCCGTCATGATGTCGATGTCCCAGCCGGTCAGCTGCGAGGCCAGGCGAACGTTCTGGCCGCGACGGCCGATGGCCAGCGACAGCTGCTCGTCGGGAACGACGACTTCGATGCGCTCGGCATCTTCATCGAGAACGACCTTGGCGACTTCAGCTGGCTGCAGGGCGTTGACGACGAAGGTCGCCGGGTCCTGCGACCACGGAATGATGTCGATCTTTTCGCCCTGAAGCTCGCCGACAACGGCCTGAACGCGCGAACCACGCATACCGACGCAGGCGCCGACCGGATCGATCGACGAGTCGTTCGAGATCACGGCGATCTTGGCGCGCGAACCCGGATCACGGGCAACGGACTTCACCTGGATGATGCCGTCGTAGATTTCCGGCACTTCCATGGTGAAGAGCTTGACCATGAACTGCGGATGCGTGCGCGACAGGAAGATCTGCGGGCCGCGCTGTTCACGACGAACGTCATATACGTATGCACGGACGCGATCGCCATAGCGGACGTTTTCGCGCGGGATCATTTCGTCGCGGCGGATGATGCCTTCGCCACGGCCGAGGTCGACGATGACGTTGCCGTATTCGACGCGCTTGACGGTGCCGTTGACGATTTCGCCGACGCGATCCTTGAACTCGTCGAACTGGCGGTCACGCTCGGCTTCCCGAACCTTCTGGACGATAACCTGCTTGGCGGACTGGGCGGCAATGCGGCCAAAATCCATCGGCGGCAGCGGATCGGCGATGAAATCGCCAAGGGCTGCGTCCGGGTTGCGGTCGCGGGCCAGTTCGAGCGGGATCTGGGTCGAATAATCCTCGGCCTTGTCGACAACTTCGAGCAGACGCTGAAGACGGATTTCACCGGTCTTCGGATTGATGTCGGCGCGGATATTGGACTCGGTGCCGTAGCGGGAGCGCGCGGCCTTCTGGATCGCATCTGCCATCGCGGCAAGCACGATCTCGCGGTCGATCACCTTTTCGCGCGCCACTGCATCTGCGATCTGCAGAAGTTCGAGCCGGTTCGCACTGACTGCCATTGTCTTTTCTCTCCGTCTAGGCGTTCAGGGTTCCCTTTCCCCGGCGCCACAAGTTGATCGGTTTATTCTTCGTCTTCCGCTTCGTTCTGGTTCGCGGCCTCTGCCTTCGCCAGCTTGTCGGCGCGCAGTGCATCGCGGATCAGATCGTCGGTCAGAATGAGCTTCGCATCGGCGAGGGCCGTGAAAGGAATGACGATATTCTGTTCCTCACCCTCGGAAACCTGATCACGCTCGAGCGTGAAACCGTTTGCGTCGGTTGCAACGATCTTGCCCCGGAAGCGCTTACGGTTGCCGACCATGATCGACGTTTCGCACTTCAGAAGGTGTCCCTGCCAGCGCACAAAATCGGACTTCCGCACCATCGGGCGGTCGATACCCGGCGAAGACACTTCCAGATGATACTCTCTATCGATCGGATCTTCCACATCGAGAACCGGAGAAACGGCCATCGAGACCTCTTCGCAGCCTTCGACGTCCATCGTTCCATCGTTGCGCTCGGCCATGATCTGCATGGTGGCGCCGTTCTGGTTGAGCATGCGTACGCGGACCAGACGGTAGCCCAGGTCGACAAGCACGGGCTCGATTATGTCCGCAAGGCG
Organism: Rhizobium sp. BK661; assembly: GCF_024808825.1. Taxonomy (NCBI): domain Bacteria; kingdom Pseudomonadati; phylum Pseudomonadota; class Alphaproteobacteria; order Hyphomicrobiales; family Rhizobiaceae; genus Rhizobium; species Rhizobium sp. BK661. The sequence continues at coordinate 136,400 of NZ_JANTYT010000001.1, read as the reverse complement.
CTGATCGAGACCGGTCTCGGTGATCAGCCGCGGCTCAAGTTCATTGTTGGCGTTCGTCGGATCCGACAAGCGATGCGCTCCTCGCAATTTTCTGCATTTCGGATGATCGCGGTAATAAAAAAGAGCGGGTCCTTGCGGCCCACTCTTCATCAAAACGATCAAGATTTGAGAGCCATATAGGCCGGTTTTTACGAAATTGCAAGGTCCGTCGCCAACCTTCGGCTTGGCGGTCGCCCAAGGTAGCCAGCGGCATCTTTCGGCATATATTGGTCGGGGGACCGCCATCGGGAGGGATCGTGCCTTACAATTCGTCGACACTGGCGCCGCTACGGCACGAAACCTACCGAACAATCTGGTTTGCAAGCCTCGCTTCGAATTTCGGCGGCCTGATCCAGGCGGTCGGCGCCGCCTGGCTGATGACCACCATCACCTCCTCAGAGAACATGGTCGCACTCGTGCAAACTTCGACGGCACTGCCGATCATGCTCTTCTCGCTTCTATCAGGCGCTCTTGCCGACAGCTTCGATCGTCGCCGGGTGATGCTGACGGCGCAATACTTCATGCTGGGCGTCTCCGCACTGCTGAGCGTTTCGGCCTATTTCGGCTGGCTTTCGCCGTGGCTTCTGCTGTTCTTCACGTTTCTGATTGGCTGCGGCACGGCATTGAACAACCCATCATGGCAGGCGTCCGTCGGCGACATGGTGCCACGTCCGGACCTGCCTGCAGCCGTGACGCTCAATAGCGTCGGCTTCAACATCACCCGCAGCGTCGGTCCGGCGATTGGTGGCGTCATTGTCGCCGCCGGTGGGGCGGCAGCAGCCTTTGCCGCCAACACGTTCAGCTACTTCGCACTGATTTATGCGCTAATCCGTTGGAAACCGAGCCTGCCGACCTCTACCCTTCCACGGGAAACCCTGGGCAGGGCGGTCTTTGCCGGGCTTCGCTATGTGTCGATGTCGCCCAACCTGCAAAAGGTACTGCTGCGTGGCCTCATTTTCGGAATCAGCGCCAGCTCCATTCTGGCACTGCTGCCGATCGTGGCGATCAACCTGGTTGTCGGCGGCCCGCTGACCTACGGCCTGATGCTCGGTTCCTTCGGCATCGGCGCGATCGGCGGTGCGATGTTGAATGACGGGCTGCGTGACCGCTTCTCGAGCGAAACGATCATACGGATTTCGTTCGCGGGCTTTGCCTTGAGCGCCGTCGTCGCCGCCTTCAGCCCGATTGCCGCGCTGACCTGTGCCGGACTGGTGGTATCCGGCGCCTGCTGGGTGCTGGCGCTATCACTGTTCAATACCATCGTGCAGCTGTCGACGCCGCGCTGGGTCGTCGGTCGCGCGCTGTCACTCTATCAGACCGTGACCTTCGGCGGCATTGCGGGTGGCAGCTGGATCTGGGGCGTGGCCGCCGACCGCTACGGTGTCTCAAACGCCCTGCTGATCTCCGCGGTCGTCATGCTCTTCGGCATCGTCGTCGGGCTGCGCTTTGCCATGCCGGCATTTGCCTCGCTCAACCTCGACCCGCTGAACCGCTTCACCGAGCCGGCGCTCAGTCTTGATATCACCCCGCGCAGCGGCCCGATCGTCGTCCAGATCGATTACGAAATCGCAGATGCTGACGTGCCGGAGTTTCTGGCATTGATGGGTGACCGCCGGCGCATCCGCATTCGCGACGGCGCCCGCAATTGGGCGCTGATGCGCGACCTCGAAAAGCCCGGGCGGTGGACGGAGACCTACCATACGCCGACCTGGGTCGAATACATCAGGCACAATCAACGCCGCACGCAGGCCGATGCCGAAAACATCGAACGGCTGCGCGACCTGCACCGCGGTGAACAACTACCGCAGGTGCACCGGCTGATCGAGCGTCAGGCGATTCCACCCAATGACGACGTCTTCTACAAGGCGCCGATCGACCTCCATCATTGAGGCAAGACATGCATTCCTTTCGCCCTGCCCGTCGTTCCGATCTGACCGATATCATCGGCCTACTTTCCGATGACTATCTCGGCGCCACGCGCGAGGTCGTCTCCGATCCACCAGATACCAGATATATTGCAGCATTCGCGGCGATCGAGGCCGATGCCAACCAGTTGCTGGCCGTCGCCGTCGATGAGCGCGATCGCATCGTCGGCTGCCTGCAGCTGACGTTCATCCCTGGTTTGTCGCGGACTGGGATGTGGCGCGGGCAGATCGAAAGCGTGCGTGTCGCCAGCGACGCCCGCGGCTCGGGCCTCGGCTCCGATTTCATCGAATGGGCCGTTGGGCGTTGCGCCGAGCGCGGTTGCGGCCTGGTGCAATTGACCTCCGACAAATCGCGGACGGAGTCGATCCGGTTCTACGAGAAGATGGGGTTCGTCGCGAGCCACGAAGGGCTGAAGCGTAGCCTCTAGGTTTACTTCAACCTGCCGATCATCGATGCCTCGGGATAACAGGTGGGCTTCATGCCATTCCTTTCCTGCCACTGGCCGATGGACCGGCGCGTCTTGTAGCCTGGCAAGCCATCGGAGCCGCCGACATCGTAGCCCTTCTTCTCCAGTGCCTTCTGCATGGCTGCGACGTCGGAGCGCAACATCTTGCCGACATCGCCCCACGGCCCCTGGAAGGCGCCGGAACCATAGGCAATCCGATCCGCGAGGTTACCGATATAAAGGGCGTAAAGATCGGAGTTATTGTACTCCTTGATCACATAGAAGTTCGGGGTGACGACAAATTCCGGTCCGTCGCGACCAGCCGGAACGAGCATCATCCCGGATGCCTTGCCTTCATCCGAAGGGAAAGCCTTGCCCGATATTCTGACAATGCCAAGCGATGCCCAATGCGACACCGGCTTTGCGAGATCCGGTCCCTCCTGCGCGCAGGAGACCTGCGCCGGGATCGTCACCTCGTAGCCCCAGCCGCGGCCGCGCTGCCAACCTTTCTGCGCCAGGAAGTTGGCGATAGAGGCAAGGGTATCGGGGACCGACGTCCAGATATTCGGATGGCCGTCGCCATCGAAATCGACCGCATATTTCAGATAGCTGGTCGGCATGAATTGCGGCTGGCCGAGTGCCCCGGCGGATGACCCCTTGAATTCGGCCGGCGTTGCGTCGCCACGATCAATGATGTGGAGAGCTGCGAGCAGTTCCGTGCGGAACATCTCCTTGCGCGTCGACATGAAAGCCTTGGTCGCGAGCACCTCGATTGCCGAGTTCGGGATCTTGGCCGCACCGAACCCCGTTTCGCGGCCCCAGACAGCCAGCACGATCGACCCGGGAACCCCGTAGGTCCTCTCGATCTTCTTCAGCGCCGACGCATATTGCGAGGCAAAACCGCGGCCGGTGGTAGCCAATCGTTTCAGCCGATCCTCATTGAAATAAGGGGCCGGAGAGGAAAATTCGGCCTGCGTCTGCTTCTGCTCCTTCGACGGCGGAAAGCCGGGAGGGGCGAGATCCGTCAGGCTCCAATTGAGTTCGACACCGGCGAACGACGCACGGAACGCTCGCTCGGAAATGCCGTTCTTCTGCGCTTCCGGCCAGAGATCGTTCTGCACCCATTTCTCGAACTGCGCTTCGACATCGGCCTTCGACGCGGAAAGCACCGGCGTGCATGACAGAGCCAGAAGCGCCGCCGTCGCGGTCAAAAGGCGGCCGAAAATGCGCTTGCTCATGCTTCCCCCTAGATTGCCGTGCGTGCCCGGAGTGCCGCCTGCAGCGTTCCTTCGTCGAGATAGTCCAGTTCGCCGCCGACCGGAACGCCGTGGGCAAGCCGCGTGATCTTGACGTCCAGTCCGGTCAGCTGGTCGGTTATATAGTGTGCTGTCGTTTGACCCTCGACCGTGGCATTGACGGCGATGATGAGCTCGCGAATGCCGCCCGCCGTGACGCGTTCGATCAGGCCACGAATGTTGAGATCGTCAGGACCGACGCCATCCAAGGGCGAGAGGGTACCGCCGAGAACATGGTAGGCCGCATTTAGGGCGGCGGCACGTTCCAGCGCCCAAAGGTCAGATACATCCTCGACAACGATGATGACGGACTGGTCGCGCCGGTCGTCCGTGCAGACGGTGCAGGGATCGACGGTATCGACATTGCCGCAACGTGAGCAAATCTTCACCTTGTCGTAGGCCTCACCCATCGCATTCGACAAAGGGCCAAGCAGCTGGTCCTTCTTCTTGATCAGATGCAGCGCGGCGCGGCGTGCGGAGCGCGGGCCGAGGCCCGGCACCTTCGCCAGAAGCTGGATCAGTTTTTCGACTTCGGGGCCGGTGACTCGCTTTGCCATGAGCGGTTATTAGCCCATATGGTGGAAAAACGGAAACAGGTTGGACGAGCCGAACGAATGAAAATCCTTGCCGTCTGCATCGGAAGTGCCGAGCGTCTGCCCGGCAAGAGCTACAAGACGGGAATCTACAAGCATCCGATCAGCGGCAGCGTGCTTGTCGATGCCGAGGGGCTGGTCGGTGACGCCATCTGCAACCGGAAGCACCATGGCGGCGTCGACCAGGCGGTCTATCTCGAGGGATCCCTGACGCTCGACTGGTGGTCGACGGAGCTGGGGAGACCGGTCGAACCAGGCACATTCGGCGAGAACATTGTAATCGACGGTCTCGACAACCGCATCGTTTGCGTCGGGGATCGATTCATAGCCGACGATCTTGTTTTGGAGGTTACCAGCGCGCGTATCCCTTGCGCGACGTTCGCCGCGCGAATGGGCGACCCTGGCTTCGTCAAGCGCTACACCAAGTCCGCCCGACCGGGCATCTATTGCCGTGTCATCAAAGGCGGAACGATTGCAGCCGGAATACCGGTCGAGCATCTCCCCTATGGCGGTGAAAAAGTCACGATGCCTGACATGATCGCCACGTTCGGCAAGGTTCTCGCGCCGCAGGATCGCGACCGCTATCTCGCGGCCCCGATCCACTACAAGCTTCGCGATATTCTCGAAGAGCAGGCAGCCCCCTAGCGCAAGCGCGCCTCAAGGGCTGCCAGAGCAGCGCGTCCCCGCGGCCAATCCCCAAGCCCGCTTGTCCCGTTTATATGGCCGCGGGTGCCGATCTCCATGAACTCGCTGCCCCAACCATTCGCCGTGGTGCGCGCATAGTCAAGCGAGCCGAAGGGATCGTCGCTGCTCGCGATGACCAGAGACGGGAATGGGAGCGCCGTGTCGGGCGGATTGGCAAAGCCGGCGGCCTCGCAGGGAAAGGCCGGCGAGGTCGGATTTGGTGGTGCTACCAGTAGGGCGCCACCGGCCCGATGCCTACTCCGCGCCGCCCAATGGGCAACAAGCAGGCAGGAGAGGCTATGAGCGACGAGAAGCGGTTCCGCCTTCGACTGCGCGACGGCATGGTCCAATGCCGCAATCCAATTGTCGAGTTCGGGTCGATCCCAACTCGAAGGCGAAAAGCGCTGCATGCGCGCGTCGCTCGCCTCCCACCGAGATTGCCAATGTGTTTCGCCGGACCCGCCAATGCCGGGCAAAGTGATGATATCTCGCATCGATTCCTTCCTGTTGCTCACAGGATAAGCTGCGTGAGATAGTCAGCTACCGACATAGGAAATCATCGGGAAAACCGTCCTCAAGCCGATGAATTAAAGGCGATACAAAAATGGCTGATTTCGTAAGCCGGCAACTTGACCCTACCGACATGCTGATTGTCGAGATCATGCAGGCCGACGGGCGTATCACCGTTTCCGAACTGGGGCGAAAGGTCGGCCTGTCGCAGCCGGCCGCGTCCGAGCGGCTAAAGCGCCTGGAGGAGCGAGGCATCATCGAGGGCTACGGTGCCCGCATCAATACCGCGGCACTCGGCCTGGGCATGATGGCCGTCATCCGGCTGCGCACCATTCACGAACATATCCGCGCCTGCCTCAAACAATTCTCTGAAACACCTGAAATCATCGAGGTTCTGAGGTTGACCGGGGAGGACTGTTTCGCCCTGAAGGTGCTGGTTCCCTCGCCGTCCGAGCTTGAAATCATCGTCGACAGCATCGCTCGCTATGGTGCGGTAACAACATCCCTCGTGTTGCGTAGCGAGCCCCCAAAGCCGATCGGACGCGAACTGATGAAACTAGCGCGCAATCACTCATGAGGCGGATTTCGATCGCCGCCACTTGCTGAGGCGAAGAACACTCCTAGATTTTCACGCACGGGGTGTAAATCGAAGGAGGCTCGCATGTCCATCGCAAGACTTATCGCGGCGGCCGTCATCGCCGCAACAGCCACTACCTTCCTATCAGCAACGCCGGCAGCAGCCCGCGTCAAGGTCGGCTCGTTGGGCTGTGACATATCTCCGGGATTCGGTGTCATCATCGGCTCCAAACGGACGCTCAACTGCATTTTTACACCGTCTTCCCCTGATCGGCCAAGCGAACGATACACCGGCACGATCACCAAATTCGGCGTCGATATCGGGACGCTCGCTGGCGGCGGCATGATCTGGCTCGTCTATGCGCCGACCAATCGGCTCGACGGAGCGCTGCAGGGCAGTTACGCGGGCGTCGCAGCCAATGCTACGGTCGGCCTTGGCGTCGGGGCTAATGTCCTGATCGGCGGCTTCGAAGGCTCGATTGCTTTGCAACCGGTATCGGCTGAGGGCACGTCCGGCCTCAATATCGCAGCAGGCGTTGCGAGTATGGTCCTGACTTGGGTGCCGCCGGCACCACCGCCTTTGCCGCCCAAGCGTCACATCTCGCAGAGGTAGCCTAACGGATCGCGATTGCCACCGCGGCGCCGGCCATCGTGCCGGCACTCGCGCGGTTGGCCATGCGCACAGCACGCCGGCTCTTCAGGAAGCTTCTTGCCTTGGCGGCGAGCAGCGCCCAACTGATATCGATCACGATCAACACCAGAAGCATGGTCACAACCAGTTCGGCCCAGCCGACTATGGTCACCGACTGAATGTCGATGATCGAGGGCAGCAGCGCCATGTAGAACATCATGATCTTGGGATTGCCGAGCGTGACCGTCATGCCGGCGAGGAAAAGCTTCAACGGCGACTGCGCATCAGGCAGCGCCTCGCCGTCACTATCAGGCGATGCGAACCACATCTTCCAGGCGAGATACAACAGATAGCAGACACCCAGCCACTTGATGGCAATGAAAGCATAGTGGAAGGTTTCGGCAATCGCCGCCAAGCCGGCGACGGCGCAGGTCAGCCAGATTGCTTCGCCGAGCCACATGGCCGCAAGGAACGGCAGAACGTCGCGCGCACCCTTGGAAATCACGCGGGCGACGAGCGCAGCAACGCTTGGACCCGGCGAGCCAGCCGCGACAAACAACGCGCAGGCGAAGACAAACAGACTGGTCAACGTCATCGGCAATCCTCCCTGTTGCGTGACGGAAGCGATGCCAGCGCAGCCGACACCGCCCTCTCGATCTACCGGATGATCAGAACGGCATCTTGAAGCCGGGAGGAATCGGCAGGCCGGCAGTCAACGCCTTGGTCTTTTCGGCAGCGGCCGCTTCGGCCTTGTCCTTGGCATCCTTGTGCGCGGCAACGATCAGGTCCTCGAGGATTTCGACGTCGTCTTCCTTGAAGAGGGACGGGTCGATCTTAAGGCTCTGCATCTCGCCCTTGCCGTTGAGGATCACGGTGACGAGACCGCCACCCGACTTGCCTTCCGCATGGAGTTCGGCGATTTCCGCCTGCATCTTCTCCATCTTGGCCTGCATTTCCTTGACTTTGCCCATCATGCCCATGATGTCGCGCATCGTCTCGCTCCTTCTCGATACTTTAGAAAATTATGTCGTCGCCAGGCAGGATGTCGCCTTCGTCGGATTCGGCAGCGGCAGGCGCCTTGACCTCTTCTTCCTCATCCGGTTCCGGCGCCCGTACGCGAACGTCGATGATCTTGGCGCCCGGAAACTGTGCGAGGATCGCCGCCACATCCGGATCCTGCCGGGCGTCGCTCACCTGCTGCGCCTTGGCATTCGCTTCGGCCTCGACCATGGTCGGCTGGCCTTCCTCGCGACTGAGGCTGACGATCCAATGGATGCCGGTCCAGTCCTTGAGCTTGACTGCCAGTTCGTTCAGCAGCGTGCCGGGGGCACCTTCCGTCAGATTGACGTCGAGGCGACCGGGCTCGATGCGCACCGGGCGCACGAAGTTGCGCACCAGCGCCTTGATCTTCACATCGCGCTTGTCGCCGGCCAGATTGGCGATATCGCCAATGGAATTGACCGACACCAGCGGCTTCGGCGCCTCGGTCGGCTTCGTCTCGACGCGGCCGACCGGCACGTTGTGCGGATCGGGATTGGGGACGGCGCGCAGCATCGCGGTCGGACCGGCGGGGTGTGGACGCGGGATCGACTCGGTCGATCGAGCCGCCAGATTGCCCTGGTAGTTCACCGTTGCGCCGCCACCGCCGTTGCCAGATGGCGCAGACGGGCGACCGCCACCGTTCGTCTCGGAAAACTCCGCCAGGCGACGGGCGGCGTCTTCGGGTGCCGGCAGATGCGCGGCATGCGCCAGCCGGATCAACACCATCTCTGCGGCGCCGGCCGGACGCGAGGAGCCCTCGGCCTCCGGAATGCCCTTCAGCAACATCTGCCAGATGCGTGACAACGTCGTCACCGCCACGCCCTTAGCGAATTCAGCAGCCTTCGTGCGTTCGACTTCGCTGAGCGAAGGGTCGTTTGCCGCATCAGGCACATATTTCAGGCGCGTGACCAGATGCGTGAAGTCAGCAAGATCGGTCAGCACGGCAACGGGATTGGCACCCGCTTCGTATTGGCTTTCGAATTCGCCGAGCGCCGCTGCGACATCGCCTTTGACGATGTGATGAAAGAGATCGACGATGCGGGCGCGGTCGGCGAGGCCGAGCATGCCGCGCACCATTTCAGCCAGAACCGCGCCGCCGCCATGGGCGATCGCCTGGTCAAGCAGCGAAAGACCATCGCGTGCGGAGCCTTCGGCGGCACGCGCAATCATCGCCAGCGCATCGGGTTCGGCCTCGATGCCTTCCTTCGATGCAATCGTGGTGAAAAGGCCGACAAGATCAGACGCGCTGATGCGGCGCAGGTCGAAGCGCTGGCAGCGCGACAGGACCGTGATCGGGACCTTGCGGATTTCGGTCGTCGCGAAGATGAACTTCACATGCTCCGGCGGCTCTTCGAGCGTCTTCAGCAGACCGTTGAAGGCCTGCGTCGAGAGCATGTGCACTTCGTCGATGATGTAGACCTTGTAGCGCGCCGAGACCGGGCGGTAGCGTACCTGCTCGATGATCTCTCTGATGTCGTCGATACCCGTGTGGGAGGCGGCGTCCATCTCGATGACGTCGACATGCCGGCCTTCCATGATCGCCTGGCAATGCTCACCGGGGATCCGCAGATCGATCGTCGGCTTGTCGATCTCTGCCGTCTTGTAGTTCAGCGCACGGGCGAGGATGCGGGCGGTCGTCGTCTTGCCGACACCGCGAACGCCGGTCAGCATATAGGCCTGCGCGATACGACCGGTCTCGAAGGCGTTGGTCAGGGTCTGGACCATCGGCTCCTGGCCGACCATCAGATCTGTGAAATCCTTGGGGCGGTATTTGCGTGCCAGCACCCGGTATCCGGTGCCCGTCGAGGCGGCATCTTTTGACTGTCGCTCGGTGTCGCTCATCGCCCTGCTTATCACCCGGACTGCCCGAGCAAGAATGGAGAGAAAGGTGGGAGGCTGGCACGATGACCCGTGCCGGGCTCGTTAGGGCTGCTTCCTTCCGGACCTGACCCGGTTGGCGAGTGGCTCGTCCACCACCAACCTCCCGGATGCACATATCGGCAATATCGCCATCAAAAGCAAGCCAAGCTCAAAAAAAACTGCTAGCCTCAGGAAAACATGGAGGAATGCCTGTTGGACGAATTCAAGCTCGACCGTCGGCTGGAAAGCGATAGCGACAGTGTCATGCAGACGGGGCTGTGTGATCTGCGGTTGTCGAAGGACGCCCGTTGGCCGTGGCTGATCCTCATACCGCGCAGGACGGATATCAGCGAAGTCTTCGAGCTGACACCTCTCGATCAGGTGATGCTGACATTCGAGACCGAGATGGTCGCCGCTGCGCTGAAGAAGACAACCGGCGCCACAAAAATCAACATCGGGGCCCTTGGCAACATCGTCCGTCAGCTTCATGTTCATGTCATTGCCCGCTTCGAAGGCGATGCCAATTGGCCAAATCCGGTTTGGGGTTTCGGCAAGGCAGAGCCTTACGCTGCGGAAAAGAGAAATGACCTTATAGAGAAGTTGCGGGAAGCCCTTTCATCATGAGCCGTTCGCTTTTCGATTCGGATGTTCCGCATCCGGAACCCAGCAGCCTGACTGCCTTCGCCGCCAATGACCTGATCCGCGATTCCGAACATCGCGACGAGACGTCGGTCGACAAGGCATTGGCCAAGGAAGGAACCCATATCTTCGCTTTCGCCGGCGACAAGCTGGTTCTGAAGCATGACGGCCAAGTGCTTGACCCGCTGTTTGCCCGCTACGAACTGAAGGACCTGCAGCCAAACTGGGACGAGACGGTGCTGCTCGGCTACCGCAAGACCGGCGAGCCGCGACTGGCGGTTCCGGTCGGCGTGTCCGAGGACGAGCTTGCCAGCCAGTACAAACCCGCAGACGGACGGTCGCTGTTTCGCGAGATGCTGCTCGACGAGGTTCTGCTTGGCGAATTTGCCCAGGGCGCCAGCCTTATCCGCTGGAACGGTGACAACAAGTTCTGTGGCCGCTGCGGATCGACGATGAGCATCCATATCGGTGGCTATAAGCGTGTCTGCACCGCGTGCGAGCACACGATCTTCCCACGCACCGACCCCGTCGTCATCATGCTAACGATCGACGAGGAACGCGATCATTGCCTTCTTGGGCGCAGCCCGCACTTCGCTCCGGGCATGTATTCCTGTCTTGCCGGTTTCGTTGAACCGGGTGAGACGATCGAGAACGCCGTGCGCCGCGAGACGCTGGAGGAATCCGGAATCCATACGGGACGGATCCGCTATCACGCCTCGCAACCATGGCCGATGCCGCATTCGCTGATGATCGGCTGCTATGCGGAGGCCAAATCCGAAACCGTCAAATTCGACAGCCAGGAACTGGAAGACTGCCGCTGGTTCACGCGCGAGGAAACGCTCGAGATGCTCGAGCGGCCCGGACTTACTGGCAAGGCGCCGCCGCCCAAGGGAGCCATCGCCCATCGGCTGATGCGCGACTGGGTGGAATGGAAAAAGCAATAAGGCCTGTAGAACGAGGCCCCTAAGATGGCACGCTCCGAACGCCTTCTGACTCTGCTGCAGACCCTGCGGCGCTATCGCCGGCCGGTCAGCGGTTCCGTGCTGGCGACCGAGACCGGCGTCAGCATCCGCACGCTTTACCGCGACATTTCGAGCCTGCAGGCGCAAGGGGCCTTGATTGAAGGCGAGCCCGGACTGGGTTACGTACTGAAACCGGGCTTTATGCTGCCACCGATGATGTTTTCGCAGGACGAAATCGAGGCGCTCGTTCTCGGCTCGCGTTGGGTCGCGCGGGCGGCCGATCCGCGGCTCGCCGCCGCCGGCGCCGACGCGCTCGCCAAGATCGCCGACGTGCTGCCGCAGGACATGCGCGACGAGATCGAGACGTCGACGCTGCTCGTCCACCTAAAGCCGCCCGTTGCCGACAAGGCGGACCTCGGCGCCATTCGCAAGGCGATTCGTACGGAGCGGATCCTCAAGCTGACCTATTCTGATGAGGGTGGAACCGTCTCCGTCCGCAATATCTGGCCCTTCGCGTTGAGTTACTTCGAGCAGGTTCGCGTCATCGTCGCCTGGTGTGAATTGCGTAAAGATTATCGTCATTTCCGCACCGACCGGATCGTCGAAATGATCCCGCAGGACGGACGTTATCCGCGCCGGCGCGCCGTGCTTCTCAAGGAGTGGCGGGACCAGCAGGATATTGCTCATTGAGCGCGACGCTACTGCCATAAACTGACAGTGGTCAGCGCTATTATCGGTACCAATCCAACAGGAGGACCGATGATGACGAGCTTGAACCTTACCCGATCGACGCGTGGCAACCATCCGGTCGACGAGACCCCTTGCGATGCAGGATATCCGCAATCCACACTTCTGCGCATGATGTTGAACGCTTCGCGCCAGATGGTGCTGAGGAGGTATTCGCGCCTCGATCTGGAGACCATGCCCGAGCCGATGAAACGTGATCTCGGCTTGGTGGACTGGGGCTGCCCCTGCCAAGAAGGTTAGACGCAAAGCAACTCCCAAGACGCACTGACCGACCGCCGCCGCTGCCAATGAGTGCAGCGGCGTTTCTTCGCCTGCCACCCTGCCACAACGAGGACAACCCGATGAACAGCCCGAACCTCATCATCTTATACGTCAAGGACCCATCCACGAGCGCCGGTTTCTACCGGTCGTTGCTCGGCCGCGAGCCGGTGGCCGAAGCCCCGAACTTCGTTGCCTTCGCGCTCGACGGCGGCTTCACACTCGGCCTCTGGCGGCTCAGCAAGGTAACGCCGCAGCCGTCAGCGACCGGCAGCCGCGCCGAAATCGCCTTCATGGTGCCCGGGGAGAACGGCGTCTCGACGCTCTATGAGGACTGGCGCAAGCGCCAACTCCCCATCGCGCAGGACCTCACGGACATGGATTTCGGGCCGACCTTCGTCGTTCTTGATCCGGACGGCCATCGCTTGCGTGTGTGCGAGCCGGACAAGTGAGTCGCAAAAAGAAAGGGCGCCCCCGAGGCGCCCTTTTTATTTCTGCAGCTGGCCCCGCATTGGGTGGCCCTTGTAGACCCCGAGAATACGCACCTTCTCGGAAAAGAAGCGCAATTCCTCCAGCGCGCGCCGGACATTAGGATCGTTCGGGTGACCTTCGATGTCGGCGTAGAACTGCGTGGCGACAAACTTGCCGCCGAGCTGATAGCTCTCAAGCTTGGTCATGTTGATGGTATTCGTCGCAAAGCCGCCGAGCGCCTTGTAGAGCGCGGCGGGGATGTTTCGGACGTTGAAGACGAACGTCGTGACGAGCTTTTCCTCGGCCGAGCTGCGATGCGCCCATTCTTCGTCGCGAGCAAGGACAACAAAGCGGGTGACGTTGTCCTCAGTGTCCTCGACGTTCTCGGCCACGATGTCGAGGCCATAGAGCTCCGCAGCAAGGCGCGGGGCAAGTGCGGCCATCGACCGATCTCCGGTCTCCTGGACGAGTTTTGCAGCACCTGCGGTATCGCCGGCGATCACCGGCTTCCAGCCATGTGAGCGGACGATCTTGCGGCACTGCCCGAGCGCGTGGATATGGCTGTGAACCGTGCGGATCTCATCCTTGGTGACGCCGGGAAGCACCATCAGCTGAAAGCGGATCGGCATGAAATACTCGCCGATGATGTGCAGGCGGGACTCCGGCAACAGGTGATGAATATCGGCGACGCGACCGGCGATCGTGTTTTCGATCGGGATCATTCCGATATCGGCATCGCCGTTCTCGACGGCCACAAAGGCATCCTCGAACGTCTGGCACGGCAACGGCTCCATGGTCGGAAACATGTCGCGGCACGCCATATCGGAGTTCGCACCGAACTCGCCCTGGAAGGCGATCCTGTTGGTTTTGATGTTCATGGAAAATCCGTCACTTCGTTCTTGCGGAGAGAATGCGCCGCGCCTTTTCAAGGTCGGCAGGAGTATCAACACCGAGCGGAACCGTGTCAACGAGCTCGACGTCGATGCGCATGCCGGCTTCCAGCGCGCGCAGCTGCTCCAGCGACTCGCGCCTTTCCAGGACCGATGGCCCAAGCGTCACGAAACGCTCCAAGGCGGACCGGCGATAAGCATAGAGGCCGATGTGATGATAGAGCGGCCCTTCGCCATAAGGCGCAGTGGCCCGCGTGAAATAAAGCGCTTTCAGTCGGCTTGCGGACAGTGGCGCGCCGACCACCTTGACAACATGGGGCGCCGTCTTGTCTGCCTCGTTATCGATCGCGATCGTCAGCGTCGCGATATCGACGTTGGGGTCCTCCAGCGGGCGCAACGCGGCGCGGACGGTTTCCGGCTCGATCGTCGGCAGGTCGCCCTGCACATTGACAATGACCTTGGCGCGGGCCTCCGGGTCAACCTTCCCCAGCGCTTCGTAAATGCGGTCCGAACCGGATTGATGATCCTTGCTGGTCATGACGACTTCGAAGCCCGCCTCAGCAACGACGTCATAGACCTGCTGGTCATCGACAGCGACGACGACACGGCCAATCTCGGCTTCCTTCGCCCGCAATGCCACTTGGACAATCATCGGCAGTCCGCAAATATCGGCAAGCGGCTTGCCCGGAAGACGGGTCGATGCCATGCGCGCCGGGATCAGCACAAGCACGTCATCTAAATTTGGACTGGTCATTGTTCGGGCCTTCTAATCCGGGCGGAAAGGTGTCAAAAAGTCTCACGCAGCAGCCCATTTAGACTGTTGCAACGGATAGCCAAAAGACATAGGTTCCGCGCGATTTCAAGATGGTCCGGTTTTATGTCTGCCGGCTGCAAGGGGAGCATTGCAGATGAATTCATACGTGAATACGGCTGTGGGGGCGCTGCTCGGGACGGTTTTCGTTCTGATGTCCGTCTCCATCGCGTCGGAGGGGATCTTTCATTCGGAAGCGCCGGAGAAGGAAGGTTTCGCGATCGTCGCTGATGAGGCACCCGCCTCCGGTGGCGGCGAGGCCGCACCGGCTGCAGCCGTTCCGATCGCACAGCTGCTTGCAAAGGCGGACGCCAAGGCTGGCGAAGCCGTGTTCAAGAAGTGTCAGGCCTGTCATGACGCGACTAAGGGGGGGCCGAACAAAGTCGGTCCGAACCTCTATGGTCTCGTCGATCGTCCGATCGGCACGCACGAGGCGTTTGCCTACTCGTCGGCGATGAAGGATTTCTCCAAAGGTGGCAGCGAGAAGTGGACCTTCGACCATCTGAACCACTTCCTGGCAGCGCCGAAGAAGTACGTTGCCGGTACGGCGATGGGCTTTGCCGGTCTCCCGAAGGATACGGATCGCGCCAACGTCATTCTTTACCTGCACACGCTGGCCGATTCGCCGGTTGCGCTTCCCGATCCGAACGCGCCGGATAGCGCCACGCAGTAAGACGCTGCTCGATTCCATAAGAAAACCTAAGCCCGGCCTGACGCCGGGCTTTTTCTTTTTTGCATTAGCCCCCGAGCAGAAAGGCCCAGAACGAAACGGAGATGGCCCCAAGCGCCGTCGTCAGCGTGATCGTCGACGCTGCGAGGCTGTGGCCGACACCGAAGCGATTGGCGATCAGCCAGGCGTTGACGCCTGTTGGGACGGACGAAATCAGCACAAGGGCAGCCGTCCAATCGCTGGCAAGCCCGACCAGATGGCTCGCCGCCCAGACGCAGGCGGGCAACAGCAGGAGCTTGAAGGCGGAGGTGACGCTGGCGATGCCGGCGTTGCCCGAAATTCCGTACTTCTCGAGCGCCATGCCGAGTGAGATCAGCGCAACCGGCCCGGCCACACCGGCAATCTGATCGACGATGGCGCCCACCGGCCCGGGCATGGTGAGCCCTAAGAGATGCATGGCAGCGCCGCCGGCCAAGCCGATCACCAGCGGGTTCTTAATGAGATTTTGGGCGATCTGGCGCACGACCTTGGCGATGCTGCGCTCCTTCTTGCCGGCGATCTTGTGCTCGGCGCGCTCCATCATGATGGTCCCTATGATCATCATCACAGGCAGATGGACCGCGATCAGAATGGAGAGTGGCACGAGCCCCTTGTCCCCGACCGTGCGCTGGACGAGCGGCAAGCCGATGAAGATGGTGTTGGCGAAGGCTGACGAAACACCGGCAAGCACGCCAATGCGGTCATCGCGGCCGAAGAAGCGCGTCGCGGCGATATGCGCCGCGATCCAAGTCACAGCAACGCCGGAAAAGTAGGCGATCCAGAGACGGAACGGCGAAGCACCATGAAAATCGGCCTTGGCGATCGTCCGGAACAACAGTAGCGGAACGGCGATCTTGAAGACGAACTCGCTCAGCGCATCACCGATCTCCGCTTTCATCAACCGCAGCTTCACCGTCAGCCAGCCAATCAGGATCATGATGAAGATGGGAAGGACGTCGAAGATGATGGCTGACATTGAGTACGGCTGCCTTGCGAGGGATAAGCATGCCTAGCAGCAAAATGACCGCAATGACAAACGCGCGGAGCACAAAAGCAAAAAAAGCGGGCTCTGCCCGCTTTTCCGCATCCGGTCCTGCCGGATAGCCGGTCTGCCATGCTGCCAGTTCATCCGTGGTCAGCGTCGCTCCGGTAACGTCGAAGGGCATCATTCCCTTCTCGAATGGCTGCAGCCTTTCGGATGCTCATGCCAATCTCGTTAAGGGGACTTATAGAGGCGGCAAATGACAGAGGGATGACGTCAGGGTGGCATTTTTGCGAAACATTGAGGCAAACCGCGACGATAGATTGTACTGTGTCGACGCCCCCGGCGCGAAGGTCTAGACCGCCGATCGGCGTTCGTACTGCCAGCGCCATTGCTCCATCCGGTCAAAACGGGACTTGTGCCCTCCGGCAAAATCGTGCGATGTCCCATTTTGGCTGGGGAGACCAACATGGGGGTAAATTTTGCCAACAGGTAAAGTCAAGTGGTTCAACCAGGACAAGGGCTTTGGGTTCATCACGCCGGATGACGGAGGCACCGATATCTTTTTGCATGTCACGGCCGCTCAACGGGGCGGAATCGACAATGTGAAGGAAGGCATGGGCGTCGCGTTCGAAGTCGCACAGGACCGTCGAACCGGCAGAACGTCTGCCGACAACGTCCGACAGGTTTGAAATGATCGGTGCGGCTGAAAGGCCGCACCGACTTGATGCTCGGAGACAAAATGAAGCGTCGCTTTGCTGTCTGCCTCTTCATGCTTCTCGCCACCGGACCGTCCCTCGCCGACGACGCCACCGCCAAGCTCGCGTTCTTCTACGACAGTTGCGTTTCCTCAGGTCCCGACTTCGAGCGTACGTCCGAGCGCGCGAAAGTCGATGCATGGCCTTCGATGGCACAGGACCTGGCGCTCACCTTCACGCCGATGGAAAACCCGGAAGCGCTCCAGGGATGGATTGTCAGCGGCGGCGAGAGCGAGAGCTTTCGTGCACTGGTGGTCTCCCGCGCGGACGTTGGCGGCAAGATTGTCGAAGGCTGCACGGTGGCATTGAGCGACGTCGACGCAACTGTCTTCGAGAGCGCCTTGGTCGAGAAGGCAAACGCCGTTTCGGCAGGCGAGGAACAAGGGCAGGACCGCATCTACAAGCGATATACAGCCACCATCAACGGACGCAGCGAAGCAATCACCCTGACGCTTCCGCTCTATGCAAAAGGCTCCGATCAAATCATCGCCAGTACGGTCGCAGAGCAGCAGATCGAACACTGAGATCGACTTACCCGCGACGGTGATCCTCCACTTCACTATGAGATTTTAATACAGGAAGCCTCGCGGCCGAATGGAAAGCATACGGCCACTTCCCCCATCTTAGTGATGAAGCGCCGTGAGCCGACGGCTACCCGAGTGACTTCAACATAACTGGCTCTTGCTCGACCGCTCTTCATATCGCCGCTGGGCAACGCATGGTGGTCGACTTCGGCTCGTTCAGCTGGCCACCTCATCCATAATCAGGAATCCGCATGCGTCCCCAAAAGAAGCCATTCGTCGTGGAGATCAAGAGAACACGCCGTCGTTCTTCAAGAGTGCCATCAAAAAGCAATGTTCCTTTGGAGAAGGCCAGTTCCGAACACGAAAGGCATCTCCGTAGCGGGTCTGCTGCGAGCGCCGCACCGAACGACGAAAGGCAATAGGATGGTGAGCAGACACCTCCCTCACGAATATTTCTTCCTCAATGGTTCGCAATCCGACGGACCGGTTATCGGCCACATCGACGGCCGCCCCATTCCTGCACGCATCATCGACACGCGAGGCAGCCGCTATCGCTTCGTGGGCCTCGCCCGCCGCGACCCGCGTGGCCGGCTCGATGTATCCGCGCTGCGGAGGAATGAGTGGCCGGTCGCACCCGACCTGATCTATGCGGCCGTTGCTTGAACCGCGACCTGTGGGACTTCACGGCGACCGGCTCGTGGTGTTTGATCCCCAACGGCGAACTTTTACGAAGGCATCGATAGGTTCTCACGGCATTTCCGCTTCCCATGCGGCTAAAATTCGCTAAGACCGATCACCGGCTATCACCAAACACCGGGACCTTACCCTTTCATGACCAAATTCGATGTTCTGACTGTCGGCAATGCCATCGTCGATATCATCGCGCGTTGCGACGACCAGTTCCTCATTGACAACAAGATCACCAAGGCAGCGATGAACCTGATCGATGCCGAGCGCGCCGAGCTTCTCTATGCGCGCATGGGACCAGCGGTGGAAGCCTCCGGCGGCAGCGCCGGCAACACGGCGGCGGGAGTCGCAAGCTTTGGCGGCAAGGCCGCCTATTTCGGCAAGGTCGCAGAAGACCAACTTGGCGAGATCTTCGCCCACGACATTCGCGCGCAGGGCGTTCACTACCAGACGCAGCCGAAGGGTACGTTCCCGCCGACCGCACGCTCGATGATCTTTGTGACTGACGACGGCGAGCGTTCGATGAACACCTACCTTGGCGCCTGCGTCGAACTTGGGCCTGAGGACGTCGAATCCGAAGTGGTTGCCCAGTCCAAGGTGACCTACTTCGAGGGTTACCTCTGGGATCCGCCGCGCGCCAAGGAGGCGATCCGCGAATGCGCCCGTATCGCCCACGAGAACGGCCGCGAGATGTCGATGACGCTTTCCGACAGCTTCTGCGTCGACCGCTACCGTGGCGAATTCCTCGACCTGATGCGCTCCGGCACCGTCGACATCGTCTTCGCCAATCGCCAGGAAGCCCTCGCGCTCTATGAAACCGACGACTTTGAGGAAGCACTGAACAGCATCGCCAAGGACTGCAAGATCGCGGCGGTGACGATGAGCGAGGATGGCGCCGTCATCCTCAAGGGTAGCGAGCGCTTCTATGTCGATGCGATCAAGATCAGGGAACTGGTCGATACGACGGGCGCTGGCGATCTCTTCGCATCCGGCTTCCTCTACGGCTACACGCAGGGCCGGACGCTGGAAGATTGCGGCAAGCTCGGCTGCCTCGCCGCCGGCATCGTGATCCAGCAGATCGGTCCGCGGCCGATGAAGTCGCTGGCCGAAGCGGGCAAGCAGGCGAGCCTTATTTAAAGGCTTCGCCGGGATAAGCGCCCCAGATCTCCGACTGCGCCACCCAGCCTTCGGCGCCGTCGATCTTGGCAAAGCACCAGTCGCCATTGCATTCGCCGATGTTCATCATGACGCCGGGTTCGAGCTTGGCGACGACGGTTGCCGACGACAGGGCGTCGCGGCGCATGTTGACATAGACAGACTTGCCCTTGCCCTTCATCCATGGAGCGGCAATCGCCGCCCGTGAACCCGACAGCAACGATTGGTTGACCCAGCCTTCGGTGCCGTCGGCATCGCGGATCTGGCGCCAGTTGTCGTATTCCTGAATGATCTCGACCGGCAGGCCGGCCTTCAGGTACATCCAGGAAGCTGCATAATCCGTGCCGGGGCCGATGCGCAGGTTGACGCGCTTGGACTTGAGCGTGACGAAGCGCGGCAGCGGCAGGCCGCTCGGTCCCTTTGCCGCCTGTGCGGAGGCCATTTCAGCCGTTCCCGCCGAAAGCACGAAACCGATCGCAAGGGCGAGGCAAGATTTCAGGACTTTGCTATGCATGGGATTTCCGTTTGCTCAGAGGAGGGCAGGACTGCTGCCTGATTCCGGGAATTCGACATTCCTGCGCACGCTCAGCGAGTTTTGTTTGTCTTCGCGTGCGGGTCTGGTAGAAATTGCCCGGAACGGGAAAATTATCCCGCGTCTTGGTTAAGGACCTCTTTACAAGTTAGCGCCGGCGCACATGACGACGAAGAAAAAACCGAAGGTCTACATCACGCGGAAGCTGCCCGATGCGGTCGAAACGCGCATGCGCGAACTCTTCGACGCGGAACTCAATATCGACGATGCGCCGCGCTCCAAAGCCGAGCTGATCGCCGCAGTCCAGAGCGCCGACGTGCTGGTTCCAACCGTGACTGACCGAATCGACGCTACGGTGATCGAGGAAGCCGGACCGCAGTTGAAGTTGATCGCCAGCTTCTCGAACGGCACGGACCACATCGACGTCGAGGCGGCGGCCCGCAAGGGCATCACCGTGACCAACACGCCGAACGTGTTGACTGAAGACACGGCAGACATGACGATGGCGCTCATTCTCGCGGTGCCGCGCCGGCTTGGCGAAGGTGCACGCGTGCTGACCGATCAGCCGGGCGAATGGGCTGGATGGTCGCCGACCTGGATGCTTGGGCGACGTATTCACGGCAAGCGCATCGGAATCGTCGGGATGGGGCGAATTGGCACCGCCGTTGCCCGCCGCGCCAAGGCTTTCGGCCTTTCGATTCACTATCACAACCGCAAGCGCGTGAACCCCGCGACCGAAGACGAGCTGGAAGCGACGTACTGGGAGAGCCTCGACCAGATGCTTGCCCGCGTCGACATCGTTTCGATCAACTGCCCCTCGACTCCGGCAACATTTCACCTGCTGTCGGCCCGCCGCCTGGCTTTGCTGCAACCGACCGCCTACCTGGTCAACACCGCCCGCGGCGACGTGATCGACGAGGCGGCGCTGATCAAGAGTTTGCGGGAAGGAAAGCTTGCCGGTGCGGGTCTCGACGTCTTCGAGAACGAACCTGCGGTCAATCCGAAGCTCGTCAAGCTGGCCAACGAAGGCAAGGTCGTGCTTCTGCCGCACATGAGTTCGGCAACGATCGAAGGCCGCATCGACATGGGCGATAAGGTCATCATCAATATACGGACCTTCATCGATGGTCACCGCCCGCCAAACCGGGTGCTGCCGGGCCGCTAAGCCGAGATCGCCTTGCGCATCTCGATCGACGTTGTTCTTGTGAAGCCTGGATGGGCATTTTCAGCGGTCTTCTCGAATCCCCAGCGCGCGAAAACGTCATGATTCTCGACGAGTTCGATTCGTGTTTCGAGCCGGAGTGACGGCAGTGCCCGGTCTCGTGCCGTCTGCTCCGCGACCGCCAAAAGCCTACGGCCAATGCCTCGACCTTGCGAAACCGGAGCAATCGCCAGTTTGCCGATGTAAAGACAGCCCTCTTCCGGTCGCAAGAAGACGCAGCCAGACAAGGTTTCGCCTTCCATCGCCACATAGGCGATTTCAACGCGGGCCTTGTCGGCAAGCGTCGCCCGCGTGAGGTTCGAGGCGGAGGACGGTGGATCGATGCGATCGTTCATATAGGCGAACGACGACAGGATCAGCGCCAGCAGCTCGTCCCAACGCTGAAAATCCTCATCGATGCGGACGATGTTCATGATGCCTGGCTCTGCCTTGAGCGGCGGCGCTTGTAGCGGATCGTGTCGAAGCGGGCGGCAAGCGCATCGTAGAGCAATAGCCGGCCGATCAACGGCTCACCGGTGCCGGTTACGAGCTTGATCGCTTCCATCGCCATCAACGTGCCGATCACTCCGGTCAACGCGCCGATAATTCCGGTCTCGGCGCAGGCCGGGATCAGTCCCGCGGGCGGCTTCTCGGGGAAGAGATCGCGATAGGTCGGATTCGGCGTCCCGTCTTCGGCCACCGCATAAGGCTTCAGAACCGTGACGGAGCCATCGAAGCGACCAACAGCGCCGGTCACCAACGGGATTTGCGCCGCCTCGGCAGCGTCAGCTGCCGTATAGCGCGTATCGAAATTATCGGAGCCATCGATCAGGAGATCAAAGCCGGATAGATGGCGGCGCGCAGAATCCGGCGAAAAGCGTTCCTCAAAACGGATCACGTTGACGTGCGGGTTCAAGCGGGCAATCGCGAAGGCGGCGCTGTCTGTCTTCAGCTCGCCCACCGTTCCCGAATCATGGATCACCTGCCGCTGCAGGTTGGAAAGCGAAACCCGATCGTCATCGGCAATGCCGAGCGTGCCGACGCCGGCGGCTGCGAGATATTGCAGGACCGGCGCCCCGAGCCCGCCCGCACCGATAACGAGCACGCGGGCGGCCTTCAGTTTCTGCTGGCCTGCACCGCCGATCTCGGGAAGCAGGATATGACGCTGATATCGCGCGATTTCTTCCGGGCTTAGGGGCTCCATGGGCGCGATGCTAGCACGGCCTTCGGTTGAGGGGGAAGCGGCACAGGTCATTCGAAAACCTTTCCGTCAGCAACGGTGAAAAATTGCGCGCGCTCGCCAAGGGCCGAGAACATGGCACGGTCGGTTCCCGTCATGAAAGCCTGACCGCCGAGGGCGTCAATGAGGTCGAAGAGGGCGGCCCGCCGGCCTTCATCGAGATGTGCGGCGATTTCATCAAGCAGCAGGACCGGCGCGTGGCCGGTGAGATTGGCGACCAGCCGGGCATGGGCGAGGATCAGCCCGACCAGCAGGGCCTTCTGCTCGCCTGTGGAACACCGCGATGCTTCCATCTGCTTCTGCTGGTGGCGGACAAGCAGATCGACGCGATGGGGGCCGTCGAGCGTGCGACCAGCCGCGGCGTCGCGGTAGCGGCTCTCCGCGAGCATGGCGGCATACTCATCCTCAAGATCGACGGCGGGGCGCGAGAACTGGCCATCCATGAAGCCGGCAAGCTCCAGCGTCGCGGCGGGAAAGGGCGAGGTTTCGTGCGTTTCGTCGATGAGGCGTGCAAGAAGGCCCAACATCTCCTGCCGTGCCATCGCCATCGCAATGCCGAGGCTCGCCATCTGCTGCTCGAGGCCGGAAAGCCAGGCAGGATCGAAGCGGCGTTCGTCGAGCAGCTTGTTGCGGCTGCGCATGGCGCGCTCGAAATCGCTGGCACGGCGGCCGTGGGCCGGATCGAGCGACAGGACGAGCCGATCAAGGAAACGACGGCGCTCGGACGAGCCACCAGTGAACAGCCCGTCCATCGAGGGCGTCAGCCATAGAAGGCGGAGGTGATCGGTCAGTTCGTCGGCTGATTTTGCCGGCGTGCCGTTAATCCGCAGCCGGCGGGAGGCGCTGTCGTCGGTGGTATCGACGCCGGTGCCGATCTCCACCTCACCGTCCATGCCAGCGAGCTCCGCGAAGATCGAGAAGCCGGCGGTCGCGCCAACACGGGTGATGTCGCCATAAGTGGCGCGGCGCAGGCCGCGACCCGGCGACAGAAGCGAGACGGCTTCCATCAGGTTGGTCTTGCCGGCGCCGTTGTCTCCAGTCAGCACCACATGCCGACCGTCGAACGACAGCGAGACAGACGCGTAATTGCGAAAGTCGGTCAACTTCAGACGGGACAGGGAGACCTTGTGCGGCATTCGATATCCGGATTCGTGGTGTCCGAGAGCTAAGCGCAACGAGAGCGGATGGCAAGGGTTCGACGCCGCTACAGATACAACGCGACGGAAGAGTGCACGTTGGCGTCATCGTCAGAGGGTCGTATGATAACGCCGAGGCCGGGGGGACTTCGATGAGACAGTTGACGAAAACGCGGATAGTGGGCGGCGGTGTGGCGATCCTGTTGGTTGCGTATCTGGTCGTCGCCTATTTCTTCATGCCTGAAATATGGATTCATCGCGACGCCAGCCGCGTCGCGGAATTTGGCCCAATGGTGACCACCACCAAACAGGACATTCCCGGCGATCCCATCAATGTCGGGCTTGTCGGCGCAAAGGAGGACGTGCTCCGGGCATTCGCGTCGGCTGGATGGGATCCGGCTGACAAGATCACGCTACGAACATCGGCAGAAATTGGATTGAGTGTCGTGCTCGATCGGCCCGACCTCGACGCTCCCGTGAGCCCGTTGCTGTTCGAGGGACGCCAACAGGATCTGGCGTTTGAAAAGGCCGTCGGCAAGAGCGCCGACGAACGCCATCACGTCCGTTTCTGGGAAACCAAGAAGAGCGGTGAAGATGGGCGCCCGGTGTGGCTCGGCTCGGCGAGCTTTGATCGCGGTGTTGGTTTCAGCCATGACACCGGCCAGATCACCCATCACATCGCTCCTGATGTCGATGCCGAGCGGAATCTTGTTATTGGAGATCTTCAGACGGCCGGGCAAGTGTCGTCGACCTACGAGATTGCCGGGATCGGTGCCACCAAGGCCGGTCGCAACGGCGGCGGCGATCCCTATTTCACCGATGGAAAGGCACTGATCGGCGTGCTGCGTGGCGTCACGCCATAGCCGGCTTCCACGCTGCGTCAAATCAGCGGAAGATGCGGGCCGAATCATGAGAGGCGGACCGTTGAAGATTGCCGCAGCACAGACCCTGGTTTCTCCCGACATTGCGGCGAACGGCAGCGCAATCCGGAGCATGATAGCAGCCGCGGCCGCCGGCGGCGTGCGTGTCATCAACTTCTGTGAGGGCTCACTTTCGGGCTACTCGAAGTTCCAGATCATGCATCCCGACGACTGGAGGAGCTTCGATTGGAGCAGGCAGGAGGCGGAGCTGAGGGCGATCGCCGATCTCTGCGGCAACCTTCGCATCTGTGCGGTCGTCGGCGGAGCGCATCGGCTGGCGGAAGGCCGCCCGCCGCACAACAGCCTCTACGTCTTCTCCGAAGAAGGAGCGCTTCTCACCCGCTACGACAAGAGGTACCTGTCGAACAGCGAACTCGGCGGTTGGTATTCTCCAGGCACCGCACCCATCACTTTCGCCGTAGGCGAATATCGATTTGGCTGCGCTATCTGCATCGAATCTCAATTTCAGGAGGTGTTTCAAGAATATGAGACGCTCGGCGTCGATGCCGTGCTTTTTTCCTCGTATGGCCTTGCCGAGTACTTCCAGATCGCGCTTCGCGCTCATGCGGGGCTGAACTGCATCTGGATCGGCGCTGCGACGCCGGTCCAGAAGGCACCCAAAGGGCCGGCCGGCATCATCGGCCCGGACGGAAAATGGGTGGCGCAGTGTCCCGCAACGCCCGAACCGTGCCTGGTGACGGCGGTTCTCGATCGCGACGACCCTGTCTACGACATCCCGCTGCGGAAGGCCCGGCCTTGGCGGCTGAAGGCGCGAGCGGGCGACATCTATCGCGAGAAGATCGTCGATGATCCCAGAAGCGAAAACAGAAACGTCTATTGACGCGCAATGCTGCATTGCGTCGCAGTGCCTTCATCTTGGGGCGTCGACCGTCTATATGTCCGGAGTCGCGGGTTGCGACGTGCCGGAGTTCATGATGGATACCGAAATACAGGGCCGTGCTGCGCATGTGGCCGCCATCCGCGAGCGCGCAGAAGCCGAAATGAAGGCGATGGGGATCGATGATGCGTTCATCGATCACTTGGTCGAGACGTTCTACGGCCGGGTGCTCCAGCATCCGACGCTTGGGCCAGTATTCGATGCCAGGCTCTCCGGTCGCTGGCCGGAGCATATGCAGAAAATGAAGAGTTTCTGGTCGTCGGTCGCTTTGCGCAGCGGCGCCTATGGCGGCAAGCCAGTGCAGGCGCATACCGGTGTCGCGAACCTGTCTGCCGATCTTTTCCCCCAATGGCTGGCGCTGTTTTCCGAGACGCTTAGCGATATCGCCCCGAACCCCGAGGCCAAAGCCTGGTTCATGGCAACCGCGGAGCGGATCGCCCGTAGCCTGACGCTATCGCTGTTCTACAACCCGGCGCTCGACGATCCGAAGCGGAAGCCCGCCTAAGCCAGTTCAGGCAACACGCTTGTAGAAAAACGTCGTGGCGCAGAGGCCACCTTCCGGCCACAGCGCATAGTCCGGGATGACCCCCACCCGCTCCCAGCCAAGCCGTGGATAGATCGCCTCGGCGTCGCTTCCGGTTGCGGTGTCAAGCACCAGAAGCGTCTTGCCGCGCGCGGCCGCTTCGCGTTCAGCCGCAACCATCAGCACGCGCGCCAACCCCTTGCCGCGCGCGGAGCGATGCACCAGCAGTTTCTTCAGATCGCCGCGATGCGGCTGGTTCGGCATCTGCGCCGCACCGACCTGCACCGTGCCGACGCTCCGGCCTTCAATCTCGGCGACGAAGAGCAGCGTCGCGCCTGAAGCAACGGCATCTGCAACGCCCTGCCAATAGGGCTCCGCATCGGCATGGGTGTAGGGCTGCATGAAGCCGACGGAGGCGCCGCCGTTGACGCAGTCGGTCAGCACCTCGCAAAGGTCTGGTATCGCCATGCGGGCCTGTGCCGCGTCAAGAAGGCGGATCATTGCTGTCATCACTTTTTCTCCTGAAATGAATTAGCGCCCGCGCCGGTCGAGCACGACGCAATAGCGGGCAGGAATGTTGCCGGGGTTATGGAAAACATGGCCTTCACCGACCGGCATGAAAAGACAGTCGCCCGGCAGCAGCCGGTAGACCGTGTCACCCGTCGTCATTTCCATCTCGCCATCGAACAACCAAATGTGCTGGGCCATACCGCTGCTTGCGGCGTGCGGAGGAAAACTGACGCGACCGCCTGGCGGAAACTCGACGTCCACGATGTCGACATCGGACGCGGCGCCGGGCGGCGAGACGGAGCGCCTGAGGTAGCCCGTCTCCGGATCCCTCCAGACCTGCTGCTCCTGCCGGCGCGACAGCGGCGAGGCCTCACCCTCCTCGGCAAAGAACGCCGAAAGCGACAAACCGAGCGCTGCGCAAACTCTCGCGAGCAGCGAGGCTGTCGGGCTAGCTTCACCACGTTCGATCCGCGAGATCATCGCACGGCTGACACCCGAGGCGTTGGCGAGGTCGTCGAGCGTCATATTCTTCTGCACCCGCAGCTTGCGGATGCGAATGGCGATCGCCTTTTCCAGTTCCTGTTCCATTATTCGATCCAGTATTTCTACTATAATAGAAATACATAGTCTGATCATGGAATCAAGCGCCAAGTTTCCGCCTGAGAAACAGCGAGTTATCGTAAACGAACCCCTGCTTTTCCGCTTTGCGGCAAGGGGCGGCGCTGCTATATGGCGCGCATGAGCACCAATCCGACCACTCCGCTTTCCCATATCCGCAACTTCTCGATCGTGGCCCACATCGACCACGGCAAATCGACACTTGCCGACCGCCTGATCCAATCGACGGGCGGCCTCGCCGAGCGCGAGATGTCCGAGCAGGTGCTCGACAACATGGATATCGAGCGCGAGCGCGGCATCACCATCAAGGCCCAGACGGTGCGCCTGCACTACAAGGCCAAGGATGGAGAGACCTATATCCTGAACCTGATCGACACGCCCGGCCACGTCGACTTCGCCTACGAAGTCTCGCGCTCGCTGTCGGCCTGCGAAGGTTCGCTGCTGGTCGTCGATGCGTCGCAGGGCGTGGAAGCCCAGACGCTTGCCAACGTCTATCAGGCGATCGACAACAATCACGAGCTCGTCACCGTCCTCAACAAGATCGACCTGCCGGCGGCCGAACCGGACCGCATCAAGGAACAGATCGAGGAAGTCATCGGCATCGACGCCTCCGAGGCCGTGCTGATTTCGGCCAAGACTGGTCTCGGTATCCCCGACGTTCTCGAAGCCATCGTTGCGAAGCTGCCGGCGCCGAAGAGCCCGGGCGGCGAGAAGGCTCCGCTGAAGGCACTGCTCGTCGACAGCTGGTATGACACCTATCTCGGCGTCATGGTTCTCGTCCGCATTATCGACGGTGTTCTGACAAAGGGCCAGACGATCCGCATGATGGGCACGGACGCCAAGTACCAGGTGGAACGTGTTGGCGTGCTGACACCGAAGATGGTCAATGTCGACAGCCTCGGCCCCGGCGAGATCGGCTTCATCACCGCATCGATCAAGGAAGTGGCCGACACGCGCGTCGGTGACACCATCACCGAGGACAAGCGCCCGACCGCGCAGGCCTTGCCGGGCTTCAAGCCAGCACAGCCGGTCGTCTTCTGCGGTCTCTTCCCTGTTGATGCCGCCGACTTCGAAGATCTGCGCGCCGCGATGGGCAAGCTTCGCCTCAACGACGCCTCCTTCTCCTTCGAGATGGAATCGTCCGCGGCTCTCGGCTTCGGCTTCCGTTGCGGCTTCCTTGGCCTGCTGCACCTTGAAATCATTCAGGAGCGCCTTGAGCGCGAATTCGACCTCGACCTGATCGCCACTGCGCCTTCGGTGGTCTACCAGCTGACGATGACCGACGGCAGCGAGCGCGAACTGCACAACCCGGCCGACATGCCGGATGTCGTCAAGATCGACGAGATCCGCGAGCCGTGGATCAAGGCGACGATCATGACGCCGGACGATTATCTCGGCGGCATTCTCAAGCTCTGCCAGGACCGTCGCGGCATCCAGACCGAACTCACCTATGTCGGCACGCGCGCCATGGTTACCTATGAGTTGCCGCTCAATGAAGTCGTCTTCGACTTCTACGACCGCCTGAAGTCGATCTCGAAGGGCTATGCGTCGTTCGATTATCACCTCGAAGGTTATCGCGAAGGCAACCTCGTGAAGCTGTCGATCCTCGTCAACGGCGAGCCGGTCGATGCGCTGTCCATGCTCGTCCACCGCGCGTCTGCCGAAAAGCGCGGTCGCGACATGTGCGAGCGGCTGAAGGAGCTGATCCCGAAGCACATGTTCAAGATCCCGATCCAGGCCGCGATCGGCGGCAACGTCATTGCCCGCGAGACGATCTCGGCGTTGCGCAAGGACGTGACGGCGAAGTGCTACGGCGGTGACGCCACCCGCAAGCGCAAACTTCTGGATAAGCAGAAGGAAGGCAAGAAGCGCATGCGCCAGTTCGGCAAGGTGGAGATTCCGCAGGAAGCCTTCATCGCCGCGCTCAAGATGGGCGACGAGTAAGGAACCAACATCCAGCCCGGCCGGCGCGCATGGCCGGGCTGCGACATGCCTCAGCTGCAGGCCATGTATTCCTTCACCAATCCCTCATAGGCGTCCATCTCCGGTAGCGCCTCATAGCTGCGGGCTGCGCCGGTTTCGGCAAAGGGCAGCTTTTCACGCGTCCAGGTCTCAATAAACGGTTTGAACCAGCGCGGATCGTCCAACATCGTCGGGCGGAGGTTGACGAACCAGTCCATTCCTTCCGATCGCGTGAACATCCAGGTCATGCAGTGGCCGCAGAAATAATGGTGCGCCTCGGCGCCGTGCAAACCGCCGACCACTGGCTCCCCTTCCGTAATCGCGAAGCCTTCCGCCGGGATCGCGGCACTCAGCGAATAGGCACTCGACGACATCTTCTGGCAGCCCGTGCAATGGCAGGCCATGGTCAAAAGCGGCTTGGCGCTGATCTTCAATCGCACGCGC
This sequence comes from Rhizobium sp. BK661, assembly GCF_024808825.1. Classification (NCBI taxonomy): domain Bacteria; kingdom Pseudomonadati; phylum Pseudomonadota; class Alphaproteobacteria; order Hyphomicrobiales; family Rhizobiaceae; genus Rhizobium; species Rhizobium sp. BK661. The sequence continues at coordinate 107,223 of NZ_JANTYT010000001.1, read as the reverse complement.
CCACATCGGCAGCCGCCCTCCCAAGGCAGATCGACTTCACTCATCACGTCCTCCTTTTTCGCCGTGCTCAATCTAGCGGCAGTCAGTCCGGCGTCAAACCCGCCCACCGCGAACGACAAACGCACCGGCAGATGCTCCCCTAGAGCATCGGGAAATTGCGATCCCTCTCGGACATCTGCTCGACCGGCAGCGGCCAGCCGATGGCGATCTTCGGATCGAGCGCGTTGACGCCGCCCTCGGCTCCCGGCGCGTATGGCTTGTCGTGCAGGTAAATCAGTTCGCAGTTTTCCGTCAGCGTCTGGAAACCATGGGCAAAACCCGGCGGGATCATCATTGACCGCGCGTTCTCGGCGGAGAGAACCTCGCCATGCCACATGAGATAGGTTGGCGACTGCGGCCTAAGATCGACTGCGACATCGAAGACGGCCCCGGCGAGGCAGGAGACGAACTTCGCTTCGTCGTGCGGGGCACGCTGGAAATGCATTCCGCGAATGGCCCCTTTCGCCTGCGTCATCGTGTGATTGATCTGCGCGATGCGACCGATGCCGAAATCCGAAAGCTCCTCGGTACAGAAGAAGCGCGAGAAAAAGCCGCGCTCATCGCCAAGCCGCTGACGCTCGACGACGAGGAGATTGCTGAGGGCAGTCGGGATGCGATTGAAACGGGACATGGAACTCGACCGGAACGTTTGAGGATAGCCGACAGAATGCTTTATCGCCTTGTTTCAACCCGCGCAAACTTGACCTCACACCCAAAAAGGGCTCATTAGCAGCCACTGTTCGAGAGCACTGATTTGGGCAAAGTACTTATCACCGGAGCCTCCGGGTTCGTGGGCCAACACGTCCTGCGCACACTTGTCGCGCAGGGGACCGACTTGCGTGTGGTCCTTCGACCGAAAGCCGTCGAAAAGCTGCGGGACGTCGAAGCGATTGAGATCGTGGAAAGCCCGTCTCCTTTTTCCGAGAGCGAAGGCTGGTGGAAAGATACCCTTGCCGGGATCGATACGATCATTCACCTGGCGTGGTACGCGGAGCCTGGAAAATATCTCACGGCGCCGGAAAATCTGGACTGCCTTTCCGGCACGCTGACGATGGCAAGGGCCGCAGCCGGGGTAGGCGTGCGCCGATTTGTCGGCATTGGCACGTGCTTTGAATATGACGTTAGCTTCGGCAAGCTTTCGATTGACACACCATTGAAGCCGCTTACGCCCTATGCGGCTGCCAAAGCGGCGGCGTTCATGGCGCTCTCGCAGTGGCTGCCGGCCCAAGGCGTCGAGTTTGCGTGGTGTCGCCTGTTCTATTTGTATGGAGACGGCGAAGATGAGCGTCGCTTCGTGCCATATCTCAAAAAATCGCTCGAGGCGGGGCAGCGGGCAGACCTCACAGAGGGAAGGCAGGTCCGCGACTTCATGGATGTCCATGATGCTGCCGCACGCATATGCGACGTCATCTTCGGAAAAGCCACGGGCGCTATCAACGTCTGCTCCGGCGTTCCTGTGACGGTGCGGGAACTCGCGGAACGAATCGCCGATCAGTATGGTCGGCGAGACCTACTAAATTTTGGGGCGCGGCCCGACAATCTTGTCGATCCGCCCGTCGTCTTGGGAGTGCCATAGCCTTGAATGCAGCACCAACGGATGTCCGCGTGCTTTACGAGCAGCGGGGTCTGCCGATCTTTCAGAACAGAATGTACGACACCTTGGAGGATGCCCTCGGCTCGCCGAAAGGTGACATCTGCCTGGTGGAAGATGTGCGCACGGGTCTCGTCCGCAACGCAGCGTTCCAACCCGACCTGATGGTCTATGACACATCTTACCAGAACGAGCAGGGCCTGAGCCCAATGTTTCGTCGCCATCTGGAGGAAGTCGCGTCAATCATTACCGCGAACATGGGCGAGAAGAACCTCGTTGAGGTCGGCTGCGGCAAGGGGCTTTTCCTTGAGATGCTGGAAGAGCGCGGGGTCGAGATAACCGGCTTCGATCCTGCGTATGAAGGCACCAACAGCCGAATTCGCCAGGAGTATTTCCAGCCCGGCAGCGGTATTGAGAGCGACGGCCTCATCCTCCGGCATGTCCTGGAACACATTCCGGACCCGGTCGCTTTCCTCGGCCAACTGAAGGAAGCCAACGGCGGGCGCGGATACATTTACATCGAGGTTCCCTGCTTTGATTGGATCTGCGAGCAGCGGGCATGGTTTGACGTCTTCTACGAACACGTCAACTATTTCAGACTTTCGGATTTCCACCGAATGTTCGGGACCGTTGTAGCAAGCGGAAGAATCTTCGGCGGCCAGTATCTCTACGTCGTCGCGGACCTGGCAACTTTGCGCCAACCGATGATCGACCAGAACGACCGCGTAAAAATGCCCGCGGACTTCGTCGAGAAGCTGGAGAGCATCAGCCCCGGCGAAACCCAAACAGCGGTGGTCTGGGGTGGTGCTTCGAAGGGCGTGATATTTTCGCTTTTGCGGGAGCGAAAAGGCCGTCCCGTCACCGCCGTGATTGACATCAACCCTTCAAAGCAAGGCAAGTTCCTGCCTTTGACCGGCTTGAAAGTTCAATCCCCGAACGCGGTGCTGCCCGGACTGCCGCCAGGCTCCGATATCTACGTGATGAATCGCAATTACTCTGAAGAGATCAAGAAAATGTCCAACAACGCCTACAACTATGTCGAGGTCGACCGTGGCTGATTTCAAGAGCGAAGTCGCCGACCGCATTGTCGCGATCCAAGGCAACGAGGACTTCAAACGAAGCGCTTCCGATTTCCTGCGCAAGTCCGTCGAGCCGAAATATTCCTATAACTACTTCTGGATGGGTCGCCCAATTATCCAGTACCCCCAGGACATGGTCGCCATGCAGGAGATCATCTGGGAGACGCGTCCAGACCTGATTATCGAAACCGGGATCGCACATGGCGGATCGCTGATCCTCAGCGCATCCATGCTTGCGCTCCTTGATATGACCGATGCGATGGAAGCCGGCGTCAGCTTTGACCCACGCGCTTCGAACCGACGTGTTCTCGGCATCGATATTGATATCCGCACGCACAACCGGACGGCAATCGAAGCGCATCCGATGGCGTCGCGCATTCAGATGATTCAAGGGTCGAGCATAGACCAGACCGTCATCGACGAGGTCCATCGGATCGCCAAGCCCTTCAAGCGCGTTCTTGTGTGCCTGGACAGCAACCACACCCATGACCACGTGCTGGCGGAGCTCGAGGCCTATGCGCCCCTGACCTCGGTCGGCAGCTATTGCGTCGTCTTCGACACGCTAATCGAAGATATGCCTGAAGACGCGTATCCAGACCGATCCTGGGGACCGGGCGACAATCCGAAAACGGCTGTGTGGAAGTATCTCGAAACGCATCCTGAATTCGAGATCGACCGGGCGATCGATCAGAAGCTTATGATCACCGTGGCCCCCGACGGCTTTCTGAAGCGACACAGATAGAACTCCCAGAGGCGGCGTTCTCAGGCCAGGAACCCTACATGAAAATCGTCATTCTCGCTGGTGGTTACGGCACCCGCATTTCCGAAGAGAGCCATCTGCGGCCCAAGCCGATGATCGAGATCGGAGGTCGTCCGATCCTCTGGCATATCATGAAGATCTATAGCCACTACGGCTTCAATGATTTCGTGATCTGCCTTGGCTACCGCGGCTACATGATCAAGGAATACTTCGCGAACTACATCCTGCATTCGGCAGACGTGACCTTCGACATGGAGCGCGGCGAGACGACCTACCACGCCACCAAGGCCGAGCCCTGGCGCGTGACACTTGTCGAAACAGGCGAGGGATCGATGACCGGCGGGCGCCTGAAGCGTGTCGCGAACTATCTCGATGACACATTCTGCCTCACCTACGGCGATGGCGTGGCTGACGTCGACATCAAGGCTCTGACGGAATTTCATCTAAGGCACGGACGCGAGGCGACGGTGACGAGCGTCGTGCCGCCGGGAAGGTATGGCGCCCTGCTGACCGACGATGGAAAAGTCACGAGCTTCACCGAAAAGCCTGCGGGCGATAACGGGCGCATCAATGGCGGCTTCTTCGTGCTCAACCGGTCCGTGCTCGATCGTATCGAGGGAGACCTAACGCCGTTCGAGGCAGCGCCGCTCGAAAGCCTCGCCACCGACGGCCAACTAATGGCCTTCCCGCATGACGGGTTCTGGCGGCCCATGGATACGCTGCGCGACAAGAACCAGCTCGAAGAGCTGTGGCAGAGCGGCCATGCCCCATGGAAAGTCTGGTCATGAGCAGGCTTCCGGATCAGCGCTTCTGGTCGGGAAAGCGTGTCTTCCTCACGGGTCACACCGGCTTCAAGGGAACGTGGGCGCGGCTATGGCTTTCCCGGCTCGGCGCCGAGGTGGTCGGCTATGCGCTTTCACCAGCAACGACGCCATCACTGCATGGGCTTGCCGGCAGCGCTGGTCTCACCGCCGAGACAATCGCCGACATCCGCGACGGAACGACGCTTACCAAAGCACTGAACGATTGCAATCCCGATATCATCCTGCATATGGCGGCACAGCCGCTGGTTCGGCGCAGTTATCTTGAGCCGGTCGACACTTTCGACGTCAATGTCATGGGGACGGTACGCCTGTTGGAGGCGGCGCGTTCGCTTGAGGCGCTCAAGGCCGTCCTGGTTGTTACGACCGACAAGGTCTACAGCAACGACGAAAGCGGACGGCATTTCGTCGAAACCGATCGGCTTGGTGGGCACGACCCCTACTCCGGCTCGAAGGCTGCGGCCGAGATTGCAGCCGCGACCTACAGGGACTCCTTCTTCCGCTCAAAAGGCGTGCATGTCGGCACCGCGCGCGGCGGAAACGTGCTCGGCGGCGGCGACTTCTCGGAAGACCGCCTGGTTCCGGACATCGTCCGCGCCGCCATCGCCGGCAAGATTCTTGATATTCGCAGCCCGCTGGCGACGCGCCCATGGCAACACGTCCTCGACTGCTTGAACGGCTATTTCCTGTTCTGCGAAGCGCTATACAGCGGGGCCGCGTCGGCGGAATCGCTGAATTTCGGGCCTTCGCCTGATGAAGCGCAAATCCCCGTTGGTGTCGTGGCGTCATCCGTCCAGACAGCCATGGGGCTCGGGCAAACCTGGCAGGATACGTCAGCGGCAGACAAGCCGCGCGAGATGCACGCGCTGGGCCTTGATCCCGCTGAGGCTAGCCGTTCTCTTTCCTGGCGGGCAAGGCTGAGCCAAGCGGAAGCCATAGACTGGGCCGCGCGCTGGTACGATCAGTGGCGCCGGGGCGAAGATGCGCTCTCGCTCGTCACTGGCCAGATTGATGCTTTCACGAAAGGCGCCTAACCACATGTCTCACCAATGCCGTTTCTGCTCAGCGCCGCTGACGACCGTTGTCGCGGATCTTGGATCGACACCGTGGTCCAACTCTTTTCTGCCCGACGCGGCCGCGATTGCGAAGGAGCGCTCCTTTCCGCTGAAGGTCATGGTTTGCTCGGAGTGCTTTCTGGTTCAGACAACCGAGAACGTGCCGGCTGACGAAATTTTCAATGCCGACTACGCTTACCTCTCCTCGTTCTCGACGAGCTGGCTTGAGCATGCCAAGCGTTATGCCGAGATGATGGCCGAGCGCTTCGGGCTCTCAGCGGATTCGACGGTGGTCGAAGTCGCCTCGAATGACGGCTATCTCCTGCAATACTTCGCCGCCAAGGGCATCACCGTGCTCGGCGTGGAGCCGGCCGCAAATGCCGCAAAGATTGCCGAGAGCCGGGGCGTGCCGACCAAGGTCGCTTTCTTCGGCAAGGAGACTGCCACGGCGCTGGTCGCGAGCGGCGTGCGCGCCAACGTCACGGCCGCCAACAATGTCCTGGCGCACGTACCTGATATCGCTGACTTCGTCGGCGGCTTCGCCATCCTGTTGAAACCCGACGGCGTCTCGACCTTCGAATTCCCGCATCTTCTGACGATGATCGATGGAATCCAGTTCGATACGATCTACCACGAGCACTACTCTTATATGTCGCTGCTCGCCGTCGAACGCATTTTCGGTGCTTGCGGACTGAAGGTCTTCGATGTCGAAGAAATTCCAACGCACGGCGGTTCATTGCGCGTGTTCGCACAGAAGGCAGAGGGCACACGTGCTGTGACGGACAGACTTGTCGCCCTCCGGAAAAAGGAAGAGGCGTTCGGTCTCAAGCAGATGGCGACGTATGAGCGGTTCGGATCGCGGATCGAAGGCGTGTGCCAGGAGTTCAAGGCCTTCCTTGCTCGCGCCAAGGCCGAGGGGAAGACGGTCGCCGCCTATGGCGCCGCAGCCAAGGGCAACACCTTTCTCAACGTCTGCGGCGTCACCGCCGACGACATCGCCTTCGTGGTCGACCGCAGCGACATCAAGCAAGGCAAGTTGCTGCCTGGGAGCCATATCCCTGTCCATCCGCCGAGCCACCTAGAAGCCGCAAAGCCGGACTATCTCGTCATCCTCCCCTGGAATCTGACGGAGGAGATCGTTAGGTCGAACGGCTACATCCGGGAACGGGGCGGACGCTTCGTCGTCGCGATTCCGACGCTGCGGATCCTTTGACCTTCGGCGCAAAGCGGCGCCTGAACGGTACCGCTTGTCCCTTGTTGTCGCACGCCTGCGCTTAGGACTTTGAGGTCCGAAAGATTGCCGAACCTCTTCGGGTGTGGATATCGCCTGGGCAACTCTAGTGGGCAGTCAGCCGTGCCTGCGGCATGTTTCCGCCGTTTGTCTTTTTCGCCTCCGGAAGTCCTTTTGCATGTTCTGGCGTGGCGCCTTTCGCCGAACCTCCTCAGACAACGCCACATTTCAAAAACAATGGCGACTACATGTCGCAAACAGATGTCAAAGGGACGCATTTGCCATTGAATTATCAGTGCAATTCTCTGCAACAGCAGAAAATGTTGAGCCGGCTAGCGTCAGCTTATTCAACCAGTGATTGATTTTCCGAAGTATGGCCGTTGTTGATTAACGCGGCCGGAACGGCTCAAAATCCCTCTTTCTGTAGCCGGCTGAGGGACTGCGCCGTAAAAATTACGGCTACAGAAGGCGTCGCTCGCCATTTCATTTGGGGGCTTGCAACGGCAGACCTTTACGATAGGTTGCGCGCTGACCTGAACGTAAACTGGTCACGGGAACAAACGACTAATAAAAGGCGCAAAGCCTAGAAAGGTGGCCCCCATATGAACTTTCTGACGAAGAAATTCCTGGCTTCAGCAGTGTTTGGCTCGCTGCTGGCCGTTTCGGCCCATGCGGCCACACTCAACATCCACAATGGTGGCGACCCGCAGTCCCTCGACCCACAGAAGCTGTCGAGCGACTATGAAAACCGCATTGCCGGCGACATCTTCGAAGGTCTCGTCACCGAAGATCCGAAGGATGATCCGGTTCCGGGACAGGCGGAAAGCTGGACGGTTTCCCCCGATGGCAAGGTCTATACCTTCAAGCTTCGCGACGGCATCAAGTGGTCGGATGGACAGCCGGTAACGGCGGGCGACTTCGTCTTCGCCTTCCAGCGCCTCGTTGACCCAAAGAACGCCGCCGAATACGCCTATCTGCAGTTCACCATCAAGAACGCGGAAAAGATCAACAAGGGCGAGATCACCGATTTCAGCCAGCTCGGCGTCAAGGCGATCGATGACAAGACGCTCGAGATCACGCTCGAGAACCCGACGCCCTACTTCATCAACTCGCTGATGCACTACACCGCCTACCCGCTGCCAAAGCACGTGGTCGAAGCAAAGGGCACCGACTGGGTGAAGATCGGCAACATCGTCACAAATGGCCCGTACAAGCCGACCGAATGGATTCCGGGTGCGTCGGTCACGACTGTCAAGAACGACCAGTATTACGGCGAGAAGGACCTGAAGATCGACGGCGTGAAGTTCTTCACGCTGGAAGACCAGGAAGCGGCTCTGAAGCGCTATCGCGCCGGCGAATTCGACATCATGACCGACTTCCCGACCGACCAGTACGAGTGGATGAAGAAGAACCTGCCGGGTCAGGCGCACGTCACGCCGTTCCTGGCGAGCTACTACTACGTGCTCAATGCCACCAAGCCGCCATTCAACGACAAGCGCGTCCGCCAGGCCCTGTCCATGGCCGTCAACCGCGAAGTCATCGGCCCGAAGATCCTCGGCACCGGCGAACTGCCGGCCTATTCCTGGGTCCCGCCGGGCACGTCGAACTACGGCGATCCGGCCTATGTCAGCTGGAAGGACATGCCTTACAAGGACAAGGTGGAAGAGGCGAAGAAGCTGCTCAAGGAAGCAGGCTTCGGACCTGACCACCCGCTGAAGGCACAGCTCCGCTACAACACCAACGACAACCACAAGCGCGTGGCTGTCGCGATCGCCTCGATGTGGAAGCCGCTCGGCGTCCAGATCGAGCTCTACAACACCGAAACCAAGGTGCATTACGACGAAATGCAGCATGGCCAGGTGGAAATCGGCCGTGCTGGCTGGATCGCCGACTACAACGATCCGGACAACTTCCTCGGTCTGCTCGTTTCCGGCGTTTCGATGAACTATGGCCGCTGGAGCAACGCCGACTACGACAAGCTGGTCAAGGAAGCGAACGCACAGACCGACCTGAAGAAGCGTGCGGAGATCTTCAAGCAGGCCGAACAGCTGGCACTCGATGACAGTGCCGCCATTCCGCTCTACTATTACGTCTCCAAGAACGTCGTTTCGCCGAAGGTCCAGGGCTTCGTCGACAACATTCAGGACATCCATCGCACGCGCTGGCTGTCGGTTAAAGAATAAGGAACACCGGCCCTTCCCGCTCGATGTGGGAAGGGCCGATCCACGACCATGATCAAATACGCACTCCGTCGCCTGCTGTCGACGATCCCCGTGATGTGGATCGCCGTGACACTCAGCTTTTTTGTCTTGCGCCTTGCTCCCGGCGGCCCCTTCGATGGCGAGCGGCCATTGCCGCCGGTGATCCTGAAGAACCTCGCGGCCCACTACAATCTCGATAAGCCGCTGATCGAACAATACCTGATCTACGTCTTCGACGTCCTGAAGGGCGATCTTGGCCCATCCTTTGCCAACGAAGACTTCAGTGTTGCCCAGCAGATCATGATCGGCCTGCCTTACACGTTCACGATCGGCGGCCTCGCCTTCATCCTTGCCATCCTCATCGGCGTAACAGTCGGCTGTCTTGGGGCGCTTTATCAGAATAAGGCGCCTGACTACGTCCTCGGCCTGCTTATTCTCGTCGGCCTGGTTCTTCCGAACTTTCTGATCGCGCCCATCCTGCAGCTGATTCTCGGCATCCACCTCGGCTGGTTGCCTGTAGGCGGGTGGGGCGACGGCTCGTTCAAATATCTCGTCATCCCAATCGTTGTGTTGGCATTGCCGCATGCGGGCCGTATCTCGCGCATGACCCGCGGCTCGATGATCGAAGTGATGAACCAGAACTACATCCGCACGGCAAAAGCCAAGGGCATCGGCCCGCGGCTGACCGTCATGCGCCACGCTCTCAAGCCCGCCATGATGCCGGTTGTTTCCTATCTCGGCCCGGCGGCCAGCTACCTTCTCACCGGCTCGCTCGTCGTTGAAAGCATCTTCGGATTGCCCGGCATCGGCCGCTATTTCGTCAACGCCGCGCTGAATCGCGACTACGGCATGGTTCTCGGCACGGTCATCTTCTACATGGTGCTGATCGTCATCCTGAACCTTCTCGTCGACATCGCCTATGCGTGGCTCGATCCGAAAGTGAGAAACCGATGATCCTCAATCCCGCAAAAAGAGAGCTGCTTGCGGCCGAACTTCTCGAGGCCGAAGGGCTCTCGCACAAGAGCCGCTCTCTCACCGGCGATGCCCTGCGTCGTCTTTCCCGCAACAAGGCGGCCGTCGTTGCCATCGTTGTGCTGCTGCTTCTCATCCTCGCAGCATTTCTTGGGCCATACCTCATTCCGTTCGACTATGAGGAGCCGGATTGGGCGGCGTTCCGGATGCCGCCTGATATGGAAAGCGGCCACTATTTCGGAACCGATCCGAACGGCCGCGACCTGCTGGCCCGCGTGCTCTACGGCACCCGTGTTTCGCTTGCCGTTGCGGCGACCGCCACCATCGTTTCGGTGGTGATCGGGGTGCTGTACGGCGCGATTTCCGGCTATATCGGCGGCAGGCTCGACGCGATCATGATGCGCTTTGTCGATATCATGTATGCGCTGCCTTACATCCTTTTCGTCATCCTGCTGATGGTCGTGTTTGGCCGCAACGTTTACCTGCTGTTTGCAGCAATCGGTGCGCTGGAATGGCTGACGATGGCCCGAATCGTGCGCGGACAGACGCTGTCAATCAAGCACCGCGAGTTCATCGAGGCGGCCCGGGCATCCGGCCAGAAGCCTTTCAAGATTATCCTCAAGCACATCATCCCGAACCTTGTCGGGCCGGTGGTGATCTTTGCTGCGCTGACGGTCCCAGAAATCATCGCGACGGAGAGCTTCCTGTCCTATCTTGGTTTCGGTGTTCAGGAACCGTTGACATCGCTCGGCACGCTGATTGCCGAGGGCACCGACGCCATGGAAAGCATGCCGTGGCTGTTGGTCTTCCCGGCCTGTTTCCTCGTCGCCCTGCTGATGAGCCTGCTTTTCATCGGCGACGGTCTGCGCGACGCGTTCGACCCGAAGGATCGATAAATGCAACAAGAAATAAAAAACGATACGCTTCTCGAACTGCGAGACTATTCGATCACCTTTGCGACGCCGGATGGCGAGGTAAAGGCCGTATCCAACATGAACCTGTCGATCCGTCGCGGCGAGCGTGTCGCAATCGTCGGCGAGTCGGGGTCGGGCAAGAGCCAGACCTTCCTCGGCGTGATGGGGCTGCTTGCCAAGAACGGCCGCACCAGTGGCCAGGCACTGCTGGAAGGCAAGGACGTCTTGGCGCTAAAGCCGCGGGAACTCGACCATGTCCGCGGCAAGGACATGGCCATGGTGTTCCAGGACCCCATGACCGCGCTCAATCCGTCGCTGCGGATCTCCCGGCAATTGACGGAGCAGCTTGAGGTTCACCGGGGCTTCACGGCGCGCGCTGCCTCCAACGAGGCGCTCGATATGCTGAAGCGGGTCGGCATCCCTGATCCAACGCGACGCTTCAACCTTTATCCACACGAACTGTCGGGCGGCATGCGCCAGCGCATCGTCATTGCGATGGCACTGCTGACGAAACCGAAGCTGCTCATTGCCGACGAGCCGACGACCGCGCTCGACGTTACGATCCAGGCCCAAATCCTTGATCTCTTCAACGACCTGACCGCGGAAATGAACACGGCGCTTGTCATGATCACTCATGATCTGGGCGTTGTCGCCGGCCTCGCGGATCGCGTTGCGGTCATGTATGCCGGGCGGATCGTCGAGGAAGCACCGGTCGACGAGCTCTTCGAGGTACCGGCGCATCCCTATACGGCTGCGCTGCACGCTTCCATCCCGCGGCCAGACCAAGACGTCGATCAGCTCGCCGTCATTCCCGGCCGCCCGCCCAACCTGCAGCATCTGCCGAAGGGCTGCAGCTTCTCGCCGCGCTGTCCCATGGTCCAGAACGACTGTATCGACGCGTCGCCGAAACTTGAGATGTTGGCGAAGGGCCATTCCGCGGCCTGCTTCCATCCTTTCCCGCGCCGTGAGGAGGTTCTGAGCCATGGCTGACCGTTCGCTTCTGAGGGTCGAGAACCTCACCACCCAGTTTGAAATTCCGTCGAAGAGCTTCTTCAGACCACCGATGAAGCTGACTGCGGTGAACAATGTCAGCTTTGACCTGAGCGAAGGTCGGACGCTCGGGATCGTCGGCGAGTCGGGCTGCGGCAAGTCCACGCTTGGGCGCTCGATCCTGCGTCTTTTGAAGTCGCAGAAAGGCCGCATCCTGTGGCAGGGACGCAATCTCCTCGATCTTTCGGACGAAGAGATGCGGGCAGCGCGCCGCGACATGCAGATCATCTTCCAGGATCCGATCGCCTCCCTCGACCCGCGCATGACCGTCGGTGATATCATTGCCGAACCGCTGACCGTCTTCGAGCCGAAGCTTACCAAAGCGGAACGCGTGGCGCGCGTCCGGGAAATCATGGGTGCCGTCGGCCTGGTGCCGGAGATGATCAACCGCTATCCGCACGAATTCTCGGGCGGGCAGGCGCAGCGTATCGGCATCGCCCGCGCTGTCGTGACGCGGCCGAAGCTCATCATCTGCGATGAGCCGGTCTCGGCACTCGACGTGTCGATCCAGGGGCAGGTGATCACCCTGCTGCGCAAACTCCGCAAAGAGTTCGGGCTGACCCTGATCTTCATCAGCCACGACCTTTCGGTTGTGCGGCTGATCTCGGACGATGTGCTTGTGCTCTATCTCGGAAAGGTAGTCGAAGCTGGCGATTGCGCCACCGTTTTTGACCGGCCGGCGCATCCTTACACACAGGCGCTCTTCTCGGCAGCACCAGTGCCTGATCCGAAGCTGGCACGCAACCGACAACGCATCCGGCTTCAAGGCGACCCGCCCTCGCCGCTCAATCCCCCGCCAGGCTGCGTGTTTTCTCCGCGCTGCTGGAAGGCCACGGATATCTGCCGCAAGGAAATGCCGCCGACGGAGCTGGTTCGGCCAGAGCAGACAGCAGCCTGTTATCACATGGACCGCTGACAGGGCATTAACACAAACGCCAAGCGGCCCGCCATCGCGCGGGCCCCTTTGTTCTTTATCCGGCGTAAGAGGTGCTCAGTCTGCTAGTTTTTCACTGGTGTCGTTACCGTCATGGAAGCGCGTTGCGCTTCGACCCGTTCCGTCAGCAGGCTGTAGGCGACATAGTACTTGAATATATTGCTGACGTACTGGACCGTTTCGCGCCCGACAATGGCCGCAGCGGCGTTTTCGACGTTTCCGAACCAGATGTCAGGGTTGAGCCCCATATCCTTCGCCTTGGCACGAAATTTCCGGAGATTCCCCGGACCAGCATTGTAGGCGGCGAATGCCATCAGCTGCTGATCACGGGCTGAGATGCCGGGATCATTGATATAGACCTTGACCAGATAGCGTAGATATTTCGCGCCGGCCTCGACGTTACGATCCTCGCTCTTTGCGATGCCGGTGATACCGATCTCCTTGCCAGCCGCCGTGGCTGGCAACAGTTGCATCACGCCGACGGCGCCCCTCGGGCTGTGGCGCGCTTGATCGAGCTGCGACTCCTGATAGCCCTGGGCCATGAGCATCAGATAATCGAACGAATACGTCCCTGCGTGTTTGCGGAATATCTCGACCAGGTCCTTAAAGCGCTCGACATCAGCCGGCGAATAGGCTCGCCGCAACATCGTATCGCTCTTGAAATAGCGATTGCGCAGCATGTTGCCGAACGTTGTGCCGACCTTGTGCTGTTCGGCGAACTTGTCGAGGACGGCTTTCAACTGCGGGCTACCCTTGCGGATTGCCCAGGCGATCTGTCCATGCGCCGACACGGCGACGTCAGCATGCACCTTCATGTCCGTGAACACCTTCGCCCAGATGTCGGCCTTATATCCATCGACAACGGTCCAGGCGAGCAGGCCGGCGTTGACCATTTCCATCAGATCTTCATCTTCGAGGTTCTCGTCGATCGGCTTGACCTGAATCTCTGGCTTTCCATCTTTCTTGAATTGCTCATTGAGCGCCAGAAGATGCTCGTAGTAGCTGCTGGTCTGGCGGACGCGGATTTCCTTGCCGGCGAGGTCATCGATGCTTGCAATCGGTTCCGCAGAAGGTCCGGAAACCAAAACCTCGCTGGCATCGCTGTAGAGCGGCGCGCTGAAATCGACCTCCTGGAGGCGCGCCGGCGTCACCGTCAGATTGGCCATGACGATGTCGCCCGAGCCCTCCTTGAGGGCTGAAATCAGTCGATCGCGACCGGTTGGGATGAAGGCGATGCGGATGCGCTCGATTTCCTTCTTCTTACCCTTGTTCAGCTCCGCCTCGAGGGCCGTCCCGAACTCCACGGCCGTTCCGTACTGGCGGCCCTTGTCGATGAAATAGATGGTCTTGCTATACGGCACCAGAATACGGATAAGCCGGATCTTGGTCATCGCGTCGAGATCGCCTGTATTCGGCTTCGGCATGATCTTGCCGATCTCGATTTTCGTTTGGGCGAACGTACCAACCTGACCGAACAATACGGTCATAGTTGCGAGCACTAGGCTGAAAAGGAAATGTCGCATGATCTGCCCCCAACTGGTGCCGAGAGCCTATCACGTTTATTAGACAATCAAAGCGGCAGAGTGGGACTCGGTCGACACCTTGAGCGAGATCTCCCGCTCAAGACAATTTGCCGGATTCATGCCTGCGAGATGCCTAGCCGTTAACGGGCGCCCCACGTGTCAGTCAATCGATACCCTTCCGGCCAGGGGTCGGACGGATCGAGCATGTGCTGATGGGTGCCGGTGATCCAGGCGCGGCCGGAAATTTCCGGCAGGATTGCCGCGCGATCGCCGACTTTCGTGGTGCCTAGAATGCGGCCGGAGAAGGTCGACCCGATCAGCGAGACAGCCGTCAGGCGATCTTCAGGCGTCATCTGACCACGCGCATGCAACACCGCCATGCGCGCCGAAAGCGCGGTTCCGGTCGGCGAACGGTCGACCTTTCCGGGCTGAATGGCGACGGCTGCACCCGCACGTAGACCTTCGGCGGTCCGCTCCACCGGACCTGCGAAGAGGCAGAAGGAGAAGTGCTTCCAATCCGGATTTTCCGGGTGGTGGAATCCGAGCCCAGCGTTGGCCGCGTTGGTGATACGCACGCCGAGCCTCGCAATGTCATGCGCCTCGTCGGGCGACAGGCTGAAGCCCATCGCCGCGGCGTCGACGATGACGAAGCTGTCGCCGCCATAGGCAGTATCGACGGTCAGTGTGCCCAGGCCCTCGACCTCCAGCTTCGCATCGAGTCGTTCCGCAAAGCTCGGCAGGTTCTGCACGAAGATGCGCTCGGCCTTGCCGTTCCGGCATTCGGCGCGCACGCGAACGAGGCCACCGGGGGCTTCCAGGGTGATCTCGGTAACGGGCTCCTGCATCGGCAGAATGCCGCTGTCCAGCAACACCGTGGAGACGCAGATTGAGTTCGAGCCGGACATCGGAGGCGTGTCCTCGGGCTCCATGATGATGAAGGCGGCATCGGCATCGGGATGCTTCGGAGGCACCAGCAGATTGACGTGGCGGAAGACACCGCCGCGCGGTTCGTTCAGCACGAAGTTGCGCAACGTCCCGTCACGGGCGATCCAGCGGCTTTGTTCCCATATGGTTTCGCCGGGCGGCGGCGTGACGCCGCCAACGATGACATCGCCCACCTCGCCCTCGGCATGGGCGGACACGACATGGATGGTCTTGGTACTGCGCATGATACCTCCTCAGGAAAGCCAATTGGGGAGCCGCGGGGGGACGCGACCCGTTAGAGCCGCTTCGACACAATCAGCAAGGCTGCCGAAACGAACGGCGCGGCCGGAGAGCCCTGGGCCGTAGTGGGCGTACTTGCCGGAATTCGTCAGCAGGGCACGGGTCCGCGTCGGAAACAGCGGCTCGGAAATCGAACACCAGCAAAGATCCGGGAGAACCTGCACGCCCGCATCCTCCAACCTGCCGAGCAGACCCTCGTTGCGGGCATCACTGATCACCTGGCGACCGGCAGTGACGATCACCGCGACGCTGGCATGTCGGCGACGACCAGCCAGAACTTCAGCCAAGGCGCGGCATTCGGTCAAGGAGGCATGCGGACTGCCGATAGCGATGAGTTCCACCTCCTCCGGCCCACCGTTCAGGGCGGTCCAGGCCGCAGCCATGTCGGCACGGGAGATCGATGCATGGTCGGCATTATCGCGGGCAGCGCCGGCAGCTTCGGGCGTGACGCCTTCGATATGCAGCATGGGTGCAGCAGAGGTGGTGCCGAAGGCGGCGCACAGGGCCTTGAGATCATCCAGCGTCGGCTGTGCGGGACCAAGGCCGCGCAGAAGCGGAATGCGGTCCGGCGCCGCGCGACCGGCGAGATAGCCGATCAGTGGCCAGAAGGCGTCGTCGACCTCTGCCGGCAACTCCACATCGATGATCCGCCGTGCCTTCCGGTGCTCGTCGAGATAGACCCCGGAAAGTGGCGCTCGACCGGTCAGCGCGATGCAGAGATCCAGGAAATCCGGGTGCTTTGCCGTTCTGGCTCCGAGCACTGTGTTGGCGAAGATCACCGCATTGGATTCCGCCCAGGCGATGGATTCGCCCGGCTGCGGCGCGCTGTCAAGCAGGTAAGGAGAGCAGGTGAAGGTCGGTCGACAGCCCATGCGGACATAGGCATCGGCAAGCCGGGCCGCCGGGTCGCCGAAGGCTTGCGGCACGCCCTGCGTCTGCCAATTGGCGCGATCGACGGAAATGGCGTTCATCGTGGTCGGCACGCAAACCTGCGCCCCCATGTCGGCCATCTTTTCCGCGAAGGTGAGATTGGCCGGGCTCGCATAAATGCAGCCGTCGATGTGGCCTTGCGTGACATCGACAAGTCCGTGCGCGCCCTGCTGCGCTGCCATGGCGCTGATGATGCGCATGGCCTGCTGCACGGCGACGCCCTGCTGTCCGTTCAGCATGGCGCGGTCGGCTTCGCTAAGATCGAGTGCAGCGGTTGCCGGAGATGCAATCGGAATCTCCAACCCGTCTGCCACGACGGCCTTATCGCTGATCTCGGCGGTTTTCGCACGGGAGAGTGCGGAGAAGGCGTCGGGCCCAAGCCGCAGGACAGGCAGCGGCTTTCCGAACATTTCAGACGCGATCAGCGCACCGAGCGTCAGCACATCCTCGGCCTCGGAAAAAACCAGAGCGGCCGGTGCGCGCCCTGTCAGCACAAGATCGAGGAGAACGCCGGAGCCCGTGCAGGACCCACGGCTCGACGGCATCATCAAGATGCTGCCTGTCAGGCACGCCCCGTGAAGCGGGTGGTGTACGTCGATCACACAGCCGGTCGCTGGGTCGACTCCACCCCAGAAGCTCAGAGCCTCATCGGTGGCGATAACCGGACCGTGGGCAGAGCCAGCGAGAATGCTGCGATCGGGTACAGAGTGTTTCATGTCGGCGAAGCCTCAAGGAGAGAGATGGCATTCACCAACGGGGATGTTACGAGCAAACGTCACGGTTCGCTCGCCTTGATCCCCGTCAGAATCTTTGGGGCGAGAAGGGCGCGATGTCGATCGCGGGCTTCTTGCCAGTCAACAGATCCGCGACGATGCGTGCGGTGCCTGCCGACTGCGTGAGGCCGAGATGGCCGTGGCCGAAAGCATGGATCACCCGCTGCGTATCGCGGGCGTGGCCGATGGCGGGCAGGCTGTCGGGCAAAGACGGACGGAACCCCATCCATTGCACACCGCCGTGCGGCTTCAACCCGGGCAGGAAGCTGCGAGCTTTCTCCAGCATCGCTTCCGAGCGTTGGAAATTCGGCGGCAGCTTCAGCCCTCCGAGTTCGACGGAGCCACCAACGCGAATCCCCGTCGATAGCCGGGTAACGACAAAACCGTGACCGCCGAAGGTAATCTGCGTGCGCAGGTCGAAAGCCTCGGGAGGAAGCGTGGTATTGTAGCCACGCTCGGTTTCGAGCGGAATCTTCTCGCCGATCGTGCGCGCCACTTGATGGGAAAAGGCGCCTGCCGACAACACGATCTGTGCGGCCCGTCGCAAACTGCCGCCGACGCTCAGAACATCGACACCACCCTCGGCGGGACGCAAGGCTGTAACTTCGACGCGCTCGATCGTGCCGCCCATGGCACGGAAGTGATCTGCCAAAGCCAGGGTATAGAGTTTGGGATCGGCGATCGAGTACCAGCCGGGCGTGAAGGTCCCATGGGTGAAACGCGTCGCGAGGCCGGGCTGGATCTCCGCGATCCCAGCCGCATCGAGGTGGTGGAACTCGACACCGTGCGCTTCGCGCGCCTTCCAGCCGGGAAGCGAGGCCTTGAACTCGGCCCCGCCTTCATAGACCTGAAGATTACCGTCCTTGCGCAGCATGGCGGCGGTGCCGGTCTGCTGCAGGAACGGTTCGAGCTCGGCTTTCGAAAGATCCATCAGCGCGGTTTGCGCTGCGGTCGAATGGGCAACACAACTGGGCGCACAGGCCCGCCAGAACCGAAGCATCCATGGTGCGATCTGCAAGGCATAGGCCGGCGGCACCGAAAGCGGCCCGAGCGGGTCGAGCAGCCACTTCGGCGCCTTCTTCAGGATGCCGGGTGAGGCGAGCGGCAGGATGTCGGTAAAGGCGAAGGCTCCGGCATTGCCTGCCGATGCTCCGGCAGCGGGACCTTCGCGATCGAGTACGACCACGGAAAGGCCCCGTGCCTGCGCTGCGATCGCCGCGGAAAGCCCAACGACTCCAGCGCCGATCACGATCACATCAGGTTGGGTTTGATCGTTCATCATCGCCTCAGTGAGTGGCAGCGAGGAATGCCTGCAGCTCCGGATCCTTCGGCGCACCGAACAGCTCTTCCGGCGGAGCAATCTCAGCCATCACACCCTTGTGGAAGAAAGCGACGCGATCGGAAACCTCACGCGCAAACTTCATTTCGTGCGTGACGCAGATCATCGTCATCCCTTCGGAGGCGAGCATGCGCAGCGTGTCGAGGACTTCGCCGACGAGCTGCGGGTCGAGCGCCGAGGTGACCTCGTCGAACAGCATGTATTCCGGCGACATGGCGAGCGCGCGCGCAATCGCCATGCGCTGCTGCTGGCCACCGGACATGCGGTTCGGATAGACCTTCAGCTTCTCCCCCAGGCCGACGTGGGTAAGCTGCTTTACAGCCATCGCTTCGGCTTCTGCCTTGGGAAGGCCGAGCACCTTTCTGGGCGCGAGCATGACGTTTTCCAGCACCGTCAGATGCGGGAACGCGTTCCACTGCTGGAAGACGATACCGAGCTTGCGGCGGAGCCTGTTCAGGTCGGTCGCCTTGGCATGGACATCCGTGCCGTCAACAACGATACGGCCGCTATCGATGGCTTCGAGACCATTGATACAGGTGAGCAATGTCGACTTTCCCGAGCCGGAACCACCGATGATGGTCAGTACCTCGCCCTTGGGGACAGTGAGGTTGATGCCCTTCAGGACCTCCAATGAGCCGAAGGATTTGCGGACGTTTTCAATCTCAATCATTGGGGGACCACCGTTTTTCGAGATACCCGCCAATCCGGGCGATGGGGAAGCTGATAATAAAGTAGACGGCGCCGCAGATCATCAGGATGAACAACGGTTCCTGCAGCCGGGTCACGAGGATCTGCGAGGCGCGCAGCAGCTCGATCAGGCCGAGCCAAAGTACCAGCGCGGAATCCTTCATGACGCCAAGCGTCAGGCCGATCCAGGACGGCAGCGAAACGCGTGTCGCAAGCGGCATGACAATGTAGCGCATATCCTGCGACCAGGTCATGCCGAGCGACCGGGCAGCACGCCGTGTGGTCGGCGGCACCGAAGAAATTCCACCGCGGACGATTTCCGTGCAGTAGGCAGCCGTATAGAGCGACAGCACAACGCAGGAGGTCGTGAACGGAGGCCAGCCAAGCCGCATGATCGACTGCAAGGCATTGCCGAGCACAAGCTGGATCAACAAAGGCACCGAGCGGAAGACGTCGAGAGCGAAGGTCAGCGGTGCGGACCAGTAGGGTCCGAGTTCGACGCGGATCATCCCGAAGAGGATCCCGAGGACGGTTCCGGCCGCGACCGAAACAACGGTGACCGCGAGCGTCATCCCCGCGCCTTGCGCCAGGAAGGCCAGATCACCCCAGGTGAGGGCAGTACCAAACATCTCTCACCTCTCTCAGTAGCGGAACATGCGCCAGGCAAGTGCCCGGGCGGCAAGGGTCAGAACTTTGGCGATGACGTAGTAGATCACCGCGGCCAAGGCGAAGAATTCAAAGGTGCGGAAAGAGCGCGCATTCAGCTCCTGCGTCACGCCGGCGAGATCGGTGTTCATGCCGACGGTCACGCCGAGCGAGGTCATCAGAACTGCCCAGACCATCTGGTTGGTCGCCGGCAGGAACGCCACGCGCAGCATTTGCGGAAGGACAATCAGTCGAAACGCCTGCATGGACGTCATGCCAAGCGAGCGCCCGGCGCGTGTCTGTGTGTCCGGGATCGCCTTCAGTGCGCCACGGAAATTCTCTGCCAAGTAACCGGCGTTGTTAAAGGCAATGCCAACCAGGAGCGCGGTAAACGGCGTGAGGTGAATGCCAAAATTGCCAAGGCCAAAATGGGCCATGTAGATCTGGAAGAGCGCAGGTGTGTTTCGCGCGATCTCGACCCAGGCAGTGGCAAAGCCAGCGAGAATGCGGTTGCCGGAGAGTCGGAACAAGGTCAGTGCAAGCGCGCACGCCAGTCCGATAATCATGGACAGGAGCGCGATCTGCAGCGTGACCAGCGCGCCGTCGAGCATTTGTGGCAATGCCTTGAGCGCTTGGTTCCAGTGGAAGGTGTAGTTAAACATGACCGTCTCACCTTGTCGTAAAGCTACGGCGCGAGGGATGACCTCGCGCCGCGGGAGAAACGGTCCAGATTAGCGGTAAACGCCGTTGACCGCGAGCGACGGGACGTCGCCGCCGACCCACTTCTTGTAGAGCTCGGCGTAGCGGCCGGTGCGAACCTGCTGGTTGATGAACAGGTTCAGGTAGTTGACCAGGCCGTACTCCTCACGGTTGGTGAAGAGCGCGACGTAGTCGATATCGAACGGCGCCTTGCCGACCACTGCGATGCCCGGGAACTTGCCGGTCTTGACGTTGGCCTGAGCAACGGTCGAGGTCGAGACGGTGGCGTCAAGCTGGCCCTGGCTCAGTGCGAGGAACACGTCGGCCTGCGTCTGGTAAGGACGGAACTCGCCGACACCCCAAGCCTTCACCTGCTGTTCGAGCGCGATCGCTTCGTAGGTGCCAGCGGTTGCGCCGACAACCTTGCCCTTCATGTCTTCGAAGGACTTCACGCCCGACTTCTCGTTGGCGGTAACCGCCATCTCGAAGGCAAAGTAGGGAACGGTCATGCCGACGGTCTTGGCACGCTCCAGCGTGTCGGAGGTGGAGGCGACGCCGACATCGACGCGGCCGGACATCAGCGCCGGAATACGCTCAGGGAACGGGGTCTCGACGATTTCGGCAGTTACGCCGAGCGCCTTGGCCAGATCGTTGCAGTAGTCCACGTCGAAGCCGATCGGATTGTTGTTCTCGTCGCGCGAACCCATCGGTGGGAAGTCCAGCACAACGGCGCAGCGCAGCGTGCCCGAACCGATGATGTCGTCCAGCTTGTCGGCTTTGGCCGGGCTGGTCAGGAGGGTGGCGGCGGCCAGAAGGCCGAAAGCGAGGACCGAGGTTTTCATTTTTCTCTCTCCCAGAGTTGGATTTGTCGATGGACAGCGAGGCGCACTATTCCTCTTCAGCGCGCGCAAATCAATCTTAAAATACATCAAGTATGCAAAAAGTATAAGACGAATAGCGATCATGTCGACAAAAAGGGCGGCCAAGTAGTGGCCGCCCTTTGCTTTTCTACCTCTCGATGAAAATCAGCCGAGGAAATCCTCAGGCAGAAGATCTTCCGACATATTCTGGTACGAGACCGGCCGCAGGAAGCGGCGGATCGACATCGTGCCGACGCTGGTTGCTCCGAAGTTCGTCGAAGCCGGATAGGGGCCGCCATGGACCATGGAATCGACGACCTCGACGCCCGTCGGGAAACCGTTGACAAGGACGCGCCCCGCCTTACGCTCGAGCACTGGGCGCAGACGGCGGGCGTCGGCGATGTCGCCGGCATCCATGTGGATCGTCGCCGTCAACTGACCTTCGAAGCCGCGCGCCAGTTGCTCCATCTCATCAATCGTCTTAACGCGAACCACAAGGCCAAGCGGCCCGAAGACCTCTTCACCGAGGGCGTGGTCGGCCAGGAACTGCGCACCGGTCGTCTCAAAAAGGTTGGGTGCAGCCGTCCGGCCGGAGGACTCGCCGGTGAACAGCGGGTTGACCGTATTGCGGGTTGCAAAGCGCGCCTGTCCATCCTGATAGGCCTTCGCGATGCCGTCCGTGAGCATGGTCTGCGGCGCCACCTTGCCCAGTGCTTCAACCGTTGCGGCCACGAAGCGATCGGCTTCGGCGCCTTCCGCCACCACGGCGATGCCGGGATTGGTGCAGAACTGCCCGGCACCCATGGTCAGCGATCCCGCCCAGCCCTGGCCGAGCGTTTCGCCGCGTGCCTTCAGCGCTTCGGGCAAAAGGAACATCGGATTGACAGAACCGAGTTCACCGAAGAACGGGATCGGCTCAGGCCGTGCGGCACATAGGTTGAAGAGCGCGCGACCGCCGGCGAGCGAGCCGGTGAAGCCAACAGCCTTGATACGCGGATGCTGCACCAGGGCTTCGCCGACCTGGCGATTGCCGCCCTGGATCAGCGAGAAGACGCCGGGATGAATACCGGTCTTGCGGATGGCAGCTTCGATCGCCTGGGCGACGATTTCGCCGGTGCCGGGATGCGCCGAGTGACCCTTGACCACGACAGGGCAACCCGCGGCTAGTGCGGCGGCCGTATCACCGCCAGCAGTCGAGAAGGCCAGCGGGAAGTTCGACGCACCGAAGACGGCCACCGGGCCGATCGGGCGCTGAATGAGGCGGATCTCCGGCCGCGGCGCGGGTTGACGGTCAGGCAGCGCCGCGTCACGGCGGCGGTCAAGATATTCGCCCTTTTCGATGTGATCGGCAAAGAGCCGCAACTGGCCGGTCGTGCGGCCGCGTTCGCCCTGCAGGCGCGCTTCCGGCAGACCCGTTTCCTGGCTACCAATCTCCGTGATTGCCTCGGCCCGCGCCTCGATCTCGTCAGCGATCGCACGAAGGAACGCGGCCCGCTCTGCGCGTGTGGAGTAGCCGTAGCTCCAGAAGGCATCTTCGGCCGCCTCGCAGGCGCGGCTCACCAGGTCGACCGTGCCAACGGCGAACTGATGCACTGGACCATGCGCCGGTGCGGATGCAAAAGTACCCGCTCCGTCGAGCCATTCGCCCGCGACGAGGTGTTTTCCATTGGGAGTGAAGACCATTTGCTATTCCTTCCTTGAAAGCCGGGGGCGCCTTGCGAAAATCCATCTGCAGGCGAATTGCGCATGCCGGATCTTTGTATACTCTATGTATTTATAACTTCAACACTCGATCGCCTTCGGCGGCCGGGCCAGCCATGAGAGACACAAGATGAGCGAGAACACCACCCTGACCGTCGCGGCCCTGCAGGAGAGGGTCGATGCAATTTTCCGCAAGGCAGGCCTCAACGAGATCCAAGCCGGTGCGCTCGCTCGCGTAATTGTCGCCGGTGAGCGGGATGCCTGCAAGTCGCACGGTATCTATCGGATCGAAGGTGCGTTGCGTACCGTCAAAGCGGGCAAGGTGAAGCCGGATGCGGTTCCGGAATTGCTGCTGCAGGAGGGTTTGGCGATTGTAAAGGTCAACGCCAAGGGCGGCTTCGCCAATCCGGCCTTCGAACTCGGCCTTCCGGCACTCGCGGAGCGCGCTCGAGCATGCGGACTGGCAGCACTCGTTATCAACGACTGCACCCACTTCTCCGCCCTGTGGCCAGAAGCAGAAGCGCTTACCGAACAAGGACTTGCGGGTCTCGTCATGTGCCCGAGCTATGCGACAGTTGCACCGACAGGAGGCAACAAACCCCTGCTCGGCACCAACCCCTTTGCATTCGCCTGGCCGCGCGCCGGCCAGCCACCCTATGTCTTCGATTTCGCCACCTCGGTTGCCGCGCGCGGGGAAATCGAGCTGCATCGGCGGGCGGGAAAATCGTTGCCGGACGGCTGGGCGATCGATGCCGACGGCAACCCGACGACCGATCCGGAAGCTGCGCTTGCTGGCGCCATGCTGCCATTCGGCGGACACAAGGGCTCGGCCATCGGCACGATGATCGAGCTGCTCGCCGGCATCATGATCGGCGACCTGACAAGCCCAGAGGTGCTCGACTATCTCGGCACGACAACACTTGCGCCCTTCCACGGCGAGTTGATCATTGCATTCTCGCCGGAGGCCTTCGCCGCCGGCCGGCCGGGCAATCAGTTTGCGCGTGCAGAGATGCTGTTTGAGGCAATCGTCGGCCAAGGCGCCCGCCTGCCCTCACAGCGCCGGTATGTGGCGCGTGCAAAATCGGAAGCCAATGGCGTCACGCTGACCGAGGCCGAAATCAAGCAGCTCGAGCGGTTGCTCGCACTCGGCCTGGAGGCGGTGGCCTGAGCCACCACCTGAGACCGCCGGAAACGCAAAAAGGCCCTCCGTTGGAGGGCCTTTCGATCTGAGAGCTTTAGAAAATCAAGCCTTGTACTTCGCCACTGCGCCGGGGAGCTTGCTCCACTCTGCGTACCAGTTGTTGAAGAGCTTGAACTGAGATTCGACGTAACCGCGCTGACTGTCCGTCAGGACGTCGGTTTCGTTGAAGTGCAGCGTGTATTCCTTGTCACCCTTCAACACCATCATGTGCTTGAAGAACAGGACGAGGTCCGGGCCTTCGTCGAACGAGGAGAGCACTGCCAGTGCCTGCTCGAGCTCCAGCGCCCGCTGGCGGGCATCCGCATCGCCTTCAGCCGCTGCCTGCGAGAGGTTGCAGAGGTGCAGCACTTCCTTGGGCAGCACATTGCCGATGCCGGTGATGGCGCCGGTCGCACCGCAGTTCACGAAGCCGTGGAAGACGGCCGTGTCGACGCCGATCATCAGCGAAACACCATCATCGCGGCTGGTGATGTTCTCGGCCGCATAACGCATATCGGCAGCGCCGCCGAATTCCTTGAAACCGACTAGGTTAGGATGCTCGGCCCGGAGCGCAAAGAACAGATCAGCGCGGGTGGCAAAACCATAATAGGGGCTGTTGTAGATGACAGCAGGAAGATCGGGGGCAGCCGAAAGGATTGCCTTGAAGTGCGCCTTCTGGGCGCCGATCACCGAGCCACGCGACAGGACACGCGGGATGACCATCAGGCCCTGGGCGCCTACCTTCTGGGCGTGCGCTGCATGTGCAACGGCCGAGGCGCTGTTGACGGCACCGGTCCCAACGATGACCGGGATGCCAGCCTTTACCAGGCGCTCGACGCCTTCCATGCGCTGCGCATCGGTCAGGAGCGGCCAGTCACCCATCGAACCGCAGTAAACGACTGCCGACATGCCCTGGACGATCAGTTCCTGTCCCTTGCGGACAAGGGCGTCGAAATCGGGGGTACGATCCTGCTTGCAGGGGGTCATCAGGGCGGGGATCACGCCCGAGAAAATCTTAGCCTTCATATCGGTCTCCTTTCGGCCGTTTGATCAGTCGGCCGACACAAACGTGCAGAGCCTCCCTCTTTGTCAGGTGATATATCATCTTGTATTTTATTTGTCGACAAGAAAAACGCAAAGGCCGCCGCAGTCTTTAAAGCGCTATGTCGATCCCGACATCACGGCTGAAAAGCTTCTGCACCTGGGCAACGATCTGCTCCGCGTGCGCCTTGCCCAAGCGGTCGGCCGCCTCGATGTCGCGTGCCTCGATAGCAGCGATGATTTCCGCATGCTCATCGACGAAGCGTTGCGGAAACTGCTCGTCGTAAGACCGGTAGTAAAGTCGCAGAATGCGTCTCCCCTCATCCAGCAAACGACGGAACAGGCTGGTGAAATAGGGATTGCGGCCCGCCTCGGCGATTGCTGCGTGGAAAGCCGCATTGGTGGAGATCATGGTCAGTGCATTGCGTCCCTCAACGGCCGCCGCATAGTCTGCATGGAAGCCGCGGATAATCGCCAAATCCTCCGGGCGGTGGTTTCGCGCCGCAAGCCGTGTCGTCACGCGGTACATCAGGACCAACGCGTCGAAGAAGGTGTTGAGATTCAGGAAGTCGATATTCGATACCATAGTCGAACGGTTTGGCAGCGTCTCAATCAGCCCCTCGCCCGCCAGCCGAACCAATGCCTCGCGGATCGGCGTACGCGACATCTTGAATCGCTCGGCCAACTGCACTTCATCGATGGGGCTGCCGGGCGGCAATACAAGATCAAGGATCTCGTCGCGCAAGAGGTCGTAGACCATCTTGACGCCGGAGCCGCGCTTGCGCTCTGGGGTGGAGTTCGAATCTGTGTCAGCCATTGAAGAATCCTTTTGTCGACAAAAGGAATACTTTTTCTCGCGTAGTGGTCAATAGTGGTGGCGACTCGGCGGGTGAAAGCGCAGCACGTCGCGCGAGCATACAAAGGGCGGCTCCGCGCGTAACATGGTAGACTGCCGTTGCAGATCGATTGGCGCTACCAGAATTCGGTCGGCAAATACAATTAAGTGCTCATTTATTCATCTATCTTAGCATCGCAGAAGGACCACCCAGGGGGCGAAGGTACGAGACAGAATGCGGATCAGCACGATTACAAATTGGGCCTATGCCGTGACGGTTGTACTCACCGTTCTCTCGGGCGGAGCCTTCATTCTGTCTGCCTACAGCGCCGTGCGCGAACGGTCGGCGGTGGAGATGCGCCAGCAACTCGACGAGCTTGCTGATCAGCTCGCAATAGCAGCCGAACAGACAACGGAGGATGCCCGCCTCTACGTGATGCGCGGCGAGGACCGTCACCTTCAGGCCTTCCGCAGCGCCGATGGAGAGGAACGCGCTCGCGAGGAAGCCATCAAGGGCTTGAAGTTGACCGATCTGTCATCGCCGGAACTTGCCGCATTGCGCCGGTTGGAAAGTGACGCGGAGGCATTGGACCAAATCGAGGAACGCGCCGTTGCTGATTATGGGAACGGCGATCGCGACGGTGCAAGGCAAACCCTTTTTGGACCCGAGCATGAGCGCTTGCAGACTGATCTGCTCGCCAGCGTTCAGCATTTTACCGATCTCGTGGCGACCCGTGCCGACGACGAACTCGCTGCTGCAAAAGCAAGAACCGACCTCTGGGACAATATAGCGAAGTCGATGTTGGGGCTGACGGCGGCCGTCTTCATCGGCGTCCTTTATTTTGTGTTGAAGCGTCGGGTGGCAACGCCGCTGCTCAGAATGACTGGGATCGTCAATCGACTGGCAAAGCAGGACTATGACGTCGAGGTGCTGCCTGACAGGCGGCACGACGAGATCGGCGAAATGAACGAAGCGATCCAGATCTTCCGCGACAACGGCCTGGAGCGAGAGCGCCTGGATGCCGAGCGACGGCGCGATCAGAAAACGAAGGATCACATTCTTCAGATGATGCATCGGCTTCAGGCCTGCCAGCAACAGGAGGAACTCGCCGATGTCGTTTCACTTTTCGCGCCGCAGATCTTTCCACATCTCGCCGGACACCTGTACCTCATGAACGGTGGCCGGTCGGCCCTTACCTCCGCCAGCCGCTGGCTTCAACCGAACCGGTCGCATGACGTCCTGGCGCCGGCGGAATGCTGGGGATTGAGACGCGGCAGGCCGCATGTGAGCGACCATTCGCGGGACGATGTGCCCTGCCAACATCTTGAGGAAGGGGAACACGCCTGCATCTGCATACCGCTCTCCGCCCATGGCGACACAGTCGGTCTGTTGTATTTCGAGGGCACCGATGGCGGCAAGGCGATGGAGACCGCAAGGCTCTACATTGAGATCATCGCCGAGAATATCGGGCTGGCGATCGCCAATCTTCAGCTCAGGGAGCGGCTGACGCAGCTTGCCGTGCGCGATCCCCTGACAGGGCTTCTCAATCGACGCTCGCTGGACGACGAGATGAACCGGCTGCGCCGAGACACCGTTGACCGCCCGACGGCCTGCCTGATGGTCGACATCGATCACTTCAAGCACTTCAATGACGAGTTTGGCCATGATGCCGGCGACCACGTCATGCGGCAAGTTGCGACCCTGATGGCCGAGACGGCCGGCAAGTCGGGTTCCGTTTACAGGTTCGGCGGCGAGGAGTTCACGGTCCTTCTCCCCGAAGGGACGCGGGAATCGGCATTCGATATTGGGGAAAAACTTCGCAACGCGGTCGAGGCCGCACCCATAACCTATCAGGGGCGGCCGCTGGGGACCGTAACTGTATCGATCGGGATTGCCTTGGCGGATGATGACAAACCAGCCGCCACGCTGCTGCAAAGGGCAGACGCGGCGCTCCTTCGCGCCAAATCGAAGGGCAGGAACATCACCTTGATCGATGGTGCCGACGGGTCCCCCAATCACCGGCTTGCCGGGTAGCTTTCTCAATCCTTTGATTGCAAGCCCGCCCTGCCGCGCTTCGCCGAGGGATCGACACCGCTGACGGCTCCGCCAGAAGTTACTTGCATAATGGAAGTCATTCTTATAGTGGCTTGCATTATGCAACGAACAAGCTTTGCCAATTTCAAATGCCCGGTGGCCCGTGCGCTCGACAGCGTCGGCGACTGGTGGAGTATTATGATCTTGCGCGATGCGTTTCAGGGCCTCACACGCTTCGACGAATTCCAGAAGAGCCTCGGCGTTGCCCCGAACATCCTCACCCGTCGGCTTGCACATCTTGTCGAGGCCGGCCTCCTCCAGAAACGGCGCTACAGCGATCGCCCCGCCCGGCACGAATATGTGTTGACGGAAAAGGGCCAAGATTTCTTTCCGGTTCTGATGGCGTTGTTTTCGTGGGGCCGCCGCCATGTGCCGGAGGAAGATCTAGCCTTCTTGCTCGGCGACTCTGCCTCCGGCAAGGAGCGGCATACCAAACTCGTCGACGTCGAAACCGGCGAAGAACTTACCCCTCGAAATACCTGCCTGCTTCCCGGCCCGGCGGCTGCGGAAAGCGATCGCGACCGCATTGCACGCGCGAGGGCATGGTATCTCGGCATCGATGCCTAACAAGGAAAAGACAGATGGATCGGATCGTCGTGACTGGCATGGGACTCGTGTCGCCGCTTGGCACGGGCGTTGAAACGGCATGGCAACGGCTGCTTGCCGGCGGCTCCGGGCTTAGGGTTCTCAGCGACGACATCGTCGGCGACCTCTCCGCCAAGGTCGGCGGTGTCGTGCCATCGGCCGCAGAGGACGCTGAAGGCGGATTCGATCCGGACCGCTATATTCAGCCCAAGGACCAGAAGAAAATGGACCGCTTCATCCACTTTGCGATGGGCGCTGCCGACGAAGCAGTCCGGCAGGCCGGATGGACCCCTGACGATACGGTCGCGCGGGAGCGCACAGCGACGATCATTGCCTCCGGCGTCGGGGGCTTTCCCGCTATCACGGATGCGGTCCGTACAGTTGAGACGCGCGGCGTTCGTCGACTCTCGCCCTTCATCGTGCCGTCGTTCCTCGTCAACCTAGCAGCAGGCCAGGTGAGTATCCGCTATGGCTTCAAGGGTCCGCTCGGCGCTCCCGTCACAGCCTGTGCCGCCAGTGTGCAGGCGATCGGAGATGCCGCACGGCTGATCCGCTCAGGCGAAGCGGATATTGCGATCTGCGGCGGCGCGGAGGCTTGCATCGACAGAGTCAGCCTCGGCGGCTTCGCTGCGGCGCGGGCACTCTCGACGGGCTTCAACGATCGGCCGGAGCTTGCCTCGCGTCCGTTTGATACCGGCCGCGATGGCTTTGTCATGGGCGAAGGCGCGGGCATCCTGGTTATCGAGTCGCTGGAGCATGCTCTCGCCCGGGGCGCCACGCCGCTGGCCGAGCTTGTCGGATATGGCACTGCGGCCGACGCTTACCATATGACCGCGGGACCGGAGGACGGCGATGGTGCGCGCCGGGCGATGGAGGCAGCAATCCGGCAGGCGCGGATAGCACCGTCGGAGATCAAGCACCTCAACGCTCATGCGACATCCACCCCCGTCGGCGACCGCGGCGAAATGGCGGCCATCGGCACCGTCTTCGGCCGTAACGGCGAGATTGCCATAAGTGCGACGAAGTCCGCCACCGGCCATCTGCTTGGCGCCGCGGGTGGGCTTGAGGCGATCTTCACGATCCTTGCATTGCGCGACCAGATCGCGCCGCCCACCCGCAATCTCGATGAAACCGATCCCGCTGCCGAAGGGCTCGACATTGTCGGCAAGTCGGGACGTGAACTTGTCACGGAATATGCGATCACTAACGGCTTCGGTTTTGGTGGCGTCAACGCAAGCGCCCTCTTCCGACGTTGGAGCTAAGAATTGGACACGTTCCAACCGATCGCTGTTCTCAGAGTTTGCAATTTGTGGTTCAAATCTCCGTGCTGCTTCCTGTCCCAATCGTCTGGTGATGATCACTATCGGGATGGCACAACAGATCATTGGTTGCGCTGTTTCGCCAAATAGGGACCATATTGCCTTGCTTGAATTAGAGACTTCCCTCTCCCGGTAGGTAAGCTTTGAAGCACTCGCGCGACTGGCGATGCGGTAGTGTCTCTCAACCGTCAATCCCGACGGGAGGAAGAGGAGAGATACGATGAAAATCAAGGGCCTAGTAATCGCAACCGTGTTCGCGCTTTCATCAGTTACGGCTGTCTTCGCAGCGGATAATGAATCCATCACAGACCAAACCGGCTGGGGCAACAGCGCCGGTACGTTCCAGAGTGGCTTCCGCAACTTCAGCGGTACTGGCCAAGTGGGCGTTCGAAACAACTCGACGACCATTCAACATGGCGCATTCAATGAATCCGGAACAGCCCAGTTCGGCCGCCGCAATGACTCGCTTACCGTACAACAGGGCCTGGGAAACGTTTCTGGTACGCTGCAGTTTGGCCGCGGCAACAACTCGCAGACCTATCAGTCCGGCGTTGGCAACAACTCTGTGACCATCCAGCATTAGTCGAGTATCTTTGAAGGTCAGCGGCGCCGCCGCTGGCCTCTTTTGCCTTGGAGTCCTACAATGATGGCTGCCCTCCCTCCCGTCCATTGCATCATCGAGCACCATGATAAAGGGGGCGCTATGACCCTAGTCCCGACGATCGAAAGCGACGGTCGCGGCCAAGGAAGCTATCAGTTCGAGATTTTCTCGAATGCCAATGGCAACACCTCAAGCAACGTTCAAGGCGGCGATTTCCAGAAGGATGACCCGGGACGGCTTGCGCTTTCGCGCTCAACCGTCTCCGTGTCGCCGAATGGCTGGAGCGCCCGGCTGACGGTTTACGGTCCGAGCGGCGAGAAACTCTGCGTCGTGTCGGTGCCGTGACATTTATGCACCGTTCGGGTGATCTTCCGAATGGAGGAAACCAGGCTAATTGATTGTATACTAAATTATAATAGAAATAGACCTCAGTGTGTCGTGCCGGCGTGCTTCGGCGGCCATATCGAGGTGATAGGGAATGCGGATTTGTTGGGCCGTTCAGTCTCACAAACTGGCTGCTATCCTTGTTGCGACACTGGCAAGCATTGCAAGCAGCGAATCGATTGCAGTCGCCGATGACATCAAAACAGCGCCGACGGCGCAGAGTGTCGAGCCCGCGACAGGCGTGCAGATCGGCACCGGTATCAACTGGTTCAGCTTGCCAAGCTGGGCTCCCCGGGGACCCGACTTTCTTGGAACCGGCGACAGCAGAGTCATTGACGATGGCATTGGCTTTGGCATCAGCCTCGATTTGCCGCTCGGGCAAATCGGTTCGCAGCCCCTGTTTCTGGAATGGAATGGCGGTATCGCCGACCTGTCGTCCAGCTCGACCGACCGAACAAGCCTTGCCGGCCAAAATTCCCTGAACTTCAGCTTAGGAAATTCGGCGAACGGTCGCATCGATCCGAGCCTACTGACCGCGTCGCCTATAGGAACGCTGCCCGCGACCGCCACCGCTGATGTCACGTTTACCGACAGTGCAAGCGCGACGGGTCACACCTTTCTCTCGGATTCGTCGCCCGCGGGCGGGCGTGTGACCCACTTTGCATCCCAAACGGGGGTGACCGGCGGGTCTTTCGCAGCTACCCTGACTAACGGTTCGACCCAGAGCGCCGCGGCCTACGCAGCCTATGGTGACAACACCGGCTTTACCCTGGCCGCGACCGGTGACCTCAGCAGCAGCGCGTTCATCGACAAGCGCAGCGAGGATGCCTTCGTGATCGATCAGGAACTGCTTCTCGGCGCTCCGATCGATCTTCAGGGCGGCTGGACGGTTACTCCTAAATTCGGCCCCATGTACCGCTCCATCGATCGCGACGTGGATTTTCGCAGAACGCTCCGTATAACCGCCAATCAACCGGGCATCGTGGTGCCTGAGGTCGGCTTCACGCAAACCGACGAACTCGACGCGCGCTATGTCGGTGCCATCGCCGAGCTGGCTGTAACCCAAGCCCTGCAGCCGGATCTCAGTGTTTCGTTCGACGCCAGGCTGGGCGGCGCCTACCTGCATTCGCGTTATCGAAGCCACTATTCGGCAATTCTGCCAACGATGACGACGGGTCCCTTCGACTTCATTTCCGAGACACGCGACGACGCCAGTCTTCTTGCTGGCCTCGGCGCCGGGCTGCGCTACGCACCCAAGGAAAACGTCGTGATCGGCTTGGACACCGGCGTGAACTTCGTCAACAAGGTGCCGACGATCGACTATGTCGCGGATGCCGGCGGCGGTGTATCGCCGACGATCGGCATGAGTCATGCGATCGACTATAACGTCTCCGTCAACGTGACCTGGCGCTTCTGAGCCAGAGATCAGCACATCGCGGACAGCATCGACAGGCAGTGCAGAAATTGCGTCTGCCGGTTTACCCCGACGCGGGCCATCGCGGAGGCAAGCTGGTTGTGGACCGTATTCTTTGAGACGCCACGTTGGCGCGCGATCTCCGACGCCGTTTCTCCCCTCAGAAGGCAATATGCGAGATCGGCCTCTGTCGGGGTCAGGCCAAAGATGGACTTGATCGTGTCGGGTGCCAACAGACTGTTTCCACCAAGTTCGCGTATCGTCAGCATGTAAACACGCTCGTTGGTGGCAAAGACGTTCTTGAATTGCGATCCGAGGCCTACACGCCCCGACAGGGCATCGACGCTTACCAACCATTTGACATTCTTCACCTTGTCCTCGACCCAGGCAACGTGCCGAACACGCCCGTGCAATGTCGCCAGGCCGATCAGACGCGCAACTTCATCCTGAAGGGCCGTATCGACGAAATCGATCGCCGAATCGCTGTATTCGACAAGCAGGTGCGATGCCTCGACAAATTTCTCGAAACTACCGTTGGCGAGACGCACCTGATAGTCTTCCGTGATAATCGCCGAAGGTGCGGAAGAACTGAAGAAGGCGCTCTCCATATGCGCGGACCTCTCCCGCTCCAGGAGGGTCGCCTTTTGGATGGCAAAGGCCGTCTGAAAATGCGGCAGCAATTTCTGCAGCATTTCGGCCGCTCTATCCGTTTCGGTTCGACCTGGGCGATCGAAATGGAGCATCAGCGTAATCCGGCGTCCGCCTTCCTTGACAAGAACGAGCGTCAGAAGGCAACCTTCCGTACCAAAGCAGTCTCGCACGGGTACTTCCCATTGAGGACTGAGCCTCGCCTTTAAATCGATCGTCAGGAATGCTCCTTGCCCCAAGGCAAGCGTTGCCGCATGCAATGCGGCAATCATCGGAGGATTGGAGAGTGCGCTTTTCGGAACGCCTTTTGCGAACACGCTCGCGCGCCGATCTTCCGCCCCCTTGAAGCCTACGACAGCTCCCGCCGCGGCCTTGGTGATGTCGATCAGCTCCGCTATGACCTTTTCCCACTCCGGCGGGCTCACAACGGTTTCGTAGATCAACTGCACCAACGGCAAGCAGATATCTTCACCAAAGCTATTGATCATCGGACCCACTCCAATGCTTGGCGAATTTCCAAAGCTTTCACGTCCGGCCGCGTCATTTTTCAGAACGCAGTCCACCTGAGCTATGCAGCGGCATTGTTGCCGCGTTTTCACCTCTCATGAATGTTTCAGGCTACCTTCATCCCGGTCCGACCGTGCGGTCGAAGGTGGTTCCCAGCCACTGCCTGCTCTCCATGTCTCGGCGGCTTCTAGGAAAAGCCGAAGAGATGCCACGTCTCTGTACGAAACATCGAATGTCTCCTCCAGATTGTGTTTTTATGTCTTCAAGTCGTGCGGCCCACGCCAAAAACAAGCAACGCGCTCATTTGGCTCTCTTAAGACAAAACGGCACGCAACGAAGTATGTTATGTCGAGAATATTCCCGACATCACCCCTAAAAACCTAGAGATTTCTAAGAATAGCATGCGCCTTCTTGTTGTAAAATGCTTAATAGTTATTCATTTACTACGACAATAGGGGTATATATTATTGCAACCTTGAGAGAAGTCGCCAACAGCTTATAATTGAATTTGAGGTCGCGCTTTTATCATTCAGTTGAGGTTGCGGCGCTAAGGCCGTTGTCCGCCCGCGAGAACGGTGACAGTTCGTATCCTTCCTGTCGCCGGACTGACTGCACCGTCGAGTTGAAGTCAACCTTACCGACAACTATCGCCGCACATTAACGTTGGGTTAACCATAATCGTCGTTTACCATAGGTAGCGGCCCCAAGGGTCGTTGATTCGCAAGTCCAGCGCGAAATTTGCGTATGGAGGTGAGGAAAGACGATTGCGGCGACCCAAAACGTTCAGTCTGCTGAAGGCATTAGGCTTGGCATTGCTTGCCGGGCTCGTGGTCGGATGTCAGTCGTCGGGAAATGTTAGCTCACCAAACATTTCCGAAACGGTCCCCGCCGAAAGGGCACTGGCCTTGCCTCCGCCAGGCGGCCCTTCGATTGTCAGCGTCGTCGAACACAAGCGCGGCAACGGCACGGAGCAGATGATTTCGCTCTACACATCATCTTCCGTGTCCGGGCAGAATTTTCTTAAAGTGCAGTTCCTTGGTGCGTCGGGCGCCAATCCCGGCATCGGAAGCGCTTCCTACCAGATGATCAGTGAGAACGGGATAATCCGCGAAGCATTTGCCGCCGTGCCCGGTGTGCAGATGGCCCGATCGGCGACCTATCTGCAAAACAGCTATGGACCGTTCAGCTACGCGTCGGGCGAGAGCGGTTCGGGCGACACGTGCATTTACGGCTGGCAGCAGATCCGCTCCAGCCGGTCGGCCCACACACAAGCGCGCAACTTCGGAATGATCCAGGTGCGATTGCGCCTTTGCGATGCACGAGCAACCGAAAGGCAGTTGCTGGGCATCATGTACGGCTACACAATCGTTGGGACGCTCAATGGAGAAATCTGGAATCCGTTTGGATTTCCGCATGGCGCTGATCCAACACTCGGGCGCCCCGGCAATCCGATCTATCCCGATGAGGGCGGCTACAGGAACACACCGATGGCCTTCGGCTATGAACCTGCCCGTCCGGAAATCCAATCTCGTGTCGTTCGCGTACGCAGCGTTCAGCCGAAAGCCGAAGAGGCCCCTCTGCAATTGCCGCCCCCGACAGGTCCTCGCGTACCACTGCCGGACGGCTCCAGCGGTCAGCCGCAACCAGACATGTCAGCAGCGCCTTCGAACGAACAGACACAACAGAGAACCGTGACGGCAAGCGGCGTCACTGTGCCATTGCCAGAGTGTATAGGGGATTCGGCCATGACGGCCGCGTGCCAGAGATAGACGTGAAGGGGCTGTGGTGTTCCCAAGCGCCCAGCCTGCATTGTCAAAGGGATATTGATGCATAAAGCCCGAAGCATCATTACGTGGGCCATCGTTTCTCTGTGCGTGATCGCGTTGATCACATTGCCAGTGAACCTGCAGACCCAGCTGATCGCGAGCATTGTCGTTGTCGCCGTGATGGCGATCATCAAGGGGTTGAAGGCTGAAGGCACATGGAGGCTGATCGCCCTCGCCTTCGGCACCTCAATTGTTCTTCGCTATGTCTATTGGCGCACGACCAACACACTGCCGCCGATCAACCAGCCGGAGAACTTCATCCCCGGTCTGCTGCTCTATCTTGCGGAAATGTACAGTGTGGCAATGCTGGCGCTCAGCCTGTTCATCGTAGCCACGCCCTTGCCTCCGCGCCCATCGCGCGCGAGCAAGGAAGAGCGTTTTCCGCATGTCGACGTGTTCGTCCCTTCCTACAACGAGGATTCGCATCTCCTCGCCAACACGCTGGCCGCGGCGAAGGCCATGGATTATCCAGCCGAAAGACTGCATGTCTGGCTGCTGGACGACGGCGGAACCTTACAGAAGCGCAACTCCAACAAGTTGCTCGAGGCCCAGGCGGCTGTGGCGCGTCACAACGAACTCAGGAAGCTTTGTGAGGATCTCGACGTTCGCTACCTCACGCGCGATCGAAACGAACACGCCAAGGCCGGCAACCTCAACAACGGAATGAAGCATTCGAGCGGCGAGTTGATCGCCGTCTTCGATGCCGACCACGCGCCAGCACGCGACTTTCTGCTCGAAACTGTTGGCTATTTCGATGACGATCCGAAGCTGTTCCTCGTTCAGACACCGCATTTCTTCATCAACCCGGATCCCCTAGAACGCAATCTTCGAACCTTCGAAAGAATGCCGAGCGAAAACGAGATGTTCTACGGCATCATCCAGCGTGGCCTCGACAAATGGAATGCGGCGTTCTTCTGTGGCTCTGCCGCCGTTCTCAGCCGGAGGGCACTGGAATCCCAAGGGGGATTCAGCGGCATCAGCATCACCGAGGACTGCGAGACCGCACTTGCCCTTCATGGCAGCGGATGGAACAGCATCTATGTGGACAAGCCGCTGATCGCCGGGCTGCAGCCGGCGACCTTTGCAAGCTTCATTGGCCAACGCAGCCGCTGGGCACAGGGGATGATGCAAATTCTGCGCTTCCGCTTCCCCTTGCTGAAGCGCGGCCTGACGGTCCCCCAACGCCTTTGCTACATGTCGTCGACGCTCTTCTGGCTCTTCCCGTTTCCCCGCACGATCTTCCTGTTCGCACCGCTTTTCTATCTCTTCTTTGATCTGGAGATCTTTACGGCATCGGGCGGCGAGTTCTTGGCCTACACGTTGGCATACATGCTGGTGAACCTGATGATGCAGAACTACCTCTATGGGTCGTTCCGCTGGCCGTGGATCTCGGAACTCTACGAATACGTTCAGACGGTTCACCTGCTCCCGGCGGTGGTTTCGGTCATGCTCAATCCGCGAAAGCCAACCTTCAAAGTAACGGCGAAGGACGAGTCCATTGCCGTCAGCCGCCTCTCGGAGATCAGCCGACCGTTCTTCGTCATCTTTGCCGTACAGCTGGTCGCTCTGGCGGTAACATTCTATCGGATCTATGCCGAACCGTACAAAGCAGACGTCACCCTCGTGGTCGGCGGCTGGAACGTGATCAACCTGATTATGGCCGGGTGCGCCCTCGGAGTCGTTTCCGAACGTGGCGAGCGGGCCGCGTCCCGCCGCGTACGGGTGAACCGTCGCTGCGAATTCGGGGTCGGCGGTAAGTGGTACACTGCATCGATCGAGGATGTGTCGGTACACGGCGCCCGGCTGCATGTGTTCAACAAGCAGCTGGACCCGATGGTGATTGGCTCCGAGGGGGAAATTCGTTTCCAGCCACACAGCGGCGCAAGCATCGAAACGCTGCCGCTCATCGTCCGAAACATCCAGCCTTCCGGCGAGATTCTGGCCGTTGGCTGCCAATATGTTCCGAAGAATGCCCTCGACCATCGGCTGATCGCCGACCTGATATTTGCGAACTCCGACCAGTGGACGCAGTTCCAGCAGGCACGCCGCCACAATCCTGGTCTTATTCGCGGAACGATCTGGTTTCTCGGCCTTTCACTCTACCAGACGAGCCGAGGCCTCGTGTATCTTTTCCGCAGTATGAGGCCCGAGCGCGAGCGGCAACATCAGGCCGCGAAGGCAGGCAGCTGATGAAGAAGATCGCATCGATCTCTGCGTTCGTTCTCGCCGCCTCAACAATTGCCTATGCGCAGACGGCGCCCTTCGACATGTCGGGCGAGCGCGAGCAAGGCAGCACGCCAATGGTGCCGAGATTGACATTGCCGGCGGCGCCTGCACCGGCGACGGTCCCACAGACCTCCGTTGCACCGACGAGCCCGGCACCCTCGGCGACGCCCGCGACTCCTCCGTTCTCGATGGCACCTGCCTCACCATCTCCGGCGCCGTCACCGGCAGCGTCGCCCGCGCAGGCGGAACCACCTCGCCCCCAATCTGCTGCACCCGTCGGCCCGGCGCCCGCAGAAGCGCCGCCACCCGTTCGCCAGCGAACCGCCGATGCGCTCCGGAGATTTGTTATTCCATTCACCAAGTTTGGGTTGGATGGCGAGTATGATCGCAAATCGTGGTCGGTCTACATCACACCGGAGCAGGCCGCAGCACCGGCGAAGTTCAATTTCTCCTATCAGAATGCTGTCGTCGTTGCTCCGGAGGCGTCTGAACTGACGGTTCTTCTGAACAATCGGATCGTCGGACAACAGCAGATTGGCTCCTCGGACGCACCATCGAACGTTTCCTTCGACGTGCCCGTAGGGCTGCTGCAACCGGGCGCGAATCTCCTCACATTTGAAGCAACCCAGCGCCACCGCACTGACTGTACTGTTCAATCCACCTATGAGCTTTGGTCGGACATCGACCCCGCAAAGACCTATCTAAGCTTCAGCGGGCAAGAGGCAGCCAAGTTTTCCAGCACGGATGCCATTCGCGCCATCGGTGTCGATGAAACCGGCAGGACGCAGTTCAATCTCGTCGTGCCGGCGCTCCAGCAGCCAGGCACAACAAAGCCGCTGCTACGCCTAGCGCAGGGACTTGCGGTTCTGAGCGGCATGCCGAACCAGACATTTTCCTTCAGCCCGAGCTCGCTTCCTCAGCCTGGAGCCGGGCGCATGACCGTTGTCGTGGGAACGCCGGCCGAACTCCAGCCAGTCATCACTCCGCCGCCGGCCGCCCAGACGGCGCCGTCGGCCTCTTTCGTGACGGACCCGAAGTCGGGGGCCCCGATTCTCTTGATCAGCGGCCCATCCTGGCCCGCAATTTCGTCCGCGATCGACACGATCGTTTCGCCTACCGACCGCCCCGCGACGGCTGTTCGCGACACGCTGGCAACGCAGCGCTGGAGTGCTCCGGATGCGCCGCTGGTTCTCTCCGACACGAACCTCACCTTTTCGCAGCTCGGCGTGAAGACGGCGGAGTTTTCCGGACGCCGCTTCCGGACCAATTTCAATATCGGCGTGCCGTCCGATTTCTATGCGAACGCTTATGGCGATGCCACCGTCCTGCTGGACGCAGCCTACACACAAAACATCCTGCCCGGCAGCCATATCGACATCTATGTCAATGGCAACATTGCTTCGACTGTGCCGATCTCGTCGACAGGTGGAGGCATCTTCCGGCACCTGCCAATTCGCGTGACAATGCGGCATTTCAAGCCGGGCTTGAATACGTTGTCGCTTGAAGCCATCCTGATGACGAAGGAGGACGAGGTGTGCGTGCCTGGCACGACTGCTGGAGCAGCACCGCGTTTTGCACTCTTCGACACCAGCGAGATTCACATACCGGACTTTGCCCGGATCGGGCAGCGGCCGAACCTTGCCGGTCTGTCCGGTACCGCATATCCTTATAATCGAGCGACACAGCCAACGCCGCTTTTCATCGACATGATTGATAGCGACACCTTGTCTGCGACCGCGACGCTGCTCGGCCGAATGGCCGTCGCTGCTGGCCGCCCGCTCGACATGGAGCCGGCCGCGACGCCGGGTGCCATCGGCGAACGGGACGCAATTTTCATCGGCTCCATTTCGCAGATGCCGGCAGCCGTGCTGACGCAACTGAACATTGCGACGACCAGCCAGGCATCCTGGCAACCTCCAGCAGCGACGCAGTCAAATCAGACAGAACCTTCGGTGAGCTTCGACGATTGGCGCTCGAAAGTCAGTGGCGGCGTGTGGCGCGGCCAAATCACATCGTTTCAGGAGTGGCTACGCCGCAACTTCGACATTTCGCTGAGCTCACTGCAGTTCGTGCCAGGGTCGGAAGAAGTCTTCACGCCTTCTAACGCCGAGAGCTTCCTGATCGCTCAGGGCAAGAGCGCAGCAGGGGGATCGACCTGGACCGTTGTCACGGCTCCCTCCGCCACCGATCTGCGCGAAGGCGCCGAGGCACTCACCGCACAAGTCAACTGGCCGCAGGTCGCCGGTCATATCACCACCTATTCCAGCAAGACCGGTAAGATCGTCAGCGTCCCGGTTGGCCGCTTCGACTTCGTGACCTCTCAGCCGTGGTCAATTTCAAACTACCGCCTGATTGCCGCAAACTGGTTGTCGACCAACATCCTGTCTTACGCGTTCCTCCTGGTCGTCCTTTCGCTGCTGATCGGAGTGACAACGGCTGGCATGCTTTCCAGGCTGGGTAGGCGCGAATGAAGAGACTTCTAAAACTGATCTGTGCCGCAAGCTTTGCGGTTGCCGCTTTCTGCCAGTCCGCGCAGGCGCAAGGTCCGGGGATCACCCCGGAAGCATGGGGCGCGTACAAGGCGAAGTTTCTCGATGCGAGCGGCCGCATTGTCGATGACGCAAACGGCAATATCAGCCACAGCGAAGGTCAAGGCTATGGTCTGCTCCTGGCTTACCTTGCCAACAGCCCCGCCGACTTCGAGCAAATATGGTATTTCACCCGCACCGAACTCTTGTTGCGCGACGATGGCCTTGCCGCCTGGAAATGGGATCCCACGGTCACGCCTCACATCACCGATACCAACAATGCGTCGGATGGCGATCTCCTGATTGCCTATGCCTTGGCCCTTGCGGGGTCAGCTTGGAAGAAGGGCGAATATATCGAGGCGGCAGCGAAGATGGCGCAGGCGCTACTGTCGCACCTGGTGATCAATTCGGGTGGACGCACTCTGCTGCTGCCGGGCGCCAGCGGTTTCGATTCTCCCGATCGCAAGGATGGCCCGATAATCAATCCCTCCTACTGGGTCTATGAAGCAATCCCGGTGATGGCGCTGCTCGCGCCGTCAAGCGCCTGGCAGAAACTATCCGACGACGGTCTGGCGCTGCTGCGTGCTATGCAGTTCGGCCCACGTAAGCTGCCCGCTGACTGGGTGAGCCTCAATCGTATGCCGGAGCCCGCCGCCGGCTTCGACGCTGAATTTGGATACAATAGCCTGCGAATCCCGCTCTACCTCGTTCGCGCGGGAGTTTCGGACAAGGCTCTGCTGGCAAGATTACGCGAGGGAATGACCGCCGAGGACGGCGTGCCGGCGACGATCGACCTCGCGTCCGGCAAGCCGAAAACGCTGCTGCCGGACCCCGGTTATCGAATTGTTAACGATGTCGTGGCCTGTGTGACAAACGGTACGAAGCTGCCTGAGTCGTCGCAGCGATTTGAGCCATCGCTCTACTATCCATCGACCCTTCATCTACTTGGGTTGGCATTTATCGGGGAGAAGCATCCGGAGTGTCTGTGAAATCCTCATCCGTTGCAATTGTTGTTGCGGTGGCGGTGGCCGGTCTGGTGGCCGCCCTGAAGGATCGCGCAGCGCTACAGGAGATGCTGGGCTTCGCACCGGAGCAGGCGCCTGCACCGCAATTCATGCTTATGGGTCGCGTCAAGGGGCCGGAGATCAGCTCAAAACCGCAAATTGACGTCCAGGCCATTACTGATCGGTTGCAGGCAGCAACCACGGTTCCGCCGCCGGCATCTCAAGAGAGCGGCGTGACCGGAGGCCTATTGGTTGTTGCCCAGGCACCGCAGCAGCAGCCAACCGCCGCCCCGCCAGCAAAGCCCGCGCAGCCAAAAGTCGACGAGAGCGCATTGCGCTATTTTGCCAGCCGCGGCGACAAGGCGCGACTGCAGGCGGAGATCGCGCGGCTGCAGGCGCTTTACCCGAACTGGGTGCCGCCAGCCGATCCTCTG
This sequence comes from Rhizobium sp. BK661, assembly GCF_024808825.1. Lineage (NCBI taxonomy): Bacteria > Pseudomonadati > Pseudomonadota > Alphaproteobacteria > Hyphomicrobiales > Rhizobiaceae > Rhizobium > Rhizobium sp. BK661. The sequence continues at coordinate 65,568 of NZ_JANTYT010000001.1, read as the reverse complement.
GCCGTTCCCCAGGGAGGCGACCCGCAGTTGGAGCAAATGTGGCAACTGTACTCGGAGGGGCGCTATGCGGAACTCCGCAAGGCCATTGCCGATCGGCAAGCCTCCGACTCGGCATGGCAGCCGCCGCCGGATTTGCTTGACCGCTTGGATGTCGCCGAGGCCCGCGCGCGCCTCGTCAATGCCTCCGACCTGAAGCAATACGCAACCGTCATTCAGATCGGCGCCAATACGCCGAGCCTTCTGACATGCAGCGACATCGACGTGCTCTGGAGAGTAGCAGAAGCGTTTGCAAGGACGGATCGCGCACCCCGCGCCCGGGATGACTACGTCTATATTCTGAAGAACTGCACCAATCCGCAGGAACGTCTGGCGACCATCCAGAAAGCGTCCGCTTTGTTGTCCTACGCGACAATGCAGGATCTCCTGGCGCTCGAACGTCCTGACGGCAACGGCGGCCGCGAATTCGACAGCATTCGAAACGACTTGGCGCGCCGCTTTGTCGCCGCTGGTAACGACGACCCCGATCTCGCCGTGGCCCCGGCTTATCTCCAGATTGTCCAACGACTCGCCGAAACTGAAGGGCTTGCAGCCGACAGCCTTCTGCTTGGTTGGTACCAGCTTCGCCGGGAGAATTATGCGGACGCGGAAAAATGGTTCCGGGCAGCACATGAGAAGGACGACACGGCTCTTGCCTCCCAAGGCCTGGCGCTGGCGTTAATCGCCGAGAAAAGGCCCCAGGAGGCGGAGGAAGTGGTCTACAAGTGGCGCGCCTCCTCCAAGGACGCGACCGCGACCTATCTCGCAGCGACAGCCAACCTGATGGCCCTGCAGCCGCCGGCTAACCTCAGCGAAGCGGTGCTCTCGCGTATCGCCGCAGAGGTCATTGCGCAGAAATACGTCCCGACGGCGCAGCAATTCGGCTGGTTTGCCCGTACGCTCAACCAACCGCAGACGGCGGCGCGCTGGTTCGAGACGGCCTTGCGTTGGAAACCGGACGACGAACCGTCTGCTTACGGATTGGCCATCACGCGCCAACAGCTACGGGATCGGGCGGGCGTGGCTGAGATCCAGCGCCTGTGGGCGGGCAAGTCCGAGCGCATCGCGCAGCTGGGCGAAACAAACAAGCGGCCAGCCACGCAAGCTCCGCTTCCAGCGCCCAGCGAGACAGTGCCGCAGGGTGAAACCGTTTCGCCACCGGAGATCGTTAGGGTCCCGACCGAGCGAATTGAGGGCACGAGCCCACCGGTCGCGCGCCAACCCGCGCTGCAAACGGTAACGGTTCGCCGCGGCGCGCGGCAACTGCGCGGATGCACGACCACGGTGAATGCGCAGTTGCTCGATCCGGAAACGGCGCTGTCGCGTGGCTGGTGCCTGATGGACATCAATCGCCCCATGGAGGCAGCAAAGGCGTTCGAGGCGGCGCTGGCCAGTCCGAACCGCAAGACACGCGAAGACGCAGCCTATGGCCAAAGCCTCGCGTATTTACGCGCCGGTCTGTCCAACAACGCCGCCGTCGCGGCCACGAAGGCGCCGCAGACACAACAGCGTGCGGCCGAACTGCAGGTCGCGATCTTGGCCGACAGAGCCGTCGCCGCCTTCGGCGCCAAGCGCTATCGCGAGACCCTGATATACCTCGATCAGCGTGCACAACTCCGGCAGGAGCCGATCGACCTGATGGTGCTGCGCGGATATGCCTATTTGAGTATGAGTATGTACGGCGACGCTGAGCGGATATTCACGGCTGCGGCTGCGACGGGCAACAAGGACGCCAATCGTGGCCTTGCCGATCTGAAGGCAGCAACGCATCCCGATACCAACGATTGACAGTGGAGAGGCGGCGCGTAGCGGGGTCTCCTTAAAAATCAAGGTAGACGCGCACTCTCAGGCGCATGGTTTCTATCGAGGCTTTGGGTGTGGACCATCCCCTTCACCTTGCGTCGAGCCGCCCGAGCAACACTTTCAGCAAGAATAAACACGCATCCCAGGAAAAGCAGGCAGGCGCCTGTCAGTCCTCCGATCACCTCGATCTTCACCATTAACCCGATGCACGCGATCAGCGCGATCGTCAGAAGCGCCAGGGCACCGTCATCGATGAACATGCCGACGATTTCTTTTATGGCCATCCTCAGGATTTTCATCTGACGACCTGCCTGACGTGAGAGGCATGATAGCGTTGGAGCGTTCTTACCAACGCGAAAGAGGCCAGGATGAGCACCAAAAGGATTGGCAGCAGCGCCAGATCGTCTCCCGGCCATTCCGCGCCGATCCCCTCGCCCGCCCAAAAAATTCCGAATGCACTCAGGAGCACTCCCACAGCAAACTTGAGGCTGTTTTCCGGGACAGTCGACAGGGGTTTGTGCACAGCGAAACCGACGACAAGAACCAATAGACAAGCCGCCACGGCGCCAACACTTGCATAGCCGATCATTCCTCGGCCCGCGCCAGTCGCAATGACAATAAACACGACCTCGACCCCCTCGAGGAGAACCGCCTTAAAGGCGGTGATGGCAGCCAGTAGATTTGCGCGGCGATCGGAGGTCTGCATGCGAAGTTTGTTCGTCTCTTGGGCGAAGGCTTTCTCCTCATCATGCAAAGCAATAAAGCCCGATGCCCTGAGGATCGCCTTCCGTAGCCATCGCATTCCGAACAGAATGAGCAACGTCCCGATCACAAACTGCATGAGCCCGATCGGAATCATCCCAAGAAGTGGTCCAAGCGTGAGCACAAGGATCGCCAGGACCGCCAGCGCCAAGCCGGTGCCGAGGAAAGCCGGCCGCCAACCCTGCGTCACGCCAACCGCCAGGATAATCGTGAAAGCCTCTACGACTTCAACCAGCGAACCAAGGAACGAGGCCGTCATCGTAGACGATATACTGGTAACGGTTGTCATGAGTGTTCCAAGTTCATTTTTCAGGTTAACAAGCGCGCCACTCCGGCAACAGAAAGGAATTCCTAGCGGCGCCTTCAGGCACTTTGACCGATTGTGCTTGCCTGCGCGAACCGCCGACGTTTAGCCGGTATTGAGCCCCATAAAATGTTCCAGGCGGTCGGCAAAGGCGCCGTCCCAACCCTCAGGTGTGGCGTTTGCTTTTGGGTCGCAAAGCTGACGCACGCCTGAAGAATGGTATTCGCTGAGCAGAGTACCAGCCAACCGACGATCTTTTCGGAGTTCCGACCCTTCGAGCAACAAGCGACGGATTTCCAACGCACGACATTCAGTTCGCGTTGTGCAGACGGCGTAAAAGATTCGCGATGGCTATTCGAGCTCGATCTTGGCGTCACGCACGACAGGTGTCCACTTGGCAATCTCCGCCTTGACGTGGGCAGCGAGCTCTTCCGGTGTGGAACCCACGATAACGGCACTGAACTCGGTCATTCGCTTGCCCACTTCAGGATCGGCGAGCGCCTTGTTGGCTGCCGAGTTCAGACGGGCTACGACATCCGCGGGGGTGCCGGCGGGAGCGAACAATGCGTTCCAGGTATAGGTTTCGTAGCCGGGAACAGTCTCGGCAACGGTCGGCACATCGGGGAAGGATGGCGCGCGTTCCTTGGTGGTGACCGCAAGTGCACGCAGCGTGCCGCTCTTGATGTGGCCAGACGAGGACGGCAGGTTGTCAAACATGATCGGAACCTGATTGCCGAGGACATCGTTCAGCGCCGGGCCTGACCCCTTGTACGGGATGTGCTCCATTTCCACTCCCGCCATTGCCTTGAAAAGCTCACCGGATAGATGCAGCGGCGTACCATTGCCGGAGGAGGCATAACTATATGTGCCTGGATTGGCCTTGAGGAGCGCCACCAGTTCGGCGATCGTTTTGGCCGGCAATTCGGGATTGACGACGAGAACGTTCGGAACGACGACCAACAGCGAGATCGGCGCAAAATCCCTTTCAGGATCGTATGGGGTTGACTTCAGGATCAACGGATTGAGCGCGTGGGTCGCGACGGTCCCCATCAGAATCGTGTAGCCGTCAGCATCGGCGCGCGCAACATTGCCTGCGCCGAGATTTCCGCCTGCGCCTGCGACGTTCTGCACGATCACCTGCTGGCCCAGATCCTCGGACATCTTCTGCGCGAGGATGCGGGCAACGACGTCAGTCGATCCGCCGGCTGCAAACGGGACGACCATCGTCACCTGCCGATCAGGAAAATCTGCCGCTCGCGATGGTGATGCGGCGACCAACGCCGCGGCCACAGCAAGGCCCGCAGCAAGCGTGCTGCGTCGGGTCAGGTTCAGTTTCGTCATCCTTATTCCTCCTCGTTGCGGTCTGTTTGTCGGCGCGATGCTATTTCGTTGGTTCAGTCTTCTTCCTGGAAAACCTCCTCACGCTTCGCCTTCACCGAAGGCAGGAACACCACCAGCAGGACGGCAAGGGCGATCAGAAGCAAAATGGCGCTGATTGGACGTGTGACAAACGTCATCGGATCGCCGCGCGACAGGATCATCGCACGCCGGAGATTTTCCTCCAGCAATGGTCCCAGCACGAACCCCAGGAGCAACGGTGCCGGCTCGCAGCGCAATTTGACCAACAGGTAGCCGGCTAACCCGAAAAAGGCGACCGCGTAGAGGTCGTAGACATTGCTGTTAACGCTGTAGACCCCGATCGAGCAGAAGGCCATGATAATCGGGAAAAGTACGTAATAGGGAATTGTCAGCAATTTAACCCAAAGGCCGATCAGGGGCAGGTTGAGCACAACCAGCATCAGGTTGCCGATCCACATGGATGCGATGATCCCCCAAAACAGCGCCGGCTGCTCGGTGGCCACATTCGGACCCGGCACGATCCCCTGGATGATCATGGCGCCGACCATCAGCGCCATCACCGGATTTGCCGGAATGCCCAGCGTCAGCAACGGAATGAATGAGGTCTGAGCACCGGCGTTGTTGGCCGATTCCGGCCCGGCCACACCGGCGATGGCGCCGTGACCGAACTCCTGCGGGCGGTCGGAGATGCGCTTCTCCACTGTGTAGGAGGCAAAGGCGGCAAGGATGGCGCCGCCACCCGGCAGGATCCCGAGTGCTGAGCCAATCGCCGTGCCACGCAGAACCGGGGCGATCATCCGCCTGAAGTCCTCGCGCGTCGGCCAGAGGCCGCTAACCTTGGCCATCAGCACCGTGCGGGTCTTCTCTCCCTCCAGGTTGCGCAGGATTTCCGCAACACCGAACACGCCAACGGCAACGGCAACGAAATTCAGTCCGTCGGCATATTCGCGAATGCCGAGGGTAAAGCGGGGCGTTCCCGTATAGATATCCGTACCGACCAGTCCAAGCAGCAGGCCTAGCGCGACCATGGCGAGAGCTTTGACAATCGAGCCGTGGGCGAGGGCAACCGAGGACACCAGGCCGACGATCATCAGTGAGAAGTATTCGGCGGCACCGAATTTCAGGGCAAGTGCGGTGAGGGGGATTGCGAAGATCGCGACGAGGAAGGTCGAGACGGTGCCGGCAAAGAAAGAGCCGAGCGCCGCAATCGACAGTGCCGCTCCTGCCCGGCCGCGACGGGCCATCTGATAGCCGTCAATCGCCGTCACCGCCGAGGAGGACTCGCCGGGCATGTTGATGAGGATCGCCGTGGTCGAGCCGCCATACTGTGCCCCGTAGTAGATGCCCGCCAGCATGATCAGCGAGGAGACAGGCTCCAGCTGGAAGGTGATCGGCAACAGCATGGCGATCGTCGCAGTCGCCCCGATCCCTGGCAAGACACCGATCAACGTACCCAGCAGCACACCGATGAGGCAGAAAAGAAGGTTTTCTGGTGAGGCCGCGGTGCTGAAACCCAAGGCGAGATTGCTGACAAGATCCATCGCCGCCTCCTAGAACCGAACCCAAGGGCCGAACCGCTCGAACGGCAAGCCAAGCGCATAGCTGAAGACAATGACCGAGAAGAGGGTTATCGCGACCGCAAGCACCAACGCCAGCGGCACCTTCATCCGCGAAGATGCGAAGGCCGCCACCAGCGACACCAGAAACAGCGACGGTACGAAGCCCATCCCGCGCACCGTCAATCCAAAGACGATCGGTGCCGGCAGGATGAAAGCCATTCCGCGCAGCGCCATCGGGCCCAATGGTTCGCCGTGCACCCGTGTTGCCTGGATCAGCACGATCAGGCCAAGAAGCGTCAGGACGACAGCAAGCAGCAGCGGAAAGTAGCCCGGCCCCATTCGCAGGGCGGTGCCGAGTTCAAGATTAAGACATTGATAGATGAAGAAGCAGCCCAACCCGATGAAAAGCGTGCCGCAAAGCGCGTTGGTGCTGTCGAACGTCAGCGATTTCATATGTCCCCCTTGGCGATGGTCGTGGCGCGGCTCGCCGGCTGTCCCGACGCGAAAAGCACGGCCGACTGCCGCAGCGATCGCGCCGCCCGAAACCCATTCCGGGCGGCAATCGACATAGCTAGTCGGCGTATTGACCCGCCGCCTCGATCACCGGCTTCCAGCGGGTAATCTCTGCTTCGAGTTTAGCCTTGAGGGCGGCCGGCGTTGCATCCGCCTCCGGCGATGGGTCGGTGCCGAGTTCGGCGAAGCGGGCCACAACGTTCGGGTCCTTGAGGGCAACCTGCAGCGATTTCGACAGCCGCTCGGTTACCGCAATCGGTGTACCCTTGGGCGCATAGATCCCATGCCAGATGCCGACCTGGAAGTCGGCAAGACCCGCTTCGACTGCCGTCGGTACATCGGGAAGCACCTTCAGGCGTGCAGGCGAAGTGACAGCGTAAGCCTTGATCGTGCCGCCCTGGATCTGCTTGGTCGTGTTGGTGGTCTGGTCGCACATGATGTCGACCTGGCCGCCGAGCAGGTCAGTCATGGCGGGGCCGGTGCCCTTGTATGGAACGGTGGTCAATGGCGTTTGGATTGCGCTCATCAGCATCATGCCACACAGGTGCGAAGCCGCGCCGATGCCGGCATTCGCAACGGTGACGCTATCCTTGTTGGCCTTGACGTATTCGACAAGGCCCTTGAGGTCGGCCGGCTCAAAATCCTTGCGCGCAACGATCGTCATCGGCACGTCGGTCACAAGGCCCACATACTCAAAGGAATTCAGGGTGTCATAGGCAAGCTTGCGATAGAGCGTGGCGCTGGTCGCCATGCCGATGTGGTGCAAGAGCAGCGTGTAGCCATCTGCATCAGCCTGAGCGACGCGGCCTGCACCAAGGGTACCGCCAGCGCCGCCGACATTTTCAACGACGATCTGCTGGCCGAGGTCCTTCGACATCGACTCGGCAACCAGACGGGCCACAGTATCCGTCGGGCCGCCAGCGGCAAACGGGACGACCATCGTGATCGTCCGTTCCGGGTAGGTTTGAGCGATTGCGGATGCGGAAACGAGCGAAGCGGCAGCGATGGCCGTCACGCCCAGCAAGGCATTCAATATTTTCATTTCATCCTCCCAGTAACCCGCCGGAACGGCTCCCCCCGCTCCGGTCACGAACTGTCACTGTGGAACGCCTAGTGCGCCGGACAACCGGCAGAGGCATAGCTCCTTGCATTTTCCTGCATGATACCACACGAGACGGGTGGGAAAGGGGACAAACGAACGGGATCGTGGGTGGATTTCCACCCATTCACGCTTCGTCCTCATCGTCGCTCCTGCCTTTTTCAAGCCCGTATTTCTGCATCTTCTCGTAGAGCGTCTTTCGCGAAACGCCGAGCATCTCATAGACCGGACGGAGACTGCCGCCGTGGGTGGCAAGCGCACTGGCAATGAGGCCACGCTCGTAGGCGGCAACCCTGTCTGCGAGTTTCTGATTTTGCTCCGCTGTGTCCTCCGGCTGGAGATCGAGACCAAGAACCAGCCGATCGGCGGCGTTGCGCAATTCACGCACATTGCCCGGCCAGGTCCGCGAGCCTATCCTGCTGATCGTTTCTGGCCGCACCTCCACGTCGCTGCGCCCGTAGCGGGCGGCCGCCTCTCGAACAAGCTGGAGAAACAGAAGCGGAATATCCGCCTGTCGTTGCGCAAGCGCGGGCACGTGAATAGTAGCGACATTGAGACGGTAAAGAAGGTCTGGACGAAAGCGGCCCTGCGCGACTTCGATCTCCAGATCAACCTTGCTCGTCGCGATGAAGCGCACGTCGAGCGGTACAGCCTCGTTGGAGCCCAGGCGCGTGATAACGCGCTCCTGCAGCACGCGCAGGAATTTAGCCTGAAGATCGAACGGCATCGAACCAATTTCGTCGAGCAGGATCGTGCCACCTCGGCCGTGCTCGAACTTGCCGTATCGCGGCCGAAGAGCTCCGGGAAAAGCACCGGCTTCGTGTCCAAACAGCTCGCTTTCGATCAGAGTCTCCGGCAACGCAGCGCAATTGATCGCGATGAACGGCTTTTCTGCGCGGGCGCTGGTATCGTGCAACGCACGGGCTACCACCTCCTTGCCGACGCCCGTCTCACCGATGATCAGTGTGTCGGCATCCGTCGCTGCTATTGCACGCAGTCGATACCGCAGGTCCACCATGGCCTGGGTGCGTCCCGGCAGGCGCGCCTCGATGTCGTCGCGTTTGCCGGCCACGGCGCGCAGCCGTCTGTTCTCGAGAACCAAACTGCGCCGATCCAGCGCGCGTCGGATGATGCCAACCAGATGCTGGGCCGCGAAGGGCTTTTCAACGAAGTCATAGACCCCGGCGTGCATGGCGCTGACGGCGAGCTGCACATCTGCGTGTCCCGTCACCAGAATGACCGGTATCTCGGAATCCATTTCGCGGACGCGCTGCAACAAAGTCATGCCATCCATTCCGGGCATCCGGATGTCGCTGATCACCACGCCGTCGAAGCCATAGCCGACCCGCTCCAGGACCGGCTCGGCGCTCGCGAATGTCGCGACGTCGAGTCCGAACAGGCTGAGCGCCTGGGCGGAAGAGCGACGCATCTCCTCTTCGTCGTCTATCAGGAGTATCCGGCCTTCCTTCATTCGGCCGCCTCACTGACAACGGGCGCGGCATCAAGCACGATACGGAACTCGGCGCCCCCGTCTTCTGCATTGCTGACCGAAAGGGTGCCACCGAAATCCTTGATGATATTGTAGGAGATCGACAGGCCCAGTCCGAGGCCGCGGCCAACGCCCTTCGTGCTGAAGAACGGATCGAAGATGCGCTCGGCGATCGCGGGGGAAACACCCGGACCATGATCGCGGACCGTGAGGATCATCTTGGCGCCATCCTGAACCGCCACGACATGGATACGTCGGTCATCAAGACCTTCCACCGCATCAGCGGCGTTGGTGATGATATTGACGAGAACTTGTTGAAGACGCACAGAGCCCGCCTGCACGGCGGCGGAAGGTTCGCCGAGGTCGATGACGAGTGTCGCGTCTGCCACTTTCAAACGCGCGGAAACGATTTCGAGCGTATCGGCGATCGCAGTCGCGAGCGAAACCGGCCCTACCTTTTCATTTGGTTTGCGCGCAAAATTGCGCAGGTGTCGGCTTATCGACGCCATCCGGTCTATCAGGCCGGAGATGCGAGAGAGGTTATCGCGGGCCTCGTCGACTCGATCGCGCGCAATCAGCATTGCGGCACTGTCCACATAGGTCTTGGCGGCAGCAAGCGGTTGGTTGAGTTCATGCGATAGCGCGGCTGACATTTGTCCGAGGCCAGCAAGTTTTCCTGCCTGGATGAGATCCGCCTGTGTCTGGCGAAGCTTCTGTTCAGTCAGGCGCCGCTCGGCGATCTCCTCTTCGATGCGCTGATTGACGTGCGCGAGAGCGGCGGTCCGCTCCTCCACGCGCTCCTCAAGTTCATTGCGCGCATCGATCTGCATGCGCATCCGCTCCTGCGCCCGGGCGCGACGCTGCAGCACGATCGCGACAACCAGCCCCATCAGACCGATTGAAAGCAGCACTGCGATGAGCATGGTCCGCGCCTGCGCATGCACCGAACTTGTGTCCATCAACACACTGACGGTCCAGTCGGCATCCCTCATATAGTGAGAGAGCGTCAGATATTCCCTGGGCGCGGCGCCGTCGGCGACTGTAAGCAGCCGATGACCATCAGCATACTGCTCGCTAATTGGAAGTGGCCTGAGAACAGCCTCGGCATAGCGGCGCGATGCCTGGGTGCGTCGCAGGCGCTCCTCTGTCAATGGCAGGACGGAGGAATATAGCCACTCGGGGCTACCGGTCATGAAGATGATGCCTTCCGGGTCGGACACCAGTATCTTGTACTCACCGCCCTTCCACGACCCCTCGATCGAGTCGATGTCGACCTTGAAGACAATAACCCCGCGTACGGTCCCGTTCACCTGGATGGGAGAGGCGAAGTAGTAGCCTCGCTTCAACGACGTCGTGCCGAGCGCGTAAAACCGCGCCTGACTCCCCCTTGCAGCGTCTTGAAAGTAGGGGCGGTAGCTGAAGTTCTCCCCCACGAAGCTGGTCGGCCCATCGTAGTTGCTCGCAGCGATCGTATCGCCGTTCATCCGCATCACATAAATGTCGGACGATTCAAGCAGGCTATTGATTTCCTTGAGATAAGTGTTTGCTCTACTGCGGAGAGCCTCATTGCCGGGATCGTTCACCAGTTGCTTGATATTGTCATGATCGGCAATCAATTCAGGCAGCGGTTCATATCGGCTCAGATGTCCCGCAAGCGCCGAAACGGCCAGGCGCAAGGCGGAACCAGCCTGCAAGGACGCCTCGTTCATATAGCTTCGCGTCGCGAATTCCCTGCCGGAAGAGATAGCCGCGTAGCAAGCAGCCGACAAAAGGCAGAGTCCGACAAGAACACGAAATCGCTGCTTCACGAACGCGGGCTCCTCCCTCCCCTCGCCATGGCCCTTCCGAGCACAGAGTAAGTGTAGAGATCAAAGGCAGAGTTTCCAAGAGCGATCCCGATGGATCCGCCTGGCCAGGAATGGCTTCGCGCATGACAACCGAAACAAGCGGTCCGCTGGACAGGCGGCAGGCTACTCGGCCGCTTGTCGCCGAGCTGTAAAGCCGATCTGCATTCTCTGCGGATTCTCCTGGCGAAGTGTGCGCAGCATCTCCTCGTACTCTCGCTCCATCTCCGGCGTTACAGACGGCCGCACCTCCTGCAGCGCTCTCGTGAAATCCTCGTTGGTGACCGTCGATGCGTCGAGAGACTGGCGAAGCGCGATCAGCCCTGCCCGCCGCGTCAGATCCTCCAAATCGGCTCCGGTGAAGCGCTCCGTCTTTTCAGCCAGGTCGTCGAGATCGATGTCGCCAGCCAATGGCATCTTCTTCGTATGAATGCCCAAGATCTTCCGTCTCGCTTTCGCATCGGGAACGGGAACATAGACCAACTCGTCGAAACGGCCCGGGCGAAGCAGAGCCGGATCAAGCAGGTTCGGGCGATTGGTGGCAGCCATGACGACGACACCCTGCATGTCTTCGAGGCCGTCCATTTCAGCCAGAAGCGTATTGACGACGCGCTCTGTCACAGCGGGCTCGCCCAAGCCTCCACCTCTCGCAGGTGCCAACGAGTCAATCTCGTCGATGAAGACCACGGTCGGCGCGACCTGTCTGGCGCGTTCGAAAAGGCGGGACACCTGCTGCTCGGATTCGCCGTACCATTTAGACAGGAGATCGGACGATTTGGTTGCGACAAAATTGGCCTCGGCCTCGCGAGCGACCGCCTTCGCAAGAAGTGTCTTGCCCGTTCCGGGCGGTCCGAATAGCAGGAAGCCCTTCGCCGGACGGATGCCCATGCGCTTGAACGACTGGGGAGATCGAAGCGGCAGTTCCACCCCTTCTCTCAGCCTCATTTGCGCTTCATCAAGGCCGCCAACATCCTCCCACCGGACATTGGGGGCCTGGATCATGATTTCGCGCAATGCCGATGGCTGTATGCGCTTCATTGCGGACATGAAATCATCTTGCGATACCGTGAGTCTTTCGAGGACCTCGGCGGGGATGCCATCCCTCAGATTGATGTCCGGCAGAACGCGCCGCAACGCGTCCATGGCCGCCTCGCGTACCAATGCACCGAGATCGGCACCGACAAAGCCGTAGGTCGTCCGGGCGATCTCATCCATGTCGGTGTTTTCAGCGAGCGGCATTCCTCTTGTATGGATGGCAAGAACCTCCCGCCTTCCATTCTGATCCGGCACACCAATGACGATTTCGCGGTCAAAGCGCCCCGGCCGACGAAGCGCTTCGTCGATAGCATCGCGCCTGTTGGTCGCGCCGATCACCACGATGTTCTGCCGCGGCTCCAACCCATCCATCAGGGTCAATAGTTGAGCAACGATGCGCCGCTCCACTTCGCCGGTGACTTGCTCGCGTTTTGGGGCGATGGAATCGATTTCGTCGATGAAGATGATCGACGGCGCGTTTTGCGACGCCTCTTGGAACACCTGCCTCAGCCGCTCCTCGGACTCACCGTATCGGCTGCCCATGATTTCCGGGCCGGCGATATGGTAGAAGTTGGCTTCCGTTTCGTTGGCAACGGCTCGCGCAAGCAGCGTTTTGCCGGTCCCTGGAGGGCCGTAAAGAAGAACACCCTTCGGCGGATCGATCCCGAGCCGCTGAAACAGTTCAGGATGGCGCAATGGCAACTCGACCATCTCCCGGACTTGGTCCACAGAAGACCCCAAACCGCCAATATCGTCGTAGGTAACGTCTGCCCTGCGTGCTTCCTTCGGCTCTTCGAACTGCGGGCGAAGCTCAACGACGGTTTGCTCAGTCATCTGGACGATGCCGCGCGGCTGCGTCGACACGACCACGAGCCTGATTTCTTGGAGGCCGTATGCCGGCAGATCGAGAAGGTTTCGCAACGCCTGATCCCGCGGATCTCGTCCGCTTGCGCGCTGCTGGACGGAGGTCGAGATGACGTCGCCTGCGACCATGGGCCGATGCAGAAACGTTCGCTGCAATGCCTCGCCGGAGCCCTGGAGAACGAGATTTTTCTGCGCGGGCGCGAGCACGACCTTGGCGGCCGCCCTCGCCTCGACCTTGCGAACCTCGATGTGATCGCCGCTCGTCGCACCTGCATTGACCCTCTGCAAGCCATCGAGGCGCACAATGTTGAGCCCTTCGTCATCCGGGTAAGGCTGCATCGCAATAGCGGCCGTGTGACGCTTGCCTATCAACTCGATGAGATCGCCCTCGCGCACGCCAACCTTATTCATTGCCGTAGCGGATAGCCGCGCGATGCTCGCTCCGGCGTCCTGTGGCCTCATGTTGGCAACTTGCAGCGTTAGAACCTGATCGTCCGGAACAGACATCGCCCTCTCCACAAAATCATTCCTGAAACACGATCAGGTGGTAGCTAGAGGCGCAGAGAAAAAGGCAAGCCACGGAACGGTGTAAGCGCGGTCCGTTGGCACTCTTGCCAGCCCAAAACGGGTGGTCCGCACGCACCTCCGGCTGCCGGTTGGAGACAGAGCCCATATTTGAGGGGGCGTCTCCGAGACCAACTACAAAGGTCGCAGGAAACTATGGGACTTTCGTCCAGTCCAACGGCACCTACGTCGCAAACTTCGTTCAACCTAAGTAGGTCCCTGACAGCCCGTGAACTCCCTTACCATACAAGGTGGAATCAAGTCGGAACCTCATACCGAGGATTGGGATCCGACCAAGGAGGGGGCAATGGACTATCGTGCGTTCTTCACCAACGCCCTGGATGGGCTACGTCAGGAAGGGCGCTATCGCGTCTTTGCCGACATAGAAAGAGTGGCGGGCGCCTTTCCGCGCGCCCGTTATCATGATGGCGAGCGCGTCCGTGATGTCATTGTCTGGTGTTCCAACGACTATCTCGGCATGGGGCAGAACGACAAGGTTCGGAAAGCCATGCATCGTTCGATCGACCTGTGCGGCACCGGCGCCGGCGGCACGCGCAACATCGCCGGCACCAACCATAGTCACGTCCTGCTGGAGCGCGAATTGGCCGACCTCCATGGCAAGGAGGCCGCTCTGCTGTTTACGTCGGGCTACGTCTCCAACTGGGCGGCCCTTTCTACCCTTGCGGCGAAGCTGCCGAACTGTGTCGTCCTGTCCGACGCCGGCAACCATGCCTCCATGATCGAAGGCATTCGTCACTCCCGGGCCGACTACCGGATCTTCAAGCACAACAGCCCAGAGGATCTGGCACGCTGTCTGAGCGAAGTCGAACCCGGCCGCGCAAAGCTGGTCGCCTTCGAGTCGGTCTATTCCATGGACGGCGACATCGCGCCGATCGCGGAACTGTGTGACGTGGCTGAACAGTATGACGCCATGACCTACCTGGACGAAGTCCATGCCGTCGGCCTCTACGGCCGGCATGGTGCAGGGATCGCAGAGCGTGACGGGGTGATGAATCGTCTGACAATCATCCAGGGCACGCTCGGCAAGGCATTCGGGGTCGTTGGGGGATACATCGCATCCAGCGCTCCGGTGGTCGACTTCGTCAGATCCTTCGCCTCCGGCTTCATCTTCACGACGGCGCTTCCGCCGATGCTTGCGGCCGGAGCTCTTGCCTCCGTAAGGCACCTGAAGGAGAGCCAACGGGAACGGGAAGCTCAACAGCGTCACGTTCGGATGCTGCGCGAGCGCCTCGACGAACGGGGCATTCCGCACCTCGCCAATCCCAGCCATATCGTGCCGGTGATGGTTGGCGATCCGGTGAAATGCCGGACCGTCGCCAATCTGCTGCTCGACGATTTCGACATCTATATCCAGCCGATCAACTACCCAACCGTTCCCCGCGGCACAGAAAGGCTGCGCATCACCCCTTCGCCCCTCCATAGCCGGGCAGACATCGATCGGCTGGTCGCGGCCCTGGACGAGGTTTGGGAGCAGATGGGGCTCGCTCGCGCTCCGGAGACCAGAAAGCAGCCGACAAGGGTACCGATACCGGCTTGGCAGCCAAAGGAACCGGCCATCTGCGCCGGCTGTCGCACCCTCTTGGCGATGAGCAACTGTTCCACCGGTGGCGACCGCGCCGCGATTGCGAGTGCCACCTTGGCGTAGAGGGCGTCGTCATGAACGGAAGACGGCGATGGACGAATAAATCTCGGCTCGACGCCACCGTGCAAGGTTGCGTCGCCTGGCTGCGGAAAATGGCATCGGCGATCGCGCTTGCGGCGATTGCCGCCGCCGTGCTCGTCAGCCCCCTTCTTGTCGGAAAGTCACGTTTGGGCGCGGGCTCGCCGAAACTTGTCTCGGATATAGGCCTCGTTTCAAATGCCGACAACGCTCCGACCGTCACAACGGTCACGGCCGAAACCCGGCGTCTCGAGACGCGCACGATCGTCTCTGGATCGCTTGTGGCGCGTGAGGAGGTGTCCGTTGGAACCGAGAGCCAACACGCGAGAATTCAGGCGGTCCTCGTGGAAGAAGGCGATCAAGTCCATGAAGGGCAGATACTCGCCATCCTGGCGTCCGATCTCGATGAAATCGCTGTCTCGATGAACGAGGTCGAGATCGAGCGCGCGAACGCCCTCCTCCTCCAAAGCGAAAGCTCGATCGCCCTGGAAGAGGCCAATTTGGACCTGGCCCGCAAGGCACTCGAAAGGGCCCAGCCGCTATCACGCAGTGGGGTGACATCACTTGACGCGCTCGAGCAGCGCGAGGCCGACGTGAAGGTAGCCAAAGCCAAGCTGAGGACCGCGCAGCAAACGAGACGGGTTGCCATCGCAGAACGCGCGATTGCCTACGTCAAACGCCGAGAGCTGATGACCCGCCTCGAAAAAAACCGGATCAGGGCGCCCGCCGACGGCATCGTCACCGAGCGGATCGCAAGGCTCGGCGACATCGCCTCCGCCGACGCGCCGCTATTCCGGCTTGTCAGAGATGGTCTCGTCGAGTTCGAGGCCATGGCGCCAATGCGTCTTGTCGGGCGTGTTCAAACTGATTCGCCTGTCGTCGTCACGGTTCAAGGTATGGGCACAGCCGTTTCTGGCACGCTGCGGCACATCGCGCCCAGCGTTGATCCGTCCACCAGGATGGCGCGCCTTCGCATTGCCCTTCCCCAATCCGATGTTTTGAAGATTGGCGCCTTCGCGCGCGCCGAGCTGCCTTATGTCGAAGGAACGTCGCTTGTCCTGCCTCTCGCTGCCGTCCGTCAGGCGCCCGAAGGGGCGCAGGTGGATGTGGTGACCTCAGGCGTCGTTGAAAGGCGAAGCGTGGTGACCGGGGAGCAGACGACTGAACAGATCCAGATCCTGTCAGGTTTGCGCGAGGGCGAGCATGTCGTGCTGCGTGCAAGCGGAATCGTCCAGGCGGGTATGCGTGTGCGACAGGTGCCCGTCGCTTCCGTTCTCGCCTCGAGCAAGTGAGGTTGCTCATGTCGTTCAACCTTTCCCGCTGGTCGATCGAAAGGCCCGCCTACAGCATTGCGATTTTTGTTCTTCTCGTCGTGATCGGCATTCTGTCGCTGCGTGCCTTGCCGATCAGCCGTTTTCCCGAAATGGAATCTCCAATCGTCAAGGTCGTGCTTCGGCAGCAAGCGGCCTCGGCCAGCGATCTCGAATATGACGTTGCGCAGAAATCCGAAGATGCCTTGCTGAGACTTCAAGGTATCCGTCGCCTTGATACTACGATCGAGGATGGCGCTGTGACCTTCAACGTGGAGTTCGATAGCGGCATTGACCCACAGTTGGCCCTCGAGCGTACCGATCGCGCTATCCGTTCGATTCGAGGCGACCTTCCAGCGGCGGTCGAAGAGCCGGCGATCGAGATATCAAACTTGCGGGAGATCGCCATTGCGACCTTCGCCGTGCAGTCGAACACAATGTCTCTCCAGGCGCTCAACCGCTTGCTTAGCGATGATGTCCTGCGCCGGTTCGAGCGAATTCGGGGCGTTGGAAAGGTCGTCCTTAGAGGCGGTGACAACCGTGAGGTTCGGGTCTGGCTCGACCCTGACGAGATGCTCGCACGCGGGTTGTCCGCTGGTGCCATAAGCGCCGCGCTTCGCACTGCGATCACCAATTCCCCCGCGGGCATCGCGTCCGCCGATGACATCGATCGGCCAATAAGAACGGTATCGGCACCTTCGGCCGTTGCCGCACTCCCCAACGTCGTATTGCCGGATGCCAACGGTTCCATTCTGAGGCTTTCGGATATCGCCCGGATCGAAGATGGCTGGGCCGAGGCCAACGGCTTCGCCCAACTAAACGGGGAACCCATCCTGGCTCTCTCCTTTTTCACGGAGAAAGGGGCAAACGAGGTCGAAACATTCACCCGCATCCGCGCGGCGATTGACAATTTCGCCGCTGAAGACACGCGCTTGCAGTTCACCTTACTGGACGAGAATGCCAGCTACACCCGCAACAATGTTGCAAGCACCGTGAGTGCCATGATCGAAGGCGCGGTCTGCACGATTGCGGTGCTGTTTCTCTTCCTGAGAGATTGGCGTTCAGTCACGATCGCAGCAATCAGCTTACCGCTTGCCGTAATTCCGACATTCTTCGTGATGGAGGCGCTCGGCTTCTCCTTAAACCTCGTCTCGCTGCTCGGATTGACGTTGGCGATCGGCCTGCTTGTCGATGACACCATCGTCGAAATCGAGAACACGGCCCGGCATCTGGAAATGGGAAAGACCCCGTTTCAGGCGGTTATCGATGCAACGGACGAAATCGGCAGCTCCGTTATTGCGATCTCATTGACGATCGTTGCCGTCTTTGCGCCGCTTGCCATGATCGGCGGCATGCCCGGTCAATATTTTCGCGAGTTCGGCATGACGGTAGCAGCGGCAACGGTGGCGTCTCTGCTCGTTGCCCGTCTCATGACGCCGCTTCTCGCCTCGAGAATGCTCCGGCCGAGGGCGCCCGCTCTACGCAACTCCGCCTTGCCTGCCAGCGGCTACTCCCGACTGCTGAGATTTGCGACCGGCCGCCACCGCATTCCACTTGGACGATCAAGAGCGGGCTTGCCTCGCCGCGCCATGACGCTTGACATGTCCTTCATCACGATTGCTCTCGGCATTGCTTCCCTTGCATGGACTGCCTTTTTCGTCCTGCCCGGCCTGACACGGGGCTTCATTCCGGAAGAGGACGGGACACAACTGCGATTTACGGTCGAGATGGCGGGCGGCACGAGCAACGCCTCCATGCGGGAGAAATCTGGCGAAGTGACCAGGTTGCTCGCCGCTGATGAAAATGTCACGCATGTTTACGCTTACAGATCTGCCCCCGCTGGCCGCGTCGCAACCCGACAGGCCTTCTCCATCCAGATTGAACTCACCGACCCTGCCGATCGCGCACAAACGCGACAGGTCATCGCCTCCAATATCGCCCGGAAACTAACATCGGTTGCCGACATCGGGGTCAATCAACTTGGGCTGACGGGCGGGCGGCAGTTTTCCGTCTCGTTGCTGTCAGAGGACGCGGCGGCACTGGAGCGCGCATCCGATTGGCTTGCATCCTCAATGGCAACCATCCCCTCAGTCGGTCATGTCTCATCCTTCGGCGCTGCGCACAGGCCGGAGCTCCAAATCATCCCGGACCTTGATCTTGCCGCCTCCTTGGGTGTCGACCTGCATTCGCTGTCGAATGCGGTGCGCGTTGCAACGATGGGCGACAGGGATCGGGAACTCGGCTCCATCCAGATCGATGGCCGGAGCGTCCCCGTTCGGGTTGAGGCCGCAAAATCGGCCAATGAACTGTCGGTGGTCGAGACCATTCCCCTGCGAACAGGAGACGGGAAGGTGGTTCCCTTGGGGGCAGTTGCACGCATCGCGACAGCTTATGGACCCGGCCAGATCCTTCGCCAGGACGGATTGCGCCGGATCGAACTCAACGCCGATCTTGCTGCGGGCGCCTCGCCGGGGACGGCGCTCGCGCTCGTGAAGTCACTGATTGAACAACATCCGCTACCGGCCGGTGTAATCCTGCAAACGGCCGGGGAAACGCGCTCGATGGAAGATTTTTTTGCGAGCTTTGTTGACGCGAGCATTCTCGGCTCGACCTGCGTTTTTGTCATTCTCTTCGTTCTCTTCGGTAGTCCGTTTCAACCGTTGACAATCCTTCTGTCGCTACCGCTGGCGCTGTCCGGCGGGCTCATCGCGCTCGCCGCGACTGGCCATGGCGTGACTATGCCAGTCTTGATCGGAGCTCTTATGCTTATGGGCATCGTCGCTAAAAATGCCATTCTGATCGTGGATCTGGCCAGTCGGATAATCGAGGCGGGCGAGGAGCCCCGAGAGGCCGTTGTCCTGGCTGCCGAGCGGCGACTCCGGCCGATTGTCATGACCACTGTTGCCATGGTTGCCGGCATGATGCCCGTCGCCTTCGGAACTGGCGATGGCGGCGCATTCCGCGCTCCCATGGCGATCTTCGTCATCGGCGGACTGGTCGCCTCGACGGCGCTGTCGCTCGTCTTCGTGCCGGCGCTCTATCTGCAAGTACAGAAGATAGGCGCCATGATCACCCGTATTTGGTCACCAAAACCTTCTCTCCGCCCTCAGACTCGAATGGTCCAGAGCTTAGATGCAAGGCGTGACTAATCACGGGTTGGCCCACACAAGCTTCACGGCCGAATGAAGCCCCTTGATTTTGGGCGAATTTGCTTTGCGCGCCAGAGGCGGTTAATCACGTGAATTCCTGCTTTAATGAGGAGGAGGTGCAGCTCTAGCGTAGCGGCGTCATTTTGCTCCACGGCCGCCCTTCCGGACAGGGTGAATGATCCTGAGGTTTTTTAGTATGCAAAGGCCTGTCCTTCTCGTCGCTACACAATGAAAAGAAATCGCTCGACTCAGTGGATCCTACCGCTCGCAATTTGGCTGATTAGCAGCTTGATCAGCATCGCCACGGTAGCTGCGATCGAATATCGTGCAGGCCTTGCAGAACTTTCGGCGCTGGCGCGGCAGACCGATACGCTGCTCGCTGAAAAGCTGGCACAGCATGATGCCCACATGACCGCACTTGCGGCCGTAATCCGCATGTCGCCGACCGAGCCATCCCCTACCATTCAGGGGCTTGCCAACTCGATTACCGCCTTCTACCCGCGCATCGACGACATCGCGACGATCCACGTTGATGGTCCGACGGCCCATGTGGTCACCTACGGAAAGCCCACCGGCCCGACGGTTGCCGAATACCCGGCTGGTGCCGAGTTGCCGGGACTGAATAAGCCCGGCGAAACTGCAATCCGAGCAATCGCCAGAAAAAATGCCTACGACATCTATAAGCTGGTCGAAAGCAACCGGCTGCTACGGCTGCGCATCAACGCCGGCGCGTTGTTACCGGCCGACGAGATTTCTCCTGGCTATTTCGTCGGCCTGTCGCTCGATGGCATCAAACTATTCACCAGTGGAGCGAACGAGGCATCACGCCTCAGCGCAGCGACGAGCCTGTCGGCCAGCAATCCGGGTCAACCGTTGCACCTCACCTTGGGACGGTACTTCAGCCTCGGCGAGCTCATGCCTCCGCGTCTCATTGCACCACTGATGCTCGGTTTGGCGGCGCTCGTTTGGCTGGTGGCGGGATATCGCAATGCCAGGCAAGAAAGACATCGTCAGGAGCTACGCGCGGCCCTGCTGGAGCAGGAGGCGCGCCTTGCCCACGCCGGGCGGGTGAACGCACTTGGCGAGATGGCTTCGGGCATCGCCCATGAACTGGCCCAGCCGGTTACCGCTCTGCTGAGCCAGAGTCAGGCCGCGCGACGGGCGCTGGTGATCCAGGACAATGACATCCTGTTGCAGGCGCTCGACGCCAACGTCCGTGAAGCAAAACGCGCAGGCGACATTCTGGGCCGTATGCGGGCCTATATCTCTGGAGCAAAGGCACGGATCGAGATGGTGGCGCTTGCCGATGCGCTGACTGATGCGGTGCGGCTCGTCGAAGCGGACCTGGCACAACGGAGCATCGCGCTGAACATCGCGATCTCCGACCGGTCCTGCATGGTGGCAATCGATGTCATCTCGTTCCAGCAGGTCATCCACAACCTGATCCGCAATGCGGTCGAAGTTCTCTCTGGTCGGCCTGAACCGCGCATCAACCTGTGGACCGGATCCGAAGGCCAAGACGTCATCGTTGCTGTCGCTGATAACGGTCCGGGGATCGATGTCGCTGCCTTGGACCGCATTTTCGAGCCATTTTTTACCACCAAGCCGGACGGTATGGGTCTTGGGTTGCCTCTTTGTGCGCGCCTGATCGAAAAAATGAACGGCACAATCGAGGCACGCAACGATGACGGTGGTTGCTTCATCATTCGCCTGCCGTCGGGAGGAGCTCAATGATCTATCTTGTCGATGACGACGCCTCGGTGCGCGAGGCTCTGGTGCTGCTGCTTTCGACCTATGGCAAGGAAGTAACGGCTTTCCCGGATGCGGCGCACCTGCTCGCCCATATGGACAAGGCAAAGCCGGGCATACTGATCCTTGACCTGCGCATGCCGGCAACGAGCGGATTGCAGCTCCTGAAGAAGCTGGCCGAGATGAGCATTGCGTGGCCCGCAATCATGATCACCGGGCATGGCGACGTCGAAGCCTGCCGCCGCGCCTTCAAGGCCGGCGTGGCAGACTTCCTGGTCAAGCCCATTGATGAACATGTGCTGATCGAGGCGATTGCCTCGTGCGAGGCGCAACTTGCCGAGCTGCTTGCCCGACAGGAAACCGCCGGCCTGCTCGACCAGCTCACTGCCCGTGAGCGCGAGGTCATGGAGCTCGTGTCAAAGGGGCTGGGCAGCAAAGATATTGCAACAACCCTCGACGTCTCCGTTCGCACCGTCGACAGCCACAGAGCAAGCATCGCCATGAAGCTTGGAACGCCCGCTGTCGCCGAGCAGACGCGCATCTGGCTCGGCGTGTATCGGTAATCCTACCGATAAGCTTCCGTGACCGTGCGAATTTCGGAACAGCACCACGCCGGATACACCCTCTTCCGGGAAAACGAACACCTGGAGGTTCCCATGATGAAAAGCGTCCTTCTTTCTATTGTTCTTGGCACCGTTGTCGCCGCTCCGGCTGTTGCCGAAGATATCGCCAAGCAAACCAGCCTCGGCAGTGTGTTTGCGGTTGATCTTGCTCAAGCCGCCGTCAGCGCGTGCGCCGCTGATGGCTACAACGTCGCAGCCGCCGTTACCGACCGCGCGGGCATCTTGCTGGCGCTCGTCCGCGCTGAAGGCGCAGGTGCTCACACCGCGAATGCCGCGACAGCCAAGGCCTATACATCCGCATCCTCGCGGAATCCGACCAGCGGCATGGCCGAGACGGTGCAGAAGAACGGTGCCGCGGCTGGCCTCGCAGATATTCCGGGCTTCCTGGTGCTCGCCGGTGGCGTGCCGGTCAAGGTCGGGAAGGACACGATCGGCGCGATCGGCGTCGGCGGTGCACCGGGCGGCAACCTCGATGAAGCCTGCGCCGTCAAAGCCATCGAGAAATTGGCCGACAGGTTGAAGTAACTGTGATGGAAAGCGTCCGTGCCCAATTGCGGTTCGGACGCTTCATTTGCCTGCCTACGCCTTCGAATATGCGAACATTGTGGAGTCCTTCGCGTCCGGTTAGAAGTGATAATGGTCCAACGCGCGACGGCGGAATTATGAATCGCTATCCCATGTTCAGCCCGCAGCTTCTGATCAGCTTCGTGGCCGTGAGCGAGACCACCAGTTTTACACGCGCGGCCGACAGGGTGTCGCTATCGCAGTCCACCGTCAGTCAGCAGGTGCGCCGCCTGGAGGAACTTCTCGGCAAGGCGCTCTTCGAGCGAACCTCCCACGAGGTGCGGCTAACCGAAGAGGGCATCAAGCTTCTGAGCTATGCGCGACGCATTATTGCGATCAACGAGGAGGCGCACGATGCGCTGGCCGGACCGTGGCGAGACGGCGTTTTGCGGCTCGGCATGCCTGAGGATTTCACCGTGCCGACGGTCGAGTTGCTTGCAGCCTTCAAGCGCGAGCATCCGAATCTCCGACTCGACGTCACCAGCGGCCTCAGCCGCGACCTGCACCGCGCCTACCTTCAAGAGGAACTCGACCTCGTGCTGGTCAAGCAGCGACGAGTACATCTGCCACGCGCCGCACGGGCCGAACCACTGCTCTGGCTCGATAGCCAGAAGCACCCAGCTATCGACCAATCGCCGGTTCCGATCGCCGTCTTTCCCGTTAACGGGCTCTACCGCGAGGAACTGTGCCAGACGCTGGACAGCCTCGGCGTTCGCTGGCGCGTCAGCTATAGCGGCGGGGGCCTCGCAGCCCTAGCGGCCGCGTCTGCCGCCGGTCTCGGCGTTAGCTTGCTACCGGCAAGCTGTCGGCTGCCGGCGCATCGTGTGCTCGGTGCCGCCGAGCACTTGCCACCGGTCGAGGACTTCGAGCTTGCTCTGTTCTACCGGGACAACGCTTCCCCCTTGGCGCTCGACCTCGCTGATCGGCTCATTGCTTTCTGTGGTCTGACACGCTGACGTCAGTGGCAAATCGAATAGCAAGCATTTTCAATTGTCGCTGCCATGCAACGGGGACATTTCCTAAAATACGTCATCCCTTCCATGCACGACGATGAGGAGACGATAGTGCAACACGCTGTATCGCAGAGCCGCAGGGCCTTCCTAAGCCGCACCGGTCAATTGACAACAGTCGCGGCAGTCACAGGGCTGACCGGCGGCATGAGCCGCGAGGCCGCAGCCGAGACCATGAATTGCGCACAGAGCGCCACGGTAACGACGGTGAAAGACAGCCACTACCTGCTCGGCAACATACGCCTCGAAGAGGGTTTCGAGAGGGATGGCGATGTCATCGTCGCCACCCGCACGGCGCTATACACACTGGAAGTCAAAGACGGCAAGGTCGCCGCGCTGCATGCCGCCGGAGCGACGCTACCGGCGGGCCTGCCGACCTACCAGGCAGGCGGTCAACTCGCCCTGCCGACCATGCGCGATATGCACATCCACCTCGACAAGACATTCTACGGTGGCGCGTGGCAGGCGCCGCTACCACGCCAAGGCAAGACGATCATGGATATGATCGCACTCGAGGAAAAGCTGCTACCGAAATTGCTCCCGGCCTCGGTCCAGCGCGCCGAAGGCCTGATCGCGCTCCTGCAGTCCAAGGGCAGCACGATTGCCCGCAGCCATTGCAACATCGATCCGGTGAGCGGCCTGAAAAGCCTGGAGCACCTGAAGCTTGCGCTGGAGAAACACAAAGACGACTTCATCTGCGAGATCGTCGCCTTCCCACAGCACGGCCTGTTGCACTCGAAGGTCGATGCCCTGATGCGTGAAGCCATGCAGATGGGCGTCGAATATGTGGGTGGCCTCGACCCGACGAATGTCGACGGCGCCATGGAAAAATCGCTCGACGCGATGTTCCAGATCGCACTCGACACCGGCAAGGGCGTGGACATTCACCTGCATGAGACAAGTCCGGCAGGCGTTGCCGCGGTCAACTACATGATCGACACGGTGGAGAAGAACCCGGCACTCAAGGGCAAGGTGACGATCAGCCACGCCTTCGCGTTGACGACGCTCAGCCCCGAAGTCCTCGAAGAGACGGCGGCGCGGCTTGCCGCAAACGGCATGACGATCGCATCGACCGTACCGATCGGCGGGCTGATGATGCCGCTACCACAGCTCAGCAAGGCAGGCGTCTTCGTGATGACCGGCACCGACAGCGTCATCGACCATTGGTCGCCCTTCGGCAGCGGCGACATGCTGGAGAAGGCCAATCTCTACGCCCAGCTCTACCGCGGCTCCGACGAGTACCACCTGTCCCGCTCGCTCGCCATTTCCACCGGTGGTGTCCTGCCACTCGACAATGACGGCAATCGCGCCTGGCCGAAACCCGGCGACGATGCGGGTTTTACGCTGACGACCGCGAGCTGCTCGGCCGAAGCCGTCGCCCGCATGCCGGCCCGCGGCGCCACCTTCCACAAGGGTCGCCTCGTTTCCGGAGGAATCGGCAAGGCATCCTCGTAGAAGCGGAAAGGCCGCCGAAAGGCGGCCTTTCCCATCGCGGCGGCACGATCGCGTTCCGGGCAGTTTCTGATCTTTGGAATAACTGGTTGGGCGAGCGGCTCGTACCCGACCGCCTTACCGCAATGCGCCGGGATGCCTCAGAGCGAAGCCGTGATGCCGCCGTCGACGTAGAGCACATGTCCGTTCACGAAAGAGGAAGCGTCGGAGGAAAGGAAGATGCAGGCGCCAACAAGCTCTTCGACTTTGCCCCAGCGGCCAGCCGGCGTGCGTTTTTCCAACCAGGCTGAGAAGGCCGGATCGGCGACGAGAGCGGCGTTTAGTGGCGTGTCGAAATAGCCAGGGGCGATCGCATTGCATTGCAGACCGTATTTCGCCCAGTCGGTCGCCATGCCTTTGGTCAGGTTGCCGACCGCGCCTTTGGTCGCCGTATAGGGCGCGATGCCGGGGCGAGCAAGCGCGGTCTGGACGCTGGCGATATTGACGATCTTCCCGGCGCCTCGTTTGATCATGTGACGCGCGACCGCCTGGCCGACATTGAAAACCGTGGAGATGTTGGTCTTCAGCAACCGCTCGAAGGCATCTGCCGGAAAGTCCTCCAATGGAGTGCGGTGCTGCATGCCAGCATTGTTGACAAGTATGTCAATGGCGCCGATTTCCGCCTCGAAGCCGTCGACGGCGTTGCGCACGGCCTCGTGATCCGTAGCATCGAAGGCAAGCGTGCGCTTCACGCCGAGGCTTTGGGCGGCCGCCTGTAGCTTCGCCTCGTCGCGGCCATTGAGCACGATCTCTGCGCCGGCGCCTGCAAGGCCCTCGGCCAGGGCATAGCCGATGCCCTGCGAGGAGCCGGTGACGAGGGCCCGCTTGCCCTTCAAGCTGAAGAGTTGAATGCTCATGCGTTTTTCCTCAAGTGAATGCAATTTGCTTCTTCATCGATTGTCCCTTGTCCGTGTCGGCGCCAGTGCACTGCTGTCCGCAACCTTGCCACCGTCGTTCGAAACCTCTCCGTCGGATATAGCGGGAAGTGTGACCAAATACCGTGCGCCTACGCCCGCTTCATTTTCGACGCTGATCGCTCCTTGGTGATCTGCCACGATGAAACGACATATGGCTAGGCCGATGCCAACGCCGTCCGCCTTCGTCGAGAAGAATCCGTCGAAGATCCGGCTTAGATGGTCGGAAGCTATGCCACCACCGGTGTCTTCCACACTCAGCATTGTCACTCCGTCCAAACCATACGATGTCTCAACAACGATTTGGCGCCGGTCGGTCCCGGCATGCGAGATGGCCTGAATACCGTTCAGCAGCACGTTCACGATGACTTGCTGAAGCTGAATGCGGTCGCCCAAGACGTTGGGGTCAGACGTTGGTATCTGGGCTACCAATAGCTCCATAGAGGAACGTCGCGACCGCTTGCCTCACCGCGAATGCGATCTCTTCATCGCTCGGCGGTCTACCACCGAGCAAAGCCACATAGTGGGTCGGCCCCCGGACAAGGGCTAGAAACTGCTCCGCAGCCGAGATTGCATCGCCAATCTTTTCCTGTGTCTCGAAGTAGTCCACCAGAAGCTGAGAAATGCGATTTGTTAAATGACGTAAAAAGCCTTCCCCCAGCTTCGGCAGGCGCGGCGCCTCCGAAATGACTGCGCGGAAAAGAGACAGCCCTTCTGGCGAGACAACAGTTCGCAGGTAACTCATTCCGAACTTTGTCAATGTTTCCTGCAGATCGCCGCTGTGCTTGACCCTTAGTTCTTCCACAGTGCGGTCCGAAACGCGCACGGCAACCGCAAAAAACAACTCGTCCTTGCTTGGGAAGTACTTATACAGGGTCCGCTTGGAGCCGCCGACGATCCCGATGACGTCATCCATCGACGTCCGGGAGAAGCCCTTCTCGAAAAACACCGTCGTCTGGTTCATAGTTGATCGCAAACGAAGTCTTTCTGAAATGGTAACGGTACTGTAGCGTACCGCCCCATGCGGCTCAATCGGGAAACGAACGAAATTGGAGAGGCGTCCCTATTCGAGACGACGTCGAAAGAGCCACGAAGCCGCACCTAACATCACGACGGCAATTGCAAAGAGGGGCAGCGTTTGCCGCAAAACCTCGGCCACTCCAGCTGTTCAATCGTGTTTGTGCCTTCGCTTCTGCTTTGCCGGGTCGAGACGTGCCGGTTCAGGACCGTCGCGGACCCTCTGTCGGGGGTGCTAGCGGTCGACTCAAACCTGAGTTGGGGGATTTTGTGCGTTCAGTGAGCGCAGAGATGAATCGGGTAACGAGTGGCGCGCACAGAGCCCCGCTCAGCGTTGAATCAAAGACTTTCGGTCCGCGACCAAACGTTCGTTTAATTGTATCGCCTTACCGGTCTGATACCATGAGATGTAACCGGAGTTCTCGTCATCGGGCGGAGAGGTGCCGCGATCTTGGCGGGAGCCTGAAATACCTTCGAGCGAAGAATGACGAGCACGCAGCAGCTGTCTTCGACAGATAGCGTTGGAACCGACGCTTGCGAACTAGAGGTCATAGGGTCGCCACAGCCTTTTGACCAAGGCGTGCGCATGAGCACCGTCTGGCTGATCTCACCGCCCGGAATGTTTGAAAGGCCGAGCGTCGTTATCCAGTGCTTTTAGAACGAAATTTTCTTTTAACCGCCGGGAACTGCCCCGGCCCACTCTTCTGAGGTTCCATGCTCCATGCAGGCCACGAAACAAACGACGATCGCCATCATAGACGATGATTGCGCTTTGCTGGAGGCACTCCGTGACCTCTTCGAAACCGTCGGCGTCTCCAGTCTGATTTACGGCTCGGCCGACGCCTTCTTGGACTCGGGCGACCTGTCCCGTGTGGACTGCGTGCTCGCCGATGTAAGAATGCCAGGGACCAGCGGCCTCGTGCTTCTCGATGCGGTGGTTCGGGCTGAAGGCCCTCCGGTTTGCATGATGTCGTCCTTTGCTGAGAGCACCATCAGGCAGCACGCGCTGTCGGCCGGCGCAGCGTTGTTTCTGGCGAAGCCTCTGAACTCGCAGGATCTGCTCGAGTTTGTTGCGCAAGCCACGTCGCGTTGAAGAAAGACAGCACGGACGTGTTTCTCGCGAGCGTCTCTGGCTGCCGCCATTGGCGCCTCCGGGCGCCGTGCAGTACCAAATGCAGACGTAAATACCCAGAACCGCGCGGCCGCTGGCGGTCCTGCCAAGATCCGCCCACCGATAACCGTTGAAATGGTATCAGTGCGAAGGTCAAGGTTTCGGTCGATGAGTTCAGACGCTCGATCGGGAGGAACAAGATGAGTCTTCTGAATAACCCCCGCCGCGATTCGCTCGTTCAGTGGTTGCTCGCTGGCGTTCGCGAGGAACGCGATATCGCGCAGATATTCATGCAGCTCTGCACTCGGCTCGTTGACTGTGGCGTCGCGCTCAGCCGGGCGAGCCTGCATATCCGCGTCTACCATCCGCAGTGGCTCGGGACGAGGATCATATGGGCCAGGGGGCAATCGAGACCGGATGTACAGATCGTGGGCTACGAAGTTGAGGCAACCGCTACCTTCCTCCAGAGCCCTTATCGCGTCGTCTTCAGCACAGGCTCGGAAATCCGTCAAAAGCTTCAGATCCACGGGCCGCACGCCTTTCCGCTGTACGAGGAGCTGCGCGAGCAGGGTCATTCTGAATATACCGGCTGGCCAATCGATCACACGCAGGGCAAGCGGCATCTCATTACATTTTCGACAGCCAGACCGAGTGGCTTCGATGATGGTGACATTGGATTTCTGCGCGAAATACTGCCCCTGTTTTCTTTGGTCAGCGAAATCCGGGTCAAGAATCAGCTGGCACGCACGTTACTTGAGACCTATGTCGGACCGCATGCCAGCGAGCAGATACTGGACGGGGCGACGACGCGCGGAAGCGGCGTGTCAATCAACGCGGCGATCATGATCTGCGATCTGCGCGGCTTCACCAAACTGTCGGACCGTCGTCCGCGCGATGAAGTCATCTCCATACTGAACCAGTATTTCGATGCCGTTGCCGGTCCGGTTGACCGGCATGGCGGAGAGATCCTGAAATTCATCGGCGACGGGCTGCTTGCCGTTTTTCCACTAGAACAGCCAAAAGCGTGCGAAAACCTCCTGCAAGCCGTTTACGACGCCCACGAAGCGATTGCGAAGGCTCAGGGGACCAGATTCGCGGATGAACTGCGCTACGGCACCGGCGTACACGTCGGCGAAGTAATGTATGGCAATATCGGCTCGCAGAAGAGGCTCGACTTTACCGTGATCGGACCGGCCGTGAACCTTGCTTCTCGTCTCGAAAATCTCACAAAGGAGCTCCAGCGCCCGGTCTTGATCTCGTCCGAGTTTGTCAAGTTGGCAAACTGTTCGGAGCGAACCGAGCGCATGGGACTCCACAATCTGAGGGGATTTGAAGAGCCGGTAGAAGTTCACGCGCTGCGCCTTCCAGCTCACACCTTTGTCTGATTTTTGAAGCGGCACGATGACTTCCACGTGCGCCAGACATCGATCCAAAACGTAAGTTTAGTTCCGCCAGCCTCCCGGGGCCGCTAGGTTGGTATCGCCGTTCGGCAACAGGATCAGCAGAAAACTCGACGATCTGCCGCGTAGAGACCACGCGGGACAGGAGACGATATGGATCGGAAATACACTGAAGCTACGCGTCGCGACGTTATGGCGGGCACCTTCAACCTTGCCGCCGCGGCGGTCGCATTTCAGACCTCTTCCACCGAAGCCATTGCCAAACCGACGACACCAAAAGGAACGCTTGAAATGACCACCGAATACGTCACCGCGAAGGATGGCACCAAAATCTTCTTCAAGGACTGGGGCCCGAAGGATGGCCAGCCCATCGTCTTTCATCACGGCTGGCCGCTCAGCGGCGATGACTGGGACAACCAGATGCTGTTCTTTCTCAGCAAGGGTTACCGGGTGATCGCCCATGATCGTCGTGGGCACGGTCGCTCAAGCCAGGTGAGCGACGGTCACGATATGGACCACTATGCTGCCGACGTGGCGGCTGTCGTGGAGCACCTCGATCTTCGCAATGCGATCCATGTCGGACATTCGACCGGTGGCGGTGAAGCGACACGATATGTTGCCCGTCATGGCAAGGGACGGGCCGCGAAACTTGTGCTGATCGGAGCGGTGCCACCCATCATGGTCAAGACGCCAGCCAATCCGGGCGGCTTGCCGATCGAAGTATTCGATGGTTTGCGTACGGCCCTTGCGGCCAACCGGTCTCAGTTCTACGTCGATCTTTCCAGCGGTCCGTTCTACGGCTTCAACCGTCCGGGTATACCGGTCCAACAGCCGGTGGTGCAGAATTGGTGGCGCCAGGGCATGATGGGCGGCGCAAAAGCGCACTACGAAGGCATCAAGGCATTTTCGGAAACGGATTTCACCGAAGACCTGAAGGTGATCGATGTACCGACCCTCGTTATGCATGGTGACGACGACCAGATCGTGCCGATTGCCGACTCCGCGCTTCTTTCGGCAAAGTTGCTGAAGACTGCGACGCTTAAGGTCTACAAAGGCTTGCCGCACGGCATGGCAACGACGCATGCGGATGTCATCAACGCCCACCTTCTCGCTTTTTTGAAGGCCTAGGAATCCAACGACGCGCCAGAGATATCATCCGCCATCGTGAAGATTTCGCACTCCAAAGGAGCAGGCCAAAAGAAATCTCCTCAGGATTGCGACAGTCTCCGGTTTCATTCGGAGGCTGTTTTTGTTTGCGCCGTCAGGTCGCGGAAAGGAATTCCAGCGCGATCGATGCTCCGCGGTGTTTCGCTCAACGGATGCGGAGTTGAACACGCGCGATGTTCGTCACCTCCCGTTTCAACAACGGGCACTTGGCACCCCCATACCTTCGTTTGGGAAGAAGCCGGTCGTCGCTGGTGCTAATTTTGGCAACAATTTTGTGTTGGAGGTCACAATGCAGGCAACCAGATATTTCGTCTATGGCATGGTCGGGTTCAACGCGCTGCTGTCGACCTGGCTGTGCATTCACATGCTCTACGACCCCGAAGGCTGGTACTATTTCGTCCCGGGCGTCACGGATACCGGGATGTTCAACCAGCATTTCATTCGAGATATCGGAATCATCCAGGGTTTCGTCGCGCTCGCCTTTGCGATCGGCCTCTGGAAGCCCGCCCGCCGCCTGGAGCTTTGGGCTGGCGGGACGCTGTGGCTAATCGCTCACGCCACCTTCCACTGCTGGGAAGTGGCGGTTGGTATCTGCGGCCCCGCCGTGATCTTGCGGGACTTCCCGGCCGTTAGCCTTCCGGCAATCTTCGGTATTGTTGCAACGCTTTGGGCGGCTCGCCACGCGATTGGCTCCTCGGCGCAAAAAGGATCTCAGCAACCCTTGCAAGGTTATTGAGCATAGGTCGACATGCGGAGGGGATGCGCTGGCGAACCGTCGTAAGCACACTGACGGCTGTCGACCTACGCCCCAATCATGAAGATCGGCGTCAGCCGGTCGTGATGCTGGCGGGGAGTGCCGTTTGGGCTGGGCACGGGGGCAAACGGGTTCCGGTCCTGTGGTGGATATTGGTCGGGCAGTCGGCGGGAACGGGCAAGCGTTGTTGGCCGGCCATGCGCATTGATGCCTGACCGCGGCGGCGCTGGCGTTGAAGCCGAGCCCGAATACGAAACAAGATCTGAGGACTCTCGGTCTTGTTCTGGCAGAGAGCCCTGACTATGGGCGGTTTTGCCAACGCCCAGTGCATACGATGCTGGCCTCCGCCGCCGGTCAGGCGGCTTCCCGGCTCATGCGCCGCTCGGCCTGCTCGCTTGCATTGCTTTAGGCTGGCAACCGTTCGGTGCGATAGCGGACCAGGATGGTCGGGCGGCTCTTGGGCGTCAGCGCAGCCTTGAAGGCTGCGGCGACCGTCCTCAATGCGCAATCTGGACTGTCCGGAAAAAGGATCTCTCGCGCTGAACGAACTGGGCGACAATATGATCAGCGAACTTGAACAAAGCAGGTGGTCTCGCATTGGGTGGCACCGCCCGCGCTTCCTGCACATGGGGCTTTTCATAGCGGCTTACGTGTTGGGCGCTGGTTTCGCTCAGTTGCTCGCCGTCGTGCCCGGAACAGGCATCTCCATTTGGCCGCCGAGCGGTGTGTTCATCGCTACGCTTGTCGTTGCTACGCCGCCAAGCTGGCCCTGGTGGGTGCTGGCGGGCCTCCTGGCCGAACTGACCTGCAACCTCCTGTGGTTCCACAATCAGTTGCCAGTCGCCGTGCTGATCAATGCCGGCAACGCACTCGAGGCAGTACTCGGCGCATGGCTAATCCAGCGGACCTGCAGGCGTCCGGTTCGGCTGGAAACCTTGCGCGAGGTTGTCGTGTTGGCCTTGGTGGGCGCTGGAATTGCGCCCATTGTCAGCGCGACCGTGGGAAGTGCGACTCTCGCGTGGTTTGGCATGCAGTCCTTCACGGGGGCCTGGCCATTGTTCTGGATCGGAGACGCCACCGGGGTGCTGATCGTCGCACCGCTAGCTCTGGTTCTAGTCCAGAACTGGCGTCGTGAGAACCCGATCTCGGCAGCTCCGCGATGGATCGAAGCTTGCGCCGTCGGCTTGATCTTTCTGGTTGTCGCCGCCTTTTCCTTGAGCAGCTACCTGCCCTTCGCCTACCTCATCATGCCGCCTCTACTTTGGGCCGCTGTGCGTTTTGAGTTTAAGGGTGCGGTCATCGCCTTGGCTCTCCTCGCTCTGATCACGGCAGCATTCACGATCACCGGCGTCAGTCAGTTTGCCGGCGATCCCGAATCCCAGCATCAAAAGCAGATCATGCTGCAGCTGTTTTTGGCGATTTCGGCCCTTTCGGCGCTCGTCGTGGCGGCAATATCCCGGCAGCACCATACCGCGTTGGCGACATTGCGTGAAAGCGAGAGGCAGCTATCGCAGCTCATCGACATGGTTCCCATCCACCTTTGGCGGCTGAGCCCGAACGGAGAACCAGTCTTCTTCAATCGGCGCATGGTCGACTATGTCGGCATGGACGTAGAAGACACAGATAGGCCCGGCATGAGCCGACTGGAAGCGTTCACAGAGACCGTGCATCCGGACGATGCGGCTCAGGTTAGGGAGAGTCTGCGACGCTGCCTCGCCACCGGCGACAGTTTCGCTCTGCAATGCCGCTTGCGGCGTGCCGATGGTGTTTATCGCTGGATGTCGAGCCGGGCAGAGCCGATGCGGGACGACGGTGGACGCATCGTCCAGTGGTACGGCCTCTGTCACGATATCGACGATCAGACGCACGCGGAAGACGCGCTGCGGCGAAGCGAGCGGCAGTTGCAGCAGATGATCGACACCGTGCCTGCCATGATCTGGTGCATGACACCGGAAGGAACACCCTGTTACCTCAACAAGCGAACAACGGATATCACCGGCATTACTTTGAAGGATATGGTCGCGCCTGATGGCGCGCGATATTTGGCCGTCGTCCATCCGGATGAGCGGGATGGGGTGGATAGGACCTTGGCGCACGCAATCGCGACGGGGACTTCTTTCACGGCGAGGTACCGTCAGCGCCGCTCCGGTACCTGCCATCGGTGGGTCGAGAGCCGTGCCGAGCCCCTGCGCGATGACTCAGGCAAGATCGTCCAATGGTACGGCGTGAGCGTCGACATCGACGATGAGATGCGCACCCAGGAAGCCCTGCGCGAGCGCGAGCGCGAACTCTCGCAACTGGTGGACATGGTGCCCAGCCTCCTGTGGCGGCTGGACCCCGAAGGGCGGACGACCTTCTTCAACAAGCGTATCGGGGATTTTTTCGGCCCGGGGATACCAGACCTCGACAACCCGGAAGGGAACCGACTGCCTACGATTATCGAGGCTATTGCGCATCCCGATGATGTCGCGGGTCTGAAGGAGGCGCTCGGCCGCTGCCTCGCTACAGGCGAGCATTTCTCCATGAAGTATCGCATGCGGTACGCGGATGGCGTCTATCGCTGGGTGGATGGTCGTGCCGAGCCGCTGCGGGACCCAAGCGGGCGCATCACCCAGTGGTTTGGCCTCTCCCACGACATCGATGACCAGGTGCGCGCCCAGGAGGCGTTGCGCCAAAGCGAGCAGCTTTATCGCGCTGTGTTCCATTACACACCTATTCCTCTTTGGCGGGTGAATACTTCCCGCCTCGATGAGCTATTGAATCAGGTGCGCTCGCAGGGCGTAACGGACCTCGGCCGGTACATGAACGAGCATCCCGACTTCCTGAAGGAGGCCATGGACCTCACTGTGATCGAAGAAGTCAATCGGAGCGCCATCGAGCTCTTCGGCGCCAAGCACGACATCGACCTGACGGGGCCGATCACCCCGTATTGGCAGGCGCCATCCGATAGGGTGAGGCGGAGTTTCGAAGCACGCTTCCGTGGCGAGCAGTCTCACGCCGAGCATGCAAAGTTCACGACCTATGACGGACGCGCGCTCGAAGGTCTCCACACCACGGTATTCCCGTCGGCCCTCGCCAGCCTCGGCATCAGCATCGGCAGTTTTCTCGACGCTACGGATCGCATCAAGGCGCAGGAGGATCTGCGGATGGCTCACGAGAACATGGCGCGCGCGAGCCAGGCCGCTAGCCTTGCCGAACTTTCGGCATCCATTGCCCATGAAGTCGGTCAGCCGCTGGCGGCCTTGGTATCCAGTTCGGACGCCTGCCAGCGCTGGCTCACCGCGAACCCACCCAATATGGAGCGCGCCCGGATGGCTCTGGAGCGCATCATGCGTAGCGCCAACTCCGCAGGCAATGTCGTGACCCGCATTCGCGCGCTGTTCAAACAATCCGTGGAGACCCGCAGCCTTACGGACCTTGAAGGGGTCATCGCGGAGGCGCGCGACCTTTTAGCCGAGGAAGCTTCGAGACGTCACGTCCGTCTGCTCGTCGAAGTCGAAGACGGCCTCCCGCGCGTCGCGGTCGATCGCGTCCAGCTCCAGCAGGTTCTGATCAATCTGATGCGCAACGGCATGGAGGCGATGGAGATGACGACAGGCGATCGAGTCCTTAGCGTGCGTTTGCGCCGCATGAAGGGCGTCGTGCAGACCGAGATCAGCGATCACGGCCCTGGCGTCGAATTTCCCGAGAGGATCTTCCAGCCGTTCTTCACGACGAAGGAACAGGGAATGGGCATGGGACTGGCGATCTGTCGTTCGATCGTCGAATCGCATGGCGGACGGCTATGGGCGGAGGACAACAAGCCGTTCGGCGCTACATTCATCTTCACATTGCCGATCGAAGTGAACCTGGAACTGTGAGGACAAGATGCTTCAATCTGGTCTGAGGGCCGAACGGGATCGCGTCCCGCGACTTTCTCGACGACCGCTCGCCGGTCGCACATCGGACGCGGGCAACCAACCACCTAATATGGCCGTGCCAGCCTGAGACTACCGTCTGTCCTCAGCCACCGCTGCCGCGAGCGCGGTCAGCTTGGCGCAACCAACGTTTGATTGAGTTGAGCCGTGATATCCAGCCGTTGTGAGCGGTTTGCGGGTGCTGGCGTGGGAATATCGGGGGCCAAACCAAGGCCGGCCAATATCGTCCTGTCGTCGTGCGCGC
The DNA here is from genome assembly GCF_024808825.1 of Rhizobium sp. BK661. NCBI lineage: Bacteria > Pseudomonadati > Pseudomonadota > Alphaproteobacteria > Hyphomicrobiales > Rhizobiaceae > Rhizobium > Rhizobium sp. BK661. The sequence goes on along the minus strand of NZ_JANTYT010000001.1, from coordinate 30,236 downwards.
CTGCAGCCTTTCAACGCCGGAGAGACCGGAGACGTTTAATGAAGGCGCAGCTTAAGCCCAGAATCAATCTCGATGATCGTACTGCGTTGGAGACGGTTATACCCCTCGACACGCCCTTCATCGTCTTTGTTGATCCGGCCAGTTCTTGCAACTTTAAGTGCACATTCTGTCCGACGGGACACCGCGACCTGATCGCCGATACCGGCCGCTTTCAAGGCGCGATGAAGTATGAGGTTTTTCAGAAAGTCGTCGACAATCTTGGCGAGTTTCCACAAAAAATCAAAGTCCTAAGGATGTACAAGGATGGTGAGCCGCTTCTGAACAAGCGCTTCGCTGACATGGTTGCCTACGCAAAGCAAAGCGGACATGCAGACTATATCGATTCAACGACGAACGGCACTTTCATCACCCCAGAGCGAATGGGGCCGATTATTGAAGCTGGATTGGATAAGCTCAACATCTCCGTGGATGGAATGACGCGAGAGCAGTACATCCAGTTTACAGGGTTCAAGTTCGATTTCGACGCTTTCGTGAAGAACGTCAAATGGCTCTATGCCAACAAGGGAAACATGGAGATCTCCATCAAGATCCCTGGAGAACTGATCACCCAAGCCCAAAGGCAAGAGTTCTTCGATACGTTCGGCGATCATTGTGACCGCATCTTCATTGAGAATTTTGCACCGTGCTGGCCGGAATTCGATATCGAAAAGCATACGGGTGTCAAAATCACCGGCGGCATCTACCAGCAGGAGATCGGCAATACCGACACCTGTCCCTACATTTTCTACGGCTATTCCGTAAACGCCGACGGCCTCGTCAGCTCATGCTTCCTTGATTGGGGACGAAAACTCATCATCGGTGACGTCCGAAAGCAGACGATGAGGGAGATATGGAACTCGGACACCATGAATGCCCTGCGACTGCAACATCTGGAGGGGCGTCGATGTGAAAACGGTACCTGCGGCAATTGTGGCCAGTTGACCCATTGCCTCCCCGACAACATCGACGCGTTTCGCCCGATGCTACTCGAGAAATTCAAGTCTGCTGTGACCATGGATCCCGGCGCTCAGGCTCCCGGCGGCCGCAGACTTGCAGTCGAGGCGGCCGAATGAACATTCTACACATTGCGGCTCATCTCGGAGGTGGAGTGGGCAAAGCGCACAGCAGCCTGTGCAGCGTTGATCCAACTTCCATCAAGCGAACCTACCTTCTACTCGAGGCTCCCCGCGACCTCCGCCATGTCGACTTGCTTAAGCAAGTCGGCGCCGATGTTGTGGTCGCACCGGATCGCAAAACCATATCGTCGATGGCGGCAAAGGCGGATATCGTTCAGGTCGAATGGTGGAACCATCCGAGATTGTACGAATGCCTGTGCGAAACCGCCTGGCCGAAGATGCGGACACTGTTTTGGTCGCACATCTCGGGTATTGCGGCTCCTTATCTGCCGACTGGGCTTCTGACCGGTGACGATCGATTCGTGTTTTCGTCGGAGTGCTCATTCGCTGCGCCTAACGTCGCAACGCTTCCTCCCGCGACAAGAAACAGATTTGGTGTCGTCAACAGCGGCTTTGGCCTTCCACCTCGGACAGTTGACGGTGTACGGCGAAACGGCAATTCCATCAGCTACCTGGGGACAGTCGATTTCGCCAAGATGAGCCCGGATATCTTTCGTGTCGCCGACGAGGCGGCCACGTCAGAGGCACCGGTCCGTCTATGGGGCGAAGTCAGCCCATTGAGCGAAGTCGTTCATACGGCGGCTGCCATGAAGGACCCGCGACGCGTCCGCTTTATGGGTCATACTGACAATCCGGCGGATGTCTTCGCGCAAACCAGCATCTTTCTCTACTTGCTGCAGACGGAACATCTTGGGACGGCGGAAAACGCCCTGACCGAGGCAATGTCATCGGGGTGTGTGCCGGTCGTGTTTAACAATCCCGCGGAAGCGGCCATCGTCGAAGATGGTCGAACAGGATTTATCGTGAGCAGCATCGCGGAGGCCACGGAACGGCTTCGCTGGATGATGCGAAATCCGGAAGCTGTCGCAGAAATGGGCAGGAAAGCAGCTGACCATATAGCCACGACGCGGACGCCCGTTTCTAGCGCCATGGCGTTTGAGAAAATTTACGCTGACCTTCTGCAGGTCGAAAAGCGGCGCACTGATTTCCGCAGCAGGCTTGGCAATACAGCCGCTGAATGGTTCTTGTCGACCAAGACCCTGGCCACTGCAACGCTCGAAAAGCTCGATCTTCGGACGGGTGGGCGTGCAGCAAAGGGAACGATTGATCATTTTCTCACCTGCTTTCCCGAAGACACGTCGCTGCTCTCGCTGGTTGCCGAACCGATGGACGAAGATTGGTCACGGGATCGTTTCAATTGCCTTTCTCGAGACCGTGAGTGTGTGGTCGCGTGACCAGGAAAGAAGGATGAAGGTCACGTGACGGCAATGTTTCATCACCAAGGAGCGAGATCGCAAGAGGTCGCACAAGCGTCTGCCGCGCACGGCGCGCTTCACTTTCCTGCACTGCCGGACGGGTTGGCTGCACAAGAGCTTCTGCGTCGAATTAATGATGCCACCTGCCGCTTTTCAGCGCGCCCGCTGCGCGATCCACTGGTGCTCTACGGCGCCGGCGACATGGGACGCCTTGCGCGTGATTACCTTCGCTCAATAGGGCATGACTTTGCGTTCGTCGTCGACAGGAATGCAGTCGCACTTCGTAACGACGCGTTTTGGGCAGACGTGCAGGTTCTTCACCCGTCCGAGGTGCCTAACGACATGATGCGCTCGGCGCTGCTGGCGGTCAGCATCGCCACGACGCCCTTCGTTCCTTTGGAAACGGCTTTGCGTGAAGCGGGCTGGCATGACGTTGTGCCGTTTTACGATATCGCCGAGAGCTACCGGGAGCAGCATCCCCTCTCGAACGGTTGGTTCGCCGAAAAGCTGACATCGGAAGAATTCGCCACGACAACGAAAGTCCTGCTGGGATGGGAGGATGATCTTTCGCGTGCCCACCACCTGCAATTTCTGGCATGGCGACGTCTACGCGATGAATGGACCTTTGAAGGCGCACCGGTCACCGGCGACGATCGTTTCTTCATTCCGGAGATACGGCATTGCTTGAATGCAGTGTCGGTCTTTGTCGATGGCGGCGCGCATGACGGAAGCATTACTGCGAAGCTGATCGCCAACGCCGGGCCTCGTCAGGCCGCTATCGTTGCAATCGAGCCGGATGCGAAGAATGCCGCCGCCTTCAGCAGAAGGCTTGCATCTCTGGACGCCAAGGGCGCCGGCGATGTGACGCTGCTGCCATATGCACTTGATTCAATGGAGCATGAACGCTGCTTCCACAACGGGCTCGGATACGCCTCCCAACTATCCGATACGGGTCGAGAGCATGTTCGGACTGTAACGCTGGATAGTTTGGCTCTCTCCCCCGGCTTTCTAAAGCTGCACCTAGAAGGGGCGGAACTGAACGCCCTTATGGGTGCATCCGAAACGCTGCAGCGGCATCGGCCCATCGTTGCCGTCACAACCTACCACAACAGCGACGGTCTATGGCGCACCCCTGAGTATTTGATGGAGCAGCTTCCGGCGTACCGCTTCTTTATGCGGCTTCATAGCTGGTGTGGCACCGGAGCGGTCGTCTATGCAGTTCCTCAGGAAAAAGTCCGTATCCAATGAAACACTTCGCAAGCGGCAGCCAACTCGTCTTCGATCTCGGGATGAACAACGGTGACGACACGGACTACTATCTGAAACGCGGCTTCCGCGTGGTCTCGCTTGAAGCCAACCCGGAGCTTTGCGAAAGGGCCGCCAGGCGTTTCGAGATGGAACTGAACGACGGGCGACTGACCATTGTTCACGCGGCAATCTTTGAGCGTTCAGGCGAAGCGGTCTTCCACATTAACCTCGAAAACGATCATTGGAGCAGCATTGATATCGGTTGGGCTGGGCGCAACGACGGCAATTGCCGTGAGATCACCGTTCGCTGCGTGACTTTGTCGGAGTTGTTCGCCACGTACGGCGTACCCTTGTATCTAAAGATCGATGTCGAGGGCGTCGACCACGTGGTCCTCGATCAATTGAAGGAACTCCCGAGCCTCCCTTTGTACGTCAGCGTCGAGGATTGTCGTTTCGGCTTCCAGTATCTGGAGACGCTCGCTGCATGCGGCTACGACGGTTTCAAGTTGCTCGATCAATCGACCGTTCCGTCGCTGCGCGATAGCTCGCTTGGCCACAATTTTCCGGTGGGTTCGTCTGGGCCGTTCGGCGATGACGTTCCTGGCGCATGGTCATCGTACGGCTCTGTTGTCGATAGCTATTCGCACACTGTCCGCGACTTCAATGGAAACAGACTAGCCCCGCGCACGCAGTGGTGGGACATCCACTGCACGCGTACGCCCCAAGAGAAGCATCATGACTGAAGATCAGAAATTTGCGGCATACGTCGCCGGCAACATCGAGAGTGCGAGTAAGGATGCAGGCTTCATCGGCCTCTCACAAGTGTGGGTCCGCGAATGCATCCGTCACAACTACGTTCAGAACTTCACGTGGTTGGGCCGCCCGATCATCCAGGTGCCGCAGGATATTTATGCCATACAGGAACTGATCTGGGCATGCCGGCCTGACCTCATCATCGAGACAGGCATCGCACATGGCGGATCGCTCGTCATGAGCGCGTCGATGCTCGCCATGCTCGACTATTGTGACGCCATTGCCGATGGGCGTGTTCTCGATCCCAAGGCGAGCCGCCGCAAGGTCGTCGCTGTCGACATCGATATCCGAAAACACAACCGCGCGGGAATAGAGAGTCATCCGCTCGCTCATAAGATCGTCACGATTGAAGGCTCGTCGACCGCACCGGACGTCTTTTCCCAGGTAGCTGCGCACGCGAAAGGCTACGAACGGGTCATGGTCTTTCTGGACTCCAACCACACGCATGACCACGTCCTCGCTGAATTGGAGCTTTATGCGCCGTTGACGTCAAAGGGATCCTATTGCGTCGTGTGGGACACTGGTGTCGAGGATCTGCCCGAAGATATGTGCGGCGATCGACCTTGGGGCAAAGGAAACAACCCAAAGACCGCCGTCAGGGCGTATCTCGAACTCCTGTCATCTGAAGGACGGACCGGTTCGGAGGGTGGAAAGCTGTCATTCGAAACCGACAAGATCATCGAGAACAAGATCATGATTACGGCATCGGCTGACGGATTCTTGCGCCGCATTTAAACGCTGCCCACAGGCAGAAAGCGCTCTATCCGTTTGTCACCGTGCAGCACCTCCGCTTCGAAAGTAACGACGTTTTGAAGCGATCCCGTAACGAGCAGGAAAACTGAATGGCTACCGATACTTTTTACTATCCTTCCGGCGGCGAGAGCGTGTTCTTCTCGAAGCTTGATGAACTCGCAAAGAGATGGCCGCATGAAATTCGGCATTACCTGGATCTGTTCCCGGTCTATGCGAGCCGCCGTTCTTTCATTCGCCAGCTTGCCCACTATGAGCTTTTCAAGCTCACTGTAGATCTGCCCGGACACTATGCAGATTTCGGCGTCTATTTCGGCAAGTCGTTCTTCAGCTGGCATAAATTCCTCGAGACGTTTACACCAACGGCCACGCATAAGAAGGTCATCGGTTTCGATACGTTCGATGGCTTTCCCACGCTTGCAAGCGAAGACGGTGCGGTTGATGCGAACATCCAGAAGGAAGTCGGCGGCCTTAGCTCCGGCAGCTTCCTGGAGGAATTCCAGGCGCTGCTCAAGCTCCACAACGAAGATGGAGTGATCCCCAGCAATCGTGGCTCGATCGTCAAGGGCGATATCTGCAAGACCTTGCCTCGCTGGCTCGAAGAAAATCCCGAAGCTCGCTTCTGTCTGCTCAATCTCGACGTCGACATCTATGAGCCGACGCGCATCATCCTCGAGCAATGCTGGGACCGCTTGGTGCCCGGCGGCGTGCTGATCCTCGATGAATATGCGACAAGCAAGTGGCCAGGCGAAACGCTCGCTTGGGATGAATTCGCGCGCAACAGGAAGATCGACAAACCCTTATCAAGATTCCCCTGGGCAAACGCACCGGGAGCATGGGTGGTCAAGTGACGTCGACAGGGAACGCCGGGCACTAGATCTCACGTCTGGTCGTCCACGTGGACGCCACCTTGGATGAGCGGCCAAAGGGCTAAGCAGGACAGCGCTGAGCGCGCGAATACGACAGCGGAACGCAGCAATGGAAAAAAAGACGAAGTTAAGCATTTGCATACCGACGTACAATCGCGCGGCCTTCCTACGCTTTCTGCTGACCACTTTCGTAGAACAGAAAGTTATCGATTTTCCGTATGAAATCGTCATCTCGGACAACGCTTCTACCGACGACACGGCGACGGTCGTCGAGGAGTTTCTCCTTCAGGGCTTGCCGATCAAGTATTGCCGGCGTGACGTAGATGGCGGAGGTTGGCCCAACCTCGCAAACGCCTATCAGCAAGCGGTCGGAGAGTACGCACTCTATCTTGCCGACGACGATCTTCTGAATTTCCAGAACCTGCGGGCGGCCATCGTCTACCTCAACATCAATCCCGAAACGGTCGCCTGTTATGCCCCGTGGACGATGTACGATGCCATTGATCAGGTCGATCTTAGTCTGTTCTACACCATTGAAAAGAATCGCAAATTCTCTCGCCGAAGCTTCAGCGACGTCTTCGACTTCATGACAAAGCGGCACATTTTTCCTGAAATCGCTATCTATAGAACGTCGGCCTTGAGGTCGGCCTTCGTGCCGAAAGACTTTTGCTTCTGGGCATTCTCCCATCTTGCCCATTTGCTCGATGTCGGCGCAGTCGCTTTTCTCGACAAGCCTTTCTATCGATCCGTCGTGCGGACCGCTGTCGTGCGGGACCGTGCGCAGGCCGGTAACGACGAGGCAATGACAGGATGGGACCGCTATCGGGGTGGCCTCGAATACTTTCTCTATTTGGGCTCAAAACGGGGCCAGATTGACCTCTCGCCAGCAAAATCGACGCAATACGAGGAGGCGTGCAAGGTCTTTACAATGCGACGAATGTCGGTGGCATTGCGCATGTGGTTCGAACGAGGCGAATATATCAAGGCTTACGAGATTTTTGCGCGAATGTGCTATGGGGGCGGCAGCCAACATCCCGAGATCCAAGGCCTCCGTGAGAGGCTGCCCCTGATGGTGGCGGTTCAAACGTTGGCACAAAAAGTGAATGCCGCGTCGAGCCTGAAGTACCTGATCCTTGATCAGGTCTCGTCCGTCGACTCGCTCGCAAGCCTTCTTCTCGAGGTTGGCCTCAACAATAACATCACGATACTTCCGGCGCCAACCGAGCACACCCCCGAAATAACGTCCGCAGCAGCAGTATTTACGTCAAGTGCTGCTGGGCGCGACACTTTCCTGGACAACGGATACAGGCCAAACATGGTCTTTTGCGAAAGCGATATGGTGTCGTCGGTGGTGACTTAGTCTGCAGGCGAGCTGCATATCGTTTTCGGCCCGAATATTGCGTTACCTTAACGCTTGGCAGGCGCCGCAAAGACGAGCGATACGGCAGGCGGGCGGCGAGCCTTCGTTGCGTCGGGCCCGTCAAGGCCGTCTTTTGAACCTTGATGGAGCGCCGCTGCGGCGATTAGCATAAACGTAAGAAGCCCGCATAAAGCGGGCTTGGCATAGGGAAGTTTGGTTGCGGCGCCTGATCACACAGCGACTTACAAAAAAGCCTGCATCGCGACAGATGTGTGCGGGGCGTTGACCATTGGCACAGTGCTGAACTTGAACATCTCGGGCACTGGTAGATGCTCCTGAATGTCTAGGCGGATGGAAGAAAGCATCGTCCAGCTATTGCATCCTCAGCGCCATCTCCGCTGCCTTTTCCGCGATCATGATCACCGGGGAGTTCGTATTGCCGGACACAATCGTCGGCATGATCGAGGCATCAACAACGCGCAGCTTCTCAAGCCCATGCACGCGCAGATTTGCATCCACCACCGCCATCGGATCGCTTCCCATCCTGCAGGTGCCGACAGGGTGAAAAATCGTGGTCGCGATATCACCGGCACGATGGATCAACTCGTCATCGCTCTGATATTGCCGGCCCGGCAGCATCTCCTGCGGTCGAAAACGGGAGATAGCCTTCGTTTCCATAAGGCTACGCGCGTGGCGGATAGAATTTGCCGCCAGCAGCCGGTCGCCCGCGGTCGACAGATAGTTGGGACGGATTTCAGGGGCGACCGAGGCATCACGAGTCGTCATGTGCACCGCGCCGCGACTTTCCGGCCGGAGGTTGCAGACAGAGACAGTTACGGCAGGATAACGATGAAGCGGTTCACCGAGACGGTCGGTGCTGAGCGGCTGTACGTGATATTCGAGATCGGCCGTCGCAACTGCCGGATCGCTTCTGGCGAAAATGCCGAGTTGGCTCGGCGCCATCGACAAGGGACCGGAGCGGCTGATTGCATATTGCAGGCCCATGCCGGCCCGGCTGAAGAGGTTGTGATAGAGCTGGTTCAGCGTGCGTGCGCCCTCGACCTGGAAGACGGTGCGGATTTGCAGATGGTCCTGCAGATTTTCGCCAACGCCTTGAAGATCGTGCAAGACAGGAATGTCGAGCGCCGAAAGAACATCCGGCCGGCCGACCCCCGAGAGCTCCAGAATTTTCGGCGAGTTGATCGCCCCGGCCGAGAGCACGACCTCGCGTGACGCCCGCGCAACACAGGATCGGCCCTTCCGGCGGAAACGCACGCCCGTTACCATCTTCCCGTCAAATTCCAGCCGCTCGGTTTCGGCGCCCGTCAGCACGCGCAAATTCCGGCGCTTCATCGCCGGCCGCAGGAAGGCTTTCGTCGTGTTCCACCGTAGCCCGCCCTTTTGATTGACCTCGAAATAGCCGGACCCTTCGTTGTCGCCGTCGTTGAAATCGTCGGTCTTTCGGATACCCAGTTCTTCCGCGGCATCGCGAAACGCATCGAGAATCGGCCAGGACAGCCGCTGGCGCTCGACGCGCCATTCGCCGCCCGCGCCGTGCATGACCGATCTGCCGCGATAATTGTCTTCCGACTTCAGAAAATACGGCAGCACGTCATCCCAGCCCCAGCCGGCGTTGCCCGCCTGCCGCCAGCCATCGTAATCGGCCGCCTGCCCCCGCATGTAGATCATGCCGTTGATGGAGGAGCAGCCCCCGAGCACCTTGCCGCGCGGATAGTTGAGGACGCGGCCGTTGAGGCCTTTTTCAGCGGCCGTCTTCATCATCCAGTCGGTGCGCGGATTGCCCATGCAATAGAGATAACCGATCGGCACATGCACCCAATGATACCGATCCGAGCCGCCGGCTTCGAGCAGCAGCACCCGGTTTTTCGGATCGGCCGAGAGCCGGTTTGCCAGTACGCAACCAGCCGACCCCGCGCCAACGACGATGAAATCGTAGCTGCCTTCATCCACGGGCATTTCATTCATGGGCATGGTCACGCTGCAACTCCTGTCGCGGGACTTTGCGCTTCCGAAAGGCGCCGCCACAGCGGCGCCATCGCCTCAGCAATATCCTTGTAGAGCCCATAGCGACGGTCGTAGTGGGCCGACAGCGCGCCGTTCGGCTGATAATGCCGATCGTTGCGGACCATGGCGGTGGCCCCTTCGGTGAAATCGGCAAACAGGCCGACGCCCATCCCCGCCGCGATCGCAGCCCCGAGCGCCCCGGTTTCCCGCGAAACGGCGACGGTGACAGGAACGCCGAGGACATCGGCAAAGATCTGCGGCCAGAGCTTGCTGCGCGAGCCGCCGCCGGAGAGCACAGCCTCCTCGAAGGTTGCGCCCGCCTTGCGGATCGTCTCGATATGCTGGCGATGGCCGAAGGCGACGCCTTCCAGAAGCGCCCGGATCAGGTGCCCCTTGGTATGCCAGCCGGCCATGCCGTAGAAGCCGGCCCGCGCGTGGCCATCCTGCTGGGCGCCATAGAGATAGGGGTGATAGAGCGGATCGTCAGTCGCCGGCTTGACCGCGGCTGCAAGCGCGCAAGCCGCATCGAAGGGCGAGACGCTTTCCTCATGCTCCCCTTCGAAGAACTCTCGCACCAGCCATTCGAGATTGGCGGCCGACGTCGCGCTATTTTCCATCGCCATATAGCGGCTGCGATCGAAGGTGGAGGACATGAAGACAGGACCATTGAGATCGGGACCGTCGATGATCACCTGGTTGATGCTCCAGGTGCCGGCGATGATCGAGGCGCTGCCGGTGCGCGACACGCCCGAGCCGAGCGCCGAGGCCACGACGTCGAACAGCCCGCCGATGACAGGTGTGCCTGCCGCGAGCCCGGTTTCGGCCGCCACCTCTTCCGCCACATGTCCCGCGATATCGGCGCTTTCTATCAGCGGCGGCAGCATGTGCATGCTGTCTGCGAGGCCGTAGGCCGCCATCAGTGTCCTGTCATAGCGGCGGGCCGCAAGGTCGAGCAAGCCGGCTCCGGACATGTCGGAAACTTCGCTGACGCGGCTACCGGTCAGTCGGTTGACAACGAAATCCTTGGAGAAGAACACCGTGCCTATGCGCTGGAACATGTCCGGCCGGTGGCGCTTCAGCCAGGCAAGCAGCGTCGGCGTCTGGGAGGGCCAAGGGCGCTGGCGCGCGATCGGTGCTGTGCGGTCGCCGACCCCTTCCGCTGCCCATTCCTCGACAAGTCCGGTCGCGCGCGTATCGAGCGACTGGATACCGAGAAGCGGCTGACGATCGCGATCGAGCGCATAAAGACCATTGCCATGGCCAGCACAGCCGATCGCGGCGATATCCGTGGCAGCGATGCCGGCCTTGTCGAGGCAGGTGCGGATCACCCGTTTGGCATTGGCCCAGAGCTCGCCGAGATCGCGCTCCACGTGACCGGGGTACGGCATACGACTATGCCCCTCCTCCCCGGCGTAAGCCACCTCCCGGCCATTGAGATCAAAGATTACAGCCTTGATGACCGTGTTTCCGGCATCGAGCCCCAACAGATATTTTTCCATTCCGAACCCCTCCCAAGGTTCTGGTAGAGTCTTGCGTGATTCTGGCTGAAAACACAGGCCCAGCTCCATCACCCCTTCCGATAAAGTGCAAACGCCTCTTCGCCAGTCGCATTCTCGTGGATGATCGCCAGCAGGCCGCGCACGACGGCGCTCGGATTGGCATGCTGGTAGACATTGCGCCCATAGACCATGCCCACCGCACCCTGCCGCATCAAGGCGGCGGACTTGGCGAAGACGGCGGACAAGTCCTCCTTGCCGCCGCCGCGCACGAGAACCGGGCAGCGTGCCGCCTCGACCACGCGGTGAAAATCCTCCGGGTTGATCGTCGGGTCGGCCTTGACGATATCGGCACCCATCTCGCGGGCAAGCCGCGTCAGCGTCACGATCTTGTCGGCATCGCCATCGACCATGTAGCCGCCGTGCTCAGTCACCGGCTGCATCACAAGCGGCTCGATCATCAGCGGCATGCCGTATTTCTCGCAATCGGCGCGAACACGGGCAATGTTCTGGACGCATTGGCGGAAAAGATCAGGCTCATCCGGCAGCATGAACAGATTGACGACAACGCAGGCCGCATCCGCCTGCAGCGCGCCGATCAGCGGCTCGGCCTCGTTCTGCAACACGGCCCACATATCCCGGTGGCGGATGCGGTTATAGGGGTTGCCCATGTCGATGCGCATGACGAGTGCCGGCTTGTCCTTGCCGGGCAGGTCCTGCAACAGGTCGGCCTGACCATAGTTCATCTGGATCGCATCGGGCTTCGCGTCGACCAGCGCCTTCAGCACGGCGGGCATGTTCTCCAGCCCATCGAGGAAGGACGGCTCGTTGCAGACGCCATGATCGATCGCCACGTCCAGGCAACGGCCGTTGCCGAACAGCCGGTTCATCCGGACCTTGCGGTTGTCTCGCATAATTCACTCCTTTGTTCGTTCCTTGCGGAAAGGGCTTCCTCCGAAACGCCGTGACGGTCGTTCAGGAGGGTCAGAAAACGGGTTCGCTCCTCGGCGGCGCGCTGGGGCGGCCAGCTTTTTTCCACCGAGAGGATGGCGAGCACGGCGTCGGTCATGTCGAGCGAAAGTTCACCACTGATGGCGAGTGTTGTGCGCCGCAAGAGCAGGTCGTCCAGATGCTCCACGGCTTCGTGACGCATGAGATAGATGAACTCGCGGGTGCTGTAGCCGGCATGAGGCAGAAGATAGTCCGGTTCCAGCGCAATAAAGTGGGCGACCTCCTGCGCGTCCGTGCCATAGCGTTCAAAGAGCGTTTCCGTGCGATCGAGGGTGATGCCCGTCGCCTCAGCGAGCTGATGGACCCAGAGGTTCGGCTTGCCTGGAAAGCCGCGCCCACCCCCGAAGGTACGCTCGGCGGTATCAATGCGACGTTTTCGGCCGAGCCGTTCCAGCGTCATATCGGCTGCCAGTTCCCCAAAGGAACGGAAAGTGGTCCACTTGCCGCCAATCATGCAGAGGACCGGCGGCTCGCCGTCGCGGCCTTCAAGCATCGTGCAGAAATGATCGCGCGGAATACGGCCGGTGAAGCTGTCATTGCTTGCCGGCAGGGGCCGAACGCCAGCAAACTGGAAGACGATCTCCTCGGGCCGGATCGAAATGCCCGGCAGCACGAATGCCAGTGATTGTAGGATATAATCCCGCTCGTCTGCCTCGCAGCGCACCGTTTCGGGGTCATCCACCCGGATATCGGTGGAGCCGACCAGCACCTTTCCAAGATAGGGAAAGAGAATGCAGATGCGGCCGTCCTCGTTTTCATAATAGATCATGTGGCCGTCGAGCATGTCGCGCAGACCGGGATGGTCGATGATCAGATGTGACCCCTTGGTGCCGCCCATCAGCGGCGCGGAAGGAGCCTCTTGCGGAAAGAGCGTGTCATTGGCGATATCGATCCAGCCGCCGGTGGCGTTGATGACGAGGGATGGCTTGACTGTCAGCGTCTCGCCCGAAATCCCGTCACGCAGCAGAAAACCTCCGGCTGGAGCCTGCTCGATCGTCGCATAGTTCAGAGCGGAGGCATTCGTGTCGGTTGAGAGGCCGTCGCGTAAGATCTCGATACCGACGCGCTCTGGGTGGCTGACCCAGGCGTCGTAATAGGTAGCGGCGCTCCGGATCGCCGGGTTGAGCGCCGGCCATTTGGCAAGCGTGCTGCGGCGGCCGCGAAACTGGTGCTTCCGCATCAGGGCGCGCTTGCGTGTCAGAAAATCATAGATGCTGAGCCCCGCCTTGATGGCGATGGCGCCGCGGCGGCTCGGGCGGCGGGTGAGGCCGAGGAAACGCACGATGCCATTACCGAGACCCGAGAAAACGTCGAAGATCGGAACGGTGGTCGGCAGAGGTGCGACGTAATGGGGGGCGTTGCGCAACAACCGGTCGCGCTCGACCAGCGATTCCCGGACCAGGCTGAACTCGCCGTTTTCGAGATAGCGCAGCCCACCATGCACCATGCGCGAGAGCGCGGCGCTGGCACCGGAACAATAGTCGCCCTTCTCGACCAGCAGCACATTCACGCCCTGCAGCGCCAGCTCGCGAAAGACGCTGAGCCCGTTGATACCGCCGCCGAGGACGCACACGTCCACCTTCGGGCTCTTGCGGAGCCCGTCCAATGTCTCTTCACGGTTCATGATGACAGCCTGTTATCCGTCCATGTTAGCCAGTTTCGCGGCCAGCGCCGCGTCAATGGCCGAAAGATCGTCCGCAGAAAGCCTGAGCGTTCCGGCTCGTGCATTGTCGAGTGCTTGCGCCGGATTGCGTGCGCCACAGAGAGCAAAGGTGACGCCCGGCTGCGAAAGCGTCCAGGCGATCACCACCTGCGCGACGCTCGCCGCATGCCGCTCCGCTATCGGCCCGATCGCGTCGGAAAACGCCTTCGCCTTCTGCCGGTTGGCGACGGAGAAGCGCGGATTGCCCTTGCGCTGGTCGTCGCCTGCGAAGATGCGATCCGGTCCGATGGTGCTCGACAGCAGACCGAGCGCCAGCGAGGAGTAGCTGAGCGTCGAAATCCCGCTTTGAACAGTAAGTGGCAGCAGGTCCGCCTCGATTTCGCGATCGATCATACTGAACCGCTCCTGGATCGCATCGAGCGATCCAGTTTGAACATATTGCTGAAGCCCGGCCTTATCGACGTTGCTTGCGCCGATGGCACGGATCTTGCCAGCCGACTTCAACTCTTCAAGCGCCCGCACGGTCTCCTCGATCGGTGTCGTTACGTCCTGCCAGTGGGTGATGTAGAGGTCGATATAATCCGTGCCGAGCCGGCGCAGACTTTCCTCGACTTCGTGAATGATAGAGTCACGCCCGAGATAGCGGTGAACCGGCTTGCCATCCTGGTCGAAGAAATGCTTTCCCTTCTGTGTATGCCAGACGAGGCCGCACTTGGTGGCGATGACAGCCTTGTCGCGCCGGCGGGTGAGCGCCTTGCCAACGATCTCCTCAGAGCGGCCGAGGCCATAAGCCGGGGCCGTGTCGATGAGGGTCACGCCGGCATCAAGCGAGGCGTGGATGGCGGCGATGGATTGCGCCTCGTCGGTGCCGCCCCACATCCAACCGCCGATCGCCCACGTGCCCAGCCCTACGGCCGAGGCCCTGACGCCGGAGCGCCCGATCTCGCGGATCAACTGTTCGCCGCTCATGCCGAAAACCCTTCCCCGGATGCAATTTCAAGAATGCGCGCCCCGGTGGCCTCGTCAGTGACGAGCGTATCGAGATGGTTGCCGCGTAGGACGCTCAGGATCGAGCTGGCCTTGTTGAGGCCGCTTGCCACGCCGATCTTCGTCGGGATCGAGGCGAACTCTTCCAGCGTCAGCGAAACCAGCGCCCGGTTCAGGCTGTAATCGCAGACCCGGCCTTCGCCATCGAGCAGATGGGCGAGCAGTTCCGCACTCGCGCCGGAATGTTCAATGGCCTTGCGGTCCTCGCTCGAAGAAGGATGCAGATCGTAGTACGTCGAGTCTGCGCTGAGGATCGAGCCGATACCAACCACCGCGACCTTGGCTTCCCGCGCCCGCCGGAAGACATCCGCGACGGCGCGCATGTTGAGCAGCATGTCCCGCTGCACGGCATCATCGGCAAAGAGCGGCGCGTGGATCTGGTAGGAGCGTCCGCCGAGCCGGTCGGCCATCAGCGTCGAGACGTGGTTGACGTCGGTATAGTGCTTGCCCTGAACGCAGCCGGTCGCGGGGATCACCTCGACGTCGAAACGGCGGGCGGGCTGCAGGCCGGCGACGACTGCCCCGACACCCTTGCCGCCGGTGATGCAGATCGTGTCGCCATCGGCGATTTCCTCCAGCAGCAGCCGAGCCGCCGCTTCCCCAACCGCTTGCAACGCCGTCTGCGGATTGTCGGAGACTGTCGGCACCACCACGGCGCGGCGGATGCCGCCGAGCGAAAGCAGGCGTTCTTCCATGTCCACCAGCGGTTCGACCGGCGATTTGATCTTGATCTCGACAAGGCCGAGCTGGCGGCCGCGCTTGATCAGCCGGTTGACGGTGGCGTGCGAGATGCCGAGCTGGTCGGCGATCTGCGACTGCGTCAAACCTTCGAGGAAGTGCAGCACGAGCGCCTGGTGCATCTGGCGCGCGATGACGATTTCCTCGCGTGGCGCTGTGGTCTTGGGTTTCAGTTTGGCGATCGGCATATCAGACGGCCTTCCGCTTGTGCAGGAAATGATCGATGGAAACGGCGGCGAGCAGAATGCACCCCTTGATCATGTCCTGCCAATAGACGGAGACATCGAGCAGGATCAGCGACGAGGTGACGACCGAGAGCAGCGCAATGCCAAGGATGGCGCCGAAGATCGTGCCCGAGCCACCGTTCAGTGAAGCCCCGCCGATAACCGCCGCCGCGATGATATTCAGCTCCATGCCGACGCCGAAAGTGGGCGTCGCGGCACCGAAGCGGGACATATAGATGACACCTGCGACACCTGACAGCGTTGAGCAGAGAACCGTCACCCAGAACTTCACTTGGTTGGTGCGGATGCCGGAATAGAGTGCCGCCTTCTCGTTGCTGCCGGTGTAGAAGACCTTGCGGAAGGCAGTCGCCCGGCGCAGCAGGAAATCGAACAGGATGACCACAGCGACGAAGATCAGGATCACGTAGGGAACACCATAGAACGTGCCCTGCCCCACGGCCTTGAAACTTGCCGGCAGCGTGAAAAGCGAGAGCGGCGTGCCCTTGATTATGATCAGGCAAAGCCCGCGTACGATCACCATGCCCGCAAGTGAGGTGATGAAGTGATTGAGCCCGACCACCGTCACGAAGAAGCCCATGATCGCCCCAATGAAACCGCTGGCGAGAATGCCGACTACCGAGGACGTCCACGGGTCCAATCCGGCAAGGAACAGCGAGCCGGAGAGCACCATAGCAAAGCAGACCACCGAGCCGACGGCGAGATCGATACCGCCGACGATCAGGAGGATCGTCATGCCGACGACGACGATGCCCTCCACAGAAAAGCTCATCAGCATGGCGCGGAAATTGCCGAACGTGAGGAAGTGCGGAGAGGCAAAGCTCATGATCACACAGAGAGCTAGGATGATAGCGATCAGCCCCGCCTCGCGCATGGTGCCGATGCGTTTCCAATGCCCCGTTTTCGGCATGTCCGCCGCCATCGTGTCGATTGCCATTCCCGTCTCCCCCTCCTTAAGCGGCATGATCTGCCGTCCTCGCCGCGCTGACCCCCGATGCAAGGCGGATCACGGCTTCTTCCGTCATGTCTTGCGGGCCAAGCTCGCCCGCGATGCGCCCCTCCCGCACGACCATCACGCGGTCGCAGAGCCCGAGCAGCTCGGGCATTTCCGAAGAGATGACGACGATACCGATACCGCCGCGCGCAAGGTCGCGCAGCAGCCGGTGAATTTCGGCTTTCGCGCCGACATCGATGCCGCGTGTCGGCTCATCCATCAGGATCACCTTGGGATTGACGGCAAGTTGCTTGGCGATCGCCACCTTCTGCTGGTTACCGCCCGAAAGCGATTTGACCGGCGCCTCGACGCCGAGCATGCGCACCGCCAGCCGCCGCGCGAAATCCTCCGCCACCATCGCCTCGGCGCGACCGTTGAGCAGACCGGCATGATTGGTGAGCGCCTTCAGGTTCAGCACCGAGATATTCTGGGCGATCGACATTTCCAGGAAAATGCCCGCGCCCTTACGATCCTCCGACAGATAGAGGATACCGGCCTTAACGGCATCGGCATAGGCGCGGATCGCCTGAGACTTGCCATGCAGGCGGACCTCGCCGGATGTATGCGCACGAAGGCCGCAAATGCCCTCGGCGATTTCCGTGCGGCCGGAGCCGATCAGGCCACCAATGCCGAGGATTTCGCCTTTGTGCAAATCGAAGCTGATGTCATGAAAACGCGCACCGTCGCTGATGCCATCGACTTCAAGGATCGTCTCGCTGGATGCCTCGCCCGCTCCGAGTTTGTCGGGATAGAGCTGCGTAATCTCGCGACCGACCATGCGGCTCACCACGTCGTCAGCCGTGACATCGGCGATGTTGTCGGTGCAGACATAACGGCCGTCACGGAACACGGTCACCCGGTCGCAGAGACTGAAGATCTCCGCCATGCGATGGCTGATATAGATGATCGAGATGCCGTTCGCCTTGAGGTCGCGGATGATGGAAAAGAGCCGCTGCGCCTCCGTTTCGGTAAGCGCAGCAGTGGGCTCATCGAGGATCAGAACGCGGCAGTCTAGCGTCAGCGCCTTGGCGATCTCGACAAGCTGCTGGCTGGAAATCGGCAGGTCCGCGACCTTCTGGCGCACATCGATGGCGGCGAGCCGGTTCATCACTGCCTGGGCATCGCGCTCCAGGGCACGGTAATTCATGAAAGGGGTGCGTCGCCGGTTGGTCGCCGCCATGAACATGTTTTCGGCCACTGTCGCATCCGGGCAAAGTGCGATTTCCTGATGCACGAGACCGATGCCCAGCGATTGCGCGGCAGCCGGCGAAGCAATACGCACGGGTTTGCCATCAACGCGGATCTCGCCTTCGGTCGGCTGCAGCACGCCCGCGATGATGTTCATCAGGGTCGACTTTCCGGCGCCGTTTTCGCCACACAGCGCATGAACCTCGCCGCGTTCGAGCGTGAAGTTGACATCGGTCAAGGCCTTCACCGCCCCGAAATGCTTGGTCATGCCGTGAATGGTAAGCACCGGCTCCGTCATTGGTCATTTTCCCTTACTTCATAGCCGGCAACAGATCGAGGCGGCCGCTGTAATCTGACGCTTCTCCCCCAGCGGGGAGAAGTGCCAAGTTTGCGAGGCGATGACGGGACAGGGACAGTGCGGCATGCTCAGAGCCAGCCCCTCATCCACCCGGGGAGAAGAGCCCCTTATTCCTCGATTCCCTTCGTGCCACGCCGCTTCAGGTACTTGTCCCAATAGAAGTCGTCGGCATTTTCGGCGGTGACGATCGAAAGGCCGTTGTCCACCACCGGGATGCTCATCGGGTTGAAGCCCGAGCGCTTGGCGTCATTCATCGGGTCGATCAGTTCCGGGTGCTTTGCAAGCCACAGCAGCATGAAGCCCATATAGCCCTGCATGCCTTGGTTCGGGTTGATCGATCCGAAGACTTCGCCGGCCTTGATCATGTCGAGGATGTTGGCGTTGACGTCGGCGCACATCACGAGAACCTTGCCGCCGTTTTCCTTGGACGCCTGCGAGGCACCGATCGCGGAGTTCGCCTCTGGCATGAAGACTGCACCGAGGTTCGGATTGGCCTGAATCAGGCTCGAAAGCCCCTGATAGGCCTTGGTCGGGTCTTGGTTGGAAGCGGCGCGGCCAACCAGCTTCATGTCCGGCCACTTTTCTTCCATGCGGCCGATGAAGGCGGTGATGCGCTTGTCGTGGTTGTCCTGACCAGGATTTTCCAGAACCGCATATTCGCCCTTGCCACCCATCTTCTCGGCAATCGCATCGGCGGCATAGACTCCTTCGCGGTTGTTGTCCGAGGTGATGAACGAAACGCGCTTGGAAAGCGGCGAGTCGGCGGCGAAGGTGACGACGGCCGTGCCCTGGTCGATGGCGCGGTTGATCGGCTCGATGAACGGATCGGAGTTCATCGGATGGACGAGGATGCCGGCCGGGTTCTGGGCCAGCGCCTGGTCGAAGGTGGCGATCTGCTTGTTGACGTCATATTCCGGCGTGCCTGTATAGGCCGTTTCGCAGCCGAACTGCTGGCCGGCCTGCTTGAACATCTCATAGACCGGGAACCAGTATTCGACGCCCGAAACCATGACGTTCATGACGTATTTTTCACCCGGCTTACAGCGGAACGGATTGTCGGTCTCCGCCGACGCCGTGCCGGCAAAAAGCGTTGTTGCAAGGACCGCCAATGCGGTCGAGCCTAAAAATTTGCGCAAGATTCCTCCTCGAGGCCGAAGCCCCTCCCAAAAGCCCGAGGGCGTCAAACCGACGCCGCTGATCGCGTTGAAACCGAACTTCCTCCTCGAAGTTCGATGGGAACAATAAAGGCGAAGATGAAATACTTGTCAATATAATTCATATTGTGAAATATATTTCACAACGTCACAATCAGACGGAATTCAATTTCGGCTGCGAGGTTGCATGCCTTGCGTCGTTATTGCTGCCACGGCGCAACAGGTCCAGCAATGCCAGCACTTTACCGCGAGGTGATATTGTCGCCCGAGTGCGGCATGATCGTGCGCTCAGTCATGATGAACGTCTTCACTTGTTGAGCCAACACGGGTGGGTGACCCTGGCGCGAAAAGCGGCTAAATTCGCTGGCAAGCGCCAGTTTGAGCCTTGAATTCGTTCGGCGCAACTCATGACAGCACGGTCACAGCGAAATCATCTGAGAGCGCATGGAACGATCCGGCAAATCAGACGGCAAGACATATTGCTTTGGTGACTATCGGTTCATTCCGGACCGGCAACTACTGATGTTTCGCGACAAGCCGTTGCGGTTGGGAAGCCGGGCCGTCGATCTGCTCCACCTGCTCGTGAGCCACCCGGGAGAGGTCGTCGGCAAGGACAAGCTTATGAGTTTCGCCTGGCCGGGCACCTTCGTTCACGAAAGCAACCTGAAAGTCAACATCGCCGCGCTGCGCCGGGCCCTTCCACGAACGGCCTCAGGCCTGTCGTGCATTGCCACCGTGGCCGGCCGCGGCTACCGCTTCGTTGCGCCCCTGCGCATCTATGGTGGAAGCCAGCCGCACCTCTCCTTCGATGCGGCCAACGCTTTCATCCGCGAGTTGCCCCGCCTGCCGCAACTTGTCGGTCGCCACGACGTCGTTGCGGAGCTCGCCGCCAGGCTTCCGGAAAGCCGACTGGTAACCGTTGTCGGACCAGCGGGAGTCGGCAAGACGACTGTCGCTGTCGCCACGGCAAAAAGCCTTCTGGACAACTATCGGGACGGTGTCTGTTTTGTGGATCTTGCCGTCATCGGCGATCCCCAGCTTGTGGAGGTGACGATAGCGACGTCGCTGGGCATCG
Organism: Rhizobium sp. BK661; assembly: GCF_024808825.1. Lineage (NCBI taxonomy): Bacteria > Pseudomonadati > Pseudomonadota > Alphaproteobacteria > Hyphomicrobiales > Rhizobiaceae > Rhizobium > Rhizobium sp. BK661. Next base: position 9,774 of record NZ_JANTYT010000001.1, on the reverse strand, counting down.
GCGGCAGATCGGCGAATACGCTTGCCGGGATCGTCGAGGCATTGCGCAGTCACGAAATGCTGCTCGTGCTGGACAACTGCGAGCATGTTCTCAGCACCGCGTCGGCGATCGCGGAACACCTTACGCTTGCGCTTCCGGGCCTTCACATCATCGCCACAAGCCGGGAGCCGCTTCGATCACGGTCGGAGAGCGTCTATCGCCTGTCTCCGCTTCCCTATCCAGACGAACACCGCGGAGAGAACCGAGCAGATGCCCTGACCTTCCCCGCGGTCCAACTCTTTGTTCAACGCGTCAACGAAGCCTGCGGATACCAACTCGATGACGCTGACGCACCAGTCGTGGCAGCAATATGCCGGCGTCTGGACGGTATTGCGCTTGCAATCGAGCTCGCAGCATCGCGGCTGCCGTTATTGAAACCGACAACCCTGCTCTTTCTGCTCGAGCACAGTTTTGAGCCACTTGTCGCCAGTTCCGCGGGGACCCCGCCACGACACCAGACCCTGCTCGCGACCCTGGAGTGGAGCTATCAGCTCCTGTCCAAGGAGGAGGCCAAGCTTCTACGCTTCCTGTCGGTCTTTTCGGCAAGCTTCTCTTTCTCCGATGTCATCGGCGTGGCCGACCACATTGGCCTAGCAATCGAGGAGATCGCCGCTTGTACGCAAAACCTTGCGGCAAAATCGCTTTTGTCGGCCGCGCACGACGTCGAAGGACTACGCTATCGTCTGCTCGACTGCACTCGCAGCTTTGCGGCCGAGCAGTTGGACAGGAGTGGAGAAGCCGCCAATGCCCGATCCAGCCACGCGCGCTACCTGCTCCGGCTTTTCGAGCAAGCCGAAGCGGAGTGGCTGTGGAGGCCGAGAAATGAATGGACCGCGTGCTACGCACAGCGGACGAACGACTTGCGCAAGGCGATCGACTGGACACTCGGTCACGGCGCCCAGCCGGAGGTGGGCGTGCGCCTTACCGCCGCTGCAATTCCGCTTTGGGACGAATTGTCGACCGTCGCTGAAAGCCGGCAATGTGTCGAGCGTGCGCTGAGATGCACGGAAGCACTGTCGCGTTGCGACCCCGCTATCAAGATGAAGCTCATCGCGTCCTATGCCTCGGGCCTCAATTTCTCCGATAATCTCGGTCCCGAAGCCGACGCGGCGTGGACGGAGGCAAACCGACTGGCGCGCGAGATCGGCAATGTCGATTATCAACTTCGCACCTTGTGGGGGCTTGGCATATTGCAGAGCTTCACCGGGCGACACAGGCAGGCGATCGCGACGCTTGAGCAGTTTGCCAAACTCGCAGGCGGCGATGATGAACGGCTGGCTATCGTAGAGGGAGAACGGGTAAGGCTCACGGCCGTCTTCTATCGCGGCGATATCGGGCGCGCGCATTCCGGCCTGAAACGGCTCGCGCGCGACAATGCCACCTCGGCAAAGCGCTCGGCTGTTGCCCGCTTCCAGATGGACCGGTTCGTGTCGATCCGGGTGGCATTGGCGATGACGGCCTGGGTAGCCGGAGATCGCCGTGAAGCGGCGGCAGCATTGCAGGACGCGCTCGACCATAGTGTCGCACTCAACCACACGGTCTCGCATTCCAACGCTCTGGCGCAGGCCGCCTTGCCTATCGCCTTTTGGTCCGGCGATACCGAAATCGCACGCCTGCATGTCGCGGCGCTTGCCCGCAATCTTACTCTACGCGAAATCGCGATCTGGCGGCCGGTCTGCCTGTTCTACCGCGGCGTCGTCGGGAGCACGGACGGCGACCCGGAAGGGGTCGACACGATGAAACTCGCGATCGAGCAACTCGTCGCCAACAACTTCCTTGTTCGGGTGCCGTTCTATCTCGCCACTCTCGCCGAGGCTGCCTTGCGCGAAGGGCGCATCGCGCTGGCCCGCGACAGCCTGAGTGCCTCTTTCGACCGCGCCGACCGACAGGGTGAACACTGGTCTCGACCGGAGCTGTTACGCGTGCGCGCCATGCTGCAGCGACTGGATGGCGACCTGTCGGGCGCGTCGAAAACGCTGCTGCTCGCGGCGGAAACAGCAAGGGAAAGCGGCGCGCTTTTCTTCCGGCTTCGGGCATCGACGGCATTGGCGGAACTATGGGTCGAAGCCGACCGGCGCGACGCCGCGGCCGAACTGCTGTCGCCCGTCTGCGCCGAGTTCGATGACGTACTACCCTGCGTGACCGTGGTGAAGGCGCGTCAACTTCTCGAAGCTCTCCGGCAAAACACCTATCCTGATTGAGTTTTGACCCTAGCCATTCTTGCTCGCAACCATTACGGGGTCGAGGACAAAGGCGCTCCGTTCGGCGAGATCATGGATGCTGGCGAGGTAATTCTTGAAATGCGGCGTCTCGCGGTGCGCCGCCACCGCGGCGTTGTCGATATAGAGTTCATCCAGAACATAGCGGTCGGCTTTCGCCTGATCCCGCCAGACATCCCATCTCAGGTTCCCCGGCTCCATCCTGCACTCGGGTGCCATGGCGAAGAGCAGCGCCTCAAGTTCTTCGGCTTTGCCCGGCTTGGCAAGCAAGTTGGCCATGATCTTGATGTAGGGCATGATCCGGTTCCGCTATTTATCCGCAGTTTCGATGAAGGCTGCGACCTCTTTGGCATGCGAAAGCATGACGGCATGGCTGCTGTCGATCTCGGTGGTCACACTGCCGGCCCGTTTGGCAAATCCCCTCTGGAAGGTTGGGGGGATCATCATGTCTTTCGTGGTGACCATGAAATACGAGGGCTTGGCCTTCCACGCGACCTTGCTGATTGGGGTCTTCACAGCGTCCAGTCCCCAGGGAACCTGGGCTGCGGCCATGAAGCCTGTAATTGAGGCATCGACATCGGCGGCAAATGCCTTCGGGAATTTCGACGGGTCGACGGTTAGGTAGCCATCACTGGGCGGCAACAGCGGTGCGGCCGATTCTCCGGCCGGAACCGGCTGTTCCGCAAGCGATGCCACCGACTCCCCGGCGTCGGGCGCGAACGCCGCGACATAGACCAGGCTTTGCACCTTGGGGTTATCGCCGGCCTCGGTAATGACCATCCCACCGTAGGAGTGGCCAACGAGGACCACCGGATGTTTCGCCTTAGCGATCACACGCTCCGTGGCCGCGACATCGCCACTGAGGCTGATCGTCGGGTTCTGAACCACCAGCACCTCATACCCATCCTTGCTCAGGGTGTCGAACACCGCCTGCCAGCCGGAGCCGTCGACGAACGCGCCGTGCACCAGAACGATCGAGACGGGTTTTTCGGCGGCGACAGAGGCCGCTGGAGCAAAAGCAGTCATGGCCGCGGACAATATCCAGATTGTGGGTTTCATCGTGTCGAACTCCTGATGTCTCGCGATGGGCGGCGGACCGATGCCGGCCGTCCTGGAAACTGCGGAGATGATATCGTGAGGGTTGCGGCTCGGCTGGTTAAAAGACGTAAAAATCGAACGCGGTCACACAACCACCGGGATCGGCCCGCTGGCGCTGCTAGGCTTTCCGGGTTGGATAAGGCCCCAGGAAAAGAACCACTGTCGCGCCGCCGATGAGCAGCAGCGCACAGGCTTTGAGGATGCCCGAATAGGTGCCGGTGCTGTCGAACGCGTAGCCAAACAGGCTGGGGCCCACGAAAGCCCCGACCACGAAGATACCGTATAGTGTTGCATATGTCGTGGCGTAGCTCCGCATCCCGAGATAGCGGGAAACCAGATAGGCCATCAGGTCGAATTCCACCCCGGATACCAGGCCAAGCAATAGAATGGCGATGCAAGCCATGGCGAAGCTCACATCGTCCAGTGACAGGGTGAAGCAGGCGACCGCGCCGAGCGTCAATATGACCGTACCAACAGCCGGCGCCCAGAACCTGTCGACCAGAACGCCGCCCAGCAGCCGACCGGCTACAGCCGCTATGCCGACGAGCGAGGCGAGCTGGACGACTTCGGTCGGCGACAGATGCAGCGAGCGAAGGATGTTCTCGATGTTGGGAAGCGGAGCCGCGACGGCAAGGGACATCGGAATGAAGACGATGGCCAGAAGCCAGAACGAGCGTGAGCGGAAGGCCTCGCGTGCGGTCATGCCTTCCGACGCAATCCTTGGTGCCAACCCCGCGTCGACATTCCTGCTGCGCAATCCGGCAAAGCCCCAAAGCACCATCGGACATGCCATGACTATCGGCATTGTGCCCACGATGAGGATCGCGACACGCCAGCCGCCCGTCTCGATCAAAAATTGCGCCAGCGGCTTCACCACGAAGGCGAACAGCCCCGCGCCTGACAACGCGATGCCAAGGGCAAGCCCCCGGCGTTCCTCGAATACGCCGTTGATCACCCGCGTGAAGACGACTGGCGTCGCCCCCAGCCCGAAGATCGCGATGGCCAGCCACGAGAGATAATACTGTCCAATCGAGCCGCTCGATGCCGCAAGCGTCATATAGCTCAGGCCCAGGCACGACAGAGAGGTCGACGCCACCAGCCGTGCTCCAAACTTGTCGATCAAGATCGCGAAAAATGGCCCGACAGCCAGGACCGAAGCGGCCAACAACGACAGGCCGCCAAAAATTGTCGCGAACGACCAGCCGAATTCCCGCGCAAAGATCGGAGCGAAAACGCCGATCGTGTAAAACACTACGGCAGGCAAGCCAAAAGCCGTTCCAAGCAGGCTGGCCAGAACGATCCGCCAGCCGCTCCTGAATTCGGAGAAGTCCGTTCCCTTCATAAAGACTTCCCTCGTCGAAACCAATTGTCCGGCAACCGCGTCACGGCGCAAAAGTGTATGGGCAACCTATCTATGTCTGCAACTCATGCACGGTTGACCACAGTCGTAACACCAGCGGAACCTATTGGAAGGTGGCCGATCGGATGAGAAATGGGCTGTCTCCACAGTGGCCGCTGCGTTGATACGACGGCCACCATGTCCAAAACGGATATGAAGGCGAATTGCGGCCATCCCAACCGAGCCCGCTCGCCCTGATCGGAGATTTACCTTTTTTAACCGGCGACCTTCCTTGAGCGGTGATATCAAGGTGGGGGTCGGCGGATAACGAAATCCCACAGGTTACGGCCCGACAGCATCAACAGGTTCTAGCTTTCGGTGGTCGTTGTTGGCCATGCCTGCTTGCGCCTGGACGTGACTGGTCGAGGAACTATCGGATCGAGGAGGGACCATGCCTCGCGCGCTGAGCACGCTAACTTTGTCGGACGCCAAGCAGATGCTCCAAGCAGCTGAGGTCAAGGCGGCCAAAATTGGCATTCCCTACAACATCGCCGTGGTCGATGCGGGTGGCGCGCTGATCGCCTTCGCACGCCAGGACGGTGCGCTCGAAGGCAGCATCGATCTTGCCATCGGCAAGGCAAAGACATCCCGGATGTTCAACAAGACGACCGAATATCTCGCTGAATTGGCACAGCCCGGCGCACCGCTGTTCGGGATCGAGCAGAGCAACGATGGCCGTGTCGTGATTTTCGGCGGCGGTCTGCCTGTGACGATTGGCGATCAGATCGTCGGTGCGGTGGGCGCAAGCGCCGGTTCTGTCGAGCAGGACATCGCGGTCGCCGAGGCGGCGGCAGCCGCGATCATGAGAAATCCAACACGGTGAAGGAGACCTGTTATGAAGGCCGCGCGTATTCTCGAATACAACAAGCCCCTCGTTCTTGAGGACATCAAGGTTCCCGATATTCAGCCCGACGAGGTGCTCGTGAAGGTCGCCGCCTGTGGCATGTGCCGCTCGGACGTGCTCCTCATCGATGGCTTCTTCCAGGGCTATGGCGATATCCCGCCCCCCGTCATTCCTGGTCATGAAATCACCGGAACGGTCGAGAAGATCGGCGGCGTGGTGGCCAAAGCCTCTGGCCTTTCGGAAGGTGATCATGTCGTCGTCTCGCCCGGATGGGGTGACGGTGTCTGCAAGCATTGCCAGGTCGGCAATACGCATATCTGCCCCAATGTCCGCTGGCCGGGCTTCGGTACCTATGGTGGCTTTGCCGAATACATCCCGGTGCCAGCCCGCTATGCCATCAAAGTTGCCAAACATCTCAAGTTCGAGCAGCTGGCACCACTGACGGATGCCGGACTGACCCCCTATCGCGGACTCAAGAAGATCCGCGATGCCGGTGGCCTGGGACCCGATAAGGTCATCGGCGTATTCGGCATCGGCGGCCTTGGCACCTATGCCGTCCAATATGCCAAGCTGCTGGGCGCGGGCGGCCCGGTCGTTGCCGTCGCGCGGAACGAGGAAAAGCTTCAGGTCGCCAAGAAATACGGTGCCGACCATATCATCGCGATCGAGGGCAAGTCGTCGGAGGATGTCGGAAAAGAGCTCAAGAAGGCGACCGGCCAGGACAAGTTCGACGCGATCATCGACTGCGCCGGTGCTACGGAGATGATGCAACTAGCCTTCTCACGCCTGGCGATCAGCGGGCACTATGCCGACGTCGGCTTCATCGGCGACCGGATCAACATTCCTTTGTTTCCACGTGTCTCCGGCGAGCAAACCTTTCACGGCTCGTTCTGGGGAAGCAACGCGGATCTGATCGAGGTCATGGCGCTGGCAGCCGCGGGCAAGATCCAGCACACGATCAAGACGATCTCGTTCAAGAATATCAACGAATACATCGATCTCATGCGGGACAACAAGATCGTCGGGCGTGCCGTGGTCACATTCTGACGGGACGGCCCGCGAGAACCAACCGAACCATATGTCTAGGAGACAATCATGACCCAGCATGTCCTGTTCATCGTCACCAACGCAGCCGTGATCGGACCGCACAACCGGAAAACCGGCTTCTTCTTTGCGGAAGTTGCCCATCCGTTCGATGTCCTCGACACCGCCGGCATCGCCGTGGAATTCGCCTCTCCTGCCGGCGGTTGGACTCCTTACGACGCCTATGACGAAAAGGACCTCGCCCAGAAGGCGTTCTTCGAGAGCAAGGCTTTTCGGCGGCTAAATCGCAGTCGTAAACTCAGCGAGGTGGATGCGGCCGACTACGATGCCATTCTTGTGCCCGGCGGCCTGGGGCCGATGGTCGACATACAGCGCAATGCGCAGGTGCAGCAGGCGGTCGCGCGTGCCTGGACGACGAACAAGCTGGTGACCGCCGTGTGCCACGGACCCTGCGCGCTGCTCGGTGTGGACGTCGGAGACGGCAAACCGTTCGTCCATGGCAAAAAGCTCACGGGCTTCTCCACGAAAGAGGAATATGACTATGCCCGCGAGGACGTGCCCTACGAACTCGAGGACGCGCTCAGAACCGAGGGCGCCGACTATTCGTCGGTTGCCAATTGGCAGGAGCATGTCGTCGTCGACGGACGTTTGATCACGGGCCAGAATCCCGCTTCGGCAGGCGAACTCGGAAAGAAGCTGCTTGCGGCCCTGCGAGACCGCGCCTCTTTGGCCTAGGCAGCAACGTCAAACGGGAGAACCATCATGCCGCAATCATTCGTGAAAATCACCGCCAGCCTGACTGCACATCCCGGCAAGGCGGATGAACTGCGCGAGTTGCTGATCGGCATGATCCCGCATTGCCGGGCAGAGCCGGGCAATCTGCGCTGGGACATATGGCGAGACACCTCAATGCCCACGCGCTACGTGCTCGATGAGCTCTATCGTGACGCGGAGGCGGTCGAAGCCCATCGCCAGACGCAGCACTACCAGGCCTATCTCGCCCGTGTTCCGGCGTTGGCGGATCGCTCGGCGCTTGTCCTCGAAGCTGTCGCGCTCGGAGAGTAACTGGAACGGAGGATCTCATGCTTGAAGTCGTGCAAGCCTATGATCGCGAACATATCGCCGATCTTCCGACGGACGACGCCACAGCACTTGAAAGCAAGCTGACCCTCGCCCGCAAACGCTTCGAGGACAGGCGCGGCTGGCTGCAGCCGCACCAGCGTCGGGCGGTTCTCCTCCGCCTTGCCGATCTGGTTTTGCAGCAACGCGAGACGTTCGCAAAACGCATCGCACGAGAAGGCGGCAAGCCCTACACCGATGCATTGGTTGAAACCGATCGGGCGATCGATGGGATTCAAAACGCCGCCGAACTGCTTCGCAGCCGAGGTGGCTCCGAGATACCGATGGGCGTCACCCCGGCCAGCGAGGGCCGCCGCGCTTGGACGATCCTGGAACCCATCGGCGTGGTTGCCGCAATTTCGGCGTTCAACCATCCTCTCAATCTCATTGTTCACCAGATCGCGCCGGCGATCGCCACGGGCTGTCCTGTCATCGTCAAGCCCGCCGCCACCACGCCGCTTAGCTGCCTGGAGCTGGTCAAGCTCGTCCATGAAGCAGGCATACCGGATGGCTGGGTCCAGACCCTGCTCCCCGAGAGCCGCGATCTGTCGAGCGCCTTTGCAAGCGATCCGCGGATCGCCTTCCTGAGCTTCATCGGCTCAGCCGCGGTGGGCTGGCATCTGCGCGCCAATCTGGCGCCGGGAACCCGCTGCGCACTCGAGCACGGCGGCGTGGCCCCCGTTATCATCGACCAGACTGCCGATATCGACGCAATCATCGAACCGCTCGCGAAGGGCGGCTACTATCATGCGGGTCAGGTTTGCGTCTCCGTCCAACGCATCTATGTCCATGGGTCTCTCAAGGATGCCTTCGTCGAACGGTTCGCCGAGCGTGTCGGGCGACTGCGCGTCGGAGACCCCCTGCTTGCCCAAACCGAAGTCGGCCCACTCATTACGCCTGAAGAAGCCGACCGGGTCGCAGACTGGGTCGCGCAAGCCGCCTCGGACGGTGCGCGCCTTGTCGGAGGTGGACGCCTCAGCAGCACAACGTTGGCGCCTGCTGTTCTCATGGAGCCGCCCCAAAAATCGACGATATCACACGAAGAAGCGTTCGGCCCGGTCACCTGCATCTTTTCATTTTCCAGTCTCGATGAGGCCATTCATGAGGCAAATTCGTTGCCGGTCTCATTTCAGAGCAGCATCTTCACGCGTGATCTCGCCGTTGCGCTCAAGGCGGCCGAGCGCCTTGATGCCTCGACTGTTATGGTCAATGACCACAGCGCGTTTCGGACCGACTGGATGCCGTTTGCCGGTCGGCGGACATCAGGCTATGGGGTCGGCGGTATTCCATATACTGCGCGTGAGATGACGGCAGAAAAAATGATTGTCTTCAGGCAGCCGTAGCTCGCCGTCCGCCGCGAGGGCATTAGTGAAAATTCCGCGCCTTGACCTTCAGCATTTCGATCCTCAGATCGGGCTCATCCATCGCCTTCGGTCGCACGATCGGCTTCGATGCATCGCGTGGATCCGGCCCGCCACCATGAGTAAACTCGTCTCCCCTGGCTGCTGGCAGCCTGAACCGGGTACCGTGATCGGCAAGACCCCGGGCCATCAGCCGGCCGGTCTGCAGGTGCACGGCTCGATCGCCAACATCATGGCCTCGATGGAGGTTCTGGACCTGATGGAGCAGCAGTTCATCACCGCCGCACAGAATGATTTGATGACCAGGATCGCATCCGTCGAGCTGGACACTTGGCAGAAACGCAAAAAAGCTCCTCGACGCTTGAGCGGAGGAGCTTTGTATCAGGCGCCTTGAATGTGCAAATATTCAAGTTTGTTTGGTTGCGGGGGCAGGATTTGAACCTGCGGCCTTCAGGTTATGAGCCTGACGAGCTACCGGGCTGCTCCACCCCGCGCCAGCGCAACTCCTTCGGAGTTGTCGCGATAGAGTAAACCGCTTTGCGGTTTGCTCTTACTGCCGGAGCAAAACCCTATGGGTTTTGTCTCCTGTAAGGGACGCACCATTATATGTCTGGTGAATGCCCTCAAATTTCAGTCGGCCGATTATAGCAG